>NZ_CP147017.1:1047500-2070000 GCF_037126295.1 Bernardetia sp. Wsw4-3y2 | reverse complement strand
CACCATCTGCTAAGGCTAAATACTCCTCAGAAACCGATAGTGAACCAGTACCGTGAGGGAAAGGTGAAAAGTACTCCGAATAGGAGGGTGAAAAGACCTGAAACCGTGCGCTTACAAGCGGTTGGAGGGACGTTAATGTCCTGACATCGTGCCTTTTGCATAATGATCCTACGAGTTACACCTAACTAGCAAGGTTAAGGCATTCAGTGCTGCAGCCGAAGCGAAAGCGAGTATGAATAATGCGTGTAGTTAGTTGGGGTAGACGCGAAACCTAGTGATCTACCCATGGTCAGGTTGAAGCTTTGGTAACACAAAGTGAAGGACCGAACCCGTTGACGTTGAAAAGTCTTGGGATGAACTGTGGGTAGGGGTGAAAGGCTAATCAAACTAGGAAATAGCTCGTACTCTTCGAAATGTTTTTAGGAACAGCCTTGAGTATAGTTTGTGTGAGGTAGAGCTACCGATAAGACTAGGGGGAGTCACATCCTACCAAATCTTGACGAACTCCGAATGCATACAAATGTTTCTCAGGAGTGAGGGCTGTGGTGCTAAGGTCGCAGTCCGAGAGGGAAAGAACCCAGACCATCAGCTAAGGTCCCCAAATATAGATTAAGTTGACCTAAGGTGGTCCGATTACGGAGACAGCCAGGATGTTGGCTTGGAAGCAGCCATTCATTTAAAGAGTGCGTAACAGCTCACTGGTCGAGTGATTGGGCGTCGATAATACACGGGCATAAATCTATTACCGAAGCTATGGACTATGATTTTTTGAAGTCATAGTGGTAGAAGAGCATTCTAAATGCGTAGAAGCTGGATTGTGAATGAAAGTGGAGCGTTTAGAAAAGCAAATGTAGGAATGAGTAACGATAAAGGGGGTGAGAAACCCCCTCGCCGATAGACTAAGGTTTCCTGAACAACGCTAATCGTTTCAGGTTTAGTCGGGACCTAAGGATAAGCTGAAGAGCGATTCCGATGGGAAACAGATTAATATTTCTGTACCTCGTTTAAATTGTTAGGGGAGACGGAGTAAATAGTGTAGTGCGTTCTGACAGAAATGGACGTTAAAGCCGAAACGCAAAGGTTTTTAGTAGGTAAATCCGCTAGAGATTGGATTAGGCAATAGTACGACAAACCTTCGGGGGCGTTGATAATCTACATAATAGCTTCCAAGAAAATCCTCGTTAACGTTAATTTAAATAGCCCGTACCGCAAACCGACACAGGTAGTCAAGGAGAGAATCCTGAGGCGCTCGGAAGATTCATGGTTAAGGAACTAGGCAAATTTACCCTGTAACTTCGGGAGAAGGGGTGCCGTCTTATAGCGATATAAGCGGCTGCAATAAAAAGGTCCAAGCGACTGTTTAACAAAAACACAGGGCATTGCGAAATCGTAAGATGAAGTATAATGCCTGACACCTGCCCGGTGCTTGAAGGTTAAGAGGGGAGCTTAGGAGTAATCCGAAGGTTTGAATCGAAGCCCAAGTAAACGGCGGCCGTAACTATAACGGTCCTAAGGTAGCGAAATTCCTTGTCGGGTAAGTTCCGACCTGCACGAATGGTGTAACGACTTGGACACTGTCTCAACCATGATTCCGGTGAAATTGAAGTATCGGTGAAGATGCCGATTACCCGCAACGGGACGAAAAGACCCCGTGAACCTTTACTATAGCTTCGCATAGTTGTTGAATACAGAATGTGTAGGATAGGTGGGAGACTTTGAAGCGGTGTCGCTAGGCATCGTGGAGTCATTGTTGAAATACCACCCTTTCTGTATTTGTCATCTAACCTCGTGAGAGGGACGGTGCGTGGTGGGTAGTTTGACTGGGGTGGTCGCCTCCGAAAGTGTAACGGAGGCTTCCCAAGGTTTCCTCAATACGGTTGGTAATCGTATGTAGCGTGTAATGGCATAAGGAAGCTTGACTGCAAGACAAACAGGTCGAGCAGGTACGAAAGTAGGGCATAGTGATCCGGCGGTTCTGTGTGGAAAGGCCGTCGCTCAAAGGATAAAAGGTACTCCGGGGATAACAGGCTGATCTCCCCCAAGAGCTCATATCGACGGGGAGGTTTGGCACCTCGATGTCGGCTCGTCACATCCTGGGGCTGGAGAAGGTCCCAAGGGTTGGGCTGTTCGCCCATTAAAGTGGCACGCGAGCTGGGTTCAGAACGTCGTGAGACAGTTCGGTCTCTATCTGTTGTGGGCGTAGGAAATTTGCGAAGATCTGACTTTAGTACGAGAGGACCGAGTTGGACAAACCTCTGGTGTATCAGTTGTGGTGCTAACTGCATTGCTGAGTAGCCACGTTTGGAACAGATAAGCACTGAAAGCATCTAAGTGCGAAACTGACTTCAAGATGAGATTTCCCTTAAGAGACGTTAGAGATGATGACGTAGATAGGCAGCAGGTGGAAGTTTAGAAATAAATGGAGCTGAGCTGTACTAATTTCTCAGTAGTCTTTTGTTAGTGTAGGTTTTCCGATATGCAAACGGAAGATCATAATTTTTAAATATACTATACACCTTACTTTGTTAAAGTAACACTTGTTAAAGAACTTTTTAAGAACTTGTGTAAGTTGCATTGGTACTAGCCAGACAATTTACCTAAAGAAAAAGGGTGATCATAGCATAGGGGTACACGTCTTTCCATTCCGAACAGAGCCGTTAAGCCCTATTGCGCCGATGGTACTGCGCTATTCGTGGGAGAGTAGGTCATCGCCCGTCTTTATAAGGACAGATACAGGAATGTATTTGTGAACGGACAAAGAATTAAGCCTTTTTAATCATAATTGATTAGAAAGGCTTTTTTTGTGGAAAATAGTGTTTATATCATCCTAGTGAAAAAACTGATGCAATACAAACAAAGAATAAAAACAACTCAAAACTATCCTTCTTACTTTGAGTTATTGGATTAAGTAATGATTATTTTTTACCTTGTATTCTATTTACAATTTATTTTATTTCTTCAATTTTTCTAAAATGAACAAATTTTTTGCTCACTCTATTTTTTTTGTTTTTCTAGTAGTTTTTACATTTTGTAGTTCTGCTACTTTTGCACAAAATATGCGTATTGATAAGGACAAAAATATTATTAATACTCGTGATGAAATTATTCCTGGATATTTTATTCTTGATTTTGGCGTGAGTTCTTTACTTAATGCACCTGACCCTATGGATTTGAAAATTTGGGGTTCATGGTCTGTCAATTTATCTTATATGGAAAATATAAACTTAGGTACGAATGTAAAGTTTTTACCTGGAGTTTCTTTGGCTGTAGATAATTATATGTTTAAAGATGATGTAAGCCTTTTTAGAGGAAATAATGTATTGGGAGAAGAAAAGATACAATTTTATGAGCTTAAGCAAGATGAAATCAAAAAGAGTAAATTTTCAGTGACTTATATAGATATTCCTTTGGAGTTTCATTATATTCCAAATCCTACCAAAAAAGGAGTGCGTTTTGCTTTGGGAGGAAAATTTGGAATTCCTGTTTCGGCAGCTACAAAAGTGAGATATAAAGATGATGGGTCTAATTTTATAGATAAAACTAAAAATAATTTTCTGGTTTCTAAGGTACGTTATGGTGCTTTGGCTCGTATAGGTTATGGCAGTTTTTATTTATTTGGTTATTATGGACTTAATTCATTATTCCAAGAAAATAAGTTAGATTGCGACTGTAATGGAGGAAGCCCAATAACTATTGGTATTACTTTATTTGCATTTTAATACAATTAAACAAATATACATTCGAATTAACCGAATTTGTATCGTAAATATTATCACCACCTATGAATTCTAGAGAAGAAAAAGAACAAATTATTACTGATTTTTATACTGCTTTTATGAACAAAGATGCAGAAAAAATGGTAAGTTATTATGATGATGATATAGTTTTTAATGACCCTGTTTTTAAGAATCTGAAAGGAGAAGAAGCTAAAGATATGTGGCGCATGTTACTGGGAAGTGCAACCGATTTAAAGGTTTCCTTTTCAAATGTTGAAGCGAATGGAATTAAAGGTTCTGCTAATTGGGAAGCAATTTATCTGTTTAGTAAAACTGGAAATACAGTTCATAATAAAATAAAAGCTGTTTTTGAGTTTGAAAATGGCAAAATTATCCGTCATACAGACGATTTTGATTTATGGAAATGGTCTGGAATGGCTTTGGGAGTATCTGGAAAGCTGTTGGGGTGGAGTTCTTTTATGCAAGGCAAAATTAAAGATACAGCTCAAAAAGCATTAGATAAATATAGAGCAAGTAAAAAATAATTTATTCCCTTAAAGTCTAAACTACTATGAAAAAACTAAATTATTATCCAATATTCTTTTTATTCTTAGTTTTATTTTCTGCTTGTTCTGAAAATGAATCTAAAAAAGATGATGAAACAGAAAAAATAACTTTAGAATTAGAGTTTTTTGTAAAAGATAAACCTTTGAAGTTATTACAAGAATATCAAAATGACTTACATCAAAAATATTTATTAGAAAATTTTAAATTCTATTTAAGTAATTTTGAATTTGAATCAGCTTCTACAAATGAGACTTTCAAAGTAGAAGACTCTTATTTGTTGTTTTCAGCAGATAGAGAAGCAACTACTTTTGAAAGAGAAATTTTGGTGAAGAAAGGAGACTTTAGTAAAATGAATTTTTCTATTGGTGTAGATTCTATCAAAAATACTTCTTTGGATAATACTGGTGATTTGGATATTAGCAATAGTATGGCATGGGACTGGAATACAGGCTATAAGTTTGTTGTTATGGAAGGAAAATATTTTAATGATGTTTCTAATCCAAATGCTTCTATTCCGTTGGTTTTTCATATTGGACTTAATTCAAACTATAAAAAAGTTAGTTTGAGTTTTGATTCTGTCAATGACAAAGGAATTTTCAGTACAGAAAATAAAAAAATTGTTTTGAGAGTAGATTTGAATGATTTTTTCTCTTCTCCTAATCAAATTGATTTTAATGAAATCAATAACATAATGGGAGGTGGAAAATCAGCTTTACTTTCTCAAAATTATGAGAATGGTTTTGTTACTCTTAAAGAAATTCAATAATACTTCTTTCAAAAAAACTTAAAAAGGCTTTCATATTTATTGTGAAAGCCTTTTTGTTTTGTGATTCACTTTTTTTACCCTAATTTGTATCAAAATAAACCATACAACATAATTGAATAGCAATTAAAAATTACGAATTAAAAATTACGAATAATCTATTGATAATTTAAAGTTTTTATTTTTATAATTTTTATTCTTTAACCAATAAAAATAAACGAATACACAATGGAAAAAATACTTATTATAGGTGCAAATGGACAACTAGGAACAGAACTTTCGGCTGCTCTACAAGAGAAATACGGACAAGATGCGGTTATTAATTCAGATATAAGAAGTCCACAAGAAGAAAATGGTATTTTTGAAATGCTAAATGTTTTGGATATAGATGCACTTTCTTCGATTGTGAAAAAATATAAGATTACACAGATTTATCATTTGGCAGCTATTCTTTCAGCAAAAGGAGAAGAAAATCCGATTCAGACGTGGAATATAAACATGAATGGGCTTCTAAATGTCTTGGAAATTGCTCGTCATGAGAAATTAAATAAAGTCTATTATCCAAGCTCTATTGCAGTTTTTGGAACTACTACACCTTCGCCAGCACCTCAATATACTTCCATGAATCCTTCAACTATTTATGGAATTAGTAAACGAGCAGGAGAACAATGGTGTGAATATTATTTCAATAAATATGGAGTAGATGTTCGTTCATTGCGTTATCCTGGTTTGATTAGCTACAAAACGCCTCCAGGAGGTGGAACTACGGATTATGCTGTTGATATTTTTTATAAAGCTGTAGAAGGACATAATTTTAGTTGTTTCTTGGATTCAACTACTCGCCTTCCTATGATGTATATGCCTGATGCTGTTCGTGCTACATTAGAGCTTATGGATGCTCCTAAAGAAAGTTTATCTACTCATGAGGGTTATAATCTAAATGCGTTTGATTGTACGCCAAAAGAGCTATATGATGAAATTAAAAAACATACTCCAAATTTAGAGATTAGCTATAAAATAGATGAGTTAAGACAATCTATTGCAGATTCGTGGTCAGATTCTGTAAATGATGATGTTGCTCGTAAAGATTGGAATTGGAAGCATGAATATGACATGGAAAGTACAACAAAAGAAATGCTAATCAATCTAAAAAAGAAATTAGCAGTAGAAAAGTAGAAAAGTAGAAATAGATTTACACCTATAAGGTTTTCAAAACCTTATAGGTGTGAATATTTTACAATCTATTCGGATTAATAACTGTTGCTTCTCCACTAATAGTAACTTTTCCTGTAGATTTGTCTATAACCTGTGTCTGAACTTTTGCACGATTTTTTTCTCTATTTATTTCTGTGATTGTCATGACAGCTTCATATTCTGTATCGACAAACATGGGGCGCATAAAATTCATAGTCTGATTCATATAAATTGTTCCTTCCCCTGGGAATAGTGTTCCAAAAATTTTAGAAAAAACACTTCCTCCCAAAAATCCATGCATAATCGGACGTTTAAACATAGTTGTTGCTGCGTATTTTTCGTCAAGATGTAAAGGATTGTTATCGCCTGTTACTTCTGCAAAACGATTGACTTGCTCTTGAGAATAGGAAAATGTTAAGCGATATTCGTCTTGTTCTTTGAGTTTTTCTGTGCTTGTTGTTGTGTCAGTGTTCATAAATAAGGTGTTTTTTGTTTGTGTAAAATTAGTTGAGAATAATAATGTAAATCATTATGGCTTTGCATAAGGAAGTCTTTCTAATCGTTTTGTAGTATGGTAGCTATCCAAACAAGAAGAAGTAACTGTTCCTGCTTTTTCAATATCAATATAACCATCTTTTTCAATAATTTCTTCATTCAAAATGACTTCTTGTACGCTGGCTATCAGAAAAATAGTATTGTTGATGATTAAATCGTGCTTTTCTTCTAGTTTTAGTCCGATTCTGAAATGCGATTCTTTTACATAAGGAGCAATAAAATTACTTTCAAAATGAGGAGTTAGCCCTGTCGCTTCAAACTCTGAAGTTTCTTTTGGGTAATGTGCAGCCGTTTGATGTGCTTGTTTGTAAAACTCTTGACTAATATGATTGAAAGTAAAGTATTTTGTTTCTTCAATATTTTCTAAGGTATGACGAGGTGATACATCTGGACGAATAATAAAACCCATAAGAACTGGATTTGCTCCCAAATGAAAAACCTGACTAAAAATAGCTAAATTTGTTTGATTATCTTTCGAAATTGTTCCGATAAGTCCGACACTCTTAAAACCTGAAATAGAATTGATAAAATTGGCACGAAAACGAGTTTCCATGTCAATAATTTCATCTTTTGTGATACGTTTGAGAGTGGAATTTTGATGAGACATAATTTTTAGATAAAATATAGAAGAGATTAGAAAATAATTTTTTGTAAGAAAAACAAACTAAATAGCTCTCAGTTAATTATTTTATAAAAAAAATGTTTGAAATACAATAAAAAATTCGTATTCTTCATGATAATTGAATGTTAAATCCGAAATTTTAACGAACTTTGCAAAAATTTTGAAATAGTAATGAGTTGATATTTAATTAAATAAAAGAAAATAAATACTATTTCTGGGTTTTGACAACATTAAATCAATACATATTTAGTAGAATTATAGACTAAGGTAGAAAATTTTGGAAGTAGAATATTGAAAAGTAAACTTTTTATACTAAAACTTCAAGCACAAAATTTTAAAAAGAGAATTGTAATAAAGAATTTTATATCAGAATTCATTAAAAAGTAAATAGAATCTATTCCACAATTATTTTCATGTTTCTATTCTTATTTCTCTATTATTTTCTAAGTACATTTTTAAAACTATTACAACAAAGGAAAGTCAAATTATACTTTCTGATTAAAAAATAACACGTAATTATGATGAATTGGCTACGCAAACTCGTTGGTTTGGGTGGAACAGCGAAAAATCTGACTTCACTAAATGAAGAGGAATGCAAAGAAGAAATAAAATTATTTGCAGAAAAAACAAACCTCAATCTTTTCCAAGGACACGTTCAAAACTTATATAGTACACAACGCATCAAAGAAACATCTGTTTGTCCTAGATGTGAAGCTGCAACAGAGAAAAAAGCAGCTACTTTTGTATGTGCTACCAATACGCTTCCTCAAATTATTATCTCAACAGAAAATCACTTCTGTACAAACTGTAGTTCTGTACTTATAGATGACAAAATTTTGCAGAAAACCTGTGAAAAAGGAAAAGTCTATCGTGGAATTATTGGTCTTTATATCAGAGAAAATATCCAAATCTATCAATCACTTAATGAATATATCATTCGTTACCACTATGACCAAAATAGTAAACCAAGTGGTATAAAGATTACAGGTGAAAAAATAGCTGATTATGACCCTAAGATACATGGTTCTAAAGGAACAAAAAGTCAGCATAAAATACCTTCTTCTCCTGTTACTTTGATGGACAGAGTAGAGCGTAGAGATAAAAGAGAAAGTCTTACTGATTCTAAATATAGAAAAAATAGAAGCAATCAGAATGATAATTCTGAAGAAATGACACAAGAGCAGAAAAATAAAGCTGCTCGCTCTGAAAGAGCAAGGTTAGCGATGGAAAATGCTAAGAAAAAAGTGCGTTCGAAACATAAAGCTAAAGAGGATTTTGCAGATTCTGTAAATGAAACTAAACAAGATTTTAAGGATAAAGTAGAGCGTAAAAGTAGCTTTAATCCAAAGAAAAGACAGAAACCTGTTGTAGAAAATCCAAATGAAAAACAAGACGCAAAATTAGAAAAAACAAATAAGCAACAAGACGCAAAGCAAGAGGAAACTAAAAGTTTTCCTACCAATAAAAAGCAAGCTCCACCTGCTAGAGCTTCTCAACGTAAAAAGCAAACTTCGCCTTCTGATAAAAAAGAAGAAGAAAATGTAGCTACTCAGCAAACTGATAAAAATCAGAATGTAGCAGAAGCAAAGCAAAGTTCGAAAGTTGAGACTAATGAAAATAAGTCTAGTGAAACTACTGAAGAGAATAATACTGCTAAGAAAAATCGTAGATATAAGCAAAGAAGGTCGACTAGAAAAACAAGAAGCAACAAAAGACCTATTCGCAATACAGTAGAAGCAGAATCAACGACATCTCAAAATGAAGTGAAAAATGATGGAAAAGCTGAACAGAAGGTTGAGCAAAAAATCCAACAAAAAACTGAGCAAAAGAATAAACAACAAGGTGAGCAAACCAAAAAACAACAACCTAAAAGACAGAATGCTCAAAAGCCAAAGGAAGTAGCTCAACAAGGTCAAGAAAAAGCTCAAAGCCCAAATCAAGCTCAAAACAAAGCTATAAGTAAAGAAACTGATAAAGCTGATACCAAAGATAATAAGCAAAATCAGAATCAAGAGCAGCCTAAAAAAGATAATGTAATCGAAAAATTACATCAAAATCTACAAGAGAGTAGCAAAGCATCTGTTGTTCCAAAAGAGGAAAAGCAGAAAGAACAACAAAAAGAAAGTTCTCGTTTGGCTCGTTTGAAAGATGATACAAAAGAGGAAAAAGTTTCTAGACGAAGACCACGTACAAATGTTCGTCCTCCAATAGATTTGGATTTAAAAAATGTAAATCCTCGTCGTCGTTATAATAACACAAAGAAGAAGTAAATTTTCTTAGAAAATGAAAAAGCCTTTTCAAAATTAATTGAAAAGGCTTTTTTGATAAATTACTATTTCAAATGTCGATATTTGAAATAGTAATTCTATATTTATTTCATAAAATTCAAACTACGTTCTACAAAATTAGAAAGAGCTTTTCCTTCTAACAAGTTTTGAGAAAGAAGAGATAAATCATATGCTTGTTGAGCTATTTGTTTTTGTGCTTCTTCGTCTTTTGTATCTAAGATTTTTTGTACTAACGAATGATTTGCATTTACAATAACATTATATTGGTCTGGCAGATTCATTCCATACATTCCTCCTCCTCCAGACATCGCCATTTCTTTCATACGGCGCATAAATTCTGAAAGTGTAAGTGTTACAGGCATTTCATCTGTTGGCATTGCTTGTACTTGAACAGTATGATTTTCAGTAACGATTTTCTCAAAAATCTCTTTTACTTTTGTTTGGTCTGCTTCTGATAAAACAGCTTCTAAAACTTCGTCTTTTGCAATAATTTTGTCTGCTGTATCAGAATCAATTCTACGAATAGAAATATTTTCTAATTTGCCTTCTAAACGCTGAATCAAATGCGAATCGATAATCGAATCCATTACCAAAACATCATAACCACGCTTTTGAGCAGAAGAAATAAATGTATGTTGTTTTTTTACATCAGCAGCGTATAACCAAACTTTTTTACCGTCTTTGTCGGTTTGATTGGTTGCAATTTTTTCGTTGTATTCGTCAAATGTAAATGTTTTTCCATCTACATTTTTTACTAATGCAAATTTCTCAGCTTTTTCTAAGAATTTTTCATCTGTTATCATTCCAAATTTTACGAAAAGACCTATATCGTCCCACTTGTTTGCGTAGCCTTCACGGTCATTTTTGAAAAGTTCTTGTAGTTTGTCAGCTACTTTTTTAGTGATGTAACTGCTGATACGTTTTACATTTCCATCTGCTTGTAAATAGCTTCTAGAAACGTTCAAAGGAATATCTGGAGAATCAATTACACCATGTAAAAGTGTCAAAAATTCAGGTACAATTTCTTTTACTTCATCTGTAATAAATACTTGACGGCTATAAAGCTGAATCTTATCTTTTGAAGCTGTAAGTTCTTGTTTTACTTTAGGGAAATACAAAATTCCTGTAAGCTCAAAAGGATAATCTACATTCAAATGAATCCAAAATAGTGGGTCTTCACCCATTGGATACAATTTTTTATAGAAAGCTAAATAATCTTCATCTTTAAGTTCAGAAGGAGATTTTGTCCAAAGTGGATTTGTATCATTGATTTGCTCGCCTTCAAATTCGATTGGAATTGGTAAGAACTTAGCATATTTATCCAAAATTCCTTTCAAACGAAACTTATCTAAAAATTCTTCAGAATCTTCTGCAATATGAAGAATAATATCTGTTCCTCGTTCTGCTTTTGTAGTTTGTTCTAACTCAAACGAAGTCGAACCTTCACATTCCCAATGTGCTGCTTCGTCTTCTTTAGCTGAAAAAGCACGAGAAATAATTTCTACTTTTGTAGAAACCATAAAAGCAGAATAAAAACCTAAGCCAAAATGTCCGATTATTTGCTTATTGTTTGGAGCATCTTTATATTTTTCTACAAACTCTGCTGCACCTGAAAAAGCAATCTGATTGATATATTTTTTGATATCTTCGGCAGTCATACCAATACCGTTATCACTTACTGTAATCGTTTTGGCTTCTTTATCAAAAGACACTTTCACTTTCAAGTCTCCTACAGGGCTTGTTGCTTCTTTATCAAAATCAGCAGAAGAAGATAAGTGTTTTAGCTTTTGAGTAGCATCTACAGCATTGGCTACGAGTTCTCTTAAAAAAATTTCGTGGTCAGAATAGAGAAACTTCTTAATGATTGGGAAAATATTTTCCGTATTTACTGATAAATTACCTTGTTCTACGCTCATAATTCTATTAAATTTTATTGTTTGTTCTCTTATTGTTTTGCAAGCACATGCTTACCAAATAGAAAGCACAAGATAGAATCTTGCGCTAGTATTATTTTATATACTAAGAAGTTAGCTAGTTTTATTCCAATCGAATTTTTGAGTTTCTAAATAGATAAAATCGGAAATTTTGTCAGTTTTTATTTATTTATTTATTCTTTTCTGTATTTTTCAAAATTGTATTCATCATCTCAATCTGAGTCTTTTGAATTTCTAAAAGCTCTTGTTGTTGGTGCATCATCAAATGATCTATTTTCTCGTGTAAAATTCTGATTTTAGATTTATCATATAATCTTGTTTTGCTTTCTAACGGTCTTTTTCTTCTTGCCTGTTGGCTCATCATAATCACAAGAGCTTGAGCAACAAGAAAGAATTTGATTACGAAGAAAAAGGCTATACTGAAACTAAACACCAACGTTTTGTAGGTGCTGGTTATTTTGATCAAGTAGCTCAAGCTATTGTGGGCGAAGGTTTATCTACGGCTGGCTTGAAAGGTTCGACAGAAGAAGAGCAATTTCACGAAGCGAAAGCTGATGCTTAAATAAAAGTAAACTGTCAAACATTTTAAAGTGTCAGTACAGTTATAAAGTAAATAATAAAAAATGAACTACCTCAAAAAAAGAGATAGTTCGTTTTTTATTTATCTTACTTTATCGCTCTGTATTTTCTACGTACAATACCGTGTCTTCCTTGATACTCCATAATCAAAATAGTTTCTGTAAGCTCTCCTATTCTAGTTTCTATAGGATTTGTTTGGCAATTAACATCTAGTAAAACTGTATCAGGCTTTGATTGAGAATATTTACCAAAACAATATACTTTTCTATCCTCAAAACCTCTTTTTATATAAGAATTATCGTCTGAAAACTCTAATTCTTCTGTACATTTTAAAGATACTTCGCTCCATTTTTCATCGTAACTATCGTATGGGTCATAATTTCCAATATTTATCCATTTGCCTACTATTCCATCATTTTGTGTCAAATCATAAGGAAATTCTTCTTTTTTGCAAGATGAAAAAAGAAAAAATACAATAAAAATAAGAGGTAGAAGTTTAAAATTTAGTTTCATAGCTTTTTATATATTTAGAGTTAAATAAAAAAATAGTTTTTATTTAAAGAGCCTCATATCAATTAAAAAGGTTGCATAATCAAAAGTTAACATACAAAAAAATGAGGCTGTCCGAAAAGGTCAGCCTCTTTTTATGCAGCTATTTTTTGTAATTCTTCTTTTTGGTTGATTTTTTTGATGATGCAAACAAATTTTGTCTTTTGGTGATTTTTTTGAGTATAAAAAAAGGTGCAAAAAGATGATTTTTTAGAATTGAAAGTATTTTTTAGCTTATCGGCAGTTTTTGCCACCATTTTTCTAAAATTATGTCCAAGAGCCATCAATAGAAACTCCATTTCTACTTTTACTAATCCCTTAAAAGTAAATCGATTAAACTTATTATTATATTTGAGATGCCCAAAAACAGCTTCTACTTCTATAGGGCGTTTACTGCGCTGCTCTAATCCTTTCTCACTAGTTAGTAAATTTCTAGCTTTCTCTTTTAGTTGGTTTAAACGATGATTCACTTGTATTATTCTATTGCCTTCAGCTTTATGACATAAATTGCGAAGAGGACAATCTTGACACCTTTTTGCTTGATAATAAGATACTTGCGATTCGTATCCATTACTTGAAGTACGTTTTCCATCTCTTATTTTCTTCATTCTTTGCCCCATCGGACAGACATAAAAATCTAATTCTTTGTTGTAAAATAAATTCTGAACTAAAAAAGGATTATTTTTCATTTTCCTTTTTTGCTCTTTATGGAAATAATTGTACTTAACGTAGGCAGTAATTTCTTTTTTTTCAAGTAATTCATAATTTTCTTCACTTCCATAACCTGCATCAGCTACTACTTCTTTACTTTGTTTATTGTACTGATTTTCAAATCCTTCTAAATGAGAGGATAAAGTGGTGGTATCTCCTGCCGTTTGATGAATAGAAACGTGGGTAATAAATTGATTTTCTGTGGACACTTGAGCATTATAAGTAGGTTTGAGTTGTCCATTTTTCATGTGATCTTCTTTCATCCGCATAAAAGTAGCATCCGTATCTGTTTTACTATACGAGTTTCTACAACCTAAAATTTTCAGAGACTCTTCATATTTACTTAATCTAGGAAGATATTCATCTTGCATTTTTTTTAGTTCTCTTGCCTGTTGTTTACTCGGTTCTTTTAGTTTTTTATTGATTTGAGCGAGTTTTTCTTTTAATAATTCTGAATCTAATGGAGTAGATACTTCTTCTTTATTTTCTTCTTGATTATCTGATTGAATACTACTTTCAATATCAGATAAAATTTTATTTACTTTAGTTTCTAACTTTTCTTTATTTTTTTCAATACTACCACGCCAAACAAAAGTATAACGATTAGAACAAGCCTCTATTTTTGTTCCATCAATATATTGAACATCAAGACTTACATAACCCATTTCAACCAACATTTTAACAACTTCTCCAAATAAACGATGAATGTGTGCCTTCAAAATTTTACCTCTAAAGTCATTAATTGTTCTAAAATCTGGTGTAGAATTGCCTGATAAATACATAAAATGAATATTCTCCCCAAGAGCTTTAGCTATTTTACGACAAGAATAAATATTGGATAAATAAGAATAGAATAGCACTTTAACGAGCATTCTTGGATGATAAGCTGAACAACCTCCACCTTTGTATTGAGAAATCAAATCGCTAATATCCAATGAATCAACCACCTTTTCAACTAAACGAACAGGATGGTGAGCTGGAATTTTGTCAAATATATTGACAGGAAAAAGTTCGGGCTGCTTACCACTTTGGTTTTTGAAAACTACTTTTGCCATAGGCTATATAACGTTAGTATAAAAGTATATATACCTCGAAAATAAAAAAAATTAACCATAAAAAAAAGGCTATCCGTACTTTTCGGACAGCCTCTTTTTTTATTACTGTTATTGATGTTTCACTAAAATATAAATCAGTTACATAAACTTCTCTTTCGCATCTTGCATAGCATATTTGCGTTTAAGTTGTGCATCTACGACAGCAATCGTAACCATATTTACAATTTCACGAACTGAACTTCCAAGCTGTAAAATATGAACTGATTTTTTCATTCCTGTCAGAATAGGTCCAATAGCTTCTGCACCACTAATTTCTTGAATCAGTTTGTAAGCAATATTTGCAGAGGCAAGATTTGGGAAAATCAAGATATTAGGTTCTCCTTTAGCAAGATCAGAAAATGGATAGTTTTCTTTCAAAATATCATTATTGAAAGCAATATTTGCCTGAATTTCTCCGTCAGCAATAATATGAGGATATTGTTCTTTCATCATATCCACAGCCTTTCTTACTTTTCTTGGCTCTTCATCATCAGACGAACCAAAGTTAGAATACGACAAAAATGCTACTCGTGGTTCTAATCCAAATTCTTTTACCGTGTTGGCTGTCATGGCTGCAATTCCTACCAAATCTTCTGCTGTTGGATTTGGAATCATGGTTGTATCAGCAAAGAAAATTGGTCCTTTACGAGTAATCATCAAATAAATTCCTGCTACTTTTCTATGACTTTTATATGTTCCTACAACCTCCAAAGCTGGACGGATAGTATCTGAATATTTCCTAGAAAGTCCTGAAATAAGTGCATCTGCATCACCTTCTTCTAACATCATTGCTCCAAAATAATTGCGTTCACGCATTGCTTTTTGAGCTTCATAATTATTGAAACCTCTACGTTTACGTTTCTCAAAGAATGTATTTGCATACGTTTCTATAAGCTCATTGGATTCATCACTTCTTGGGTCAATGATAGTAACATCATCTAACTCTAAATTATTTTCTTGTATCAATTTTTGTATTCTTCGCTTATCACCCAAAAGAATAGGTTCTGCAATGCCATCATCTTTAACAATCTGGGCAGCCATTAAAATTTTGGCATTATCAGCTTCTGCAAAAACAACACGTTGAGGGTCTTGTTTTGCCATGCTTACCAAACGACGAATGATACTTTGATCTCTTCCCATTCTTTCTATTAGTTCGGCTTCATATCTTTCCCAATCAGTAATCGGATTTTTAGCCACTCCACTTTCCATAGCTGCACGAGCTACAGCAGGCGCAACTGTTGTTAGAAGACGAGGATCTAATGGTTTAGGAATGATGTAGTCTTTGCTAAAAGAAATAGTTTGCTGATTATAAGCAATCTTTACAATATCTGGAACAGGTTCTTTAGCTAATTGAGCAAGAGCTTTTACGGCTGCAAGTTTCATTTGTTCGTTGATTTCTGTAGCACGAACATCTAAAGCACCTCTAAAGATAAATGGAAAACCAAGTACATTATTTACTTGATTGTTGTAATCTGAACGCCCTGTCGCCATAATAATATCTTGACGAGTTTTCATAGCAAGTTCGTAATTAATCTCTGGGTCTGGATTAGCAAGCGCAAAAACAATGGCATTTTCAGCCATTGATAAGAGCATTTCTGGACTCATTACATTTGCCATCGAAAGTCCCATAAAAACATCAGCACCTTTCAAAGCATCTTCTAATGTATGTGCATCAGTATCTGTTGCAAATATTTCTTTACTTTTAGTTAGATTTTCTCTGTCTTTACGAATAACACCCTTGCTATCACAAACAATAATATTTTCACGAGTTACACCCAAATCAACAAAAATATTCATACACGAAGTAGCCGAAGCACCTGCCCCCGAAACTACAATTTTTACTTTATCAATATCTTTTTCGACAAGTTCCAACGAGTTTAATAGGGCAGCTCCTGTAATAATTGCTGTTCCATGTTGGTCATCGTGCATAATCGGAATGTTAAGTTCTTCCTTCAAACGCTGTTCAATTTCAAAACATTCGGGGGCTTTTATGTCTTCCAAATTTATTCCTCCAAAAGTAGGCTCTAATGCTTTCACGACTGCGATAAATTCTTCTACTGTTTTTGTATTCAATTCTAAATCAAAAACATCTATTCCTGCAAATATTTTGAATAAAACGCCTTTTCCTTCCATTACAGGTTTGGAAGCTTCAGGACCTAAATTTCCCAATCCTAAAACTGCTGTTCCATCTGAAATAACGGCTACTAAATTTCCTTTTGCTGTATATTTATAGACATTTTCAACATCTTCTGCAATTTCTTTACACGGTTCTGCAACCCCTGGAGAATAGGCTAAAGCCAAATCTCGTTGTGTCTTGGTAGCAGTTGTTGGGATGACTTCTATTTTCCCAGGTTTGCCTTCCGAATGGTATCGCAGAGCTTCTTCTCTTCTTATTTTACTCATAAAAAATGTATTTGTGTGTGAATATTTATCAATTTTGGTTTTATGGCTGAAAGTTAATCAATTTATATCAATGTACTAAAAATGGATTAGAAATTAGAATAGAAGCCTAGGATTTTTTATAAAAAAAATCCTAAATGACAAAAATGTAATTTAGGATTTTGAGAAAATGAAACTTTCATTTTTTATCAAAAACTTTTATAGATAAGCTAAAAATTCAGTTCATCAAAGTTTTTAAAGTGTCCATTCATTTTGATTCTTTCTTTTGTCCTTTCTACCTCTCTGATTATTGGAATGATATGGTCTAAATGTGCCGTTATGAGTTCTAAACGTTCTGTTTCATCACTCATAGCTAACAAATCATATTCTTGTTCTAAAGAAAGTCCGATTTTGTGAGCTATTTTGAAAGATAGAAAATCTGTTTCTGTTGGCAAATCTGTATTTGCTTTTACGAGTTGCCAAAGTTCTGTAATCTGATTTATAACTTTTTCTTTATCTAAAAAAGTAGAATTGTCTGTATGAACAATTCGTTCAATTTCCCCTGCTGCATAGAGTTTATTGGGAGCAGGATTAGAATACGAAACAACTTTAAAAGCACCTACACACTTTGTTTTGATGTCCATTCTTCCATCTGGGTGTCGGCGTGCAATTTCTATCAATTCGACTTCTGCTCCATAATCTTGTAGTTTTTCATTTAAAAAAGGAGGAATGCCAAAGGTTTGTTTATTTTCTATACAATCCAAAACGAGCTGTCTGTAACGAGGTTCGAAGACATGCAAATTAAGAGGTTCGTTTGGAAATACAATTAAATTAAGAGGAAAAAGAGGTAACATTATTTTTTCTATCTAGTGAATATAAAACTTTTACTGCATTAGTATTGATACGTAATTTTTGTTCAATCATTTTTATTAAATCAACAATGAGGTTCATATATATATGCACCAATTCAAAAAAATAATCATTATTAACTAAGCTGTTTTTACGGTTTTTTGTTTAGAAAAAAAGTAAATTCTCAATCAATAGTTTTTTTGTTTACCTAAGTTAATAACTTAAATAAAAGTTATCTTTTTCTTTTGTTTTGTTGTATAGTTTAGTTTTTTTGTGTCTATTACATTTCTTTTTTTAGCCTTGAGATTACTCTCAGAATATCATCTTGAGATTCTATCCAAAATATTTTTTCATTATCCATTATTAAATTATACTCATTCAAATTCAGAATGGCTTTCTGAGGATAAGTTGTATCAAAAAAAGCAAGTTGTGGAAAGTATAACAATAAGCTATCTGTATTCTGATTTTTGGTTTTCTGCAACTGTGCAGGTAATTTTTCTATAAAGACCTTTTGAAAATTAGCTTTTGAATTTGTTATTGAATCTGATTTATTTTGAATGAAATTTTCCAAAGCTACAAAAGAAGAAGAACCTAAAGCAATTAAATAAATTTTTTGTTGATTAATAGAACCCTGTTTTTTTATTTTCTCAAAAGCTGCATCAATACTCTTTTGTTCGTCTTCAAAAGTCCATTCATTTAGCTTTCCCTTGCTATCTCCTACTCCTTTTTTTTCTATTCTCAGGGTAGCAAATCCATTTTTTGTGAGATTTTCTATCCAATCATAAAATTGATATTCACTTTTTGAGCTTTTATTTTTTGTGTATAACTCTCGTTCAACTGATTCATTGGAAGCCGAATTTAAAATAATTACTAATGGAAATTGAGTAATTTCTTGATTAGATTCACTTTCTGTTCTTCTAGGAAAAGTAAAAATGGTTCGAAGGCTTGTTTGGTTATTATTTTGACTTGAATCATTAATTTCTAGTTGGTCGTACATCGTTTCGAAATAAAAATTACTTTCTCTAGGCAAAAAATGCAAAACTAAAGATGTGTTACGAATGGTATCATTTCTAACAAAAAAAAGATTGAGAGTGTCATTTCCATTTTTGGTTTTAACAAAATCCTGAAGCTCTTTTAGGCTATTTAGGTGCATAGAATCAACAGCAACAATTACATCTTTTTCTATTAATCCTGCTTTATCTGCTGCCGAATTAGGAAAAACTTTATAAACAATAATTCCTTTTTCTGCTTTCATTTTGTATGCCACACGAACAGGATTGGTAAGTGTACCAAGTTCTGCTCCTATAAAAGGACTTCTATTTAGCGTTTGGATTTGAGAGGTAGTAATGTTGGTTTGAGCTAAGCAAGAAAAAGAAAATAGAGAAAAGACTATAAAAAACAGAAAGTAAATTTGAAAACGCATATCTATAAAGTGAAATTTTTGATTAAAACTATTCTTATTATTTATCAAATTACCTATCAATAACTAGGACAAAAGTAAAAAGGAGACCAAAAGCAAAAGTAAATTTAATATATATTTTGGAAGGATTCATTTTTGAAATAGAATTGCTTAACTTTGCCCTTCGATTCCTTGTAATCTTCAACTAAAAAAATACTCCCTATTATGTCTTGGTTTCATCGAAAAGATAAAAATATTACCACGCCTACAAATGAAAAGCGTGATTCTCCAAATATGTGGTTCAAAACTCCAAGTGGTACAATTATTCTCAAAAAAGAATTGAGAGACAATAATTGGGTATGTCCAGATGATAATCATCATCTTACCATCACACCACAACAATATTTTGAGATTTTGTTTGATGAAGGAAAGTACACAGAGATAAATGCAAATCTTACTCCTCTTAATCCTTTAAATTTTAAGGATACAAAAACGTATGAACAGCGTATAAATGAAGCCAATGCAAAATCTGGTGTCAATGAAGCTGCTCAAAGTGCTTACGGAAAAATGAATGGAATAGACTTTATGGTCACTGCCATGAATTTTAAATACATTGGTGGTTCGATGGGTGCAGTTGTGGGAGAAAAAATTTCTCGTGCTGCCGATTATTGTCTTGAAAATAACATTCCTTTGATGGTTATTTCGCAATCAGGTGGCGCACGTATGATGGAAGCAGGTTTTTCACTTATGCAAATGGCAAAAACTTCGGCTAAGTTAGCTCTACTTTCAGAAGCCAAAATTCCTTATATTTCCCTTTTGACAAACCCAACAACAGGAGGCGTAACGGCAAGTTTTGCGATGTTAGGAGACTTTAATATTGCTGAACCAAATGCACTTATTGGTTTTGCAGGACCTAGAGTAATTCGTGAAACTATCGGAAAAGACCTTCCAAAAGGCTTTCAAACAGCAGAATTTGTGAAAGAACATGGCTTTTTGGATTTCATTGTTGATAGAAGAGAGTTAAAAGCAAAACTGACTTCTCTTTTGAAAATGGTTTGGGTAAATACAAAACAAAAAAATCTAAATTCAACTCAAAAAACAACAAAAAAGGCTAAGAAATAATTGATAAATTGGCTTTACTTTGAACAAACTAGATACTCTTTCTGTAAATAATTTACAAAAACTTCCTTATCTTAGCTTTCACAAATCATTTTTGAAAAATTCGTTTTTGATAAATAATCAAAAATTCAAAATATACATTCTATGAAAGCAATTTTGGTAACTGGTGGAGCTGGTTTTATTGGTTCTAATTTTATTCCTTATTTTTTAGAAACTCACAAAGACTGTAAAGTCATTAATTTGGATTTACTGACTTATGCAGGAAATTTGGATAATTTGAGTGAGGTAGAAAGCAATCCTCGTTATGAGTTTGTAAAAGGAGATATTGTCAATAGGCAATTAGTAGAACATATTTTTGACAAACATGATATAAAAGGAGTAATTCATTTTGCTGCCGAATCTCATGTCGATAACTCTATTACAGATCCAGAGGCTTTTGTCAGAACCAATGTTCATGGAACTTTTACGCTCGTTGATGTAGCTCGTAAATATTGGATGAATGCACCTTTTTCGTACAAAGAAGGCTATGAAGATACTCGTTTTCTTCACGTTTCGACAGATGAAGTATATGGAACTTTAGGAGAAACAGGCTTTTTTACAGAAACGACACCTTATGCTCCAAACAGTCCATATAGTGCATCAAAAGCAGGAAGTGATTTGATTGTCAGAAGTTATTTTCATACGTATGGATTTGATGTTGTGATTACAAACTGTTCTAATAATTTTGGCGAAAAACAGCATCACGAAAAACTTATTCCTACCATTATTAGAAAAGCTCTTTCAAATGAGCCTATTCCGATTTATGGAAATGGACAAAATATTAGAGATTGGCTCTATGTTTTAGACCACTGTAAAGGAATTGATAAAGCATTCCAAAAAGGAAAAAAAGGAGAATCGTATAATATTGGTTCAAACAACGAATGGAATAATTTGGATTTAGCCAAAAAAATCTGTTCACTTTTAGATACCATTAAGCCAAAAGAAAGTGGAAAATATGAAGATTTATTGACCTTCGTAAAAGACCGTCCAGGGCATGATTTGCGTTATGCCATTGATTCTTCCAAAATGGAAAATGAATTAAACTGGAAAGCAAATACTGATTTTGATACGGCTCTTACAAAAACTATCAATTGGTATATTGATTTGTATAATTCTGAAAAATTTAAGGCAAATTCTACTGATTCAAAAAAAAAGGATGAACAAAAAAAAGTAGAAACAGAGACAAAACAAGAACCTAAATCAGAAGAAAAACACAAACAGTCAGAAAATAAGCAAGAAAACAAACAAGAGCAAAAAGAAGAACCTGTCATAGAACTAAAAACTAGACCTGTTTCAGAACCAAAAATAGAATCTAAAAAGGAGGAAAAGCAGATTTATAATTCTACTTTTTCTTCAAACAGCTATGACAAAATTTTTGACACTGCTAATTTGAATGAATCTTTAGAAGCTCTTGCAGAAGTAAAAGCTGCTGTCATTCGTACACGAAAAGATTTCGAATTCTATCAAGAAAAAGAGAAAGATGCTGAAAATAAAGCAAAACGCATCATTGCAAAAGCACAAGAAGGAAATTTGGATTGGAATGAAGCAAATAACCTTGCTATGGAACTTCTAAAAGAACAAGAACGCTCAAAACAAATGGCTGATGGTGCTTTAAATCAACTTGCAGAATTAGGAAAGTTACAAGACAAAATTGAAAAACATTCTCAAACTGTAAAATCTATCAAAGAAAAACAGCGTGTCAAAATGCCTGATTCTTCTGAAACAATTTCTATGATAGAACGAATGAAAGCTAAAATTCAGAAGGATGAAATTTTGGGAGATTTGTATGAAGATTTTGGAAAAGATGCTGCTAAAAATGACCCTTTATTAAATGATAGAGTAAACAAAGCACTAGGAATTGACCCTGACAAAGATGCTCTAAATGCTCTTAAAAGCAAATTAGGAATGGATAAGAAATAAATCCCTATCTTTCTAGTAATCAATAGTTTATATCTTTAATTAACTGCATTTTATTTTGAAATAAAGTGCAGTTTTTTTATATTCAAATAAACTTTCTGATTCTTTCTAACGTTACTGTTATATGTTATGCGTGCATACTATTTTTACTTTATTCTCTATTTCTAATTCCCTGTTTTTATGTCTGACCAAACTCCATCCAAAGACCCAAATAATTCAACTAATAAAGACAAATCTAATTCAGATTTTGTACCTACACCACCCAAAAGTATAACAAAAACAGTTTGGAAAGTATTTAGAAAAGCAAAAAAAGTAACTTCTCAAGCAAATAGTATTATCAATGGTTCTGTTGGGGATAAGTTTCAAGAGTATTCTATTTTGAAGCCTTTGGATATAAAAATGAATTTTTATCATCGCCAAAGTCCTATCAAATTACATAAAGAAAGCCTAAGAAAACGTTCCAATTATTCATACAATGATAAGCCAGTTTCAAACAAAATTTGTATTCTTATTCACGGACTTGTTTTTAATGAAACATGTTGGCAATTTAAGGATAGAAGTGATTATGGAAAAAAACTAGAAGAAGATTATGGCTTTACTCCCTTCTATTTGCGTTATAATACAGGTTTGCACATTTCAGATAATGGACAAGAATTAGCCATTCTCTTGGAAGAACTATATCAAAACTATCCTGTAAAAATTGAAGAAATATGTTTCATTTGTCACAGCATGGGAGGACTTTTAATGCACAGTGCAGCTTATTATGCACAAGAAGAAGGTTTTGATTGGGTAACCAAAACAAAGAAAGTATTTTTGCTTGGAACGCCTCATTTGGGTTCTTTTTTTGAGCGTTTTGCCAATGTTACAACTAATATTTTACAGCGTGTTCCCAACTGGCATACTCGTTTGGTAGGAAAAGTAATCAATCTAAGAAGCGCAGGAATAAAAGATTTGCGTTATGGTTATTTGAGAGAAGAAGATTGGAAAGACAAAAATCCAGACTCATTTTTAGAAAATACCAAAAATGAAGTTCCAAAGTTAGATGGAGTAGAATATTTTATTATTTCGGGCAGACTTACAAAAGAAGAAACACATTGGGTAAACTGCTTTTTTGGAGATATTTTGGTTAGCAAAAAAAGTGCAAATGCTCATTTTATTGATACAGAAGAAATAAATTCAGAAAGCGATAATTCTATTCAATTTGCAGCAACACATCATTTTAAGCTCTTGACAATGGATGAAGTGTATGAAAAAATCAAATTTTGGATAGAGAGGAAGTAATAAACTTTTGTTGGTTTTTTTAGCTGCTAATATTTTTAAATAACTCAAGTTGTGTATAAATTTAGTGCATTCACTTTACCTTTTTCTTAAGAAAATTATGCTTGTAGAGTATTGAGCTTGGTTAATAATCCGATTCTAATTTGGCTATAAAGTAGTTTAAATGAAATAGGAATATATGTATTTACATTTTCTCTTTTATTAATTCTTTTCCAAGTGAATCAGTATTGAATATTTTATTTACTAAACTATTCATCTTATACGTATAATCAGTAATTTCATTTGGAATATCTTCTGATTTACGAAAATCCATTGTGAATTTATATGTCTGATTTTCTATTGTGGTAAATTCAAAATAAATACCACATCCATCAGTATAATCTGGATAACCATACATTTTTTCTTTATTCTCATATAGAATAGATGGAAACGAATGAAGTACAGCATAAATATTCTGTTTGTTTTGCTTACTTTTTACTTCATTTAAAAATTTTAAATTACCTGTAAAATAACTATTGCTATAATCAGAATACATCAAAGTATCATTCTCAGACAATGTAAATTTATACATCAGAGTGCAAATGCCTCTACATTCTCCACAAAACCTGCCAAATACATATTCTTTTATGATTTGATTATTTGCTGTTTCTAATTTATCAGCTTTTTTAGCTTCCCTACAAGACAATGATAGTAGTATTAGAAATAGATAGATTAAGACAATTTTGTATCTCATATTTTATTCCTATTAGCATTGCAAAAAATAGGTTTTCAGATAAATATCTTTGTAAGTAGTTTGTCTAACCAAACTATTGACAAAGTTTAAAACAACTTCAAAAATAGCTTTCATACAAATCTAAGAAACCAAAACCACAAGAGAAAATAAAAAGTAATCAAGAGACACTAAAAAAAATCCTTGATTAATCCAAAATAATTCACTAACTTCATAAGCATTTTCAATGGAAAATTTTGACTTTGATTAAAAATGCAATAACAAATACACACAAATTATACACACACCAAAATAACATACAATAGAATGAACTAAAAATATACAAAATTGAAAACTGAAGGATTATACGACCCTAGTTTTGAACACGATGCTTGTGGAATTGGATTTGTAGCCCATATAAAAGGACGCAAATCGCACCAAATTATAGAAGATGCCATCAAAATGCTCACACGCATGGAACACCGAGGAGCATGTGGATGTGAAGAAAATACAGGAGATGGTGCAGGTATTTTGATACAAATGCCTCACGAGTTTTTTTTAGATGAATGTACAAAATTAGGTTTTACTTTGCCTCCTTATGGCGAATATGGCGTAGGAATGGTATTTTTCCCACAAGATGCCGAACTAAAAGAAGAGTGTCGAACTATTCTTGACAGAAAAATAAAACAACTTGGTCTTGAGCTTATTGGCTACCGAAAAGTACCCACCAACAACGAACAAATAGGAGAAAGTGCCTTAGCAGAAGAGCCTGTCATGGAGCAAGTTTTTATAAAACTGTCTCCCACTATTTCAGAACCTTCTTATGTTTCTGATGATAATAGTGCTATTTTTTTTGAGAGAAAACTCTTTGTCTTACGCAATTATGCCACTAGAGTTATCAACGAGAGCGTACAGGGAGTAAATAATAATTTTTATTTTGCGTCCCTTTCTTACAAAACTATTATTTATAAAGGTCAGCTCACAACTGGACAAGTTCGTCCTTATTTTCCTGATTTGCACAATGAAAATGTCGTTTCTGCCCTTGCTGTCATTCATTCTCGTTTTTCTACCAATACTTTTCCTTCTTGGAAACTAGCGCAGCCCTTTAGATATATTGCTCACAATGGTGAAATAAATACAGTTAGAGGAAATGTAAATTGGTTTCAAGCCTCTGAAACAGAGTTTGAATCTGAATATTTTACAAAAGAAGAATTAGACATGCTTCGTCCTATTTGTGGAACATCACAATCCGACTCTGCTAATTTAGATAATGTTATCGAAATGTTGGTTTTGAGTGGTCGTTCCCTTCCTCATGTCATGATGATGCTTATTCCAGAAGCGTGGGACGGAAATGAACAAATGGAAAAAATGCGTAAGAAGTTTTATGAATATCACGCTTCATTAATAGCACCTTGGGATGGTCCAGCTTCTATTACATTTACAGATGGAAAAATTATAGGTGCAACTTTAGACCGAAATGGTTTGCGTCCGTCAAGATATTGGGTAACCAATGATGATAGAGTAATTATGGCATCAGAAGCAGGTGTTTTGGATATTGACCAATCTATCATTATCTCAAAAGGACGGTTACAACCTGGGAGAATGTTTATTGTAGATATGGAACAAGGCAAAACTTTGAGCGATGAAGAAGTAAAAGCCAAAATTTGCTCTCAACAACCGTATGGCGATTGGCTCAAAGAAAATAAAATTAAAATAAAGGAAATTGTAAAACCTGCCAGTAGATTTGTGCCTTTGACGAACAAAAATCTTATAAAAAGACAGATAGAAGCAGGTTATACGTCGGAAGATTTGAAATATATTATTGGAGCAATGGCAACTTCTGCCAAACCGTCTTTGGGTTCGATGGGTTTGGATACTCCTTTGGCGATTTTATCCGAACAAAGTCAGCACCTCACAAATTATTTCAAACAATTATTTGCTCAAGTAACCAATCCACCAATTGATTCTATTAGAGAGCGAAGTGTAATGTCATTGATTTCGTATGTCGGAACTAAGCAAAATTTGCTTACCGAAACGGCAAAACATTGTCATACGCTAGAACTTCCTCAACCAATATTGAACAATGATGATTTAGAGAAAATTAGACACATCGACAACAAAGGTTTTCAGACCAAAACTATTTTCACCTATTTCAAAGCAGATGCAAAAGCTGGAATGTTGGAAAGAGGTTTGGACAGGATTTGTAAATATGCAGGAGATGCGGTAGAAGATGGTTTTTCGATTATTATTCTTTCTGACAGAACTTCAGATTCTAGTCATGCACAAATTCCGTCCTTACTTGCCATGTCAGCCGTTCATCATCATTTAATCAAAAAAGGACTTCGTGATAATATTGGATTGATTACTGAAACAGGCGACGCTTGGGAATCGCATCATTTTGCTACTTTAATTGGTTATGGTGCTTCTGGTGTGAATCCTTATTTAGCTTTGGAAACAATTTCCTATCAAAAACGAAAAGGAATGTTAGATACAGACCTTTCAGAAAAAGAATTACAGAAAAATTATATCAAAGCAGTAGGAAAAGAATTACTAAAGATTTTTGCCAAAATGGGAATTTCTACGCTGCAATCGTACCAAGGAGCGCAAATATTCGAAGCTCTAGGAATTGATAAAGAAGTGATTGATAAATATTTTACAGGAACAGTTTCACGTATTGGAGGATTAAAATTAGATGATATTGCAAGAGAAGTTTTGGTTCGTCATCAAATGGCTTATCCTTTTCAACCTGCACCAAAATTGCGTTTGGAAGTAGGAGGAATTTATCAATGGAAACAACGAGGCGAAGAACATATTTTTAATCCTCAAACCATTCATTTACTTCAAGAATCAACCAAAAGAGAAGATTATCAATTATTCAAAAAATATACTCGTTTAATAGACAACCAAACTGAAAAAGCACTGACATTGCGTGGAATGCTCAAATTTAAGGTAGCAAAATCGTCTCCACCAATTCCGATT
This sequence comes from Bernardetia sp. Wsw4-3y2, assembly GCF_037126295.1. Lineage (NCBI taxonomy): Bacteria > Pseudomonadati > Bacteroidota > Cytophagia > Cytophagales > Bernardetiaceae > Bernardetia > Bernardetia sp. Wsw4-3y2. Next base: position 2,042,760 of record NZ_CP147017.1, on the reverse strand, counting down.
GAAGAAGTAGAACCTGCTGAAAATATCTTCAAACGATTTGCAACAGGTGCAATGTCTTTTGGTTCGATTTCTTGGGAAGCACACACTACACTTGCCATTGCCATGAACCGAATAGGAGGAAAAAGTAATAGTGGAGAAGGTGGAGAAGACTCAAAACGCTACGAAAATTTAGAAAATGGCGATTCTATGAATTCGTCTATCAAACAGGTTGCTTCTGGTCGTTTTGGCGTAAATAGTTATTATTTGAGTAATGCTACCGAAATTCAAATTAAAATGGCGCAAGGCGCAAAACCGGGAGAAGGTGGACAATTACCAGGGCATAAAGTGGATGATTGGATTGCAAAAGTGCGTTATTCTACACCGGGGGTTGGGTTAATTTCTCCTCCTCCTCATCACGATATTTATTCGATTGAAGATTTGGCTCAACTGATTTTTGACTTAAAAAATGCAAATCGTCATGCAAGAATTAATGTAAAATTAGTTTCAGAAGCAGGTGTCGGAACTATCGCAGCAGGAGTGGCAAAAGCTCATGCTGATGTTGTTCTTATTTCTGGTCATGATGGTGGAACAGGTGCTTCTCCACTTAGTTCGATTCGTCATGCAGGACTTCCTTGGGAATTAGGAGTAGCCGAAACGCATCAAACATTAGTCAAAAATAAATTGCGTAGCCGAATAACTGTACAAGCAGACGGACAAATCCGAACAGGAAAAGATTTGGCTGTTGCAGCCTTACTTGGTGCAGAAGAATGGGGCGTAGCGACAGCAGCACTTGTAAGTACAGGGTGTATTATGATGCGAAAATGCCATCTCAATACGTGTCCTGTTGGAGTAGCTACACAAAGAAAAGAATTACGAGCTTTATTTACTGGAAAGCCAGAATATGTAGTCAATCTTTTTAAATTTTTGGCAGAAGAACTTAGAGAAATTATGGCAGAAATGGGTTTCAGAACTGTCGACGAAATGATAGGACAAAGCGACCGTTTGGCTATCCGAGATAACATCACACATTGGAAACACCAAAATCTTGATTTATCAAAAATTTTATATCGTACACCTCAAAATTCAGAAGTAGGTTTGTTCAAACAAGAAGAACAAGACCACGGAATAGACAATGTATTGGATTGGAAAATGCTGAAAAAAGTAAAATCTTCTATTGAGAGTTTAGAAGCTATAAAAATAGATTTCAAAATTCAGAATACAGACCGTGCCGTTGGTGCGTTATTGTCCCACGAAATTTCCAAAAAATACGGTTTACAAGGACTTCCAAAAAACACATTGCACCTAAAATTCAAAGGAACAGCAGGACAAAGTTTTGCAGCTTTTGCAGTAAAAGGAATTACGATGGAAATAGAAGGAGATGCAAATGATTATGTCGGAAAAGGACTTTCAGGTGCAAAACTCATTTTTTATCCAGACCGTAAATCGACGTTTGTACCAGCCGAAAATAGCATCATCGGAAATGTAGCTTTTTATGGGGCAACTTCTGGAGAAGCCTATATTAGAGGAATGGCAGGAGAACGTTTTGCTGTCCGTAACTCAGGTGTAAAAGCCGTCGTAGAAGGAATTGGCGACCACGGCTGCGAATACATGACAGGTGGTTTGGTTATTAATTTGGGCGATACAGGACAAAATTTTGCAGCAGGAATGAGTGGAGGAGTAGCCTATATTTGGAATAAAAAAGGAAGTTTTGAAGAAAAACTCAATTCCGAAATGGTAGAAATAGAAAAGCTCACTAGCGAAGACGAGAATATTATTAGAATGTACGTAGAAAATCATCTTCGTTATACAGAATCTTTACTTGCTAAAGAAATACTCAATAATTGGGAAAGTTCTATTGCTCACTTTATCAAAATAATGCCAGTTGATTTCAAACGAGCTTTGTTAGATAGAAATATTACTTTACTGCAAAAACTTGATGATAAAGATGATAAAGTAGCCGACAGTTTCCAACTGTCGTAAATATTGTGTGTTCAGTTCCTCCGAACTGAACAAAACGCTTCCTCAGAAGCGTGATTTATAAAAGCATCACGCTTCTGAGGAAGCGTAAAAGTTCGTTTTTGAGAAAACGAACACACATTCCTAAAAAAACGAGCCATTGTCGGTGTCCCCACCGACGACCTTTACAATAAAAAATTAAGACTAAAATGGGAAAACCAACAGGATTTATAGAATTTACAAGAGATATACCCACCAAAAGAAATGTACATGAAAGGGTAAAAGATTATTTAGAAGTAGAAGAAACACTTTCTAAAGAAAAAGCAGTAGAACAGTCAGCTCGTTGTATGGATTGTGGCGTTCCTTTTTGCCATAGTGGTTGTCCTTTGGGAAATATTATTCCAGATTTTAATGATGCAGTCTATCAAAAAAATTGGGAATTAGCGTATGATATTCTTATTTCTACCAATAACTTTCCAGAGTTTACAGGAAGGATTTGTCCTGCGCCTTGTGAATCGTCTTGTGTTTTGGCAATCAATAAACCTGCTGTAGCGATAGAGGCGATTGAGCGATTTATTATAGAAAAAGCATTTGAAAAAGGTTATGTAAAACCAAGAATTCCAGAAGTAAGGACAGGAAAAAAGATTGCTATTATAGGTTCAGGACCAGCAGGACTTGCAGCAGCTTCACAACTCAACAAAGCAGGACATACCGTAACAGTCTTCGAACGTGCCGATGCTATTGGTGGATTGCTTCGCTATGGAATTCCTGATTTTAAATTAGAAAAAAATATCATAGACCGTCGCTTGAAAACAATGAAAGAAGAAGGGATTGTTTTCAAAACAAATGCAAATGTAGGTGTAAATGTGCGTGTAAAAGATTTGATGGAAGAATTTGATTCTATTTTGCTTTGTGGTGGTTCGACTGTTCCTAGAGATTTGGATATTAAGGGACGAGAACTAAAAGGAGTACATTTTGCAATGGATTTTTTGAGTCAGCAAAACAAACGAAACGCAAAAAAGACCATCAAATACGACCACGCAGGAAATAATTATGAACAAGGCGAAATTTTAGCAACCAATAAAAAAGTCGTTGTCATTGGTGGAGGAGATACAGGTTCGGATTGTGTAGGAACTTCTAACAGACAAAAAGCAGAATCTATCACTCAAATAGAAATTATGCCAATGCCTTCTCAAAAAAGAGCCAAAAATGTTTCTTGGTTAGATGTACCTATGATGCTCAGAACGTCTTCTTCTCATGAAGAAGGCTGTGAACGTACTTGGTCTATTCTTACTAAAGAATTTATAGGTAATGAAAAAGGCGAACTAATTGGAATAAAACTGGTGGATATAGAATGGAAAACAGAAAATGGAAAAATGGGTTTTGAAGAAGACCCAAAAACAGAAAGAATTGTTCCTTGTGATTTGGTGCTTTTGGCGATGGGTTTTCTACATCCAGAACGTGCCGAAATACTAGAAGAATTGGGTGTTTTATTAGACGAAAAAGGAAATATTCAAGCACAAAATTACCAAACTCAAAACCCTAAAGTATTTGCAGCAGGAGATATGAGAAGAGGTCAATCGCTTGTTGTTTGGGCAATTTCAGAAGGGCGTGAAGCTGCTCGTCAGATTGATTTACACTTAATGGGACATACTGAGTTAGAAGCAAAAGCAGTTTCTAGGTTGGATACTCAACACAAGGTAGTTGTTGGGTAGGTTATAATCTGTATTTGTGTAGACATTGACAACGAATAAGATTTAGTTAATCAATTTTTTTGCGACAATTAATAATAAAGGTTATCACAGTTATTTTTGTATAACAGTCTTCCAGACTGTTGAATTTGATAAAATACTGTTTCTGATGTTCAGACTGGAAGTTTGAACTACCTTAATATAAATCAGGTTTAATAATCTAACGTATGGATGGAAATAACAATAATATACCTTATGAAAAATATAACTTTATTCTTCTTTCTCCTTCTATTATCCATTCAATTCTCTTTGGCACAATCTGAAAGTAATTCTAAAATAAAAATAGACATACCTACCAAAGAAGAAAATCTACCTTGGTTAGAAGACTTCAAAACATTGGAAAACAAAGCAAAAAAAACACTAAACTTTAAAAGTCTAGTGTTTTAATTATATAGAATTTGTATCTAAAAGATAATTTGTGGTTGTTGGTGTCTCCACCAATGACTTTAGAAATTATTCACCAACAGATACACGTTCGAATGCTTTAATTTCCATTCCTTTTCCTTCATTTTTTACATACTGAGCAATTGTAACTTTAGGGTCTTTTACAAATGCTTGGTTCATAAGAGTATTTTCTTGAAGATATTTCTTAACATAACCTTGAGCGATTCTGTCTAAGATATTTTCTGGTTTGCCTTCTTCTCTTGCACGTTCTACGCCAATAGCCATTTCACGTTCAGTAACTTTAGGATCAACACCATCTTCATTAAGAGCAACAGGGTTCATAGCTGCAATTTGCATACCCAAATCTTTTCCGATAGCATCATAATCAGCACTTCCTGCATTATCCATTGCTACCAAAACACCAACTTTACCGTTTGAGTGAATATAAGCAGCTAATTTATCAGCCGAAAGATGACTATAACCTACAATAGAAATTTTTTCGCCCATTTTACCAACAAAGTCAGTAATTTTAGACTCAAGTTTTTGTCCGTCTATTTCTAAAGCTAAAAGCTCTTCTGAAGTAGTAGGTTTCTTACTAGCTGCAAGTTGAGCGATTTGAGTTCCTAATTTTACAAATTCTTCATTACGAGCTACAAAGTCAGTTTCACAACCTAATCCTACGATTACGCCTTCTGAATCATTGTTAAAAATTTCGATAAAAACTGCCCCTTCTGAAGTATCTCTATCAGCACGTTTTGCAGATACTTTTTGTCCTTGTTTACGTAAAATATCTACTGCACCATCAAAATCACCATTAGATTCTGTAAGAGCTTTTTTGCAGTCCATCATTCCTGCACCTGTCATTTCACGAAGTTTTTTTACATCACTTGCCGTAATTGCCATAACTATTGTATGTTTTGTGTTCTTAGTAGAACGGAATTAAAAACGAATTAATAAAAAAAGAGCGATTAGTAGCTACAAAGTTACGAATCACTCTCTTATTTATGAATTAGTAGCACCAAAATTTAAGAAAATAAAAGAGGTAAGTTACTAATTATATGAATTTGTAATCTGATATATCAAATTACCACTCTTTATGAGTAATAGATACAATTAAGCAAATGTAGAATTTACAAAATCAGTATCTTCTTGTGAATTCTCACGACCACGGTAAGAATTAGCAAGAATAGTTTTGAGGCGATTGAGTTCTTCACGAGCTGCATCTAATCCTTCAGAAGGACGTTCAGATTTTTTCGTTTTGAAAAAGTCTGACTGCATAGTTTTTAGCTCACTGATACGCTTCTCAATCTTTAGTTTGGTCTTTGTTTCGAAAGCCATAGTGATATAAGAATTAACGACTTCAATTATAAATGATAAGTGGTAAATTATAAGTTAAAATACTCACTATTTCATTTCTTGAAATCTGTTTTGATAAAATCAATTTATATTTTAAAGTAATTTTAACTAAACCTATAAGGTTTTCATAAACCTTATAGGTTTAACTAATCTACTTTTCTTTGTCTAGTTTATAGTAGAATAATAATGAAGAATAGAAAACAAAATGAGAAGTTAATTCATCATTCATAATTTACCATTCACAATTCAAAAATTATTCTTCTTCGTCAGCATTTGCTTTCGAAGCTACAGCTTTAGCAGGTTTTTTACCTTCATCAACTGCACGTTTTTTGTTTTCTTCTTCTTGTAATTTAGCTTGGTCACGCTCTTCTTTGCGTTCAGCCAAACCTTCTTCTATTGCTTTACCAATGATAGAAGTAAGAAGTAAGATAGATTTGTAAGCATCATCATTTGCAGGAACTGCATAATCAACGATGTTTGGATCTGCATTCGTATCTACGATTGCAAAAACAGGAATGTTAAGGCGTTTTGCTTCTTTGATAGCAATGTGTTCACGAACAACATCAACAACAAAAAGAGCAGAAGGCAAACGATTAAGGTCTGCAATACCACCTAATACACGCTCCAATTTCTCTTGCTCACGTGAAATCATTAGTCTTTCACGTTTTGCTAAGTTTTTGTACATATCACTCTTAATCATGCGCTCTGTTGATTGCATTTTCTTGATAGACTTACGTACAGTAGCAAAGTTAGTGAGCATTCCACCCAACCAACGATCTGTAACATAAGGCATATTAAGGCGTTGTGCCTCTTGTGATACTACTTCTTGTGCTTGTTTCTTAGTAGCAACAAACATAATTTTTTGTCCTTTACGAGCCAATTCTTTGATGGCTTCGGTAGTACGTTCTAGACTGGCGAGAGTCTTATTAAGGTCAATGATGTGGATACCATTGCGCTCCATAAAGATGTAAGGAGCCATTTTTGGATTCCACTTGCGTTTCAAGTGACCGAAATGCACGCCTGCGTCCAAAAGGTCTTTATATTCTATTTTGTCCATAGTAATTTTTTACTCTGTGAGGAGAATGTAAATCAATTTCGAAACTTTGGTTCTTTTTTCTGTACAATTTGTAAATTTTTATCAGACGCTTCAAAGTGTCTGACAAGTACAAATATTTTGTAGAGGCGAGAACCACGCATTCGGGATTATTATTTTTAATAAAAAAAGGAAGGTTAAGAATTCTATTTATTTCAAAAATGCCTTTTGAGAAATTTGAAAAAATAGTTTTTTCGAATAAATCTGTAAATACAGAGTTGTCCAAAAAAGATAATTCTTAACGCTTGCTGAATTGGAATCTACGACGTGCTTTTCTACGACCGTATTTTTTACGCTCAACCATACGAGGGTCACGTGTCATGAATCCTTCAGCTTTAAGTGCAGGACGAAGCTCTGCATCATATTCTACTAATGCACGAGAAATACCAAGACGAACAGCACCTGCTTGTCCTGTAATTCCACCACTAGCTACATTAACGTTTACATCAAAAACACCTACTTTGTCAGCTATAACAAAAGGTTGGTTGATGATAATACGTAAGATTTCTGTTGGGAAGTAGTCTTCTATAGTACGACCATTAACAGTAATTTTACCTGTTCCTGGTTGCATATATACACGAGCTACTGCCTTCTTACGTCTTCCGAGGGTGTGAAGAGTTGTACTCATTTATAAATTAAATGGTTTAGGTTGACCTTTAGAATTTTACTTCTTTAGGTTGTTGTGCTTCGTGAGGATGCTCACTTCCTGCATGCACAAACAAATTACGGAATAACTCACGTCCTAAACGGTTGTGAGGCAACATACCTTTTACTGCATCTTCTACAAGTTGTGTAGGCTTACGCTGTAAAATTTGGCGTGCTGAATAAATTTTCTGACCACCTGGATAACCAGAGTGAGTAATGATCTTTTTGTCGTTCCACTTCTTACCTGTAAGGTGGATTTTGTCGGCATTAATAACGATTACACTATCGCCACAGTCATTGTGAGGAGTGTAAGACGGCTTGTGTTTTCCACGCAAACGTTTCGCTATTTCACTTGCCATACGACCCAAAGTTTGTCCTTCAGCATCAACAATGAGCCATTCACGGTTCTCTTTGCCTTGTTCTGCTGTAACAAACTCAGTTTTGTAACTAAGTGAATCCATTTTTTTGGAAATTTATTGAAAAGAAATTTAAGTTACGAATTACGAATTATGAATTACGAAACAACTATTCTGATTATAATTTATTTGTAATACCAATAATACTTTATTCAATAAAAAATATCTATTCAAATTGCTGTAAAAATTTAACTAATTTCTGTCAAAATCATTCAGTATCAAGGCAATACATTTTCTTAAATTAAGAATACGTAAAAACTTATTACTGCTATTTTAATAGGTCTGCAAAATTAGAGGTTTTCTTGTTGATTTCCAAATAGTTGTAGAAATTTATTGATTATTAATTTATAAACTGTAATTCTTCAAGTCTAATTGCATCTTTATATTTGCACGCTGATAAAGTCCTTCTTCTAATCGGATTTCTTCAAAACCTATTTTTTTATACAAATGAATAGCTGATTGAAGCTGAGTATTGGAATACAGAATAATTGTAGAAATAGAATTGTTTTTTGCAAAATCTAGACAATGTTTTACTAATAATTTACCTATTCCATTGCCTTGTTCTTTGCTGGTAACAGCCATTTTACCCAGTTCAAAAATAGTATCAGTCTTTTTTAATAATGAAGCAGTTGCTATAATATTTTCACTTTTCTCATTTTTAATTTTTACAAAAAAGATATAACCTCCTTTGTCAATAATTTCTTTTTTAGGATTTGAAAGTGAAATTATATCCCCTTTTTCTAATTTGAAATACTTTTCAAGCCATTCATAGTTTAGTTTTTTGACCCACTCACTCAAATTATCATCATAATTAATAATCTCAATTGTTTTTTTATTGCTTTCTAATGTCATAGCTAATAGAACTTAAAGTGATATTTTATTCAAAAATTCTTTCTAAAACTAAAAATAATATTTTCAATCAGCTAAATAAGTCTAAAAAATTCTCTTTATTAGATTGTACAGAATATTTATTTTGGATAGTTTGTAGTGCTAAAATTCCCATTTCTTGTCTTTTTTGTGGATTTTCTAAAAGAAAAGATAGATATTCTTTCCATTCAGTTTCTGTATCAGCTAAAAAACCATTTTCATTAGTTGCCTCTTGATTAATGATTTTTTTATTGACACCAATCGGAGAAATCACAGCAGGAACGCCCAAAGCCATATATTGCAAGGCTTTAAAACCACATTTCCCTTCTGCCCACGCATCAGCTGTAAGTGGCATTACTCCAATATCTAATTCTGATAAATCTTTTATTTCTGTTTCTTTATTCCATTTTACAAATTCAAAACTTTTCAAATTATTCTCTGTGTCCAGATTTGGGTTTTGATTGCAGATAACACGAAAAACAAAATCATATTTCTGTTCTAATTCCTTTAAGATAGGAATAATCATTTCTAAATAAATCAGTGTAGAGTGCGAACCTGTCCAGCCAATAATCGGTTTTTTGTTTGGATTGTGTTGGTGTAAAAGATTATGTTTTTTTTCTAAATCAATTGTAGTTGGGTTTAAGATAGCTTTTGTCGTAGAATTTGCAAAGGCATTAGCATTCTTTTGTAAATATTCATTTCCTACACTTATTTTATACGCCCATTTACAAATTGTCTTTACTTTATCAGGAGATTTGAAAAAAGCAGCTAATTTGTTTTGAGAAGATGTAGCATGAATCCATATTGCATCATCAAAATCATAAATAATTTTTCTATTAAAAACTTTTACCAAAATCCATTCAAAAATAGGAAAACCTATCGGTGTAGCTTCACGAAATAAAAACACAAAATCTGCATTTCTAGCCTTCCAAACATGGATAAAGCGTCGTAAAAAACCTTTCAAAACACCTATTATTTTCTTGAATGTATGTCCTTTTTTATATAGAATTTTGTTTGTTTCTTCATCTAAAAAAGACAATAATTCATACTCAAAATTATTTTCTTCAAGAATATCCAAATACTGTTCGTAACGAAATCGCTGACCAGGGGCAATATCGTAAGGATAAGGAACAAGAAATTTGATTGTCTTTTTTTTCATTGATTTTTGGAATGCAATTTTAAACACAGAGTTCACAGAGAACACGGAGAATGAGAATACAAATTTAAATACTAAACCAAATAACTATGCCGTTGTTGGTGGCTCACCAACAACCTACAAACCTAGCTCACTTTATACTTTTTAGGATATTCAAAAAAACGAATTCTTCCAGAATGTCTTGTTACTTCACTCCACGAATTTACATCAAAATCCAAACAATATACTCCACTTGTAGGCATTTCTTGTACAGGTTCTTCTGCCAAAAAATCTACCAAACCACTAAAGTCAGGATTATGTCCTACTAAAGCCACTGTATTTTTTGTATCTAAAAGTGTGTTTATAATTCTCATGTGGAAAGGAACGCCTGTAAAATAAAGGTCGTCTGTCAAATGAACTTGACTTTCCATAAATCCATAGACATCAAAAAAAATCTTTTGGGCTGTTTTCTTTGCTCGTTTGGCAGAACTAGACAAAACTAAATCTGGAATAATATTTTTTTCAAATAAAATTTGTCCCATCAAAGGAGCATCATTTTTTCCTCTTGTATTTAATGGTCGTTCTCTGTCTGGCAAAGTTTCATCTTTCCACGAAGATTTGGCGTGTCTTATAAGTATAAGTGTCTTCATTAACTTCTGATTCTATTATTATTGCTTTTATTTTTTGGAAAACTGAATTCAATAAATTTTTCACAAAGATAAGAGTTTTTTGTAGCAACGATTGCTAATGGTAGGATTACCTGACTATTATCAATGTATTTATTTTTTGATTTATTTCTCTTTTTTTTCAGATTATTGCAACCTTTATTTTTTTGTCTTGTCTTTCATAGCATAAGAGATAACAAAAACGATTTGAATATCTCTACAACAACAACTAACGAAAAATAGTATTTTTGAATAAAAATACTATTAGAATAATCGCAATTACTTAAATGTCTAACCCAACTGTTGATACTAATTACGAAGAACCTAATGCCGAACTTATTGAGAAAGTTCGATTAGGAAGTCAGAAGGCGCAATACCAACTCTACGAAAAATATGTACGAGCAATGTATCATGTCTGTGTCAGGATTGTGGGCAAAGGACACGAAGCAGAAGAAGTATTGCAAGATGCTTTTGTGAGAGCATTTATGCGTATTGAAGAATATCGTGGTGATGCAGCTTTTGGAGCTTGGCTCAAGCGCATTGTTATAAATACTTCAATTAATTTTCTTCAAAAAAAGAAGATTGATTTGGTTTCTTTGGATGAAATGCTTGTCGAACCAGCCATTGAAGAAGATGAAAATTCTGAAAATGACTTTGCAGAAATGAATATTCAAACAGGAATTTCTGAAAAAATCACCAAGCATAATTCGGAAGTCAGCCGAGTAAAAGAAGCTATTAATAAGCTATCCGACGGTTATAGAATCGTCTTGAGTTTATATCTTTTTGAAGGATACGACCATGAAGAAATTGGAGAAATATTAGGAATTTCTAGTTCTACTTCAAAATCACAATATAGTAGAGCAAAAAAGAGATTAAGAACGATGTTATAAAAAGTTGTCAGTGGGAATACTGACAATGACTTAAAAATTTTATAAAAATACTTGCCGTTGCTTGGTGTCCCCACCAACGACAGAAACAATACTAAAACAGCATGTAAAAATGGCAACTAATAAAAAAAATACAGAAGAAAGACAGCTTGATGAGCTTGAAAAATTCTTACTTACTCATCGTAGCAAACTTCAGAAAGAAGAACAAAAATCAATCGACGAACAGTTTGATGCTTCTTTCTCTATGGAAAAAAACTTTTTAGCTATTCAAGCCAAACTCAAAAACGAACAAGCAAGTCGTTTAGAGCCTAGAAATATCATAGAAGAGAAAGCTAAAAAATTAATGCAAATCAATACAGAAGAATCAGAGGAAGACAAAGCCAAAAACTGGGTCAAACCTTCTCCTATTTCTTCTGAAACAACTAAAAGTGTCAAAATAGGGCAGACAGAGATAAAGAGAGACATAAATAATTGGGTTAAACCTTCGCCAGTTGCTTCTCAATATTCTTCTCATGCTTCATCTGCTTTAGAAACAAGAAATCAAGGGAATAGTCCAGCAACAAAAACAGTTTCTCTTCGAAAATTTTGGACAGTTGCAGCTTCTCTAACAGCTCTTTTGGTTACTACTTTTATGTATAATATGGATACTATAAGTATGCTGACAGAAGAAAATGAACAGTTGATTTCTATGTACGAAGAAAACGGAATGAGAGGTTTTGAAGAAAACTTTGATGAAGATTTTGAGGGGAATAATGGACAAAATTATGCTCAAAGCGTTTCTTTACCTGCTGAACTCCTAGAAGCTGAAAATTATTATACTTCTATTATTGCAAAGGAAAAGAAAGAACTCAAGAAAAAAGATACTGAAAACTGGGTAACTCCCGAAACTATCCAAACTTTAGATGAATTGGATGAAGCCTATAAAGTAATGAAAAGTGACCTTTTGGAAGAGCAAAATTCAAAAAAACTTGTTGATGAAATGCTTAATAACCTAAAACTACGCAAGCAGATTTTAGATGAAAGCATACAAATCTTGGAAAATTCAAACTCATCTGATTCAGAAACCAATAAAAATAATAAAACAAATGAAAAATCTATATAATAATTCCTTAGCTATTGTCTTTTCTATTTTACTGATTTTTTCAGGAATTTTAATTTCTGTTTCAAATGCAAAAGCAGAAGGCAAAACTCCTACCCAAAGTCCAAAAGAAGAAAAGCAAAAGGTTGTAAAAGCTACTTTTAAAGTCAATCCAAAAGATTTGCTTAATATTTCTAATAAGTATGGAAATATAAACTTTACTAATCATGACAAAAGTGAAGTTTCTGTTCAAGTTACCATTTTAGCTTGGGCAAGAAGTGACAAAGAAGCTCAAAAGATTTTGGATAGAATTAGTATTGAGCAAGATAATGACTCTGAGAGTATTCATTTTGAAACTCAAATTGAAGAGTCAAGAGGAGGATATAGTTCATCAAATAGAGAAGGTTTTGAAATAAACTATGAAGTTAAAATTCCTAAAAATTTGAATATAGATGTAGAAAACAAATTTGGTTCAGTAACAATTGGCGATCTGAATGGCAAATTAAATCTTGATTTAAAACATGGAAACTTTAATGCTCATAATCTTTCAGGAATGCGTCATGCAATCAGTGTTAGTTTTGGAAACCTATCAATCAATGAAGTAGGTTCAGCAGATGTAGAAGTGGCTCATGGAAGTCTCAACATTGATAAAAGCAACACAGATTTGAAGATTGAAAGTAAGCATTCCAATGTCAGAATCGATGAAGCCAATAGTTTGGAAATAGAGGCAAAACACGGAAATATGAGAATAGGAACAGTTTCAAAAATTACAGGAGAAAATAGTTTTGGAGGAATAGAAATCAGAAAAGTATTGAAATCTGCTGTTCTACAACTCAAACATGGAAATTGTGAGTTAGAGCAAATAGCAAAAGGATTTGATAAAATAGAAGTAGAAAATGCTCACGGTTCAATAGAATTACGTTTTGATTCGGATGCTAAATTCCAATTTGAAGCTAGAACAGAACACGGAAGTATCCGAAACTCAATGCGAAATACTACCATTCAAAGACATGAAGAAGACACACACGATAAAATATTAGAAGGAAAAACAAACGGAGGTGGAAGTGGAAAAGTTCGTGTAACTAACCAACACGGAAGCATTCGTTTAGAAGAGCGTTAGTTTGAAGTAAGAAAAAAATAAACTGAAATAGTTTTATTTTCTCTTCATTGAGATTCAAATTCGGTAGGCATTTTATGCTTACCGAATTTTTTTTCTTTATATTTTTCTAAAATTCTTTTAGATTATTATCCAAATGTAAAAGTATTTTTTCATCATTTTCTACACTGGCAAACTTTTCTAAAAGTGCTTTTGCTTCATTGTAGTAATAATTATACAAATCTTCTTTTGAATAAATATTATCCGAATTATAAAAAGACAGCCATTCGGGAAGTTTAATACTAATAGTTTCTTTATCAGTATTTTTCAAAATACCTAACATATTCAAGAAAATGTTATAGCTTGAAAACTCATTTGTTGCCTGACTAGGATAAAACTTTTCTAATAAGCTCCACGCTTCATCATTATCAACTTTGCTATAATAATAAGCGAAAAGTATTAAGTATTCAAAATTACGTGGAATGTACTCCTGTTCTTTAAAAAGTTGGTGCATTCCTTTTTCTACATACTGTTTGGCTTCCTCCAAACGATTTTCTTTAGTCAGTTCTTGAACTAAATTTCCATAACTGACAATTGGAACACGAGCGCAAGTTTCTTTTTCAGTCAGAATATCATTTCCATCTGCTTTCGCTTTATCTATCGAACCAAAAGTAAGATTGTAATCAAAATCTGAATTGAGTTCGCAGGCTTTGCAATCACTCATATCGTCAGAAGGCGTTGAATCTCTTATTGCTTTATATTTCTTTGCTTTTTCCTCCAACTCAAAATAAGTATAAAAACGATAATAATCTTCATATACAGGACGTAAAGAATAATTATTTCTTTCCATTCTCATCGAATAATCTTCTATAATTTTATCTTTTTGTGCTTTAGAAATACTTGGGTTTTTAATGACATAATTAATCATCCATTTGTATTGCCACAAAAAGCTAGACTCATCAACAATAGCTGGGTCTTCTTCATACGCTCCAATAATCCAACTTATTGCTTCATAGGAAACCATTTTACTAGGCAAATAATCTAACTCTTCTTGCATCAGTTCTAATCGCAAATGTATTGACCATTCGGTGTCGTGATTACTATCTGAAATAGTAATGGCTTGTTGTAATAATTTTACTTTATCTTGTGGAAGCGTAAGTTCTTCCTTTTTGATGAGTAGTTTCTGAATTTCTAATCCGTACATAATTTTATTTTAAAGTGTTTTTAGTAATCGTTAAGAGAGACAGATTCAATACTTCCATTTCGTGTTTATTGATAGGAAACTGACCCAAAAATAAAGATTGTATATAGAGTGTTTTGAGAAGTGGCGCAAACAGCTCTTTGTCGTGAGCTTGCAATAAAGTAGCTACCATTGTATTATTGAGATTCAAACAAAGTGTAGGTTTTGCCTTTTTCTCCGACATATCCAAAATAGAAGCAAATGGATTTTTACTATCTTTTGCTAATTTTTGAGTTTGATAATTTGCCATACTTTCTTCATCAGAAACAAACAAAACAGGCAAATCAGCAGGGAAAAATTTCTTCAAAGCTACCTCACAAAAATAAGGTTGCATAATCTCAGTAGCTTTATTTAAAAATACTTGATGCTCTGTAATTTCTTCTTCAGATAATTCTTCAAAATCATTCAAAACATCAGATGGCGAGATAGTTTTGATGTCTAATTTTGGATACTTTTTAATGATGCTTTTCATTAAGTTTTCTTCAAAACTATAAGCAGCATTAATCACAAAAATATCTTTAGAGTTAGCTAGACGACGAATTTGCTTAAAATCTTCTAATGAAGTAGTATAAGTAATCGCCTTGATATTTTTCTTTATCCATTCAAAATTCTTTCTGCCTTTATTGGTTTCAAAAATCAAATAATTGATAAATAAATCTAATAAAGTTTCATCTTCATTTGCCAACATCTTGATAGATTGGTAATGAGGTTCAAGAATTTTGACAAACTCATTTGGATTGTTTTGAGAGAGTTCTTTAAAATAATTCTTTAAAGAATCATTCAATAAATCTTTACAAATCTTGAAGGTTGTATCATGAACAAAATCTTCCCTTGATGCTGTCGGAGTTAGCTCATTAATATTTACAATAACCTTGATAAAAAATCCCCATTTTGGCAATAAATCTTCAATTTTTTCAGAAAGCAGCATTCTCTTTACAAAAACTTTACTTTCCGTTTTAGAATTGAGATGCAACTTCTGAGAGCTAATAAACGCACTTCCTTGAAGTCCTAATTCATCAATTTTGATAGGAAAAGCAGTTAAAAAATCTTGATTAAATTCCGTTTTTCCATATTCTAATAATTGCTCTTGCGTAGCTCCCTCTTGCAACCAAATAGGCGTTTGAGGATTGACAATAGTATGCTGCTGCTCACCATTTTTTTCATTGGTTGTATAAAAATGAATTGGATAAGGCAATGCTTCTCCATAATGTTTCAACAATTCTAAGAGCGTATTTTTTAGAAAATAATAGCGCATTTCTGGCTTTGCTTCCAAAATAACGGCTGTTCCTGTTGGTCTTGATTCGGATAAAATATTGATTTTGTAAGTTCCATCAGCTTTAGCAGTCCATTGATAGGCATTTTCATCAGCTTCTGATTTTGTCTGAACAATAACTTCATTACTGACCACAAACGCAGAAAGCAAACCTACCCCAAACTTTCCAATAAAATTTTCTTTGACATGAGAATGCCTTTTGGAACTCTCTCCGATGATTGCCAAAAAATTATGAATTTCATCTTCTGTTAGTCCGATTCCATTGTCTTCTACAATCAGTTTTGCTGGGTTTTGATTGAGCAAACGAACTGTTATTTTGCCTTCTGCCTTTGCATCATACACTTTTTTTGCTTCAATAGCATCGACAGAGTTTTGTAATAACTCACGCAAAAAAACATTAGGCGTAGTATAAATATGTTCAGATAAAAGGTCAATAATTCCTCTTAAATCTACTTTGAATTTCAAATTTTCCATATAATAAAATTAGATTATTTTCTTTTGTTTCTAGCAGGATTAATAATACGTGCAGCTCCTTTGTGTCCATTTTCGGCTGCTTTTGTAAACCATTCAACAGCTAATTCGGTGTTTTCTTCTACACCATTTCCAACTAAATATAGATTTCCTAAATCGTATTGAGCAGGTGCATAATCTTCTTGGGCAACTTCTTGAAGATATTTTGCTCCCGTTTCTACATTTTTGTCTGTTCCTTTTCCATCTAGGTAGGCTTTGGCTAGTTGATATTTTGCAGCATTGTTATATTCTGCAATACTTTCAAAAAGTTCGAAGGATTGAGTTTCATTCTTTGATGTTCCATCTCCTTCTAAATAACACATTCCTAAATGATATTTTGCTAAAATATCACCTTGTTCATGTCCTTGTTTGAGAGCTTGGTAGGCTTTATCAAGATTTCTTTCTGTGCCAATTCCATATTTGTAACACATTCCCAAACCATAATTGTAATAGCCAAATTCAGCAGCTTTTACATAATATTCAAATCCATTTTCTTCTTTACTACCTTCTGTCTCCTGCCAAAATTCCATATTTCCCAATGGAATATTAGCATATTGATAATTATTATTAACAGCCAACTGATAGTATTTTTTTGCTTCTTCATTATTTTCTTCTACTCCAAAACCACTGTAATAATAAAGTCCTAATTTATACATTGCATAAGGAGCATTTCCATCTTCTACAGCCTTTTTCATATATTCAAAAGCCTTTTCAGGATTTCGCTCATCTGTGTTGGCTTCATAATAAAGAGCAATATCGACAGCAGCATCAAAAATTTCATTTTCTAAATCTTGATGCAACATTTCAAGACCTTTTTGTGTATCTATTTCTATTCCATTTCCATACAAAGTTGCCTTTGAAAGTTCGTAATGAGCAACTGGATAATCAAGGTTGGCAGCAACTGTAAAGTGATGTATTGCTTTTTCAAAATCAGGCTCTTCATTCTCTGACAAAACACCATCTCTATAGTAAAGTCCCATTCTGTAATGTGCATACGGATTATTATTTTCAGCTACACTTTGATAGGCTTCAAATGCTTTCTGATAATTTCGTTCTACTCCAAAGCCTGTTTCATAACAAAGTGCCAATTCTATTTTTGAAAAATCAGAATTAAAAATTTCTATTCCTTTATTGATATAAGCAAGTGTTTTTTCAGGATTTGGTTCTACTCCCACTCCCAAACGATAATATTTACCAGCTATTTCAATTGCTTCCACAGAATCTAACTCTGCACCTCTTTCATACCAATACAAAGCCTTTTGATAATTAGGAGAATTGTCGTCACTAAAAATACCATTTTGATATTCTCTGCCTAAATAAAATGCTGCATATCCATATCCTTTTTCTGCGCCTTGTTCTAAATAGTTTAGTGATTTTTGAGCATCTTTTGCTATATTTTCTCCTATCATCAACTGATAAGCTAGTTCTACGTATGCAGGAGGATGGTTTTCTTTGATGTTTTCTAAAATAGAAATTCCTTTTTGCTTGTATTCCTTATTAGATTCTGTATTGAACTTTTCATTGAATAAATACAGTTTAGCCAACTCATAAGATGCGCTAAAATTGTTAAAAGAAGATGTCTTTTCTAAAATTGCTTGTCCTTTATCTATATCTCTAAATTCATCATTATAAATTAGAAAAGTTCCCAAAGTCAGTCCTGCATAAGAAGCTCCTTTTTTAAATGATTTTTCTAAAAGCGAAATACTTTTCTCAAAATCTGGTTGTATTTCTTCATTACCATACAGATAAAATCTACCCAATAAATAATAAGGATGAGAAGATTGGTTTAATTGAACAGCTTTTTCTAGAAATTCAATAGCTTCTTTTGTTTGATTTTTCTGTAAAGCTAACTCGGCTTTTAGCGTATAGATAGAAGAAGCTAGATAATTATTTTCAAAATCTTGAATTTCATTCACTATGCTTTCAGCAACTTCAGCATTGCCATCATAAAACAATAAAAATGCTTTTGTAAAAGCTCCATTTATAGGATTTTTGAGCATTGCTTTATCAGCATAATCAAAGCCTTTTTCTTTATCTTGTTCGACACCTTTTGATTGAGAACCAAAATAATATTGATACGCCAAAATACTCATTCCCAAATCATTTCCTTTTTCGGCTGCTTCTGTGGCGTAGTTGATTACCTTTTCAAAATCACTTAATTCGAAACGAGCATCTCTATAAAAATGAGCTGCAATAGCACGAAATTCAATATCATCGTCAAAAAATGAAGTTAAAGTTGCTGTAATTTTCGAAAAAATAATTTCATATTCTTCTTTATCCAAAACAAACATGGCTTCATCTTCTCTGCTCTCCCTAAACATCAGTTTAAAAGTATCTTTTACAGCTTTTCTGTAAGCTCCATCTTTAGCATTTTGGGTAATATTTCCCATAAGAGTATGCCAAGATTCAATATTTTTATTCTTGATTTCTGTTTGTAAAGTATCTAAATCAGAAGCAGAAAATGGTAACAAAGAATCTGTGTACTTTGAAAGAATCATATTTTTTTTATTTGGTGATTAATTAAGTTGTAGGAATTATAAGCTCAGTTTTTTTATTACGTTTTATTGGAATAGATAACTGATTTCAACGTTTGTCTTTTAGAAAAAGTTCTAAATTTACTTACTTTTGTAAATGTAATTATTTTCAGATAATTAGCAATTAGTTTTAACAAAGTATATCCTATAAACATCTCCTTTTTTATGTTTCTAGTCTATAAGACTCAAATAAAAAAGCAGAATTTTCATTTTTTCACTAGAAATAAAAACTATTTCTGCTCATATTTTGAGCATTTTTTTGTAAATTCGTAGTGTGAAAATAAGCATCAACTCTTCTTTGTTATTGATATTCATATCTTGCCGTTGTCCCCACCAACAACAAAACACTACCATATATGTATTTAGTATTCGACACCGAAACCACAGGACTTCCAAAAAACTTTAATGCACCTGTTACAGATTCTGAAAACTGGCCTCGTCTTGTCCAAATTGCTTGGCAGTTGCACGACAAAACAGGAAATTTATTGTCTGCTCAAAATCATATTGTTTATCCAGATGGATTTACGATTCCTTTCAATGCCGAAAAAGTTCATGGAATTTCTACCAAAAGAGCAGAAGAAAATGGAAAGCCTTTGTCTGATGTTTTGAATGCTTTCGCTGATGATTATCAAAAAGCTGATATTCTCATCGGACACAATGTAGAATTTGATGTCGCTATCATGGGAGCAGAATTTCATAGAACCAGTATTGAGCGTGGTTTTATGGAAAAAGAAACGCTTTGTACAAAACTTACCTCGGTAGATTTTGTGGCTATTCAAGGTGGACGTGGTGGACGTTTCAAATGGCCTACACTTACTGAGCTTCACACCAAACTTTTCGGAGTTCCCTTTGCAGATGCTCACGATGCAGCCTATGATGTAGATGCAACAGCAAAATGTTTTTTCGGACTTTTACAAAATAAAGTAGTTCCGACAGTAGAAGATATTACACCTGAAATGGTTGTTTATCAAGCACCAGAATTGGATGAGGCTAATTTTGGGCAAGTACAAAAGAAAAGTAAGGCAAGTGATAGATTAAAAAAAGATAGAAAGCTAGACGAAATTTTGCCTTTTGTGCACCTTCATACGCACTCTCAATTTTCCATTTTACAGAGTACAGCAAACGTCAAAAAACTGGTTAGTAAAGCCCACGAGATGGGAATGCCTGCCATTGCCATTACCGATATTGGAAATATGCATGGTGCTTTTTATGCTGTTGGGGAAGGCGAAAAATTAGGTATAAAAGTAATTATTGGTGCAGAGCTACATTTGACAGAAGACAGACACAAACATAAATTTACCAAAGACAATCCAGACCGTCGTACCAAACAAGTTTTCTTAGCTAAAAATCAAGCAGGGTATCATAATCTTGCCAAAATGTGTTCGTATGGCTATGTAGATGGATATTATGCAGGTGTTCCACGTATCGATAGAGAGCTTATTGTAAAATATAAAGAAAATGTAATTGCCACCACAGGAGGAATTGGATCAGAAATTCCTCAACTAATTTTGAATGTGGGAGAGCTACAAGCAGAAGAGGCTTTTCAATGGTGGTTAGAAGAGTTTAGAGATGATTTTTATATTCAACTTCAACGTCATGGATTAGAAGAAGAAGAGCGAGTAAATGAAATTCTTTTGAGTTGGGCTGACAAATACGATGTAAAATATTTTGCTTCCAACGATTGTTTTTATCTCAAAAAAGAAGATGCAGATGCTCATGATACGCTTTTGTGTGTAAAGGACGGCATTCCGAAAAGTACGCCTGTGGGTCGTGGTCGTGGTTATCGTTTTGGTTTTCCAAATCACGAATTTTATTTTAAGTCTGCCGAAGAAATGAATCAGCTTTTTGCAGACCTTCCAGAATCCATTGAAACGACAATGGAAATTGTAAATAAAACGGAAGTCATAAAGCTAAAGCGTGATATTTTATTACCAAAATATGAAATTCCAGCAGAGTTTCCAGATGAAGATGCATATTTGGCTCATTTGGCGTATGAAGGTGCTGCCAAACGCTATAAAGAAATTACACCTGCCATCAGAGAACGTATAGATTTAGAACTCAAAATCATGAAGGACATGGGTTTTCCAGGTTACTTTTTGATTGTGCAAGATTTTATTAATGAGGCTAGGAGAATTGGTGTTGCCGTTGGTCCAGGTAGAGGCTCGGCAGCAGGATCTGTAGTTGCATATTGTATCGGAATTACCAACATTGACCCTATTCTTTACAATCTACTTTTTGAGCGTTTCTTGAATCCAGAACGTGTATCTATGCCAGATATTGACGTGGATTTTGACGACGTAGGAAGACAATCTGTAATCGATTATGTAGTAAAAAAATATGGTCGTAATCAAGTAGCACAAATTGTAACCTATGGTACAATGGCAGCAAAAATGTCTATTAAAGATGTTGCTCGTGTGATGGAATTGCCTTTAGATGAATCAAATAGAATTGCCAAACTTGTTCCTGAAAAACCTGGGACAACACTAGACAAAGCCTTTGACGAAGTAGAAGAACTACGACAAATCTTTAGAGCAAAAGACTTGCAAGGAAAAGTTTTGCAGAATGCTAAGGTTTTGGAAGGTTCTGTTCGTAATACAGGAACGCACGCAGCAGGTGTAATCATTGCGCCTGATGATATTACCGAATATATTCCAGTCTGTACAGCCAAAGATGCTGACCTTTTTATTACTCAATTTGATGGAAAAGTAGTTGAAGATGCAGGAATGCTAAAAATGGACTTTTTGGGTCTGAAAACTTTAACTATTATAAAAGATGCCATTGATTTAATTGAAAAAAATCATGGAATTAGAATTGACCCAGACAAAATTCCAATTGATGATGTAAAGGCGTATGAACTCTACCAACGAGGCGATACCGTCGGAACATTTCAGTTTGAGTCCGATGGAATGCGTAAATATTTGAAGGAATTAAAACCAACAAATATTGAAGATTTGATTGCCATGAATGCCTTGTATCGTCCAGGTCCAATGGATTTTATTCCGTCTTATATTGACCGAAAACATGGAAGAGAAACTGTCGAATATCCTCACGAACTCTTAAAACCTATTCTTGAGCCTACTTTTGGAATTATGATTTACCAAGAGCAGATTATGCAAGCAGCCCAAATCATGGGAGGTTACTCGCTCGGTGGTGCAGATATTTTGCGTCGTGCGATGGGTAAGAAAAAAGCCGAAGAAATGGCAAAACAAAAGTCCATTTTTGTAGAAGGTGCAAAGAAAACACACGGAATTGATAAGAAAAAAGCCGAAGAGGTTTTTGAGGTAATGGAAAAATTTGCTGCCTACGGTTTCAACCGTTCTCACTCGGCAGCTTATTCTGTGGTGGCTTTTCAAACAGGTTATTTGAAGGCGCATTATCCAGCCGAATATATGGCAGCCGTAATGACCAACAACATGAGCAGTATTGATAAAATTACGTTTTTTATTGATGAAGCGCAGCGTATTGGTGTGCCTGTTTTAGGACCTGATGTCAATGAAAGTATTGAGCGTTTTGGTGTGAATGATAAAGGACAAATTCGTTTTGGATTGGCTGCTATAAAAGGAGCAGGAGAAACAGCCGTTTCGCATATCATCACAGAACGAGAAGAGAAAGGAAAATACGAAGATATTTTCAATTTTGTAGAGCGAATGGATTTGTCAGTTATCAATAAAAGAACTTTTGAAGCCTTAACTTTTGCAGGTGGATTGGACTGTTTTGAAGAGGTGCATAGAGCGCAAATTTTTGCACCCACTGACACAGGAAAGACCAATTTAGAATTACTTTTAGCGTACTCAAAGGCACAGAAAGAAGAAGCAGCCTCAGCACAAGTTTCTATGTTTGGAGGAGCAGATGGAAAAGTAGAAGTTATGCGTCCACGCCTTGCCGAAATAGAACCATGGACAGAAATAGACAAGCTCAATAAGGAAAAAGAAGTGGTCGGTTTTTTCATTTCTGGACACCCATTAGACCAGTACAAAATTGAGATGAAAACAAACTGTTCTTCCACACTTTTGAATCTTGCTAATGCACGAAAAGGCACAGAAGTAAAAGTAGGAGGAATGATAATCGAAGTAGCACACAGAAAGACAGCCTCTGGAAGAGATTTTGGTTTATTTACGTTAGAAGATTATTCTGGAAGTTATAAGTTTGCACTCTTTGGAAAGGAATATGACCATTTTAAAGGCTTTTTGATAATGGGCGAATTTCTTTTGATTACTGGAAGAATGGAAGAGCGATATAATAATCCTGACCAAGTAGAACTCAAAATAAAAAATATTTCGCTGCTTAGTGATGTCAAACAAAAGCCGATTTCAAGTATCAATATTGCCATTAATTTATTGAATCTCAACGAAACATTGATAATGGATTTAGAGAATTTATTTAATGACTGCCAAGGTGGAGATTGCAAGATAAAAATGGAGTTTTTCCACCAAGCACCACAATCAGGACGTACTTTTATAAAAACTGTTTCGCATCATTTACAAATAAATCCGACTAGCGATTTGGTTAGAGATATTGAGCAGTTGGGAGTGGTTTGTCAGGTGGGTTGATTGATGTAGAAAAGAAGTGAGTTTTTTGTATATTTATAAAAATCAAATTACACGAACTAATTAGAAACTATGCGTACAATAATTTTGCAGTCTGCTAATGGACAAGATATAAATTTGCTGCTTAGTATGGCAAGTAGATTAGGTATTTTGTACAGAGAAATAGAAGAAAAACAGGAAATAGAAAATATAGAAAACTCCGAAGATCTAGAAAATACAAATCTTCTTTTTGAGGGATTAGGTTTAGAAGAAACCGTTTCTACTATTTCGTATGATGAACTAGAAAAAGAAACTTTGCCTTCTCCTTATGTTGCCAATTTAGAAACTGCAATTCCTTATTTTGGTAGCTTAGAAGACGATAAAAACGAAACGATTGAAGAACTTTTAGAAATGCTAAAAAAATGAATTATATTTTAGATACCAATATTTTGATTTTGCTTGTCAAGAGTAAATCATTCAGTTCTTTTTTTAGAGAAAAATACATACAAGATTCTGAAAATAGATTTTCATATACACATATTAGTTTGGGAGAACTATCTTCTATTACTCGTCAAAATCAATGGGGAAAGCCAAAACTTACAGCTCTAAACCAAATTTTGAAAGGTTTTAACCTTATTAAAGCGAATTCTATTCCTATCATAAATAATTATGGAATTATAGATGCTTATAGTCAAGGCAAACTAAAAGAGAAACCTTTACCAAAAGGAATAAGTGCTAGAAACATGGGTAAAAATGATTTGTGGATAGCAGCTTCTGCAATGGCATCAAAAGCAACTTTACTCACAACAGATAAAGATTTCGAACACTTGCACAACGAATTTATAAACATTGAAGTAATTGATATTGCTTTGTTTTATTAATTCTGCAAAAACCGTTTCGCATCACTTACAAATAAATCCGACCAGTGATTTGGTTAGAGATATTGAACAGTTGGGCGTGGTTTGTCAGGTGGGGTAAACAATCTTTTTAAAATCTTAAATTTGATAAAATGAAAAAAACAGCTTTATTAATCATGCTCTTAATTGGATTTTTACAAATTCAATTATCTTTTGGACAATCTACAATTACTTATTATGATTCTATTTTTGTAAAAAAAATGGTAGATATTGATAAGTATGAAACGGATACCTTTACTGTCAAAAGCTCTCAAGTTCAAAAACAGGTTTTAATAGGAACAACCTTTCTTACTGCTTCTGATAAATTGATACAACTCACAAATCATGGGCTTTATCCTATTAGTTTGGAGTTACTTAAAGATTGCAACAATACAACTGATCCAGATACATTTGAAGATTATCCTAAATTTATTGAAGTCAAAAGAGATTCATTAACATTAACTATCGATGTAGAAGTAGTAGCAAATTGCTGTCATAATTTTTTAGGAGAAGCAGAAGTAAAGGGGAAAGATACTTTAAATTTGGTTTATACTTCTTATGGAGGACATTGTATGTGTAATTGTGTTTTTACTTTGAGATATAAATTTGATACACGAATGGAACAGTCAGATTATTATCCAATTTTGAAATATGTAACTATAAATGGAAGTAAGACTACTGGAAAAATACCAAATCCATAAGAGTATGATAACATCTAAAATTGAGCTAAATACAAAAGAGCTTTTAATTTTACTGAATTCTTTATTTGTAAGAAAATTTCTACACTATAAACTTCATTCTTGGAAAGTTGCTTTTGATAGGAAAGCAGGAGAACTATTACTAAAAATAGATAAACAAATAGAGATTAATTTAGAAAAAGAAACAGGAGAAAAAAGACCAAAAAGTAGATATTTTGATTTTATGAAAAATAATTATGATTATGAAAGAATGCTAGAAACAGCAAAAAAACACCTTTCAGAATTTGATGAGTGGATAGAATACACAAAAGAGGAAAAAGAAGAGTTAGTCAAAAATTTACTTTATCCTCTAAACTACCAAAATGAAACTTTTGAGGAATTGATGGAATTTAAAAAATAATACCTTGCCGTTGTCGGTATCTCACCGACAACAAAAAATCGTTTCTAATTAAAAAACAACCAATTAATCACTACTTCAACTGCACGAGGTTGAGCAATATAGAGAGGAGTATCATAATAACCTTTTCCTGCTGCATCTAACAAAACATTATTTACTTTTAAAGTAATTTTGGCTCTACTGACTTTAAAATTGAAAAATAAATCCATTTGAGGAAAACCACCTACATTATACTTTTCTTGTAAGTGAAACTGCTGAATAAGTGGATTGTAGGCATCTGCTTTATATTTGCTATGATAATGAATATCTGTTCCTATTTCGGCTTCCATTGCATTGTCGAATAATCTATCTTTATAGAAGAGCATAAAATTGACAAAAACTGGAGGCATTCTGACCAAATCTTCACCTAAATTTTGGTTATAACGAAAATCTAAAAGTGCGTGTAGCTTTTTATATGAACCATTAATGGCTAATCCTGCCGAAATAGGTTGTGTAGCTTTTGAGGTTTGTTGAGCTACTGAATTAGAATCATTATACACCAAATTCTGAATATTACTTGCCGAAACATACGGACGAAGAGAAATTTTATAGGCAGAATCTACCTTACTAAGAAAAGGAAGTTTTAATGGATTAAACTCAATAGAAGCATACACTTTATCACTTGTTGTCCTTTCAAAGTTATCGTTTTGCCAGCGTAGTTGTGGCTGAAAAGAATATTGCTGAATCAAAGAAGGAGAATAGACAGTTCTATTTAGTCCAACAGTTAAGTTGTTTCGAATCCATTCTGCTGAAACTCTATAATCTCCCACTAGCTCCGAAACAAGTTGATATTCTGCTGAAGCATCGATATAAGAAACAACAGAAATCGTATTATCTTTTATAGAAGTAGAAGGTTTAAAATTGATTTCTGTAGAATCTTTTTTGGAAAGTGAATCCAAAACTTGACGCTCTTTTTTATAATCGTTCAATTCATTTATTTCTTGCTCTAGTTTATCATTTGCTTTTGTATTGAGAAAATAACGCAATCCACCTCCTACAAAAAGCTCTGGTTCAATATCTATCTTTTGGCTAGTCTGTATTTCTCCTTGTGCAAAAGGAAAATCATAGCTCACTTGATAATTTCGGAGTTTGGCAAAGGTTCGATATTGGAAATTATTTATTCGTCCTTTTATTCCTGCTTTATTTTCTAGCTGTGAAAAAACTGTTCGATATGTAAATCCATTTGCAGCCACAACAGAAGGGAAGTCTGAAAACTGATTATAAAAAGCTACATTTGCTCCATAAGCAGTTCCATCATTACTATATCTATTTGTGTTACAAGAATAATCTGTCAATTGAAAAATCTCAAACTGTCCTCCTTTAGTAATACTGTATTGTTGATAAATATGAAATGTACGTCCATATTGTACGACATCACCAAAACTAGGTAAGTTATAATCTAGTTCTGAGTTATCTAATTGAACAAGTGTATCAATAACATTTTGATTGGTAAAACCTTCCAAAGAAATAGTTGATTTTACACCTCCAGTTTCTAATATATTATGGTCGTACCAAGAAAAATGAGCCAACATTTTATAACGATGATTTTTAGAAAAGAAGCGATTTGTAAAACTAAAAGCTTGATGTTCTACTTGTTCGTCATTCCTCCTAAAAGCCCGATTAATAACTTTATTTGCGCTTATGCGCCTATAAAAAATACTGACATTCCAATCAGGGTTTACATTTCTACTTAAATCTACATCAAGCCAAGATTTTCCCTGTCCTCCTTGCACTAAATAAATGTCTACATAAGGAGCAAGTGTATTGAAATAAGGAACTTCAGAAGGTCTTCGGATATAGGGTTCGTAAGCTGTAACTCCCCAACGTGAGCCAATTTGATTGGGTTCTTGATAAAAAATAGATTGAGCAGCCGTTCCTAGATTTCCCAAATCTTGATAGGTATAATCATTCCTTTGAATAATGCCGTACCTATGAAAATTATGGACAGATGTATCTGGATGAATCTCTCTTTTCGTATTGAGATATAAATCTTCTTCATAAAGCTTCCAGACCGAATTAGCTGCATATTCTATACTATCTGTATTTATTTTAGGTGTGGTTTCGCCCTGTAATAATGCTGCTGTTGTGGCTGTGCTATCTGTACTAGCTGTTTTTGTAGTATCTGCTGGATTATTTATTTTCTTTTGAACAGAATCTTTTTTGGTAGAATCAGTAGGAAAAGGAGCTATCATTACTGTCGAATCACTTGTTTTTTGCATCAATGAGTCTGCTAAAGGTAATTCATTAGCAGGAATAGAATCATTTTGAGCAAAAATAGTTTGAGTAAAAAAGCTACTCAAAAAAACAAATAAAATGAATAGAGTCGTTCTTTGAAATCTCAAAAACGTTGAATGAAAAAATGATAAAAATGTTTTTTTCGTGTTATAATTTTCCAAAATATTTTCTTTAGCTGATTTTTCAAATAAAAATAAAACTCAAATTAATTTATATCTTCTTCTTCCTCTGAATAAGGAGTTTCATAAAAACGAATTGCTATAATTTCGATGCGTGCGCCCTGCATTTCTTTGACAAGAATTGTAAAGTTTTCATCTTTAATTTGTGTTCCTGCTTCTGGCATTGTTCCTAGTTTTTCTAAAATATATCCTCCTAGTGTATCATACTCTCCTTCTGGAATATTCCAGTTATGTTTTTCATTGAGTTCTTGAATATCATAACGAGCATGAAGCAAAAAGTTTTTCTCATCAATTTTTTCAAAAAACAAACCTTCTTCATCGTGTTCGTCTTCTATCTCTCCCAAAATTTCTTCTACAATATCTTCAATTGTAACAATTCCTGCTGTTCCTCCAAACTCATCTGTAACAAGTGCCATACTTTTACGAGTAGCAATAAAGCGCATCATAAGTTCGTTGGTGTGCATGGTTTCAGGAACAAAAAAGATACTGTCTGTGACACTTTTTATGGTTGTGGGATTGTCAAAAAGACGCAAAGCGTGACTATAACCAATTACATCATCAATAGTTTCTCTATAAATAATAATTTTGGAATGTCCACTTTCTACAAAAAGTTGTTGTAGTTTTTCGATACTCTCCTCAATAGAAATCGAAACTATATCAGTACGAGGAATCATACAATCTCTAACTTTTAGTGTTCTGAATTCTACTGCATTTTGAAACAAATCAGCATCTACATTTGACTTTTCTCCCTGCGAACCACTCAATTTTTGAATATAATGATTGAGGTCAGAAATGCCCAAAAGTGGAAGTTCTCTGTCTTCTTCTATCTTAAAAACTTTTCTAGTAAACCATTTAGCCGACTTTATGATTACCCACACAAAAGGATAAAAAACAAAATACACAGCTCTCATAAAGTGAACCAATACTTCAATAATTCGATTCGGACTGGCAAGAGCAATACTTTTTGGTAAAAATTCAGCAACTGCCAAAACTAGCATTGTTGATAAAATAGTCTGACTTCCCAAAACAGCCGTTTCGATAAGAGCATCATTATTAATAAGCCATTTTGTAAAAAGGGTTTTTAGAGGTGGATCTAAAACTTGTGCCATAAAAATTCCATACAAAACAAGTGAAATTGTATTTCCTGTAAGTGTCGTACAGATAAAGTAATCTTCTAATTTGTAAAATCTATATAAAAGTTTTGCTGTTCGTCCCCCTTCGTTTTGTTTTAAGGCAAGTTGCAAACGGTCAGCCGAAATAAAAGCAATTTCGATAGCCGAGAAAAAAGCCGAAAATAAAAGTGATATAAATATGGGAATCCAAGGGTTCATTTCTTTAGTTATTAGTCATAAGGTATTAGTGATAAGTCAAATTATTGATTTTATATTCATTAATTGACTCTAGTTTAATCACTAATTACTGTCTGTTTTAGTTTCTTTTTTTACGTTTCTTTTTGGGTGGTGTAAGGTTAGAGTTCTCTTTATCCACATATTGTTTTTTAGAGTTACTTTTATTTTCCTGTTTTTTAGTTGCTTGATTTTCAGCTTTTTCTTTTTCAGAGTTTTTTGATTTTATCCAAGTATATACCAAAAATAATAAAACAGAAAGGCTCAATATCCAATATACTTCCTGCACTTCATAATAATACAGTTGATGTACACCAATTGCTAAAGAAGCAACACAAAAAGCTAATAAAATATTTTCAAGTAATTTCATTGAACGGATTTATAAAATAAAAATTTTGGCAAAGGTACTGTTAATTTTGTATTTTTTCGTATTCTAAAATGGATGTTATTGGGTTGGTAAGGATTGTTGAAGATTAGAATAGGGAGTATTTTTTTGATTTTGCATATCTGTACTATCAGGTTTTTCAAATCCTTGAGTTCTTTCTTTATAAATAAAACTTCCAGTTGGTTGCCAGACTTTATATTTACTAAATGTCTCATTCGAAGTCATTCCAATTCCATAAAGGGTCTCAGTTGGTGTTTTGACAGCAATTTCTTTTTCTGTATAAATTTCTCTTTTAAACTCGTTCCAATGGAGTTCAGGAGTATTTACTTTCTGTTCTTGTTCATAATTAACTACTTCTACATTTCCATAGGCATGGTATAATTTACTAATTCTCTCATAGCGACCTGAGTCTGCTGTTAGTGTAGTAGTAATTTTGCCTTTGGTATCATACATACTCACTCTAAAATTGCTTGGGTAATAAAGGTCTTCATTTTGATAAATATATTCTAAAGGAGCTTCAATTTTTATTTTGAGTAATCCTTCTTCACTATAAATACGTCGAATGTTCTCAAAAGTAGCAATAATAGTGTTTTTTGCTTTTTCTTCTTCGCTCATTTCATCTTCTCCACAACTTTGGAAGATAAAAGCAAATGTTACCAAGCTCAAAATTGCAAAAAAAGGGTAGTGATATAATTTATATTTCATTACTAATAAATATCTATTCAATTCTATTAAAATCCTAATCCACAAAATTACTACTTTCTACAAACAGTACGCACTTTAATCATCTTAATTTTTGGCAAAATTGATTATTGTTATGTAAATGTTCTATAAAAAATCTGTTTTTTCAAGTCTTCACTAACTTCCAAAATTTTTCCAGTAAAAAATAACTTTCCTCCATATCCTCCTTCAAATTCATTTCCGACATGTAAGGAATCCTTTATTTGTTCAGGAACAAGAAATTGCATAATTACTTCATACTCTTGATATTCATACATAATATCTTCAGTGCATGTAGTCAAAACACTCAACCAACTTGTATGTTCTTTGAACTTTATGTGTAGCCAACCTTCACTTTCTTTCCGTTTATGTTTTGCTCTCCTAATTTGCTCTTAAAAACAATTGCTGAAAAAACTGTTTTTGCTAGAATATCCATAAAAATATATCTTTTAGATAAAAACAGAAAAACATCATAAACTAAAAAAATAATCTATGATGTTTTTATATGTATTAGATACAAGAACTATCTCCATTTATTATTGTCTTTACAAACTTCTTCTAATGTTCTTTTATGTACAGTCAAAAGTTCATCTGGATGTTTGATATCTAAAAAGTCTATTCGTATATCATCTTCGTTTTTTTCTAAAAATGCAAATCCTTTTCTACATACTTTTCTAAGCACTTTCTGTACATTTTTAGCACTTGGAAGAGTCAGAAGAGCTGAATAATAGAGTTCGTCTACACGAATATAAAAACGGATTTGAGTTCCATATTCTCCATTTCCCATAATACTAGGCTGCATATAACTGATTTCGCCACCCTCATCATCTATTTTCATAAAATGAGCTAGTTTTTCTTCATGCGAACGCAGCGTTTTTAGCTCCGTTTTGATAGATTCTAATTGATTGAGTTTTGCCATGATAATTATTAATTTTTAATCAGATGAGTAATAGTTTTAAAAAGTGGTCATAAGTTGTTGTATAAATCTGATTGTTTTCCTGATATATTTTATACAAAAAATACATTATCAATAATAAATATTAGTTTACCTACAAGTAAAGTGCTAATAAATTATTTTTACAAAAATAAAATTATATTTATATTAGTCCAAAATGAGGTAAATTTAATTCATATCAAAAAAAATAGTTCTTTAAAAATATGATAGCACTTATTCAGCGAGTTACACAAGCATCTGTTAAGGTAGAAGGTAAAGTAATTGGAGAAATAAAGAATGGACTACTTGTATTTTTAGGTGTTTCAGCCACTGACACTTCAAAAACAATTGACTGGCTTAGTAAAAAAATAGTTGGACTACGCATTTTTTCAGACCAAGACGATAAAATGAATTTTTCTGTAAAGGATATAGAAGCAGATATTTTATTAGTTAGTCAATTTACTTTATATGCCAATGTAAAAAAAGGAAATCGTCCTTCTTTTTCTGATTCTGCTCCTCCCTCTTTAGCCATTCCTCTTTATGAACAGATGGTAAAAGCATTAGAAGAAAAATTAGAAAAACCTATACAAACAGGACAATTTGGAGCAGATATGAAAATAGAACTACTCAATGATGGGCCTGTAACTATTTGTATAGATACACATCAATATGGTTTGTAATCCTCAATCTTAACAAACGTAGATATAATATATATTAGTTTTGTTTAACAAAGGTAGTTAAAATATTGTGCATTACTGATTTGTAGTAGTTTTTTATTGACCTTGACTCAACAAAAAAAAATCTTTTTTCCCAAAATGAAAATATAGTTTTTCATTTTGAAAAAAGATAGAAGTTTTGTTGTTGTTATATTCTTTTTAAAAAAGTCTGTAAAGACCTTGTTAAGCCCTTTATAAGCCTTATTTATGGCATTTTTATATAAAAAGGCAACTTTCGGCATAAGACATGATTATAATATAGTTACTTATCAAAACTATATTACCAAAATTTTAAATTACTTTTTTATCATGCGTTTGCGTACCAAACTTTTTTCTGGACTAATATTGTTGTTTGTAGTGATTTCACTATTGGCAACTGTTGGTGGGTATGCTGTATATAAATTAGATAAAAATTCGAAAGGAATTTTAGTAGATAATTTTACTTCAATAGATTATAGTATTGAGATGCTTAATTCTCTTGATGATATTAGAAAAGCTCAGCAATTTATGTTAGAGAACCCTGACTATTCATCACAAGTAACGACTAATTATAAAAAGGCAAAATCAAAGTTTGAGGAGAATTTTGAATTACAAGCTGCCAATATTACAGAACCAAATGAAGCAGAATTAGTAGCACAACTATATGATAAATATAAAATCTACATCTCTAATTTTGAAACAGTAAAAGCTAAAAACGATTTACCTACACTTTCTTATATACCTAAAATTGAAGATGATTATCAGGATGCTAAAAGCCAAATTTTAGTTATTTATGCTATTAATAAAAAATCATTTTTGAATCGTAGTGCCTATGCTAAAGAACTTGCAAATAATAACTCAATATTTATTATTACATTAGGAGTTCTTAGTGTTGGACTTACTTTTATCTTTATTTTGTATTTCCCAATTTATATAACAAAACCTCTTGTTCGATTAAAACAAAAGTTACAAGCTGTTGCTAACTATGATTATTCTCAACAACTACAAATCAAGTCAACAGATGAGTTGGGTTTGATTGCTTCTACCTTTAATACAATGGTAAATCGTCTTAAAGAACACGAAGAGTCTGCAGTAGCCAAATTAATGTATAGAAATCAACATACACAAGCTGTCATGAACCAGTTGCAAGAAGGTGTGTTAGTATTAGATGAAAACCTAAAAGTAGTTGCTATTAATGAATTATTGGCAAATCTAATGCAAGTAGGACAACCAAAAAATTGGATGGGAAAATACGCCCCTGATATGGCTTTGAAAAGTAATTTGATGAGAAAGTTGATTGCACCTACTCTAAAGCCTCGTTTTATTGATAATGATGAACTAAAACCTTCTGGAACTAACTTAATCAATGAACAAGAAAGAGAAGAAAATTCACGTATTTTGCGTATAGAAGACCATGGAAATGAATACATTTATCAAGTTACTCAACAAAATTTTTATACAAATACACAGAACACTAAACAATTTGCTGGTTACATCATTACTGTAAAAGAAGTTGTAGAAAAACAACCTCAAATCAGTCAGATGCAAACAAATTCGTTTCTCAATCAACTAGAATTTAATTTACTAGAATTGAAAAATAATGAAGAGAATCAAAAATCTCTTCAACGCATAAATAACCTTATAGATACTACTCAAAAATTTAATAGCACTTTGAATGGAAGGCTCAATATTACTCATTGATGATGAAGAACAATTATTAAAACTCTTCACAAGGACATTAAAATTAGAAGGATATGATATTACACAGGCAAAAAACATTGCAGAAGCATTCAAAGCATTAGAAAAAGATGACTTTGATCTTATTCTTACTGATGTAAAGCTACCTGATGGCGATGGTGTAGAGGCAACCAAAACCTACAAAGAAAAATATCCTAATACAGAAATAATAGTTATTACGGCTTACGGAACTATAAAAGATGGTGTAAAAGCCATTCAAAATGGGGCGTTCAATTATCTCACAAAAGGTGATGATAATGATCGCCTTTTGCCGTTGGTTGCTAATGGAATAGAAAAAGCAAGACTACAACAACGTCTAAATAG
Source organism: Bernardetia sp. Wsw4-3y2 (assembly GCF_037126295.1). Lineage (NCBI taxonomy): Bacteria > Pseudomonadati > Bacteroidota > Cytophagia > Cytophagales > Bernardetiaceae > Bernardetia > Bernardetia sp. Wsw4-3y2. The sequence goes on along the minus strand of NZ_CP147017.1, from coordinate 2,008,784 downwards.
AATTACAGATAAAGCTCAAAATAATTATGGTTTTAGTTCTGTAATAGGAGAATCAGAAAGTCTTCAAAAAGCAATTACATTAGCCAAAAGAGTTGCTTCAACACCCACAACTGTACTTTTAACTGGAGAAACAGGAACAGGAAAAGAGGTTTTTGCTCAAGCTATTCACTATGAAAGCGATAGAGCAAAAGAAGCATTTGTTGCATTAAATTGTAGTGCTTTTGCACCTCATTTATTAGAATCTGAACTTTTTGGATACAAATCTGGAGCTTTTACAGGAGCAAATAAAGACAAGCGTGGACTACTAGAAGAAGGACACAGAGGAACAGTTTTTTTAGATGAGATTGGAGAAATGCCATTAGAGCTTCAAGCAAAAATATTGCGTTTTTTGGAAACAGGGGAGTTTATAAAGGTAGGAGATACAAAGGTTACCAAAATTCAGACACGTATTCTTGCTGCCACCAACCGAGATTTATTAAAAGAAGCAGAAGAGAACAAGTTTCGTTTAGATTTATACTATCGTTTGGCTGTTTTTCAAATCCATTTACCACCTCTTGTAGAACGTGGAAGAGATATTGAATTATTAGCTCGTTTTTTCGTAAAACATTTATCTTCCAAAATGGGAAAGAAAAGTCCTATGATTGAACAAGATTTTATTGAAAAATTACAAACATATAGTTGGAAAGGAAATGTAAGAGAACTCAAAAATGTAATTGAAAGAGCTGTTATTATGTCTGATGACATTCTTAGCCCTGATGTATTATTATTTGGGCAAACAGGTGCAACTAACGGAGCTATTATTACACCACTTACAAGTCTGGCAGAAGTAGAAAAACATCACATGAAACGTGTTTTGGCTCATACAGAAAATAATAAGTCTGAAACAGCTAAAATATTAGGTATTGGACTAACAACACTTTACAGAAAAATGCAAGAATATGAGTTAGAAAAATAAACTAATTGTATTGTAAACCAAAGTCATAAAAAAATGGACAGACACCTAACCTATGTGCCTGTCCGTAATGAAGGTGGGACTCGAACCCACAATCCTCTGATCTTGAGTCGGATGCCTTAACCAATTTGGCTACTTCATCGGTTGTAATGGGTATTAATCATTACTCATTTTTGTAGTTTTCTAGATTATCTACTTACGTCAAATGACCTTTGCTCTGCCACTGAGCTACGCCCCCAATTTTGATTTGATTGTTGTGGAGGCGAGAAGATTCGAACTTCTGCGCTGGGTCATAGATACCAATAATCAGAATGCTATAAAAATGCTTTGAAGCTTACACTATGAGCAAAAAACTTAAACTAAAGAAGCAAATAAGCTATTTCTGAACACTCAGAAGTTGCCAGTTTATGAAACTGACTAGCTTACCAACTTTTTGAAACTAAAGCTAAATCTTAGGCTATACTCATTTCTTTTTTTGAGAGATTAAAAAAATAATCAATCAAATATATCTTTATTGATACCTCAAAAGGTACGTTATAATTTTTAATTTACAAAAAAAATGGACAGACACCTAACCTATGTGCCTGTCCGTAACAAACACAGGAATCGAACCTGCGCCCCTCGGACTGGAAATTCCGATGCTCTACCGACTGAGCTAATTCGTCAATCTGTGATAATTATTAGCTATCACTCATAATCATAATTTACTGAAATTACCTACTTACGTCCAATGACTCTTGCTCTGCCACTGAGCTACGTTCGCATTCTTGTTGTGTTTTTTTGTGCGAACGAGGAGATTCGAACTCCTGCACTAAGCCATAAAATATCAGTAATTTAGAAACTATAAAAATGCTTTAAAACTTACACTATGAACAAGACGCTTAAACTAAAGAGCAAACCAATTAAGTCGTACCAACAAATGTGTGGCTAGAGCTGTCTACTTTTTGATACTAAAGCTAAATCTTAGGCTGTGTTCATTTCTTATTTGCTTGAAAGTAAATACAAGCAGGTTTTTGAAAATTAGTAAAAACTATCAAAAACAATTTCTTTTATAAAGAATCCAACGAGTTCTGCACAAGAAAAGTTCAGTTATAAAAACAAAACTTTTTCTATGTTTAATAATTTCCATCTCGCTTTCTTATTCTACTAACATATTCTTTTAAAACTTTTAAAGTTCTATGGATAGAAACACCAACAGCATTTGCTGAAGAATAGTTTTGTTCTTGAGCTATTTGAGAGTAAGATTTATTTTCCATAAACCCTTCTACAATTAGTGCATAGTTTTTGGTTGATAAAGTTCTAAGTCCTTCATCAAGTTGTTTTATTTCTAGCTCTGTTAGCCAATAATCCTCTGTATCTTCTGTCCTTTTCAAAACTTCTTGATAATTAGTATCTAAAGAAGAATGTAGAGAATTATATTTCAACTGTTCTCTTCCTTGTTGTAATGCCATATTTTTTCCTATAGCAAAAATTAGTGTTTCGGCAGAAGCTGTCATCTGTTTGTATGTAATTTGTTTGGCCTCTATTTTATCATAAAGACAAATACAAGCATCATCAAAAATAGCTTGAACTTGATGTTCACTCAGCAATTTTAGTTGGTCTCGTTTTTTACAAAAAAAATAAAAACGTTTTGAAAAACTGGAAAAAAAACTCAGAACAGGTTGAGGGTTCTGGTTTTCTATATAGTAAAATATTTGTTGATTTGTTAAGTGGCTCATCAGTAGGGGAGATGGGAAAATAAGGGAGTTTTGGGTAACCGATAGTAGAATTTGGCAAGGAAAAACCTGTTTTTATATGAATATAACGAATTTGAAGATTGAACGATACAATCAAATAAAATTTAAGAAGGCATAAAATTTAATTTTTTAAAGGAAATATCTTTAGTTAGTCTGTTTTTGTAGTAAAATTATTTGATAAGTACAATTTTACAGAACTTATTTTTTCAAAATAAATCATTTATTTCAATAAAATAGTATTTATTAAGGTTTTTTTTGAATAAAAAATAAAATTTGGTTTAACTTCATTTTTAGTAGTATCGTGTAATTTTCATTTATTTTTAATAAGAAAAACAAAAAAACAGATAGCCCTTTTTTCATAGAACTATCTGTTTTTTAGAAGGTTATGTTATTTTGAATAATTTACCAAAGTCGTTGAATTAAATCTTCTACTGTAATATTTTCAGCTTCTGCCTTAAAATTTCTGACAATTCTATGTCTCAAAACAGCAATAGCAATGGCTTGGACATCTTCAATATCAGGCGAATATTTTCCATTCAAAAGAGCATGACATTTTGCCCCCAATACCAAATATTGAGAAGCACGAGGACCAGCTCCCCACTCTAAATAATTATCCGTATCTGAAGTAGAACGTTCTGTTCTTGGGCGAGTTTTGTGAACCAAATTTACAGCATATTCAATCACATTTTGAGCAACAGGCGCACGACGAATAAGTTGCTGAAATTCAATAATTTGTTCTGCTGAAATTATTTTATTTAATGTCGCTTTTTCATTTGTTGTGGTACTCGTAACTACTTTTACTTCTTCTTCAAAAGACGGATAACCCAAATAAACACTACACATAAAACGGTCTAATTGTGCTTCTGGAAGTGGATAAGTTCCTTCTTGTTCAATAGGATTTTGAGTTGCCAATACAAAAAACGGTCGTGGTAAATTGTGTTTTACACCTGCAATTGTAACCGAATACTCTTGCATAGATTCTAAAAGTGCTGCCTGTGTTTTGGGAGGAGTACGATTGATTTCATCTGCCAAAACAATATTTGAAAAAATAGCACCTTTTACAAACTTCAAGTTTCGGTCTTTATCTAGTGTTTCTGCACCCACTATATCAGAAGGCATAAGGTCAGGCGTAAACTGAATTCGATTAAAATCTAAATCCAATACCTGCGATAGAGTGCTAATTAGCAAAGTTTTGGCAAGCCCTGGAACACCAATTAAAAGACAATGCCCTTGTGAAAAAATACTTGTCAATAGTAATTCTACGGTTTGTTCTTGTCCGACAATTACTTTTGCTATTTCTTTTTTGAGTTCTTGATAATGTTTGGCTAATGCGTCGGCTGCTTCTTTGTCGGAATTATATAAGGAAGAATTACTCATAATTGAATAGAGATAGTGGTTAGTTTTAATGATGAATATAGTAAATAGCGAAACCCTAAGGGTTTTCAAAACCCTTAGGGTTTAAACCTCTTAAAACTCTAACTTACGAACTTAACATTAAAAATACGTTTCTGCAATCGTAATGTTTACTAAAATCATTCTATTTTATGTAAAAATTTGATTTTCAGCTTTTTACAAAATCTTAAATTGATTTAATTCTTTTTCTTGTAACAATATAGATTTTATAAATTATCTACTAATTCAAAATAATTTTCAATCTTAACCAACAATCATGTAATTTGCATAGAAGAACAAAAAACGAATTTTTACATGAAAAAAATAAAAATAAATGGGTTTTTAAATACCCTCCTTTTTGGAGTTTTTTTTCTATGTATTTTTGTTTTTTCAACAGAACTAATTGCTCAGCCTTTTACAAAAAATATAGACAAAGAACGTGTACTGATTTTGGATTCTTTGAAAGAAGAATATGAATTAAATAGCTACTTTGATGTTTTTAAGGATAAAAAAAATAGTTATACTTTTAAAGGGCTAAATCCATATTCTTTTACTCCCTATGGGCTACATGATATTTCGGAGGATGTAGCTACATATTGGCTGCGTTTGACTATTCAAAATCCACATTTTTCTACTCAAAAACTGCTTGTGCCAACTGGTTTTATAGATTCCGTCATGCTTTTTATAGAGGAAAGAGATGGTGTTTATTCTACTCAACTTGGTGGTTCATTAATTCCTCGCTCTGAAAGAGGTGTAAAAAGAGGTGGTATTTCGGTTTCTATGCTAGAAATTCCTGCTCAAAGCACGAAGATATTTTTCTTTCGTCTGCATAGTAGTACAAAACTTTCTAGTCAAGATGCTCGCTATTCCCTCAGAAGATGGTTTACAGCCTATACTCCCGATGGTTATGAAGCCGAATTTCTGACAGCCCGTAGTTTTCATAACTTTTTTTATGGGGCTATTTGGGTAATGCTCATTTATAATTTACTCGTTTTTATTGCACTTAGGGATAGGCAGTATATTTTTTATGTTCTATATAATTTTCTGATTTTTACCTATATTTTTAGTAATATTGGACAGTTGGGAGAACTTTTTTTAATGGAATTTCCCCGCCTTGATGTTGGAATACGACTTTTTAGTGGGATTTTGTCTGTTTTTGCGCTCCTCATGTTTGGAAAAGATCATCTCAAAACAATTATTTTTGCACCTCGCTGGCATAAATTTATTCAAGTTTTGGTCTATGTTACTTTAGGAATTACACTTCTTTATTTCTTGCGTTTTTGGCATTTGGGAAGAGTTTTGACAACAATTATTTTACCTCTTTCTTTGATTTCACTTCTTTTTGCAGGTCTGAAAAGCTATTATGAAGGTCACAAAAATGTGAAATATTTTCTTTGGGGAAACTCATTTTTTGTAATTGCTATTACAATTTATTCGTTAGAGTTACTACTTTTTATTGATGCTTCTAGGTATTTGGAAACAATAGTTTTGGCTAGTATTACACTTCAAATGGCTCTTTTTTCATACGGATTGGCAGCTACTTTTAATCAAACTAGAAAACAACTTATTCATAACAAACTTCAACAAGAAAGAGAAAAACAAGCTCTCATTGAGGCGAAAAATAAGGAGTTAGAAGACAAAGTCATTCAAAGAACCAATGATTTGACAGAAAAAACAATGCTTTTAGAAGAGAAACAAACAGAAATCTTGACACAAAGCGAACAGTTACAGTTACAATCTAATGAAATTTCGCATCAAAATAAGCAAATGACGGATTCGATTCGCTATGCTGAAAAAATTCAACAAGCTATTTTGCCTTCTCAAGAAACACTCTATCAAACCTTTGAGAAGCATTTTGTCATTTTTCGTCCTAAAGATATTGTAAGTGGCGATTTTTATTGGACTGCAACTATTCAAACGGCTGCACCTTCCATTATTCCTCGTCGTTCTCCAATTGAATTACAACGTGGAGAGATTACCAAAAAAATTATTGCTGCTGTTGATTGTACAGGACATGGAGTGCCTGGGGCATTTATGTCTGTAATTGGAATTATTTTGCTCAATGAAATTGTACACCTAAAAAATACCCATAATTCAGATGAAATATTAGAATCTTTACACAAGCGTATTCAGAAAGCATTACGACAAAATGAAAAAGCAAATGCTGACGGAATGGATGTAGCTCTCTGTATTGTAGAAGAAACAACAGAAACACAAAGAACAGTTTACTTTACAGGTGCGAAACGACCTTTATATTATGCTGAAAATGAGGTGAATGATAATAATACCAACAAGGCTAAATTACAAACACTACAAGGAACACGAAAATCTATTGGAGGAGTCACTAGAAAGGAAAAGGCTTTTGTTTGTGAACGGATACAACTGCAAAAAGGAGCAAAACTCTATCTGACAAGTGATGGGTTGATAGACCAACCTAATGCAAAAGGAAAGAAAATAGGGTCAAGAAAATTTGAAGAAACATTACAAGAAATAGTTAATTTGCCAATGGAAGAGCAGTATGTCGAACTCATGGAAATGCTAGATTTACATCAACAAGATACTCCACAACGAGATGATATTACTGTTATTGGAATTGAAATATAATAAAAGTTGTAAGTGATAACTGTAAATGAAAATACATAAAAAATTTTTCACACTCAAGAAAGCGAAACCCACGAATTTATTCGTGGGATTAGATAAGATATATTATTACTTCCCAAATTCCTTTTCTTGAGCCAAAATTTTCAAAAGATACGAACCATAACCACTTTTTACCAATGGTTTTGCAAGTTCTTCTAACTTTTCAGCAGAAATAAAACCTTCTTTATAAGCAATTTCTTCAATACAACCGACTTTTAAATCTTGCCTTGCTTCAATTACTTCTACAAACTGTCCTGCTTGCATTAAAGAGTGAAAAGTTCCTGTATCTAACCAAGCTGTTCCTCTGTCCATTATCTCCACAGAGAGTTTGCCCTTTTCTAAGTAATATTTGTTAATATCTGTAATTTCGTATTCTCCTCGTGCAGAAGGCTCTAACGTTTTGGCAATTTCTATCACATCATTGTCATAAAAATAAAGACCTGGTACAGCAAAATTTGATTTTGGTTTTAAAGGTTTTTCTTCAATAGAAATAGCTTTTTTCTCTTTGTCAAATTCTACGACTCCGTATCTTTCAGGATCAGCTACATGATAGGCAAAAACAATTCCTCCAGTTGGATTTTGACTTTTCTTTAGTGTTTCTTGTAAACCTGTACCATAAAAAATATTATCTCCCAAAATAAGAGCGACACTATCATCTCCAATAAATTTCTCTCCAATTACAAATGCTTGTGCAAGTCCGTTTGGAACTTCTTGAATAGCATATTCGAAGTTGCACCCAAACTGCGAACCATCTCCCAAAAGATTGACAAAATTTGGGTTGTCATGGGGTGTTGTGATTATCAAAATATCCTTAATTCCTGCTTGCATCAAAACCGAAAGAGGATAATAAATCATTGGTTTGTCATAGACAGGCAAAAGTTGTTTACTCATTACGAGTGTCAGAGGGTGCAAACGTGTTCCAGAACCTCCAGCTAAAATAATTCCTTTCATATTATATCAGTTACCAGTAAATAGTTACCAGTGATCAGTTAATTTCAAAATTTCTTAAATAATGAAGAATAACTATGATTTAGTAATCTGTTATTAAATTAAAAAAACTATTAAATACAATTACTTAGTTTTCAATAAATTTTACCAAAATGAAATTTGTATTTAACTGGTAACGGTTTACTGATAACTGTTCACTGATTTATGTTATTCTATAATTGTAAAGGCTCTATCCCAACGCATGCGACTAAAAACACCACCTTTGTTGAAATCAGGATCAATAGACATAAATACCATGGTTGCCTTTCCTACAATATGGTCTTCAGGAACAAATCCCCAAAAACGAGAATCAGCAGACGAATGACGATTGTCTCCCATCATAAAATAATAATTTTGTTTAAAGACATATTCAGAAAGTTCATTTCCATCAATCTTAAGTTTTCCATTAGAAATCTCTACATTCTCATTTCCTTCATAATCTTGAATATATTTTCCGTATAAAGCTAGATTTTGAGGAGTTACAGTCATTTTCCAACCTTCATTTGGAACTTTTAAAGAACCAAAATTATCTAGTTTCCAATCAAAATCAGAAGCACTTGCACCTGTTTTTGTAATGTCCCAGTTTAAATAATTTCTGTTGGTAGGAAATAAATTATCCTGAGCATCTACACTTACAATCATATCCAAAAATAACTTAGGATATTTTTTTAATTTCTCAACTTCTTCTTGACTTAAATCCATAATATAAGGATATACATTTTGTCCCTTATATTTTTCTACTCCCTCAAAAGTAGAACTTGTATTTTCAAGAAGTGAACTCATAGATCCCTCCAAATCATTATATTGATTATAATTGTAAGGAGTTGGCTGTACAGCTCCTGTTTGATTATCTATCGGAATTCCAAGGTCATAAAATGTTTCTGCCTTTAAAAGTTCGGAAGCAATTACTAAATATTTATGTTGTGATTGAGCTGGAAATTCTGTTGCATTTCCATTTACATAGATTACTCGGTCTTTTATTTCAATTTCATCACCTGCAATGGCTATACAACGTTTGATATAATTGGTACGTAGGTCACTAGGATGCTGCTCTTCGGCTGGATAATTAAAAACAATAACATCATTGCGCTCAATATCAGAAAAACCTGGTAAACGAAATTGAGGTAATTGAATCCAGTCTAAGTATGATTTTGTAGAATCTGTACCCCAAATTTTTTGATGGGTAAGTGGAACTTGAAGAGGTGTTTTGGTACTTCTTGCGCCATAATGAATCTTACTAACAAACAAAAAATCACCTACTAAAAGAGAATTTTCCATTGAAGAAGTTGGAATTTGAAAAGGCTCAAATAGAAGCCAACGAATCAAACTAGCTGCAATAACAGCAAAAAGAATTGAATCAAACCATTCTCTAGCAACACTTTTTTTCTTTTTGGGTGTCTTGTCTTTAGACTCTTCTTCTGTTTGATTTTTTTTGAAAAATGCCATAATTTATTTTATTAATATGTATAATAGAATGCTTTTTTGATAGACTATAAAGTCTGCTTTACTTTTTTCGAAAACGAAATTTTTGATGTATTAGATACAGAATTGGTAGTTAAGAAAGAGTAATTATTACATTCTAGTTTGTAATTTAACTATTAAAATTAGTCCATTTTTAATAAATCTTTCATTCCAAAAACACCTTTTTTGTCTTTCAAAAATTCGGCAGCCAAGACTGCTCCTTTTGCAAATCCTTCCCTTGAATAGGCTTTATGAGTAATCGAAACCTCATCAACAGTAGAAGAATAAGTAGTAGTGTGTGTTCCTTTTACATCCTCTTCTCGCTCTGCAAAGATAGGAATACTAGTTGCATTTGTAGAATGCTTGTTATCATTTTTTTCTACTAATTGCCAATCTTGTTTTAAGTTATAATTTTCTAAAATAGTTTCTGCTAATGTGATAGCTGTGCCACTAGGAGCATCTTTTTTTTCTGTATGATGGATTTCTAATATTTCAGTATCATAATCAGCATAATTTTTCATTAATTTGGCTGCAAAAGCATTAATTTCTAAAAAAAGATTTACTCCAATACTAAAATTAGAAGCCCAAAAGAAAGCTGTTTTTTCAGAACTAGCTGTATTTAAAACTAATTTTTCAATTTCTTTTTTTTGCTCATTCCAGCCTGTTGAACCACAGACTACTGCAATGCCTTTTTCTAAGCAAAATTTTACATTTTCAAAAGCACTTTCAGGCGAAGTAAATTCAATAACTACATCAGTATTTTGAGAAGAAAATTTTTGTAATTCTTCTTTATTATTTCTATCAATACGAAAAGAAATAGAATGTCCTTTTTGAAGAGCAATTTTTTCAATTTCCTTTCCCATTTTTCCGTATCCTAACAATGCAATTTTCATAAATCAGTTATCAGTTTTTCAGTTATCAGTCATTAGTTACTAATTTGAATACAAGTAGCTAAATAAGTCAAGATAATTGGGTTTATAAATTGAATTAATCTTAACCATTAATCCCTAAAAAGTCATTACTAAAGAAACTCCACTTAGTGTATTTCCATTCATTCCAACACTTTCCATTTGAGGTTTAAACTTAAAAGAAATGTCATCATCAATATCAAAGTTGTTGAAATGTGCTGTTGTGGTAGCTTCTCCAATATTGAGCAGATAAATAAGTCCAGTAATAATCATATAAAAATCTCTATCTCTACGATAACTATCTCGCTGACGTTGTACTTGGTCTGCCGAACGATTTTCAAAAGAAGCATCAGGTTTTGTAGCTGGGTTTTCGTCTTGCATATACAAATAATTCTCTCTATAAATACGATAATTGGCGTGATTTGAAATAGAAAGATAAGCAGGAACACCCAAAGCAACATAAACCAAGGGTATTTTTACAGCCCATGCTTTTTTATTATAATACTGACCAGCTCCTGGTAAAGCAGCTGAAAGAAGTGCGGCACGAGTAGGAGGGCGAAGTTTGAATTTAGGCTCTAATTTTACTTGTAATTTATCTTTCGTTTTTACAGAATCCTTTACTGTTTCTTTAATGATAATCTGTGAAGTAGAATCTACTTTGATAGTATTTAAGGAATCTGTTTTTGTATCTTGTCCAAAGCTAGAAAAAGATAGAAATATAAAGCAAAAAATACAGAAAAAAACTGCTAAAATTGTTTTTTGCTTAGTTAATAATGAGTGAAATAGCCTATTCATTAAAGTATAATTATTTAAATTATCATTGAGAATTAATTTACAAAATAACGAAAAATAACTCACTTTGAATTTATTTTGAAAGGGCATTTAGCTAAAATTGTGAATCCTTTAACATAAAATAAAAACAAAAAGGCTAATACCCTTCATGTTCTCTAGGTTTTTCGGGCAAAGTTGGTGCAGATTGACCTTCAGAAGGTTCTAGCTCTTTCATTTCTTTTTCTAGTTTTTCTTGTTCTTCTTTAGAAAGTAAAAGCTTGTTTAAATCAGGTTGTCCTGCATCTATCCAACAGGTAAGCCAAAAATCACCTACTGTTTTGATAGATTGTTTCATTCTTCGCTCTACTTGTCCGTTGAGCATATCGTGGTAGGCTTTTGAAAATGGTCTTGAATAAAGTTTTTGTGTATTATTTCCACGAGTTTCATAACTCCATTTTTGGTCATCGCCCATTTGCTTAGTAAGTTGCTTTTCAAAACGCAGAACAGAATCTAGTGCAATATGCGAACCGATAATAGCGTCCCAAGCTCTTTCTTGAGTATTGTCTATATATTCTGCTTTTCCTACAAAAAAATCATATTGTAAAGCATAGAGTTCTGGCAAACGAGATTCCCAAAAACCATGAATTCCATATTGGTCTGTAAGTTGTCCGTTATAATTTTCAGTAGAATGAAGAGGAACATGAGAATCTCCAATATAATGTCCTAAATCTGCCGAAATACGAATAATTGCATCTGCATCTCCTCGTTCCATTGCATTTGTGAGCTTCCAACGAAACTGTTCTACTGTCCAAGGAACAATTCCATACGCCATTAATGTATCTTCTGAATATTTTTCAACAGCATCTTTCCAACGATGAGGTAATTTTAGCCAAGCACTATCTCCATAAATATCCATATCCAAATAATGGCGAGGAGCTTCTCCCTCAACAGCATACCTACGACGGTCTGGATTGACAGCATTTTCGGTGATATATTGAATATTTGCTTTATAAAATCCAAACATTTCTGGTGGAAGTGTATAAACTGCCATTCTATTGATAATACGATGTCCGTAAAAACCCCAAGAATAGGCATTTGAAATGCAAAGTAGAAGCAAAAGTAGTGAGAAGAATATTTTTTTCATTGTCGTAGTAAATGATATTTAAAACAAAGAATATTATTTTTTTTTAAATAAAACAAGAGATGTAAAGATACAATTTTCTGATAACTGATTTACTTCTCCCTCTCAATAGCATACTTAACTAGCTCCATAAGCGAAGTTTTATGTTCAGATTCTGGAAAAATGGTTAGCATCTCCATGGCTTCTTTATAATAATTTTGCATAACTGTTTTGGTATATTCTATTCCACCCGATTTTCTTACAAATTCTATCACTTCATTTATCTTGTCAGCTTTATTATTCTTGTTTTTTACTAAATAAATGATGTGTTTTCTATCTTTATCAGAAGCATTTTTTAGAGCATAAATTAAAGGCAAAGTCATTTTTCTCTCTTTTATATCAATTCCTAATGGTTTTCCTACTTCGGCAGTTCCGTAATCGAACAAATCATCTTTTATCTGAAAGGCAATTCCTATTTTTTCTCCAAAATCCTTCATTAAATCTACTGTTGCTTTGTCTGCACCTGATGAAGCAGCACCAACTCCACAACAAGCTGAGATAAGTGTAGCCGTTTTTTGCCTGATTATTTCAAAATAAACCTCTTCGGTAATATCTAACTTTCTTGATTTTTCGATTTGTAATAATTCTCCTTCACTCATTTCTCTAACAGCATTCGAAACAATACGTAAAAGCTCAAAATCTCCATTATCAATTGACAACAAAAGACCACGAGAAAGCAAATAATCACCTACCAAGACAGCTACTTTATTTTTCCAAAGTGCATTTATCGAAAAAAAACCTCTTCTATAATTTGATTCATCAACTACATCATCGTGTACGAGTGTAGCCGTGTGTAAAAGTTCTACTAAAGAAGCTCCTCTATAAGTTACTTCTCCAATTGTTCCAGATTCTGAACACATACCAGCTGAAAGAAAGACAAACATCGGTCGCATCTGTTTTCCTTTACTTTTGACAATATAATTGGTTATCTTATCCAAGAGCATTACATCAGAACGCATAAAATCTCTAAACTTTTGTTCAAAGATTTTCATTTCGGATTGAATGGGAGTTTGTATGCGTTTGAGGCTCATAGAAAAATAAAGAATAGAATGTTGAAAAAATAGCTATTTATATTCGCTACAAAGGTAGGAATTTGTAATTTTATGAACTAATTGTATTTTTAAATGAAATAACAACAAATACGCTCAAAAGTATTCTACAGAAATTATGAAAATAGAATATACACTTCAAGAAGAGGATTTTTTAGAATATCAACTCTATACAACCTCCAAGTCAGAATCTATTAGAAAAAAGCGTTTGCTTTCAAAGTTTGCTGTGCCTGCCTTGTATGTTTTGTTGGGTGTTTTTTTCTATTTTTATGATAACAATAAAAATGCAATTTTGATTTGTATTTTTTTAGGTGCTTTATGGCTCTTGATTTATCCTTTCTATTCAAAATATAGATACAAGAGATTTTATCTCAATCATATCAAAAAAAAATATACAGATAGATTAGACCATGTCGATGCACTAAAACTAGGAAATAATAATTACTTTTATATCAAAGAACAAGGAGAAGAAGGAAAAATAAAAACATCTGACATATCCAAACTCATTGAGCTAAAAGAACATTTTTTCTTACAAACAAAAAAAGGAGGAGCAATTATTCTTCCTAAAACCTATATTTTAAATATAGATGGTTTCAAACAAAAAATTGCTGATTTAGAGATTGACTATGTAGATGATACAGCATGGAAATGGAACTAAGTTTTTGGCAAGTTTTGTTAAGAATAGATTTAATAGGTTGGTTTTTGGTGTAGTTGTGCTAAAACACTAATAAAGACTATTTTATTTTTTTATTCTCAAAAAAAATCTGAAACTATTTTTAAACTACTGACTTTTTATACCACAGATTAGAAAGTCTGTTATACACGTTTTTATTATAAAAAACTGAATTAATGAAAAACACAGCTTTATATATTTATTTTATCTTGATTAGTTGCCTTGTTTTTACTTCTTGTAAAGATGAAGCTCCCGAAGAACCAAATGACCTTACTCTTGGACAATCATTTTATCCCATTCAGAAAGGACAATTTCAAACTTTTTTTGTCAAACAAACTCGTTTTGCTTTGAATGAAATTCCTGTTACTACTACTTACCAACTCAAAGAAGTAATTGGAGATGAGTTTATAGGAGAGAATGGGGAAAAATTAAATGAAGTTTTGCGTTATGTACGTACTGGTGGTTTAGAAAACTTTCGTTTGGATTCTGTTTTTTCAGTTAGAAAAGATGAGAATGTAGTGGTAAAGATGGAACATAATGTTCCTTACATAAAATTTGACTTCCCAATAGAAGAAGGAAAGATGTGGAACGGAAATCAGTTTAATGCTCGTCCTTTAAAGGATTATTTAGCACAAGAGGTAAATGTTGCAAAATCTATTGGAGGCAATAATTTTAATAAAACGATTACCATCATTGAAAGTCAGGATTCTAGTTTGGTAGATAAAGAACTACGCTATGAAATTTATGCTGATGAAGTAGGAATGGTTTATAAAAGAACAGAAAGCCTTTTGTATTGTAATCAACCTGAGTGTTTTGGACAGAAAATTATAGAACGAGGAATTATTTCTGAACTCACTATTTTTGATTGGGGAATTGAGTAAATCTACAGTTTGATTGACATTTAGTAAAAAAGAGGCTGTCCGAAAAGGTCAGCCTCTTTTTATGCAGCTATTTTTTGTAATTCTTCTTTTTGGTTGATTTTTTTGATGATGCAAACAAATTTTGTCTTTTGGTGATTTTTTTGAGTATAAAAAAAGGTGCAAAAAGATGATTTTTTAGAATTGAAAGTATTTTTTAGCTTATCGGCAGTTTTTGCCACCATTTTTCTAAAATTATGTCCAAGAGCCATCAATAGAAACTCCATTTCTACTTTTACTAATCCCTTAAAAGTAAATCGATTAAACTTATTATTATATTTGAGATGCCCAAAAACAGCTTCTACTTCTATAGGGCGTTTACTGCGCTGCTCTAATCCTTTCTCACTAGTTAGTAAATTTCTAGCTTTCTCTTTTAGTTGGTTTAAACGATGATTCACTTGTATTATTCTATTGCCTTCAGCTTTATGACATAAATTGCGAAGAGGACAATCTTGACACCTTTTTGCTTGATAATAAGATACTTGCGATTCGTATCCATTACTTGAAGTACGTTTTCCATCTCTTATTTTCTTCATTCTTTGCCCCATCGGACAGACATAAAAATCTAATTCTTTGTTGTAAAATAAATTCTGAACTAAAAAAGGATTATTTTTCATTTTCCTTTTTTGCTCTTTATGGAAATAATTGTACTTAACGTAGGCAGTAATTTCTTTTTTTTCAAGTAATTCATAATTTTCTTCACTTCCATAACCTGCATCAGCTACTACTTCTTTACTTTGTTTATTGTACTGATTTTCAAATCCTTCTAAATGAGAGGATAAAGTGGTGGTATCTCCTGCCGTTTGATGAATAGAAACGTGGGTAATAAATTGATTTTCTGTGGACACTTGAGCATTATAAGTAGGTTTGAGTTGTCCATTTTTCATGTGATCTTCTTTCATCCGCATAAAAGTAGCATCCGTATCTGTTTTACTATACGAGTTTCTACAACCTAAAATTTTCAGAGACTCTTCATATTTACTTAATCTAGGAAGATATTCATCTTGCATTTTTTTTAGTTCTCTTGCCTGTTGTTTACTCGGTTCTTTTAGTTTTTTATTGATTTGAGCGAGTTTTTCTTTTAATAATTCTGAATCTAATGGAGTAGATACTTCTTCTTTATTTTCTTCTTGATTATCTGATTGAATACTACTTTCAATATCAGATAAAATTTTATTTACTTTAGTTTCTAACTTTTCTTTATTTTTTTCAATACTACCACGCCAAACAAAAGTATAACGATTAGAACAAGCCTCTATTTTTGTTCCATCAATATATTGAACATCAAGACTTACATAACCCATTTCAACCAACATTTTAACAACTTCTCCAAATAAACGATGAATGTGTGCCTTCAAAATTTTACCTCTAAAGTCATTAATTGTTCTAAAATCTGGTGTAGAATTGCCTGATAAATACATAAAATGAATATTCTCCCCAAGAGCTTTAGCTATTTTACGACAAGAATAAATATTGGATAAATAAGAATAGAATAGCACTTTAACGAGCATTCTTGGATGATAAGCTGAACAACCTCCACCTTTGTATTGAGAAATCAAATCGCTAATATCCAATGAATCAACCACCTTTTCAACTAAACGAACAGGATGGTGAGCTGGAATTTTGTCAAATATATTGACAGGAAAAAGTTCGGGCTGCTTACCACTTTGGTTTTTGAAAACTACTTTTGCCATAGGCTATATAACGTTAGTATAAAAGTATATATACCTCGAAAATAAAAAAAATTAACCATAAAAAAAAGGCTATCCGTACTTTTCGGACAGCCTCGTTTAAATTGTAGAGTTTAAAATTGCCGTATTTTGCTGAATATCAACTCTGTACGGCAATTATATTTTGCAAAAGTCCTATATTTGTTTTTACCACAAAATAAATAATTAGATTTTGTAAAATACACTACAATGATAAAAAAAAATAGCCACAAAAATAGTTTCTTTGACAAAAAAATATTTTGAACAGGAATTTTCAGCTACTTCTACTCTTTTTCAGAACTCTTTTTCAGAATTAGATATTTCTAATGTAGATGAATCTGATACATTACTTTTTGAAAAAATGCAAACTGTATTTTTTCTAGGTCAATTACTAGGTTTGCCTACCTTGAAAAGTATTTTAGTCAAATTTGGTATCACAAGTAGTCAAGTATCCATCAATTACAAAAAGTTGTATAAAAAACTGACAATCAACAAAATACGTGTACTTTATGAATATGTATTTAAAACTCAAGTGGTTCATTTATTGAAAGAAATGGCTTCAAAAGATAGTAGTATTTGGTCAAAAAAAAGAGTTACGGCAGTTTTAGATGACAGTATTTTTCGTCAATGGCTCTCTGAGTTAGGTAGAGAAAATGATTATTTTGGAAGTTTCTTTAGTGGACAGTATCGTGCTACTACTCTAGGCTTTAAAGTGGTTTGTTTTGGATTATATATTGAAGATGTTTTTTATCCTTTATTTTTTGATTTTGTTAGAAAAAAAGAAAAAGCTGATAAAAAAGAACCTATTCAAATAGCTAAAAAATTAGTGAATCGTTGGGGAAAGTTACAAGAAAAATTAGCTAAAGAAAATAGTGTATTACCTTCTATTCATTTTAGTTGTGATAGTGGCTATAGTGATGTTTCATTGAGTGAAGAATGTACCAACCAATCAACAAGTTTGATTTATATTAGTGTACCTAAAAAAAATCATATTATTATAGTAAATAATAAAAAAACAAACTCAAAAGAATATATAGATCGTGTTTTTTTAGAACAAGAAAAAAAACATCAAGAAGCGCAAAGACATCTCAAGGAAGAAGAAAAAACACCTTTTACTTTACGTCTAAAAGCGTTCTATCAATGCCAAAAAAGAGAAGTTGTTTTATTATTTTTTAGGTTAAATGGCTCAAAAAAAGTAAGTGTTATATATACCCCAAATTTGACCGTTTTTGCAAAAACATTACGAAGACATTGGTTCAATAGAACCTATATAGAACAGTTTTTCAAAACACTCAAACACGTATTAAAAATTAGTGAACCTAGAACAAAAAATAAAGAAGAATTTGAAAATAAACTTTTAAAATTTGCATTTTTGGCGATTGAAGTTCAAAAAATAGTCCGATTTATTAGAAGAAAATGTAAACAATTTAAACAAAAAGGATTTATTTCTTTACAAAGGATACTCTGCTCTAACAAAGAAATACTAGACCTTTTGCAAAATCAAATCAATATAAAAACTTGATAATCAAAATAGTAAACTAAAATCAAACTCTACAATTTAAATAGTTGATAACCTAAATTCAACTCTACGATTTTTTGCTCTTCCTTCTTCATTAAAATTATCAGCTATTTGTTTTTGAGAACCAAAACCTTCATAACTCACTCTGCTTTTATCAATTCCTAAAGAAATAAGTTGTTCTGAAACTGCTTTTGCTCTGTCTTTTGAGAGTTGTAAATTATAATCTGCTTTTCCTGTGTTGTCAGTATGTCCTTCAATATTTACTTTCAGCGTTGGGTTTTCTTTCAAAATTTCAAAAAGACGATATATTTCAGGTAAAGAAGTTTCTTGTAGTGCATAACTATCAAAATCAAAAAATAGATTATTTAGTCGGACTGTTTTTTGGTCGTCTATGAGTTCGGATATCTCATAAATTTCTAGGTTTTGATTGGTCTTAAAAATGATTGGTTTGTCTTTTATTCCTGTTTGATTTGTTCCATTATTATTTTCAGTATTTCCTCCTTTATTTCCTTGATTTGTAGTTCCATTCTGATTGATAGAAATATTTTGAGAAGTAGAAAACGTACCTTCTTGTTTTGCATACATTCCTATTTTTGAAGAAGTAGGATTTGAGTTAGAAAGTAAATTACTTGAAATTTGAACTTGAAATGAGCCATCTTTTGCATTACTTTTTGTTGAAGAAATAATTTTTCCTGTTGTCAAATCTTCTATAAAAATTTGTTTCTGAATTCCTTTTCCATTCTTATCAACAATTTTTCCTATGATAATTGTAGGTGGCAAAACAGGGTCTGGACGAAAACGCTCAGGCACTTCAAAACGATAAATGTCATAATTGGTCTTGTAAGAATTATTTTGATTCTGTTGATTATTTGTTTCTGTGTTTTTCAAAACAATAAAAGCAAACTCTCCAGAAGTTCCCATATAAAAACCATCCAAAAATGGCGTATTGATGCTTTTTCCTAAATTTACAGGTTCAGACCATTCTGTCCAAGAATTTGGATTTAATCGTTTTGACATAAAAATATCGCCACTTCCAATTCCATAATGTCCATCAGAAACAAAATAAAGCGTTTTCATATCTGGATGCAAAAACGGCTGCGTTTCGGCAAAAGGAGTGTTTATAATTTCGCCCAAGTTTATTGGTTCGCTCCATTCTCCAGTTTCTTGATTTTTTTCACTTACAAAAATATCAATATTAAATTCTTCTCTTCCATGGAAATACAAACGGTCTTTAGGAGCTTTGGGTAAATGATTTCCTACTACACCCTCTCTATCCGATGAAAAAACAACAGCATTTCCATCCACTGAAAAACTCAAACCTGCTTCGTAATTGGGTGTATTGACAGGAAAAGGAAAGGCTTTTATACGTCCCCAAGTGGGAGAATTTGTAGTATTATCTTGTTTTATATTTCGCTCTGCAAAAAATAAATCTCCGTTTCCTAGTTTGTTATTTTGTTGTCGTAACTCAATTTTATAGGCATCAAGACTTCCATAATTTCCGAACAAAACAAGCGTATTTCCATCAAAACTGACACTTTGAGGAACTTCATGCGTATTTGTATTTACGCCATCAGGCAAACGAATTGCTTTCGAATATTTACCGTTTTCAAACATCGAATAATACACATCTTGCCCTGTTCCCAAATCCATTCTACAAAAATAAAGTCCTTCATTTCCATACGCATCTAAAAATGGAACTGGTGCAGTTTCGTAGCCTTCTGTATTTATAGTTGAACCTAAATTTTTTAAGTTTAGATTATCTTCTTTTGCGTTTAGTAGCGCAATTATTTTATCAAAATCGTTTTCACCAAAGTTTTTCTCATTATTATTTTGAACAAATAAAGGCTTGAATTTTTGATAAACTGCACTGGCTTCATTCCATTTTTTATCAACAATCAACGGACTAGCCAACTTCTGAACGGCTACAAAGGCAAGTTGATGAGGTGCAAACTCTTTTATAAAACCTTCATACAAATCACAATTTATACACTTATCATTATTAGATTCATAAATAACTCCTTTATAATGAAGATTCAGTTTACAAAAAAGCTGCAAAACTGTCATGTTTTTTGTTTTGGCAAAGGCTTCTAATTTTTTGTATTCTTCTTTATTTTTGTAGCCATATTCAGGAAAATTCCAATCTGCACCATAAAATTCTGGAATAATGTTTCTTAGTTCGTCTTCGGTGTAATCTTCCAAAATACAATCACAATATTTTTCATACAAATAGCCATTTCCTGTTCCTCTAGCACGTAAATCTGGAATATTTATAAATTCTTTCAACAGACTTCGACGAGCGTTTCTGATTCCCTCATACGGACGAGTTTTTTGATACGTTTCCAAAAAATCAGTTGCCTGTAAAACCAAAATATGACGCAAAGCCTGTGTCGTATCTGCGCTTTCTGGACGATTGTAAGGAGGTGTAAGTGGCAAACGCTGAAAAGGAACATAATAAAAAGCATCGACAATCAAATTTGAAGCTGCTGTTGCAATGCCTTCTTTGAGGTTAAAAACATCTTTAAAATTGCCTATTCCTTCCGAAATGAGTTTGTTTTTGTCTGATTCTGTCAAAGCTCTATAATTTTCTAAGGCTTGAGAAGCCAAATTATAAGCGTGTTTTAGTGTATCGTGTTGAGATTGAAAGTTTTTGAAACGCAAATCTTCTGTTTTGGTTTCGATGACTTTATTAGACTGATGCAGCAGCAGCGTAGCATACGCACGATTGTAAAGCAGAGCCGTATTTTGAGGTTCTTTGAGTAGTAATCCATCAAAAATAGAAATTGCTTTTGGGTAATTTTTGGATTGAAGGTTTTGTAATCCTTCCTTTATAGTATTCTGTGCAAAAACAGAAGTTTGAAAGAATAATAAGAAGGAAAAAATAAGTAGAAGGAAACGCATATATTTTTTTATTTTAGATGATTACGTTTCTAAGTTACTCAAAATTAATGCTAGTTGTTTGGTTGCCAATTATTAAAACTTTGACAGTCCTTTCAGAAGGCTGTCAATAGTTTTATTGCAAGCTATTGTCAGAGTTATTTTGGATTACCAAAAACTACTGACAAAGTTTTTATTTTTATTCTAACTGATAGAAACCTTTACTCTTAATCCGTCGTGGTGGATTAGTACAAAACAATCTAAATTACTGTTCATTAAAATATAATCCATAGGCTGCATAAAATCTATATTCTCCTGTATTATTTCATCATAATTTCTAATTAATACTATGAATTCTTCTTTGTTTTTGATTTTAAACACAATGTTTTTAGTGTAGCTTTCCATAGTTACTAATATAACTTCGCCTGAAAGCTGTTTTATTTCTTCGAACAGAAATAAATTTACTATTTCATCTTCAGAATATTCTTTTACCCCTTGTTCAAAGTCTTGCCAATATTTTATAGAACTCCATTTTTCTTTTTTCATTAAAAGATGTTCATATATACTACCTATAGTAATCACAGATTTACTATTCAGTAATTTTTTATCTATTGACTTACAAAAATCAGTAAAATTGATTATTTTCATATTATAGTTAGTTCTTTATTATTGGTTATGTATTGTCATATAAGTATTAACTAATAAGGTATGGTTTCTCAGTTAGGTAATAGGGCAAACGCACGAAATTTTTAATATGGTTGTAATAGCTCAAAACAGGCTTTATTTATCAGAGTAATATTAAAATACAAAGTCAAAAACTAGCTTGATTTGTTTTAAATAGACACAGAAAAATTTCGTGCGTTTGCCCTAGTTAGGTAAAACTAAAACTCTACTTTTCTATAAATATCTGTAAATGGAATTTTTATATCTAAAGTAGGAAAAGATAGCATTTTTTCTATTCCTGTGATGGTTTCGATTTGCCATAAGGATTTATTAGCATCTTGTTTTTCTAATTTCATTCTTCTATATATTTCTAGTTGTGGTTTGTCTTGTAAAATCAAAACATAATATTCTAAACTAGGAATTTGTTTGTATAAACTAAATTTATCTTCTCTATCCAGTTCTTCTGTTGATTTTGATAAAACCTCAATAATAATTATCGGATTCGTAACGCCATGATTTTTATGTTCCGATTCTTCTACTTCTCCACAAACTACCATTGCATCAGGATATAAATATTTTTTTTTATCTTGAAAAGCTAGTTTTGTATCGCTATTGAGCACTTCACAATCGCCTCCTTTTTCATTTAATAATGACCAAAACTTTCCAAATATATTTCCACTAATCCTTGAATGATTGATTGTTCCTCCAGCCATTGCAATAACAAAACCGTCATGATATTCATATTTTTGGTCATTTTCTCTCTCCAAATTGATATACTCTTGAAAAGTTAGTTTTTGTGGTTGTAGTTCTTCTTTTGGTAATCCCATGGTTTTATAAATTTTGGTTGTTTGGCTTTACATAAAGATACGAAATTATTGAGTTTTATGTTGGAATAGAAAAACGAGCTTTAAGGATAAATTTTATTTTTTATATTTGTATTGGTTAGTCAAAAACTCTATTATAATCCTAGCATTCTGAATTTTACTCATTATGGCAAAAAAAGCAGCAAAAGCAGTAACAAAAAAAGCAACTTCAGCGACAGACATCTTAGTAATTCCTTCAAAAAAGGCAACTTTATCTACTCCTCAAAAAGCCTATAATAGGAATATAAAAGAAATTGATAAAAGAAAATTAGAATTACAGGGATTAGAAAAAGAAATCAGAAAAATTCAGCAACGTGTTCATTCAGAGGTTTTTCCAGAATTGGATACTTTGCAAAAATTGCGTGTAGAGAAATTAGAAAAAATGGATGCTTTTTTTGACCAAAAATTATCAAAAAAACATACTGAAAAACTAATGGACATTTTTTTCGAAGAACTAGATGTGGTAATAGGTGAATCTATGGAGTATCCAATGGATGAACAAATCAAAGAAAGAGTAACAGAATTGCATGATAAACATGCTGATATGACTATAGAAGAAGTCCAAAATGAAGCAAAAAAAGATGTTTTAGATACTATGAAAAATGATTTAGAAGAAATGGGGCTAGGAGGCATTGACCTTGAAGATTTTGATTTTAGTATGGACGGAATGAAAAAAATAATGGAAGCCATGTTTGAAAAACAAAAGGAAGAGCAAGGTGAAAGAGAACAAGAGAGAATAGAAACGGATGAAAAATTTGCTGCTAAAAAGCAAAATGAAAAAGAAGAAGAAAAAGAACGTACCAAAACGGTAAAAGGCATTTACAAGCGTTTAGTAAAAGAATTACACCCCGATTTAGAAGCTGATATAGACGAACAAGCACGAAAAAATGAACTCATGCAGCGCATTACTCAAGCCTACAATGACAATGATTTTTTTGAGCTTTTGAAGCTCAATATCGAACACCAAACACGTAATAAAGGAGATATGTCTAAATTGGCAGACCAAGAAATTGAATATTATAATCAAATCTTGAAATCTCAAATAAAAGATTTAAAAATGAATATAAAAGCTCTAAAACAGAGTTTTTTATATGATTATTATGGAGGTTCGCCACAACGTTTAGGTCAAGTTATAAGACGTTGTAAAGAAAAAATAAATTCTGAAAAAGAAATTTGCCAACATGAAAATGAAACTACATTTTCTTCTCTCAAAAATTGGAAAGAATCGCTAAAACATAAAGTAGAAGAGGAAGACGATTTTTCTATTTTTGCTTTGATTTTTGGTGGAAATGCAAAAGAACATGCCTATAAAGAAAAAATGGATTTTATATATGGAAATACAAAAATGCCTTTTGGATTTTAGTCAAAAAACAATTCTTTTTTTGCAAATCAAAAAATAAAACCTTACCTTTGCACTTCATTTTTTTTACACTATTAACTGATTTGGTATGAGAAATTACGAAGTAACATTTATTCTCACGCCCGTATTGTCCGAGAGTCAGTTGCAAGAAATTAGCGATAAGTTCTACAACTACTTGACAAATAACGGTGCAAACATTTACAATCGTGAGAACTGGGGTTTGAAAAAACTTGCTTATCCGATGCAAAAGAAACATAGTGGACATTATCACTACTTTGAGTTTGAAGCTGACCCACAACTTTTAAAAGGTTTGGAAACAGAATTTAAACGTGAAGAACGTGTAATGCGCCATTTAGTGGTAGCTCTTGACAAGCATTCTATGCTTTTTAATGAGCGTCGTCGTAATGGAGAGTTTAATAAAAAGAAAGAAACTCCTAAAGAAGAAGAAAACGATAAGCCAAAAAGAAAATAATTTCTTTTTGTTTTGATTTTTTTTCAATCTCATTTCCTTTTTTTTACAAAAAACTATTCATAGATTATGCCTTTAATCAACGAACCAATCCACAGCTCAAGACAAGAGCGTCGCAAAAAATATTGTCGTTTCAAAAAATCAGGTATCAAGTATGTTGATTACAAAGATGCTGAGTTTTTGAAAAAATTCTTGAACGATCAAGGTAAAGTATTACCTCGTCGTATCACAGGTAACAGCCTCAAATTCCAACGTAAAGTAGCGCAAGCTGTAAAACGTGCTAGACACTTAGGTCTATTGGCATTTGTTGATGACAACGGAAAATAAGCCTGCCTTCTTTCCTATTTTATTTATTAAAACCTATAATTCAAAAATAGATTATGGATATTATCTTAAAACAAGGCGTTAAAGGCTTAGGAGATAGAAACGATATCGTATCAGTAAAACCTGGGTATGCTCGTAACTATCTTATTCCACAAGGACTTGCAATGGTAGCCTCAGCGTCTAACCGTAAATCGGTAGCTGAAACTGAACGCCAACAAGCTCGTAAGCTCGCCAAACACAAAGAAGATGCTCAGACATTGGGCGACCAATTAGCAGCCGTAACTTTAGAAATTCGTACTAAAGCAGGTGAGTCTGGTAAAATCTTCGGTGCAGTTACTCCTATTCAAATTGCAGAAGCACTTAAAGAAAAAGGTTTTGAAGTGGATCGTAGAAATATCACGATGCCAAACGACCTCAAAATGCTTGGAGAATATACAATCTCTGTTTATCTTCACAAAGAAGTACAACCAGAAATTAAATTAAACGTAATTGAAGAATAATCTTTATTCTCTATTGCTTTAATATAAATTCCCTTTATTCAATAGAATGAAGGGAATTTTTTGTTTTAAATTTGTGGCTTGTGCCAATAATAAAGTATAAAAATACTTCTAATTTGGCTTCTCATAAACAGCTTCTTTCCAATGTTCTAAAATTGGATTCATTTTCTTAAACCATAAACTAGGAATAAGAGCTATCAAAATCATGGTAGGGTAACCAGAAGGAAGTTGAGGACTTTCATCAAAATGTCTTAAAACTTGATATTCTCTAGTAGCAAATGCATGATGGTCAGAATGACGTTGAAGTTGAAACAGAATAAAGTTACTTACCTTATGACTACTATTCCACGAATGAAATGGATTTACTCTCTCATAGCGATTGGGAGCAATTTCTTTTCTAATGATTCCATAATGTTCTACATAATTGACAGCTTCTAAAAGTGAAAATCCAATAATAGCTTGACAAACTAATAAAATAGGAACTTCCCAAGCCAAACTACCTTTATAAATTGAAAAATAAAGGGTAGAAATAATTACTCCAAAAATAGGTAAAGCTGTGTACCAAATCATCGCATTTTCACTACTTTTCTTTGATATATTCTTCCTTTCTAGCCTTTCGTTTTCTAATTTCCAAGCATGTTGGTAACTTTCGCTTACACTTCTTTTCCAAAAGTGATAAAAATTTTCATTCTTTTGAGAGGTAGCTGCATCATGTGGAGTAGCTACCCAAACGTGATGTCCTCTGTTGTGTTCTATGAAAAAATGCATGTAGCCAACTGTAAACAACAAGACTTTGCTAAAAAACTGGTCTAGCTTGTCGGTCTTGTGTCCAAGTTCGTGTGCTACTGTGATTCCTACACCTCCTGTAACCAATCCTAACGAAATAGTGAACCCAACAGCTTCCCACCAAACAAGAGTGTTAGAAATTATAACAGACATAGCCCAAGTCAGAAGTCCAAGCTGAATAAAAACCCAACAGTAAAGGACAAACTTAAAAAATAACTCTTCACTTAATTTAGCCTCCTCTTCTTTTTCGATATTTTTGGTATCTGTTCCAATATAATAATCTAAAAGTGGGATTATACCAAAAACGAATATAATTGTCAAATAATTTCCCATTCCTCCCAAATAGTATCCCAAAATGAGCATAAAGGGAAGTGAAAAAGCACTGAAGAAGCCTAGTTTTTTGGAGAGTTTCATCGCTATTTTTATAAATTAGTTTTTTGAATCAACTGTACATAGTCAAATTTGAACACTCTAAAATACAAAATAATATCAATAATTTATAATCTTAACTACTTTTTTTGTATCAAAATCATGGGCATGAAAAAAGGCTATCACTTTCTAAATGATAACCTTTAACTATTTTTTATAAAAATAAACCTATATACGTTTATTTTATATTCTTACATACCTTCTTTAACTTCTTCAGCAGCAGCACCCAAAGAATCAGCAGCAACTTCTAAAGAGTCACCAGCAGCTTCCATCATATTAGAAGCATCATCAGTTTCGTCGATGATAGTTTCATCAATGATTACAGTAGTAGTATCATTAGTAGCATCACTTGATTTTGTACCATCACAAGCAACAAGAGTCAAAGTAGAAAAAGCAACAAGAGAAGCAAAAGCAAGAGTTTTGATAGATTTCATATTTTCTTTGTTTAAAGATTCGTTTGTTTAGAGAGAACTAAAATTAGTAAGTAGTAATTGTTAAAGAAGTATTGCACCTTGCATAACTTCCAACGATTAAAGGCACAAAATAATACTTAAAAAATCAGAAAAGCAAAGATTAATTAAAATTAATTTTGTTTTTTTGGAACGTGAATAAATATGCGTTCTGCATTATGAAAATTTTACCTATAAGTTTATAAAAAATATATGAAAAGTATAATAAATAAAAATCTACACCTAAATAACTCACTCATTTACAAGAATTTGATTTATGCACTATTTCTCAGTATTCTCTATTTTACTTTCTTCTTCCAAAGCCTAGTTTTAGCACAGAATGAAGAAAATATTGCTTTAGGGGAATGGCGAACACATCTAACTTATTTTGATGCTCAAACAGTTGCTACAAGTGAAGAAAAAGTATATGTGGCTTCTCAAAATGGTTTATTTTTTTATGATAAAGAGTTTTCAAACCTTGAAGTCATTTCAAGAATAGATGGTCTTTCGGATATTGGGATTGCTTATTTGCAGTATTTGCCCAAGATAAACCAACTTTTAATTGCTTATACGAATGGAAATATAGATTTTTTGTCAGATAATGAAATTAAGAACTTTCCTGTTTTTTTCGAAGATGCAGCCATTTTAGATAAGCAGATTTATCATGTTTACTATCTTCAAAATATAGTTTGGATAAGTACAAATGCTGGAATTTTAGAAATTGATGTAGAAGATTCAAAAAACAAACGCATCAGAAATTCCTACCAAAACTTAGGCGAAAATGGAGAAATAATAAAAGTCTTTGCTACAACTATTCAAGATAATATTATTTATGCAGCAACAGAAAAGGGTGTTCGATATATTTCTCTCAATGCTTCTGTCAATAAAAATGACTTTAGAAACTGGCAAACAATTCCTTCTACTCAAAATAAAGTGGTGGAGTCTATTGGTTCAAATAGTACAATAATTCTTTTTTCAATCCAAAATGAAGGCGTTTTTACTTACAATGGAACGACAAGTAATCCAATTTCTCAAATCCCAATTTCCAACGTGTATGATATAAGTGAAGATAGAACAAATTTAACAACTCTTTTTATATCGTCTGAAACTGGGCTTTATCAAATTGAAGGAGCTAATTCTTCTCTTCAAATAAATAAGATAGAAAGTGACTTAATAAAAGCTCCTCGCCAAGCCATTTCTGAAAGTGGAAGCCTTTGGATAGCTGATAACAGAACTGGATTAGTTACAAACACTTCTACTAATTTTGTTTCCTTATTTCCGTCTGGAACATATAGTCAGAATACATGGGGATTTATACAGGCAAAAGGAAAAATTATTGCTTTTTCAGGTGGATATACAGAGCCTTTTAATCCATTGAACCGAACAACAGGCTTTTATGTATTTGAAAAGGGAGAATGGACAAACTATAATGCAGAAAACAGAGATATTACAAGTAAACCAATTCCAAATGTTAGAGATTTAGTAGGAGCAACCTATTCAGAAACAGAAAATAGAGTTTATTTTGCTTCTCTTCAAGATGGTATTTTAGTTTGGAATTTGGCTGATGACACATTTTCAGTTTTTGACTCTACCAACTCTCCTTTACCTCATAACCGAGTTATTGATGTAGAAAGTGATAATTTGGGCAACCTTTGGGTAGCTCTCTCTGGAAGTAATTTAAGAGAAGATGCTTATTTGAGAAAACAACCAAATGATGATACAGCTGCTTCTTGGAAAGGATTTCGTTTTAATCAAACTAGAACTACTTTTCCTCTATCACTTGAAATTGATGAAAATAATAATGTTTGGGCAAGACTTAGTCGTTTTGTACAAGGGGGAATTTTGGTTTTTAATGAAGAAGGTGAAAGTAAAATTTTAATAGAATCTGTAAATGCTGGAAATTTAGCTTCTAATAACATAACAGCTCTCAAATCTGACGAAAATGGTGTTATTTGGATAGGAACATCAGCCGAAGTAAGTGCTAGTGTTCGTACTTTTTCTGATATTTTTGGTATCTTCAATAGTCAAGATTTGAATGCTAGAGATGTCTTTTTTGAATCTAGGCAATTATTGAGAGATGAAACCATTACCAGTATTTCATTAGATGGAGGAAATAGAAAATGGTTTGGAACGACAAACGGAGCATGGCTTTTTTCAGAAGATGCTTCAAAACAGTTTCTACACTTTACAGTAGAAAACAGCCCTCTTTTTAGTAATCAAATTTTGGATATTGAAGTTCAAGATGAAACTGGAGAAGTATTTTTTGCCACTCCCAGTGGCATTATTTCCTACCGTGGTACTTCAACAGTAGCTAAAACTGATTTTTCGACTGTAAAAATATTTCCTAATCCTGTAAGATCAGAATTTAATGGAGTAGTTGCTATTGAAGGTCTTACACAAGATGCAAATGTCAAAATTACTGATATTAGTGGAAGATTGGTTTATGAAACAAATTCTTTTGGTGGGACAGCTACTTGGAATGGAACAGATTATAATAATACCAAATCAAAAAGTGGTGTTTATTTAGTATATGTTTCTAGGCGAGATGGAAGTGAAGGTTTTGTGGGGAAAATTGTTTTTATCGAATAATTTGTAACTAAATTATAAAGTAAAAAGCAGCATTAATTCATATTTAAGCGTATAGACAAAAATGAAATATTGTATATTTACATTCTTTTACAAATCTTGATTTATTTATTATTAATTAGAATCTCAATTTTTGCGCTAGTTTTTGTAGTTGTACTTTACATATTTACACACATTAAGTTGATTTTCTCTAACTGAATTATATAAATCAGTTTTATTATCTTATTTATTCTTATATTATATTATCCGAAAAATCTATACCTATGAAATTTAATTGGAAAAATACAGTGCTTCTTATTGCTTTTTTAGCTACTTCATTTTCTTTGTGGTCTTGTCAAGGCGATGACGAAATAGATCCAGAAGCAGTAATTTCTGCACTTATTGATGGTGAGCCTTGGAATGCTTCTTCTCTTTCTTCTGGCATCAAAACAGGAGACAACATTTCTTTAACTGCTGCAAGTGGCAATGGACGCACTTTTATCATTTCATTTAAAGCCCAAACAGGAACACAAGCCTTAAATGCTTCTGTTGATACAAGTGGTGTCAATCTTATTCCTTCTATTGTTTATCGTACTCTTCCTATTGGAGGAAGTTCACTTATTTCAAATACTTGTGCTTCAAATGACGGAGCTGCAATTACCATTACAAATATCGATACTACAAACAAAACTGTTACAGGAACATTCAAAACAAAAGTATGTGGTCTGAACAATTCTGTAGAAATTACAGAAGGAAAAATAAATGGTGCAAAATATAATTAATCATTTATTTATACTTTTTTACTTTCGAAAAGTAAAAGATATAAAAATACCTTTATCATCTATTTGATAAAGGTATTTTTGTTTTATTCCATTTCAAAGACAAGTTTTTCCTTAACTTCTTCTAACAAAGATTTAATTTTTGTACTCTCTTTTCCTTGTATGACAATATGACCTATACTTTGTCCTGTTCCTTCTCGCTGATTAATAATAGAACCTTTTTTAACAGAAAGTGTAAATTCTTGTAACTCTTCAATCGATTTGATAAACTCTTTTCCTTTGACAGACTTCAGCGTTCCTGCTGGTGGATGAAAAAGACGCAAACCACTATAAAAATTAGCTTTAGTAGTTTCTATATCTATTTTATTTCCTAAAAAAGTATCTAGCCAAACTTGCCAAAAATCTTTTTGATAAGACAGTTTCAAAAGTTCCATAATATAACCACCTGGTGGGCGAATAGCCATTTCTCCAAACACTAAATTTATTTTTTCTACATCACTTTGTTCTAAATTTTGGATAAAAACTTCGGTGTGAGTAATTCCATTTTTAGCTCCCAAAGCTGCAATTATTTTTTTATTAAACTCAAAAATTTTCTTCTGAGTTTCTGATGAAAAAGTAGCAGGAACAAGATTTGCAAATTTAGGTTCTGTATATTCTGTAATATTCTGAAATAATACTTCTCCATTCTGTACAACAGCTTCAATGCTACATTCAATACCTTCTACAAAACTCTCTGCCATATAGCCTTTTTTCAAAAGCTGAGGGACTTCATCTTCTGTTTTGACAACAAAAGCTCCTCTACTTCCTGACCCTGTACAGGTTTTGAAAGCCATTGGCAAGCCTAATTTTTCAATAAGCTCTTGTTTTGATATTTTGTTATTTCCTACTTCATTTTCTAAAAAATTAGCACAAGGAATATCATTTTTTTGAGCTACTCTTTTCATTGTTGGTTTGTGGGTACAATGCAATGCAGCTTCAATAGAAGTATAAAAATTTGGTTGTATTATATCACTAATCCAAGCAGCAGGAAGAACTGATTTTTCAGTTGGTGCAAGAATAGCTATGGGATTAAGTTCTTTTTTCAACAATTCTTCAACAAAATGCTTCCATTCTTGTTTAGACCATGTAAAAGAGATTTGTTCTAAGGTGTCAGCTTTATGATTTTTGAGCTTTTTATTGTACAGAAGAATGACACGCAAATTATTATTTTTAGCAATCTCTATAGCATCAGAACGATTACCTAATATCCATACTGTATTTTTTTTATCTGTTTGCAAAACGAAATAAATTTTTGAAGTGATTTTTATAGAATAATACAAGCATAAATCTACTTATTTTGAATTGACTTATCCAAATTATAGCAAGTCTATTTCTACTTATTTTTGACGATTAAATAATATAACTCAAATTTTAATCAAATGTTAAATATCAAGATACTTCTTTGATTAACTAAATGGTTATTTTTGTAGAGTCTTTCTTTATTACAAAACTTCAATTTGCTTTAAATCAACCCTTTACCTTTAAAATATATATATATAATTATGAAACATTCTTTACTCTTTTTTTTACTTTTTATAAGTAGTTTTGCATTTGGACAAAATTTAGTAACCTATGATTTTACAGGACAACCTGGAAATCAAGGCTCAACCCCTCCTTCTTTCTCAGCAGCTAATATGCTCGCTAGTGTCATTTCTAGAGGAAGTGGGATAGCTCCAGTGGCTTCTAGCAATACTATTAATTCGAGTGGTTGGTCAACAGGTGCAATAGACTTAAATAATGACTATTATGAACTGACTCTTACTCCTTTAGGAGGTTTTAAACTAGATTTGAATGATATAAATTTTAGAGAAAGACGTTCTGCAAGTGGTATTCGTGATTTTGAAATCAGAACAAGTTTAGATGGTTATGCAACCTCTTATTTTTCTACAAATGTTCCTGATAATACTTCTCAACGTGATCAAAACTTTACTTTTCCTGCTGCTTTTTCTAATGTTACTACATCGATTACTATTCGTATTTATGGCTATAATGCAGAAGCTACTGGAGGAACTTGGCATCTAAGAAACAATAGTATAACAAATGATTTTTCTATAACAGGTACAGTAACTTCTACATCTCCTCCTGATATTGCTCTTACTTTCGATGATACAGGAGATGCAAATATTGCAAGAGGAAGCAATAACAATGTAATTTTCAGAACCTTTGCACAAATAACCACAGCAGATGCAACCCTTAACCAAGTAGTTTTGAGAACGACAGGAAACTATTCTAGTTCTGATATAAAAATAAATGGCTTCAAACTTTGGTACTCAGCTGATAACTTTCTAAATGCAGCAGATACACAAATTGCAGCTACTGGTTCTGTTTCAGGAAATGGCGAAACTATTACATTTACAGGACTTTCACAGGCTTTACCTACCTCTAGCTTTAATTTTCTTTTTGTAACAGTTGATGTTGATGCCAACGCAATCATAAATAATACTATCCAGATAGACAACACTACAATAGTAGATTTTACCTTTGCCTCTCCTAGTAATAAAACAGGAACAGCAGCATCTGGAAATGTACACACTATTATTGGACTTACTACAGGCACAGTACCCACTTCTTTATGTATAACTCCTACTGAAGGCGAACCAATCAATGTTCCTTTTACCTATTCTCCCACAGGAGTCTATACAGGAACAACTTTTACAGCTCAACTGTCTGATGCCTCAGGAAGTTTTCTTATATCTACTTCTATTGGTTCAATAGTTTCTGATGGTTCAGGTAACCAGACTATCTCTGCCACTATTCCTGCTGCTACACCACAAGGTTCTAATTATCGTATTCGTGTAGTAAGTTCTGTTCCTGATGTAGAAGGGGCAGATAATGGTGCAGATATTATTATCAATTTATTAGTAGTTTCTATCTCACCTACTGTTACACAAAATTTGACTGAATTTCAAAATGGAGATACTATTACAGCTACTGAATCACAACCTGCTCAATCAAGAAGATGGAAATATCGTAAAGCTCCAAGTACAGTTTATACAGAATTCTTAGGTAGTGATATATCTGAAACTCCTTATTTTACAGAAGATGGAACTTATTATATGGTGGTTGAAACTGACTTTGAATGTGGTAAATCTTCTACTTCTAATGAGGTACAAATAAATGTATCTAACTTTGTAGGGACACAACTTTTCCCTGGAGATATGGCTATTATAGGTTGGGACGCAAATGTAGGAAGTGGAGTAGATGAGTTTGTACTTACTAATTTAGTTCCACTGACTCAAGGTACGAAGTTTCAAGTAGTAAACGCTACTTATGAAAATGGCTCAGTAGCTAATGTTCGTGATAATGAATGGCAGAATACTAAAATCATGGAGTTTACTTATAAAGCTGTAACTGATTTGGCTGTTGGTAGTATAATTAGCTTCGAACTTCCTATTAATATTTCTAATCCTGCTACTAATATTCGTATCAACAATGTAACTGTTCCGACAACTACGTTAGAAGGAATAAGAATTACTGGTACAGAATCAGGAGGAGTAAATGTAAGTACAGGAGGCGCAGACCAAATTTTTGTTACTCAAGGAAGCTTTAAAGGAATTGATTTTGATGGTTATATTCTTTTCGGAATGACAAATGGTTCGAATTGGATTCCTTTGGCAAATGATGTCTCTACACTTCGTACTTCAAGAGCACATCCTAATATACTTTGCTTAAATACTAGACATACTGCTATTGAAGATGGCTCATATTATAATATTGGGGCATTACACGCAGGTTCACAGCGAGAAATTTTATCAAATATAATAAATATGGCTAATTGGACAGATGCAGTACCTATTCCTGTTGGCGTTCATACTAGCACTTTTACAGTTACACCAAATACAATAGCTCAAATAGAATGGATAGGAGGAGGAAGTGTGACCACTAATGGAGACAATTGGTTTTTATGCACCAACTGGGAAAACTTTTATGTTCCAAATAAACGCCATGATGTTATTTTTACTACATCAGCCACAGATGGAGCTAGAATAAATGCAGATGCAGACTATTCAGATGAGTACAGTGATTTAGCAGAAGTTAAAAATATTATCTTAGAAGAGCAAATACTGTATATCAATGATGCTAGAAGTTCAAAATTAAGTATCTATGAAGATTTAACCATTAGAAACAATGGGTTTTTGGATATGGAAGATGAAATTGCTTTTGTCGAAGATGGAACAATAAATATAAGAGGAAATTGGATAAACCAAATTGGTACTTCAGCATTTGAAGAAGGAGAATCATTAATTGTTTTTGAAGGTGGAGCAACGCAATCTATAACTACAGCAGGAGGAATTGAAAGTTTTTATGATTTAACAATCAATTGTACCAATGATTTGACTATCAATAACGAAGTACAATTAGAAACCTCTTCAGATGGATTAAGTTCACAAGGAGGCAGACTGACTTTTGTTAAAGGCAATATATTTTCTAGTGCTGCTTTTCCAAATACATACCCTGTTACTTTTACCTATGATGCTGATTATGATGGGGCGAGTGCAAAACGACATATAAGGGGTGCATCAAGAAGATTGTCTAGAAGTATTGAAGATTTTACATTTCCTATTGGCAAAAATGGAGTTTATCGTCCTCTTACTATCCATACTACCAATAATGCTATCGAAACTCAATTTTTTGCTGAGTACTTTTTTGATAATTATGCAGACCTTCAACCTGTAATTACACCACTAGATCATGTCAGTCAGATAGAATATTGGATATTAAATAGAGAAACTCCTGAAACAACACCTAATATAGCAGATGCACAAATCACTTTGTCTTGGGGCATAGAAAGTGAGGTAGGTAGTTTGGGAAGTTTAGTTGTTGCTCATTGGACAGATGCTGACCAATGGGAAAGCAGAGGTAATTCATTAACAACAGGAAACATAACAGCAGGCACAGTAAAGTCAGATGATATTATTACTCAATTTAGTCCTTTTACGTTGGGGACAATTAATAATTTGAATCTTCTTCCTGTTACATGGCTTTCTTTTGATGCTAAATATAATCAAGAACAAGATAATGTTCTTTTAGAATGGGCAACGTCAGTACAATATCAAAATCAATCTTTTACTATTGAGCGTTCTGAAAATGGAATTGATTTTACAGAAATTGGTAGTGAAAAAGGAAGTTTAGATACCCGTTCTATCAAAAAATATCAGTTTTGGGATTTTGAAATTATACATTCAAAAGTCTATTACCGTATTAAACAGATAGATAAGAATGGGAAGTTCACTTACTCTAACACCCAAACAATAGATATAGAAGATAATAGAAAGCTAGGAATTACAAATTATCAAAACAAGACTATTCTATATGCTAATCTTAATGAAGCAACAAAGGCAAAAATTCAGATTTATGATATGAATGGAAATACAATTGATATATTTGAAATAGCTTTAAAAGAAGGACGAAATGAATTTATTGTTCCTCTTAAGTTATCAAAAGCTATTTATGTCTATAAAATAGAATTAGAAAATCAATCTGACTTTGCGAGTGGAAAATTTTTAGTCAAATAAATTCATTTCTAGTCTTTATAAAGCCTGATTTAAACAAAATATCCTTTTGAAATAGTTTTTTAAGCTATTTCAAAAGGATATTTTTTATGTCTAGTTTTTTAGTTCTCTTTTACACTCTAATTCCAATCATAGAAATATCATCTCGTTGTTCTTCTCCTCTTTGATGCAAATCTAATGTTTGTTCCATTTTAGCTTTTTGTTCGTAGAGTTTGAGTACAGAAATTTCTTGTAATAACCTCAATAATTTAGGTGTACCAAATTTTTCTTGTTGATTATTATTTTGGTCTGCATAGCCATCTGTTGTGAGATATATCATAGCTCCTTTTGGTAAATCTATAAATTGAGTTTTAAAATTTTTATCTAATTTATTTCTTATACCTCCAATCGTTTTGTTATCTCCACGCAAATAAAAGGCTTCTCTTCCATTCGAATCATTTGGCAGTGTATAAATAAATGGACGTTTTGCACCTGTAAAAGCAACTTCTGTATGATTGTCTTTATATTCTAATCTACAAAAGGCAACATCCATTCCATCATCATTTGCTCTATCGTTTTCGCCTTTTAATTGACGTTCTTGTTTTAATGCTTTTCTAACCTGAATATTCAATTGTTCTAATATTTCACTTGGATCGAATATTTTTTTCTCATTTACTATTTCATTCAGGATCGAATGTCCAATCATAGACATGAATGCTCCTGGTACTCCATGTCCAGTACAATCAACAGTGGCAACGAATGTATACTTATCAATATGAGAAAACCAATAAAAATCTCCTGAAACAATATCTTTAGGACGGAAAAGAACAAAATAATCAGGCAAATATTGGCTCATTCTTTCATGACTAGGTAAAACAGCCTCTTGAATCGTTTGAGCATATCGAATCGAATCTGTAATATTTCTATTTTTGTTTTGAATAGTGTCATACGCTTTTGCATTATCAATCGCAATAGCTGTGTAAGAAGCAAGTGAACTCAGAAGAGCTACTTTTTTCTCATCATAGACATTTTTTTCAAAGCTTTGTACTGTAATTACACCAATAGGACGATTTTCAACTGATAAAGGAAGGTAAATTAGCGATTTTGGCAAATCTCCTGCTGCCACTTGATAAGTCGAAAACTTTTCAGGATATTCTTTTTCAAAGTCATTAATCAAAATAACTTCTTGCATACCCAAACACTGTACAGATAAGTTATTTTTATTAGCGACATAATCAGAATGATCTGGTAGAATTTCTCCTTTTTCGATAAAACCCTTGAACTTTATACGCTTTTCAGCAGGTTCATAAACTCCAATTCCAAATGCCTCTGCTGACATGAGTTGATTTACTTTTTTATAAAGCGTTTTAGCAATTGCTTCTAAATGAAGAGATGCTGTAATTTCTCTACCAATATCAGAAAGTGTATTTAGATTTTGATATGACTCTTCTACTTCATTGTTTTTTTGTACCAATACGATAGCTTGTTCTT
Source organism: Bernardetia sp. Wsw4-3y2 (assembly GCF_037126295.1). NCBI lineage: Bacteria > Pseudomonadati > Bacteroidota > Cytophagia > Cytophagales > Bernardetiaceae > Bernardetia > Bernardetia sp. Wsw4-3y2. The sequence continues at coordinate 1,971,810 of NZ_CP147017.1, read as the reverse complement.
CAAGTTCAGAGTTTTTCTTTTCTATATAATCTCTTTGACTTAAAATTTCTTCTTGCTGTTGTTCTAACTCTTCATTCTGAACCAAAATTTCTTGTTTCTGTGTTTCTAGTGCCTGATTCTGCGTACTGATTTGGTCTTTTTGTTTTGTAATGCGCTCATTTTGTTCAGATAAAAGTTTATTTGCTTTTTGTTTTTGAAATAAGGCAAAGAGAATAATTAAACCAATAAACAGGGCTAAAGCAATTGCACCATAAAGAATATAACGCAATAATCTATCTTCATTACGAGCTAACTTTTCAGTTTCAATTTTTTCGGCTTTCAGTTTATTTTCAAGTTCAAGGCTTTTAATTGATTCTTTTTGTTTTTCTTTTTCCAAAATTTCTTGTTTGAGTGCAAGGTCTTTGAGTTCCTGTTCTCTTTCTAGGTCTTTTATGGCTTGCTCTCTTTTTTCACTTTCAAGTTGTTGTTGGGTAAGTAAAAGAGCTTGCTGTGTTTTTTGACGTTCTAAGCGAATATTTTGTAGTGTTGTTTGTTGTATTTTTTTGTCTTGTAATTCTAGTTCAAGACTTTGCAATTTTTTGTCTGTTTCTAATTGTTTTTTCTTAGAGGCAAGGTCTTGAATTTCTTCATCTACCAAAAGTAATTTTAATTCTTTTTCATTTTTTTCAAAAGCAATTTGGCGTTGTAATGATTTTTGTAGCTCTTGTTTTTCATTTTGAGAAAGTGAATCCCGAACAGCTGCATATTGTCCATAATATGAATAAGCATTTCTATAGTCATTCTGACGCTGATAAATTTCGGACATAGTACGATAACTTGTCGTCAAAACTTGTGCATTTTTAGTTGTTTTGGCAAGTTTTATCGCTTCTGCTGTGTAGGCACGAGCATTTTGAAAATCTCTACGCAATAAATAAATAGCTGCTAAATAATTATAGGCTTGAGCAACCTCATCAGCATTTCCATTTTTCTTAGCTGTTTCTAGTGCTTGTGTAAAGTAATTTAATGAATTAATATAATCTCCTTTAACTTGATAAATTACCCCAATATTTGTGAGTGTAGTAGTATTAGGTTTATCAACAGGATTAAAAGCCAACGATTGTTTAAAGTTTTCTAATGATTTATCATAGTTTCCCAAAAATTTATTCAAAAAGCCAATATTATTAAGTGCTATTGCTGTTCCATTATTGTCTTTTTTAGATTTATGGATTGCCAAAACTTGCTCGTTATATTCCAATGCTGTCTCATAATCGCCTTTTATTTTATACAAATCAGTAAGACTTCTTAAAGTTTCTAATTTACCTTCTATATCATTATTAGAATTGTAAATTTCCAAAACGGCTGTATAATAGGCTAAAGATTGGTCATAGTTTTTAAGTTCAAGATGGGTTGAAGCAATATTTGAGAGTAGTTTTGGATGAACTGTTTCCCCCAATTCTTCATAAATCTCATTTGATTTGGTAAGGTACTCTAGTGCCTTTCCTGCTACTTCTTGTTCTTGATAAAATTCACCTATTTCTTGGTAGGTTTCTGCTAGAAGTTTTCTATTGCCTGTTTTTTCTATATTTTTTAGAGCTTGTAAATACCAACGCAAACTACTTGTAAACTGCTTTTTACCTCTATAAATATGAGCAAAATGAATAATGCTTGTTGTTAGTTCAGTTTGTGCATTAGATTGAAGTGCAGAACTAAATCCTTGTTGAGCATGTAAAAGTCCACGTTCATAGTTTTTTTTCTCAATCTCAATGGCAGCCATTTGATTTTTGAGGTGTGCTTTTACACTATCAGAATTTGTTTTTTGAAACTCTTCTTCTAACTGCTCCATGTCTAAGGTCTGAGCAATTCCATTAGTAGTAGAAAAAATAAAAAACATAAAAAAAAGCAATCCAAAATTCAATTTTGAATAAAAATTACTTTTTATATGATTAATGAGAATGATATTCATAAAATGAAAAAACAGAGTGGAAAGCTACATAAAAAAATAAATTACTGACTATCATTTGATTGGTATTAATAATAGTTCAATATGTTAAATAATATTCACACTTACAAAAATTTAGAGTGAGATTATATATAATACTTTTAATAGTAATAGACTATCTGATTATTTTACATTAAAACAGAAATTTTCACACAAAAAATACAAGGTAGAAAACTTATGTTAGCTATTTATGAGGCTTTTAGAGGAAAACATCAATTTCCAAACCAAAGTCTTCTTTTCGGTTCTGTAAAATCAAATCTAATGAAGAAGATGTTGTATTTTCTTCTTGGTTTTTGCGTTCTTCTTTCTCCTTTTCTTCTTCCTCTTTTTTACGTTTCTGTTCTTCTTTACGCTGTTTTTCTCGCTCTTTATTTTCTTTTTTTATTTTTTCAAGTTCTTTGTCTTTTTCGAAAAGCTCACTAAACTCATCATATTCTCTTACAAAAATAAGAGAAGCTCCTGTTTGAATAATCTGTCCATCAATTACACCAGCATAACTATTTTCTCTAAAAATCTGAACTTTATAACGCCCATCTTCTGTAATTAGGTAAGAAATAATAACATCACCTGCAATACTACTCAGACCTTGTTGTTGTTGCTGTGATGCTGCATCACCTTCCAAATCTACATTTGTACCTACTTGAAAAGTAAGACGGTCGTCTAAAAACGATTTTGAAAGATTGATTCCTAATTCTGTTCTATTTTGTGACTCTCCTGTTGAATAATCTTCATACGAGTTGAGATCAAAAGAAAGACCAATACCTGAAAGGTTTTTGTCAGCTAATTTATTTAACTGGTCTGTCAAAAGTCCACTTACTGTATTTCTTGCTGTTGATTCTGCAAAACCCATTTCTCCTTGCGCTCTATCCAATGGATTTTCTGAAATAAATCCACCCAAAATAAGAAGTGCAAAAACTTGTTTGTTGAGTTCAGACTCTTGTTTGTTTAAAAGTTGCAAACGTGTATTTATTGTTCCTCCCATTGCGCCACGTTCTGCATCAGCAATATCAATATCAAAATTAATATTTGGATTCAAAACTTCACCATTCATATTCAAAACAACCTCAAAAGGTAATTTTTGCTTGTATTTATTAAGTTCTGACTCTGAAGCACTACCAAGTTGATTTGCCATAAGCTCATACGATGCAGCTTCAACTGTATGAATTGCTGTAATATCAGCTTTCATGTCCATTATATCTCCATAAAAAGTAATTGCACTTCCTTTTTGAATCTTGAAATCTCGCTTAGCAATATTAAAGAAATTGAGTTTGTAAATTCCATCTGTAATTTCATAACGTCCTGTTAAAGACATTTCCCCACTAGGATTCAGATTGAAATTAATATCTCCTCCTCCTTGTACTTCCAAACGATTAGAAGGATCTATTTCTACATTTACTTTGGCAGCAGGATTAATCGTAATGACAGCACGAATATCCATATCTGTTCCATATTGTGTACTATCTTCATCAACAGGTGCAACTGAAATAAGAGAATCACTATAAAAGTCTCTATCTACAAATTCTACAACCCCTTCTTTATCAATCGTTGCTATCTCTGATTCAGGTAATAAATATGTTAAATCTGTTCCTTCTAAAACATTTACATTTGCTGTCACTACTGGACTTGTGGCACTTCCCTTTACATCTACGTTCAGACCAGCAAGAGCTTTTCCAAAAAACATTTGCTTCGCTTTTGGATTGTCATTTTTTTCACTATCTACAAACAGAAATTTATCACTCTTTACATTCAAATTCAGTTTTAAGTCTGTAAAAGTAGGTGTGTTTATTCTACCATTTATATAGAGTGCATTTTCTTTTTTATCTTGAAGAGTAAAGTTTTTGAAAGCGATTCCATTATTATCAAAATTGATAGTTTCTTTTTCTAACTCAAGATATGTTCCTGTAGCTGTAAGAAAGAAAGAAGTTTGATTAAAATCTAATTTCCCTAAAATAGCTGGTTTTGTAGTTGTTCCTTTTATTTTCAGATTTCCTGTAACTGTTCCTTCCATATCTTCTAAATTTCCCATAGTGAGATTTTCTAAAGTCGGAAGTGAAAGCCTTTGAATATCCAAATTCATATTTAGAGCATCGCTTGCATTTTGTGCAGCATTATAATAACCTGTCAATTCGAATTTATTTTCTCCAGTCAGATTTACCTTTACATCATAACGATTTAAAGCATTACTATTTTCTGCATTGATAGATAAATTTCCTAGTTTACTATTCAATACACTAAGCTCATCAATTCTTAAATCTGCCAAAAACTGCAATTCAGTTTGAAAGTTTTGTAGATTTACTTTTCCGTTTAATCTACCTGCTGCTAGTTTTGTAGTATCATTTGGTGCAGCAATATCTGTAATAGTTGCGAGTTCAAAATTTGTAAAATTAGCTACTAGATTTTTATCATTATCAGTAGTTTGTGCACTAAGTGTTTGATTTTGATTACTCAATAAAAAGTCTTTTATACTCAAATTTTGATTTTCGCTACTTGGCAAAATAATTTGATTTCCTTTTCTTACTGTCCAATTATCATAATTCAGAATTTGAGTGGGAGCAAGAGAAACAATAAATTTTGTTGTGTCTGGACGTTCTAAAAAGGTTGTAATTTCAAAACGCTCTTTTCCTTCTTCATCTTTGAGGTTTATAGTTAAGTCAGCTTTATTATTGGCTGCTTTTCCAGAAATGAGTGGATGTTCAAACTGATATGTTCCGTTAGTTACTTCTGCTACACCGATTCTATAATTCAAGGCTTCTCTATCTGAGTCAATATTAATTGTCAAAGAATCCATTGTAATTCCTGCATAAACAATAGAAGGAAAATCTCCATTTAGCTCAAATTTTTTGGAATCACTACGGTATTTTCCATCAAACGAAGCAGGTTCAAATTTTGTTAAATCAGGAACTAAAGCTGTCAGCAGTTCAGATTTATGAATCTGAATAGAAAAATCCATTTCTTGAGTTCCGATTTCTTTATTGGGCTGCACAGGGTCAAGTTCAATATAGGTATTGATATGGTTTTTGAGAGTCGCTACAAAGGTAGAAAAGTCTAAATTTCCTTCAATTTTGGCAGAGACAATATCTGAACGAAGATTGATATTTGTTTCCCCTTTTTGAGAAATAGATACAAAAGCTGCCGAATCTATTCTGAAATTTTTATTTTTTGTATTGATAACTACTTTTTGAAGTCCGACATTTCCTCTGATATTATCCAAATCCATTCCTGTAATATCTCCATTCAGCATTAGGGCAACTGTTAGAGGTTCTTTATATAAATTTAGAGCCTGTAAATCAGCTTTTTTCAAATCCAAATCAACAACAAACTTAGGATTGAGTGTATCCCAAACTACGTTTCCATCAAAATCAAAAGTGAGGTTTTTGTCTCTCATATTTAACTTTCCATTGTAAGACATTCCATCTACTATTCCATCAATTTTTAAATCTTTATAGATATATTTCTGATACTCAAACTTATTTACGTTTCCGTCAAGAGTAGCTTTCATAATTTCAGGCTCAAAACCACTTCCATCAGCTGTAATCTTCAAATCAGCAATTCCTAATGTTGTGTCTTGCAAAATTTTTCCTAATTGTGCATTTTCTACTAAAGCTGTAATGTTATAAATAGGCGTTTGTGTTTCAGAAATGGCGTTTTTCATTGTTCCTTTTGCACCCACATTTCCTAATGCTGTATTAAATTTTGTATCCGTTTCAAAATCATTCAATAATCCTGTAAAGACAATATTTCCATCTATTTTTGGAGGAAGATTAAGATTTGAAGGAATAAGCGTATCGGGTAACCAATTTTTTACATCACTCAAATAAACTAAAAATTGCTTTGTTGAAATATCTAAATACATTTTTTGTGGGTCAGTCGGATTTTTGACTGTTCCACCTAATTCTATTTTTGTATTATCCAAATTTGCCAAAAACTCTACAAACATATCATTCATAGAACCTTTGGCAGAAGCTGTCATAGAAATTTTTTGAGGAAAATTATAACCTGCTGGAAGTGTTCCAGTAGGAATTACTTTTCTTAAATCTTCTCGTGAAGAAGTCAGTTTATTGATTTTGGCATCCAAATACATATTCTCTACATTTGGCAATCCTTTCACTTTTCCATTGACAATTAAATGGGTATTATTTAATCCTTTTATTTGAAAATTTTTGAGAGTAGCATCGTTTGCTTTTCCTGTGGCTTGCCCAGATATTTTGATAGTTTCGGTTGTTTGTCTTGATAGGCTAACTTGTTTTGCCAAATCAGGAACAAAATAAAATACGTCAGCTAAAGCGATTTCTGTTCCATCTAAATTAATATCTAAGTCAGCATTTTGCCAATCATTAGCAATATTTTCTAATGAAGCTGCTAGTTTTACTTTCTGTCCTATTTTGCTTCTTGAAGTTTGAATGTATAAATCTGTAACAGCCACGCCATTCGAATCCATTCGAATATTTCCATCAAAATCTTTGAGTTCAAATTGTTCTCTGTTGTCTGTTGCTTGAATTGTTTTTATGTCTGCTGCAATGGTAGTAGGATAGAATTTGAAATTTTCAGCTTCTAATGCAATTCCTTTAAAATGAATATGATTAGTATCAAAACCATAGTCAATTTTGTCAATTTTATCATTATCAAACACAATTTCATTATCCTCTAACAAAACATTTTTGACTTCGATAACCCAAGGTTTTCCTTCATCTTTTTTTGTTCCTGCTACTTGTTGTGCTTCTTCACTTACTGTTTTGGCTGACTCATTTATGGCAGAATCTAAAGCTGTTGTTACAATGCCTTGCTTATAAGAAAGATATGTTTTTTTGAGTTCTACATCTTGAATAATAATTTTTTGAGTTCCTAAATTGGTTTGTTGTGCATTTATAAAAAGACTGCCAACTTTTCCATCTACTTGTTGCCCTGTCACATTGCTTTGATAAAAAGCTGTTACGTTTTCTATATTAATTTTATTCAGATCAATCTGAAAGCCAATTTCTGAACTTGTTGTATCAGGTTCTTCGGGCTTTGGAGGTGGCATTTTGGTCTGAACATAACGCAAATCAGTGTCTTTGAGCAAAATGTCTTTTACAGTAAAGCTCAGATTATTCAAATCAAAATCATCAACATCAATTTTGAGTTGTCCTATTTTCCCCTTAATATCGTTTCCATTGTATCTGTCATCAAATTTCAAATTGATATTTTTGAAGTCTGCACCACCCAAAGAAATAACAAAACCTACACCTGTCGTGTCATTAGATTCAATTTGAGTAGTTGTTTGGTCTTCACTCATTTTTGCCGAATCAGTAGGCGCAAAAGCAGCATTTACAAAATCAATATTCGAAACACTGTCTTCATCTATCCAAATATTTGCATAGACATCATCTAGTTTTATTTCTGTAATTTGGAGTTTTTTCTTTATTAAAGCAAAGGGATTAATATCAGCCTCAAAATGACCTGCATAAAGTAATGTATCTTGTTCTAAATCCTCAATATAAAGTCCATTGATAGACAAACCCAAAGGCAAACTAAGTCGAATCGTTTCTACGTCTACTTTTGTAGTTAATTTTTTACTCAAAAAATCCTCTGCTTTGTGTGTCAAAAAATCTTGAACTGGAGGAAGAAAAAGAAGAACAAAAACAAGGGCTAAAAGTCCGAAAATAGAGCCAAAAATCCACATAAAAACCTTTGCTATTTTCCACAAAACACGTTTTATTTTAGATTGAGGTTTTTGTGGAGTAGTGGTTTGGTTTTCAGTAGGTTTATTTGAAAATTTATTTTTTATTTTTTGAAAGAAATTCATAAAAGTACACTAGATAGTAAGCTGAAAAAATGGACGTTAAAAATAGTATTTTAATCTGTAATGAAAATACTTTACGTCATAGCCTATCTAACGTGTAGATTAAGGTTTTTGTTTGGTGGTTTATATAGATTCTGTATAATCAGAAAATATAGAAAAAAGTGGATAGTATAATTTAATGAGTGGTTTGTTATCTTTGTTTTATTTCCTAGGTTTTACTTTTTGACAGATGATTACTACTCCACTTGCTTGCTATAAATAAAGAAGCTGAGCGAAAATATTTGAAATTACTCAAAATGTAACACTAAAGAGTTTTCTTTGCTATCCTTATCTTAGCAAAAAGACAAATCAAGAAAACCATATTCTATAAACACACCTTTACAAACAAAACCCAAAAAATGAAACAACAATTAAAAACGTACTTCATAGCAATATTGCTTCTAGGAAGTACAATCACATTTACAAAAGCACAAGAAGTTTTCAAACCTGACACCACTTATTTTTCTTCTACAAAATGGCGGCAAGTAAGTCCTTTTCGTGGTGGACGTTCAGCAGCTGTAACAGGTGTAGCAGGAAATCCAGACCTTTTTTATTTTGGTGCAACAGGTGGTGGAGTTTGGCGAACTGAAGACGGAGGAATGAGCTGGAACAATATTTCTGATCCAGATTTTGGAGGCTCTATTGGTGCGATTGCAGTTAGTGAATATGACAATAATGTGATTTATGTAGGAGGAGGAGAAAAAACAGTTCGTGGAAATGTTTCGCATGGAAATGGAGCTTGGAAAAGTCTTGATGCAGGAAAAACATGGCAAAAAATAGGGTTAGAAGATTCTCGTCATATTACACGCATTCGAATTCATCCAAAAAACCCAAACTTAGTTTATGTTGCTGTTTTGGGTCATTTATTTGGTTCTAGTGAACAAAGAGGCGTTTTTAGAAGTAAAGACGGAGGCAAAAATTGGGAACAGATTTTATTTTCAACTAAAGATGCAGGCGCAGTAGATTTGATTTTAGACCCAACCAATCCACGAGTAATTTATGCAAGTACGTGGAAAATTAGAAGAACTCCATATAGCTTAGAGAGTGGTGGCGAAGGGTCTGCATTGTGGAAAAGTACAGACGGTGGCGATACGTGGAAAAATCTTACAAAAGAATCTAAAGGACTTCCAAAAGGAGATTTGGGAATCATTGGTGTAACTGTTTCTCCTGCTCAAAAAGACAGAGTTTGGGCAATTATTGAAGCAAAAGAAGGTGGTGTTTTTCGTTCTGATGATGGTGGAGAAACATTTGCAAAAATAAACGATGAACGAAAATTACGTCAAAGAGCGTGGTATTATACTCGTATTTATGCACATCCAACTAATCCAGAAGGCGTTTATGTTTTGAATGTAAATTTTCATTTTTCGTCTGATGGAGGAAAAAGTTATACAGAAATAGGCACACCACATGGCGACCACCACGACCTGTGGCTTGACCCTCAAAATCCAGAACGCATGATTATTGGAGATGACGGAGGGGCACAAGTTTCGAAAAATGCAGGAAAGAGTTTTTCTACGTATATGAATCAACCGACAGCGCAATTTTATAGAGTAAGTACTGATAATCATTTTCCATACAGGCTTTATGCAGGTCAGCAAGATAACTCTGCACTTCGTATTTCTTCACAAGACCAAGGCAAATGGGAAGAAACAGCAGGAGGAGAAAGTGGACACATCGTAGCCGATCCAAAAAATAATGATATTGTTTATGGTGGGTCGTATGGTGGTTTTTTGATGCGTTATAATCACAAAACAGAAGAAACTCGTTTGGTTGATATTTATCCTGATAATCACATGGGTTGGGGAGCTGCTGAATTGAAATATCGTTTTCAGTGGAATTTCCCTATATTTTTCTCGCCAAACAATCAAAATACGCTTTATGCTGCTGCAAATGTTTTGTTCAAGACTACCAATGAAGGGCAAAGTTGGGAAGCCATTAGTCCAGATTTAACACGAAATGATAAATCAAAAATGCAGCCTTCGGGAGGAGAAATCACAAAAGATAATACAAGTGTAGAATATTATGGGACTATTTTCGCTGCTGCCGAATCGCCTGCTGAAAGTGGTGTTATTTGGACAGGATCGGACGATGGACTTATTCAGATTACAAAAGATGGAGGCAAGAATTGGGAAAATGTTACGCCAAAAATTCTCCCAGAATGGGCAATGATAAACTCTATTGATTTGCATCCAACTAAAAAAGGTGTTGCTTATGTGGCAGCTACTCGTTATAAGTCGGATGATTTTGCACCTTATTTGTACAAAACAAAAGATTATGGCAAAACATGGACAAAAATCACAAACGGAATTCCAAATACTGATTTTACTAGAGTTTTACGTCTTGACCTTGTGCGTGAAGGTCTTTTGTATGCAGGAACAGAAAGTAATGTGTATGTTTCTTTTGATGATGGTCAGAATTGGCAACCGATGCGCTATAACTTGCCGATTGTTCCGATTACAGATTTACAAGTAAAGGAAAATGATTTGATTGCAGCTACCCAAGGCCGAAGTTTTTGGATTTTTGATGATTTGAATCCTCTTCGTAATTTTGATAAAACAACTTTAGAAAAAATCAAAACCGAAAATTTCTTAGTCTTTAAGCCATCTGATACCTATTTGAGCGAACGAAATATGAAATTGAATTTTTATCTAAATCAAAAACCAGATACATCAAAAATTTTAGAAATTGAAATTTTGAATAAAGATGGAAATTTAATTCAAAAATATTCTTCTGATGATAAGGTAACAAAGGATAAAGATTCTAACATTAAAAAATTAGATGCTCAAAAAGGCGCAAATACAATCACTTGGAATATGCGTCATGAAGATGCAAAGAAGTTTGATGGAATGATTCTTTGGTTTGGTGGAACGCAAGGCGTTCAAGCTATGCCAAACGACTATAAAGCAAAAATTACTTTTGATGGAAAAACCCAAGAAACGGATTTTAAACTCTTGAAAGACCCACGTTGGAGTGTTTCTGATGAAGGTTTACAAGAGCGTTTTGTGTTTTTGAACGAAATAAGAGACAAACTTACCGAAACGCACGAAGCTATTATTAATATTCGTAAAATTCGCTCTAGTTTGAATGATTGGAAAACAAAAGCGAGTGCAAAAGAAGAATGGAAAGTAGTGGCAGATTCGGCAGAAAGTATCGTCAAAAATCTAACAAAAATTGAAGAAACTTTATACCAAACTCAAAACAGAAGTGGACAAGACCCTTTGAATTTTCCTGTTCGTTTGAATAATAAATTGAGTGCTTTAGCCACTACGGTAGGTTATGGGAATTTTCCTCCCAATGAAGGAGCAAAAGAAGTAAAAGCTGATATTACTAAGAAAATTGATGAACAATTAGAAAAGTATTACGAAATCTTGAAAATAGATATTCCTACTTTTAATAGACTAGTAGCTGACAAAAATATTCCTGCTATTGAGGTAGAGAAATAAAGAAATGGTATTTTTAATTCCCTATTTAATTTTTACTGATTAGATGGGGAGTTTTTTACAATTGTTCTTTGTACAACCTTTACAAAACATTTTTTAAGAAGGTTCATAAATTGTAATTTTAATCCCTTCTATTTTTTCTAAATATTTCTCCAATAAAAAACGTACATCTTCCCATTCTAATCCTCCCAAGCCACATCCTAAAGCAGGAATAGCCATACTTTCAAATTTTTGTGTTTCTATAATTCTAACTAAATCTTTTAGACCTTCTTCAATGTATTCTATTTTGGACGGATTGCGCCAATGTTTTTTTGTAGGAAAGTTTATGATAAATTGTTTTCTCTCCAAATTAGATTCATTTTTAAAATCACTGACCAAAAGCAACTTTCCAATATCGATAGTTTTGTTTTTACAGGCTTCCTTATAAATTTTATAATTGGTAGGGAATTTTTGTTTGAATTGTAAGGCAAGACCTTTTCCCATCACTCCAACTGTATTTACAGGATTGATGATTACTTCTGTATTTGATTCTAATATATTTCCTTTTGTGTAGTTCATAGAATGAGGTAACATAAAAGACCATTCCAATAAATTATTAGAATGGTTTTTTTATATGCGAGCAAATTATGCTCAAACTTGATTGCAAATCTTGATTAGAATTTCAAATTCAATCCTAATTGAAGTACAGAAATACCATAACCTAATTCTGCAAAAGCGCCAAGATTATCTGTAAATCTATATCTACCACCTAAGAATACAGAGAAAGCAGCAGCACTAGCAGCAGCTCCTGTAAAACTATCATCTCCACTAAAAGAAACAATATTATAACCTAATAAACCACCAGCATAGGTATCAAACTTTTCACTACCTACATCGAAATGATAGGCACCCCTTACTCCAATAATAGTATAATTATAACCCCAATCGTCAAAACCATCAATTTTAGTAGAAGCATAAGCAGCATACCCTCCTATACTAATTTTATCAGAAACACCATAATCTACACTAAGACCAACAGGTGGAATGGCTTGAGTAGTTCCACTTCCATAGAAAGTAGGAAGAAGTCCAACACCAAGATTTACATCAAGTTGTCCTTGCTCATATTGAGCTTGAGCAGTAGAAAAACTAAAAATAAACAAAGCACACATGATTACTGAAGCAAATAATTTTTTCATTGAAATGTAATAATTAAAGTTTAAGATGAATAAATTGCAAATGAAATGCAATATTAAGTAAAAAAACAAAAGAAACAAATACCAATAAACACTTATTTTAAAAAAATAGCTTTTAATTGGGATTCTCTTGAGAAACGTGTTTTTTTTGATTTATTATAAGTTTATACGTTGTTTTATAATTTTTTGTTCAAAAAAGTTGTTTTTTTTTTCTAAAAAAAATAAATTTTAGCAAATATCTGATTGTTTTCAAACCACAGAATAAAATAAATATTTATTTTTAACTCTTAACTTACGCCATTTTTTAATAAAAAATCTAATGTTTGTTTTTTCATCAAAAACTACTTATTTCTGAATTTTAGTATTTAAGCATGTTTTATTTTGAAAAATTTTGTTTTCAGCAAAAAATAATCTTTGTTTATTTAAATACTCAGAGTAATGATTAATGGATTATTTGAATTGTAAAGTCTTTTACCATCACACACTATATTTATTAGGATTGATGATTACTTCTGTGTTTAATTCTAGGATATTTCTTTTTTTGTAATTCATAGAATAAGCTAACATAAAAAACCATTCTAATAATTTATTAGAATGGTTTTTTATGTTAGCAAATTATGCTCAAACTTGATTCAAAGAAGTTTAGAACTTTACATTTAAACCAAGTTGAAGAACAGATATGCCATAACCCAACTCTGCAAAAGCTCCTAAGTTCTCTGTAAATCTGTATCTACCACCCAAAAATACAGAGAAAGCAGCAGCACTAGCCGCAGTTCCTTGAAAATAATCATCTCCACTAAAAGAAATAATATTATATCCTAACAAAGCACCACCATAAGTATCAATCTTTTCATGGCCTAAATCAAAATGATATGCACCTCTAACTCCTATAATAGTGTAAGTATATCTCCAATCATCAAAAGTATCAAACTTAGTAGAAGCATAAGCAGCATAACCACCTACACTAATATTATCTGTAACACCATAGTCTACACTAAGACCAATAGGTGGGATACTTTGAGATAATCCAGAACCATAAAAAGTAGATAAAAAACCTACTCCAAGATTTGCATCAATTTGACCTTGTTCATATTGAGCTTGAGCAGTGGATAAAGTAAAGGAGAAAGAGAAGCATACGATTAAAAATACAATTAATTTTTTCATTAAAAAATGTGATAGTTTATTTGTAAGAATTATATAACAAAGTGTAGTCGTAAAGTGACTACATCTTACCTTACAACTTTAAATTGAAGAATAGGTCATTTTAGCATAAAAAATTTTTACAGTAGTTATTTAACTATAAGCTTTGTTTATTGGTTGAAATCAATTAATAAAACATAAAAAAGGTTGTATTTTCCATGAATTAAAGTTTGTAAATTCATTCTACTGAAAAATTCAATTTTCGTTTTTGTTCTATAGTCAGTATGAATATTTTTTTTCAGAAAACTTCACTAACAAATCAAATAATAGAGAAAGCTTTCTCCTAATAAAGATTTTTATACGATAAAGTGAATCTGAGAACTGGGGAGTAATTAGAAATATATTTCCTTTGTACTTACAACAATTTCCTCAAAAAGAAATTTTTCAAAAACCATAAAGTTGTTACCTTTGTAGAATTTATAGATACAACCATCATAAAAAGGAAACCAAAAATCTGTTCTCATGCCTAGAAATAAATCTATTCGTCATATTCTCATTATTGGAAGTGGTCCTATTGTCATTGGACAAGCCTGTGAGTTTGATTATGCAGGTTCGCAAGCTGCTCGTTCGCTTCGTGAAGAAGGAATAAAGGTCTCGCTCATCAATTCCAATCCTGCAACGATAATGACCGACCCTATCAATGCAGACCACGTCTATCTGTTGCCACTCACACCAGATTCTATCGAAACTATTTTAAGAGAACAAGAAATTGATGCCGTTTTGCCTACTATGGGAGGTCAGACGGCATTAAATTTATCCATAAAGTGCAACGATATTGGACTTTGGGAAAAATACAACGTCAAAGTAATTGGTGTGGACTTTGAAGCCATCGACACAACAGAAGACAGAGATAAGTTTAAAGCCTGTATGGAAAATATGGGTGTTGGAGTAGCTGTTGGACAAACAGCAAAATCATTTTTGCAAGGAAAGAAAATTGCTCAACAAATAGGTTTTCCTTTGGTAATTCGTCCATCTTTTACACTTGGAGGAACAGGGGGAAGTGTTGTTTATGACAAAGAAGAATTTGATAGCTCACTTTCAAGAGGTTTGCATACTTCGCCTATTCACGAAGTTTTGATAGAACAATGTGTAGTAGGTTGGAAAGAATTTGAGTTGGAATTATTGAGAGACTCGGCAGGAAATGTAATCATTATCTGTTCGATTGAGAATTTTGACCCAATGGGTGTTCATACTGGAGATTCAATTACAGTTGCACCAGCAATGACATTGCCTGACACTGTTTATCAAGAAATGCGTAGCCTTGCTATAAAAATGATGAACGGAATCGGAAATTTTGCAGGTGGTTGTAATGTTCAGTTTGCTGTCAATCCTGACAACGATGATATAATTGCTATCGAAATTAACCCTCGTGTTTCTCGTTCGTCTGCACTTGCTTCAAAGGCAACAGGTTATCCAATCGCTAAAATTGCTGCAAAATTAGCTATCGGTTATAATCTTGATGAGCTAGATAATGCCATTACAGGAACAACTTCTGCATTTTTTGAACCTTCTATTGATTATGTAATTGTAAAAGTTCCTCGTTGGAATTTTGATAAATTTGAAGGTTCGGATTCTCGTTTGGGCTTCCAAATGAAATCGGTAGGAGAAGCAATGGGAATTGGTCGCAATTTCCAAGAGGCACTACAAAAAGCCTGTCAGTCTTTAGAAATTCGCAGAAATGGATTAGGTGCAGACGGAAAAGAAGTTACAAATCAAGAAGAAATTCATCAAAAACTAAAAGTGCCTTCTTGGGATAGATTATTCAGAATTTATGATGCTTTCAAATTAGGAATACCAATGAAACGTATTTTTGATTTGACAAGGATTGATAAATGGTTCTTACACCAAATCGAACAAATTGTAGAATTAGAAAACGAAATTCAAAAGTATAAGCTAGATTCAATTCCTTACGATTTACTTCTAAAAGCAAAGAAAAAAGGATTGGCAGATCGTCAAATAGCACATTTGATGAACTGCTTAGAAAGTGATATTCATAAAAAAAGAACTGATTTAGGAATAAATCGTGTTTGGAAAATGGTCGATACTTGTTCAGCCGAATTTGAAGCACAAACGCCTTATTATTATTCTACTTTTGAAACCGAAAACGAATCTATCAGAAGTGACAAGAAAAAAGTTGTCGTTTTGGGTTCAGGGCCTAATAGAATCGGACAAGGAATTGAATTTGATTATTCGTGTGTTCATGGTGTTTTGGCTGCAAAAGAAGCAGGTTATGAAACCATTATGATAAATTGCAACCCTGAAACGGTTTCTACAGATTTTGATATTGCTGATAAACTCTATTTTGAACCTGTTTTTTGGGAACACATTTATGATATAATTCTGAATGAAAAACCAGAAGGTGTTATCGTTCAATTAGGAGGACAAACAGCCTTAAAACTTGCCGAAAAATTAGAGCGTTACGGAATTCCAATTTTAGGAACAAGCTATGAAGCACTAGATTTGGCAGAAGATAGAGGTCGTTTTTCTGATTTATTGAAAGAAAATGATATTCCTTATCCAAAATACCACGCTATCAAAACGGCAGAAGAAGCCATCGAAAAAGCTGCTGAAATGGAATTTCCTTTGCTTGTTCGTCCTTCTTATGTTTTGGGTGGACAGCGTATGAAAATCGTTATCAATGAGCAAGAATTAGAAGAACACATCATCAATATTTTTAAAGATTTAGGACAACAAACCATTTTGATAGATGAGTTTTTAGATGGTGCAATCGAAGCCGAAGCCGATGCAATTTGTGATACCGAAGACGTTTATATTATTGGAGTAATGGAACACATTGAGCCTGCTGGAATTCACTCTGGCGATTCGTATGCCGTTTTACCTCCTTTTGATTTGGATGAAAACATCATGAAACAGATTCATGACCACACCAAAAAAATTGCATTAGCTCTCAAAACAAAAGGTGTCATTAATATTCAGTTTGCCATAAAAGATGGAATAGTTTATATCATTGAAGCCAATCCACGAGCATCACGAACTGTTCCTTTTATCTGTAAAGCCTATCAAGAACCGTATATCAAATATGCCACTTGGGTAATGCTAGACCATAAAAAGGTAAAAGATTTTGATTTTAAGCCCCAACAAAATGGTTATGCTATCAAAATTCCTGTTTTCTCGTTTGATAAATTCCCTAATGTAAATAAAGAATTAGGACCTGAAATGAAATCTACTGGAGAAGCCATTTATTTTATTCATCACTTAAAAGACCCATTCTTTAAAGAGATTTATAATGAACGTAATTTGTATTTGAGTCGTTAATTCTTTCATTTTCTTGTAACTTAAAAGAGGCTGTCCGAAAAGGTCAGCCTCTTTTTATGCAGCTATTTTTTGTAATTCTTCTTTTTGGTTGATTTTTTTGATGATGCAAACAAATTTTGTCTTTTGGTGATTTTTTTGAGTATAAAAAAAGGTGCAAAAAGATGATTTTTTAGAATTGAAAGTATTTTTTAGCTTATCGGCAGTTTTTGCCACCATTTTTCTAAAATTATGCCCAAGAGCCATCAATAGAAACTCCATTTCTACTTTTACTAATCCCTTAAAAGTAAATCGATTAAACTTATTATTATATTTGAGATGCCCAAAAACAGCTTCTACTTCTATAGGGCGTTTACTGCGCTGCTCTAATCCTTTCTCACTAGTTAGTAAATTTCTAGCTTTCTCTTTTAGTTGGTTTAAACGATGATTCACTTGTATTATTCTATTGCCTTCAGCTTTATGACATAAATTGCGAAGAGGACAATCTTGACACCTTTTTGCTTGATAATAAGATACTTGCGATTCGTATCCATTACTTGAAGTACGTTTTCCATCTCTTATTTTCTTCATTCTTTGCCCCATCGGACAGACATAAAAATCTAATTCTTTGTTGTAAAATAAATTCTGAACTAAAAAAGGATTATTTTTCATTTTCCTTTTTTGCTCTTTATGGAAATAATTGTACTTAACGTAGGCAGTAATTTCTTTTTTTTCAAGTAATTCATAATTTTCTTCACTTCCATAACCTGCATCAGCTACTACTTCTTTACTTTGTTTATTGTACTGATTTTCAAATCCTTCTAAATGAGAGGATAAAGTGGTGGTATCTCCTGCCGTTTGATGAATAGAAACGTGGGTAATAAATTGATTTTCTGTGGACACTTGAGCATTATAAGTAGGTTTGAGTTGTCCATTTTTCATGTGATCTTCTTTCATCCGCATAAAAGTAGCATCCGTATCTGTTTTACTATACGAGTTTCTACAACCTAAAATTTTCAGAGACTCTTCATATTTACTTAATCTAGGAAGATATTCATCTTGCATTTTTTTTAGTTCTCTTGCCTGTTGTTTACTCGGTTCTTTTAGTTTTTTATTGATTTGAGCGAGTTTTTCTTTTAATAATTCTGAATCTAATGGAGTAGATACTTCTTCTTTATTTTCTTCTTGATTATCTGATTGAATACTACTTTCAATATCAGATAAAATTTTATTTACTTTAGTTTCTAACTTTTCTTTATTTTTTTCAATACTACCACGCCAAACAAAAGTATAACGATTAGAACAAGCCTCTATTTTTGTTCCATCAATATATTGAACATCAAGACTTACATAACCCATTTCAACCAACATTTTAACAACTTCTCCAAATAAACGATGAATGTGTGCCTTCAAAATTTTACCTCTAAAGTCATTAATTGTTCTAAAATCTGGTGTAGAATTGCCTGATAAATACATAAAATGAATATTCTCCCCAAGAGCTTTAGCTATTTTACGACAAGAATAAATATTGGATAAATAAGAATAGAATAGCACTTTAACGAGCATTCTTGGATGATAAGCTGAACAACCTCCACCTTTGTATTGAGAAATCAAATCGCTAATATCCAATGAATCAACCACCTTTTCAACTAAACGAACAGGATGGTGAGCTGGAATTTTGTCAAATATATTGACAGGAAAAAGTTCGGGCTGCTTACCACTTTGGTTTTTGAAAACTACTTTTGCCATAGGCTATATAACGTTAGTATAAAAGTATATATACCTCGAAAATAAAAAAAATTAACCATAAAAAAAAGGCTATCCGTACTTTTCGGACAGCCTCTTTTTTTTGTGATTTGAAAAATGAAAGTATCATTTTAATTAGCTCCATCTGGTCTTCTTAAACGATAACCTTCTAAGTTACTGCGCTCTCCTGTTGGAAGCTGTAAATAAACTTCAAAATCGATAAAAGTTGCTTCTGCAAAGCGAATACTTTGTCTATAAAAAAGGTCATCAAAATCATTATCAAAGAAAATTCTGCGTCCATCTGTCCCTGAAACAGTTACAGTAAAAGAATCTCTAATTCCTCTATTTGTAATTATAGTAACTCTCAAAAAGGCATTTTCAGTAACTAGGTTTTGTGGATCAATTACTTGAAATTCTTTTTGAAAAAGTGTGCGATTTTCTCCTGTATTAGAAGGAATTGTATTTAGTCCATCAGGAACAGTAACTGTCAAATAATTAATACGAAAAGCAGGTTCTTTTACAGTAAAACGAATTTTGAAAGTAAATGGGTTTTCATCAGAATCATTGCTCTGAATGCTTATCGTTCCTATGTTTTCTCCTAAAGTAATTGCTGTAAAACGAACCAAAAAACTCGTTTTTTGACCACTCTCTAGGCTATTTGTCAATATATTAGAAACCTGAAAGTTTGGATTATCGCTCTGTAAAGTTGAAATGTTAAGAGTTCCATCTCCTTGATTTTCAATTTCAAATTCTAAAATTTCTCGAAAACTTGTTTCTAAATCTCCTCCTTCTATAAATTCAAAACCATTTTGTAGTTCTGTATTTTGATTGTTTTTTCGATGAAAAACAGCTATTTCAGGTGTAGGTGCAGGGTTTGGATTAGCAACTATTTCAAAAACATAAGGGTTTTCTTCATTATCTGGGTCATTATTTTCAATCTGAATTTGTGTAAAATAACTTCGAACACTTATAGGTTCAAAAATGACTACAAAAGTAGTTTCTTGATTTGGTAAAAGTTCATTTTGAGCTATATTCTGAACATCAAAATCACTTGTCGTAGAAATAATATCTGAAATAATAAGTTTTGCTTCTCCTTCATTCTTAATCGTAAAAATAGTTTCATATCGCTGTCCTACTTCTGTATCATTAAAAGTATAACTTCCTGTTTGAGTTGGAATAAATGTAGTTTCTTGATACACTTTTATGTTAGGCAACTTTGGAGGAGGTGGGGCATTTACAATTATTTTAATAAAAAAAGTAAAAATGGGTTCATTCCAATCATTCGAAAAAATAGTAATCGGAATTTGATGTTCTCCTTCCGTCAAGCCTTCAAAATTTACTTTAAAAGAATCACTCTCATTTTTCTCAAATCTATTTTTTAGAGGTTGTACAAGCTGAAAGCTGATTGTAGAATCTATAGAAATCGACTCTATTTCTCCTATTTTAAGGGTATTTCCTCCTTTATTTTCTAGTAAGAAAGCTAATTCGAAGGCTTTCTCGGCTTCTATTTCATAATACAGAATCTGATTTTCAGCTATTTCATTTTTTGCAGAAATATCTATTTCACTTTGTAAAGAATAAACCTCTAATTCGGGACAAAGAAGTTCTCCATCATCCTGACAACCCACTAAAAGTAAACTAGAAAGTAATATTGAAAAAATTAGAAACTGAAAATATTTTGAAAGAATAGAATTCATAACAGATTGGTGGTTTTGATAAAGAAAGCAAAATACAATTTATCCTCATTACAAGTATAAAAAGCAATTATAAGGAAAAGAGTTTTACAGAGTTTTTGAAATTTATATCAAAACAGAATAACATTTTCTCAAAAAATTTCGTTAATATTAATCAAATGTTACTAAATTGTTAATATATTTATTTATTTAATCCCTATTTATTTTGGAATCTCCATCAAAGAGCCTTTTAAATTCTTCTTGATTTACTGATTATTCTGATTACCTTTTAAATTTTACTGCTTTGAAACACATTAAACACCCATTACCTTATTGTAAAAACTTTTTACTTGATTCAACAAATATAGAAACTACATTTTTTTCAAAGAAGAGAGTTTTACTTCTTGTTCTTTATTTGTTCACATTGGCAATTCCAAATTATAGTTTTGCTATACCTATTATTTCTTCAAACTCTCATAATGAGCAGAAAATGTCTTCAAGACTCTCTAGTTTTTTAGATGCTCAAGATTCTATTACTCCTGAGATGAAGGAAAAAGCAATTCAAAAAGTGATTGATTTTAATAAAGATTTTAAAATTACACCTACCAATGAATCAAAAACATTGAGAAGATTATTTTTTGCTGTTCAAGAAACATTTTTAACAGAATATGTTTTGTACTCTAGTTTTTTTCAAACTATTGATAGTGGTAAATATGATTGTTTGACAGGTTCGGTATTATACGCTGTCTTTTTAGAAGAAATAAAACAAAAAGGAAATTTTAATTATACCTATCAGATTATTCAAAATCCTATTCATGTTTTTATAAAAATAAAATTATCTGATAACAGTGAGATTATTTTTGAGAGTACTAGTTTGGAAAAAGGATTTATTGCTACCCCAAAAGGAATTGCGTTTTATTTGCAAGAGCAAGCAAATAATGTTCAGAAAGAAGTACAAAATCAGAATGTAGTTTTGTTAGATAATAAGATAATTAACAATTTGGTAACATTAGAAACAGCTTCTGCTTTACTTTATTTTAATCAAGGAGTTTTGTTTTTTAACCAAAGAAAATTTGGAAAATCTCTCTTAATGGCTAAAAATGCACTTTTTTTTCAAAAAAATGAAGCATTTTATGATTTGATTATTCTTTCTTTACAAGAATTGTTGAAAAATAATTTAATTTCAGAAAAAGAATATGATTTAAATATAAAAAAGTGTATTGTGATAAATAATTAAAATAAAATTATAACTTTTGGTAAATATAATTTGAAGTTTTATGTCTTGTTAAAAATCAATAATTTGAATAACGATTATTCTTAATTTGTTAATAATGTTGAAACGTAAAGATTGCTAGGTGTGTCTTACCTTTGTGGAAACTTAAATCAAAATCTCTAACTACTTTGGTTAGAGTTACTTAATTTTACTCATTCAGCAACCTTTTATACAATCTTATGATGAAGCATTACATCTTAAGCCTTATCGCTTTCGTATTTGCTTGTTCGGTAGCATTCAATTCCTTCGGACAAGGCTCTACGACGGCAGCCCTTAGTGGTGTCGTAAAAGACAAAAATGGAGAAGAACTTCCAGGTGCTACTGTTTTGGCAGTGCATACTCCAACAGGTTCTCAATTCGGTGCTGTTACTACACTTAGTGGTAATTATACAATCCTTAATATGAATGTTGGTGGCCCTTACACTATTACAGTTCAGTATGTTGGATATGAAGACCAGAAAAAAGAAAATGTATATCTTTCTTTAGGACAAACACTTCGTATGAACTTTGACCTTGCAG
Source organism: Bernardetia sp. Wsw4-3y2 (assembly GCF_037126295.1). Lineage (NCBI taxonomy): Bacteria > Pseudomonadati > Bacteroidota > Cytophagia > Cytophagales > Bernardetiaceae > Bernardetia > Bernardetia sp. Wsw4-3y2. The sequence goes on along the minus strand of NZ_CP147017.1, from coordinate 1,949,739 downwards.
AAGATGTAGAAACAATTGGTGAGGTAGTAATAACTGGAAATGCAGAAATTATTGATGGAGAGCAAACAGGTGCACAAACAACCGTTTCTCAAGAACAAATCAATGCTTTGCCTACTATTTCCCGTGAGTTATCAGACTTTACTCGTACAACTCCTCAAGCTCGTGTAACTCCAAATGGTGGTATCACTATCGCAGGACAAAACAACCGTTATAACTCTATCATGATTGATGGAGCTGTAAATAATGATGTTTTTGGTCTTTCTGAGTCAGGTACAAATGGTGGACAAGCTGGGATTTCTCCTATCTCTTTAGATGCTATTGAGCAAGTTCAAATTGTAGTTGCTCCTTTCGATGTTCGTCAAGGTGGTTTCTCTGGTGGTGGTGTAAATGCTGTTACTCGTAGTGGTTCTAATAAAGTGGAAGGATCTGTTTACTACCTTTTCCGTAATGAAGGATTAGCAGGAAAAACTCCTACCGATGATGAAAATTTTGATCGTCAGAAGTTAGATGATTTCTCATCTTATATAACAGGTTTCCGTGTAGGTGCTCCACTTAAAAAAGATAAATTATTTCTTTTTATAAATGGAGAAATTGAGCGTCGTGAAACTCCTCAGCCTTTTAATTTTTCTGATTATAGAGGAGCTTCTTCTCAAGCAGAAATTGAAAACTTACGTTCTCAACTTCAATCTAAATACGGATATGATGCTGGTACCTTCTTAGATAATCCAGAAGAGGTAGAGTCAAATAAGTTATTTGCTCGTTTGGATTGGAATATTAATAAAGACCATAAACTTACTGTGCGTCATAGTTATACACAAGGAGATTTCTTAAATCGTTCTCGTTCTTCTTCAAATACTATTAATTTTGGTAATAATGGTATTGCTTTTCCTACTGTAACTAACTCATCAGCTTTAGAGTTGAAGAGTCGTTTCGGTGATAACAAATCTAATAGTTTGATTATTGGTTATACAAGCGTAATTGATGATCGTGATCCTATTGGTAGTGATTTTCCTCGTGTTGGTATTAATGATGGTTCTGGTTTTATTTCATTCGGTTCGGAAGCTTTTTCTACTGCTAACAAACTAGAACAATCTACTTTAACTATTACTGATAACTTCAGTATTTTTAAAGGTAAACATACTATTACTATTGGTACACATAATGAGTTTTATTCTACATATAACTTGTTTGTTCGTCAGAATTATGGAGAATATCAATTTGCATCTGTTAATGATTTCTTAAATGATTCATTATCTACCAATTACAACCGTAGTTATTCTTTAGTAGATAATGTTACTGGTGATGGTTCTGCTGCTGCTGCTGATTTTACAGGGATGCAATTAGGTTTTTATGCTCAAGATGAATATGCTGCTTCTGAAAAGTTAAATGTTACTTTTGGTCTACGTGTTGATATTCCAATTTTTGCAGATCCTACTACAAACCAAGGATTTAATGATAGTACACTTGCTAAAGTGAAAGAATTTTATCCTGAAATAGGCAATCAAGTTCAGTCTGGACAACTTTGGAAAACACCTATTTTATTGTCTCCTCGTATTGGATTCAATTATGATGTAAAAGGTGATAAATCAATTCAAATTCGTGGTGGTGTAGGTATCTTTACAAGTCGTATTCCTTTAGTATGGCCTGGTGGAGCTTATAACAATAATGGACTTGTGGTAGGTTCAGCTCGTTCAAGTAATGCACCTTTCCGTCCAGATCCATTCAATCAATATACTGCAGAAGACTTTGGTCAAACAGTAAGTCTTCCTAGTGGGCAAATGGATTTATTTGTAGATGACTTTAAATTACCTCAGGTAGTTCGTGCTTCATTAGCTATTGATAAATCATTGCCTTGGGGAATGGTAGGTACTTTAGAAGGTATTTATACTAAAACAATGAATAACGTTATTTATTACAATGTAAACGTAAAACCTGCTACACGTAATTATTCAGGTGCTGATGATCGTCCTTACTATGATAGAGGAGATGCAATAGAATCTGGTTATGATCGTATTATGGTAGGTGATAACACAAACAAAGGCTACTCATATAATGTTACTGCTCAACTTCAAAAACCATTTGATAATGGATTTATGGCTAGTCTTGCTTATACATATGGACGTACAATGGCTGTAAATGATGGTACTTCTTCTCAAAATTCTTCTCAGTGGAGATATATTGAAAATGTAAGAGGTAAAAACGATTTGGATTTGACTTACTCTGACTTTGATTTGGGCTCTCGTGTAATTGGTATGTTATCTTACCGTTTAGATTACCTTGACCATGCAGCAACAACTATTTCATTATTCTATGAAGGACGTTCTGGTACTCGTTACTCTTATATTTATGGTACACCTAACAGAAGACACTTGTCTAATGATGATACTGGTTCTAGTTCTACTAATTCGGATCTTATTTATGTTCCTGCTAACCAAAACGAAATAGTATTTGTTCCAATTACTCGTGAAGTTGATGGTGCAACAGTAACAGTAACTCCAGAACAACAATGGCAAGCATATAATAATTATATCCAAAACGATGAATACTTAAATTCTCGTCGTGGTGATTATGCAGAGCGTAATGGTTCACGTTTGCCCTTCATAAATACATTAGATTTACGTTTGTTACAAGATTTTTATATCAAAACTTCTAATGGTACAAAACATAATCTTCAATTGTCTTTTGATATCTTCAACTTTACAAACTTGTTGAATAAAGATTGGGGGCGTATGTATTTCTTAGGTAATGATAATTTCTCTCTTGCTAATTTGAATGGTGTAACTACTACTACAAATACTGATGGTTCTAAATCATATGTTCCTAACTTCACTTTTGGTAGTATCAATAGTGATGGATCATATCAAACTATAAAAGAAACAAAAGATATTTATAGTATTGATGACTCTGGTGTAAATAGTTCTCGTTGGCAAATGCAAATCGGTGTTCGTTATTCGTTCTAATCCGATTGTATAAATCAATAAACTTCATTCAAAACCCTTTCAGAAATTTTTCTGAAAGGGTTTTTTGATGCCTGTTATTTTTAGAAAAAATTGGACAAACCTAATTTTTTATCTAAATTGTATTACCCTTTTAAGATAACCTGTCTAAATTCCTATCGAAAATCTTTTTTAATCTTTTTTATTAAGTAGCTTTTTGGTTATCTTTCCCATTCAGTTAGGTCAATTATTAAACTACAGATTACAAATTATAATTTCATAGTAATCATTAATCACTAAAAACTAATCACTATCTAAGTGTTTATGTGGAAACTCAATACTATTGGCAAGCGTGTCTTGGCTGGTAATCTTATCATTGTTATTGTTGCTTTACTTAGTTCTTCACTAAGTTTGGTTATGCTTACCCGTAGCCAAAGTATGCTTCATCAATCCTTTTCCGTAATTACTCCTTCGGTAGAGGCTATTAATGATTTGCTTTTGCTTGTAACACGCTCAAAGATGTATATTACCAATTGGATTCATCTGCCTGATAATATTGATGATAAAGAAGACTTGATTTTGCTACATAATGAGCAGTTTCCTGAGGTTAAAGATAGAATAAGCCGACTTAAAAGAGACTGGCAAAACAAAGAAAATGTATATCGTGTAGACTCTATTATTATTGCTTTTGATGATATTCTTCAAACAGAGCAAGAAGTAATGAATACACTTAATCGTTCGGAGGATTATAATGATGGAACAAAAAGAGAAAAAGCAATTCGTCTAGTCAATGAAATGATTATTCCCAATAGCAATACGCTTATAAAGAATTTAGAAGACTTAGAAACTAGTAAACTAAAAGAAAAACAAGCTGATGGAGATTCCGTCGAACGATCACTAAATTGGCTATATAGAATTATTCTTGTTCTAGGATTGACTACACTCACTATTGGTACAATTGCAAGTATTGTTTCTCTACGAATTGTGTCAAAACCTATTCAAAAATTGAATCAAATACTAGGACAACTTGCAAAAGGTTCTATTCCTAATTCAGATTTTGGATTACGAATAGGTAATCATGAAATTGGACAAATGACACGCTCTTTACAAGAACTTATCAAAAGTCTGAAAAATACCTCTGAATTTGCTCGTAAGATAGGAAATGGAAAATATAATAGTGCTTTTGATGTTTTGGGTGAAAATGATATTCTTGGAAATTCGCTCTTAGATATGCGTAATAGTTTAGCAAAAGTGGCTGAAGAAGATCGTCGAAGAGCTTGGATAACAGAAGGAATTGCCCAGTTTGGAGATATTCTCCGTGCTAACTATGATGATACAGAAGAATTTGCTGCTGCTATTGTTCAGCGTTTAGTGAAATATACCGAAGCCAATCAGGGAGGTGTTTTTGTAATTTCTGAAACTCCTGATTCAGAAGGTGAATTTATGTACTTAGCTGCTGCTTATGCGTGGGATAAACCTAAATACTTAGAGAAAAAAATCCGAAAAGGGGAAGGGCTTACAGGACAAGCATGGCAAGAAGGCGAAACGGTATTTTTGTCGTATGTTCCTGATGATTATATTCATATCACTTCTGGACTCGGAAATACAAACCCATCTTCTATTTTGCTTGCTCCTCTAATTTACAATCAAAAATTATATGGAGTAGTAGAATTAGCCTTTTTTAATCCTCCAGAATCGTATCGTATAGAGTTTGTTGAAAAAATTGTTGAAAGTTTTGCTTCTACACTTTCTTCAGTAAGAGTTAATCAACGTACTCAACTTCTTTTGAAAGAATCACAAGAAATGACTGAACAGATGCGAGCGCAAGAAGAAGAAATGCGCCAAAATGTCGAAGAGCTACAAGCAACACAAGAAATGGTAGAAAGAAAAAGTAGAGAGTTAGAAAACCAACTCAATGCTATCAATCAGGCTGCTGCTATGATAGAGCTAAATCCAAGAGGTATAATTACAGATATAAATGGACTTTATTTAAAAATATCTCAATACTCAAAAGAAGAAATACAGGGACAACCTCATACTATTTTATTGAAAGATGGCTATGAAACATCTAATAAATACATGCAGCTTTGGGAAAACCTAACACAAGGAATTGTAGTAGAAGGAGAATTTGAACGTCAAGCAAAAGATAAATCTTCGTTTTGGCTCAGGGCTACTTATTACCCAGTTATGGATGACTACAAAAATTTGGAACGTGTCATTCATATTGCAACCGATATTACGGAACAAAAACTACAAGCAATTCGCTTAGAAGAAACTCTAACTGAACAAGCAGAAGCAGTAGAACAGATGCGTATGCAAGAAGATATTATGCAACAAGCTATGGAACAAATGCAAGAAGCACAACAAGAAGTAGAGAAAAGAGAGGAATTACTAGCAGAGGCACATAAAGAACAAGAGCAGTATATCGAACAAATGAATTCACAAGAAGAGATGATGGCAATGAGTATGGAGGCTATGAACGAAAGTATAGAAACACTTGCCAAACAAAAAGAAGAAATAGAACAAAAACTGGTAACTTGTCAGAAAAAAGTAGAAGAATTAGAGAATAAAAAATAAACATTAGGAATGAAAAGTAAATAAACTCTACAAGTTATTTTGTGAGCAAACGAATAAAATGCTGAAGAATTTCATTCAGTTCTAAGGAACTGAAAGCACACACAAAGAACAGTTCTAAATGTATATCTTATTTAATTCTTGTTACTTAACTTGCTAATTTTAAAAATAAAATAAAATAAAATAAAATAAAATAAAATAAAATAAAATAAAATAAAATAAAATAAAATAAAATAAAATAAAATAAAATATGAAAATTATAATTACTATCATTTATCTTTTTACACTCTCATTTTCTAGTTTTGCCCAAGCTCAAGTAGATAAAGAAAAAGCAAGAAAAGACTTACAACAAATTATAGGTGATATTTCTACTGATTATGTTTACTTAAACGATAAAAATATAGATTTAGAGTGTGTCAAGAGATTTTATAATAAGCAGATTGATAGTAGTAAAAACAAAACAGATATAGTTTTATTGTTCGAAAATCTTTTGAACGAGTTTTATGATAGTCATCTTATTCTGAATACCAATACTAACTCTTCTTTTCGATTATATTCACCTATTTATGCTATTTTCGAAAAAGAAAAAGCAGTTATTACAAATGTATGGCAAACTGAATTAGAAAACTTAGAAAGTAATATTATTGGGTATGAAATACTGAAAATTAATGGTAGAAGTATACAAGAAAATATCGAAAGATTTCCTACACATTGTCAAAATAAAAACTTGCCTCAAGTAAGAGAATGGATACTTAATAAACTATTAGCTGGACAATATGATAAGCCTAGAATACTTACTCTAAAAACAAAAAATAATGCTGTAATAGAACTTGATTTAGATAAACTCAAATTGAAACAATACAACGAGTTGATAAGTAGTAAAAAAGTAAATAATATTGGAATTATAGAAATACATAATTCGCTGGGTGCTAATAATCTTATTGCCAAATTTGATAGTGTATTGAATAGTTTGATGAATACAGAAGGATTAATAATTGATTTGAGAAACACAGTAGATGGAGGCAATTCGTATGTAGCTCGTGCAATTATGGGACGGTTTATTAATGAATCTTTGCCTTATCAAGTTCATACAGTAGAAGAAAAATATGATAATAATCCGAAAGTGGATAGAAAATGGATAGAATATGTAAATCCTAGAGCAGAACAGTATAAAAAGCCTTTAGTAATTTTGGTTGGTAGATGGACAGGGAGTATGGGCGAAGGAGTAAGTATCGGCTTTGATGCTATGAAACGAGGAAAAATTGTAGGCTCAGAAATGGAACGTTTGGCAGGAGAAATATATTATTATCCTTTCGAAAATCAAAGTTTTGGATATAGATTGTCAACAGCAAAATTGCTTCATGTAAATGGCACTCCAAGAGAAAAATATATTCCAAAACATTATATAAGACAAACTACTACACAAAAAGATGAAGTACTTCAAAAAGGACTAGATTTGATTGAAAATTAGAGGGAAAACGAATACTACAACTTAAAATAAGTGAAAAGAACACTTTCTACAAACCCTTACTTTCTGTTTGTATTGATAATGAATGTTTTAGGTCGTACCTTTGCACAAAATTAAGTGGCAGAACTATAATTTGTTGATTTATAGATTTTTAACCAACAAATTTTATCTACAACTTATTTGAATGTAGCTCACTCTTTAGAGTGAGTAGCAAAGCTCCGACTGCTTTAGCTTTCGGATAAAGTATAAAATTATAGATTTTGTTCCTCTATGAACTTACTAATTGGTCAGATAGGACATTTATTTGTCATCATTTCCTTTGTTACTTCCATTGTGGCTGCGATTGCCTATTATTTTGCAAGTCAAAACACACATTTAACTTCTCCTAAAAAAATACAAGAAATACAGTCTTGGAAAAAAATGGCTCGTGCTGCTTTTGGAGTTCATGCTTTTTCTGTAATTGGTGTGGTAGTCGTTCTTTTTTCGATTATCTACAATCATCAATACGAATACCATTATGCGTGGAGTCATTCATCGAATAATTTGCCATATTATTATATGATTTCTTGTTTTTGGGAAGGACAAGAAGGAAGTTTCCTGCTTTGGATTTTTTGGCATGTCTGTATTGGCAGTATAATTATTTTGCGTTCCATTTTCGTCAAACACAAAAAAGAAAATACATGGGAAGCTCCTGTAATGATGGTTTTTGCAACTGTACAGGCATTTTTGACTTCTATGGTTTTGGGCGTAATTGTTCCTTTAGCTAACCTTAAAATAGGTAGTTCGCCTTTTATTTTGTTGCGTGATGCTATGGATGCGCCTATTTTTCAATCTCAACCTGACTATATTCCTGTTGATGGAACGGGGCTAAATCCACTTTTGCAAAACTATTGGATGGTTATTCATCCGCCTACCTTATTTTTAGGTTTTGCGCTTTGTCTTGTTCCTTTTGCTTTCGTAATTGCTGGTCTTTGGAAAAAAGAAACAACTAAATGGCTTAAACCAACTTTTGCATGGGCATTATTAGCTGCTGCTGTTTTGGGAGTAGGTATTGTAATGGGTGCTTATTGGGCGTATGAAACACTTAATTTTGGTGGATATTGGAACTGGGATCCAGTAGAAAATGCTGTTTTCATTCCTTGGCTCGTTCTGATTGCAGGAATACACGCCATGACGATGCAGCAAAAACGCCCTTCGATGGCAAAACTTTCTGCTATATTGATGCTTTCAACTTTTCTTCTGATTTTATATTCTACTTTTCTTACTCGTAGTGGAATTTTGGGAGATAGTTCGGTTCACTCATTTACTGATTTAGGACTTTCAGGACAACTTTTAATTTACCTTTTATTTTTTGTTTTAGGAGCTAGTGTTTTATTCTTTATGAATTGGAATAATTTTCCAAAATCAAAAGCAGAATCTAGCTTTTATTCAGGCGAATTTTGGGTTACTCTTGGCGTAGTGGTTTTAGGACTTTCGGCTTTACAAGTTTTAGTTCCAACTTCAATTCCTGTTTATAATGCGATTTTGGATAATTTAGGAATAGACTCAAATGTTGCTCCTCCAGCTGACCCAGAAAGTTTTTATACAAAATGGCAACTTTGGTTTAGTGTCGGAATTGCTTTTCTTTCTGCAACAGCACAAGTATTTTGGTGGAAAAGAATTGAAAAATCAAATATTAAAGATAATTTTGTTATTCCTCTTATTCTGACTGCCATTGGAACGACACTAATTATTGCAATCGCTCAAATAAAAGATGCTTCTTATATGATTTTGGTTCTGACTTCGGTCTATGCACTTGTCAGTAATGGAATTTCTATTGCAAGAACAATAAAACTGAATCCAAAATTAGCAGGTGGTGCATTGGCGCATATTGGTGTTGCACTTATGTTTTTTGGTATTTTGTCTTCTTCGGGATATGATGAAATTGTATCTATGAACATGTCAGGACTTTTATATAATAAAGAATTTTCTGATGAGGTAAACCGAGAAAATGTTTTACTTTTCCGTAGTGAACCTACCAAAATGAATAAATATACTATTACCTACAAAGGTCAATATTGGGATTCTCCAGATTTCTCAGAGTATGTAAATAAAGAAGATGTAAAAGCAACAGCCTATTCCCATAAAGTAGTTGCTAAAAAAGATTTGGTGCATAATGATAAAATAGAAGTAAAATTAGGAGACACACTCCGAATTTTTGAGGAAAATACGTATTACAAAATTGATTATGTAGATACACTTACACAAGAAACTTTTACACTTTTTCCTCGTGTTCAGCAAAATCCTCAAATGGGTTTTGTGGTAAGTCCAGATATTTCGCAAGGCATTAAAAGTGACCTTTATACGCACCTTAGTAGTCTTCCAGACCCTGCCGAACAAAGAACATGGGCAGAAGCTGAAATGAAAACCTTATCTCCTATGGATACATTCATCGTAAATGATTTTGTGGCAGTTTTGGACGGAGTGCATCGTGGAAAACCTTTAGCTGATGAAGATTATATGGTGTATGCCGAAATTAGAATTTTGGATAAAGAAGAAACTTATACTGTAAAACCTGTTTTTCAGATAAAAGGAAATGAAGTGCGTGGTGTTCCCAAAATTGTAGAATCAGCAGGTGTAGAATTTACAATGATGAACATCAATCCAAAAACAGAAGAATTTACCTTTAAAATCCGAACCACTCAAAGGGATTGGATAATCATGAAAGCCTTAGAAAAACCGTATATTAGTTTGCTTTGGCTGGGTGTAAATGTAATGACTTTAGGGATTTTGGTGGCAATGTGGAGAAGATATACAGAAGCAAGAAAAGTAACTGTTTCTAAAAAGTCAGATTCGAAGAAGCCAAAAAATGAAATGGAATTGGTTTAGAAGGTTTATAATTAATGAACTTCCAAATTCCAATATTTGCACAAAACCACTTTTTTAACGAAATTGCAACCTAATTTTAGTTGAAAAAATAGTCTTCATTCATCATCGATCATTGATAAAATTTTTATGTTACAAGAAAAAGTAAATTCACTACTTTCGGAAGTAGAAAATTTTGAAATTCAAAGTGTGGAACAGTTAGAAACCTTTCGTTTAGATTTTATTAGTCGAAACAGCAAACTCTCTTCGCTTTTTGATGAATTTAAGACCGTTCCTGCTGAAGAAAAACGTACTTTAGGACAAAAAATAAATGTCTTAAAACAAGCTGCTGAATCAAAATTCCGTACTAAAAAACAGGAAATTGAAGATGCACAAGATGCAAATACAGGTACAGATTTAGATATTACCTTGCCTTCTGCTTACGAGCCCTTGGGAAGTTTGCACCCAGTTTCACAAGTTCGTGATGAAATTATTCAGATTTTTGAAAGAATTGGTTTTAATCTTTCTGAAGGACCCGAAATAGAATTGGATTGGTACAACTTTACAGCTCTTAATTTCCCTGAAAATCATCCTGCTAGAGAAATGCAAGATACTTTTTTCATTGAAAAAGACCCTGATATTTTGCTCAGAACACATACTTCGCCAGTACAGGTACGTGTCATGAAAAACCAAGCACCACCTATCCGAACTTTATCGGTTGGGCGAGTTTTTCGTAATGAAACTATTTCTTCTCGTTCGCATTGTATGTTTCATCAGATTGAAGGATTGTATGTCAATGAAGGTGTTAGTTTTGCACAATTGAAGCAAACACTTCTTTATTTTGCAAAAGAATTTTTCGGACAACATGCCAAAATTCGTGTTCGTCCTTCTTACTTTCCATTTACAGAACCAAGTGCAGAAGTTGATGTTTATTTAGGAACAAAAACAGAATCCGATTATCGTCTTACAAAAGGAACAGGCTGGCTAGAAATTTTGGGTTGTGGAATGGTTCATCCCAACGTTTTAGAAAATGTAAATATTGATTCTAAAAAATATAATGGTTTTGCTTTCGGAATGGGAATTGAAAGAATTGCCCTTTTGCGTTATGATATTCCAGATATTAGAATGCTCTTCGAAAATGAAATGCGTTTTCTAAGACAATTCTAAAAATTAAAATCTCGTTCAAGCGTCGACGCTTGAACAAGATTTTGCAAATAAAATAAAAAATTAAGAACTCCAAAAACTCCAAATAAAATGCCTTCATTCGAAACAGAGGGAACACTCGTAAAAATATTTCCTACTAGCGTAAAATCAGAACGCTTTCAATTAAGAGAATTTGTACTCAATGTAGAGGAGGGAAATTACCCACAAGAAATTATTTTTCAATTTACACAAGATGATTGTGATAGATTAGACAAATTTAAAGAAGGAGAAAAAGTAAAAGTAAGTAGTTGGGTACGTGGCAAAAAATGGCAACGTTCGCCTCAAGACGAACCTCGTTGGTTTAATAGTTTGGCTGCTCGCTCAATTGATCATTCTGACCCAATGATGAATGATATGAACCAAGATACTGGTAGTAATGATAATCCTTTTGCTGGTGATATTCCACCTCCAACCGAAGATACTTCTTCATCAATGGGAGATGATGATTTGCCATTCTAATTTTTTATAGATTTATAATTATGCTAAAACCCTAAGAATTTTTAAAAAAGTTATCAAAACAATTTTGAAGATTTTTAGGGTTTGTATTTTATCTTTCAAATGAAAAAATAATTATGAAAAAAAAGAAAAAAGTATTTATAATTATAGGAAGTGCAAGCGATAATTCTACCAATCAAAAATTGATTGAAAATTTTGTCAATAGTACAAAAGACGACTTAGATTGTCTTGTTTATAATGAATTAAAGTTACTTCCACATTTTGATCCACTACTTTCTTCTCAAAATTCTCCAAAAGAAATAGTAGAGTTTAGAGAAAAGATACAAAATGCAGACGCAATAGTAATTTGTACTCCTGAATATGTTTTTAGTATTCCAAGTGGGTTAAAAAATGCCATTGAATGGTGTGTTTCAACTACAGTTTTTTCAAATAAGCCTACTGGACTAATCACAGCTTCTGCAAATGGACAAAAAGCACATGAAGAATTACAATTAATTATGAAGACAGTAATGGCAAAATTTACAGATGATACTGTTTTATTAATTGAAGGAATAAAAGGGAAAATCAATGAGCAAGGACAAATTACTGATTCAAAAACGAGTGAAGATTTGACACTATTTATCAATCAGTTCAAAAATTTATTAAATACAATTTCTTAATCTACATTTCCTATCTTGAATCCCATAAACGAAATATCATCACGCTGTTGTTCTTTATCTTGATGTATTTTTAGTTTTTCTACTAAAATTTGATGTTGTTGATGTAATGGTTTTTGATGATTTTGCAATAAAACTTCTTTAAGTTGGTTAGTACCAAATTTTTTGCGTTGTGGATTGTGTTGGTCGGTTAATCCATCTGTAAACATATAGAAAACGGCATTTTCATTTACTTCAAAGGAAGTATTTTGAAAAATACCTGATTTGTAACTTGCTCCTCCGATATGTTTATTATCACCTTTTACTTCAGTAATTTGATTGTTTTCGATAAAGTACATTTTTGATTTTGCTGCTGCAAACGTAATTTTAATTTTATTTTGGATAGGCATTTTTTCAAAAACACAGATTGATATATCCATTCCATCATCATTTTTTCCTGTTTCTTGTTTTAGTATCTTATATATTCCTGCATTTAGGTTATTTAAAATACGAGCAGGATCGTCGTGTATTTTTTTAATATTGACAATTTCGTGAAGAAGTGTACAACCCAACATAGACATAAATGCCCCAGGTACACCATGTCCTGTGCAATCTGACATTGCCAAAACTCCCATTTGTGGATTGATTTGAGAAAACCAATAAAAATCACCCGAAACAATATCCTTAGGTTGGTAGATCAAGAATAGATTATTAAAAAAAGAAGTAAGCGTACTCAGTTCGGGCAAAACAGCTTCTTGCATATCAGAGGCATATCTTATACTTGCATTAAACTTTTCTGTTGTCATTTGAAGTGCGCTATATGTTTGTTCTAATGTTTCCTTTTGAGATTGCAACTCTTCATTGGTTACATTTAACTCTTCATTTTGGGTTGCTATTTGAGTTTGTTGAAGTTTGATAGCTTCATTTTGTTCTTCAAGTTTAGAATTTGCTTTTCTTTTCTGATTATAGCCTATCACTAAAAGTATAGCAATAATAAGAGCTGTAAATAATCCTCCTAGATATATGTTTCTTATACGTTCTTCTTCTGCTCGTTCGGTGCGTCGTTGTAATTCTTTTTTCTCCTGTTCAACTTTTAACTGTTCTTCTTTATAAGTAGCCTCTTTTTGTAAAAGCTCTCTCAAGTTATCTAGTTTAGACAGGCTGTCTCCCCAAACAACATATTCTTTGTAAGTCTGATAAGCCTTATCACTATTGCCTTGCTTTTCATAGGTTTGATAGAGTATTTCGAGTACATTCAATCCTTCACTATTTTGTTGAGTTTCTTTAGCAATACGCAACCCTTCTTCTAATTCTATGAGTGCTTTTTGTATTGCATTTGTATTAAGATAACTGTCTCCTAATATAGTTTTACTTCTAACAAGTCCACGCTTAAAATCAATTTTTTCAGCTAACTGAATGCTTTTAGTTGCATAAATAATAGCAGAATCATATTCTTCTAAGTCATTATATGACTCTGCAATGTTACCTAGCATAATAACATCTCCTATGGAGTGCTTTACTATTTCATTAATTTTTAATCCTTTTTGATAGCTATTTAGTGCTTCTCTATAATTCTTCTCAGCTCTGTAAACAATGCCTAAGTTATTATAAGCACGTATTTGAAAATTAAGATTACTTTGCTTTTCACTAATATCAAGAACTTTTTTGTGATATAATTTTGCTTTTTCTAGCAACTGTTGCTCATAATAAAGTATTCCAATATCTGTATAAATAGAAGTTAACATACCTTTCATTTGATTCTGCTCGTAATATTTCATTGCAGGAAAAAGATTGTTTGAGGCTTTTTCGCTATCTCCCATTTCAGAATAAAATACACCACTTTGATGTTGAATACGAGCTAATAAAAATTTATCTTCAATTTCTTCTGCTAGTTTCTGTGCTTCATCAAATACTTTTATTCCCTCTAGATTCTCTGTTTTATACCAATAATACCTACCCATCAATAACTTTATCTCTGCTTTCCATTTCACACTTTCAAGTCTTTTTGCTTCTTGTAAAGATTTATCTAAGTAAAACAGTGCTGAATCAATTTGTCTTTCTAATAAGATTTCTCCCAAACGAACATGAGTACGCAAGTGTGAGGTATCTGATACTTGTTGTGTCCAAACAATTTGTTTTAAGCTATCAATAGAACTTTTTTGAGCAAAAGCTAAAGAACTAACTCCTATCAAAATAATAAGACAGACAAGACGGAAAAAAAGAATCATATAAGTTTCTTGTTAAAAATAAGAAGGGGTAACAAGCAGAATAAAGCAGAGAAACTAAACTCCGTATAAGATAATAAAAAAATAAATAGAACACAAAAAAATAAATGATACTACGATTATTTATAGAGTTGAATATCAATAAGTTGCTCAAAAGTTTTCAATGGTTTTAGAAGTCACAAATAAAAAAAACGTATATTTGCCTCTCAAAACACATATAAGGAAACATATAAAAGAAGAGTATGATAGTTTAAAACACATTTATTTTAGATTTCTTCTTACTTTATATAAAATATTTTCGTGCTGATAATTATTTTGCCATGATAACCACTACTACAACAAACCGTATAGATTCTCTCTTCCAAAAAAAAACAAACGGAGTTCTGACTATTTATTTTACAGCAGGTTTTCCAAAATTAGATGATACTCGTCGTATTTTGGTAGAACTTTCTGATGCAGGAACAGATTTGATAGAAATTGGAATGCCTTTTTCTGATCCAATTGCAGATGGTGAAACTATACAATACAGCAACAAAATAGCTTTAGATAATGGAATGAGCATCAAAAAGATGTTCGAACAATTAGAAGGAATTAGAAATGAGAATGGCAAAATAAAAGAAACTCCTATTGTCTTGATGGGATATTTGAATCCTGTTTTACAGTTTGGAATAGAAGAGTTTTGTAACAAATGTAAAGAAATAGGAATTGATGGACTAATTTTGCCAGATTTACCATTATTTGAATATGAATTGACATATAAAGCTGTTTTTGAAAAATATGGTCTGCACACTATTTTCCTTATCACTCCTCAAACTTCTGAAGAGCGTATCAAAAAAATTGATGAACTAAGCAATGGCTTTGTCTATATGGTTTCTTCAAACAGCACAACAGGAAATACAACTGAAAAAAGTGCAGAAGTATCAGAAAAACAAAGTGATTATTTCAAAAAAATAAAGTCGTTACAACTCAAAAATCCAACACAAATTGGTTTTGGTATTTCGGATAAAAAATCTTTTGAGCAAGCTACTTCTTATGCGAATGGCGCAATTATAGGCTCTGCTTTTATTCGTCATTTGGAAAGTGGAAAGGCTGTTAAAGAGTTTGTAGAGTCAGTTATTGGTCATTAGTTTATTTCTTAATTTTTAGCTCCTAATCCTTAATAATAAAATGGAAACTCAAATCCTTGATGATAATGATTTTGGCAACAAAAAAGAAGAGTCAATGCGTAATAACATTGATAGAGCAAATTATACCATTTATGCATATAGTTTTATTTTTATTTTAAGTATTATTGTATTAATAATAAATGTTTATTCTATTAGTAGTCCTTCAAATGCCAATTCGGTACTATTTATTAAAGATATTATACTGGGTTTTAATTTATTAATATTTGTTGTAGCTTTTATTTTGTTTTTAATGTGGTTTAGAAGAGCGTATAAAAATATTCAAATCATAGGCTATGAAACCAAACATACAGATGGTTGGGCAGTAGGAGGTTTTTTTCTTCCTTTCAAAGGGTTATATTATCCCTACAACATAATGACAGAGATATGGCAAAAGATGAAACTTACAGCAGAAGGAAATGGAATAAAACATTATTTAAAAGGAGGAATACATGGTTGGTGGTGGTTCTTTTGGTTAATGAGTTTTATTGGCTATTATTTTTCTTTTAAAATGGAAATGAGAGGAGAACTTGAAAATTTTACTACTGTTATACCTACGTTTGGAGATGTGTTTTTGAATATAATAGATGTTCTTGATGCTTTATTTACTGTCTTGGTGGTAAAGAGTCTGAGAGATACAGAAAAAGAACTAAGAGAACATGGAGGTTTTTAGAACATTATGATTTCTATCATAGAATAAATCTATAAAAACACCGAACTTTGTGTATATCAGTCTGTTATTAGATAAATTAATTTGATTAGAAAATAAAATAAATAAAAATTATGAAAAAGATAAATAAAAACATATTTTCAAGCATTATTTCAAAACTTCTTTTTTTATTTTTCGTTTTAATGATATTTACTTTTACATTTGGAATAACAGATGCAGAAGCGCAATGTGCTATGTGCCGAGCTACTGTAGAAACCAATTATAATAACGGGGCAGGAGAAGCCAGTACACGCCTTAATTCAGGTATCTTGTATTTGCTTTGTATGCCTTATCTGCTTATCGGAACAGTCGCTTTTTTCTGGTATCGCAACAAACAAAAAAACGAACGCAATGGAAAACGAACTCTCAAAATCTCAAGCAATCCTTCAATGTAAATGTCCTAGATGTAGAAAAGGAGAAATTTTTGAAAATTCTGCTTTTAGTCTAAACTTTGCTAAAACACACAAAAACTGTCCTGTTTGTAACCTTAAGTATGAACGAATATTAGGCTTTTTTTGGAGTGCTATGTATGTGAGTTATGCCTTTACCGTAGCCCATATGATTACACTTATGGTAGCTATTAATGTGCTGACAGATGAACGTCCTGCTTTATGGGTCTTCTTTGCAGCTATTATAGGAAGTTTTGTGTTTTTTGTTCCTGTTTATTTTAGATATTCAAGAGTAATTGTTTTGTATTTTCTAGGAGGTATAAAATATAATCCTAATCCTAAAGTTTGGGAAGAGCAGGGAGAATAAATCTAATTACGAATTATGAAATAATCAGCGTAGCTAATTAAAAATTATGAATTACGCTACTTTTTTATTAAAAATAAATCCTTATTTCTTAATTTCATATTCGTAATTTTTAATTTTTAATTCGTAATTGAAATAATATGCAAATCACAACCAAATCAACTACATATCAAGTTAGAAAAGAAAAAAATACTTCTGCCAAAACAGAGTCTCTTTTCTTAAATGATAATTTAATAGAAGCAGATATTCAACGTATTTCTGAAAGAGAGTTTCATATCTTGAGAAATAATATATCATATAGAGTGGAAGTATTGAAATCTGATTATGAAGCTAAAGAATTTGAAATCCGTATCAATGGAAATATTCATACGCTGACAGCAAAAGACAGAATGGATTTGCTTTTGGAAAGCTTAGGAATGGAAAATGCAGCTTCTGCAAAAGTAAGTGACTTAAAAGCCCCTATGCCTGGACTCGTTTTGGATATTTTGATAGAAGAAGGTGCAACTACCGAAAAAGGAACTCCTCTAATGATTTTGGAAGCCATGAAAATGGAAAATGTTTTGAAAGCAACAGGAGAAGGAAAAATAAAAAGTATTGCTGTAAATAAAGGTCAAAACGTAGAAAAAGGAGCTGTTTTGATAGAATTTGAATAAAAATAAAAAAGCCTTTTCAATTTATTTTGAAAAGGCTCTTTTGATAGTAAAAAATGAAAACTATTTAATAGAATAATCTATCAAACGAGAATAATCTCCATCTTCATATTCAATGGCAATAATACCAATTCCTTTAGCAAAATACCATGTCGACTTATCTGTGGTTATACCATCAACTAAAGGCGTAAAACTCTCATCTTGCTTAACAACCATTACATTATCATAACTTTTGCCGTTAATAGTTTTTGTAACATCTTTTTCTAGTAAGGTCATTTGATAGCTTAAAGTAAATCCATCATCTTCAAATGTATCACTCCAAGTATCTCCTATTTTGGCATCTAAATCTGCAATAGCAGTTACGAAAAGTACTCCTTCATCATCTGTAAAATCATATCCATAATACACTTTTTGAGTAGATGGGTCAATACGGACTAATAACTCTTCATCTATATTATTAGGTTCTACACTAATCATATTCCAAGTAAAACCACCCACACTTTTTGTTTGGCTAGTAAGAGTTTGAATATAAGTTTGGTTTTCTTCATCTTGATATGTCCAAGTAGAAGTTGTTGTTAGAGGAAAATAACTTCCTTGTTCTTTTGGATTTTCATCTTCATCATCTTTTTTACAAGATGAAAATAAGAATGAAAAACTGATTGAGAAAATAAGAACGAGAATGAAAAAATGATACTGTGATTGAATTTTATTTTTAGTGAATTGCATAATAAAAATGAGTTAGTTTTATAAATTTGGATTAAAAAATAGAATTAATTCTGTCTTTACATACAAAAATGCAATTCAAAAAGGCTCATTATTCTAAATATTTCTACACGATTAAAATTTAATCATAAAAAAAAGCAACTCTCTTGTGAAAGTTGCTTTTTGTGTCGTCAATGTATAAAATAAAATTTTTTACACTGAGCTAAACATATATTGATTCAATTAAAAACAGATTCAGTACGAATACTTCTATTGATAACTAATCAATTTGTTTGTTTAGTAATCACGTGATGGACGTCCACCACCGAAGTTTCCGCCACCTCTGTTTTCTCTAGGAATGGCTTTTTTTACTTGGATCTCACGACCTTTAAGTTCGATACCGTTCAATTCTTCAACAGCTGCTTCGCCATCTTCTTCTGATTCCATTTCAACGAAACCAAAACCTCTTGAACGATGTGTTTCACGGTCTGTGATAATTTTTGTTGATGTAACTACACCAAGCTCTGAAAATACTGCCTCTAATTCTTCCTCTGAGATAGAATAAGGCAAATTTGATACGTAAAGATTCATAAAACTAATTAACGAAAAAAACTAATAAATGAAGGATCTAAGTTGTTCCTTCGCTTCAAATATACAAATAAATTTTTTATAAAACTACTACTTGTATCAATTAATTTTTAATTATTTTCAAGTATTTCGTGTGTTTTTTATGAAATACTTCCAAATAACTCTTTATTTAAGGGTTTTTTGAGAATATAAAAATAAAATATAGCCAATTAATTTCTAGAATTTATGTTACATTTTTAATTTATTTCGATTTTTGAGGAGGCTGCATAACTACTTGGCAATTATTACATGTTCGTAATTCTTCTGAATTATAAAAAGTTTGCATTACTTTAGGCAATTGTTCCACAATATCAGTCAGTTCAAAACGCTCTTCATACAGTTTGTTTCCACAGTTTTCGCAATACCACATAAAGCCATCTTCTTCTCCTTCTCTTCTATAACGCTCAATGACAAGCCCAATAGAACCTTCAGTACGCTGTGGAGAGTGAGGAATTTTAGCAGGTAATAAAAACATTTCGCCTGCACCAATAGGTACATCAACAAATTTTCCGTCTTCGATAATCTTGACAACAATATTTCCCTCTAGTTGATAAAAAAGTTCTTCACTTTCATTATAATGATAATCTTTTCGACTATTTGGTCCTCCAACAACCATTACAATATAATCTTCATTATCCAAATATACTTGCTGATTGCCAACTGGTGGTTTTAAAAGATGACGATTATCATCGATCCATTTTTGAAGGTTAAAAGGTTTTTTCATGAATAAATTTAGAATTGGTGTGTTGGATAAAAAATTATACTACTTTAATCAAAAAGAACTTATTTATGTTTGTCTAAATTAATAAATTCTTGCTGTATTCTCCAATTTCAAATTTCACTTATTTCATTTCTATGTCTTTTCACAATTTATAACATTCTTTCAAAAAAATAATTTCGCATATTGCAGAGTAGCTCAAAGCTATTAAATTAAGAATTAAAATTGCTCTCATCTCTTTTTTATTAAAATATAGAACTATGCAACTCAAAAAAATACCCATTTTCATCTTTGTCCTTTTACTTTTTAATTGTTTTTTTATATCTCCCAAAAGTTATTCTCAATCTCCTTTACCAGCTCAAAAACAAAATCAACCCATTGTACTCAAAAATGCAACACTTCATATTGGCGATGGAAATACCATTATCGAAAATGGTTCTGTTCGTTTTGAGAATGGAAAAATTACTGCGTTAGGAGAATCTTCAAGTGTTTCTCAAGAAGGTGCAAAGGTTGTTGATTTGTTTGGAAAACATATTTATCCTTCTCTTATTTTGGCAAATACAACACTTGGGCTTAAAGAAATTGATGCAGTGCGTCCTTCAGTAGATGAGGCTGAAGTAGGGGATATGAATCCTAATATTAGAGCCATTAGTGCATACAATGCAGAGTCTGATGTTACCACAACTGTTAGAACAAATGGTGTTTTGATTGCACAAGCAACTCCTCGTGGGGCGTTAGTAGCAGGACTTTCTTCTATTGTAAATCTTGATGCATGGAATTGGGAAGATGCTGCACTTAAAATAGATGATGGTTTACACATTTATATGCCTGCTTATATGCAACAAGGTGGTTGGTGGGCTGCTCCTGCTGAACCTAAGAAAGCAAAGGAGGAAGAACGAAATGCAGAAATAGCAAAAATAAAATCTCTTTTGAGTGAAGCAAAAGCCTACAATCAAATTGAAAATCCAACTACAAAAAATTTGAAACTGGCAGCTGTAAAAGGTCTTTTTGATGGAACAATGCGTCTGTATTTGCATGCCGAATGGGCAAAAGATATTATTGAAGGAGTTAGCTTTGCAAAAGAAATGGGGGTTCAGAAAGTTGTTGTTGTGGGTGGATACGATTCTTGGCAAGTAGCTGAGTTTTTGAAAAAAAATAAGGTTCCTGTTATTGTAGGACGTACTTTAGAATTACCTCAACGTACTGATGATGATATTGATGCACCTTTCAAACTGCCTTATCTATTACAAAAAGCAGGTGTAGAGTATTGTTTGAATTATGCTGGTGATATGGAAACAATGGGTGCAAGAAACCTTCCTTTTTCAGCAGGAATGGCAGTTGCTTTCGGACTGACTAAAGAACAAGCCTTGGCAGCTATCACAAGCAAAGCAGCTTCTATTTTAGGAATTAATGAGCGTGTTGGAACATTAGAAGTAGGAAAAGATGCAAGTATAGTGGTTTCAGAAGGTGATATTTTGGATATGACTACCAACAAAGTTATTCATGCTTTCATTGAAGGACGAGAAATTGATTTGGCAAACAAACAAAAAGTTCTCTATCAAAAATATAAAACACGTATTGAGAATGTGAAGGAGTAGGTTACCCAAACAAATTTCTTCTTTATCAAACAAAAAAAAGGATTCTCTATGTAGTATCCTTTTTTTTGTTTAGAAGAAGAAGTATAGAAAATGATATAAGTATTATTCTTAGAAACGAATATCTGATTTGCTAAATATATTTTTTATTCTCTATAAACTCATATTTATTCTTCTTATATCCTTATTTTTTTGTAGAAAAGTGGTATATTGACTACATATTAGCTATTTCATTAGATACCTATATTGCTTGTCTTTTGTACTTTCGAAAAACTAATCCTCTTTTTAGTAAAAAATATTTATATGGACAATCTATTTCCCTTTGCAGAAAATATAAAAGAAATACATGTCGGACAAATTACAATTGTTTATGAAGGTTGGCATAAACAGTTAAATAAAAAAATCGCTATCAAAGTATTGCGTGATAGCCTGCCATCACTAAAGAATATTGCCAAATTTAATGAAGAGTATGTCCTCACAAATAATATAAAATCTAATATAATACGAAAAGCAATCAGTCAGCATCGAATTAATGACCGACATGTTCTTGTTTTAGATTATATAGATGGCTATTCATTGAAAGAATATATAGAAAACAATGGACTTTCTTTAGAAGAAAAATTAAATATTGCCATAGCCATAACAATTGCTTTACAAGAAGTACATCAGTTTAATATCATTCATAAAGATATTAATCCTAAAAATATACTCATTGGAAAAGATAATCAGATTTATATTATAGATTTTGGGATTGCGTCACAGTTCAAACGTCAAAAAAAAAATGCTGAAATAGCCAATACAATGGAAGGCACAATAGCCTATATTTCGCCCGAACAGACAGGAAGAGTAAACCGTTCGATAGATGTTCGTACTGATTTATATTCTTTGGGAGTTACCTTTTATGAGCTGTTTACAGGTGTTTTGCCTTTTCAGTTTTCTGATATAATGGAGCTTATACACTCACATATTGCACTTACTCCTACACCTACACACGAAAAAAATCCAAAAATCCCTTTGATGCTTTCTAAGGTATTGGAAAAATTACTATACAAAAATGCAGAAGCACGTTATCAAACAGCTTTTGGCTTACAAAAAGATTTAGAAAAAATTCTTAATAGTCTAGAAACTGGAAAAGAAATAATTGATTTTGAGTTAGCTCAACAGGATTTTACAACTACTTTTCAAATTCCTGAAAAACTATATGGAAGAGAAAAAGAAATTCAACTACTCACTAAAACATTTGATAAAGTAAGTTTGGGTGCAAATTATCTTGTTCTTTTAGGGGGGTATTCAGGAATTGGAAAAACAGCGTTAGTAAACGAACTTTACAAATCAATTACTCAAAAAAGAGGCTATTTTATAAAAGGAAAATTTGACCAATTTCAAAATGATGTTCCTTATAGTGCCATTATTGAGAGTTTTAAAAATTTTATAAATCAAATACTTACCGAAACTCAGGCAAGAATAACGGCATGGTCAAGAAAAATAAAAAAGGTTTTGGATGTCAATGGAAGCGTACTGACAGACGTTCTTCCTTTATTAGAATTAATAATAGGAAAACAAAATCCTGTTCCTAAATTAAGTCCTAGTGAATCCCAAAATCGTTTTAATTTAGTTATTCAAAGTTTTGTCAGAGCAATTAGTAAACAAGAACATCCTTTAGTTATTTTTATAGATGATTGGCAGTGGGCTGATAGTGGAAGTTTGAGTTTACTAGAGCTTTTGATGACAGATATAAGCAATACACATTTGATGCTCATCGGAACATATAGAGATAATGAAGTAGATGCTTCTCATCCTTTTTCTATTCAACTAAGAGAATTAGAAAAGCTAAATATTCCCCTTTCTAATATAATTTTAGAACCATTAAGTTTTGAGAATATTTCCGTTTTGGTAAACGAAACACTCCATCAACAAAATAAATCTAGCCATTATTTAGCTAAGGTAATTTATAAAAAAACACAAGGAAATCCGTTTTTTACAAATCAATTTTTAGAATCCCTTTATAATCAAAACTTACTAGAGTTTTCTCATCAGAAAAAAGAATGGATATGGAATATTGATAAAATAAAAGAAAAAGATAGCACTTCTAATGTAGTGGATTTGATGAGTCAAAAAATACAAAAATTAGACAAACAAACTCAAAAAACTTTGCAATATGCTTCTTGCATTGGAGGAAAATTTGACCTTCAAATCCTTGCTCATATTTTGGGTTATTCAATCAAAGAAACAGTTGAAAAACTTATTCCAGCTCTTAAAGAAGAATTGATTCGTTCAGAAGATGATAGTTATAAAGGTCTTGATAAAACAACAAAAAAAGTACGTATTGCTTTCCATTTTTTGCACGACAGAGTCCAACAGGCTGCTTATTCTGTAATAAACGAGCAACAACAACAAGAAATAAGTTTGAAAATAGCTCGTTTCGTTTATTATGAAAGAAGTCAAAAATATATCAATGAATGGATTTGTGATATTGCAAATCACTACAACAAAGCAAGAGGCTTAATTCAAGATAAAAAAGAACAAAAGGAACTCATTCAGGTAAATTTAAGGGCTGCAAAAAAAGCAAAACAATCATTAGCTTATCTACCTGCAATTAATTATTTAAAAATAGCTGTTTCATTATTAGAAGAGGATGCTTGGAAGAATACTTACCAAGAAACCTTTGAAATATATAGTCTATTGGCTGATTGTCTATTCTTAAAAGCAAAAAAAGAAGAAGCAGAAGAAATTTTTAATCTATTACTAGAAAAGTCCCAATCTAGATTAGATACAATTAAGATTTATAGTACTCAGATTATTCTGTTAGAAAGTTCGCTTAAGTTTGTAGAAGCTATAGAGTTAGCCCGAAAAGCTCTTGCCATTTTGGATATAGAGTTGCCTAGAGAAGAAAATAAAAAAATAGAATTTTTTCAAAATGAAGTGGCTTTTATCAATTCTAATTTAGAAGCAAAAGGAGGAACGGAGTTTTTAGAAAATCTTCCTATCATGCAAAATGAAGAAATTGATGAAGCTCTCAAAATACTTTATCTTACTTGGTCATCTTGTTATATGTCTGGAGATATGAATTTGGTTGTACTGACGGCTGCTAAAATGGTTTTTTTAGGTATTAAATATGGAAATACTGCTGAAACTGCTTGGGCTTATACAGCTTATGCGATTTTTGTTTCTTCAGGAATGGGAAATTATAAGTTGGGTTATGATTTAGGACAATTGTCACTCAAACTAAATAAAAAATTTGGAGATTTACGTACTAAAGGACCTTTAAATCATTTGATAGGAATTTTTTTACATCATTACAGAAAACCTATAAGAAATGGTTTTCATTATTTCAAAACAGCTTTCGAAGCAAGTCTAGCTGTAGGAAGTTATGGATATGTAGCTTATGCACATTGTGTTTTGGCAAGACATCAGGTTTTGGCAGGAGTGAGTTTGGAAAAGGTGGCTTCTGAAACAGATACAAATATGGCTATTCAATATAGTTTGAAAAATCAAGGAACTGCACAACTTGGAATAGTAGTAAATGCTTTTGTGAAAAATATGTTAGGGCAGAGTAAAAGTCCTGATAGTTTTGATAATGATGAGTTTGATGAAAATGCGTATTTAGAAGGTTTCAAAACTCTTCCAATTGGTGCAGCCATTTACGAACCTCTCAAAGCAAGAATGTATTTGTATCAAGCAGATTATCAAAAAGCCATCGAACATTCTGAAAAAGCAATACCTGTAATGATAGCTCTTTTTGGTTCAGAATGGAATTGGTTTCATAATAATAATTATAGCTTGGCTTTGTGTGGTATAATTATCCAAAATCCTGATCATCCCAAGAAAAAAGAATATTTAGACATAATAGAATCTAATCAAGTACAAATGAAGATTTGGGCAGAGAATTGTCCTGAAAATTTTTCTCATCTGTATTTGATAATTGAGGCACAATTGGCTCAAATTAACCAAGATATTCTTGCTGCTATGAATTTGTATGATAAAGCTATTCTTGCTGCACAACAAAATCAGTTTGTACAAGATGAAGCTCTTTCAAATGAACTTGCAGGGAATTTTTATTTGAGTTTAGAAAAAAAGGAATTCGCACGTATTTATATTCAAAAAGCACATTATTTATATAAAATTTGGGGAGCAACCAAGAAAGTAATTCTATGTCAGAAACAATATAGATTACTTCTTGATGATACTAGAAATGGAGATGTATTTTTGTTATCTCCTACTATCCAATCATCTTCTAGTATTTCTTCTACTTCTTCGTCAAAGGGAACGTCAATAGGAAATTCATTAGATTTAAACACTATTTTAAAGGCAAGTCAAGCCATTTCTAGTGAAATAAAATTAGAAAATTTACTTGCCAAAATGATTCATATTATTGTAGAAAATGCAGGAGCTGAAAAAGGATATTTGATTCTGAAAAAAGAGGAAGGATTTCAAATTGATGCCTATTATTCGTTAGCTGATAAGATTATAGAAGTAATGCAATCAGAATCTGTTACAGACAATGAAAGTTTGCCCAAAAATGTTCTTAATTATGTAATTCGTACTAAAGAAACCCTCATTTTAGACAATGCACATAAAAATATGAACTTTAAGCAAGACAATTATATTCAAAAAAATGAAGTTAAGTCTTTGCTTTGTATGCCAATTATAAAACAAGGAGAAATACTAGCTTTAGTGTTTTTAGAAAATAACCAATCACATACTATTTTTAATAAAGAACGATTAAATATACTTAATCTTCTTTCTGCACAAATTGCTGTTTCAATTGATAATGCTTTAGTATATGAAAATCTTGAGCATATTATAACCGAACGAACTACTGAACTCAAACACTCTCAAGAACGCATTACATCAAGTATTCGTTATGCAGAAACAATTCAGAAAGCTATTTTTCCAAATCAAAAAGAATTTAACTCATATTTTGATGATTCTTTTCTTATTTTTCTGCCCAAAGATATTGTAAGTGGAGATTTTTATTGGACAACAAAAATTAATGGATATGTATTTATTGCTGTCATTGATTGTACAGGACATGGCGTTCCTGGGGCGTTTATGTCTATGATAGGAAATACCCTACTCAATGAAGTTGTTTTACAAAAAGAAATAACAAAACCCTCATTAATTTTGGAAGCATTGCACCAAGCCATTCGAAAAGCATTACGACAAACCACAACAAGAAATAGAGATGGTATGGACATGGTTATTGCAAGAGTAGAATATACAAAAAATGAACTAGTAAATATAGAAATGGCAGCTGCAAAACGTTCATTATTATATTCAAAAAATGGTGATTTTTTGAATATTAAAGGAGATAGACGCTCTGTAGGAGGAATTCAAAGAGAAGACAAACGTACTTTTAAAAACCATAAAGTTCAGCTCAAAAAAGGAGAATGTTTGTACATGTTTAGTGATGGTTTTAGCGACCAAGCAGATAAAGATTTAGAGAAATTTGGTTCTAGAAGACTAATAGGATTACTTGAATCTATAAGTAAAATCAAATCTATGAAAATACAGAAACAAACCCTACTAAAAGAACTAGAAAATCACATGGAAAATACCGAACAACGAGATGATATTACACTTATCGGTATTCGCTTATAATATTCTTTTATACCAAAAAGGAGTTTGATTGTTTTCAAACTCCTTTTATTTTTATCAAAACTTGAAATAATCTTTACATTCTACCAATTCGCTCCAACGTGTATAATTCAGTTTTGCATAATCTAAAAAATTAAGTCCATACTCTCCCAATGAAAAACCATCGTTTACTTCTAAAAGTAATGTTTTGCCTTTGTCAGTTACACAAAAATCAATTCCATACGCCAAAGGACTAGAACTAAAATCTTTAATACACTTTTCAATGATTTTATAATCTGGATTGATGTCATAATTGCCTCTGTATCTTCGTATATCTAAAATTTCTCCATATCTGACAAAAACTCTGAACTCTGCAACAGGATTGATAAGCTCTGAACACCAAACCTGATAATTTTGTCCTTGAATACCTTTTCCTATCAAATCTTTTGAAGAACTGATAACCAAACCTGTAAAGAATTTTTGTTTGTCTTCTCCTTTTGGTTTAATGAAAATATTTGGAAGTGTTCGGCTGATTTCATCAATGGTAGCAGTCCAAATTTCTCTTCCTAAATAATTTCTAAGTTCAAGAGGGTAATCCAAATCTGATTCTAATTTATGGCTATAACCTAGATATTCTAATCTGCTTTTTACAAAACCTATTCCACCAACAGCAATATTTTCTTTATTATCTATATCAGTTTCTTGGTTATTTTTTAAATTTTTCATTCCTACAATATTATCTACAAGAATGTTTTTTGCTCCCATAAACTCAAAACCTTTCATAGCTGTAAAAGCTCCAAGTTGAGGGCGATTAGAAACAAGTGTCGGATTTAGAACATATACATCAATCATTTTTAAAGTAAATTTTAATGAAACTATTTTTAGTGGTAAATTTGAATGTAAATTTTACTTAGTGTATAAACTACAAATCTAATTTTATAAAAGTTCTGAGACTTTCTAAAAAACAATTCATACTAAAATCATTTATTACAATGAAAAAGAATAATTTAATTCGTTTACTATTTTCATTTATTTTAATTTCAACACTTATGAGCAGCAAATGTAGCCCAGACAAAGACCAAGTAGTAACCCTTACTACAAAATTTGGTGATATGAAACTTATCCTTTTTGATGACACACCACTTCACAAAGAAAACTTCATCAAATTAGTAGAAAATGGAACTTATGATGGAACAATTTTCCACCGAGTAATCAAAGGATTTATGATTCAGGGAGGAGACCCATTTACAAAAGATGAGTCAAAAGACCCTAGAGAATATGGAACAGGAGGACCTGGTTATACAATTCCAGCCGAAATCAAAGATAATCATCCACACCGTAAAGGGGCAGTTGCAGCAGCAAGAATGGGAGATAATGTAAACCCAAAAAGAGAATCTAGTGGTTCACAGTTTTATATTGTTGAAAAAGACAATGGTGCAAATCACCTTGACGGACAATATACTGTTTTCGGGCAAATTATTGATGGATTTGATGTAATTGATAAAGTGGCACAACAAACAACACAATATCCTGATCGTCCTGTAGAGAAAATTGTAGTTAATTTCAAAGTAGAAGAAATTTCTAAAGAAAAAATTACAGAAGAATATGGTTACAAATATCCTGAAGTAAAAGAGGAGAAATAATAATTTGTACTATAAAAAATGGTTAATGAAAGAACAAATGTTCTTCATTAACCATTTTTTTATGACTCTATAAATGAAAAATCTTCTTTATTCTACATTACGTTCTATATATTTTATTATTGCTGTTGCAATATCTTTTCCTGTTGCTGCTTCAATTCCTTCTAATCCTGGAGAAGAATTTACTTCCAAGATAAGAGGTCCTCTTGCAGATTGCAACATATCCACACCAGCAACTCCTAAACCTAATACTTTGGCAGCTTTTAAGGCTGCATTTTCTTCTTGGTCTGTTAGTTCGATAACATTTGCGCTTCCTCCTCTATGAAGATTCGAACGAAATTCGCCTTCTTTTCCTTGTCGTTTCATTGCACCTACCACTACACCATCAACGATAAAGACACGAATATCTGCTCCTCCTGCTTCTTTGATAAATTCTTGTACAATAACACGAGCTTTTAAGCCATTAAATGCTTCTAGCATAGATTCAGCTGTATTTCTATTATCTGCCAGAACTACTCCTAATCCTTGTGTTCCTTCCAAAAGTTTGATAACTAAAGGTGCACCACCTGCTTTATCTACTACACTTGTGACATCTTTTGAATAATTACTAAAAACAGTTTTTGGTAAATCAAGACCAGCTCTAGCCAAAATTTGAAGACTTCTTAGTTTGTCTCTTGAACGAACTAATGCTTGGGATTCAGTAGAAGTAAAAATTTTCATCATCTCAAACTGACGCACAACAGCAGTTCCGAAAAAAGTGACAGAAGCACCAATACGTGGAATTACACCATCAATATCAGACATTTCTTCACCTTTATAAATGACACTTGGTTTCTTTTTTTGTATTACTAAATCACATTTTGTGTGATCTATAACTACCATTTGATGCCCTTTTTTTTCTCCAGCTTCAATAAGTCTTTTGGTTGAGTAAAGATTTTTATTTGCTGATAAGATAGCTAATTTCATGAATTTTATTTTAAATAATTTTGTTTTAAGTTTTATCCACAAAAGATAGTCATTAATCTATCAAATCCAAAAAAAACAAATCTTAGTACAGGTTGTTTCTTTGTTAATTAACAAATCTCATCTAACTTTATCTTTATTACTTTCTCAATGAAACATGTTGTTGTTTTTATAGGAGCTATATTTTTTGTTATTATAGCTGCTTATTTATTATTTTTCTTTCCTATTTATACACTTATAGGGATTTTGGTTTTAATAATTTTAGTAGGTATTTATGATTTGAACCAAAAGAAACATGCTATTCTACGTAACTTTCCTGTAATTGGACATTTTAGATATATCTTAGAAAGTATAGGGCCTGAAATCCATCAGTATTTTATAGAATCAGATACAGATGGAAAACCACTCAATAAAAATCAAAGAAAGTATGTATATTCAAGAGCAAAACTAGAGAATGATAACCATCCGTTTGGAACAGAACATGATTTACAAACTGAAGGAATGGAATGGACAGCACATTCTATTTACACTACTGAAAAACTAGAAACTCCACCACGAGTAAAAATAGGAGGTAAAGATTGCAAACAACCTTATGAAGCAAGTTTATTAAATGTGTCAGCGATGAGTTATGGTTCTTTGAGTAGCAGAGCTATTGAATCTTTGAATTTGGGAGCAAAAGAAGGAAATTTCTACCACAATACAGGAGAAGGAGCAATCTCTGACTACCACAGAAAAGGGGGAGATGTAACTTATCAAATTGGTACAGGTTATTTTGGTTGTAGAGATAAAGAAGGAAATTTCTCAGCAGAAGAATTTATCAAAACCATTGATTTTCCAGAGCTCAAAATGGTAGAAATAAAATTATCTCAGGGTGCAAAACCAGGTCATGGAGGAGTTTTACCAGCCAAGAAAAATACGGAAGAAATAGCAAAAATTAGAGGAATAGAACCTAATACTGTTGTAAAATCACCTAATTCTCATAAAGAATTTCAGTCTGCTGAAGGGTTATTGCGTTTTGTACATACATTAAGAGAACTCTCAAAAGGTAAGCCTATTGGTTTCAAACTTTGTATTGGTAGCAAAATGGAATTTGGAGATATTTGCAAAGCAATGGTAGAAACAGGAATAAGACCTGATTTTATTACTGTAGATGGTGCAGAAGGAGGAACAGGAGCAGCACCAATTATTTTTTCTGACCATGTTGGAATGCCTTGGGAAAATGCACTTGTCTTTGTAGATGATACACTCAAAAAATATGATTTGAGAAAAGATATACGAGTGATTACATCAGGTAAAATAGTTGATGGATTTGATATATTTAAAGCCCTTTGTTTAGGTGCAGATTTATGTAACTCAGCTCGTGCTATGATGTTGTCTTTAGGTTGTATTCAAGCTTTAGAATGTCATATGAATACGTGTCCGACAGGAGTTGCTACTTCAGATCCATCAAAAATGGGAGGTTTAGTAGTTTCAGAAAAATATAAAAGAGTAAAAAATTATCATGAAGAAACTCTAAAAGATTTCTTAGCCTTATTTTCTGCAACAGGCTGTAAAGATTTATCAGATCTTAATCGTTCACTTATTTTTAAGCAAATACAAGGAAAAGAAGTTTGTTTTGCAGAACGTTATCCAGAAGTAAAACTATTGGGTTAAAATTATAAAATAAAAAAAGGGACTTCTTTAGCTGAAGAAATCCTTTTTTTGTAAGTAAGTGAAACGTATTTTCTTTTACAATTTCATCATTTTTGGATATTTGTAAATTGCATAAGCAATAGAAGCTGCAGCATGGCGTACAAATGTATCAGTGAAATTTGGATTTAAATCCGTTTTTTGTTTGAACTGTGATGCTGAAAGTCCGTGTCCATTATCTTCAAATTTAGACATCTGTCCTGTTGCTTGATAATCTACCGAACCATCTTTTTTATATGTGATTCTAAGCATTGTATTTCTGTCCATATCCCATTTATAGCCTTTATTTACAGAATAAAATATTTTAATTATATATTCTCCTGTTGAGCTACGTTTGTCGATAGCAACCATTGTTGTATTATAAACAAGATTGGATTTTCCTCCTCTTTCTCTGTGTACAAAATAAGTATATTGCCCTGGACGTGCAGATCGCTCTAATTCCCATTTGTATTTTACGCCCTTGCGAACTAAATAGCCACGAGGATTGTCTTTTACTTTATTAATTTCACTTCTAGCATTCAAATCAGTAAAAATAGAATTGTAATATTCATTAAATGAAGTGGTTGCGTAACTACTTCCTACAAAGCAAGCAAAAATAGAAGCTAAGATAATTGTCTGAATTTTTTGAATCATTTTTGTCATTTTATAAATAAGATTTGGGGAAAGAATAATAATATTTTGATAGAGTAATTTATGAAAAAAGTAAGTGGAATAAAATCTTTTTGTTACTTTGTTAATTTTTTGTAACAATGTACTTCATTAAAAAACACAAACCACGCCAACTATTAGTTTTTGAAGGAAAAAAACGGGGAAAAGGTGGTTTTAATTTAATTAAAACTTACTAAAGTGCAATTTAATGTCTTTTTGTAGATTTTTTAAATAATCTATAGTATAGTTTAGTCTACTTCCATACCACGAAAAAAGTTCGCCATCCACTACCCTAATATAGGCATTTGGCAACATTTGAGCAAATTCTTGAATGTGTTTTTCTTTAAAAGGATAAGGTTCAGAGGAAAGCAAAATAATTTGAGGATTCAATTCTTTTATTTTTTCTTCATCAAGAATAGGATAACGAGTTGAAGTTGTGCTATTTTCTAAATTTGTTCTTTCTAAAATATCTTGAATAAAAGTATCTTTCCCTGCCACCATAAACGGGTCTTTCCAAATAAAATAAAGGACTTTATACCTTTCAGGTAATGAATCTGTTTTTGCTAATTCTTTAAAATCTTGATTCAATTTATAAACTAAATTTTTAGCTTCTTTTTGCTTTCCTACCAATTTTCCAACTTCTGAAATCATTTCAAAAGAGGATTTCAAATCATTTATATCACTTATCCAAACAGGAAATTGTTTTTCTAACTGCTCAACTCCCTCCTTATAATTTTCTTCTTTGTTAGCAATAATCAAATCAGGATTCAATGCAATTATTTTATCGATATCAAAATCTTTTGTTCCTCCAACTTTAACTATTTTCTTTACATTTTTTTTAGGATGAATACAGTATTTTGTAATTCCAACAACATTTTGACCAACTCCCAAATCAAAAAGAAGTTCTGTTTGAGAAGGAACAAGCGAAATAATACGTGTTGGAAATTCTGTTACTTCTACTTTACGATTGAGCTGGTCTGTATAAATAGGCATTTTAGTATTGTTGTATCAATTTTTGAAACTGTTTTTCTTCATTCTGATCTAAAAAAACAACTTTTATAGGAATATAAAAAATAGAAATTTTATTTTGTTCTTCTTGACTAAATGATTCTAACAATGGACGAAGTTTGACAGCGTCTTTTTCTGTGGTAAACCAAATAGTATCTGATTTTTTCAGAAACTCAATATCTTTTTCTGTATAATTATAATGGTCTGGAAAGTGTTTATTCTTTTCTGTTTTTCCAAATGTTTTTTCTATATACTTTTGAAAAGGTTGATAATTTGCAATTCCTGTTAAGATTCCAAAAGAATATTTTTTATCAGTATTCGATTTTAGTTCTAATTCCAAAACTTCATTATTCAATAAATCAATAGGTTTATCATAATCAAAACTCGTAAAGAAAACAGGCGATTTTGTGTAATTATTAATTTTCTGACGAATAAACTCTCTTTTCTCAGCTGTCAAATCTAAAGGACATTTACTTACCAAAACTACATTTGCACGTTTTGCACCTTTTCTATTTTCTCTAATTCTTCCCATTGGCAATAAAAAATCTTCATAAAAAGGACGATTATAATCAGAAAGTAAAATCGAAAAATGGGGTTTTATGGCTCTATGTTGAAAAGCATCATCTAATAAAATTGTTTTTGTTTGGGGAAATAACTCAAGAATTTTCTGCGCTCCCAAAACTCGTTTTTCACAAACAGTAATATTTACTTTTTCTAATTTATTATTTGCTACAAATTTTTGATAAAACTGCATCGGTTCGTCGCCTATTTCAGAAGCTGTAGTTTTTGGATTTGCTAAAACAAACCCTTTTGTTTTTCGTCCATATCCTCTTGAAAGGGTAGTTAATTTATAATTTTCTGCATTTTTATTTTTCTCTAGAAAATATCGAATCAAATATTCTATGTGTGGCGTTTTTCCTGTTCCTCCTACGGTCAGGTTTCCGACTGAAATAGTAAAAACAGAAGGCTGGATAGACTCAAACCATTTTTTATCGTAAAAATAATTTCTGATTTGGGTTATCAAATCGTATAAAACGGCAAAAGGAAAAAGGAGGTATTTCAAAATATAAGAGGATTAAAGTAGTGTAAGTAGTAAGACATTATTAGCAAGTGATTTTTATGATTACTATGATAATTACAGGATAATACAATAAAATTTAAATAAGTATTAAAAAGATATTATTATTTAGCTTCACTAAACTTCATTTGTATTTATCTTGCATTTCATCTTAAAAATCAGGTAAATCACTCGCTAATCAGTTATATGTATTATTAATTTTGTACGACTACTTACAGTATATAAAAGTTTAAACAAAAATAGAATCAAAATACCTCAAAAGTATCAAATAATTTAATCTAGCAAGTTGTTTTCCTTTTGTTTTGACAAGAAACTATCGTAATTTTGCTGATTATGCTTAGTATCAACAATCTCTCGTTTTATTTTGCCGATCGCCCTATTTATTTTGAGGCTTCTTTACACGTTAAACCTAAAGAACGTATCGGTCTTATTGGTGCCAATGGAACTGGCAAATCTACACTTTTGCGTCTTATCGATGGCGAATATACGCCCGACGAAGGCGATATTAGCAAGGCTAAAGACTGTACACTTGGTTTTCTGAATCAAGATTTATTATCTTATGAAAGTCATGAGCCGATTATCAATGTGGCAATGCAGGCTTTTACTCGTGAAAACGAACTTTCTGCACGTATCAATAAAATTCTATCCAAGATAGAAACAGAATATAATGACAAACTTTTAGACGAACTCGCAACGCTTCAAACAGAATTCGAAACGCTAGGAGGATATTCTATTCAAGCTAGAGCAGAAGAAATTTTGGAAGGCTTGGGCTTCAAAACGGCTGAACTTACAAAACCACTTGCTCAGTTTTCGGGAGGTTGGCGTATGCGTGTAATGCTTGCAAAATTATTATTGCAAAAACCTGCACTTTTGATGCTAGATGAGCCTACCAACCACTTGGATTTGC
The DNA here is from genome assembly GCF_037126295.1 of Bernardetia sp. Wsw4-3y2. NCBI lineage: Bacteria > Pseudomonadati > Bacteroidota > Cytophagia > Cytophagales > Bernardetiaceae > Bernardetia > Bernardetia sp. Wsw4-3y2. The sequence goes on along the minus strand of NZ_CP147017.1, from coordinate 1,914,971 downwards.
CTTCGATTGAATGGTTAGAAAGTTATTTGAACAACTATGAAGGTTCGATAATGATTGTTTCTCACGACCAAGATTTTTTGAATAATTGTTGCAATGTAATTGTTGAGGTTTGGGGACAAGATTTGATTCGTTATTCTGGAAATTATGACTTTTATAGAGAAGAAAAAGCATTAAGAGCCGATTTGCAACAAAAGGCCTACGAAAATCAGCAATCAAAGATAAAAGAAGCAGAACGTTTTATTGAGCGTTTTAAAGCAAAGGCATCAAAGGCAAAACAAGCACAATCAAGAGTAAAACAACTAGATAAAGTAGAAAGAATTGAAGCTGTAGAATCAGATGCTCCGACAATGAGAATGCGTTTTACCTTCCAAAAACCATCTGGAAAAATAGTAGCCGAATTAGACCATGTATCAAAAAGTTATGGACAACTTCAAATTTTAAATGAAGCAGAAGCCATGATAGAAAGAGGCGACAAAATTGCCTTAATTGGTGCAAATGGAAAAGGAAAATCTACTGTTTTGAGAATGCTCGCAGATGCAGAAAGCTATAACTCTGGAGAACTCAAAGAAGGACACCACGTAAGACAATCATTTTACGCACAGCATCAATTAGAAGCCTTACATTTAGATAATGACCTTTTAGAAGAACTTCGCAGCGCAGGAGCAGACCGAACAGAAGCAGAATTGAGAGCTGTTTTGGGTTGTTTCTTATTTGCTGGAGATGATATTTATAAAAAAATCCGTGTTCTTTCAGGTGGTGAAAAATCAAGAGTTGCACTTGCAAAAATGTTGCTTTCAGAAGCAAATTTCCTTTTGCTTGATGAGCCTACCAACCACTTGGACATGAAGTCTGTCGATATTTTGATAGAAGCTGTCAATAATTACGAAGGAACTTGTATTGTTGTTTCTCACAATCGTCATTTTATCCAAAGTATAGCAAATAAAATTTGGTGGATTGAAGAAGGTAAAATCAAAGTTTACCCTGGTACGTATGACGAGTTTAAGTATTGGAAACAGCTACGAGATGCAGAAGAAAAAGAAAATAAATCAACTAGCTTAGAAGCAAAGAAAGCTAAAGAAGAAAAACAGGCAAAACAAGAAGAGTACAAAAATAGTAAACAAAATAATCAACATCTTTCACAAGAAGAGCAAAAAGAACTTCAAAGAAAGGTTCGTCAAGCTGAACGCAATCTTGAAAATGTAGAGAAAGAAGTCAATAAATTGGAAACCGAAATTAAAGAATTGGAGAAAGAACTTGCCTTACCAAGCACTTACGAAAACCCAGAAAAAGCTGAAAAATTATCTAAAAAACATGCTTCTCTCAAAAAGAGTTTGGAAATAAGAACTGCTGAATGGGAAAATGCAATGTTAGAAGTAGAAGATTTGAAGTAAGAATTTTATTTAGTAAGAAAGTCATTTTAAGAACACTTATTTTTTTTCAGAAAAATAAGTGTTTTTTGTTTTAGTATACATACCATCAATAAAAAAACACACCCTTCACATGAAAAGTGCGTTTTTGATAGGTTTGCCCCATAATAATTTTCACAATGAGATTTTTACAGATTTTAATGTCACCAACTAAAAATATTTTTTGTTAGTTTATATATAGCATTGATTTTCTGATTTTTTTTAATTAAGAAGGTCAGAGAAATTTAATGTATACAGCAGTATTCCCCTTACTTCTGCATACGTTTCTTTTTCATTTAATTAAATACTGATATTCAATTTATTTGAGTACTCGTCCCCTTAAAATTTTCCTCAAACAAAAAAAGAAACATTCTCTGACCTACTGCCTGTTTGAAATAATAATATCTCCAAACGAAGGACTTATATATCCCCTTGTTACTACTTAATGTCAAAAAGTAGGTAATCATTACAGAATATTTGTAAAATAATTCGATTAATTTTAAATTTTTATTTTAAGTTGCTGATTTTCAGTGATTTAATAAGTAAATATTTTTTTGTTTTAGGTATAAAAAAACTCCTGTAATTGTTAATAAATATTAATTTATACTCCTTCAAATTAATTTCTTTTCTGTATAATTTAAAAATCTGTATTAATTACTCTTAGGTTATAGGGAAGTTGGGAAATAAAGTTACTCCACTCTGGAATAGTTTCTTTATGAATAGTAGCGTAGTAAGTTATTGCTGCGTAGCCCTCTATTCTTAATTTTAGCTGACAAAATAATTTTGAACTAAGATCTTGAGTAGGATGATAATTAATAAAATACTTCAATTCGTGTATATTTTCAAATAGAATTAATTTTTCTTTATAACTATTCCTTGTTTTTTTAGATTTACTCCAATATTTAGATGTGATTTTGTGTTCTCTATTTGTTTTCTTGTTGGATTTTTGAGTTTTAAAGGTTTGCCATTATGCCATTCTATCCAACCAATAAAACCTATCACAGATAAGAAAAATAAAATAGCTATAGCCCAACCCAATGTTATTCCTACGATGGGAAACAAAATAGGAGAAACTACCAACATTAGAAAACCTAAAACCTTTAAACCACTATCGGGAACATACATAGGACGATAGGCAAAACCAAAATTCAAAAACTCCATTGGTTTGCTTCTAAAAATAAATTTTTTGAAATAGGAAGCTCTTTGAGACTATCAAACTGTTCACAGTGTGATTCATTAATATATTGCCAGCTTTCTATAAAAAAAGCAGATTTGCAGGCTGCACAAATTACGATAGTATGTCCTTCTTCTATTTTTTCGCCTGTAATGGGGTCAGTTCTGTCTTGATTCAAAAAATCCTGATGAGTTTCTGAACTAATAGTATGTGTGTATGTCATAGAGCAATTTTACGTAAAATTACTTTTAGAAGTTTAATTAGGTTTATTTTAATCTATGAAAAAAAGGTAAGTTATTAACTTAGTTGTATATTTGTTGTCATAAATGGTTTTGTACAAACATTGCTGATTCAACCTTATTCATCAATAATTAACCTCACTCAAAATTACATAAAACTATGAAATTCAGAGCAGAAATTGACGTAATGCCACTCAAAGAAATCTTAGATCCACAAGGAAAAGCTGTAAAACTAGGCTTGGATAATTTGGGAGTAAAAGAAGTACATGATGTACGTATCGGAAAACATATTCAGTTGGAAATTGAAGCAACTGATAAAGCTGAAGCCGAACAAAAAGTAGAACTGGCATGTAAAAAATTATTAGCTAATTTGATTATGGAATTCTACGAATACAAAATATTTGAGGCAGAAATGGCTTAATTATTTAAGAAAAATAAATATTAACCGTTAATAATTAGTTTATTGACGGTTTTTTTGACATATTAAGAGTTTATACAATATTCAAAAAACCCACAGCTAAAAGTTGTTCTTCCTCTTTAAAGATAGAAATACGATAAGTTCCTTTTAACTCAAAGGCTTGCTCAAAAAATGAAAAACGCAGTTGTTTATCTATAAAAAAAGTTTCTTCTGTATATTTTTGATAGATTCCTTCTTCATTTTGTTTTTCAATTACAACTTTTAAGGATTGCGAATTAAAAGGAGTTTCATCTTTTATAAAAATATAAATTCCTTCTTTTGCCTTCTCTAATTTGAATGTTTTTTGATGTGAAATAGGATACTTCTGTTGGTTTAAATCATTACTAAATAAAATTTTTGATTTATAACTAATTGTTATTTCCTTAGAAATAATGATTTTTTTATCAGCATCTGCAATCGAAATTTTATAAACTCCTGCTTGCAAAAAAGTATATTGAAGAACTGCCCAATTTCGTTTTTTATTGATATAAATCTTTTTGTTGTCATACTCTTCAAAGCTAGATGTTGTCTCATTCTCTTGCTTAGAAACTACTTTTTTATCTATAAAAAGATATAGTTTTGGATCAGTAATCTGCTTTTCACTTCTAAACAAAACATACAAAAAACTACCTTCAATGGCATCAATTTTCCATTCGTTACTAGTATAATTTGGGTCAGCAGTTCCATTTTCATTGTATTTGGCTGTCAGAAAAAGCTCTTGTGCAGACAGAGAGGAAGTCAAGAAATAGAAAGTCAGAAACCATAATACATAACAATATACTTTCTCAAACTTGGGTTTAGAAATATATTTATAAATGAAGGATAATAAAAAAAATGTTGAGAAATTCGCTAGAAAGCGATTCATAAAATTAAATTATTGATAGGTAATTAAAGTAATTATTTGATTAGAGAGTAATTTTGAACTATTGCAATTTTTTGTTTTCCTTGTGTCTTGTACTATCTCGTTGTGTTTTTTTGTCCAAATTTTTCTGTAATGCTTCGGTCAAATTTACGCCTGTTTGGTTTGCCAAACAAATAACCACAAAAAGAACATCAGCTAGTTCATCAGAAAGCTCTTTGTCTTTATCAGACTCTTTGAAAGACTGCTCACCATATTTTCGTGCAATTATTCTAGCCACTTCTCCAACTTCTTCGGTCAGCATTGCCATATTGGTAAGTTCATTAAAATATCGTATTCCAAATTGGTTTATCCAATCATCAACTGTTTTTTGAGCTTCTTCTAAAGTCATTTGAAATGTGTTTTTTGTGAGAACAATAATAAAGATTACAAAAACAAAGGCTATTTGTTTAGAGCTATTCGAACAAAAATCGAACAAAAAAACCGTTTCAAGGAAACGGTTCTTTTGGATTTCACAACTTAACTACTGTTGATCTTAAATATTTTTAGTATTTTCTAATGTCTATATATTTTCTAGTATTTCTACTTGTTGGTAATTTTCTCAACAAATTTATGCAATACTTACTTTTTTCTTGTTAACTACTTCAGCTTTCTTTGGTAAAACGAGTTTTAAAATTCCGTTTTGATAAGAAGCTGCAATATTTTCGCCATCTACATTTTTAGGAAGTGTAAATGAACGTTTGAAAGAAGAAGAACGGAACTCACGACGGGTGTAATAGTTCTGTCTTTTTGATTCTTTCGCTGTATTATCAGATTTTTTATTATCTGAATCTTCATTTGATTTTTCTTCTTTTTCCTCTTTCATTTCTGCTGAAATAGTAAGTTTATTATCTTCTATTTCAACATTAAATTGGTCTTTTTCAAAACCTGCTGCCGAAACTTCAATTAAATGTTCGTTTTCATTTTCACTGATGTTAACGGCTGGTAATGAAAGTTCTGAACCAAATTTAGTCATTCCATTTGAAAGGAAATCTTGGTCAAAAAACTCTGCAAAAGAGTTAGGCAAAAAAGAATTGCTAGGTCTATATTTTATAAGTGTCATAATAATAAAAATTTAAGTGATTAAGGAATAAATTATAAAAAGATTCTTTAAATAAATGTGACTACTAATAAATAATTATATTATTCGTAGTTACATTTGACTTATATTATTCAAATTATGAACCAAAATGCTTTTAAGCTATTTTGTAATAAAAAAATGACAAATTGACATTTTTGATTGTTTTATCTGTGAAAAGTATATTTTTAATATGTCAAAATGACTGTGTCTATTACGCAATCAATATGATATATGAAAATTTAATGCCAAAAAATCGATGTTACTTTTTTTAACTTCTCTTTTAGCTGTTTTCTATACTATTAACAAGCTCTACTTCAAATTGTTTGATTTACTGCTTTTCTGAACTTTCTGACCCGTTTTGTTGAGATTTAGAAGGTTCTACTTCTGAATTGAAACTTTGGCTTAAATGACGATGAGGAACGCCTATTTTTATTCCTTCTTCATCGAAACGGTATTTTATATCTCTAATCAAGTCGCAATACATATCAAAAGAAGTTGAAAGATCTTTTGCCCAAACGCTTGCTCTTATTTTTATTCCTCTCTCATCCATTCCAGTAGTTCTTACCAAAACAACAGGCTCTCCCTTTATTTTTTCTTCTAATGTTCTTCCATCTATCATATCAGGGTGTTTCATAGATTCTTCTTCCATTATAGATATTGCTTTTCTCAAATCAGTATCATAGGTAATCCAAATTTCTACGAAACGTTGAATGGTGGGGTCTTCTATAGTAGAATTAACAATTACATCACTACTAATATTGGAATTAGGAATAATAATACGTTTGTTTTCAAGTCCTTTTATGACAGTATGACGAAGTGTAATGTCTTCTACCACTCCAAAGTAAGTTCCCACAACTACAATATCTCCGACTCTAAAGGGTTTAAACCAAACAATGAAAATTCCACTCACAATATTACTAAATGCTTTTTGAGAAGCAAAAGCAATAAAAGCAGCAAAAATACCAGCCCCAGCAAAAAGCGTAACAGCTAATGCACGTAATGAAGGAATTGTATAAGTGATAAATAAAATAGCCAAAATGACAATAATAAAATTTACGCCATTTTTGAAAAAACGAAGGCGAGTCGCATTATCATAGTCTTTTGATTCTTGAGAGTCTGCAATATTTCGCAAATGCTTATTGATAGCTGATTTTGCCAAACGAGAAGTAACCCCTGAAACAATGAGAATCAAAATAATGGTTAGTAATAATCCTGTATCGAAAGGAATAATTTTGTCTATCATAAAACAAAGTTAGAAATCAGATATATGAAGTTAGAAGTGAATACAAAGGTAAAGTTTAGAATTTAAAGTTAGTATAGCTAAAAAAGAAAAATAATTCTACCTTCTAAATTTATTTTCAAAACTTCCAATTAATTCCAACATTCCATCTCAAAGGATCTTGTGGAACGCCTACAAAAGTAGTTACATTAGGAACAGATGTATTGTAATAACGAGTATCTAATAAATTTCTGAAACGAGTAAAAATAGTAAAGTTATCTTTGATGTGATAACCTGCATATAAAGAAGCCACCCAAAAAGGCTCATTTCCAAGCGCATTTCCTGCATCATCTTTGAAAGTTGTGTGATAACTTGTACTTCTATACAAAATAGATGGTGTAACATCAAAATTCTTATAAGAAAACTCACCTATCAATCTCAACGTGTGCATAGCACTAAGAGGAAGTTGTCCTTCATTTAATTCTCCACCTGAATAGGAATAGGCTAGATTTGTATGTACTTTCCAATCTCCAAATGTTTGATGATAAATAGCTTGAAAAGTTCCTCCATAGGTTGTAGCATCTCCTTGATTTATGGATACTTCAGCAGCACTGACTTCAATTCCTTTAAATGTCTTACCTGATTGAATAACATCTGTAATCAAATCTGTAAGTGTATTGTAATAAATATCACCACTAAAACGAAGAGTAGTCATTGGAGCATAAGACGCATTGACTTCAAAAGTTTGATTTCTTTCTGGGCGAAGCTCTGAGTTAGGAAGATGATAAAAAGGTAACGTAAAACCAGTAATCTGATTATTATCATTTGTGGTAGGAATAAAATCACCAAACTGCTGAAATGTCTTTTGATTAGAAGGAGCTAAAAATGCTTGTCCATACAAAAGTTTGATATTGAATTTTGCATCAGGCGAAAAAACAAAACCTACACGAGGATTGAAAGCACCTTGATAGCGAGTATTATAGTCGTAACGAGTTCCTAAAGTCATGTACAAACGGTCTGCAAAGCTAGTTTTAAACTGTGCATAAACGCCATAATTTTGATATTGTGTCCAATAGAAATTTTGAAAAATCGTCAAATCTTTTCCTAAAGAATCTGTTACATTTGTTCCAATATAATATTGTTGTGTCGAAAACTCAGGTATATTTCCATCATAAGGCAAAGGCAAATCTCCTGTTTGTGGAAGTGCTTTCGAACTCTGAAAAAGAACGCCAACAGTAAGATTTGTTTTTTCTGTAAAATAATATTGAAATTGTTGGTCAAACTGAAAAGCTGCTTCTGAAGCATATTTATAACCTTTTTGATAACCTGAATATACATTTTCAAAATTAGAATCTTCATCTACTGTAAAAGAGTTAAAAGAGGCAATTGTTCGAAAATAAAACTTGTCTATTGTTCTTTGAAAGGAAGTATAAATGTTTGTCAGATTTGTACCATAGCGAATATCTTTTTTGAATAAAGTATATTCTGGACGATTAGCTACTGAAGTAGAATGAATTTGTTTGTGATGTGTAAAACCAACTGTAAAATTTTCTCCTACACTTACTTTTGCACCCACATTATAGGCTTGTGTAGGCATTGCAAAAGGCTCTATTTCTACTGTTCGTGTTACATCTGGCACAAACTGACTTGCCAAAACTTCGCCATTAGTTTGATAACGATTGATATACCAATCAAAATCTTCTTGATAAAACTCTGGAAAATTTGGCTCAGCAGAATAATACTGTTTTCCATAAATCATAACTGAAATATCTTTGATAGCTGCACCTGCAACGAATGAATTGTCAGCCGTATTAAATCTTCCAAACGAAGAGTTTATCTCAGCTCCTTTTATTTCAGCTCCATTTTTGGTAATAATATTTATGATTCCTGAAAAGGCATCTGCACCATAAAGAGCTGAGGCAGGCCCTAAAATAACCTCAATTTGTTTTGCATGATAAATTGCAAAATTATGTTGAACAGGATGCAAAACGCCAGTAATTGAACTAATTCGGATTCCATCTTGCAAAATAACAAAACGCTCGTTGCCACCAATTCCACGAATGGAATAATAACTATTGGTATAAGTATTTGCTTTTTGTTGAATTTCAATTTCTGGAATGTCTCCCAAAACATCTTCCAAAGATGTATAGCCTCGCTGTCTAATTTGATCTTCTGTAATTACATAAATTGTAGCTGGAGCAGTTCCAATACGCTCTACACTTCTACTAGCTGTCATTACTCGTGCGTTTGACCATAAATTTTCATAATCAACTTCTTCGTCTAAAAGCTCTTGCAGACTTGCTTCAAAAGAATGTCTCATAGTCGAATCTGGAGTCGCTTTTTTTATATTGTCTTGATTGTTATCCTGACTATAAGAAAAACTTATTTTTGTGAAAAAAAGAAAGACGCAAAAAGTAAGAAAGTAATAATTTTTAGTCATAATCAAGAGCAATTTTTAGGAAAATAAAAGACAGAAAGCAATCACAGAATAAAAGTAAAGTTTTTGCTTATCAAATTACTCATAACTAATCTTTTTTCAAAATTCTAATTCAGAAAATCAACTTTTTATATGACTGTTTCTAAAGAGTCAGTTACAGCAAATCTAGAATTGTTTGCAAACTTTGTTTTGGTTCTATCTTTATCCATTCACAAAACTGTTTTAAAAATTGTTCTTTTGTTCCTCCATTTTCTCTAAAATACTTAACAGAAAAAGAATCATACCTACTTCCTGCTGATTTAGAAATTTTATTTCCTGCTGTATCTTCAATCAAATCATGATGCAAAAATATAATTTCTGAAAAAGAATTTTTTTCTAAAATTTCTGCTAAAAAAAGCTGTGCTGCTGTTGAGTTTATCAAATCTGAACCTCTGACTACAAAATTTATATTCATTCTAACATCATCTATCAAAGAAGTGATTTGATAAGCTGGTAGTTTTATATCTCTCTGAGCTTTTTTCTGTACAATAAAGAAAGGTATTTTCTTTTCTAAATTAATTTCAAAATTACCTCTATTACAATCATTGATTAGAATATTTTTTTTATCAAAATAGTTTGTATTTATTCGAAGAGCAGACTTTTTTTGATTTTCTGTATGTAGTGAGTTTAAGCAAAAGCCATCATAAATATTTTTGTTATATAAGTTCCTTTGTTGAATTTCTGAACGAGAACAGAAACACTCAAAAACAGCATTTTTGTGTTTAAGAATTTCAATTTCTTTTTGATAAATTTCTAAAAAATGATGCTGTGAATAATTAGATTCGAAGTCAGTTGGGGTCTTTGCTCCTTTATCCCAATCTATTCCCAAAAAATCAAGTGTTTCGAAAATATCCTGTAAATACTCTGGTCGTTTTCTAGTCTTATCAATATCATCAATACGCAAAGTAAGTGTTCCACCTGTTTTTCTTACCAAAATCCACGTCAAAAGGAAAGAAAAAGCATTACCTTTGTGTAAAAATCCAGAAGGTGTGGGCGCAATTCTTGAATGAATCGGTTTTTGAATAGAATTTAATACTGATTTGATTTTTGAATGGTTCATATTGATTTGTGTGTTCAGTTTAGCTTCTCTGAGGACTACGTCGTTCTCAGAACTGAATAAAACGCTTCCTCAGAAGCGTGTTTTTTTATTTGTTTATCACGCTTTTGAGAAAGCGTAAAGTTCGTTTCTGAGGAAACGAACACACTTTACAAAAATATGACAAAAATATTAGCTATTGAGTCAAGTTGTGATGAAACTTCGGCTTCTGTAATTATAGATGGGCAAGTAAAAAGTAATTTGATTGCTACACAGGCAATTCATCGTGCTTACGGTGGTGTTGTGCCTGAACTTGCTTCTAGGGCACATCAACAAAATATAGTTCCTGTTGTGATGGAAGCCTTAAAAGAAGCTCAAATTACGACAAAAGATTTAGATGCAATTGCTTTTACTCGTGGACCAGGTCTTTTGGGTGCACTAATTGTTGGGACAGCTTTTGCAAAATCGTTGGCTCTTAGTTTAGAGATTCCATTGATTGAAGTCAATCACATGCAAGCACATGTTTTGGCACATTTTATTGATGAACCAAAGCCAAAATTTCCGTTTTTATGTCTGACGGTTTCGGGTGGACATACACAGATTGTTTTGGTAAAAGATTATTTAGAAATGGAAGTTATTGGAACTACACAAGATGATGCCGTAGGAGAAGCATTTGATAAAACAGCTAAAATGTTGAGTTTGCCTTATCCAGGGGGAGTAGAAATTGATAAATTAGCTCAAAAAGGGAAAGTTCAAGATTATGGTTTGCCAAAAGTAGATTTACCAAATCTTGATTTTTCATTTTCTGGACTCAAAACGGCAATTCTTTATTTTATAAGAAAACAAGAACAGAAAAATCCGAATTTTATAAAAGAAAATATAAATGATATTTGTGCTACCATTCAACATACACTTATCGAAACGCTTTTGAGAAAAATTATTCAAGCTGCTGAACAGAAAGGGATAAATCAAATTGCAATTGCTGGAGGAGTTTCTGCCAATTCCGAACTTAGAAAAAGAATGACAGAGTTAGGAGAAGAAAGAAACTGGGATATTTTTATTCCCAAAATGGAATACTGTACTGATAATGCTGCTATGATTGCGATGGCTGCTCACTATAAATTTTTGAAAAAGGAATTTAGTAATCAAACTGTTGCTCCACTTTCAAGAATGAGTTTTTAATGGTACACCTGAATCCTTGTAAGAATAGAAAATATGGATTATGTTCTTTAATTTTGTAGCGATAAAGGGAATACAACGAAACACACCAAAAACACGCATACAAGCACATAGGCGTGTTTTTTTGTTAGACCTAAGTTTGGCGACTGCATAAAAAGTGCGTTTAGAGTGTATAAATGGCTATTTTTTGGCGATAGCGAAATAAGGAAAACACTTTGATTTGTGGTACTTTTTCAAGAAATTAAAATTAGTTAGGACTATATTCTTTAGCATCTAATAAACGAACATCCATTTTACGAGTACCTTTTGGTAATTCAGTTTCAAAGGTTACTTTTTGTTGTGTTCCATTGAGTAAAATTATATCATAAGTTTTATCTCTTTGTGTAAAAACATAACCACTAGAATTAATAAAATCTACTTGTATTTGTAAATAAGAGTAGTTGTACATTTTTGAAAGATTAGTAAGTGTAATGTATATCTTATCTCTTTTGAATGTTTTTTGACTTACTCTATATTCTAAAACAATATCTTTTCTCCAGTCGCTTTTTTTCTTTTTATTTATCTTGTTTGGAGGAGTAACAATCATTTGAGGTTCATTATTTTGCTCATTTGTTTGAGTATTTTGAGCTGCTTGTATTGAATCCCTTATATATTGTCCATACTCTTCTAAAGCTACTTGTTGGTTATAATCTGTATTACTACTACAAGAACAAATAAAACACGTCAAAAAAAACAGTAAAAAATATTTCATAGTTTATTGATTTTGAGAGTTAGCTTTTTCTAAATTTTTGATTTTTTCTTGTAATAAAGAAATAATCATTTCCTTATCTAATATAGTTTTTTCTAGTTCCTTTATATACTTGTTTTTGTCTTTTAATTGGTTCTCAATTACCTCTTTTTCCCTTTCGTGTTGCTCCGAAATATCTTGATACATAGCCGTAAACTCATTTTTATCATTAGTTATTAGTTCTGTATAAGGTACTTTCAAAATAGTAGCTATCTCTTTTATTCTATCAATAGTGAGTTTTGTTTCTCCTCTTTCAATACGACTATAAGCATTTTGACTAATACCTAAAATTTCGGCTATTTCTGTTTGTGATAGCTTCTTTTCTTTTCTTAGGTAAGCTATTTTCAGATGAGTTTCTAATGGTGTAAATATCATAATTGTACTTTTTAAGCAAATATAAAACCTTTGTAGGAGTTATATAAACCAATTTAGTTTTAAATATGCGTATTTGTTTTAAAAACTTGAAACTTTATTTGTTAAATATGCGTATTTGTTTTAACTTTGAACCAGTAAATAAAATTAAAACCTATGAATACAATAATAGCAAACAAACTCTCTCAAATTATTGAGAGCAAAGAAAGTAAAGAAAACAACGTTTTTAAACCTAATAGGCAATTTTTTAAAGATGTAGAAATAGGTCAAAAACGTTTTTGGCAATTAGTAAGGAATGAAAAGAACCTTACTATTTTAGAGATGAAACGGTTAGCTTCTTATTTTGGTGTCCATATTTTGGAGTTGCACGATTTTACACTCAAGTATTTATCAGAAGACAATCCAATATCACAAAAAAATAAGCTAGACTACAAAAAATATGGTTTAGTAAAATCATAACTAAAAAAATAGTTTTCCCACTATCAAAACAAAGTTTTCCCACTTTATTAAAATTCATTTATTATGTTAGATTCCACAAAAGCAATTCTCAAATTAACTGATATAGGAAGGGTTTGTAGAGAGCTAAACGCTATTTGTATAGACTGTAAAGACAATGATTTGGAACAATTCAATTATTATAGTTCAATGTTCAGGTTATTACTTCCTGAATATGAATTTTTACACTCCGAAGCCAAAATCCAAAACGACTTGCAAACCGAAATTTGGGAGAAGGAGCGCATAAAAAGAGAAAATAGTAGCTATTATCTTGAAGGAAAAAGGCTAACCTATGAAGCTGAAGAAGTAGCTACTGACAGCAAAAAAACTACTCCAGTAGTAGAACAAATTATTTGTACAACAGAACCAAAGAAAATGCCTTTCGAAAGGCAAGTACAATTTAATTTTTTTGGCTACAAAATATATTCTTTTTTAGAAATAGAAAAAATGTAGTATAGGCACAAAAAAACCGTTCAGAAAGGTTCTGAACGGTTTTATTAGTGTCTAATTTGAAAGGAAAAAGTTTTTTGAGCCGACCAAGACATCAAAATTTTTATTCATTGATAACACCGTAAATATATGGAATTAAACGCAAAAAACAAAGATATTGTTTCAAATAACGAAACAAATACAACTACTCAAAAGCCTCAAAATGAAGTAGTTAAGAGTAGAAAAAATAAAGAAAAAAATAAAGAATCTGAATACATACGAGTAGGTATAAAATATTACCGTATTGCAAAAATGCCAACAGGCAAACACCCAGTAGAACAGGGTAAATATATTTATGAAAATGTCCTTTTGCATTGGGATAAACAGACTATTAAAGATGATTATAATAATAGTTTTGTCCACGATGTGCCAAAATATACAGGATTTATAACTTTTCCTTCACACACAAATTATCAGCAAAATGTAAATGGTTTTTATAACCAGTATCACAAATTGAAGTTTGAACCACAAAAAGGAGAATGCCCTACTACACTCTCTTTTATTGAACATATTTTTGGCGAACAGTATGAATTAGGTTTGGACTATTTGGCAATTTTATATTTAGAGCCTATGCAAATTTTACCTATACTTTCCTTAGTCAGTAATGAAAGAAGTACAGGAAAAAGCACTTTTATTTTTTGGCTCAATGAGTTGTTTGGCTCAAATGCTACTGTCAATGATAATAATGATTTTGAAGGGCGTTTTAATAGTGATTGGACTTCCAAACTAATCATTGCAGTAGAAGAAACACTAATAGAAAAAAAGGCAGTTTACGAACGCATAAAAAGCCTTTCTACTGCAAAAAGCCACAAAACAGAAGCCAAAGGAAAAGACAAAACAGAAGGTAAATTTTTTGGTAAATTCATTTTGTGTTCCAATTTCGAAGAAACTTTTATGCCTATTGGTTCAGATGAGATACGTTTTTGGGTTCGTAAAATTCCAACATTCAAAAGCAAAGGAGTAAAAGAAAATGTAAAAATGTTAGCCACTCTAACAAGTGAAGTTCCTTATTTCCTTCATTTTCTGAAAAATAGAGGTATCAAAAGTAAAAATGAAAGTCGTATGTGGTTTACTACAAAACAAATCCATACAGAAGCATTACAGCGTGTTATGGATGCTAATATGCCAAAAGTTCATAAAGCACTAAGGAACTACATAGGAGAAATTTTAGATACCTATGATTTGGATTTTGTAGAATATCCAATGAAGGAGCTTATTGAAATAATGAAAGAGGAAGGTTTGAAAAATGTAGAAAAGTCGTATTTGAAAAATGTTTTACTTAAAGATTTTTCTTTGACTTCCAGTAACACCAAAAAGTATAAATACTATGATGAGAATAATGAAGCTATTAGTAAAACAGGCAGGTGTTACCGTTTTACTCGTGAATGTTTAGGATTAGAAGTAAAAACAGAAACTTTGAAAAAAGAAGTTTCTGAAAATGAGCAAGTTGAAGCTCCTGATAATCCTTTTGTTGATGCTACTGAACAAAATACCAAAAACTTAACAAAAAACTTATTTTAATAATTTCTTACACGATAAAAATACACTCTAATTTTACGACCTCAAAAAAACGTTACTTTTGTTACTTTGTTACTTTTTTTTATAAAATCTAACTCTAATACATTTTAAAGCTACTTTTTTCTAAAAAATAAAGGTAACAAACACGGTAACAAATCGGTAACAAATTGAGATTCTTTGAAAGTGAATGGTAACAAAAAAAATAAATTGTGATTTTGTTACCAGTTTGTTACCACTTTTGTTACCGTGTTAAGCAATTGTTTTTCAGTTATTTAAGGTCTTAAAATGGCAAAAGGTAACAAAGTAACGTTTTTTTTTACTTCTCCACACACACTTTTTAAAACTAGGTTTTGAAAGAAAAAAGTACAAGGCTTTAAATTTATACAATTATGCAAAATAACAGATTTACACCCCAGCAAATAGAGAAAGCTAATAAAACAGATTTAAGAGCTTTATTAGTAGAATTTGGTTTTATAAAACTTTCAAACTCACTTTTTGAAAATCCTTTTCGAAAAGAAAAAAGTAGTAACAGCTTTTCAGTATTTGAACACCAAACGCAAAATATTTGGATAGCAAAAGATTTGAGTAGTGGAAGAATTTGGAACGTCATGACGCTCACAATGGAATACAAAAGAAAATCATTTGTAGAAGCCATGTATTTTCTTTTAGAGTTTAATAAGGAGTTTGTCGAACAACCAAAAGAAGATAACTTTTTTCTTTCAAAACCTCATTTCAATCAGCCATTACCAAATCACAAAGAAGCAACCGACAAACAAAAAAATAATCTAAACTACTATCTAAAAAAAGAACGTGGTATTAGTCCATCACTTGCTAGAGAATACATAAAATACCAACAATACGAAATAAAAAGTAAATGGTATTACGGTTTGTTTTTCTCAAATGATTCAGAAGGTTATGCAGTCAGAAACAAGAGTTTTAAAGGCAATTTTGGAAAAGCTGATGTAACTACCATTTTATATAAAAACTCTAGTTTGTGGGTTGTTTTTGAAGGCTTTATAGATTTTCTAAGTGCAATCACTCATTACAAAAAGAATTTTAAGGCAAATATTTTAATTCTGAATTCTACTAGCCACTTAGAAAAAGCAAAACAGATACTAAAATCATTGGCAGCTACCAAAATTTATACTTTCCTAGACAATGATAAAGCAGGAAAAGAAGCCACAAATGAACTAAAAAAATTATCTATTCAATTAATTGACAAGTCAGAAGTTTACGAAGGATTCAACGATTTTAACGAATTCCTCACAAAAAAATAATCAATTCTTAAAACAAAGTTTTCCCACTTTAAAAATAATAATATGTTTCAAAAAAATAGATTTATGAATGTTGTCTTTTCAATCAGGAAAGACCAAAAAAACACAAATGGACAAGCTATGATTTATTGGTATCTTTCAAATAATGGTCAGAGGTCAAGGAAATACTCTACTGGAATAAGAGTAAATTATAAATTTTGGGAACGTAACCACGCTACAGGAATAAATGCAAAACCAATCAATGATGCTTTAGATAATTTGAGAGCAGATTTGACAAGTAAATTTAATCAGTATCAGGATACTATCAGCAATATTCAAGAAATTGCAGATTATCACATCAAAGGATTTGAAAAAGTTACAGTCATCGAATTGTTTGATTTTCTCATTGAAAGAAAAAAAACAGAAAACTGGACGAAAGGAACATTAAAAGTATACCAATCTTTTCGTAATGTTTGGCTAGTTCCTTTTTGTAATTCTGTAGGAGTTCCTTTTTATGCCGAAAATTTCAGACCTCTACATCTTGAAAATCTTTGTACAGAAATGCGTAAACGGTGCAAAGAGGAATTTATCAGGAAGTCAATAGGAATGGTAAAAGCTGCTTTTAATTTGGGTTTTTCATTAGAAAAAATAAAAATCAATTATTTGAAAGACTACAAATTATTTCATTACTCCAATACTGTAAAAGAGTATGTTTATTTAGATAGTGATGAACTAGAAAGATTTGCAGCTCTTACATTTACAGATAAGGAACAAATCTTGGAAAGAGACAGAGATTTATTTTTGATACAATGTTATACTAGTCTTGCTTTCAGCGAAATAAGTAGTTTAGATTTTTCAAATATAGAATTTGATAAAGATTGGAATTGGATAAATATAAGGCGTGGAAAAACAAATACTTTGCAGCAAATCCCCTTATTACCTCAACCAATGGCAATTTTAGAGAAATATAATTTTCAATTACAAGTAACTGCAAATTATAGATATAATTCAAATATTCGTATTTGTGCTTATCGTGCCAAAATTGATAAACATTTACATTCTCATTTGGGGCGCACTACATCAGGAGCATTTTTCCTAAATAGTGGAATTGATATAAATGTAGTTTCTCGTGTGATGGGACATAAGTCATATAAAATGACTGAAAAGCATTATGCAAAAATTATCGATAAATGGAGAGTAAAAAATGAATTTAACAAAGTCTTTCGTAGTGAGCAACTACAGGAACAACAAAAGGAAAAGCCGAACAAAAACGAACCTCAAAAAAGAGTTACTACAAATTTCAATTTCATTTATTCTTATCAAAAATAAATCAATAGCCAAAAAAAACGCCTAAGCAATAAAGCAAAGGCGTTAGTTTGGTCTTAAAACAAAGTTTTCCCACTTTTTAAAAAACCACATACAAAGTTATGCAAAAATTAAGCAAAAACAGAAAACAAAAACAACACAAAAACAGAAACAAGCCAAACCACAGCCGTACAAGGCGAAAACAGAAAATAAAAAGATAGGCACATACCAAAAAACCTACCAGTAACCAGTACATATACCTACTACATTAAAGGTTTATATATAGGTTTCTGATAGGTTTTTCTAAGGTTTTATAATGGTTTTCATAAGGTTGCTATTTATCTCTAATTAGTCAAAAACAGACTATACAACAAGGAAACGCATATAATAGAGTGCAAAAGCCGTATATCATTGAAAAAAGGCAAAATCAAGGTTTCAGCAAGGTTTATTTTGAGGTAAAAATGGCAAAAAACATCCTTTATACTATCAAAAATAAAGATTTTATACAAAATATAGTCAGAATCACTAAAAAAGGCAAAATCAAGGTTTTACTAAGGTTTTTCATAGGTTCTCATTATCATAGACAGAACTAATGAAGATAAACACCGACCAACAACAGTCGAAAAGCTCCCAAGAAACACCAAAACGAAACAGAAACAGAAACAAGAAACAGCCGAAACAACACCGTAAAGGCGTGTTTCAATAAAAAAATAATAAGACACACACAGGAAAATCAAAAAAATAGGTTAGAAATGAGAGTCAAAAAACAGAAAGATAGGAAAATCAAAAAACGTCCTCAATTATCTTGTAATAAGGTTTTTATAAGGTTTTATGAAGGTTTATAAGCATAATCAGAAAGATAGAATAGCAAAAAGATAAAAGTTACTATTTTTTCTATTCCTTACAAGAGAAAATATTTTTAATTCAACCAGGAGCATAACGAGCTGAGAGCATGACAAAATTTAAAAAATGCGTTTGCAGCCTATGAATAAGGATTTGTAAAAATAACAGTTTTTGAAGTAGTACATTTTTGTAAAATTACTTACTTCAAATCTGAACTATTATAAAAGTTAATCAAAAACCATCTTACCCTATCTGTTCCTTTTTTTGCTAAGTGTGAAAATTTGCAACTTCAAAAAACTGTATTTATGCCTATCAGGAGTTTTATTTGATATAATTGTTAATTATTGACATTTGGTAAGTGTGAACAAAAGATTGAAAAACACATCTTTCCAGTACAGAAAGCCGTATATTTGTATATGATTTAATAAGAATACAATAGAAAATTTTAAAGAGAATGCAATTTAAACCAAATAGAGAAATTACAGGTTTAGGCAATTTTGATGCGTTAATAGGAGCAGATGACAATAAACCAGTTTTCACACCTAGAACACAAGAAGAAATAAATAATCATTTCCAAGATAATCCAATAGTAGGACAAGGCAACCCTCCAAGTTTTTCAGATGAAGCACAAAAGGAAATTGATAATTATTTTAAGGATAAGCCAAAAACACCAGTAAGTAATACTATTACTACACCAACTGTAACAACACCAGTTTATACACCACAAACAAGCATAAATACTCCAGTAGTACAGAAAGCTCCAGTTTATACACCACAAACGAGTGTAAACACTTTAGTATCACAACAACAATCAAATGAATCTGCAACACCTCAAAAGCAATGGATAAAAGGTCTTACAAATATGCAAACAGGTTTAATTGGTTTTGGAATTTTGGCAGGTACAGCAACCGTAATAATAGTAGTAGCTAAAAAATAATCTCAATGGGAAAAGAAGTAATCAAAGAAAGGAAGTGTTTAGCATGTGGACAGATTCTACCAAGAAAATCAAGGTCAGACAAAAAAACGTGTGATGATAAATGTAGAAAGAAATATAATGATTGCATTGCAACTGTAGGAAATACCGAATATAAAAGAAGCGAAATTTCAAACGAAGGTAAAGAACTATTTGCATCATTAGGAGAAATAACAGAATACGTAGAATACGCTCAAAACTTAGTATTATTTAGTGATACGTTAAAAACAGAAGAAGACAAAGAAAATTACAAATCTAAATTCAAACTTCATTTAGTTTATTTCTTAGAAAGAATTAAATATTTAGCAGAACAAAAAGTAGATGAGGTATTAGGTGTAGAAATTACAGAAGTACAAGAAATTTTAGACGAATTAGACGACAGAGACAACGACAGAAACGACAATTTATATTTTTAAACAATCAATAATTTCAATAGAAAAATGGCTAAAAAAGCAACAACAACAAGCGATAAAATGAACGGTTTTAATATTTACCGAGTAACAGGTGGAGGCGTAAGAAAACAGTTTATGGATGCAGAACCAGCACAAAAATATTTTGAGACTCGTGAACGTGCATTAAAGAAAAAAGAAGAAGGTTTTAGCCTTAAACTTTATGCAGCTATCAAAGTAGTAGGCGAAAAAACAGAATGGATATTACTCCAAGAGACTAGTTACTCTGATGATTCTTTTGAGGACTAGAAAAATATGTAAGACGGTTTTTTTGGACTTGCCATAGTCTGATAAATAAATTAAGTGTAGAGTAAAAACTCTATGCTTTTTTTGTGTCTAAATTTTAAAGCTCAGGAAAATTATTTTTTATTTTTTCACTTGAATAAACTCCTAAACCTCTCAAATAGGTTCTAGTTTGGTCTAAATCATGATGCCTACATTGTTGGCTAATTTCCAGTATATCCACTCCATTTTTATATGCTGCTATAGCTCCCGTATGTTTCCAACTGTATAAAGTGTATTTATCTGAAAGTTTTAATCTATCCTTTATTATTTTATATTCCTTTGTGAATTGACCTTCTTTTGTTGATTTATTTGAAGGAATGCCATCTATTCCAAACAGATAACAATCTGAATGATAGGACAAAAAACCACTTTCTATAAAAGCATGCATCAAATAGTTAGGTATATCTACTCTTTCACTTTTTCCATTTTTTGATATTTCAGCAGGTATATATAACTTGTTAGTTTCTTTTTCTATATAGCCAACTTTTAAAAATCTTATTTCTTGAGGTCTAACAAAAGTGTAGAATATAATTTGACATACTAGCCATAAATTAGGGTTTTCTTTGCTTATTATATCCTTTATTATTTTTTTCTGATCTGAATTATAGAATTTATGAGCCATTGTTTTTTGAACCTTTAATTTTTTGAAATTTTCCATAACATTACTATCTATATAACCTAGTTCCTTTAGTTCAGATAAAAGGATAGATATAGTTGAAGCATATGCGTTTCTAGTAATGTTGCTGACTTTTTTGGTTCGTTGCAAATCATTCAAAAACTCTTTGACATGGATTTGTTGTAGACTTCTTATATTGAGTTCTTTATAGTTTTGATATAGGAACAGACAGAAGTATTTTTTATGACTTCTATAACTACTTATTGACCTTTTTCGAAGTCGTGGTTTTGCATTATTAAAAGCAAGTTCAAAAGCATTTATAGCTGTTTCAGACCGTCTCTTTTTTTCCTTTTCTATAAGCAATTTATCATTACTTGTAAGAATACGCAAGCCGTTTTCTAAATCCGTATTTATCTGTTTGGCTAAGTCTTCACTAGCATTTTTATAGATTCTTTTTCTGACAATTTTTTGTTTGTCTATATCCCAGGCCCCGAAATCTATATACGGTTTTTTTGCATTGACAAATTGAGCAGCTTTATAAGGGTATTTTTCGTTTTTATCCATTCCTAGGTTTTTGTACAAATCAAAGGTTATTAGAAATACCAATGAGTTAAGTAATAATAGTAGTTGGCAATGATTTGGCGATAATAATACTAAATATAGTTCTATAATACTTAAAAACCTATTTTGTAGCGATAAAGGGATTCGAACCCTTAAAACTTAGTTTCTAAAACTAATACGTATGCCAGTTCTGTCATATCGCTATTTAATTAAAAAACTAACTCTTCTTACCCTAAAGATTTTCTCACTCCATTGAATGAAGATTTCAAATAAGACCAAATTAGTTTAGTATAACAGGCAAGATTCGAACTTGCGACCTCTTCATTCCAAATGAAGTAAACTACCACCGTTATCCTGCTATATGTTGTGGAAAAGATTGGATTAGCTTCGCTGAATACTTATTTCGAACCAATGCCCAACAGATTTTTAGTCTGTCACTCTACCTGTCTGGGTTACTTCTCCATTTTTTGCACGTTCTAGAGGAATCGAACCTCTCTTTTCGGTTTTGGAGACCGAAACATTACCACTATGATAAGAACGTAGTTTGTTACCTCGTCAAGATTCGAACTTGAAAAATCAGACTCAAAATCTGATGTGTTACCAATTACACCACAAGGCAATAGTTATTTTTTGCGAGAATGGTAGGTTTCGAACCTACGACCAATTGATTAACAGTCAATTGCTCTACCACTGAGCTACACTCTCTTTTATTTTATTTTTTTTTGTGGGAACGCTAGGATTAGCTTCGCTGAATACTTATTTCGAACCTAGAAAGTTTCACAACTCCAGATTTACAGTCTGGTGCAGATTGCCATATCTACAAAGTTCCCTTTTTTTGTACTCCATAAGAGATTCGAACTCTTTTTATATCTTAGAAAGAGATATGTGATAACCAATTACACTAATGGAGCAAATTGTAAGATTAATAGGATTCGAACCTATGACCTTCTGCTTATCAGACAAACACTCTAACCGACTGAGCTATAATCTTGTGGTATGCTAGTAAAACCACTATTGAGTTTTTATAGTTCCTGACAGTTTAAAAATTCCAAAAAAACACCTTACTAGGCTTTGCTAATAAGGTGTTTAATTATTGTATAACTAATTTGAATAAAATGGATTTCGTAGTTCTCTTCAATTTTAAACCACAAAAAGCATCACTACAGCCATTGCTACCATTGATAAATCTTCAATAATCGTAACGGTACTCATTGGCAAATTAAAAACATCTCCCAAACAAGCACATTTGATTTTTTTCTTATCCAAATTACTTTTTATAACACCAATACTACTAATTCCCAAAACAAAAATTGTAATTAGATTGACATAGAAAGGAAAAATATTGATTAAATAAGCAATACCTAAAGTAAGTTCGACAAACGGATAAATCAATCCCCATCCTTTCCATTTTGCTGCTACGATGTCATACATTTGGTAAGAGTTTGCAAAACCTTCCAAGTTAAGGAGCTTGAAAAATGCAAAGACAATAAAGAATCCAGCCATAAAATGACGCATTAAAAGCATTCCTGAAAAATCAGTAAACGGATATTGAACCAAAATACTTGTTCCCAAAATAAAAGCAACAATCAAGAAGAGAGGTTTGTAAGTAGAAAATGATTTGTTTGGTAAATCTAATTCTTCAACATTACTAGCATCTTTTTTTTCTATTTCTTCATAAACGATTTCATTCTGACTTGGTAAATTTTCTTTTTCTATAATGGTATAATTTCCTATTTCAGAGAGTTTTTCTTGTAAAACATTTATAGAAACATCTTCTTCAAAATAAATTTTCCCATCAGAATTTTCTACACTAATATCTGCTTTTTCTATTTCTGTAAATGCTTCTAATGTTTTTTTTACTTTTGCTTCGCAGCCTTTACAGGTCATTCCTGTAATATTATATTGTTTTATTTGAGTTTTTTCTAAAGTATTCATAGTGGTTTTGTGTTTAGACCCAAAGGGCTTTAATAAATTATTTAATACATAATCTGCAAACCTGCTCCCCATTTATAACGGTTGTCATAATTAGCAGAAAGCGCAAAATATTGTCCTAAGATATAACTCGTTCCTATTGTATATCTAAATTCATCTTGATTGATAAGATACTCTACACTTGCATTTGCTCTCCAACGTTTAGTAAGAGGAAAATCTTCTCGTTCTAGTTCTACTTGAAAATTTCCTTCGTTATCGGCTCTAAAATCTGACCATACGTGCATCGGTAAAAAATATCGAATACCAACTAAGCCTTTCATTTTTGCATCTGTAATAGGTTGATCGTCGCTTGTTCTGTTAATTTCTTCTTGTTCAATTTCTGTCCCTAGATAAGCCGTAAAAAATTGTTTTGCTCCAAAATAATGCATTGCTTTTGCTTCTACTTCAAACTCTTCGGTATAATTTGTATTTCCTTCTATACTTATTTCATTTCTGAAATTAAAAATACTTGCATCTGCCCAAAGTCCGTTTGTTTGTCCTGTTAGGTTTGCCATTGCATACCATTTTTTATCTTCTCTAGCAAAACGTCTATAACCTGCTTTTGTAGTAATCATTGGTGTAGTATTTTGATAATTTACTACTCTAGCCATTCCAGACATCATGTGATACAACAAATGACAATGAAAAAACCAATCTTTTTCCTCAATTGCATCAAATTCTATAATTGTCGTTTCCATAGGAGCAACATTGACAGTATGTTTGAGAGGAGCAAAATCGCCTTGTCCATTTATAATTCTAAAAAAATGTCCGTGCAAGTGCATTGGATGGCTCATCATGGTTGTATTGTGCATCACAAAACGAACCGTTTCACCTTTCGTTATTTTTATTTTATCAGCTTCTGAAAGTGGCGTATTATTTATCATCCAGACATAACGCAACATATTTCCTCCTAAATACAAATGAACAATTCTGACAGGTTTTTCTTCATTTTGTTCACTTATTTTGGTAGAATTTGGAGATTTTAGCATTGTATAATCAAAAATAGTTTCGTCAGGATTCTGTTCTTTGAGTTGTTTGTAACCTGTCATCATTACACCAATTGGTTTGAGTATAGATTTCATCATATTTGCTTTAGGGTCATCTTTGCTCATCATCATTCCTTCTTTTTCTGCCTCATGAATTTTTCCTTCTTGCATTTTCATGTTGTCATGATTCATTCCGTCATGATTTTGATGATTCATTTTTGAAGTGTCCATTTCCATTTTATCATGCTTCATTTCATTATGGTTCATCTTGTCATGATTCATTTTCTCACTTTCGTTATTCATTTTCATTCCTCCATGTTCCATTTCCTCATTCCCATGTCCCATTTGCATTCCCATTCTATTCATATCTTCCATCAAAATATCGTGATTGGTAGGAGCTTTTCCATTTTCATAAAATCCATTTTCCATTCTGTTTTTGGGAGCTTTACCCATCTTCATTTTGGGCATCATTTTCATCATATCTTTCATTTCGTTTACCAAAGCAAAATAATCTAATGGTGGTAAATCAGTTGCAGCTTTTTGAGTTGCATTTTTGTCGCCTAACCAAACCGAAGTATATTTGTATCTATCCCAAGAAGTAGCACGAAATTCATATTTTTTTGTATCAGAATCAGCATTTTGAGGAATTGTAACTTCAATATCATAGGTTTCAGCCGTTGCAATGAGTAATTTATCTACTAGGGTAGGCTCAACATCAATTCCATCGGCAGCCACAATTTTCATTTTGCCACCTGCGTAATGCAGCCAAAAATGTGAAGAAGCCGAACCATTTATTATTCTAAGACGAATCGTTTCTCCTGCTTTGAGATTTTCTACTTCTTCTTTTATTTTTCCATTTGCCAAAAAAGCATCATAATATACATCTGCTAAATCCATATCAGGCATTCTTTTCCATTCTAACCACGCTTTTGCAGCCAAATTTCCTGTTGCAATCGCTTTTCCATAACTCTGAATAGCATTTCTTTTGATGGCATACCAATCCGTATGACGCTTTAAAAGGCGAATTACATTATGTGGATTTTGGTCTGTAAAATCTGAAAGAACAATTACTTTTTCCTTCGTTTTTATAGGTTCTTTGGGCGCAATAGAAATTCCTCCATACAATCCTTTTTGTTCTTGATACATGGTGTGAGAATGATACCAATATGTTCCGTTTTGAATAATTGGAAATTTGAAAATATGCGTTTCTCCTGCTTTTATAAGTTCGGTTGTCAAGAGTGGAACTCCATCATATTGATTAGGTAAAATTAATCCATGCCAATGAAAAGAAGTTGTTCCTTTTGTATTATTTTTGACATAAATAAGTGCAGTGTCTCCTTCTACAAATTCTAAAGTAGGCGCAGGAATTTGTCCGTTTGTAGTAAGCATTTTAGCTTTTTTTCCTGCAATTTCCATAACAGTATCATTTACATTGAGATGATAAATGACTGTTTTGTTTTGAATTTTACTATCCTTTTTTTTGGTAGAATGATTTGAATGTTGAGAATGTTCGTGCTGTGCTTCTGCATTTTGAGTAAAAAGAAAAGTAAGAAATAAAAATAGTAGTATTTGATTTTTCATAATTGTTTTTTAGTTTAAAAAATGGTGGAAAAAACCCTAAGGGACTCTGAAGACCCTTAGGGTTTGGGAACTAAAAATTAAGCTGCCATTTTACGACATTCTTCGGCACATTTGCGACACGATTCTGCACATTTTTTACAATGTTCGTGATTGTGTTCTCCACATTGTTCGGCACACCATTCACAAATTTCTGCACAGATTTTACAATAGTCTTTTGCCCATTTGCTATCGTTTATCATTGCTTTAATAGCAACTTGACACGAATCAACACATTCTATGCAACAGCGAGGACAGTCATTCATACTTTCTTTGGTTGCCATTTGATACAAACAACTTTGGCAATCGATAAGACATTGTTGGCAGGCTTCTATACACGATTGAAATTTTGAATTATTCATAATTTTGGGGTTTTAGGTTTAAAAATTTAGATTAAAAAATCGTAAAGGGGATTTTATTTTTTTTAGTGAAAATTATTCTACTACTTCAAGCAGTTTTTTCATTTCGGCAATTTCTTTTTCCTGTGCCTTTATAATTTCTACTGAAAGCTCTTTTACTTCTGAATTTTTGAAAGTAGCATTTTCACTAACTAAAATAGCTGAAGAATGATGAGGAATCATAGCTTTCATATATTGCTCATCAGAAATAAAGGTTTGAGTTCTCAAAAAAAGCAAGGCTGTTATGAAAATATAAACACTCAAAAAGACAATTCCAATATTGAGTTTTTTGTCTTTGTACATGTCACTCATAAAAAACAGTTTCAAAATTGCCATTGGAGAAACCATCAGCAAAGTCATATACAAACGAGTATTGCTTAGGTAAATATGATTCAGTTCTGCCACATTCAAAAACATTACGCCATACATAATGACAAATGAAACAGTTAGCATCAAAGCAAATTTGATATAAGGTTGGTAAGAAGAAGAGTGCTTTTGCATAAAAATGAAGTTTAAAAAGTAGAATAATTGGTTTCTACTTTATTAAACGCTACTAAAGCCAATCAGTTTTTCAGAATTTTGACAAAAATTTATACTATTTTGACTTATTATTGTAAAGCATCTATTGTTTTACGTTTCTCTGAAATATTTTTTTGATAATAAGAAGGAGTTTGTCCTGTTACTTGCTTGAATTGTGTAGAAAAATGAGAGGTATTTTTATAATATAAAAAGCTCGCTATTTCATTTATTCTATACTTTTTGAGAGATAAAAGTTCTTTGGCTTTTTCTATTTTTTGTAACACAATATATTTTTCTATGGTCATATTTTCAGAGGTAGAAAAAAGACGACTCAAATACGAATATTCGTGATACAGTTTTTGAGAAAGATATTCAGAGAAATTGATATTTAATGGTTTTTCTGAATAATGAATTTGATTAATGATAGCTGTTTTGATAGAGTTGATAAGGCTTTTTTTATCTGACTCTATCAATCGTAATCCTATTTTTTGTAATTCTTGTTTTAATTTTTCTTGTTTTTCTGCTGAAATTTCTGTGTTTTCAATAAGGTAAATTTTACCTAACTCTACTTTTTCAAAATCAATATTTAGCTCTTGACATAGATTTTCTACTGCCAATACACAACGTGGGCAAACCATATTTTCTATATCTAAGACAAATTTGTTCATTCTTTTTCTAAAAAAAGTAATCTATAGGAAAGAAGTAAAAGAGAGCTTTTTGTGTGAAAAATATCTTCATTCAGACTAAGAAATCTGAACTACTTATAATCTACAACTTAAATTAGATATACACTCTCAGTACTATAAATGTTTTTATTCTAAAAACTAAGCGCAGAAAGAGCAAGTATAAGAAAACCAATAGCAAGAAGCGATAAAAAAGCCAAAATACCTCCAATTAATGCTAAAGTAATGGTGTGTGATTTATGATAAAGTGTTGTATCATTACTTGCCACAACTGAAATACCAATAATACTTGCAATAAGAGAAACAACTAATAACCCTATTGCAAAAGGGACTAAAAAACTAAAAATAGCATACATAGTTGCAAAGAAAAAAGCTGCTACAAAAATACCTAAAGCAAGTAAAGTGGCAAAAAAAGACAAATAAGCAGCCCAATGTATTTTTGGTTTTGTATTTTTGATTCCTACTTGTTTATTTGCTTTATTTATTTTGCGTTGTTCTTTAAGAGCTTTCCAAACTGTTTTTCTCAATTGCTTTTTTTGTGTTTTGGCTATTTTGCGTTGCTGTTTTTTCTTTATTTTTGAGTTTGGCTTATAAGTCTGCTTTTCAGTGTTTACTGTTTTTTCTGTAGCAGAATTATGTTTCTTTACAGTTGATTTAGGTTTTTCAGAATAAGAACTAGAAGAGTATTCAGATAAAAAGTGAGCTTTCGTAGTAGTAGTGAAACTCAAGAATAGAAATAGAAAAACAAAAAAATGGCGCATAATTGAAATAGTTTAAAAAATGAAATAACGAAAAGGCAAAAAATGAATCATCAGAAAATAAAAATAATTGTTTTTTCTGAGATTATTCAAATTTATGTTCTCAAAAAAACAGAAAAAATCTTTATTAGAAAAATAATACTTGTTAGAAGCCTAAAAACCAACTAAATTTCGGTTCTTAATTAGAAAATAGTATTTTAGAATCTCAAAATAGCAAGAACTCATTATAACACAACGATTTATAAATTAGTAAGTTATTTTATTATGAATGAAGAACAAAATTCTACTCCTAAAAGTGATTACGATTCAGAAAGTATAAATCATGGTTATCCTGAATGGCAACATGGTTTTCGTGATTCGTGGAACTTTATTAAAGATTTTTTCTTTCGTCTGACTCACTTGGCTTCTGACACAGATTATGTTGGAACAGTAAAGAGCATTAAATCAGGTGTTGTTTTGGAAGGTTCAAACCTTTGGGTGTTGATTTGTTCGGTCATGATTGCCTCTATTGGTCTTGATTTGGATTCAGCTGCTGTTATTATTGGAGCGATGCTTATCTCTCCCTTGATGTCGCCTATCTTGGGAATTGGTTTGGGTGCTGCAATTAATGATAGAGAAACACTAATAAAATCGGTTCGAAATTTTTTGAGTGCCATTATTCTGACTTTAGTAACAAGTGTTGTTTATTTCAAAATTACTCCTCTAGGACTTCTGACAGACCAAATGCTTTCTCGTACAGAACCTAATTTATTAGATGTTTTGGTTGCCTTTTTTGGTGGTTTGGCGGGTATTATTGCAGGCTCTCGCACAGAAAAAACCAATGCCATACCAGGGGTGGCAATTGCAACTGCTTTAATGCCTCCTTTGTGTACTGCAGGTTTTGGATTAGCAACAGGAAAATGGGATGTTTTTGCAGGAGCATTTTATTTGTTTTTCATTAATGCTGTCTTTATTAGTCTTTCTACCTACATGATTGTGCGTTTTTTGAAGTTTCCGTATGTGGAGGTTTTAAATCCTGTTTTGGCAAGGCGAGCAAGGCTTACAGCGTATGTTGTTCTGACAATCTTACTTATTCCGAGTGTGATGTTTTTATTCAGAAAACTGACAGAAAACTTCCGTAATCAGCGTATTGCTACTTTTATTACTCAGAATATAAATCCAAATTATGATTTGAATTCGGTACAATGGAAAGTAAAACTAGATTCTACCAATATTTATAGGCTTCGTGTGATTAGTTTTGGAGCAGGAAGTTATATCAATTATGATTCTTTGCTTAGCCTAGAAAAAACATTTAATGATGAAGTAAAAACTTCTTGGAAACTTACAGGTTTTGATGCAGAAGATAGCATTCATATTGAACTTGTTCAGTCAGAAGAACCTGCCGATTCTGAAACTCGTGTCGAACGTACTGTGATGAACAATGCAAAGCGTTATATTGAGATAAAATTTAGAGAAGAAATGGGAACTTATAAACAAAAAGATGAAATCATAACAGGAAAAGACAAAGAAATAGAAGACCTAAAACAAGAGCTTTTATATGCGAGAGGAGATACATTACCTTTTGAAACTATAAAAAACGAACTCAAAGCTATCTATCCAGAACTGAAAGAAATTGGTGTGGCTAGAGTAAGACAAACTGATTTTAAAAATGATTCTTTGGCATTTATGTTATTGGTAAAATGGGAAGGCGAACCAGCAAGAAATAAATATACACGCAAAAAATATGAAGACCGTTTGAAGAATTTTATTAATGTAAAACTCAAAGACAAGAAAATTGGAATTATCAATTATTAATAATACAATCTTCTCTCAACTATTTTTTGAGTCCTATTTTCTAAAATAGTAATATAAACATAGCCAATCGCAAAAAAATGACTAACTCCATAGATATAAAAATAACCCACAACACCCAGTAACCACATCATATTAAAAGTAAGGGCAACTAAATATCCTAAAATACCAATAGCTAAATAGGCTAGAATAGCAAAGGTGTAATTTTTACGAAGTGCATGAGTTTCATCAGAATAGTTTCCCAAAATTAAATGCAAAATATTCATTATTGGATTTGTCAAACCCAAAACTGCTAAAGCTAAAACAGGAAAAAGAAAAGCAAAACTAAATTCTGATAAAGCAGAGATTTGCGAACCCAAAAAAGTCAGTCCATAGCCACCAAAAAGAATTACTAAAAAAAATAATTGAATAACTAAGTCTATTCGTAATAAAGGTTTTTTGTAAGGAGAGACCATAATTATACTATTTGAGATTAATTTTAAATTGTTTTATAGTTTTACTAAACGAAGAGAAGATATAGAAGTTTCACTTCTTTCAAAAAAAAATGAAAGTTTGTAAAAATAGTTATTTCTTTAACTTTAATTACTAAACTGATTTTATAAATTTGTACTTTAGACGTTCTATTTTGAATGAATTTTATTTTATCTATTTTCATTCTCACCAAAAATAAACCTTCTTACTCATTTTGGAAAAAGATTTTGTAACATTTATTCAGAAACATCAAGGTATCATACATAAAGTATGTCGCATGTATTGTGATTCTGAAGATGATAGGCAAGATTTGTTTCAAGAAGTTTTGTTCCAACTTTGGAAATCCTATCCAAAGTTTAGAGGTGATTCCAAAATTTCTACGTGGATGTATCGTATCGCTCTTAATACAGCAATTGCACGTCTACGTAAAGTCAAACGTAAACCTTCTGAATTTTCTATTTCAGATTCTACACTACAATTTCCTGATACTCCGACAGATACTGAAAAAGAAGAACAACTCAAAAATCTTCAACTCGCTATTCAGAAATTATCAAAAGTAGAAAAAGGAATCATCATGCTTTACCTAGAGGAGAAAAGCTATGATGAAATTGCCGAAATTATAGGTATTACCAAAACAAATGTAGGTGTGAAAATCAATCGAATAAAGAAAAAACTCAAAGAAACATTGGAAAAATTGCCTCAATAGAAAAAAAATCACAACTATAAAAAAATCATTTTATAAAAGATAAGTACAATCTAAAATGGATATAGACAATCTAAAATCTACTTGGCAAGCACTTCAAACACAGCCAGAACCTGTTCTTGAAAATGAGCAAATTAGAAAACTGCTGAGAGGAAAAGCAAATGATAGCATTTCTAAAATCAAACGCAGTATTTTGATAGAAGCAGCATTTGTAGTTGTATTAAGTGTTTTTTTAATGTTTAATCAACAATGGTTTTATTCGCCTTTTGTCATTCCTTATTTGGGTTTTGTGATGGTGCTTTCCCTAATTTGGTACACTTTCAAATATCTCAAAATCAGAAAGATAAATTTACAAGAAAATCTCAAACAAACTCTAAATCAACTCATTTCTACACTAGATTTGTACCTAAAGGTATATTTATATGGCTCATTAGTATTAGGTGTTTTTGCTGCCATGTTGCCCTTGCTTTGGAAAAATGTATCTTTTGAAGATTTTACTTTGACTAGAGTGCTTTTGATTGTGATAATTGCTTTAGTTGCTGTTCCTGCATATTACTTTGTGATAAAATGGTATATCAAAAATTTATACGGAAACTATGTGGAAGAGCTAAAAGAAGAATTAAAGGAACTTGAAGACTTAGAAGATTAAATATAATAGCTATTTTAGAGAATAAAGGTTGTCATGTTTATTTTTGCATAATACTCTTCCAAACTTTTGAATAGGATAAAGTACTGTTTTTTTATGTTCAGACAAGATGTCTGAATTACCTTAATGCAAACAGTAATAAGGTTTAATGTGAAATCAAGAATATAGTACTGTAAAAATTGTATTACTCATTAATTGAACGTGAACTCGGTATTATTTAGGTACAAATATTCTAGGTTTTTCTGGGTAGAAATGATAAGCTACTATTGTAGCTGCCATATGCGTAAATGCGTTTATAGGCTTCCTATGTCTAGAATGTTCTAAGTCAAAAACAGAAATTAAAATATCATTTACAGATTCAATAATGGCTCTTTTTCTAAGTGTGTATTTTTCTTTCAATGTGATGAGTTGATTCTTCATATTTTTTTTTGTTTTAGTTATCATTTTAAGTCCCTTTTCATAGAGTTGTTCCCAAAGTTTTGTCAAATACCCTTTATCACCAAAGCAATTTCCTTTCAAATTTTTTAATAAATTTTTGAGTAGATCGTGGTTATTATCAGCCTTATTTGCTGCTGTAATTTCAAAAGCCATTACCTCTCCTAAATGATTGATGACTAAGTGAAGTTTAAATCCAAAAAACCACCCCATTGACCCTTTTCCTCGTTTTGCAATGTCTTTGAACACTTTATGAGAGTGAATACGACGATTATCAGAAACAACTATTTTCTTAGAATCAATGAAGTAAGTACCTGTTTCTTCACTTTTAGCACACAGGAGTTTGGCGAGTACATACATAGGTAAACTTACCCTTTCTATTAATTTGTAGAGTTTAAAATTGCCGTATTTTGCTGAATATCAACTCTGTACGGCAATTATATTTTGCAAAAGTCCTATATTTGTTTTTACCACAAAATAAATAATTAGATTTTGTAAAATACACTACAATGATAAAAAAAAATAGCCACAAAAATAGTTTCTTTGACAAAAAAATATTTTGAACAGGAATTTTCAGCTACTTCTACTCTTTTTCAGAACTCTTTTTCAGAATTAGATATTTCTAATGTAGATGAATCTGATACATTACTTTTTGAAAAAATGCAAACTGTATTTTTTCTAGGTCAATTACTAGGTTTGCCTACCTTGAAAAGTATTTTAGTCAAATTTGGTATCACAAGTAGTCAAGTATCCATCAATTACAAAAAGTTGTATAAAAAACTGACAATCAACAAAATACGTGTACTTTATGAATATGTATTTAAAACTCAAGTGGTTCATTTATTGAAAGAAATGGCTTCAAAAGATAGTAGTATTTGGTCAAAAAAAAGAGTTACGGCAGTTTTAGATGACAGTATTTTTCGTCAATGGCTCTCTGAGTTAGGTAGAGAAAATGATTATTTTGGAAGTTTCTTTAGTGGACAGTATCGTGCTACTACTCTAGGCTTTAAAGTGGTTTGTTTTGGATTATATATTGAAGATGTTTTTTATCCTTTATTTTTTGATTTTGTTAGAAAAAAAGAAAAAGCTGATAAAAAAGAACCTATTCAAATAGCTAAAAAATTAGTGAATCGTTGGGGAAAGTTACAAGAAAAATTAGCTAAAGAAAATAGTGTATTACCTTCTATTCATTTTAGTTGTGATAGTGGCTATAGTGATGTTTCATTGAGTGAAGAATGTACCAACCAATCAACAAGTTTGATTTATATTAGTGTACCTAAAAAAAATCATATTATTATAGTAAATAATAAAAAAACAAACTCAAAAGAATATATAGATCGTGTTTTTTTAGAACAAGAAAAAAAACATCAAGAAGCGCAAAGACATCTCAAGGAAGAAGAAAAAACACCTTTTACTTTACGTCTAAAAGCGTTCTATCAATGCCAAAAAAGAGAAGTTGTTTTATTATTTTTTAGGTTAAATGGCTCAAAAAAAGTAAGTGTTATATATACCCCAAATTTGACCGTTTTTGCAAAAACATTACGAAGACATTGGTTCAATAGAACCTATATAGAACAGTTTTTCAAAACACTCAAACACGTATTAAAAATTAGTGAACCTAGAACAAAAAATAAAGAAGAATTTGAAAATAAACTTTTAAAATTTGCATTTTTGGCGATTGAAGTTCAAAAAATAGTCCGATTTATTAGAAGAAAATGTAAACAATTTAAACAAAAAGGATTTATTTCTTTACAAAGGATACTCTGCTCTAACAAAGAAATACTAGACCTTTTGCAAAATCAAATCAATATAAAAACTTGATAATCAAAATAGTAAACTAAAATCAAACTCTACAAATTAATTCTAAAAATCGGTTATAGGAGCAAAGTTTAGGAAAATAAGGGACTAAATCGTTACACACAAAACGTTGATACTAGTATTGAAAATTCTTATAACCTGAGTAATTATAATATACTAAAATAGT
Source organism: Bernardetia sp. Wsw4-3y2 (assembly GCF_037126295.1). NCBI lineage: Bacteria > Pseudomonadati > Bacteroidota > Cytophagia > Cytophagales > Bernardetiaceae > Bernardetia > Bernardetia sp. Wsw4-3y2. Next base: position 1,880,898 of record NZ_CP147017.1, on the reverse strand, counting down.
CATTATTTCACTAGCTGATAACTGGGGAACACGAGTAGGAGAAGGGGTGAAAGTAGAACTGCTTTTTGTTCCCACCCATTTACTAGATACATAAGATTGAGCTTGTAAACAGAACTCATCTACTAAATAAAAAATACCGATTAGGTGGTCTTCGTCGAATTTTATAGTTTTGTCAAACATAAGGCTAAAGAGGTTAAAGTTGAGTAGAGCTATTCAAAAATAACCTTTTTTAGCCTTTTTTGACAAAAATAACTGAAATAAGTAAACAAAACACTGAAAGTCAATTAGTTAAAAACCGAGTTCACGTTAATTGAATGAAAATGAATATAAAAGTTGATGAATTTTTAAGCAAAACTAAAAAGTGGAGTCTAGAATTAGAAAAACTGAGAAGTATTTTTATTTACTGTGGACTTACTGAAGAATTGAAATGGCGAGTTCCTTGTTATACGTTCAATGATAAAAATATAGCTTTATTGGGAGGTTTTAAAGAATATTGTGTAATTAGTTTTTTTAAAGGTGTTTTATTGAAGGATAAAAGTAATATTTTAGTTTCAGTAGGAGAAAATACACAATCTAGTAAAGTGATTAAATTTACTCATCTTGAAGAAATAATTGAATTAGAATCTATTATTAAAGCCTACATTTTTGAAGCCATTGAAATTGAGAAACTAGGACTAAAAGTAGATTTTAAAGCAAATGAAGATGTGATACTTGTTAAAGAACTTCAAGACAAATTAGATGCAGATAAAGAATTCAAAACTGCTTTTGAAAAACTAACAAAAGGAAGGCAAAGAGGATATAATCTTTATTTTTCTGCTGCAAAACAATCAAAAACAAGAATTGTAAGAATTGAAAAATATAAAAATCAAATTTTTGAGGGCAAAGGAATAAATGATTGTACGTGTGGGTTATCCAAAAAAATGCCTTCTTGTGATGGTTCACACAAATTTATTTAATCAAAAAAAAACTCCTATTCTGTCAAATAAACAAAATAGGAGTTTTTGCTACAAAAAATAATACTAGAATTATTTTTCTTTGCTTGCAGCTTTTTCTTCTGCTTCTTTTTCTTTCTTAGTAACACGTTTACGGCGAGTAGTACGTTTTTTCTCTACTACTTCAACAGCTTCCACATCAGCGAAAACACGTCCACAGTGTTCACAAACTACTAATTTCTTTCTTTCTTTAATATCAACTTGACGTTGTGGAGGAACAATATTAAAACAACCACCACAAGCATTACGCTTTACATTAACAACAGCAAGACCATTGCGAGCATTTTCACGAATACGCTCGTAAGATAAGTATAAGTTATCAGCAACATTTTTTCTACGTTTTTCACGCTCTTTCATTAATTTTGCTTCTTCTTCTTCACTTTCTTTTACGATACCTTCTAGCTCATTTTTCTTGTTCTCTAAATCTTTTTTACGCTCTTCTAAGGTAGCCGTTGTTTCTTCGACTTGCTTTTGTTTGCGTTCTATTTTGTATTGTGTATCTCTAACAGCTTTTTCAGCAAGACGAATATCAAGTTGTTGATTTTCTATTTCACGAGCAATGGCTTGAAATTCACGGTCATTGCGAACGTCCATTTGCTGTTCTTCGTATTTTACGATTAATTTTTTATGATCTTTAATAGAATTATCTTGTGTTGCTTCAAGGTCGTCTAATGATTTCTTTTCAGATTCGAATTTTGCAATTCGTGTCTGATACCCTTCTATTTCGTCCTCCAAATCTTGGACTTCTTCGGGCAAATCGCCTTTTATCTTACGTAATTCATCTAATTTAGAATCAACTTCTTGAAGTTTTACTAGGGCATCTATTCGTTTGGCTACTGGAGTAGGTTGTTCCATAAAATCGGTTTGGGACTCAGGTGATTGTAGAATGAGTTTTGGAATATCTTTCATTCAAATCTAATTTTAGAATCAGAATTGAATGAAAGACAATGATTTGCAAAGGTACGTTTTTTTGTTTAATAAATGAAATTGATAAAGATGCTTTATTTTTCTAAAAATGATATTAAACACAGAGAGATGGCAAAGAATGCAGAAGAATAAAAATATTGTTTATTGTGTTTTATTTTCGAAGATGCTTATTTCCTAACTTTACTTAGGTATTTCGCCTTCTTTTGCAATAGCATTCAAAACTAATTTATCCATAAAAGAAGGAAATAATTTATTCAAAAAAACTGTCATTTTACCTTGTAGGGTCAGTATTAAAATGTTTTTACGTTTTTTAGTAGCTTTCAAAATATAGTTGGCACACTCTTCAGAAGTCATCATTTTACCTTCATCTTTGGGCGAATCACCTTGTGCTCTGCCATCTTGTAAAAGAGCTGTATTTCTGATATTAGAAGAGGTGTAACCAGGGCAGGCAATCAAAACATGTACGTTTTCAGCCTTCATTTCTGTTCTTAATGCTTCCAAAAACCCCTGCATTGCAAATTTAGAAGCTGAGTAACCCGTACGAGCTGGCAAACCTCTAAATCCTGCAATAGATGAAATTCCTACTATTGAACCTTTTGTTTTGATAATATGAGGAATACAGTATTTAGTAGCATAAACAGTTCCCCAAAAGTTAATATCCATTAAGCTTTTCAAAACTGATAAATCTAAATCTTTGAATAAAGCACGCATCGAAATACCTGCATTATTTATCAAAATATCTATTTTTCCAAATTTTTCAACTGTCTTTTCTGCTAATTCTTTATTATCACTTTCCTTACTGACATCTAGCTGAAGAGGCAAAACTTCTATATGCTGATTTTCTAAAAAATCTTGTGCTTCTTTTAGTTTTTTACTATTTCTACCTGTAATAACTATTTTAGCACCTTCTTTTCCAAAGGCTTCTGCACAAGCTCTACCAATTCCAGAAGTTCCTCCTGTAATAATAACAACTTTATTATCGAATGTTTTGCTCATATTTGTATTTAGAATTTTTTGCAAAATTAAGAACTTTATAAATATTATATTCTTCCGTGCAAACGGTCAAGACAGTGCATAAGTTTGGCAAGCAAATCGTCTTTTTCTTCCTCTGTAAAATCATTCAATAATCTCATATTTGCATTTTCTCTCAATGGAGCAACTTTTCCAATAGCATCCTTGCCTTTTCTTGTCAATACCAATACTTTTCGACGTTTGTCTTTTGGGTCTTTGTCTTGTTTGATTAGTCCTTTATCTGCTAAAACTTGTATTAGATTTGTAATATTAGGACGAGAAACATTCAATGCTTCAGCAATGTCAGAAGCCAAAATTCCTCCTTGTTGAAGGCGTTCTTCAGCATAAGGAATATTTTGATCTCCTTGTACATACAAGAGAACCATCCACTGCTGAGTAGTTAAACCAATGATGTTAGTGAGGTTTGAGCCTTTTTTGAGCATTTGCGCAGCTATTTCAATTATAGCAAGCACAATCGATTCATTGTTTGTTTTCTGAATTGTAGTCATTTTTTTGGTAGTAATTTGTTAATAATTAATTTACACGTTTTTTGTACGGCAAACAAAACTTATTTGCAAAAATAGCGTTTCTAACTTTATAAGTAGTAAAAGCAGTCAAAAAATTCAAAAAAATATAACTTTAATTGAATAAAATCTGAGAGTAACTATATTTACCTATAAAAAATGAGCGTAAGGTTTTTTCTATTTGATTTAAAAAAAAAGTCTTAATATGACTAAGGGTCATTTTTTAACAACTTTTTATAAAAAAAAGGAGCAAGTACACAGTGGCAACCAATTAGATTTGGTTTCTTGATAGGAATACAAAACATACACAAAACACTCACAAATAGCAATTTTCATTAATTTTTATCTGTTTACATTACATTTTTTACAGATGCCTGTTGTATATTTGAGTAATAAAGATTCGAAAAGGAAAGAAGTTAAATCATCACAATCATCTCAAAATAAAATAAATATTTTTGAGATAAATAATACTAAAAAATCAAATTCTTTTCTACCTTTAAAAAGAAATTATAATTACCTAGCCAATCAATTGGCTATCGGAATCCAAACTGTCATGCAGCATTCTTTTCAACGTATTTTAGAACGAGTTTTGGAAGGTATTCGCTCTTGGGGCGAAGGCGTTTCGGCGCATCATTTTCATCCTTCTTACGATAAAAGTAAAATGGAAGCTCTTTTTCATCCCAAAACTATTGCAGTTATTGGAGCAAGTAAAAGAGAGAATTCTTTAGGAAAAAGATTATTCGAAAACTTAACTTTATTAGATTATAAAGGAGAGGTGTTTCCTGTTAATCCAAAGTACGAAGAAATTAATGGTTCTGTTTGTTATAAAAGAATTGAAGATATAGATGAGTTTATAGATTTAGCAATTATCATTACACCTGCCAAAACAGTTGCCGAAATAATCAGAGAGTGTGGACAAGCCAATGTAAAAAATGCACTTGTTCTTTCAGCAGGGTTTAGAGAAACAGGGGAAAAAGGAGAAGAGTTTGAAGCCGAAGTATTATTAGAAGCAAGAAAATCTGGTGTTCGTGTTATTGGTACAAACTCTATCGGTTTTATACGTCCCCATCTCAATTTGTTTGCTACTTTTTCCAATCAAAGACCAAAAGAAGGAAGTATTGGTTTTGTTTCTCAAAGTGGAGCAATGGGAGAAGGTGTTTTAGATTGGGGCAATAGTCAGAATGTAGGTTTTAGTGCTTTTGTTTCGATTGGTGGAATGATTGATATAAGTTGGGGAGATGTAATTCATTATCTAGGGGATGATACAAGAACAAAGGCAATTGTTTTATATATGGAAACAATTAATTATGCTCGTTCTTTTTTATCAGCAGCTAAAGAAGTTTCTTATTCAAAGCCCATTATTGTACTCAAAACAGGTAAAAGACAACAGATAGAAAATGATAGTTCTAGTCAAGCAGTTTCTCCTATTCGTTTTGAAATAGATGAAGACTTAATTTTTAATGCTGCTTTTCGTCGTTCGGGAATGCTTCGTGTTGATACAATGGCAGAAGTATTTTTTATGGTAGAAGTAATTTCTAAACAACCTCGCCCAAAAGGAAAGAATTTAGCCATTCTAACCAATGCAAATGCGCCAGCACAGCTTGCAACAGCCATGCTCACAAAAGGTGGTGGGCAGTTGGGACAACTTTCAGAAAAAACAATTGAATCACTTTCTGAATTCCTACCTAAAGGCTGGGTGTATGAAAACCCATTAGATTTACATCAGTTTGCTACTCCTGAACTCTATGAAAAAGCTACTGAAGTTTTATTAGAAGATACAGCTATTGATGGACTTTTGGTAATTCTTGCTCCTCAAGCAGTCAGTAAACCTACTGAAACAGCCAAAAACTTATTGCGTTTTGCTTCTCTCAAAAAGAAACCTTTGTTAGTTAGTTGGATGGGAGGAGACACAACAAAAGAAGGACGAAAATTACTTTCGAAAGCAGGAATTCCTAATTTTCAATATCCTGATGCAGCAGCACATATTTTCAATTATTTGTGGAAATATGCCTATAATTTGAAAGGGATTTATCAAACACCTCGTATTTCGGATTCAATGAAAAAAAATCCACCAAATAGAGTGACAGTAACTCAAATTATAGCAAATGCAAGATTAGAAGGACGTACAATTTTGACAGAATGGGAAGCAAAGTTGATTTTGGCAGCCTATAATTTACCTATTGTTGATACCCGTTTGGCTCTTTCAGAAGATGAAGCATGGCAACAAGCAAAAGCAATAGGAAAGCCAGTTGTTTTGAAAGTTCACTCTCACTCTATTATTAATAAGAGTGAAGTGGGTGGAGTGCGTCTGTATCTTAAAGAGGAACAAGCAGTTAGAAGTGCCTATCAAGAAATTAAGAAAAATATAGAAGAGCGTGTAAGTCCTAATGAATTTTTGGGTGTAACTGTTCAAGAAATGAACACACATGATTCTATTGAAATGCTAATGGGAAGCAAAGTAGATGTACAATTTGGATCTATTATTTTCTTTGGAAATGGTGGAAAATCATTGCAATATTATCAAGATAGAGCTGTTGCTTTGCCTCCTCTCAATGCTACTTTAGCAAGAAGAGCAATAGAACAAACAACAATTTTCAAAAACCTTGTAAAAACAGAAGATTTACATGAACCTACTTTGATACTTTTAGAGCAATCAATGGTTCGCTTTAGTCAGTTAATTATTGAGCAACCTTTTATAAAAGAAATTTATCTTAATCCAATTTCTGTTTCTCGTACAGAGGGCGTTTCGATTCTTGATGCTGTCATGATTTTACAACCTAATGAAGTAAAAGGAGAAGAACTTATTCGTTTGGCAATTCGTCCTTATCCTTCAGAATATGAAGAAAAATGGATTTTACCAAAAAGTAAACAGCAAGTTTTGATTCGTCCTATTCGCCCAGAAGACGAACCTTCAATGGCAGAGTTTCATAAAAAACTCTCTCCTCAAAGTGTTTATTTTAGATTCTTTCATGCTGTTAGTCTTGACCAAAGAACATCTCATGAAAGACTTTCAAGAATTTGTTTTGCTGATTATGACCGACAAATTACACTTATTATAGAAAAAGAGAAAGAAGAGCTACTAAATACAAATACTACTCAAAACGAAATTATAGGAGCAATCCGAATAATAAAGGTGCATGGAACAAAAGAAGCTGAATTTGGAATGACTATCGTCGATGGTTATCAAGGCGAAGGACTAGGTTTTGAGCTTTTGAATAGAGCTGTCGAAGTGTGTCGTAGTGAAGGAATAGAACTATTAACAGCCGATATTTTGTCAGAAAATAGAGCTATGAAAAGAATTTGTGAAAAATTAGGTTTTGTAATGGAATATAATTCTGACGAAGGAACAGTAAAGGCTTCACTTTACATTCAAAATGTTTTTGATAGTGAAGATATAAATGATGAAGAAGAGTAAGTTGAATATTTATTTCTATTTCTGTCTAGAAATATACTACTGTACTCTACTTTTTAAAAATGCTTTTTAGTTGCAGAGCAACGTTATATAATTTATAATATTCAGACAAAAAGAATATCAATATTGCGTTGCGCTGCAACTTTTATAACTTTACACTTTTACTTTTTTCTACAAATATTTCGTTGCTCTGCAACTTGAATGTCAAAGCAAAAAAAAGTAGAGTACAGTAAAAATATACCACTATAGGGAAGTTTAAATGACTTTTTTTTTTGAAAGATTGAAAGTTAATTCAAAAACTCATTATATGAATTGAATACTTCATCAAAAATATCTTCTAGTATTTTTTTTTGTCTTTGGATACTCAAAATACAGACAGTTGTATGAGCCAACGTAAAAATACCTGCTAAAATGCCGTAGAGAACATTTATTTTATAAAAACTAAAATATAAAGTCATGCAAAGACCCAAAACTCCCCAAAACCAAATAAGTATTCTAGTGAATTTGAATGTTTTGTATTTGATTTGAATAAAACAACCCTTCGAAGTTGATTCAATTGTTCCTTCTGCAATACTCAAAAAATTATTGGGTTCTAGAACTGTTCTTGAGAGGCGAAATTTGTTTTTTTCTATTTTACCTGTAAAACGGTAACGCTCATAATCTTTTTTGCGTTTGGGTTTATCTCCATAAGGTTTTGTTAGCTGTTTTAGATAAGTAAGCAAACGGCTTTTTTCAAAGGGCAAGACATACGTTCGTTGGTTAAGATTCCAATTATGAGAATGAAAATTTTGCAACTTTTTCATTTCGTTTGTATTTGGCGTTAGTTTTAATCCTAATTTATTAGAAACTGGATAAAATCATATACTCATTATTGATATATCTTCCTTTTTTAGATTTCTGTTTTAGCTCGCCTTACTGATTTGTGCTTCTTCAAACTCACCCATTTTAGAGAATTTCTCTGTGCGTTGTTGTTTTAATGTCTTGCTATCTAGTTTTGAAAGCTCCTCTATCATTTCTAAAACGGCTTTTTTTACAATGTGCATTGTTTCTTCTTGATGACGATGTGCTCCACCTAAAGGTTCTTCAATTATTCTATCAATCAAACCAAATTTGTGCATATCTAAAGAAGTAAGTCGTAATGCACTTGCAGCTTGTTCTTTATAATCCCAACTACGCCACAAAATAGACGAACAAGATTCAGGGGAAATAACCGAATACCATGTATTTTCAAGCATACAAACTCTGTCTCCAATCGCAATACCAAGCGCACCACCCGAAGCTCCTTCACCAATAACAATACAAATAATAGGAACATCTAATAAAAACATTTCCTTCAAGTTTCTAGCAATTGCCTCTCCTTGTCCTCGCTCTTCGGCTTCTATACCAGGATAAGCACCAGGAGTATCTATAAGTGTAAGGATGGGCATTCCAAATTTATTTGCAAGCTGCATCAAACGCAATGCTTTACGGTATCCTTCTGGGTTTGCCATTCCAAAATTACGATATTGTCTTTGTTTGGTATTTCGTCCCTTTTGTTGTCCAATAATCATTACAGACTGTCCATCAATTTGAGCAATACCTCCAATCATAGCTTTGTCATCACCAAAACCTCTGTCTCCGTGTAGTTCCACAAAATTATCAGTCAAGTGAGCAATATAATCAAGTGTATAAGGACGGTCTGGATGACGAGAAAGTTGTACACGTTGCCAACGAGTAAGATTTTTGAAAGTTTCTTTTTTTAAATGAACTATACGGTCTTCTAATAATTTTACAGCCTGACTCACATCCATATTATTTTTGGCAGCAAGACTCTTTGTTTCCTGTAGTTTTTCTTCTAATTCAAAAATGGGCTTTTCAAAATCTAACAACATAGCAATAAAAATAAACGGATTGACAATTAATATAACAAAAGACAATAAGTAAAAAAGGATTAGATCAAAATCTGATAAAATCAACTGCAAATATACTAAAAAAAGAATGAGAATAAATTACTGATATTACGTAGTTATGTCAATCGAATCTAAATTTGAGCATTTTTTTTATTTATGAATGAATTTAACATTGATTTTTTTGAAAAAGTAAGTAGAAATTCCACAATACTGTTGCTGATGTTAGCGAAGTGACACCAACAACCAAATAATTTTGTACAACAGACCAACAAGTGAAGTAAAAAATAGAACTCATGTTTACCAATAATTGAGCAAGCTCTTAGCAACTATTTTTAGAGTAAGATGTATTTTTATAAAGTTTAGCTGAGAAGCATTGTTTTTTGTGGTTGCAGCTATCTGTATAATGTCATTCAGTGAGTTATAGAAATTGCTTTACGAGATTAACTAAAAAAAGTTGCGTTTTTATTGCAACCTTGTTGCATTTAGAGGTGTTTTTTGAGAGTAACTCTACCAATTTGAGTACTTTTTTTATCTAAAAAGTTTAAAATTTTGATTTTTTTCAAAAAAATGAAATTTATTTTGGTTAAATTTAGATTATTCAATATAAAATATTATTTGGAATGTTGAGCTATATACGTATAATTAAGAATATTATTTGGTTTAAATGGTTGTTTTTGTTTTAAATATTTGGTTTGTTGTGTTTTTGATGTGTTTTGTGTTGTTAAAAAATGGTTTTGCAGAATTTTGTTTTTCTAAAAAAGCGTCGTATGTTTGCAACACCTTTCAAGAGTAAGGTTTAATTAAGGATTTAACACAATCTAATTAATAAATTCATTTCCCCTTTAACACTTTTATAGATATACAATGACTTTTACAAAAACAATCAAACACACACTTTTTAGCTTTGGACTCGGCATAGGAATGCTTGCAAGTTCAACATCATTTGCTCAAGATTCACATGGTCACAAAGATGGTCGTTCTTGTACTACAGACCACAACTTAGAGCGTTTGCTTTCTATCAACCCAGAAGCAAAACAAAAAATGCGTAACATCGAAACATTTACGCAAAATTATATTCAAAATCAAAAAAATCAGCGTACAGAAGCTACAGTTTATACAATTCCTGTTGTAGTTCACGTAATTTATAATACTTCAGCTCAGAATGTGAGTCAAGCACAAATTCAATCTCAAATTGATGTATTGAATCAAGATTTTAGAAGAACAAATAGTGATTATACACTTACACCTTCTGAATTTGCTGGTTCAGTAGCTGATACAGAAATAGAGTTTGTTTTAGCATCTACTGACCCTAATGGAAATCCTACAACAGGTGTTACACGTACTCAAACTAGCAAAACATCTTTCTCTACAAATGATGCAATGAAATTTACTTCTCAAGGTGGTAAAGATGCTTGGAATACTCAAAAATACTTAAATATTTGGGTATGTAATATGAGTGGTGGAATCTTGGGTTATGCTCAGTTTCCAGGTAGTGGTGCTGCAAACACTGATGGTGTTGTAATCCTTACTACTGGTTTTGGTTCTACTGGAAATGTAGGTGCTCCTTTTAATTTAGGTCGTACTACAACTCACGAAGTAGGTCACTGGTTAAATCTTCGTCATATTTGGGGAGATGGTGCTTGTGGAGCTGATGACTTTGTAAGTGACACTCCTATTGCAGCAGCTTCAAATGGTGGTTGCCCTTCTTATCCTTCAAAATCTTGTTCTAACAACGGAGGTTTTTCAAGTGATATGTTTATGAACTATATGGATTATACAAACGATGCTTGTATGTATATGTTCACAGAAGGTCAAAAATCTCGTATGCGTGCTGTTCTTACAGGTTTTCGTTCTGATTTAGTTTCAGGTGGTACAACAAATCCTCCAACAACTTCTTACTGTGCATCTAAAGGAAATAGTGTTTCTGATGAGTGGATTGCTGGTGTAAAAGTTGGTTCTTTAAACAAAACAAGTGGTGCTAATGGTGGATATGCAGATTTTACTTCTAATTCTGTAACTCTTTCTCAAGGAAGCTCTAATGCTCTTACTCTTACTCCTGGTTTTTCTGGAACTTCATACAATGAATACTGGAAAGTATGGGTTGATTTTAATAAAGATAATGATTTTGATGATGCAGGTGAGTTAGTTTATGATGCTGGTTCTGCTTCAAGTGCTGTTCGTACAGGAACATTAGCTATTCCTTCAAATGCTCCAACTGGTTCTACTCGTATGCGTGTATCTATGAAATATAATGGCGCACAAACTTCTTGTGAAACATTCTCGTATGGTGAAGTTGAAGATTATACTATAAATATCACTAGTGGTTCTACTCCTTCTTGTGGTGTTCCTGCTGGTTTATCGTCTTCTTCTGTAACAAGTTCTTCATTTACAGCTTCTTGGTCTTCTGTATCAGGTGCAACTTCGTATGATGTTCGTGTTCGTACAGGTGGTGGTTCTTGGAATGTGCTTAATTCTACTTCGACTTCTCTTGGTCTTACTGGTGCAAGTGCTTCTACTCAGTATGAATTCCAAGTTCGTGCAAACTGTTCGGTAAGTAGTGCATACTCTTCTAGTGCTTTTGTAACTACTTCTTCTGCTCCAGTTGTTTCTTACTGTGCATCTAAAGGAAATAGTGTTTCTGATGAGTGGATTCAAAGAGTACAAGTTGGTTCTATCAACAACAACTCGGGTGCAAATGGTGGATATGCTGACTTTACAAATCTTTCTACAACATTTGCTAAAGGAACTGCTTATACAATCACAATCACTCCAGCGTGGGCAAGTCGTACTTATAGCGAAGCATATGATGTTTGGGTAGATTATAATCAAGATGGCGATTTTGATGACTCTGGCGAGAAAGTTTATACTCGTACAAGAAGTACAAGCTCTTCTGTAAGTGGCTCATTCACAATTCCTTCTTCTGCTGCAAACGGTTCTACTCGTATGCGTGTATCTATGAAATATAATGGAAATGCAACTCCTTGTGAAACATTCTCTTATGGTGAAGTTGAAGATTATACAGTAGTAATTGGTAATACAAACAGAATCAATCCTTCTCCAATGGCTTATCATAATGATAAAGCTCAAGATGCTAGAGTGGATGGAACTAAAGATGGAGATGTTGCTTTTGTAGCATTCCCTAATCCTGCAAGCCAAACATTGAATATTCGCTTAGGATACTTTAGCTTAGACTCAGAAGTTGTTATCTACAGTGTAACAGGTGCACGAGTTTTAAATACTACACTTACTTCTCAAGAAACTTCTATCAACGTTTCAAAACTTCCTAAAGGAATGTATATCTTGAGCGTTAATAATGGTCGTGAGATAGAAACAATGAAATTTATCAAAGAGTAACTCAAACTATAATTCAAGTATAAATAAGTAAAATTATTTATCTTTGTATAAAATAAAAAACGCCTAACCTAGTTTATTCTAGTAGTTAGGTGTTTTTTTGCTATAACTTTTGAGTAATACTATTCTGAACATTATTATTTAATATGTTATTCCCTTATTTTCAATCCCCCAATATTTAAAACAAAAATGAAAAAATCAATAAATTATTCCGTTTCTTTTATACTACTATTTTTTATATTTCTTTCTGTTGTAGCGTGTAAAGATGATAAAGAAGAGGTAGCACCTATAATTAGTTGTGAAAACTCAGTTAGTCAAGTTGCAGAAGCAAATGCTATTCTTACTGAAAGTAGCTGGGAATGGGTAGAATCTCGTCGTCAAACAAGAAATGGTGAAATAGTAAGTACGCCAGAGACAGACCAAAAAACGATGTCTTTAGTCTTTAACTTAGGTGCAACAGTAGAAGAACTTGAAAATGGTCAAGCAACAGGAATTTGGGAGTATAGAATAACTGCTTCTTCAGATACTACCTTAGGGGCATTTAGTTTTGTTTGGTTAGATGCAGGAAATACTGATCGTAGTTATTTTGTAGATGTTTGTCCAGAGCTTCTAAAACTGACAGATACCTCTAATAGTTTAATGACAGTATCTACTTATAAGAAGAAATAAAAAAATGAAAATTTTCTAAAAATAAAAAGCCTTCAAAAATCTAAATAATACTTAGAATTTGAAGGCTTTTTTAGTGCTAAAGAAAAATAAAGATTACTTTTCAGTAGACTCTTCTGTTGTTTCTGCTTGAGCTTCTGCATTTTTATCAGTACGCTTATAACGACGATTGAAACGCTCAACACGTCCAGTAGTACGTCCAAAGTTTCCTTTTCCACCTGTATAGAATGGGTGAGATGCAGAACTAACCTCTACTTTAACTAATGGATACTCTTTTCCATCTTCCCAAGTGATAGTCTCTTTTGTAAGGATAGTAGAACGAGTCAAAAATTTGTAGTCGCTTGAAGTATCTAAAAATACTACTTCACGATAATCTGGGTGAATTTCTTTTTTCATTTTATAAACAGTTTAATGTAAGAGGATTGCGCCACTTACCCTATAAATTTAATTTAAATTTTTCTAATTAGAGCGTGTAAAACTACAAAACTCTAAAAAACGAACTGCAAAATTAAACATTTTATTCCAAATTACAAGAATCAAAAAGCCTTTAATTCAGTAAATTATCAAAAAATAAGTCTAAAATTACTATTTATAAACCTCATTATAATAACGAATCATCTGTAATAAATCTTCTCTATTACGCAGTTTGTTGTTGTGGTCTATTAAATAAAGTTCCATTACGTCTTTTTTCTTTCCAAAAAGATTCATAATTGCTTCTCTATCTTCCTCTACATCAACAACATTTCCTTCATTATTTAATAAAAAATAATCATCTTCTTGAACTACATAACTTCCTCCATTTGTCCAACCTCCCCACATATAAGGCGAATAGTAACCTACTTGTTTTACTACAAAGTTTTCTCTACAAAGAAGTGTAATTTTGCCTTCAGTCAATAATTCAAAGAAATAAAGGACTCTATAATCATCTTTAGTAATCTGCGGAAGAGAATAAAAATAACGAACTCGCTTTTGAAGTTCGTCCTCAATCCAAAATTGTTCTACTTGTGAAGCATTATAAGAACGCAATTTGTTATCAGGCGTTCGGATAGTAATATTATTTTGGTCTAGGTCATATCTAATACTTCCTTTTATACTTTCTTCTGTAAATAAATAGACTTCTCCTTTGTGCCAATATTCTTTTGAAAAATTTTGTGCAATGACTGTACTTAGAGTCATTTGAAAAATTAGGATAAAAACGGATATATAAAATCGCTTTTTCATAAGGGTTTTATCAAATTAAAAAATAAAAGTGTGCTATTTGCAATATAAACACTTTTTAGTTTAGACAAATTGAGATAAACTAACTATTTTATGCAACAGTAGTTTTACCAAATTCTATTTTATGCAGTTATTAACTGATTATACCTTTCTTAATCAAGTTACTACTTTATATTTAGAAGCAAAAAAATAAATAAAATCAGTTTCAGACTACTGCTAAAAAAAGACAACAATTCATCCAAAATATGACTATTAAAATGGATTCATCCAAAAATATCTTACAAAATATAAAATGTTATGTTGATTTAAAACCTGATGACTAAGAAATGTTTTTCTATAATTCGCAGAAGTAGAATAAAAAAAAGGCAGAATTTTTTTATAGCACAAATAAAAAAGCCATTTTTATATATTTAAAATCTGAATGATTTAATTATATAAAATGGCTTTAGATAGTAATAGTAGTAAGTGAAATTTATCTTTAAAATCTTATAGTTCTTCTTCGCCTTCTGTAGCTTGCTGTATTAGTTTTACTTCGTTAGTAGCTGCCATTTTGAAAGGCTGCGCTTGTACATTTGCAAATGCTCTACGAGCAATATCTAATTTGTCTCCATTGCGATAAACTAATCCTAATAAAAACATACAACGAGAATGTTCAATAGGGTCTCTCATCTGAGCAAGAGCTTTCTGAAGTGCTTCAGCAGCTTCTTGATGTTTGTGTAGATGAAAAAGAGTAAGTCCATTTAAGTAAAGCAAATTTTTATTTGCTGAATTAAATGTTAAACCATTTTGTGATGCTTTAAGTGCATTATCGTAATTATCTTTAGAAAGTTCTAGTCGTGCTATTTGCTCATAAATCTGTGTACTGCGTTTCAAATCTTTCTCAAACTTAGCTGATTTATAATAGAGTTCTAGCGTTTTGTCTACATTTGCTGTTGCTTTGTTATCTTGTAAATTAGCTAGAGTAAAATAAGCACTTGCATTATTTGGGTCTATTTTTAGAGCTTGTTGAGCATAGGCTTGCGCTTCATTAAACTGACGAACTTCTACATAAGCCTCTGCTAGATACGCATAACGAGCAGGAGAAAATTCTTCTATCTTATTTTTAAAGTTACCATAGCTTGCCTTTGACCACGTTTTGAAAGCCTCTTCAAAATTATCTAAATGATAGTAAGCATATCCTTTTTGATAATAATAACGAGCATTTTCGCTAGGATGTAAGGTTGTAATTTTGGGTTCAATAGTTTCGATAGCTTCAATAGCTTCTCTATATTTTCCTAAATAATTAGCTACCTGAGATTCTAAATAATAAAGTTCAAGATTTTCAGGAAATTCAGTTTTGGTAATTTTGATTTTTTCATAAGCTGTTGCCCAATTTTTTTTAGCTAAACTTTCTTTAATCACAAAGAAACGATAGAATTGTTTTTTGTCTTTTTCTTGCTCATAACGTGCTGCAATATCATAGAGTTGAGCAGCTTTTTCATTGTCATTCTGATCTGCATAAATTTTGGCAAGCAAAGCATAAGCAGGAGAGTAATTACTGTTTAAGCGAATAACATAACTTAATGATTGTGCTGCTTCTTTTGGCTTTTTGAGTTGGTATTCACATTGTGCTTTTGAGTAAATATAAAGATGATTACGTGGCTCTCTCTGAACAGCTTTGTCATATTCTTGTAAGGCTAAGTCATAACGAGCTTGTTGTTTATGACGCTCTCCATTAGCAAACCAATCTAAACCTTCATGTTGGGCATAAGCGAAGTTAGTAAAAGTAGTAAAACTAAAGACGCTACCTAGTAAAATAAGTGTAAAGTAAATCGTCTTTTTCATAATTTTTTAGTTATTTATTGAATTGATGAGTAGTAGTATTTTATATAGATATTTTTTTTGTTAAAGTGATAATTACAAATAGTTGTTGGGTTTACTTTGTTAAACGAGTAAATCAGGTTAAAAGGTTACCTAAAAATCAGTTTTTATACTAAAGCACTAAACATTTTTGCTAATAGTTTGATACTTCAAATTATTATCTGAATATTGTGTCATAAAAACTTTAAATATTTCAATTCAAGCCAAGCGTTTTTCATTTTGAAACTTTTAAAAAGCTCTTTAACTTATTGGAAAATAGAGTTTTATATTTTAGTGATATACAAAAATTGACAAAAAAAACATGCACTATTTATAGATAATGCATGTTTTTTAGAAGGTACTCTTATTAAAGCTTGCTTGATTATTTCATCTTATAAACTATCTAATTCCTCTCTAATATTTTCTCGTGCTTGTTTTTCTAATTGCTCTTTAAAAAATGTAGTTTGATAAATAGTAGGTCTATCTAAAAAGTTTTTTAAAACTAGCTTTCGACCTCTTTTGTATAAAAAATTAGGAACATAACCAAACTCTTCTCTTACTTGCTTAGAGTAGTTCTGATATACCGTTGGTGATTGCCCTAAAATCGCTAAATCTAAATCTAAAAGCACTTGTAAATCTCTATCTGTTGTTTTAGAATGATTTTTGGTAGCTTCAATATAATTCATCACTTTTCGCACTCTTTCCATAGGTAAGTATAGAGATAATTGTTCGTGAAAAAATTTTGCGCTCCTGCTTTCGTTATCTTTACGAAGTGGGACGTAAATAGCATCGTGAAACCAAATAGCTAACTCAATAGAAAGTATGTCATTTATTTCTTCTGGATAATCATACAAGCCTTTAATCATCGTTTTGATATGTGTCCAGTTGTGATAATAACGAGTATTTTCTTTGTATTGAGAACCTAGAAGTGTAAAGATTTCTATGTTTTTATCTTCAGGAAGTGAAAAATTAGCTACCATATCTACCCAACTTACTAATAAAAAATTAGCACCTTCAAAGTTGTTTTTTGTTACTTTTGTATTCAAATCCATAATTTTGCTTTAGAAGAAAACTAGTTGTGTCAGCTTTTATAGGATATATTCTAATAAAAGTTTTACAATTATTTTAAAATATTTTTCCCAGTTCTATTTCTATTCTTTTTCTGAAAAAATAATAATTTATACTCATTTTATAAAGACAAGTTAATAAGTAATCAGCTATGTACAAAATCCAATTTGCATTAAAAGAAGCATTTCTATCTTCTATGTTTTCTAAATTCCCTTTTAAAGTTTTCTCTATTTCTGTTTTTAGTTTAGCTTTTATTCTATTTTCAACAGAGCTTTTGGCTCAAAATTCTACCTTAGATTTTGAAGAAACAGAATTTGATTTTGGAAAAATAGAATTTCAAGACACACTTACTCATCGTTTTTACTTTACAAACAATTCAGAAAATGAAATTAAAATATTAGATATTTCAACGGATTGTGCTTGTAGTTTTTCGAATCAAAACTCAAATAGAAGTATAGAAAAAGACGAGCGTAGTTTTATAGAATTAGTTTTTTTACCTTATAATTACGGCAATTTTGTTAAAGTGTTTACAGTAAAGACAGACAATGCAGGGACACAAACACTAATGTTGAAAGGAGAACTACAACCTGTTTTGGATAAGGATAGAGATTTTAAATATAAGTTAGAAAAAACACCACAAATTCGTACCCGAACTAAATATCTTCATTTTGGGAATATGTTGAATAAAGTTCCGATGACTAAAAAGTTTGAGTTTTATAATTCAAGTAAAGAGGACTTTGTATTTACAGGAAAGATGGAAATGCCAAAACATTTGCAAGTGCGTTTTGATTCTACACATATTTTAAAGGCAGGAGAAACTAGTGCTATCTATGTTATTTATGATCCACTTTTAAAGAATGATTTTGGTTATTTAGAAGATATTGTACTGCTTTTTGGGGAACAAAATAAAAAAACAATTAAGTTAGAGTTTAAAGTAACAGCCAATGTAGAAGAATACTTTCCTAGCTTAAATATTGAAATGTTAGAAGCCTATCCAGAGCTTAAAATAGAAGACGATTACATAAACTTAGGCAGTCATTATCTAAAAAATTTGGAAGGAAAGGATTCTTTAGAAGCTACTTTTGTACTCAAAAATGAAAGTAATATGCCTTTGAGAATTCATAAAATAATAGAAGGATATGGGTGCAAACTACTTACAGAAAAATCAGAATGGAACGAGGTTGCACCTCATAGTAATGCCATTGTAAAAATTATCTTTCAAACACCAGAAGACAGAGGAACATATATTCGTTCTCTGACTGTAATTTGCAATGACCCTAGAAAACCTATCAGAACAATGAAAATACAAGCTATTTTGAAGTAAACTAGCTTACAAAGCTATCATCTTATCAACCATTCTTTTCATAGATTGATTTATAGAAGTGTTTGATTCTGCTAAGTTTTGAACTTCATGTAAATTATACCATTTAATATCCAAGATTTCGTCATTTTGAGGAGTCAAATCTTCATTTTCATCTGCTTCTACAATTAGGCGAATGTCAAAATGTAAATGCTCTGTAACTTCCTTTTTTGGAGGAATAGTATGAATGTCAATATCATAAATAGAAGAAGAAAGTAGTTTTAAATTTTTAAGACCACTTTCTTCTTTTACTTCTCTCAAAATAGTTTCTTCAATAGTCTGATCAGTATCTTCTATATGTCCACCAATTTGTAACCATTTATTTAGTTTCTTATGATGAATCAAAAGAACTTTTGTACGTTCTTTATTGACAATCCAAGCTGAACCTGTAATCTGTCCAATTAGATTAGAACGTAAGGCAAAATCATCATTCTCTTCTAAAAATTTAATTATCTGTTTTTGAAATTCTATTTCTTCATCAAATGAAGTTTGATGTTTTTTTATTAAATCTAAAATGGATTTTTTGTTCATAAACATATAAGAAAATCAGAGTTAAAACCCTGCTCAATTGGAAAAAAGTTTTTTGTATTTTCAAAAATGTATTTGAAATTAATTGGTAACTGATTACTTACTAAAAACGGTCAAGTTCTCTTTTTGCATCTTTTGCTTTTAGGTCTTGGCGTTTGTCATATAGTTTTTTACCTTTTGCAAGCGCAATTTCTATTTTTGCAAGCCCTCTATCATTAACATATACTTTTGTCGGAATGATTGTCAGACCAACATCTTGAGCATCATATTGAAGTTTTTTTAGTTCTTTTCGCTTCAAAAGTAATTTTCTATCTGCTTTTTCTTCGTGATTATGTACATTTCCCATATCGTATTGCGAAATATGTAGATTACGGAGAAACAATTCATTTCCAATAAACAAGCAAAAGGCATCACTTATCGTAACTTTTCCCATTCGGATAGATTTGATTTCTGTTCCCTGCAAAACTACTCCAGCTTGATAAATATCTATAAAATGATATTCATGGGAAGCCTTACGATTTTTGATACTGACTGACTTTTGTATTTCTTTCTTTTTACCTGACATATTTATTTGATTTAATTATTAGTGAGTATTTCTCTTCAACTTATTTTGACGACTATAAGTTCGCTTTATTTTTTACTTATGATTTAACAAAATTACAAATTTAAACACAGAGTTAATTTATTTTGCTCTTCTACATCTTTCACTACAATATTTTACATCCTCCCAAACTTTTTCCCATTTTTTTCTCCAAGTAAATGGTTTTTGACACACAAGACATATTTTTTGAGGTAAATCTGATTTTTTGATATGCTTACTCATCTGTATTGCTTTTATAAAAGATAACTGTTTTAGATTCTGTTTCAAAACAACTTGCTATTACTTTTTGTTCGCACTACGTATTTCTAAAAAATACACTATTTTTCAATTATCTTTTTTGCATCTATAATCTAAACTACTACAAAATGTTCTTCTCAAAAAATTATCTCTTTCTATCACTTATTGCTGTTTTTACAGGGATAGGTTCTTATTTTTTATTATTCAATGATTCTGAATCAGAAAACAACGCATGTTGTGCTGTTGATGAGTTTGCTAAATTCACAACAGATAAAGAATTTGTAAACAAACATCCAAATCCTATTGCATTTGATTTTACTCCTCAATATGGCAAAATGTCAGAAATAGCAGTAGAAGGTGGCGAAGCTGCCAATGTCTTTATGGTACAAGCCAAAAAACCAACAGGAAAATATTTATTTGTTTTTCACGAATGGTGGGGACTTAATGATTATGTGAAAAAAGAAGTAGAAAAATACTACGAAAATTTTGGAAAAAAAGTAAACGTAATTGCTATTGATTTGTATGATGGAAAGGTTGCCACAACACGAGAAGAAGCTCAAAAATATATGCAAGGAATGGACAATGCTCGTGCAACTTCAATTATTGAAGCTGTGACAAAACATGCTAAAGAAAAAGCTATTGAAGATGCAAGCGCACCTTTAGAAATTGCTACAATTGGTTGGTGTTTTGGTGGTGGTTGGTCATTACAAGGTTCTATTATCTCAAATGAACATACAAAAGCAACCGTTATGTATTACGGAATGCCTGAAAAAGATATGGAAAGAATCAAGACAATCAAGTCACCTGTTTTGGGAATTTATGCTAATAAAGACAAATGGATTACACCAGAAGTAATGAAGGAATTTGAAAAATCAATGAAAGAAGCAGGTAAAACAATTACTATTTTAGGATATGAAGCAGACCATGCTTTTGCAAATCCAAGTTCACCAGCTTATAATGAAACGGCAGCTAAAGAGGCTCGCAAACAAACCATTAAATTTTTGAAAAAGAATTGGTTATAAAAGTACAACAGACTTCCTAGTCTGTTTTGAACAAATATAAAAAGCAAGAAAGCCTATTCACTAAAGAAATGAATAGGCTTTTGTATTTTTTTTTAAACAAAATTATTTTCCACTCTTAAAAATCGTAAAACGAGTTCCTACTTGCCAGCCGTAAGCCTGTGAAGAAAAAGTAACTCCATTTTCATTGATGAGTGAAGAAAGTGAAGATTTATAAGTTCCTCCTCCCCAAAGTGTCCAACGGTTTGTAATGTGATAATTAATTCCTGCTTGAGTCCAAACCTGTGTGTTTGTAGTTCTGTGATTTCCTAATGCATAGGTAAAAATAACATCTGGGTTGAGACTTGTATAAGAATAACTACTCAAAAATTCTATTGCTGTTCCGAGCTGTGCAAAACCACTAAATTTTTTGACTCTACTTTCTCCAAATTGATAGCCAATAGCTATAGGAAGTTGCAGCCATTCATATTTTGCTTCAACTTGATTATTTGGATATTCTCTCAAGTTTAATGGATCTGTTAAATCTACATATATACGCACATAATTTGTAGAACTAAAAGAGTAATTAGCTTTTCCCATTCCAAGTCCTGTATTGATACTCCAACGTTTATCTTTTCCAAACTGTAAGGCTACATCAAAACCTGTTTGTTGATAAGTTCCACTAATGTTGGTTTTTGGAAGTGTATCAGCAAGATTTGAACTATATGCTTCAATTACTGTTAGACCAGAGTGAAGAGAATCAGTTCTGAAAGTAGGTTTATAAACTCCTTGGGTATGATTAATACCAAAAGTGATGGCTATTCCAGATGATTTTTTTATATTTTCTGTTGGGTTCTCACTCTCTTGATTACTTGCAATAGCTTCATTTGTACTATCCATTTTTAGAATAACTTCTTTTTCAAAGTAAGGATTTCCAACAGGTAAATATTTTGACCAATCAATTTCTTTTAAGACAACAAGTTCTAGTGTATCATTTGCTTCTGCAATTACTTCATCCAAATTACTATTTGTATCTAAATCCTTATTTTTATTCTTGTCTTTATCATTTAAGGAAATAGAAATAGCTACATCAGTATTTTCTTTACTTGTGTTTGTAGAAGTATTTTGTGAGAAAGTAGAGTTTTTATCAGAATTATTTTTGTGAGAAGAATTAGAATGTATTTTTTTTGTATCAGATTTACTAACCCATTCAGTTTTTTGAGTTGGATTATTTGCTTCTACATTACCAAAAGCTGTATCATTAGGCGTTTGAATAGTACGAATTCCTTCATTCTTTGAAGAAGAATTTTCTGTATTATTATCTATATTATTTTGAGTATTTTCAATTTTATCAGAATTTGCAACATCGTTGTTTGAAGGCGTATTTGAATTATCATAAACTAGCGTAAACCAAAACATAACCACCAATAGGAGTGCTGCCACTAGCCCAGAAGTCCAATAAAATAAAGGACGTTTGTACCAAGGCTTTGCATCTAAAGCAGCATCTATTTGTTCCCATAAGTGAGCAGGTGGACTAAATTGAGCATTTTCGAATTTGTTCTTAAATTGCTCCTCCAACTGCTTTCGGTTATTAGTTCCGAAGTTGTTCATAGCTTTCATCTTCTTTCAAGAGCATTTCTTGTAATTGTGCTCTTGCTCGTGCGTACTGTGATTTCGATGTTCCTACACTGATTCCTAATAGTTCTGCAATTTCTTTGTGTTTGTATCCTTCAATAGCATACAAGTTGAAAATTTGCTGAAAACCATCAGGCAGTCTACGAATGATTTGTAAAAGTTCCTCTAAGTCAAATTGATCCAAAATTATATTTTCTTCTGAATTATAATTTACATCTGTTACTTCTTCTTTGAAGGCTTTATCATATTTGTTTCTACCTGTTTTGAGTGCTTGATTGACAACAATCCTACGAATCCAAAATTCTATTGGACAATCTTGTGCAAAACTATCTATATGTTTGAAAACATTGATAAAAGATTCTTGCAAAATATCATCAGCTTCTAGTGTCGTTTTGGCATAACGCATTGCGATAGCATACATCTTTGGAGCAAATTGTTCGTACAGAGTACGTTGCGCCTGACGTTTGCCCTTGATGCAATCATTGATAAGTTGAGATTCTTCAGAAGAAGGAATATGAGCAGTACGAGTAGTCGTATTCTCATTATCTAGTTCCTGATTTTCTTGTTGATTTTCAACATTTTCAATGGATTGACTTCCGTTATGTTCAGAAATGTTTGACATAAAAGGAAATTCACTCATATAAAAGACCCACAGTGAGTATAAAATGGTTGCACGAAAAATTAAAATAGCCAAAATAAATTAGCTCACTTAATCGATACTATTACTTTTCTTTAAATAATTATATTTATTTACCTAAGGAAAACTAATTAGTATAACTTTATTCTAATACAAAATCTATACTAAATCAACTTATCATCAGTATAAATTGTTGAAAATGAAGGGGATAGATTTTTAGTCGTTTTTTTTTTTCTCTAAAAAATTAATTTTGATTATTAAATTGAATCATATTTGGTACGAAGATAGAAACAAAAGTGCAGCACAAATTCATAAAAAAATGAAATAAGTCTGTCAATAATCTAAAAAGAATTTAATTTTAGATTCGTTAAGAATAAGATAAAAATAGTAATTGGGTAGTAGTAGAACGCAAAAATACAAAAAAAAATCTTGTTTTGTAAGTTTTTATAAAAAAAACAACATTTTTCCTCAAAGGCTAAAAATGTTGTTTTTCTATTTATTAATAAGATGAATGCATTATTGAGCGACTTCAAAAGAAATAGAAGTAATTTCTACTCCATTATTATCACTAGAGTGCATTCTGAAATCATATTTTCCTTCTTTTGTAGGTGACATAAATTCTATAACTCCATTCTCTTGATTATCAAAATATTGGTAAGAAACATCATGCATATCGTTTCTAGATTCATCGCCATGTTCTATTTCAGAGGGAATAATACCAATCCAAGGGCGTTTGTCTAGCTTCTGACTGACCTTAAAAGTAAGCATAATTTTTTCCCCAGGTGTGAACATAGTTCTTTCCAAACTCAGTTCGCCAGTTACATCAGAAGTATTTGTATCTTCTACTTCAAAAGAAATAGAGGTAATTTCTACTCCATTATTATCACTAGAGTGCATTCTGAAATCATATTTTCCTGCTTTTTTAGGTGTATAAAATTCCAATGTTCCACTTTCTTGGTTATCAAAATATTTATAAGAGACATCGTGTTGGTCATTTTTAGATTCATCACCGTGAGGTATTTCAGACGGAATAATTCCAATCCAAGGACGTTTATCTAATTTCTGATTTACTTTGAAAGTAACATTAATTGGTTCTCCTGTCTTAAATTTTGTCTGTGTCAGACTCAATTCTCCTGTAACTTCGCCAGCTACGTTTGTTTCTACAGTTTCTTCTTGAGTTTCTGCTTTCTTTTCGCCTCCACATGAAGCAAGCGTTCCTACTAAAAAAGCACTAATCAAAATTGATTTGAATGAAATAATACTCATAGTTTTTCTAAGTTAAAATGATAAAATAAATTTGGTAATAATGAAGTTCAATTAAAAACTTGATTAAAAATAAGAATTTTTTTTGAAAAAACATATTTTGCTAATTTTTATCAGTGAATCTAAAATAATTAGAACTCAATTAAAAAATATGCGTAATTTGTAATTCCAAATCAACAAAAAGTAGTTTTTTATAAAATAAATATATGTCTTTATCTTCTCCTTCTTTCCTCCACAAAGTAGCAACCGAATTATACCAAGAATGGAAAACAGAAATTTCTGATTTGCATATTGTTCTTCCAACTAGAAGAGCATGTTTGTATTTCAAGACTTTCCTTTCTGAAATAGCAGAGGAAACTATTTTTTCTCCAAAAGTAATTTCTTTAGAAGATTTTATTGTGGGTTCTTCGGGTTTGGAAATTGAAGATACAAGCGCACTTGTTTTTGAATTGTATGATTCTTACCAAAATTTTGATAAAGGTGTAGCAGGTTCTTTAGAGCGTTTTGCACCAATGGCAATTACGATGCTATCAGACTTTAATTTGATTGATAGAAATTTGATAAAATCACATGAGCTTTTTGAGTATTTGGACGAAGTAAAAACGCTAGAACGTTGGGGAGATATGTTTGGAGAAGAAGGACAAGAAGAAGCCATAAGTTCGCTAAGTAGAATTACAGAATATTATCTTTTTTGGCAAAATGTTGAAAAGACCTACAATCATTTTAGAGAAAAATTAGAAAGTTCGGGTCGTGCTTATAGTGGTTTGGCTTTTCGTTGGGTTTATGAAAATTTGGAACAAGTAATTGAAGACCAAAATATAAAATGTGCTGTTTTTATAGGCTTCAATCAACTTTATAAAGCTGAAGAATTAATTATTCGAAAACTAGAAAAGCTAGGAAAAGCAAAAACGTTTTGGGATATGGATTCTTTTTATATCGATGCTAAATGGCATGAAGCAGGAAATTATTTTCGAAAATTTACTCAAAACGGATTTATAAAAGGTAGAAGAGAAGAAGTTAGTTTTGTAGAAAATTTGATACAAACTCAGAAAAAGGAAATTGAGGTAATTAGCGTAGTCAATACAATTACACAAGCCAAAACAGCAGGACATCTTCTTAATGAAATGATTGAGAGAATGATTTATAAAAATGAATTTTTCAAATTTTCAGAAGCACGAAATCATACAGCCGTTTTATTGCCAGATGAAACAATGCTTTTACCGATGCTTTATTCTCTTCCAAAAAGTAGCGAAGGCGTAAATATTCAAAAACTCGTCAATATTACAATGGGTGTTTCGCTTCGAAATACGCCACTTTTTTCTCTAATAAAAAATCTTTTTCAGGCACAGGAAAATATGTTGCGTGATGAAGACCAACCTCTTAGTGTTTATCACAAAGACTTACAAAGAATTTTGCAACATCCTTATATTCGTCCGATTGATGAAGATGAAAATCCACCCTTGAAGCGAATGCACGACGAAAATATCATTTATTTTTCTGTAAAAGAATTATCTGATTATAAGAAAAATGGTTGGTTGTACG
The DNA here is from genome assembly GCF_037126295.1 of Bernardetia sp. Wsw4-3y2. Taxonomy (NCBI): domain Bacteria; kingdom Pseudomonadati; phylum Bacteroidota; class Cytophagia; order Cytophagales; family Bernardetiaceae; genus Bernardetia; species Bernardetia sp. Wsw4-3y2. The sequence continues at coordinate 1,855,200 of NZ_CP147017.1, read as the reverse complement.
GACAACTCTTCGAAGATTGGGGGAAAAATGAACGAAATCCGAAAGAAAAAGATACCAATAATTCGGGAAATATCCATAAGGCTTTACGTTCTTTTTTCAAGATTATTGAGGCTTTGGCGCATCGTTTTACACAAGAAGAACATTCTTTGGAAAGTGAATATTTGTTTGAGTTTTATAAGCTCTTAAAACAGATTGAAAGAATGATAATTACTTATGCACCAAATAAAGAAACACATATCGGAAATTCTATTTTTGGAGAAATTGATGAAGAATTAGATAGAAAATTAAATAAAGATAAGTTTAAAAATGAATCTGAAAATCAAAGTGAAAATAAAAAAGGAAAGCTAAAAATTCCTTTAAAAATAGAATCTTTTGAAAGACTGCTTTTGGAACTTATGAGAGATAGAAAAATTCCGTTTACTGGAGAACCTATTGCCCCTATTCAGATTATGGGAATGTTGGAAAGTAGAGCTTTAGATTTTGAAAATGTAATTATTATTTCGGCAAATGAAGGAATTTTTCCTCGTGGAAAAGTGCTGACTTCTAGCATTCCGTTTGATATTCGTTTACAGTTCAATCTTCCGACACACACCGAAGATGATGCTGCGTATTCCTATAATTTTTACAGACTTTTACAACGCAGCAAAAAAATAACACTTATTTACGCATCTGATATGGAGGGAATGCGTGGAGGAGAACCGAGCCGTTATGTCAATCAAATAAAGAGTGAATTGTCTCATTTAGAGAATATTAGTTTTTATGAGTCTCGTTTAGAATTGCCTTTACCAACTTTCGAAAATAGCACTAGAATTGTAGAAAAAACACCTGCAATTATTCAACGACTAGAAAAATATTTGACTCAAGAAGGATTGTCGCCAAGTTATATTAGTCGTTATTTGGAAGAACCGATGCGTTTTTATGAGCAGAAAGTTTTGAAACTCAATGAGCCTCCAATGATGGAAGAAGATTTGTTTCAACATACGTATGGACAGGTTATGCACGAGGCTTTGGAGGAACTTTTTGAGCCGTTGGTAGGAAAAGAAATAAATGAAGAATGGCTAGACAAAACACGAAAAAACAAAGAAAACCTAAAACTTTTAGTAGAAAAGCTCATCACAAAACTGGCTGGTGGTGTGATGCACGACACAGGAAAGAATTTTTTATTGAAAGAAGTTACACAGTCTTTGATTCCTGAATTTATGCGTTTGCAGAAAGAAGAAGCTCCTATTCGTCTGATTGCACTAGAACAACAACTTAAAAATACTATTACTTTTGATATAAAAATCAATGGACAAATCAGAAAAATTCCTCTAAAACTCATCGGAACGGCTGATAGAATTGATATTATTACAACAAAAGAAGGAATAAAAAGGCTACAAGTCATCGATTACAAAACTGGAAAACTAGATGCAGCAGCACTAAAAGCCGATACTTTCGAACAGCTTTTGAGTGATGAAAAAGCCAAAATTATTCAACTCGTTTTGTATAAATATTTGTTTATCAAAACCTATCAAGCAGGACAAATAAATCATTTGCCAACAGACTTTAGCTTAGAAGAATATCAAATTGTTTCGGGTTTTTGGTTTTTCAGAAAGCTAAGTTCTAATTTTACGCCTTATACTCTAAAAGCCGAAAAAGATTTGACTTTAGATGGATTTTTGGCAGAAGTAGAAACATTTTTACAAAAAGTAGTAGAAAACATGCTAGATGCAGCCATTCCGTTTTCTGATGTGATTGATGTGGATATTTGGGAGGAGGAGACAGAGTAGGTCAAAGCTCGCCTTTGACTTTTGATAAATTGTGATTAATAAATACTTTAAAAGGCAAGCCTTTAACCTACAAATATCATTTTCATCCATCCAACAAATCCAGTTTCTTAGCAATATAGTAGGTAAATGTGGAAAGTGGGTGCAGAATAAGGTTGATTTGTTGTTCCGTATTGACTTAATGATTTTAAGGAAATACTACCATACCAATCCTTTAATTTTTCAATTTTAGAAGGGTATTTTTCTTCTTTTAATTTAACAACATATTTTTCTAGTTCTCGTGGCTTTGCTTTCACAATAGTTTCAAATTCTATATTTCTACCATTTGAAAACATTTTTAATAATCCGTTTTAGAGAATTCAGTAATATCTCTTTTTAATCTTAACTCCCAATGCCTTTGTACCATTTTCTCTACACCTTGATATTGTATTGGGATCATCTTATCGGTGTTTGTAAACTATTGAGAGACTTCTGAAAGAAACTGTTAAAGGAATAAAAAATAAATAACTTATTTATAATTTTAAAACACAGCTAATAATTTTCCTAAATAGTGAAAATAATATTTGCATTATTCAAATAAATACTTACCTTGTGATTAGTTTGTTAGAAGTTAAAATTTGTTTTAAATTCATTTATATTACATGATAGCTAAATTAGCTTTTTTAAAACTAACAGAACTAATATTAATTAATCATTATTCAATCTAATTATCATTTTTATGAAAAGTCTAAAAGATTTTAAAAAGTTTGCTGTATCTCAAAAAATAGCTTCAAGTGTATCTGGTGGAGCTGTTGCTCCTATCGATGGAGATGATGATAATCCTGGTGGTGGTGGTGGTGGCAATGCTGGTGGTGGCACAAGAACACTCTATTGTTGTAAAAACTGTAATACTGCTCTTTGTGGCTACAATGCTTGGACAGTTAAAATGGCTTGTTTAAACTCAACAAATCCTGGACCTGTAGTAGTATGTAACTAAACATCACGATAATGTTTAGTATCAAAAGCATTTGGTTTTTAATGAAATCAAATGCTTTTTTTTATCATTTTTTAATAAAAAAAATTATAATGTACTATTACTCCAACATACTCAATTCTTTAGCGATGTCGTGAGTAAGTTTGGAAAGTGGGCGCAGATGAAAATTTTCTTCTTCCATAATTCCGTTGGAAAGATGCCGAATTACGTCTTCTTTATTCCTGAAAAAAGTGCCTTCATATTTTTGAAATAATTCATCGATATAGGAATCTGGATAAGTAATTTGTTTTTGGATAAGTTCTAAAATTTGGTCTTTGTGTTGGTCGTAAAGTTCGTTTATACGAAAAACTTCAAAATTTTTGCCTAATACTTTTTTAGCTTTTTCATAATCAATACAAAATCCATCTTTATCATAATAGAATGTTGAATTTTTGATTTTTAGACTAAAACTAAACTCTTCTATTTTAGAATATGGATTTACTGAAACTAATTTTGTTCCTTTAAAAGTCTGATTACAAGTTTTGCAGCTTGGAATGAGATTATAAAATGATACAGCTAAAAAAGGATATTCTGATTTTGGATAAAAATGGTCTAGTTCGTCAATTCGTATTACTGTATCTTCTATTTTCTCTTTTTCTTGTCTTTCTATTTCAACAAGTTTGATATAATTTCGATTGCAGTACGGACAAACTGAAATATTTAAACTTTCTATAAGGTCTTTAGAACTATACTTGATTTCTTTATCATTTTCTTCTTTCTTAATAAAACCAGTTGTCAAGTAACCATAATAAGTTTCAAAACCCTTAAAATCACTTTTATCTTTACATTGATGAGCATTCCAAATTTCTACTAAAGCATCTATTTCACTAGGAGAAGCAAAGACAATTTTCTCAAAATCAAATTCTGCAAAATACTTTTTTATAGCATCATTGAAGTATTTTAAATCAAACTTTTTATTTCCACTATCAGCATAATTCTTTATCGCTTCCCAATGCCTTTGCACCAGTTTCTCTAAATCTCTATGTTGTATTGGAATCATGTTATTGGGGTTTGTAAACGAGATAAATGTCTTAAACCGTCGTTGAGACTTCGCCGTCAACGAGGAGTAATCTAAATTCCTCAACGACGGCAACGCCTCGTTGACGGTTAAAAGCAAAAGAACTATACTGGATTATCGTTTTTCAAAATACTTTCTAAACTATGTATTCTAGCTTTTAATTCTTCAATTTCTGTACTATGTTTATCTACTTTTCGAAGGCGTTTGCTATCCAAAAGTTTCTGCAACATCGTTTTTACAATCGGCTCGCCAATCATTGAAATAATCATTTCACATTTATCTAATTCTTTTGGTTTAGGTTCGCTTTCATTCAAAATATCAATCGCTTCGTCAATCTTACTTTGAGCAAACTCTCCCACCAAACCACCTTTCATAAAAAACGAATCGGTCAGAAGTGTATGAATATTTGCACCAAAAGTATGTTTCATACTCTCTAATTTGGACACTTTACACAAACCTGTATCCTTTTCTTTCTCCAAAAAAATAACATTCTCTTTCGGCAAATCAGAAACCAAAAAAGGAGAGTGAGAAGTAAGAATAAGCTGGATTTCTTTGTCTGGGAATATTTTTGGTAAAGTTTCAAGCAAGATTTTTAAATACTGCTTTTGCCATTGGGGATGTAAACCTAGTTCGCCTTCGTCTATGAGAATGGTAATATAATCTACACTATTTATTGAAAATTCAGTTTCCATTGCATAATCATCAATATTTATTAATCTTAGAAAAAAGGTTGATAGTGCTTCCTCACCATTGCTTAGAATTATTTCGTTACCTTCATTATTAGCAAAATCAATATTGAAGTTAGAATGATAAAAGGAAATAAAAAAATCTTTTACTACAGAAAAGACCTCTTGTTGATTAATATTAATAAGAAAAAAATTATCAAAAATTTTGACTTCATCTATTAGATTTATTACTCTATCAGCTAATTCAAAACTTATAGACCAGATTGAGTTTGAGTTCTTCTCTTTTATAAGGTTATACTTAGTAGATATGCTAATACTATTATCATATAATATTGGGGTAATGTCATCAATTTTTTTTAAAATGTTGGTTTGACTAGAACCATAATATGTAAACCTATGTTGAATAGCTCCTAAAATAGCTATGTGGTATATTATTGTTAAAAGCTCTTCTCTATTTTTAAATTTAGCCCCCATTCTTGAGTCCCAAGAATTAGTAAAAAATGAATGTAAATTTTGTATTTTATCATCAACGCCTACAACTTGCTCTATGTACTCTAAAAAGTCGTGTAAAGCTGGTAAAGTGACTTTAAGATGTTTTATAGGTTGAAAGTATGTAAATTCATCAATCAAATTAAAACTAGATGATTTTGACCTTAATAAATTATTAATGAAACCTATTTTGTATTTTATATGATGATTTAAATTTATTACAAAATTTTTATCTGTAGGGTGTCCTCTATCAGTATAATAATGAGCGTCCATAAATATTTCTGTGCTGGAAATATTTATAAAATTTGGATGATTATACACGTTTATAGGAGCTGTATAAGCATTTTGAAATAAAATATTTGTAATACCATTCAATTCTCTGAATGAAGATTTATTTAAGTCTATTTTATCATAAAAATTCAAATGGTTGTTTATTTCTACTTTATTATGAAAAATAGTATTACCATATATCATAATAAAACAATTTTTTTCAAAAATTTCTGAAAATAGAAATTTTATCAAACTACTCTTCCCAGCCCCATTCGCCCCAACAATAGCTGTTACATTGCTTATATTCTCTCCAAAAAAATCCTCATAAAAAGCTGCTTTTTTCTTTCTGTCTTCATCTGTTATTTTATCTGTCAGCGTTCCACTAACAATTTTTCCATTTTCATCTGGCTTGTCTGGCTCAAAATGAAAATCATACAACGGACTAAAATTAAATCCTTGTTGTTTGATATTTTTATAATCTTCAATCCAAAGGTAGAGGAGTTGCATAGGTGGAAGGTAAAAAAGAGTGTTGATAGAATAGAAAACAAGATACAATAAAAAACGAATACTATCTTTTTTTGAGTTCTTTCAAAATAAAATTCTGTAACTCTTCTTCCGTAGGTAGTTGTACTTTGTATTTTGAGATAAAAAGTTCGTTGCCTTGTGTAGGCATCGCATAGCGTACAAGAGCCTCATTTTTATCTGTTACTAGCAAAATACCAATAGGAGGATTATCGCTTTCTTCTTTGATTTCTTGTTGGTAATAGTTGAGGTAGGTTTGTAGTTGGGCAATGTGTCCGACTTGCATTTTATCCACTTTGAGTTCTATAAGTATGTGGCATTTGAGCAAACGATGATAAAAAACTAAATCTACAAAAAAATATTCTTCGCCTATCAAAATACGTTTTTGCCTTGCTTCAAAACAAAAACCATTGCCAAGCTCTAAAATAAAGTCTTGTAAGTGTGCAATCAAGGCACTTTCCAAATCATTTTCATCAAAAAACTGTTGTGAGCTTAATCCTAAAAACTCAAACACATACATATCTTTGATAGCATCTTGTGGCGTTTGTACGGCTATGGTTTGTTTTATTTTCTCAAAACTCAACTCTTTATCTGTAGATAATCCCAAACGCTCATAAGAAAGTGTATTGATTTGCCTTTGCAACTCTCTGACAGAAGGCGTAGTTTTGAGGGTAAGCATTTCATAATAACGACGTTGTTTGGGGTTTTCTACAGTCATCAAAACAGAAAGATGCGTAAATGAAATTCGTTGCAATAACAGTTTTGTGTATTCAACTTCTTCATTTTCAGTATTTTGCAATTCGACCATCACTGATGGTCGAATTGAAACAGGTAGTAATTGTTGTTCTTGTTGAGCCAAGACTTGACTAAAAAGTGGATAGGTTTGATAAAACGTTCTGCATCTTTTCAAATCTGTTGTACTTCTCAAACCCTTTATAGATTTGAGTTCTTGAGCTAGAGTTTTAAAAAGTTTAGTACCATATTTTGCTCGGTCATTTCCATTTTGTTCATATTCTACAATGTACGCACCAATGCACCAATTTCGAATAGTCAAAAATTGATTTACGCTTTGTGTCGCTTTTGTTTGCAGTTCTGCGTGTGTATTGGAGATATTTTGTAATAAGTCTTGAAATTTCATACTATTTAATACTAACTAAAGGAGAAAAGAGTGTCGATAGAATAGAAAACAAGATACAAGATATCTCATTAAAAGCCTAAATCATTGCACCAAAAAAACAAGAACTAAAACAAAGAAAAATCCTATGAAAAATGAATCTCATAGGATGGTTTTATAAGTTTTATAATAAAATTAAAAGGGGAGTTTACCTGTATGTTTTCCTGTTTTTATTTTATTTCATTTTTTGAAGCATCACAACAGCATTGCTAAAATTTACTGATGCAGAGTTAATACGTTCGAAGGCTGCTAATTGCTCTTTTGTTTGTATTGCATCTCTATAAAATTCTGTTATTTCTACTGTCAAAGTCCCATTTTTGATATTTGCTTCTGTTTTGAAGTGCATAAGCATCTGTCCCATTTCTGCATTCCAAACCTGCTTTTTGAGGGATTCGAAATTTCTAATATAATAGCCTTCTGGAATTTCTATTTCAATGATAGTTTTGAATTCTTCTGGGTAACCTTTTTCTACATTTCCTTTTTGTAAATATGATTTTGGATGTGCATCTAAAAGACTTCCTAATTTGAATAAGTAGGTTTCGTTGGCTTGTTCTACAAGTGTATTTGAAGATATTTTTCCTTCTACTTTAAACAAATCCATACGAACTGTTTCAGTATCATAATAATTATTTTCTATAGTTGTAATATCTACACGTTCTGGAATAGCGTGTTCTCCTGCACGAATATCAAAACGACTAGCAACAGCTTTTTCAGGCTCATCAGATAAATAGTAATAAGCGTGGTAATCTATGGCAGAATATCCAGTGAGTTCTCTCTTTAAATTAATTTTTGTAGTATTTAATTCGTCTTCAAAACTCACTTTATAGTATGTATTAGTATGGCTTTGAGAAGGATTAAAATTGATAGTACGAATATCTGAATAGGCAATAATATCTTCTCCCAAAATTACAGGTGGCTTTACAAAAATACCTTTGTTATTAATGAGCGAATACGGAATATATCCATAACGATAACTAATTTCAGTAGGCATCAAATAGCTTTTCATAGAAGGGAAATAGAACAAATAAGCGTGGATAAAATCCCACGAAGGAAAATTCTCATCAAAGGCAAAATATTTTTTATCAGAAGTTCCTACCAAACGATGGTCTATTCCTGCATTTTGAAAAAAAGCTCCAAACAAACGCAAAACACCATAACTATCACTCATTCCATTTTCTAAAGAAGCCAAAAGAGAATACGAATCGTGGCTAACATTTTCATCTATACGAATATGATTTTTGATATAATCTTCAATTGCTTTTATTTTTTGTTCCTGTGGAAGTAAAGACGTTTTTTGAGCATTTAATTCTTCTAAAATAGAATTAATTCGTCTGTTTTCATCTTTCAAACTCAATGGATAAACTACTGAAGCAAGTTGGTTTGCAATAGTTTCCCAACTATTATCTGCATATTTTTCATCAGCCAAAACATGTGAAAAACGATAGTGCAAACGCATCAAATTTCCTTCTCCTAAAATAGATTTTGAAGAAACTGTATTTATTTTATCAGTTGATATAGAAAGTAAATTTCTTCCCATTGCATCACTCTGTTGTTTTGCTTGTGGAAGTCCGTTATAACTTTTGCTTGTAAAAAGAATATTTGCAGGAGTAATAAGTTCGAAGCTCACATTTTTCAAGACTACATTAGCAGGATACATATAATGTCCAGAAAGAGATGCCGAACGCTCTATTACATAAAAATATTCAATATTGCTTCCTACTTGCGCTCCCTCAATAGGAAAACGAGTAGAAGAAGTAAAAAAGCCATTTTCTTCTATTTTACGAATCTGAGAAAGGTCTATTTCTATTGTCTTTCCATCAGTTTGAATACTTCTAGCTTTCAAACTTACCAATTTTTCGCCTTCTTGAAGAGAAACAAATACTTTATTATATTGCTTTAGTGCATTCTCTGAATTGATTTTTATGATATGATGTGTCAGTTCCCACATTTTAAAATCACCTTTTTCATCATAAAAATACTCTAAACCATAATGATATTTTTCAAAAGTAGTTGGTTCGTTATTCTTCTCTGTACTTGCCTTTGCAGCACTAGGAGAAATATCCCAATCATAATTAAGAAGTTGGAAAGGTTCTGTATAAGGAAAGATTTCATTATTTTCATTTTCAGAAAATTCAGTCGCTACTTCTTGAGCTTCTACATAAACCGAAAAAGTTGTAATCAAGAATAGAGAAGAGAAGAGAAAAAAGAACCGTAAGTATTTATTCATAAAAATATATAGGAAAGGAAATATCTGTGACTTATTTGATTGTGAAATATAAAATAATGTTTGAAAACACTATTTAAATTATCACTTGTCTTGAAGAACAGTTGTTGAAAATAAAATTCTAAAAAAGAAGCTAAAAATCTGCTAATCAACTAACTACCCAGTCTAATAACTGCAAAAACTAACCCTAAAGTTTGTAAACTGCAAATAAGCGAAAGAATAAAAAATAGAGTTTGATGTGTGTTTTCTACTAAAAACGCAGTGTTTTTTAGTTAAAAAAATAGAATCAACATAACAGTTTTCTAATTTTTCTGAAAAAATGGCTTATTTGTTAAGTATAACGCAGAAACAGCCAATAAAGTTAGGCAAAATTCCGTATTGCAAACTATAAAGGGCTTTTTTTTACGCTAGTAGGTTTATAAGATGTTTTTATCCTAAAATAAGAATTATAGAAAACAAAAATCATATAATCTAGAAATTATTAGAATAAACTCCTGAAAATAATGATAGCTTGACTTTTTCACGTGAAAGATTGTTTTTTATAATTTAATAGCAAATTTCTGAAGTAGAAATGAGAATACTTTAATTGGATAATGAATTTATTTGTCTGCTATTTTTGATAAACCCAATACTATTTTTTCAACAAAAACATGTTGAAAAAAAACATTCACCTCATAAATGACGTTGATTATAAAGACAGAGTTACGTAGTTTTTGATAAACTACATTCCTCCATTTTTTGAGTTGTGTATTATAATTCGCTTATTATTCCCAAGTTTATGAATAAGCAACTGGTTTCTGACCAATCTAACAGCAACTTAGAGGAAAACAGAATTTCATTTTTTAGACTAGATTTAGATTTACTAAATTCTCTTTTTTTCAGTTGTATTGCTTCTTTTAGGTACTTTTTAAATTCTATTTGTAATGTTTTTTTTAATAAAAATATAGGAATAGGCTGTTTTACTGTACTTTCCTGTTTGTTTTTTTGCCAAAAAAGTAAAGCTCAAAAAGCTCCTTATACACCTTCTTATTCTGTTACAATTACACAAGATAGCATTGAGAGAATAGTTGATAATTATTATAAAGAAACAAATGATACCACCACTACGGATAAAATTAGATATTGGGCAGCCAAGAGAAAATGGACAAAAGAAGTAGTTAGTTGGATTATAAGCTCAAAGAAAGAACCTAGTTTTTGCCCTCCTGCTGATGTTCTGCATTATCCAGATTGGAAGGCACAAGAAGGAAAAATAATAGGAAAAATTGATGTTCTTACTTTAGATGTTTTTGGAGCAAAAGCAACTGATACTTTACACGAAACAAGAAATTGGTTAGAAAGAGCTGCAAATACAATTCATATCAAAACACAAAGTAGTGTAGTAAAAAGACGTTATTTGTTTTTCAAAGAGGGAGAAGAATTGAATCCTGATTTGATAAAAGATACAGAGCGAGTTTTGAGGCAATTAAGAGCTATTGGAGATGCTCGTATTTATGTAAAAGAAAGGCTACGAGTAGATGGAACAGTAAGTGATACCGTTGATATTGAAGTAATTACTCACGATATTTGGTCGCTTGTTCCAAGTGCAGGTGCATCAGGAATAAATAGTGGTTGGATTCAGTTACAAGAGCGAAATTTATTAGGTTTTGGACACAATGTAGAAGGAGAATTGATGTATTCGCCAGATTCTCAACAACCTTTTGGACACCGAGCAAAATTTGAATCTGCTTATTTGGGAAATTCATTTTCAGTTTTGAGTGCTGAATATTGGAATACTTATGAGCGAAAAAGTTATAATGCAGCTTTAGAACGTCGTTTTCTTTCACCTGATATGCGTTGGGCAGGTGGTCTAGAAGTTGGTTATAGACGTTGGTTAGCTCTTCCTTTATCTGAAAATGACACAATTACACCTACTTTTTTTTATAGTTATTTACTTACTGATGGTTGGGGAGCTTATTCTTTTCCCATCAAAAATAAAAAAATAAATAATGGAGGAAGAACATCAATTATCACAGCTGCTCGTTTTACAAATTATTATTATACAGACAGACCAGAAATAAGTGCAGACACTAATCTTTTGTATCAAAATCAAACTCAACTGCTTTTGAGTGTCGGACTTTCTACTCGTAAATATGAAAGAGATTATATGATTTATGGTTTTGGAAGAACAGAAGATATTCCTATTGGTAGACGTGCCGTTCTTACCTTTGGAAAGTCAAATACAGACCTTGAAACAAGATATTATACAAGTTTAGAACTTAGCAAAGGTATAAGGACTAAAAAAATAGGTTATGTGCGAGCTTCTTTGGCTTTAGGTTCTTATATGACTACTGAAAAAGAATTGGAACAAGGCATATTTGAATCAAAATTTACTTACTTTACCCCTTTATTGTGTTTGGGAAGGTGGCGTTTAAGGCAATTTGTTAGGGGACGTTATACTAAAGGATTTAATAGATTTGAGAGAGAGTTTAATGACATCAATAGTAGTGAAGGCATTTGGGGAATAAGCGATGACCAATTAAAAGGAACAGAAGTAGGGTTCATTGGAACAGAAAGTGTTTTTTTTACGCCTTGGCGATTTTTAGATTTTCAGTGGGCATTTTTTCTTCGGGCAGATATTGGTGTTGCTACTTTTGGAGGTTCTGTGTCGCAAAGTCCTATTTTTCAGGGTTATAATGTTGGATTTAGAATGTATAATGAACGTTTTTCCTTTCGTACTCTTCAAATACGTTTTGGTGTCTATACAGGTTTTAATGATGCACCTTATTATCTTCAAACTGTTATTGATAATGTCCCACGACTAAGGATTGAAGATTTTGATATAGAAAAACCTGATGTCATTTATTTTCATAAAGGTAACGAAGGAAGATAAATCAAGTCTGAAGTCAGATTTTAGAAGTCAGAAGTAAAACTAATTTAATTTCTTTTTTTTGTGTTTGACAAATTTAGAATTAAAAAAGGTTTTGAAAAATAATGTTTTCAAAACCTTTTATTATTTTTAATATCTAGGAAATTATTTCAAAATTCCTTTGTGGATAAATTCAAAAATATCTTTTCCTACTTTTGTATTCTTTACTTCTGCATTATTTGCCTTCGAACGAGCAATTTTAACAGCTTCTAAAAGCTCATCAATACGTGCAATCATATCGTTTTTTTGAGAGGAAGTAACTTTTCCTGAGATATAAACTGTTTCGTATTTACCTACTTGAAAATCAAGATTCAAAAGTTCAGTTTGTGCTGGGTGTTCTTTTGTAGCTTCATATTTCACAATAACCTTTGGACGCTTAACAGTACGAAATTTTACTTCTTCTGGTGTGCGATAAACATTTGTTTTGGTATCAAATTCCCACTTACGAGTTTGATCTAGTGTAGGAATAGCATTATACAAATCTTTCAAACGGTTAATATTGCTTTCCAATGCCAAAAGCGAAGTAGCCGAAAATGTACCAAATTTTTTGTTTCCAATTGTTAGTTCAGCTTTGGCAACATCAGCAGAATTGGTTTCTTCTTTCGAAATATTAGCATCAATTCCTGCAATGATAAGTTCCATTGCCTCCTCCAATTTTTTCTTAACTGTCGTTACCATTTCCTTTGTTTCGTCAGGAATTTCATCAGAGTTTTCTTCTAAAGAAACATAGTGTTTTACCATTCCATCAAAATAAGGGTCATTTTTAGTAAAAGTCTTTTTTGCTTCACCAATTGCTTGATTGGCTTTATTTTTTCTTTCTTGTTCGACAGCTAAAAGCTCGTGTAATTTGTTTGACATAAGTTGTGTGTGTTTAATTTTTTGATAAATAAATTGGATATTTGTTATATGAATTTCTAAACGCCATTATTTTTAGAAAAGTTTCTTTATCTTTCAATTTATGAAAAAAAATCGCTTTTGTTATCTTTTGAAATATTTTTTTAGAATCAATTTTTAGCTTCAATAAAATTTGATTTATAAAACAAACTACTTTAATTTAGAATAAAATTAATAGCTAATAGATTATTTGTTAGATAAATGCCTTTAGAAATCAATTCCAATTTTACTTCTCAACAAGAATCAATCATCGAATCAGAAGGTGATTTGAAAGTCGAAGCTGTGGCTGGTTCTGGAAAAACTACAGCTCTTTTAGAATATGCCAAAAAACGAGAAGGTGAAGGCTTTATGTTGTATCTAGCTTTTAATAGAGCTATAAAAGAAGAGATTTTAAGAAAATTACGACTAAATAATCAAAATCATATTCCGACACTTTGGGTAGAGACAGCGCATTCGTTGGCGTATAGAAGTCTTTTTAAGAAAAAAACATCGCCTTTGATTTTGGATTTATCACTTTCTTCTATCAAAAATTATTTTCATTTATCAGATACTGACACTACAAATAGCTATCTTTTGGCTCGTCATACCAAAGATTTTTTTGATACCTTTTGTCAGAGTACGCACAAAACAATTTCAGCATTTGATTATACTGAAAAGCTCACACCACGAAAAGGACTTTCTTATGCTCAGAAAAATTATGACCAATTAGAAAAACAAGTAAAATGGCTTTTTGATAAAATGAGTGATACCAAAATTCCGATTACACACGATTTTTATCTCAAAAAATATCAACTTTCAAACCCTAAACTTTCCTTTGATTGGATTTTGTTCGATGAAGGACAAGACGCTTCGCCTGTTATGCTAGATATTTTCATGAATCAAGAAGCTACAAAACTGATTGTAGGCGATGAACATCAACAGATTTATGGATGGAGAAGTGCTATTAATTCGCTTTCAAATACAGATTTTCCAAAATTAAATTTACAAAAAAGTTTTCGTTGTCCTGTTGCTGTAACTGATTATGCAAAGGAAGTTGTAGCATGGAAAAAACACATCTTTCCAGATTTTAATAGTAATGACTTTGAAATGATTCCTCGTTCTGTTTTATCAAATCAAGAAACAAATAATCAGAAGAGAACTCATGCAGTCATCGCAAGAACGCATCTAGGACTTATTCAGACAGCAATAGAATGGCTCTTTGAATCTAAAAAGGTAAGTTCAGTAGCCTTTGAAGGAAATTTTGAACAATATCTTCAATTAGATGATGGTTCTTCTATTTCTCAATTAGTAAATCTGAATAACAAAGCGAATCGAAAAAAAGCCTTTTGGCATGATTGGAAACAGATTGAGGAAACAGCAGCAGCTTCTCAAGACCGTTCACTAAAAAGATTAGTAGAGCTTGTCAAAAAATATGGAAATGAACTTCCAAATCTTTTAGAACGACTTCAAAACCGAATTACAGAATCTCACAAGGCTGACATTACTTTCACGACAGCACATAAAGGAAAAGGGTTAGAATGGGATAATGTTTATCTTCAAAATGATTTTGTAAGTGAAAAACAAATCTTGAAAGCGATACAAACAAAAGCAGGAAAGCCAATTTCGGAAGCTAGAAAACAAGCCATTAATGAAGAAATAAATATTCTTTATGTTGCGCTGACACGAGCTAGAGAAGAAGTTAGGAAGATTTGAGAGTAATATTTATTAGAAACTGCAAGAGTAATTTAGCTTAGAACTTTTTAAAGTATTATTTCATTATACTATCATTATTTTCAATAAAACTGAAACAGATAGTTGTATTAAATCGTACCTAATTTACTACGTTTTGTTTTTATTAACTCTTTGTCTATAACCTAATTAAGATATTAAAGTTAGTGTTTTAATCAGAGCTAGTAGAAAAGGAATTGAAAAAATATCCCCATTATGAAAAAATCTACGTCAAAAATTTATTCTCATTTTATAGATAAAAACAAACATGCTCATTTTCTTGCTCAAAAAAGACAAGATTCTATCACCCATGAGATTATAGAAGAAGGTGATGAAGTAGTGTTTTGTAGTGTCTGTAAGTCGGCTTTTATGGTAGATTCTTGGGAATATATTGGTCGTTCACACTGTCATCAGTCTCAGACTCTCAAAAAAGTGCCTGCTTTGCGTGCGCTTTCGTTAGACAGAAAGAAAATTGAGAAAAGGAAAAAAGTAGCCTTTTACAAAAAACATTCTGGAGGAGTTTTGATAGCTATTTTTGTTTTGGGTAGTGTTTTTGGAATGATGGGAATGGCAATCAATGCACTTACTTCGCCAGCAAAATCAATGAGTGTTCAGGGAATTACAATTACAGAAAAGCACTATATAAATAATGGAAAAGAATATTATAAGGTACAAGATTACACAAAAGCTGAAAGTTTTTATATAAAAGCTCTAAACATAAACCCAAGTAATACAGAAGCTTTGCATCTTTTAGAGCAACTTGAAAATGAGTATTTATTAGCTTTGGAAGAAGCAGATCGTTTTTTCAAAATACAGAATTATAAAGATGCAAAATATTGGTATAAAAAAGCTGTAAAGTATAAACCCAATTCAGATTATCCGACAAAACAGCTTTCTCTTATCACACAAGCACAAGCTGAGCCTCCAACGTCATTTATAAACAAAGAAGATTTAGAAACAGAACTATCAAATTCCATTTTGAAAGAATATCCAAAAGAGTGGGAAGAGTTTATAAATAAAGATGAAAAACTCTATTTTTGGGTAGAGAATTTACAAAAAACAGAGCTTCTTTTGAGTTATGAAAGTGGACTTGTGGAGCTTAGAAGTTTACGAGAAAAAGGATTAAAAAATGATAAACAACCAAAATGGCTTATAGAATCAACTCATAAAAACCTAGATAAGGAAGAATTTAAAAGAGTTGATGAAATAAAGGAACAAGATAGTAAAATAGGAAAACTTCTCAATACTTTTCAAGGTGCAAAAATGTCGCAAGCAGTTTTTGTTTATGGAGAATTATTTTTGAGGGAATTTGAAAAACTAAATGATGATGAAAAGGAAAAAATAGATGAAAAAATGTTTAGATATGAATCTATTTCTGTAAACAGTAAAGGAAATAAGATTTATTATTATACTTTAGATACACGAGGAGCAAGACAGGTAAATGAGTTTTCTACATTCCACTTTAAAGAAAATGAAAAAGTAATTTTGAGTGATGATGGAAGATATTTCCTAACTCAAAGCGAAGATAAAATACTTCATTTGTATGATACTAGAAGTAAAGTAGTAATCAAATCTCTACGAACAAATGAACATCAACCATTTCTAAACAATGCCTATTTTGATTTGGAAAGCAACGAAATAGTTGCACATACAGAAAGAGGGGAGAGTAGGTGGAAAATTACAGATTAGAAAGTTGAGAGTATAATTCCTTTTATCAATATTCTATAAACCTATATTGATAAGGTTAAGAACTATTTTTTCTTCTTCACACGAAAGACATAACCCCCTTTAGGAACTACAAAATTATATTCATTGTCATTAATTGCAATGGCAGGATTGTACAAACGAAATTCTTTGTAAGTCATTCCATGTTTTTTTGCCCATTCTGGAACGCTCTCAATATTCTCTGTAATTTTTATTTCATCAAACTCAAAAGTATCATAATATTCATACTCTTCTATACAATAACCATATTTTTTAGGATTTTCTAAGACCATTTTTAAGGCTGCAATTCGAAGTACATAACGAGAGGTTTCTGCATTGAGGAATAAATCGTAATAATTTCGTGTTCCCTGATTATCCATTGCTTTTTCTAAACCTGCCATTCCTCTATTATACGAAGCTGCAACGGCTGCCCATGTTCCAAATTTTTTGTAGGCTTGATTAAAATATTTGGTTGCTGCTACACAAGATTTCAATGGGTCTTGCCTTTCATCGATATTATCATTTACAATTAGTCCAAACTGCTTTCCTGTTTCTTCCAAAAACTGCCATGTTCCTAAAGCATCTCTATTCGATTTTATCATTGGTTCAAGGCTACTTTCTGCAATTGCTAAATAGAAAAAATCTTTATGAATTCCGTATTTTGTAAGGCTGTCTTCCAACGGTTTGCGCCACTTACCCGAACGCTTCAATAAAAGCATCGTATAAGCATGTCCGTATACAATAGAAATAAGTTCTCTATCTAATCGTTCTTTTATGTCTTCGTCTTCTAAAGGAATTCTTTCACCTGCAAACATAACTGTATCGGGTATTTTGATAGGCACAACAGTTTGAATATCGCTAACTTGTTGAGCAACACAAGAAGAAGAAGAAGTGAAAATTATAGCAATTATGATCAATAAAGTAAAATAAGTAGTTTTCAAAGTAGAATAGTATAAATGAGTGAGCTATATAGAAATTTAGTAAGATAAATATAAGAGAAAAATGACTTAAATAGTGTTTTTGGAACACTTTTATTTTTAGTTTAGTATTAAAGTTTCTAAATATAAGACGAGGTATTATTAAAACACAAGAATCAATCTATACTGATAATTTTATAAAATAAAACAGGCTGACCTTTTAAATCAACCTGTATTATAATAGTATCTTTTTGATATCAACAAAATATTAGTTTTGTACTTTAAATATTTTTTGTAATTATACTACTAACTTTTTTAATGAAAAAAACTTCAAAAATTATTGTGCAGGAATACGCAATACTTGACCTGGATAAATCAAACTAGGGTCTTTAAGCATTGGTTGATTTGCTTCAAAAATTATAGGATATGCTTTTACATTATCATAAAACTCTCCTGCAATTTTGGATAGGCTATCCCCTTTTTTGACAGTATAAAATTGAGCTTCTTGCTCTGCTTGTACAACTTCGATTTTATCTTCTACAATAGAAACTCCTTCTACATTTCCGATAGCTAAAATAATTTTTTCACGCTCTGCATTTGTTTGTGTTTTT
Source organism: Bernardetia sp. Wsw4-3y2 (assembly GCF_037126295.1). Taxonomy (NCBI): domain Bacteria; kingdom Pseudomonadati; phylum Bacteroidota; class Cytophagia; order Cytophagales; family Bernardetiaceae; genus Bernardetia; species Bernardetia sp. Wsw4-3y2. Next base: position 1,837,301 of record NZ_CP147017.1, on the reverse strand, counting down.
CCTGTTACAGTCACAGATTGTCCAAAAGAAAGATTCATGTTTTCGATAGGAATATTGAGAGCTACTACTTGATCTCGTAAAGACTCTAATTTAGACTTTTCTACTTTTTGTTCTTCTTCTATGTGCTTTGCAATTTGAGGGTCTGGAGCTTGTCTTTTTTCCTCTTTTTTGCCAAATACTTTTGCTCCTGCTTCTTTAATAAATGAAAATAATCCCATAATGAAAAATAAAAATTAAATCTTGAAAAAATAAGGTTAAAAAATAGAATTGTTAAATCCCATTACAATAAAGCTAAAATATAAGAAAAAGTTTGGTTGTCTGACAATTTTTGTGGAAACACAAAAAGTATTTATATTTAGCAATGGAAAATTTAGAATTATATGAACACTTACTCAATTTGTCTTCTGTAAAAGTAGAAGCTGTTGAATTGACAAAAGACAAAGTTACTATTTCTTGTAAATTATCAACGAGTTCTTGTATTTGTCCTACTTGTGGTCAAGTTAGTTCTCAAGTTCATCAGAGTTATAAACGCATTGTTCGTGATTTAAATTTAATTTCAAGAGAGGTTTATTTATCCATAAAAATACGTCAATTTTACTGTAAAACCTGTACTAGTTATTTTACTGAGTCACTTGATTTTGCAGATGCGAATAAATCTCATACTCATCGTCAAGAAGATTTTATGTTTATGGTGGCTCGGAAACAAAGCTATTCAGAAAGTGCAGTCATTTTAAATGTTCATCCTAAAACGGTTGAGCGTACAGTTTTGTCTCTTTGTAAAGAACGAGTTGATTTAGCCCAACGTTATGCTCAAGTAAAACGTTTAGGAATTGATGAACAAAGCCATAGAAAAGGTAAGAAAGATTATCTATGTGTTTTAACAGATTTAGATAGAGGAACACTAGTAGATATACTAAAAAGTCGCAAAAAAGAAGATTTGATTGCTCATTTTGAGTCGTTAGGTAGTTCCTTCTGTGAGCAAATTACAGATGTTTCTTGTGATTATTGGAGAGGTTATATTAGTGTAGCTCAACACTGTTTTCCTAGTGCAACTATCGTTTTAGATAGATTTCATGTGACTAACTTACTCAATAGTTGTGTTGATAAATTTCGTAAACTGCTCAGAAAGTCAGAAACTGATAACCTAAATTATCGCCGTTTAAAGTGGATTTTATATAAACAATATCATAACTTATCAGACAAGGAATTAATTAACTTACAACTTTGTTTTGAAGATTGTCCCTTGTTAAAAGAAGTCTATTGGAAAAGAGAACAGTTTCATCATATTCTTGATAATAACCAAAAAATAGAAATAGTACTACAAAAAATAGAGGAATGGGTAGGAAGTATGAATGAGGAGCTGAAAAACATCTTTAAATCGTTTACAAATACTTTAAATAGTACAATGGAATATGTAGCCAATTATGTCAAAAATTCATTATCAAATGCTGTAACAGAGGGATTAAATAATCTAATTAGAAGTATAAGAAGAGTCGCATTCGGAATGCCTAACTTTGAGCATCTAAGATGGAGAGCATTAGCTATTTCAAACTAAAACACAAAAATTGTCAGACAACCAAAAGTTTTATAAAACTGCTTATGAATAAATTTTCAAAATCTCTTTTTTCCTGAATTAGTATATTAAAATAGACAGATTTTTCTATTCACTTCTAATTTAGAGGCAAGATATTCTATCTATCATTAAATAAGGTAAATAAATATGTTCTTGTCAGCTAAAGCACTTTAGAAAAACAGGAGTTTTGTTATAGAAAATTTAAAATAAAAGGCGATTTTTCTATTTTGGTTTCACAAAACTATTAAAATATAAAAGAATAGATGTATGTATAGCTAAAGTATAAAAGCTAGGTTGTATTTAATGAAAATAAAATAAAAATCAAAAATCTTAAAAAAATTTTACAAAATCTGTTGTTATTAGAAAAACTTTGTTATTTTTGCCATACAACAAAGTCATTTTATATATTATATTCTTGAATATCATTTTTATATAAAACATAAAAAATGATATTGCTTTAATTAGTTGATTAATTTCTAAAAAGAGAGAAAATACCCCTTATATTTTTATCAAACTATCGAAATTAAAAAAACAAAAATAGAATTATAAAGTGTCTTCACAGGCAAAAAAAGAAATATTTAATTTGAATTTAAAATTGAATACAAATGTCTCTATTAAATATTCCCAGTTATTTTTTAGTAAGAGAAAAATTTTTGCTTTTTTACCCAAAATAACTTGATTTTCACACAAATTTTTTACCGTTATGACAAGATCTGTCAATTTTAGTGAACAACAACTTGCAGAAATTACTGCTCGTTATGAGCGTCGTTTGGCTGCAATTACCAAAGAATCAGAGGATATTCGTGCTGTGCTTGCACGTCTGAAAGGAGAAGAAAGACACAGTAGCCTTAGTGGTAGTGGTGATAGAGGAATGCGTCGTGGACGTATCCAATGGGAGAAGTTTATCCTAGACAAATTACAAGAAAAAAATGAGCTTTTATTCAAATATGAAATGCGTGATTTAGCTTTTGAAGATGACCGTATTGGTGATCGTAGTGCAATACAAGTAGATAGAGCATTGTCTGCGGCACTTTACAAACTCAAAGACCGTATTCAGAGTTACAACGTACCTGGTAAAAAAGGATATGCGTATGGCTTACCAGAATGGTTTGATGCAAAAGGTAAAGCGAAAGAAGAATTTTCAGACAAAGAATGGGATTAATCCTACTTTGTTCTATTTTTATACAAAAAAAGGCTTTCTACTATTCGTATTGGAAAGCCTTTTGCTATTTAAAATAAGTTGTGCACAAAAAAATTAAATTGTTAAATAAGTTATTAATTCTTTCCATTGAAAATAAAATTTAATGATTTGTGTATCTTTGTATATAAGGTATTTACCTTAATAACTAACTAGTTATAAAGCTATTCGTGTCTTTTATTATCATTCCATTTTTTTAATTAATTAATGAATTCTATTTCTACTCTGTATATAAAGTTATTTGGCTCTCTTCTGATTGCACTAGTATTTTTTTCATCATCATCAGCTCAAAATGCTCCTAAGTATAGTAATGAGTTTTTAGCTATTGGGGTAGGGGCAAGAGGACTTGCTATGTCAGGAACCCCTGTGTCTTTCACAGATGATGTAACAGCTGCATATTGGAATCCAGCAGGGCTTTTACGCTCAAGAGAACAGTACGAACTCTCTCTCATGCATGTTTCTTATTTTGGAGGAATTGCCAACTATGATTATGCAGGCTTTTCGGCTGCGATTGATTCTACCAACAGAATTGCTTTTTCAGTTATTCGTTTTGGTATTGATGATATTCCTGATACACGTTTTTTGATAGATGAAAATGGAAATGTAGATTATAATAATGTAGGTTCATTTGCAGAGGCTTCTTATGCTTTTATGTTTTCCTATGCTCGGGCTATGAGTTTGAAAATAAAAGAAAGAGAGGCAACAGAAGAAAAAGAATATAGAGCAGAAAAAAAATATCCTATTTATTTGGGTGCAAATGCAAAAGTAGTACATCGCTCGGCTGGGATTTTTGCTACTTCTTGGGGCTTTGGAATTGATATAGGAATGCAAACACAAATAAAAAATTGGCAAATCGGAATTATGGGACGTGATATTACAGGAACATATAATGCCTATTCTTTCAATAGTGATGCTGTTAGAGAAACGTTTTCTAGAACTGGAAATGAAATTCCGACAAACTCATTAGAAGTAACTCTTCCACGTGTTACACTAGGAGTTTCTTATCCTTGGCGCACTAAAAATCAACAATTTGGAGCTATGGGAAGTTTAGGATTAGAAACTACTTTTGATGGAAAAAGAAATACAGTCATTAAAGGAGATTTTGCCTCTGTTGCACCCACCTTTGGAGTAGAGCTAGATTACAAAAATACAGTTTATTTGCGTGGTGGAATAGGTAACTTTCAGCAAGTTACAGATTTTGACCGTAGTAAATCTTGGACATATCAACCTAACTTTGGCGTAGGGATTGTAGTTAAACAGTTTGTAATTGATTATGCAATTACAAATGCTTTTGACCAATCTGTTGTTCCTTATTCACATGTTTTTTCACTTCGTTTTATGTTTAATCAACAACAAATAAATTCCTTGAAAACATCTAGTAAAAAAGGACAGTAAATTATAGGTATTTTAATTTATAGTATTAGCAAGTAAAGAAATATCACAACGAAAATAAATTTAAGGTTTACAAAATATTCATTCATAGCTATGAACAAACATATATATTCATTTTTATTTGTATTGGGAATACTATTTTCCTTTTCTAATAAAGCAAATGCACAACTTTATTTTCCTCCATCTGATTTTAGTCAGTATATGGATTGGATAGATTATGATAAAGTATATTATAAAATTACTGTCAATGAAGATGGTATATACAGAATTAACTTTCAAGAATTAGTAGATGCAGGAATTCCCGTTTCTCTAAACCCTAGTCGTCTTCAAATGTATTATCACGGAAAAGAGATTCCAATAAAAGTAGAAGGTGAGATTGATGGACGTTTGGATTCGTTAGATTATGTAGAGTTTTATGGAAAAAAAAGAGATAGCGAACATGATAAACTTCTCTACCCCGATCCGAATGGACGACCTACGCCTGAATTTTCTTTATATGGAAATACGTCTGTTTATTTTCTTACTTATACAAAAAGTGTTTCAGAACAAGGATTACGTACTCAAAAGTATTATGAACAAAATACACAAGGCTTAGAAGCTGAACGTTTTCATATTCAAGAAACTCAAAAGTCACTCGCAACTCATTATACTTTTGGACCTCTTTACCCACTAAGTTTTCTTTCGACTGATGGGAGAGGGTGTTTAGTGAGTGATTGGGAAGAGGGAAAAGGCTTTGCAAGTATAATGCTTACAAATGGTCTGAATAATCCTCGTCGTATTGATGTACTACCTGTTGTAGATTATGTGGGAGATAGTTTGGTAGAAGCAGAAGTGGGCATAAGAATAGTCGGACGTATCAATCAGCCTAATAAAGTACGACTAGTTTATAATATGAATTCAATTAGAAGGGTAATCGATGAGGTTGAATTTGAAAATTATCAAGTAGTAGAGCGTTCAGAGTCAGTACCTGATTCTTTGGGTGTTTTTCAAGATGGTTCAATAACAACTATTACAGAAGATTTATATAACTTGACAGGAAGAGGTAGAATAAGTTATTGTGAAGGTTGGACAAAGTATCCACAAGCCACTCGCATGAATGGAGAAAATGCCAAAAGATTTAATTTACAAGCCAACCTACAAGGTAAATCATATCTTGAAATAGAAAATCCTACTTCATCAGTTCGCTTTTTTGATATTACTAATCCTCAAAATGTAATAGAGATTCAAGCAGATAGTGTAGAAGATAAAAGAACAATGATTGTTCCTAATACAGGAACAAGACGAACTATTTATGCTGTTTCAACTGCCAAATCTGTTTCTTTAGCTTCAATATCAAGAGCTAATTTTAGACCTATTACTGCATTTGATGCAGATTATATTATTCTTACTGCCAAAAATTTAAGAGAAGGTTTTGGAGAGTATCCTGACGCTGCACAAGCGTACGCAGATTATCGTGCTAGTCAAGAGGGAGGAAGTTATACACCTCTTATTGTAGAAATAGATCAGCTTTATAATATATTTTCTTATGGTGAAACAAGCCCTCTTTCTATTCGTCGTTTTGCAAATTATATGCTGACAAATGGAGACCCTAAATTTTTATTTATCTTAGGAAAAAGTACAGGAATACTCATTACCAACCCTAATAGCAATAGTATTTTGCCTTATGGCTTTCCAGGTTCTGATCATATGCTTACAGCAGGACTCAGAAATGCTAGTTTAGAGCCTGCACTAGCTACAGCTCGCCTTTCTGCTATCACTCCAAAACAGGTAATAGACTATCTCAATAAGGTAAAAGAACACGAAACTATTGAAGGTGATCAAAGTTGGAGAAAAAAACTTCTTCATCTTAGTGGAGGATATTCTCCTTCTGAACATGCTAGTTTTAAAAGATATGTAGAAGGTTTTGAAAGTATAGCAGAAGGGCAATACTTGGGGGCAGAAGTAACAACACTTTCCAAGAAAACCACTGATTTTGTAGAATTTATTGATATTTCTGATGAAGTTAATGAAGGACTTTCTCTAATTACTTTTTTCGGACATGCAGGTGTAAACTTTACAGATATAGAAGTAGGAAAAGCAAGTGATCCTCGTTTAGGATATGCCAATAAAGGACGTTATCCAATGTTACTAGTCAATGGTTGTGGAACAGGAAACCCTTATGGTGCTCAACCATCTTTAGCTGAAGACTGGACACTTACAGCTGATAAAGGAGCAATTCTTTTTCTTTCTCATGGAGAATTAGGGTTTAGTGGACAACTTCGCCTTTATACACAAACTTTTTATGAAGAGGCTTTTACAGAAAAAGAAAATCTAAATCTTCCCATAGGAGAAGTGATGCAAAAAATGCTACGTACTTATATGGCAAGAAATGGAGTTCAAAACGAAATTGCACGAGCAGCAGCACAACAAATTACACTACATGGTGATCCAGCAGTTCGTCTTATTCCTATCACTAAGCCAGATTATATGATAGACAATTCTCGTGTAAGCCTTGTACCTTCAGAGAACGAAACATTTGTCAATGCAAACAGCGATAAGTTTAGAGTCAAAATTGCTGCTAAGAATTTAGGAATTATGGATTTTAATAATAAAAGAATAACTGTTCGTGTCAGAAGGACATTTCCTGATGGAACAGCAGATTTTTATGCTGTTAAAGATTATCCTTCTATTGCTAGTGAAGATACACTCTATTATGATATTTTTATAGGAGAAGATGTGAAAGCAAAATCAATTGGTCTAAATAAATTTGAAGTTTTTTTAGATTACTTTGAGGAAATTGATGAATCCGACGAAACAAATAACTCAGCTTCTTTTGAGTATTTTATGCAACGTGGAACAATGATTACACTTGCGCCAAAAGAGTATAGCATCGTAAATACGACTTCTCCTACGCTGATTGCTCAAAATAATAATCCATTTACAGACGTAAGAAGCTATGAATACGAGCTTGACACAACACATTTGTTCAATAGTAGCGTGAAAAAATCGATTGTATTACAAGACTATATCACAACTGAATGGAATGTAAGTCTACCTGCTTTGAGAGATAGTACAGTTTATTATTGGCGTGTTCGTTATGCAGAGCCACAAGGAGATGATAATCCTGAATGGGCAACTTCATCTTTTATTTACATTAATAATAGCCCTGCTGGGTGGTCTCAAAGCCATGTGGCTCAATTTGAAAAAGCTACTTTTGAAGGAGTTACTTATACAGAACAGACTCGCAAATGGGAGTTTAAACCTTATGAACTCAATTTCGAAATACAAGCAGCAGGAAGGTTTTCTTCACAAGCAGGAAATTATTATATCAAAATGAATGGTGTCGAATTAGTAAATGGAGATTGTTATAGTAATAGATTAATTGCACTTGCAATAGACCAACGTACAGGAACGATATACAATCCATATCCTAACGAAGCTTGTGGAGCTTCACTAGCAGCAACAGGAATTCCTCCTATCTTCTTTCAGACCAATGAACTCAATGATTATTTTAATAATCTTAGAGAGGGAAGTTATGTAATCATGATGAACTCTGTAACAGTTAGTAGAACAGGCTCACAATTAAATCGTCTTGTAGAATTAGGTCTTTCTGCTGAACAAAATGCTACATTGAGAGCATTGCCAGATGGGTCTGCATTCATAATAGTAGGTAGAAAAGGTGCGCCAGCAGGGAGTGCAATGATTGTAAATCTAAAAACTCGTAACGATGTAATCAATGAAACATTCACAATTTCAGGTATTTCAGATAAAGGAATTGTAACATCATCATTAATTGGTCCTGCTGCTGACTGGGGAAATATGTTTAGAAAAGTACGTGCAAGTGGAAATGACAAATGGAAAATAGATGTATTAGGAGAAAACTTCACAGGTTCTCAAAGTATTCTTGCTCAAGATGTAACTCAAGATAATTTTCAACTTAGTCAGATAAATGCTAATCAATATCCATATTTGAGATTACGTGCAACTCTTAGTGATTCAATAGATCAAACTTCTCCACAACTAGATCGTTGGCAAGTTATTTATAGAGAAGTTCCTGAGGGAATTTTATTGTATGATACACTTTCTTATCGTCAAAATACAAATCTTCAAGTTTCGGCTGGCGATTCGGTAGATATTCGTTTCCGTTTTCGTAATATTTCAGGCAATGACTTTGTAAGTCCTTTGGTTGTTCGTTATACTGTCAGAAATGCTACAACAGGAATTACAACAGAATCCTATGACACATTAAGTTCTTTAGCTAGGAATGAAGAGCTTTTGTTTGATGCAAAGTTTTATTCATTAGAGTATTTTGGAGATAATTTATTGACCGTATTTATAAATCCAAGAATACAGGGCGAACAGCTTTATGAAAACAATATCTTGCAAGCTAATTTTACTGTAATACCTGATAATGTAAACCCAGTTTTAGATGTTGCTTTTGATGGAATTAAAATTATGGATGGAGACGTAATTTCACCGACACCTCTTATTTCTATCCAACTTCGTGATGAAAATAAGTTTTTAGTACGACAAGATACTGTTGGAATAAATCTTTATTTGAGTAAATGTGATAGTTGTGAACGAGTAAGGTTGAACTATGATGGACAAAATGTACAGTATTTTGCTTCACAGGATAATAATTTCCGTTTAGAATATCGTCCTGAGCGTTTGGAAGATGGAAAATATACATTATCTGTAGAAGCACAAGATGTAAGTGGAAATAAAGCAGGTGCAGAAGATTATAAAGTTAATTTTGAGGTAATTAATAAATCAACTTTAACTCATTTCTATCCATATCCAAATCCATTTTCTACCAAAATGCACTTTGTATTTACACTAACAGGTGCAGAAGTTCCTGATGATATTCGTATTCAGATTATGACTATTACAGGAAAAATAGTCAGAACGATTACAAAAGACGAACTAGGAGCAATCCGAATCGGAGACAATGTTACTGACTTTACATGGGACGGAACAGATGAGTATGGTGATAAACTTGCTAATGGCGTCTATCTTTATAAAGTAGATATTCGTGATAATCAACTTAATTTTGAACACAGAGAAACAGCAAAAGATAATCTGTTCAAGAAAAATATAGGTAAAATATATATTATGAGATAAATTTTTTAGTGCTGAAATAACGTTAAAGGTATTTAGATAAATTATATATTAATCAGACAGTCTCTAGATTGTCTGATTTTTCTTTTTAATAGGTTTTTATTTAATGATTTCTTCTTTGTGTATTTTAATGATTACAAATGTAACAAACAAACTCACTTAAGTTTGAGTTTACTGATTATCCACAGCCTTTATTTAGTAATTTTGGCATAGAGTAAAGTAAAAATATATGATAATTGCTAAGACTGAGTTTACATTAAATATTTTATAGACTAATAGAAAAAATTAATTTATTTTAAAGATATGTTACAAGCCAAAAAGCTCCCAAAATCATTTTATACTCGTTCTGATGTTGTTCAAATTGCTAGAGAGCTGTTAGGAAAGTATTTAGTAACTGATATAAATGATAAAATCACAGTTGGCAAAATAGTAGAAACAGAAGCTTATTGTGGTGCGATTGATAAAGCCTGTCATGCACATCTGAATAAGAAAACAGAGCGCACCAAAATTATGTTTGAGGAAGGGGGTGTGGCGTATGTATATTTAGTATATGGAATGTACAAACTTTTCAATATTGTAACCAATGAGTATGGAAAAGCTGATGCTGTTTTGATTCGTGCTCTTGAACCTATTGAGGGAGTCGAAACGATGTTAGAACGTAGAAAAATGGAGAAAATCAAAGATAAAGATGGAAAGCTCAAATTAAAACGAAACCTCACAGCAGGACCTGGAGTTCTTTCTATTGCAATGGGAATTGACCTTTTTGATTATGGACAAGATTTGACAGAAAATCGTATTTGGATAGAAGATAGAAGAGAAATAATTGAAGAGAATGAAATTATTGCATCTGCTCGTGTCAATATTGATTATGCTCAAGAAGATAAAGATTTGCCTTGGCGTTTTCGTGTCAAAAACAATAAATGGACAAGCCCTGCAAAGTAAGTGATTTTATTTATGATTTGAATGCAGACGACTAAATGTTTCGGGAGTCATTCGAAGATAAGCTGCAATATATTTATGAGGAATTTCTTGAAAAAGTTGTGGACTTCGTTCATAAACACGCTTATAACGTTCAATAGGGGAATTATTTAATAAATCAACTTCTCTTTCCAATTGTTGTAAAACAAGTTCTTCTAAAAGCATACGCCAAAGGTTTGTGTATTCTGTACTTGATAAAAGGAAATCTTTAAAATCAGTTGCATTTATCCGAACCACTTTTGATTTTCGGATTGCTTCAATAGAATAAATAGTAGGAACATTTCTAAAAAAAGAATCCAAAACCGTAACAAGCGAACCACGATATGCAAAACGAGTAGTATGGATTTCATTTTCACTTTCTACACAAATTCTTAATGCACCACTTTCTACATAATAAATCCAATTATCAATATTGCCTGTCTGAACAAGCATTTCATTTCTTGATAGAATAATCTCTTTGTCCCATAAATCAGGATTTTTTCTATCTATTGCTGCTTTGAGTATTTGTATTGGATTCATAAATGATTATGTAACAACTTGTTGAGGGTTTAAAGATAAGAGTATCAAGGGGCAGTGATGATGAAGTCTCAACAAGGTTTTTTAAAAAACTTGTTTATGGCAAAATTTCATCAATAAAACCAACTCTCAGACACTTTTGAACAAATTTGCCCCTTAACAAAGTTAAAGTGTCTAAATAAGAATGAAACAATCTCAAAATGGTTGTATTCTGTTGTTTTTAAAGTTTGCTTTTACTCTTCCTCTTTTGCCCAAGCCGATTGCATACCCGAATTTACCATATTCGAAGTAGCACGACTGATAAGCTGACCTGTTGCTGAATGATGAATTTCTGCTGAAAAGTTTATCATTGTTTTTCCTTTTCTGACCAAAATAGTTTTTGCAATTACTTTATCACCTATTTTTGCTTGTCCTAAAAAATCAACAGTCAGATTTACTGACAAATAAACCTGTGGAAGACCCAATGAAAAACAAGACATTCCGATAAGGTCATCCATGATAGCCGAATGAATTCCACCATGTAAAATACCTACAGGGTTTGTCATTTCTTCACGTACTTCATATTCCATTTCCATTTCTCCTTCGTTTGCAGAAATAAGTCTTCCGTCAAGCCATTGAGAAAGAGGTGGGTTCATTGCTCCTAGTTTTTTTCCTTCTTGCGACTTTATCATCGCCAAAATTGGATTCATAATTTTATATTTTAAGTTTAATTTTCGTATTTACTGCAAAAATACCGTTTTATTTTAGCTTTATAGTTTAACTTATCTAAAATGACAAAAACATTCTTATTCGAATCAAAAACTGTATTTTTGTCAGAAATTAGTATTGATTATTTTTTATAGACGTAGCTGAACGTGAAAAAATTACGTAATTATATTTTTTTGAAGGATATTTTACTTCTTGCTCTAACTGCTTTTGGAGGTCCTCAAGCACATATAGCTATGTTTTTGGATATTTTGGTAGTCAAACGAGGATATTTAACAGAAGCCGAACTCATTGAGCTAAATGCCCTTTGTCAGATTTTGCCAGGTCCTACTTCTACTCAAACTCTGATGGCTGTAGGCTACAAACGAGGAGGAACATATCTTGCTTTTTGGACACTTTTAGTTTGGATTTTGCCTGCAACAATTCTGATGACTACTGCTGCCATTGGACTGGCTTATATTCAAAAACAAGAAATTTCATTAGATTTTACTCGTTTTATTCAACCTATGGCAATTGGTTTTGTGTCTTTTGCTGCGCTGCGAATTTCTCGTAAGGTGGTCAAGACAAAGACTGCTTTCATACTCATGATTTTGGCTGGAATAACTTCTTATTTTTATCGAACGCCTTGGGTTTTTCCTCTGATTTTGATTGCTGGTGGGTTAGTAACAGCCATAAAATTTGATAAAGAAGAAAAAGAAGAAAAACAAAAGTTTGATATTCGGTGGCGTTTCTTGATTTTGTACGGAGGTGTTTTTATTGGTGTGGCTATTTTAGGAAATGCTACAAAAGGCGTTTTGTTACTTATTTTTGAAAATTTTTATAGAAATGGAAGTCTTATTTTTGGAGGTGGACAGGTTCTTATTCCTGTGCTTTATACTGAGTTTGTAACTTTCAAACAGTTCTTGACTGCCGATGAGTTTTTGTCTGGTTATGCGCTTGTACAAGCTGTGCCAGGTCCTGTGTTTTCGTTTGCTGCCTTTGTAGGTGCGCTGACGATGTACAAGCGTCTTTCTTGGTTGCAAACCTCTTTTTTAGCTAGTTCTGGCTATTTTGGAACTTTCTTTAGTGGTGCTTTTGGAGGAGCTTTCGGAGGAATTTTGGGTGGAATACTAGGAGGTTTTACAGCTTCAATAGCCGTTTTTTTACCTGGAATGTTTTTGATTTTCTTTGTTATTCGTTTTTGGGAACAACTCAAAAAATACCGTCCTGTAAAGGCTTCTTTAGAAGGAATAAATGGCGCAAGTGCAGGTTTAGTAATTGCAGGAGCTTTTTTGCTTTTAGAACCTATCGAAAAATCGCCTGTTAATGTTAGTATTATGCTCACTACTTTTCTGATTCTTCAATTTACAAAAATACCTGCTCCTTTTTTGATTTTGATAGGACTTTTAATTGGGTTTATTTTTTGATTCTTTTGTCGTTGTTGGGGAGATCAACAATGGAGAGGTGAGTACAAATGAAATTTTCAATTATTTATAGCGTTTTTCTTTTGTATAAAACTTTGTTAGTAGTCTGTTAGACTATCACAATAGTTTCAAACACAATCAGAACTACTATCAAAGTTTAATGAACCTATCAATTATTTTTCTATGAAAAATCTAACCCTACTTTTCCTTTTATTCTTCCAAACTCTCTCTCTAGCTTTTGCAAACGGAGGAGTTGTAGATGAAAATTATTTCAAAAAAACGGGCAATATTCGTTTACTTCAAAAAGCTGATATTTCACTTTTGAAAGAAGATTTGAGAATAAAAATAGTAAGTGATACTACGTTTATTGAAGTTACTTATTTTTTGAAAAATAATGGAAATACGCAGTCTGTCCATTATGGTTTTCCTGTGGATATTTACGAAACGGAGTACACAGTAAATCCTTATGTAGGTGTTTTGTATTTTGATGTTGAGGTTAATAATATACCTAAAAAATATGCTTATTGGAGAGTGAATGATGCCTATGAAAGTAATAAATATAACGAAGAAAATAATAAAAAGTACACTTCCAAAGTAGATAGACAATGGTATGCACTAAAATTAGATTTTGAAAAAGAAAAGACACAAACTTTAACTATAAAATATGCTGTCCGAAATTATGCTAGTGATTATTATTATGGATTCGGATTTATTCCTACGCCTTCTGAAAGGCAATTTGTTTATGACTTGTTTCCTTCAAGTAGTTGGGCAGATGGGATTGTAAAAGATTTTTCTGTAACAATGGATTTATCAGATTTATATCAACATAAATGCAATCCAAAAATTGAAGGTTTAGAAAATCTAAAAAACGAAAAGGGAATTTATACTTTTCAAACTCAAAATTTTGACCTCAAGAAATGTTCTTATTTAGCTGTTATTTACAATAATCAAAGAAGAGTAATTGCAAATAATTTGAAGAGAGAATATGAATTTTTTCCAATTACATCAATTTCTTCATCAGCCGAAAATGCAGAATATTTGATTGATAATGATCCAAACACAGTTTGGAAAGGGAAAGAAGGAGATTGGATAAAAATAAAACTTCCTAAAGTCTTGACTTACATAAAAGACAAAAATGGAAAAACAAAAAGTAAAATTATATATCCTATGGGAATCGGTTTTTTGAATGGAGATTATTCTTCAAAAGAAAATTTTGATAGTACAGGGAAGATAAAGAAAATGTTATTTCAAGTAAATGGAATAACTATTATCAATTATGATGATGCAGATGCAGTTATAAATGCTATAAAACTAAAGAACACTTGTTTTCTATCTCATTTTGATACTACTTCTATATATGAACATTTGGTAACACCTTTTGGAGAACATTTTTGGAATTATATTGCTGATGATGGAAATGAAAGAGCTGTAAAACTATTAGATAAAATTAATGAAGAATATTTTCATACCTTTTACATTCAAATAAAAAAATCAGATAGAGAAAATAAAGAAGTTGCTCTTTCAGATTTACATATTTTTAGATACAAGAAAAATAGTAGAAAGCATTTGCCTTATTAAACCAATAAAAAGGAATTGTGCTTATTTCTTAAAATGATAAAAGCATAACTGAACAGTTAAAAAATAAGGATTTGCTAAAAATAATCATTTCTGACTAACAAACCACATACTGCTCAATTTTCACTTTCTTGATGAATGATTCCTAAAAAATAAAGTTACTGTTAAAAAATTTTTGCTTAGCTTTTCAGTTTTGCAAATCAGTTACTTTGAGAGCCATTCATTTGACTTATATATTTCAATAGGCTTGCCAATAGCAAAATAGATAAGAAAATAATTTCTGTCTAGTCCTGAAATAGTGTTACAGTTTTTTAGATAGATTAAATATATATCAGGCAGTCTTAAGATTGTCTGATTTTTCTTTTTTATAGGTTCTTATTTCAATATTTTCCTTTTGATGTGTTTGCTCTGGTGTTTGCATATATAAAGAAAAATGAGGTCTTTCTTGATTATATATTTGTACACTTTGTTGTACTAATTGTTTCATCCAAGTCAAATACGATTGTTGAGTTTCTAGTAAAAACTCTTGTTTGAGAATACCATTGACACGTTCTGCTACTGCATTTTCGTAAGGGTCATAACATTCTGTCATACTACAACGAATACGATTTTTAGTTAAAATCGTCTGATATTCATCACTACAATATTGGACACCTCTATCTGAATGATGAATCAATTCTCGTAACGGATAATTTCTGTTTTTCAATGCCATTTTTAAAGCATTTGAACAACCAACAGTCTCTAAGCTATTAGAAACATCAAAACCAACTATTTTCTTTGAATACGCATCAGTAACCAATGCCAAATACATCGGATTTTCTCGTGTTCCAATATAGGTAATATCACTTACCCAAACTTGTTCTGCTCCATCTACCTTCAAGTTTGCAATTAAATTTTTATGCTTTTTGAAACGATGAAAGGAGTCTGTAGTAACATGATACCTCCGTTTAGGTAAAATAAGAAGATGATTAGCTTCCAAAATACGAAATAGTTTATCTCGTCCCACTTTTAAAGCCTTTAAAGGAATTTTTAAAATGTGGTAAAGTTTACGAGTACCCACTCGTGGCATTCGATGTCTAACTTCTTTGACTAAATCAACTACTTTTTGAGCTAATTCTTTGTATTTATCTGTCCGAAATAAAGAATAATAATATACCCGTCTAGATATCCCAAGCAATTTACAGGTCTTTTCAATACTGGTTGCAGGCTGTTCACTAAATGAACTAACTACTTGGGGTTGGAGTTTTTTCGTATAGAAATTTTATATTCTTTTTCGGCTAAGTCAATCATCATGTCAAACAAAATGGCTTTCTTATCTAAGGTAGATAATTCTTCTTGTAGAGTGGCATTTTGTTTTTTAAGAAGACGAATTTCCTGCTCTTGTTCCATTAAACGTTGTTCTGCTGTTTTCATAGGACGAATTACTTTATAAGAATGATCAAAATTACCGTATTTTTTTAACCAGTTCACAACAGTATGACGACATTGAATACCATAATTCCGTTGTGCTTGAGTTATTGTAAAAAGACCTTGTTCTATTTCCTTAACTACTTGAAGTTTGAACTGCATGGTATAGTCTTTCTGTGTACGTTTTACATAGGTACGTTCCATAATAAAATTGGTTGTGTAACACTATGTTAGGACGAGACATTCTAATTATAAAAAATAACCATTTAAAGCCCAGATAAGAGGATTTTATTTTTTTGACAAAATTTTTACAACATCTTGTTTTTCAAATTGGAAAGGTTGTTTTTCTGTTTTGGAAAATAATCATAAAATGAGGCTGTCCGAAAAGTACGGACAGCCTTTTTTTTATGGTTAATTTTTTTTATTTTCGAGGTATATATACTTTTATACTAACGTTATATAGCCTATGGCAAAAGTAGTTTTCAAAAACCAAAGTGGTAAGCAGCCCGAACTTTTTCCTGTCAATATATTTGACAAAATTCCAGCTCACCATCCTGTTCGTTTAGTTGAAAAGGTGGTTGATTCATTGGATATTAGCGATTTGATTTCTCAATACAAAGGTGGAGGTTGTTCAGCTTATCATCCAAGAATGCTCGTTAAAGTGCTATTCTATTCTTATTTATCCAATATTTATTCTTGTCGTAAAATAGCTAAAGCTCTTGGGGAGAATATTCATTTTATGTATTTATCAGGCAATTCTACACCAGATTTTAGAACAATTAATGACTTTAGAGGTAAAATTTTGAAGGCACACATTCATCGTTTATTTGGAGAAGTTGTTAAAATGTTGGTTGAAATGGGTTATGTAAGTCTTGATGTTCAATATATTGATGGAACAAAAATAGAGGCTTGTTCTAATCGTTATACTTTTGTTTGGCGTGGTAGTATTGAAAAAAATAAAGAAAAGTTAGAAACTAAAGTAAATAAAATTTTATCTGATATTGAAAGTAGTATTCAATCAGATAATCAAGAAGAAAATAAAGAAGAAGTATCTACTCCATTAGATTCAGAATTATTAAAAGAAAAACTCGCTCAAATCAATAAAAAACTAAAAGAACCGAGTAAACAACAGGCAAGAGAACTAAAAAAAATGCAAGATGAATATCTTCCTAGATTAAGTAAATATGAAGAGTCTCTGAAAATTTTAGGTTGTAGAAACTCGTATAGTAAAACAGATACGGATGCTACTTTTATGCGGATGAAAGAAGATCACATGAAAAATGGACAACTCAAACCTACTTATAATGCTCAAGTGTCCACAGAAAATCAATTTATTACCCACGTTTCTATTCATCAAACGGCAGGAGATACCACCACTTTATCCTCTCATTTAGAAGGATTTGAAAATCAGTACAATAAACAAAGTAAAGAAGTAGTAGCTGATGCAGGTTATGGAAGTGAAGAAAATTATGAATTACTTGAAAAAAAAGAAATTACTGCCTACGTTAAGTACAATTATTTCCATAAAGAGCAAAAAAGGAAAATGAAAAATAATCCTTTTTTAGTTCAGAATTTATTTTACAACAAAGAATTAGATTTTTATGTCTGTCCGATGGGGCAAAGAATGAAGAAAATAAGAGATGGAAAACGTACTTCAAGTAATGGATACGAATCGCAAGTATCTTATTATCAAGCAAAAAGGTGTCAAGATTGTCCTCTTCGCAATTTATGTCATAAAGCTGAAGGCAATAGAATAATACAAGTGAATCATCGTTTAAACCAACTAAAAGAGAAAGCTAGAAATTTACTAACTAGTGAGAAAGGATTAGAGCAGCGCAGTAAACGCCCTATAGAAGTAGAAGCTGTTTTTGGGCATCTCAAATATAATAATAAGTTTAATCGATTTACTTTTAAGGGATTAGTAAAAGTAGAAATGGAGTTTCTATTGATGGCTCTTGGGCATAATTTTAGAAAAATGGTGGCAAAAACTGCCGATAAGCTAAAAAATACTTTCAATTCTAAAAAATCATCTTTTTGCACCTTTTTTTATACTCAAAAAAATCACCAAAAGACAAAATTTGTTTGCATCATCAAAAAAATCAACCAAAAAGAAGAATTACAAAAAATAGCTGCATAAAAAGAGGCTGACCTTTTCGGACAGCCTCATTATTTTTTATTAAAAATTCTAATCCGTCAAAATTTCATCTTCATCCTGCCTCATAACTTGTACGACTCCATCAAGTTCTTTGAGTTCCATAATTAGTTTTTGTACTTGCTCAGTATTTAAGACACGCAGACGAACTTTTCCCTCAAATACTGTTTCTTTATGAATATCAAAACTAATTCCACAAATATTAACTTTATTTTGATTAGAAATAATACGAGTAACATCATTGACAAGTCCCATTCTATCAGCTCCAATAATGGTAAGAAGAACCTCAAATGTCTGTGATTTCTGACTAGCCCAATTTACAGAAATAATTCTGTCTCCATAGGATGCCATAATTGCAACAGCATTCGGACAGTCTGTTCTATGAATACGGATTCCTCGTCCACTTGTAGTAAGTCCAAAAATATCATCACCAGGTATTGGATGGCAACATTTAGATAAGTGAAATTCTATGGTAGAATCTCCACCAATAAGAAGAATATCATCTTTTTTCTTCTTTTTGTGTGCTTTAGTTTCTTTCTTTGGTTTTACTTTTGAAGCTTTGTATTGTTCGTCTTCTTCTTTAAACTTTTTAATTTGTGTATGCTCAATTTTTCCTTTGCCAACAGCATAATAAAAATCAGAAGCATATTTATAACTAAAATAATCTAAAAGTTGATTGACAGTCTCGTCATTAAATTCAAGCTTGAGTTGTTTGAGTTTTCGTTTTACAATATCTTTTCCATCTTCAATAACTTGTTTTTGGTCTTTTTTAAGAGCCTGACGAATAAGTTGTTTTGACTTTGAGGTACGAACATAAGAGAGCCAATCTTCACTTACTTTTGTTTTAGAGGAAACTAATATTTCTATTTGGTCACCATTTTGAAGTTCGTAATTAAGAGGAACAAGTTTATGATTTACCTTGCCACCCATACAACGTTCACCAATCTCTGAATGAATATCAAAAGCAAAATCCAAAATAGTAGATTGTTGAGGCAAAACTTTTAAATCTCCTTTTGGTGTAAAGACATAAATCTCATCACTAAAGAAGTTATTCTGAAACTCATCAATAAACTCTAATGCAGATAGGTCTTTGTTCTCAATACTCTCTCTCACTCTAGCAATCCAACCTTCAATACTAGATTCACTCTTATCTGTACCTCCTTTGTATTTCCAATGTGCTGCATACCCTTTTTCGGCTATTTCATCCATTCTGTGGGTTCGGATCTGTACTTCTACCCATTGTCCTCTTTTACTCATAACAGTCGTATGAAGTGATTCATAACCTGTCGTTTTGGGTGCGCTAATCCAATCTCTCAAACGCTGTGGACTAGGCTGATAAAAATCAGTTACGACAGAGTACGTGCGCCAACAAGCAGCTTTTTCATCCTCTCCTACTCCTGTATTTAGGATAACACGAATAGCAAACAAATCATAAACTTCATCAAAAGGAATTTGCTGCTTAACCATTTTCTTCTGAATAGAAGAAATAGATTTCATTCTACTTTTAATTTCAAAATCAAGTCCTTGGCGTGCTAATTCTTCTTCAATTGGCTTCTTAAATTCATTAATAAAACGAGTACGAGAAGCTTTAGTTCTTTTGATATGCTCAACAATTTCATTGTATGCCTTTCTGTTGGAATACTTTAAAGACAAATCGTCGAGTTCGGAACGAATGTTATACAACCCTAGACGGTGAGCAAGAGGAGCATAAATGTACTGTGTTTCTGCTTTTATTTTGAGTTGTTTTGCACTTGGCATACTTTCTAGTGTACGCATGTTGTGCAAACGGTCTGCAATTTTGATAAGAACAACACGAATGTCTTCCGAAATTGTCAAAAGAACTTTTCTAAATGTTTCGGCTTGTTGAGATTTTTCTTGCCCAAACATATCACTAGGCACTTTTGTAAGTCCATCAATAATTTTGGCAACACGGCTTCCAAACTCTTTTTCTAATCTTGAGAGAGGAATATCTGAATCTTCAACAACATCATGCAAGAGAGCACAAATAATTGAAGTTGTTCCCAACCCCATTTCTTCTACAACAATTCGTGCAACCTCAATAGGATGAAAAATATACGGTTCTCCTGATTTTCTACGTACATTTCCGTGTGCTTCGGTTGCTATCTGAAATGCTTTTTTGATTTTTTTTGCATCATCTCCTTGCATATATGGACGTGCTAATCGCATTAAGTGGCGATAGCGTTGCAAAATATCATTTTTTTCCTGTTCTAATTGTTGTTCTGTAAGTCCTTGTTCTTTTTTTGCTTCTTCTGTTTTATTGGGAATTTCTACTCCCTTTTCTGGTATGGACATATCTTTTCAGTAAATTAAAATACAATCTTAATCGAATTATTAGTTTATTTTTGGTTATTTTATTTAAGTTCCTAATTCTTAAACTACTTCTTTATCTATTTTTACATCATTTTTTTATTCAGTAAGTCAATTAACTAGATAAGTAGCTAAACTAATTTAATCATTTTATTCCATATATTCTAACTCTTTAGAAAAAATATATTTATCAATCAACAAATAAGCTACTTATGTGGTTACTAATCATCAAGAAGAACTAAATAGTATTTATGTAATTTTTTAAATATAAAATTTGATTATATTTATATTTTAAGAAAAAATACTAGTCTAAAAGGGATTTTTTTTGCACTTTTGTAGTGTATAACCTCTAGTTTTTAACTCTTGCATTTAAAAGTTCTCTATTATCTTATCAAAAAAAATAAAAAAATCGATGCGTATTTTTGTTCAAAATAATTATTTAGAATTTGTCAATGAATATCCTGAAGTAACAGGAGGACGTATTTTGCAAACTGAAAAAATAAAAGACAGTTATAAATTATACCTTTCTTTAAAAACAAGAACTGATTTTACTAGAGCTTATATAAAAACGGATGATATAGCAAAGTCATTTGAAGAGTTTGCTAAAAAATTCAAAATCAGAGAAGCTGCTGGAGGTTTGGTTATTCGTAATACTCTACAACTTTGGATTTTTAGAAATGGAAAATGGGATTTGCCAAAAGGACATTTAGAAGAAAATGAAACCAATGCAGAAGCTGCTGTTAGAGAAGTGGAAGAAGAGTGTGGAGTAAAAGCAGAAATTGTAAAAGAATTGCCTACTACTTACCATATTTATACATACGAAGGAAAAGAAATTATCAAAAAAACCTACTGGTTTGAGATGAGCACAGAAGATGAAAGCACACCACAACCACAAATTGAAGAAGGAATAGAAAAAGTAACATGGCTTAAAGAAATTGAAATTCCTTATATTTTGAATAATACTTGGGCTTCGATTGAATATTTGTTATCTCAGATTATTGAGTTTTAAAAGTGTCTGTACAAAAATGATTTGCCTAATAATAAATAATAGTAGACAAATCATTTTTTGGTTTATTATTATCATCACCTAGGAAATTACTTCCTCTTTATTTTTATTTGCAACAGAAATAGTTGAAAAATCCATCTCTACTTGGTTTCTTGTAATATCTTCAAAGGTTTCTCTTTTTCTAATAAGATAATCTTTTCCTTCATATACTAAGATTTCAGCAGGACGAAAACGAGAGTTATAATTAGAAGACATCATAAAAGAATACGCACCTGCGTTTTGGAAAGCAAGAACATCATTTTCTCTTACTTCTGAGAGTTTACGATTTGCACCAAAGGTGTCCGTTTCACAAATATAACCTACCACATTATAAATTCTGGCAACTCCTGTTGGGTTAGAAATATTTGTAATATGATGATAAGCCTCATAAAACATAGGACGAATTAGATGGTTCATACCTGAATTAAGACCAGCAAAAACAGCCGTAGGAGTTGTTTTGAGAACACTTACTGAAGCTAGAAATGTTCCAGATTCGCTTACCAAATATTTTCCAGGTTCGAAAACGAGTGTCAAATCTCTTCCATACGATGCACAGAATTCATTAAAACGCTCTGAAACTTGCTCACCTAAGGCATCAATATCAGTTGTAATATCATTTTCTTTATATGCTACCTTAAAACCACTTCCCATGTCTATATATTCTAAATCTGGGAAATCTTCTGCTGTTTCTAATAAAATATCTAATCCTCTCAAAAATACTTCTACATCTAAAATATCAGAACCTGTATGCATATGAAGTCCTGTAATTTTCATTTTATAGGCTTCTACGATACGCTGCACATGACGCATTTGATACAAAGAAATTCCAAACTTGGAATCTATATGCCCCACAGAAATTTTTGCATTTCCACCAGCCATCAAGTGAGGATTTATACGTACACAAACAGGAACTTTTCCTCCCCATTGATGTCCAAACTCTTCTAAAACTGAAATACTATCAATATTTACTTGTACCCCCAAATTTACTGCCTCATTTATTTCACTTAACGCAACTGAATTCGGTGTAAATAAAATATCAGAAGGCTCAAAACCAGCTAAAAGACCAAGTTGAACTTCTTCAATAGACACAGTATCTAACCCTGCACCCAAAGATTTGAAGAATTTCAAAACCGAAATATTTGTAAGAGCTTTACAAGCATAGTGTACCTTCATTTTGGTTTTTGAAAACGCCTTACAAAGCTGTTTGTATTGTGTTTCCATTTTCTTTGCATCATATACATACAAAGGAGTTCCATATTTTTCTGAAAGTGAGAGTGCAGAAATGCCCCCAATATAATATTCGTCTTGATCGAATTCTAACATGATTGTGAATAAAAAAGTTAATTAAATAAAAGCACAAAATTGTTCTAATGAAATACATAGAACTAAAAACAAATTTAATAAAGTAATAGTTCGTTTTGATGTTTAAAAAGAAGTTATTTATGAAAAATTAAATTTTATAAATATAAAAGCCCTATCTAATTACATTAGATAAGGCTCATTAATTAATTAAACACATATTTTATTTTTTGAAAGTATATATAGATAAGTTCGACCTATTTTAAAACACTTAAGTATTAACCAGGTAGTTTTGGTGGATCGTTATCTTCTGTACTTGCACTAGTAGTCATTTCTAGTCTTTCTTCTAATTCTTCAGTAAGAAGTTCATTTTCTAATTCTGCAAAAAGCTCATTTTGAGCATCAATTTGCTTTGAGTTATTTTGAGTATTCATAGCGTAAAATTTTTGAAGTGTAAAAGTATATTATAATTTTAAATAAAAAAACAAGGGTCTTGAAATAGTTTAATGGAAAGACAAAACTAAGAGTGATAAAGAAGTTTTGTACAATTCCTTGTTTTAGTATACTCCAAATATAGGGCTTAATATTGCAGAATCAAATACTGATTAATATGTTTTTATTACTTGAGTTGTGTGATTGTGATTAATAAGTCAAAATTAAATTTGGTAAAATTAAATTTCAGCCAAATAATGCAACTGTGTTTATTATAAAGGTTAATTATCCTTACTATTTATATAAAAAATCCAATTTTAGAGCACTCGAAAGATACTATTAGTTTTTTTTAATTTAAAAAATAGATTCTTTAACAAAGTCATAACACGCTGAAAATCTACGCTTTATACAATAAAATTACATAATGATAAATTACATAATCTATTTTTTAGGACTTTTTTAGGTAAAAATTAGCTTAGTTTTATTAGAAAATAGTGCAAAAATATCTAAACATACTGAAAAGAGCATATCTATACCATCAGATTTTGGCAAAAATGAAGCAACTTTATTAATTATCAAAACTAAAAATTGGATTTTTACTAAAAAAAATAAAGCCATAAGTGAATACAATGGTAATTATGAAATAATGAACTTGTTTAAGAATGGTTATTTATTTTTTTAAAAAGAGGTCAAAATAGTTATACTTGTAAATCATCACATTTTCAATCTAACTATTTTTCCCTCTATGTACGTAAACTTATCAAAAAAATTTATAACCGAAAATATTTTACCTTATTTACATCAATTTACAAAAGGTCGTCGTATAAAAGTAGCTCTTTGGCGTATTATCCAAGCCATTGTGTATCGCTTAAAATCAGGGAGTCAATGGCGAGAACTTCCTATGAAACAATTTTTCGGAAACTTATCAATTAGCTGGAATACAGTATATTACCATTATAATAAATGGTCAAAATTAGGAAGTTGGAAGAAATTATGGATCAAGTATTTAGAAGATTATCGTGGAGAATTAGATTTTTCTATTTGTCAGCTAGACGGCAGCCACACTTCAGCTAAACGAGGAGGAGAAGGTATTGGATATTCCAAAAGAAAAGCAGGAAAAACAACCAATGCACTTTTTCTAACGGATAAAAATGGTATTCCAGTAGCGATGTCTGTTCCAAGAGCAGGCAATCATCACGATGCTTTTGAACTTGAAAAAAATATGCAATCTATGATAGATGATTTGAATGCTTCTCAAATTAGAGAAGGAGGAATTTTTCTCAATGCTGATGCAGCCTTTGATACACAAGCCTTTCGTTCTTTTTGTAATCATTTAGATATTGTAGATAATATAGATTTTAATAAAAGAAATAAAAAAGACCTTGATAATCAACCATTTAAAGATGAAGAAATGTATGAATTGAGATTCGTTATTGAAAGAACTAATGTGTGGTTAGATGCTTTCAAAGCCTTAATTATGAGGTACGAAACTAAAATTCATACGTGGCAAAGTTTACACTATTTAGCCTTTACTTTAATATTTGCCAGAACTAGAAAAAAACATTCTTAAACAACTTCAATAAAAGAAACAGATTTAATCTCTAGTAAATACAAAATACATCGAAGTACAGATATGTATTAGAGTTTGGAATACGTTGTATTATTTGGGAAGGATATAAAGGAGAATCATATAGTAGAATGAAATATGCACCACCTCACATTAATAGACACAAAGAAGAATAAAAAATACATTGATTCTGAGTCTGACAGATTTAAAGTATTAGTATAGACCCTGTTTCAATTCATTCTACAAAAAATCCACAATAGACCATTCCGAAACTTCACCCCATTTTTTGACTTGCTTTTTAAAGGTTTTAAAGCTCTCATAAACACGGGCAGCAAACTCATCTTTTGCAGCAATTTCATCTAAAATCTCTGTTGTTTTTTCTTTTAATAAATCCAAAACTTCTTTTGGAAATTGTCTTAATTCTACATTTGGAGCTTCTTTGAGTATTTTTTGTAGATAAAAATTATTCTTTGCTTCAAATTCTGATAAAATTAAAGAATTGTATTTTAAAGCTGCCGTTTTTACGATTTCTTG
Organism: Bernardetia sp. Wsw4-3y2; assembly: GCF_037126295.1. Lineage (NCBI taxonomy): Bacteria > Pseudomonadati > Bacteroidota > Cytophagia > Cytophagales > Bernardetiaceae > Bernardetia > Bernardetia sp. Wsw4-3y2. The sequence goes on along the minus strand of NZ_CP147017.1, from coordinate 1,812,100 downwards.
TAAGTCTAAAGGTAATTTCTCAAAGGCTTTTTTGTTTACAATAAGCTCTAAAACAGAACCTGGTTCGTGCCAACCAGGGTAATAATAATACTTTGAAACACGATGAAAACCCATATTGTAATCATGATAAGGTCCTATCCATTCGGCTGCATCCACTACGCCACGTTCCAAACTTGTGTAAAGTTCGCCACCAGCCACAGTAACAGCCGAACCACCAGCAGCAGAAATTACTTTTCCACCTAATCCAGGGATACGCATTTTAAGTCCTTTCAAATCTTCTGGCGTATTGATTTCTTTGTTAAACCAACCTCCCATCTGTACGCCAGTATTTCCACACGGAAAAGGAATCAAATTATAAGGTTCATAGAGTTCTCTCCAAAGCTCCAAACCACCACCATAAAACAGCCAAGCACTCATTTGTTGGGCATTCATTCCAAAAGGAACAGCCGTAAAAAACGAAGATGCAGGCAAGCGACCAGCCCAATAATACGCTGCACCATGCGCCATCTGAACACCTCCCAAAGAAACAGCTTCAAAAGCCTCCAAAGCAGGTACAAGTTCGCCACCACCAAAAACAGTAATTTTGAGTCTTCCTGCTGATAAAATCTCAATTTCCTTAGCCATCTTTATCACTCCTTCTCCCAAAACAGGAAAATTTGGAGGCCAAGTAGTGGTTGCTTGCCACTCAAACACCTCATCAGAAGTAATAGGAACATCAGATTGTTTTTCTTTTATTATATTTTCAGACGAACAAGCAGAAAAACCTCCTGTAAGTAATGCAGCAGCAGTCAGTGAGCCTTTTTTTAGAAAATCTCTGCGATTGGTAAGATTGTTTTTTTTGTTGGACGGATTTTGCATTGGATTGGTTTTATTTTTTTATACGGATAATTTGACTGAACTAAATGGGTCAGTCAAAACATTTAGTAATTGTTACTAAAGTCCATTTGTCATTAATGTCTTTTCTATTTGCACACTCAAGAAACTGTTCATAATGTACAAATTCTTCTTTATTTATCTCATCAACTACATATAAAAGTTGTTTATAAGTTTCTATACCACCAAAATTTAATCTATAAGCAATACCCTTTTTTATTGTTTCTCCTCCTATATTATAAACTTCTATTTCAGATAATTCAAGTTCTGACTCTAAAAAGGTTATTTGAGATGTAATCTCTGGATATAAAATTTTTATAGAATCAAGAGAAATGGAATGGTCAGTATATCTTTTTTCACTTAATATTATTTGACTGACTTCCTCAAATGTTTTTATATTATTTATTACGCTAGAATCTGATACACAGGAAGTTATAAAGTGATAAGAAAACAAAATTAATAGCTTTTTCATATGAATATTTAGTTGTTTTCTTGCCTTGCTTTTATTCTCAATTCATTTTCTATGTCTTCTTTTTTGCTATACATTCTAGTTAACCATAATTTAGCTTTTTTAGGGTCTTCAAAAACTTCTATTTGATAGTCACTAAATGATCTCTTGACTTTATCAATGTATTCTTGTCTAAATGCATCTTTAGAAACTAAAAAAGCCACTCTTCGAAGCGAACTTTTAGAAATATAATTAGGTATAAAATCAGTAATCATCCATTTTTGTGCCTCAGTTGAAACTACTTTTCCTTCTCTTGTATCAGTGAGCCAACGAGTAACTTCAAGTTCTACGGTTTTCTCATAAGCAATTTTTACTGCTGTTCTGTATTCTTCATCAGCTACAGCTCCTAACCATTTAAAAGAAATCATATCATACTCTCTATCATAGAACAGAAAGGCATTTTCCACTTCATATAAAACCATAATTTTCATTTTGTTTAGTGATAATCTACAAAACCAATTCAAAAGTAAAAGGTTTTTAAACATACAGGAAACAAAAAAAGACATAACTTCCTTAAAGTTAAGCATTTTCGATCATTTCTCCCACAATTTTGGCAGACGATAAAGCAAGTGGAATTCCTCCCCCTGGATGAACACTTCCCCCACAGAAATACAAACCTTTTGTTTTGGAAAAATTAGCATGTCTTAAAAAAGCTGCATAACGATTGTTGCTACTATTGCCATACAAAGAACCTCCTAAAGATGACGTTCTGAGTTCGATTTTCCGTGGGTCTAAAATGGATTCTGAAATAATATTTTCTTCTACATTTCGCATGAGTATGCGTTCCAATTTTTTGATAATATCTTGTTTTGCTTTTTTTATTAAACTATCCCAGTCTTGCGAACCGTCGTTTAAGTTATGAGGTGCATTTATCATTACAAACCAATTTTCACAGTCTTTTGGAGCATCGGTTTTGATATGTTTAGAAGAAACAAAAATATAAACTGTTGGGTCTTGGTAGAGTGTTTTTCCATTAAAGAGAGCATTAAATTCTTTTCTATAATCTTTAGTAAAGAAGATATTATGTAAATCTAATTCTTTGTATTCAGCATTCATTCCCCAATAAAAAATGAGTGCTGAAGACGATTTTTGTTGTTGTAATAAAAATTCAGGAGCTTTTTCTTTTGGTAATAATTTTTTGTAGGTATGTACAATATCCATATTCGAAACAACTACATCAAAATCTAAATTTTCAGTAGTTACATTTTCTAATTTAGTATCCTTTACTTTTATTCCTGTAATTTTATTATGAGTTTTATCGATTATAATTTCCTCTACTTTTTTATTGAAATGATACTTTACACCCAAATCTTCTCCTAATTTCACAAGAGCTTTCGTAATGTCAAACATTCCACCATCAGGCAAAAAAGCTCCTTTATTAAACTCTAAATGAGGAATTACATTCAAAAGCGCAGGTGCAACATAAGGCGAAGAACCATTATAAGTGGCATATCGATTGAAAAGCTGAACCGTTTTTTCCTTCTCAAATTTAGAACTATTTGCTTGGTTCATGGTCTTGAAAAGCTCTAATTTCCAAATTTGTGAAACAGCTTTTAGTGCTGTTTTATTAAAATAAGTTTCTGCTTTATGAAGCGAACGAGTAAGAAATAAATCTGCCGTCAAATCATATTTTTCTTTACTGTTTTTGAGAAATTTCAACACGTTTTCTTTGGGTTCGCCAATTTTTTCTTCTAGCTGACTAGCAAAAGTTTCTATGTCTGCGCTGACTTCTAATTTTGTTCCATCTTCCCAAAAATATTTATTGATGGTTTCTAGTTTTTTATACGAAAAATAATCTTCTACTTTCTTTCCAGACTTCAAAATCAATTCTTCGACACGCTCTGGTAATGTAAAAAGCGAAGGCCCAGCATCATAACGAAACCCATCTTTCCAAAACTCTGACAGTTTTCCACCTGCATAACTATTGGCTTCAAAAACTTCTACTTTATATCCTTTATTGGCTAAGTGAATAGCTGTTGCTATTCCTGCTATTCCTGCTCCTATGATGGCTGCTTTTTTCATTAAAACGTAACTTAATTCTAGTTTGATTTTACTGATATATAATTACAAAATTAAGTTTTATGTTTTAATATCAGTATTATTTTATATTTTTTCAGCCAATTCTTTTAGTTTTTGATTCATCAACTCAAAGCCTTTTCTAGTATTTTTGTCTAACTGACTTTTGAAAATAGGAACAAGCAAACCTTTAAAGTTTTCGCTTTGAATAAATGTAGTTGTTCCATCTTGGTTGTCGATGAGTTTAAAATGATGTTCTCCATCAAACAATCCTTTAAAAAGTAAATTTCCTAACCAAACAAATTCTTTATTTTCATCAAAAACAATAACTTTTGGCATAAAGGTGATTAAATTAGAATCAGGAGGCTGAATTTTAGCTGTTATTTTATTTCCTACTTTTGGATTTCCTTCTATAAATTTTATGAATGGATTCCAATTTGGGTAATTTTTAAAATCTGTCAGAATTGACCAGATTTTTTGAGCAGGAGAATGGATGATAATCGAAGTTTGAATTTGATAAGCCATAATGTTTTGATATGAGTGATGTTTGTTTCTTAGTTGAATAAGACAAATATCCGTTTTATCAAAATTCATTTTCTTGATATAGATCAAGAAAATGATATCCTTTATTTGTTAGATAGATTATAATTCAAGCTGTTTTTTTCGAATTCTACTCAATGTTTCAGGACTCATTCCCAAAAGAGAAGCAATATATTGTAAAGGAACTTGATTAAAAATTTCATTATTCATATCAAAATAGGCATTGTATCTTTCTTCTGCATTCATAGAAAGGTGACTAAAAACTCTGTTTTCTACCATTTCAAAACATTTTACAATAAACATTTTTTCAAAATCAAACCACTTGGGTTCTATACTTTCAATTTTATTGTAATCACTTCTTTTTATGATATAAATTTCTGTATCTACTAAGGCTTGCATATTCCAACGAGATGGTTTTTCGAACATAAAGCCTGAAATATCTGTCACAAAATAACCTTTTGTAGAAATCCATTGTGTAACTTCTCTGTCTTCTTTTAAAACATAAATGCGTAACAAACCACTTTTCATAAAACAAAGTTTGTCACAACGTTTATTTTCTTTTAGGAAAAACTCTCCTTTTTTGAGTGTTGTTAGTTTAAACAAATCACTTACCTTACGCAACTTTTCAGCTTGTTGAATGCCAAAATAAGAATTGATATATGTTTCTAACTCTGTAAGTGATGTGTTCATAAATTTATACTCATTGAATCAAGATTTGATTTTATATTTTATCAAAAACAGAACTCCAAAAATTGCCATAAAAATCCAAAGACTAGGTTCTGACGAGCGTCTTGCATCTGTCAAATCTAATAATCGTTTTCCACTCAAAACTTCTTCTTGTTTTTTCAAAAGTGCATTTCGTTGTGCTTCCGTTTCCAAAACCATAAAGGTAGTAACAGGTGTGAGAATGCGAGCTGTAAAACTTTTTTGAACTTGCTCTAACCAACGTTTTTCGGCTTGAGTAGGATATAAAGCCATTGTTTCATTGAGATTTTGCAAAGATAAAGCCTGTGCATATTTTGGTAGTTTTTCAAAGGCTTCTATATCTGCGCTTGTAATTTCTTCTTTTTTATCAAATTCGGTAATGGGTAAAGTAATTCCATTTTTGATAGAAATAGGTAAAAAGTAATTCCCTTTCTGTTTTACTTCTTTAATTGAAATTTTATCAACTGGTTCTCCTAACATTTTAAAATGCTCAAAATTTTGAAGCATAATTCTATTATTTGAAGCCAATTCATAAAAATCAAATCCTTCTGGAACATACTTTTTCCATTCGTGCAAAGAACCTGTCCAAACTCCATCTTCTAGCTCGTCACTTACAACTACAATAATCGGATAAGTAGCTTTATCAGAATTATCAAGATTCAAGTTTTGTAAATAGTTTTCTAGCCAAATTTTCTTGACAGCTTTCTCTAAAAAGAATCCACCTTTGTTTGTGTTCTTTAAGTAATCTTGCTTCCAATTTGTTTGTAAGTCATTTACTTCAAAATCAACAAGCGTATATTTTGATTCTAAATCATTTTCTAATGGATTATTTGATATAAATTTCTCTATTCGTTCAATATATTTTTCCTTTCCTATTCCTCCATATTTCGAATTATCTAAGACAAAATGATAATAGGGTTTTCTAGTAATCGTTTTTAAATCTGTTAATTCTTTAGCAGAAACGTAATTTGAATTTGATGTAGTTTTGAAATTTTCCGTATTATTTTTTGAATAATCTTGAACATTAACACCAATTCCATTTGTATCCGTAATCAATACTTTATCTGTCAAATCTTCTTTTTCTCCTAAAAAAACAGTTGTAGAATCATCAATTTGTAACTCAAACGGTTCAGCATGTAGAATTTCAAATCCTGTCTTTCTATATTCATTTCTTATAAATGGAAAAACACGAAAGCCAATTTTGCCTTTGTCGTTGTAATACAAAATCCCTGGGTCTTTACGAGTATTTACAATCTGACGATAAACCCACAAAGCCGTTTTTTTCTCTGCTAAAAGTGCCTCTACTTTCTCTTCTCCAACATACAAATAATAATTGCTGATAAATGCTCCTTCTGGCAAATCAAAAAAAGTAGCATATTCTCGCTGCCCAAATCCTTCTTCTGCATTGTGTAAAACCAAATCTACTTGACTTACCCAAGCATTTTGTTTTTCATCAAAAACTGAAGTAATTTTTGTCTTATCTATTTTTACTGTATTGTCTCCTTTTCCTGTTTCGAAATTTCTATTTTGATTAATTTGTCCTTGCCAAAAACGCCATGTATCAGTTGGTTTGGGCATATCTTCTCCTACAAAAACATTATTCAAAAGATTTATTTTTGATTCTGAAAGTGTCATATTATCCAAAACAAGCCATTTATAAAAACTATCTAATAATGGAATTCCATCATTTCCAATACTTAACCAATCTCTGTTTCTTCGTACTTTAAAATTTTCTATATGGCTCAAAGTTGCTGAAATAGAATTTGGATTTGGAACACTTTTATTTTCATCATAATCCGAACTATACAAATAATCTAAGCCTTTATGTAGTTGAACTCTGTCATAATAAGTATTTAATGAAAAAGCTAAAGGAACAATGAGGGCAGCAACTAAAAAACTAATAAATAGCGAAGAAGTAGAATAATTTTTGGTTAGATAATCATAATCTTGATAGAGTTGTTGAGCATGAATGAGAAATAAAACCAAAGGAGTTAGCATCAAAAGACCAAAGCCAATAATTACCATAACCACAGAAAGAGGTGTAAATGGCATAAAAACAACCATAAAATAAACTGTATAAGGAAAAACAAAGGCTTTTAAGAGAAAATGAAAAAAACGATATTTGTATAATTTAAAAGAAGAAGAAGGAGTAATCAGAATAATAGCAGCAAAAAGTGCAAAACTGAAAAACCAAACACTTTGAAAGTTTCCTAGTGGGTTATCTAGTTCTTTACTCAAATAAAGTCCTACTAATGGAAAAGCTCCTATAAATAAAATTTCTAAAACTCTGCGAAGATGAGGAAATTTATTGTTGAGATAAGCCAAATAAACTAATCTAAACAGCCAAAATAAAGCAGAAATAATCATGACAGACATCAAAATTGTCATGGCAAATTCTGTGAATTTATAAGAGAAGGCTTGATTTAGAAATGGAACGAGAAGTGTGATAGACAAATAAATAGCCAATGGAATAACCAAAATTGCCCAAAAATGATAACTTGACTCTTCTTCTTTTCCTGTAAAATGAACCACAGCCACAATAATGGCATGCAACATAGAAGGAAAAACAAACATACCCATAAAACTCTGCACATCAGTAACACCTTGAATCCAATCAGGAACAGAACGAGGAACTAAATCTTTTGCTTGTAGATAATAAGAAAGCATTAAAAACAAATAAATAGCAATTGTAGCGACCGACCAAATACCATTTACAGGTTTTGAGTGATAGGTCAAATATGCAGCATAAATAGTTTGAACAATGATAACCCCAAAAAAACTAAAACCATAGACATACCAATTACTTACTATATTTTCCTCTAGCTGCATTCCAAAAACCTGAAAAGCATTGTAGTAAATAATAAAAAGTGTCAGTTGTGGAAGGATAGTAGAAAAAAATATCCAACGAGGATGCAAAAATGGATTCATAGTTTTTATATTTTATTCAACAGAAAGAGATGTATATTATACAAGTATCAAATTACTAATTTTCTTTCTTAAATGATGCAAAACGGAATTAAATTGCATAAAATTAATCTATATCAATCCAGAAACCACACCATTCAAAACAACAAAACGCTTTTGTGGATTTTCTATATTTTCAAATACTAAATTTGGATTACTTTCAAGTGCTATTTTTTCACTTTGCATTACAAGAGCATAATTTTCAAAATTATGTTCTTCGTGTCCGTAAAAGGTAGATAAATCTCCAATATCAACTATTTCACTTTTAAAAAGATACTGATGTTCTTTTATATCAAATTTAGAATGTCTTTCAAAAGCTATATCTGCTCTAAATTTTACAAACTGAGGAAATTCTATTTCTACATTCCTCAAAATGACATCATAAAACTGTGTTCCATTTAAAGGTAATTTTTCGTAGGCCTCTATTGATTTGTCTTTATGCAAATTATTTGCAACTGATAAAAGTCCATTCAAAATAGAAACATAATTATACTTTCTAACTTCCTGTTTTTCCCAGTCGTTTGGATAATGCCCCGATTCTATCAAAATTGTTCCGTAGCCTAATTTCTGAAAGCCATCTCCAAAAGCACGAGGTTCGAATTCATCGTCATATTTTGCCATTTTCCCACCTAATTCTTTTTCTAATCCTTCCACCATTAAAGAAATTACTTGCATGGCTTCTAAACGTCGCATTCCTCCTTTTTTAATAGTTGTTTCTTTATCAAAAGCAGGTGCAAGAAAAGCAAGAGTAGTTGGAACTGGATTTTTACCAACAGAATATTTTGAGCGTTGGTCGTGCAAATTAAAACTGAAATGAGGCTGTACTTTTGCTGCTAAGTCTATGAGTAAATTTGCTTCTGGTGTTTGTCGTTGAAGAAAATCTCTATTCATATCAATTCCTTGAGCTGTTCTGCGTGTAAAAAGTGCTGTTCCATCAGGATTCAGAACAGGAACAAAATGCAGCGTGAAATGACTTTTAAGTATTTCTACTAACTTTTTATCTTCATCTGTGATTGGATTTTCTAAGAAATGAAAAATATCTAAAAGTGCCATGGTTGCTGTCGGTTCGTTTCCATGCATTTGAGACCATAGCAAAACAGGTGTTTTTCCATTTCCAAAAGTAAGATGATAAACAGGTCGTTTTTGGGCAGATTCTCCTAACTTTTTTAGTTCAAAATTAGAATTTTGCTTTTTTATTGTATCAAATAAAACTTGATTGAACTCTTCAGGCTGAAAATGTCTATATACAAGTAATCTTTCTTTGTAGAGAGAATAGTTTTCTAAAAGTTGGGATGTAAAATTCATTTAAACTGCTTTTATTGTAGGATTATAAATGATTGTCTATTTTTTTAAAGTTACTTAGGAATCAGTTTTTCTATAAATTATCTTTGTTGATTAATCTGATAAAAACACCTATTTTTCAAACAACTTGAATTTATTAATTTAGTTTGAAGTTCACAAAAAATCAAATCAGTATGAAAAATCTAAAAAAATCATTTCAAGAATGGTATCAGAAATACAAAAAATATCTTTACGTAGAACCTCTTATGTACGGAACAATGATTTTGATAATCATCATCAGCATAATTCTAGTAAAGATATTTAAAGATTAAATAACAAAGAGACCAAAGAGATTAATTAACGATTCTCTAGCTGTTTTTGGTGTCTTCGCTAACGACATTTTCTGTCTTCATCCAAACTGTACGTTGAGGAAATGGAATTTCAATTCCTGCTTCGTCCATTTTATATTTTAATTCTTCAATCAAATCATTATGTACAGACCAATAATCTGGAGTTTTTGCCCAAGAGCGCACAGCAATATTAACTGAGCTATCTCCCAAACTAGTTACTACAATAACTGGATTTGAAGGAGCATCTCCTTCTTTCAAAACAAGTGGATGTGCATTTGCTGACTTTGACATAATTTCTTTTGCTGTTTTTATATCATCTCCATAACTAATTCCAATTGTGATATCTACTCTTCTGATTGGTTCTCTTGAATAGTTTGTGATTGGACTATTTGAAAGCTCTCCATTTGGAATAATAATGAGTTTGTTGTCTGTTGTATTCAGAAGTGTATAAAAAATCTGAATTTCTTTTACTGTTCCGAGCATTCCTTTAGCCTCAATGAACTCACCTATACGATATGGCTTTAAAAGGATAATCAAAACTCCTCCAGCAAAATTAGACAAACTTCCTTGCAGAGCTAAGCCAATTGCCAAACCTGCAGCACCAATAATTGCAGCAAAAGAAGTAGTATCAATTCCAACAATAGAGGCAACGACAATGAACAAAAGAACTTTTAAAAGAACTCCAATAATGCTTGTCAAAAAGTTTGCTAATGCTAAATCATTAATGGCTTTATGCAATGCTTTTTTGATAAGTTTGATAATGAAACCGACGACTACCCAGCCAATAACGAGTGCAATTAAAGCATAAACTACTTTAAGTCCATAGGTTACTAGAAGTTCTTCAATATTTATATTTTTGATGTCAAAATCCATAAGTAGTTGTTATTTTTTTATTAAACGATTAAAATTAAAATACATAAAAACAAACTTTTGCTCGTCTTTTTATGTTTAATTCATAAAGATAAGGGAATTGGTGGTAGTATTCCAAATCAAAAACCCCTTGTCAATTAAGATCATATTTGCAAAAAAAGTCTTTTTGAACTTTATTAGCTTCTTTATTGGTTAGGCATTTGTAGTTAGATAGTTATAATTTTCAAATCGCAATTATTTCATGTAATTTGCAATTAATTATTTTTTAGACTTTTATTTATTTCCTAATAATACAGAAAAGAGAAAAAAGAGAGAATAAAACAATCATTTTTTAAACTATATATTCAAACAAACACAATTTAAACACTTACGAAATTAGAAGAATCTAAAAATAGATTAGAATGACTAATTCTGATTTAACTCTTTAGTTTTTAGCTTCTAACTTCTAACTTTATTATATGACAAAGAGAAAAAAAACAAAAAACGAGAAAAACCCTCGTCTGAGCCGTGAAGAAATACAAAAATTAGCCACAGGACTCATAGAAACGCTTGCTCAAAGCAAATCTGAAAGTTTTACACTTCGCCAACTCTATAAAAGAATTGGCTTGACAGAAAAAGAACAAAAAGAAAATTTAAGAGAAATTGTAGATACAGCTTCTGCTGCTGAAAATACGACTACAAAAAAAGAAGAGCCTAAAACACAATCCCAAGAGGTAAAACAAGAGACAAAAAAGGAAGAACCTAAAACGAACTCTTCGCAGCAGCAAAAACAAAACAATCAACAAAAACATGCTGCAAAAGAAACCACTAGAGATGTAACTGTACAAAAACAAGCTCTTTCTAACAAATCTAATCGATTAGAAAACGAACAAAAAGACGAAGCGAAAGAAGTAAAATCACATACTGAATTACAAAAAAACGAATACATTGGTACTGTTGATGCAGGACGTGATTCTTCATATATTATCTGTGAAGGCTTAGAAGAAGATGCTTGGGTAGGAGGACATAAGATAAAAGGAGCAATTACTGGAGATATTGTCAAAATTAGATTAACAGGAAAACAAAAAGGAAAAAATCCAGAAGCTGAAGTAATAGAAATAGTAGAGCGTGGAAGAACCGAATTTGTTGGAAATGTTCAATTACTCAATCGCTTTGCTTTTGTAGTGGTAGAATCTAAGAAATTAAAAATGGATATTTTTGTTCCTTTGGATAATTTAAATGGAGCAACTAATGACGATAAAGTAGTCGTTAAGATTGTAAAATGGTCAGAAGAAAAGGGTAAAAACCCTGTTGGAGAAGTAACTGAAGTTTTAGGAAAAGTAGGAGAAAACGAAGCCGAAATTCATGCCATTATGGTAGAGTTTGGTTTGCCAATGGAGTTTGATGAAAAGTTAATTAAAAAAGCAGAAGAAGTTCCAGACGACCTTACAGATAAAGAATTCAAAAAACGTAGGGATTTCCGTCCTATTCTCACTTTTACAATTGACCCAGTTGATGCAAAAGATTTTGATGATGCCATTTCGCTTTCTTATTTACCAAATGGAAATTACGAAATAGGTGTTCATATTGCAGATGTTACTCATTATATTCGTCCGAATACTTTATTAGAAAAAGAAGCTCAAAAACGTGCAACTTCTGTTTATTTAGTGGATAGAGTTGTGCCAATGTTACCAGAAAGAATTTCAAATAACTTGTGTTCGTTGCGTCCACAAGAAGAAAAATTAGCTTTTTCGGCTGTCTTTGAATTAGACAAAAATGGAAGTGTTCATAAACGTTGGTATGGCAAAACAGTTATTTATTCAGACCGTCGTTTTACCTATGAAGAAGCACAAGAGCGCATCGAAACAAAAGAAGGAGATTATGCAGATGAAATAAATGTTCTTAATGATCTTGCAAAAAAACTACAAGCCAAACGATTTAAACATGGTGCAATTAGTTTCGAAACTCAAGAAGTAAAATTTAAGTTAGACGAAAATGGAAAACCTTTAGGGGTTATTCCAAAAGTTCGAAAAGATGCTCACAAACTTGTAGAAGAATTTATGTTGCTTGCTAATAAAAGTGTAGCAGAATTTGTCTACCGTTATAAAAATGGAAAAGAGAAGAATACAATGATTTACCGTGTTCATGATGATCCAGATCCAGATAAATTAGCAAATTTGAAAGCTATGGCAAAAACATTTGGCTATGATATAAATGTAGAACCAGAGCATTTTGCAGCTTCTTTGGCTAAACTTGTTCAAGATACAGAAGGAAAACCTGAATACGAAACACTTCAATCTTTAGCTATTCGTTCGATGGCAAAGGCAGTTTATACCACCAAGCCAACAGGACATTTTGGACTTGCCTTTGAGCATTATTCTCACTTTACATCACCTATTCGTCGTTATCCTGATATGATGGCGCATCGTCTGATTGAAAAATACCTAAAAAATAATATTAAATCTGTTGACCCAGCCAAATATGAAAGTATGGCTCGTCATTCTTCAGATATGGAAAAACGAGCTTCTGATGCAGAGCGTGCTTCTATTCGCTTCAAACAAGCTGAATTTATGGCTGCTCATATCGGAGAAGTTTTTGAAGGAATGGTTTCAGGGGTTACAGAATGGGGTTTGTATGTAGAAATTACCTCAACAGCTTGTGAAGGAATGATTCGTCTATCAGATTTGAAAGGCGATTATTTTGAATATGAACCGAAAAATCAACGAGTAGTGGGTCGTAAATCTCAAAAAACATATACACTAGGAAATAAAGTAGAAGTACGAGTAAAAGGTGTTGATATGGAAAAAAGAACGATAGATTTGTTGATGGAAACAGAGGAAGACAATTATGTAAGTTCAAATAAGTCTCGTAAACCTCGTAGTGGAAGAAGAAAATAAAATCTGAATTCTAACTTCAAATTATTTTTAACATAAAAACAGGTCAAAAAAGAATAGATAACTACTCTTTTTTGACCTGTTTGTATTTGAGGTGTTGCTATACTAAAATCCCAATAAAGACAATATTATTTTTATAATTGAGCTAGAGCTTCTTCAATTTTTTTCTCTCCACTATGCATTGTAATTACTTTCTTAGAGGCAGAGCGATTAGTCAATGTTTTAAGCAATGTTTCAGCGACATCATCAATAGAATTTTCGCCAGCACTATCAATATTCACTTCTATTTTCCCTGTTGCTTTTTCTTCTTTGAGTGTACTCGGTTGTAAAATGGTATAATCCAAATTAGTATTTTTCATCAACCACTGATCAGCATAATGCTTTGAAATATAATAATCCATCATATCTTTTGGAATTTCACTCCACTTATCTGTATCTGTTGCAAAAACAGTACTTAGCATAATATAACGCTTTACATTTTTCTTTTCTGCAACCTGCATTGTCTTGATTGCGCCGTGTAAATCAGTTTGTAAAAGGTCTTCACCTCTAGAACCTGAAACAAAAAATACAGCATCTACATCATTTGGAAATTGTTTTTCCATTTCTTCAACAGAAGCGTTTAAGTCTAATTCTATTTGAGAATAATTTTTTGCATCAAAAAGATATTTATCTTTTCTAGTTGTGCCTATCACTTCATGTTCTTTGGCTAGAAGTTTTTCAGTTAATGAACTTCCTACTCTTCCACTTGCTCCAATAACTAATGTTTTCATTTTAATATTTTTTAATTTATTTGAATTTAATATATATTACAAATAGACTAACAGTTATTACAAGCCAATAGTTTTTATTTTTTTATTTTCGTACTTTATCTTTTGAAATAAGAAATATGTCTCAAATCAATTCTCTTTAACGACCATTTCAAAACTAACAATTCCTCCATCAATGACTGCTTTTTCTAAGCTGCCATTTTTATAAAAAAAGAAACTCTCCCTACCACTTGTATTTGTTTTTTTGTATTTATGGTTTCCCAAGTGAACAATAGTATTAAAATCTCCTTCTTGTTCTGAGTAACAACGCCCAATATTTACAGGTTCTTCAAAATACATGGAAATGGTAGAATAACGAATAGTTTCTTTAAATGTAGTTTCAAGTTTGCCATCTTTCATTACTTGATACTCATTATTTTTTCGTTTTGTATCAGCTTGAGCATGATTGTTTCCATTATAATTTATATCTACGTGTGCGCTTTGTAATATCTCATTATCAAACAGCACATCATATTCATAATTTACATCAAAGGTCTTAATAAACTTTATTTGAATGTTGGTCGAACTCTGATAATGAGTTTTAGAATCAGTCTTTTTTTGAGTTGCATACAAAGTACCAACTGATTTCCCTCTCCAAATCATATCAAAAGACAGCTTTTTTTCAGAAGGTTCAGAAAAATTAAATTGACAAATAACAAAGCTAAAGAGAAACAAATACCAAGTCATAACATGTTTTTTAAAAAGAGTAAAGAGTCCTAGATTACTGTAAAATATCCATTCAAAACAGTAACAGTAATATATTTATTCATGTGTTTTTCATTTTGTGTAAGTTCCTACAAGGTAGGAAATTTATAAGTAATATTGAATACAAAAAAAACTCTTTATCTATAAAAATAAAGAGTTTTAAAATGTTTTTTTTGAAAAAGAAAAAAATACCAATACCTCAGACTAAAATCATCTTTTGAAATGACATCGGTTTTAAAAAGCAGCAGTGAGAAAATAAAACACCTCTCACTCGCAAATCTGAAGATTTGCCAAAATGATAAATCGTAGTCAATAGACAACGCTTAACTACGATTTTATTCTAAGCTGAACGGAGAAATAGCACAAGTGAGGCTTGTGTATCGGTTACCGTTGTTATAGGCAGTTTTTATTCCGTTTCTATTTCGTTAATCGCATTCTCAAGAGCTTTTTCACTATCGAAATATTTAGCTTTTAAAAGATTAAATTCCTTATCGTCTTTTAATGTGTTTTGTAATGTTGAAGCTAAAAAATCATAATTCGTAAATTTGGTTGGCGTATTTAAAATATTGGTTAGCCAATTCCACATTTTTTCTTTTCCAATTTCTTTTTCTATCGCAGTAAAAATAATAGGTGCAAAATCATAAACATATAACTGTCTATTCTTGTATTCCGAATCGGACTTTATTTGCTTAAATGGTTTTGCTTTGAAGTCTTTTAGATTATTAAATTTTTCAGTTATTTTTTTGTCATAAATCTCTTCGCCTATTATTTCTTTCGTTAATTGCAATGACATAAATTCTGAAAAGCCTTCACTCAGCATATCGCCAAGTTCTGAATTGAAATCCTTGACCGTTCCGAAATAATAGTGTCCTAATTCGTGTGCAATAAATGGTCTGTAAAAATCTTGATATTTAGGATTGATTATATTTTTCAACCCATTTTGCCACCCAATACTCATTATTGTAGGATATGACACAAACATCCAACCGTCTTTTTTTGATGTAGGTGTAGTTTGTACAAAAGAAACAGATTGCTTGAATGGAATATTCAATTTGTCGGCATAGAATTTTTTATAGGAATTAATCATCTCACTAAAGTTTTTTGCCTCACTCTCACTAAAGTCCGAGTTCAAAATATATGTATCGTTTATGTCTGTAAAATCGTAATTACCACAAAACAAGGTTAATTCCCGAGGAACGTCACTTTTGAAATTGGCAGTTTCGGCTTTAATCGGTTCGTTCCCATTTACATACAATGTTTTACAATCTTTGCAGGATATATCGATGTCATATTTGACTAAATGAAAAATTTTGTCACTCCTAATGTCATATAAAATGGGATACCACGAAGATTGACGACCATCTGACCTGACGGAATTTTGATTAAATGCAATATTGCCTTTCCAATCTTTTCGGCTATAATTCGCAATTGTATCGTTAGCAACGGGAAATTTACCAACATATCTAAATTGAATAGATTTGGGAAGAAACTTACCTTTTCCAGTATTATCTTTAAAATAGTATGCAATAGATTCTCCCGTCGAAGTTGTATCAGCAAGAGATTTGCTGAAATAAATTAAAAAGTCGTTTGGCTTTTTACTTCGTATATGAAGAATATTCATACCAGAATTTAGTCGAATGAAATAGTCCTTTATTTTCGGAATATTGCTCAAGGTTAAATCACAATCAAAAGTTCCTTCTTTTATTGAGATTTCGACTTTTCCTGTTAGAAATGGTGTGTTTTCTTGTGCGATAATGTTCGTTAATGGTAAAAGCACAAAGAAAATTACCTTGATTAAATGCCCTCTCATAATTTGTATGATGATGTTTTTTTTAAATTGCCTAAAACGATTACGGCTTAGCGAAGATGGAATTTCTTAGTCGTTTCTCTCTAAACCTCCAAAATTTATTTTTATGTTCAAATATCTGGGTCAAAACGTTACGCCCATTTTTGCTAAGCTAATGTTAGCAGCAGGTTTTTGTTACCAAGCAGGGATTTACGAAGGTATAAAATTCCGACTGTAGAGAGGGAAATTTTATAATTTTGTAAATCTCGTGTTGGTTGAAGTGCCGTAGCTTAGGCATTTCCCTCCCAACTGTTATAAACTCAACACTACAAAAATAATATAAAGCTCACAAGAAACAGCTATATAACCAATCAAATTAGTAGTTATGTAAGTTCAGTTGCAGTTAGTAAATTCGTAGTGGAATACATGCGAACAGATGGTACTCAAAAATACAAAATTTATCCTTAAATAAGCGTGGGACGAATAGATTTGAGGTAGTGTTTGTTGTTGGTCATCACAACGGCAAGCCGAAGTAAAGACAAAGGCAATGGCATTGATACCCATCACTCGCAAGTCTAAGACTTGTCAAACTGATAGGTCGTAGTCATCGCTTCGCTAAAGACAATGCCCAACCTACTTTTTTATTTATTTTGGAACACTACGAAGAACGGACAACGCTTAACTACGATTTATTCTAAGCTGAACGGAGGGTTTTATTTATTAAATTGAATGAAATAAATACAAAAGCCACGGCAGGATGCCGAATACATATAAGTCACTCGCAAAATGCGAGCGACGGCTGGGGAGTGAGACAAATAGATTTGTGGTAGTGTTTGTTGTTGGTCATCACAACGGCAAGCCGAAGTTAAAGACAAAGGCAACGGCATTTTTTTTATTCCTTTTTTTGGAAGACCAACAAGAACGAGGAGTAATGTAAAAAAATAACTTTATATTTGCATTTCAAACCATTTTAATAAAAATAAAGGTTCTCTGACAATTTTTGCACCTGCCAGTTTTTGTCTGCAAATTTTGAGGTTGATATTTTTATTTAATAACTCACTTCAAAATACTAAGTGTTTGATTATCAAGTCATTAACAAACATTCTGTATTTTCTTTTTAAATAATGAGTCTAATACTTTAAGCTGTATTTAGAACAAAGTGCAAAAATTGTCAGAGAACCAAAATAAATTATGAAAAAGAAATCTACTCTAAAAAAATTGATAAGAAGTCTTTTATTTACATTATGCCTTTCTTTTATTGTTTCTGTATCACATGCACAAATAACAAAGATACTATCGAATGACTCAACTTCTGTTGGTTACTTTGGTAATTTTGTAGATATATCTGGTGATTACGCTATCGTAGCAGCTACTGATGGCAATGGAGTAAGACCTGCTGCTTATATATTTTTTCGTAGTGATTCAGGTTGGATACAACAAGCAAAGATAGAAACAAAGGATATAGTAGGAAGCTATGGGGGGATAGGTTCTGTTGCTATTTCAGGTGACTATGCTATAGTAGCATCTTCTTCAAAAGATACTGATATAAGAGGTGAAGGGGTAGTTTATGTTTTCAAACGAAATGGTGAAAATTGGATATTAAATAGCACATTGAAATCTGGAGATTACCCATCCTCAGGTAGTTTTTTATTTGGGCATCGTATAGATATTTTAGGTGACTATATATTAGTAGGAGGATCTGGATATTATGATTCTGGTTTTCCTAGTAATCAAAGTGTTGTACATATTTTCAAACGTAGAGCTAATGGTTGGTCTTTAACTCAAAAAATAGATGTTACAAGTTGGGGAGATTTTAGGTTTGGTCGTGAAGTGTTTCTGTCTAATAACTATGCATCTGTACTAATTGATTATACTTCAGGTAGGGTTAATGGAATTGAGGGAATAAACTCAGCTATATATATGTCACGTCGTGATGGTAACAGATGGGTAGAAGATGGTTTAATAAGGATAGATGATGATGAGAAGGAGGAAATAGTGCAGTTTGCTGAATCAGATGGGAATGTTGTCGTAATTAGTAATACTAGAGATGGGCACTCACTCTACTCATTTAAAAAAATAAATGGCATATGGAGTAAGACTTCCAAAACAAGTATAAATCGTAGTGATACCAACTGGATTTTGAGTATGGATGTTCACAAAGACCAATTGATTATAGGAGGATATATTAATGTAGAAGAATATGGAATACCAGACTATGAAGAAAGAGGTGTAGTGTTATTGTACAAATATTTTGGTAACACTTGGAATCAAGTCTATATTATAGAAGCTATTGACGGAGAACAAGGTAAAGAGGAGCGAGGAGACTTTGGAAAGTCAGTTGCAATATCTGAAAATTACGCTATTATAGGCGATCCACGTGAAGGCTCATCCTCTTATCATCAAAGAGGTGCTGCTTATGTATGTGATATTTCATCTTTACTTATTACAGGTAACGAAGATATTACAAATAAACCATTCAATATTTATCCTAATCCTAATAACGGTACTTTTGCAGTTCATTTCGAAAATACATTACTTACAGATAACGAAATAATTGTATCTGATATAAGTGGTAGAATTGTAAAGAAACTACTTATTAAGAAAGGACAACAAAATTTCAAAATCAATTTATCAGACTTAAATAAAGGTTTGTATATACTGCGTTTTGTAGATTCAGAAAAAGTGTATTCTAGCTCAATAATAATAGAGTAGAAAGTAAAAATGTAAACCATAAAAAAGTCTTTTCAAATCAAGAAAAGACTTTTTTATAGAGTTATAAATTTTAGTCCTCCAAAATCCCCCTAAAAACATTCATCACACCATCAAGGGTTTTGACTTGCTCCATAATAAAAATAACACGGTCGCCTTTTTCTTTAAGTTTGCAACGGTCTGGACGTTTTTGAATGTAACTCAATACTTTTCCGAAGGCATCGGATTTGTAATAGTCTTCTCTGCCTGCAATGAAATAACCACGTATTTTTTCATTTTTGATGATGAGCTTTTCAAAACCGATTTGTTCTGCCATCCAACGCAGACGAACAGCTTGTAATAAATTCTCAAAATCGGCTGGAGGAGTGCCGAAACGGTCTTTTACAGTTTCTTTAAATTTTTCTAATTGTTCTTCATTTTTTAGTCTATCGGCTTCAATGTAGAGTTGGAGGCGTTCGGAAATATTGGAAATATAACTCTCTGGAATAAGAATTTCTAAATCGGTTTCTATCGAACACGTAATTTTGAGTTCTTTTGGTTTGGTAGCATTTGGATTTTGGAAAAGCTCCTTAAACTCTTCTTCTTTGAGTTCTGAAATGGCTTCTTCTAGCATTTTATGATAAGTATCTAACCCTAAATCGTTGATAAAACCACTTTGCTCTGCTCCCAAAAGATTTCCTGCACCACGAATATCCAAATCACGCATCGCAATTTTGAAGCCGTCGCCAAGTTCATTAAATTCTTCCAAAGCCTTCAAACGTTTTCTTGAATCGGCTGGCAAAGTAGCCTGTGAAGGAATCAAAAGATAACAAAAAGCCTTCTTATTAGAACGACCAACACGACCACGCATTTGGTGCAAATCTGAAAGACCAATCAAATGAGAATTATTGATAATAATCGTGTTAGCATTCGGAATATCCAAACCCGATTCAATGATATTTGTCGAAACCAAAATATCAGCATCGCCATTTATAAAAGTCATCATTGTTTTTTCCAACTGGTCGTTTTTCATTTGACCATGTCCGACAACGACTTTTGCATCAGGAACTAATCTTGTCAAAATTCCTGCAACTTCATAAATATCAATCACTCGGTTATGAACAAAAAATACTTGTCCACCTCGTCGGAGTTCCAAACTAATGGCATCTCTAACCAAGGCTTCATTAAAACTATGTACTTCCGTAGTGACTGGCTGGCGATTGGGTGGTGGCGTGTGCATAACAGACAAATCTCTCGCTCCCAAAAGTGAGAATTGTAGCGTTCTAGGAATTGGTGTAGCTGTCAAAGTCAAGCAATCTACATTTACACGCATTTCTTTGATTCTATCTTTTGTCTTTACTCCAAATTTTTGTTCTTCATCAATTATGAAAAGCCCCAAATCTTTAAATTTTACTTTTTGACTTACAATTTTGTGCGTTCCTACTAAAATATCAATTTGTCCTTCTTCCAATTTCTTTAAAATTTCTCGTACATCTTTTGCTGTTCTGAAACGATTGATAAAATCTACATTTACACCAAAATTTGAAAGACGTTCACTAAAAGTACGATGATGTTGCGCTGCCAAAACCGTCGTAGGAACTAAAACGGCAACTTGTTTTCCATTCGAAACGGCTTTAAAAGCTGCACGAACAGCAATTTCTGTTTTACCAAAACCTACATCTCCACAAACCAATCTATCCATCGGAACAGGTTTTTCCATGTCTTCTTTTACGTCGTTGGTTGCTGTGGCTTGATCGGGTGTATCTTGATAAAAAAACGAAGATTCGACTTCGGCTTGCATATAATTATCTTTTGGATAGGCAAAACCTGTCGCAGTTTGACGTTTGGCATACAAGGCTATTAATTCTGTACCAATATCTTTTAAATGCTTTTTTACTCTACTTTTTTTGTTGTTCCAATCTTGCGAACCGAGTTTACTAAGCGACATTGAACTTCCATCCTGACTAGAATGCTTTGAAATTTTGTGTAACGAATGCACGCTGACATACAAAACATCATTATCTCTATAAATCAAACGAACGGCTTCTTGCTCATTTCCATTGACATCTAATTTTTCCAAACCTGCAAAACGACCAACTCCATAATCAATATGTGTAACATAATCGCCTGCTTGTAGCGTATTGAGTTCTTTTAACGTAAGAGCTTTTGATTTTGTAAAACGTTCTTGCGTGCTATACCTGTGATAACGCTCAAAAATTTGATGGTCAGTATAACAAACAAGTTGTTGATTATGGTCAATAAAACCTCCACGCAAACCAATATTAAGACCATAAAACTGAACGCCAACTCCTTTTTCTTCAAAAATGGTGTGCATTCTATCAATCTGTTTTGGCAAATCAGCAGCAATAATACATTGATAGCCTTTTTGATTATAATTTTCTACATCAAAAACTAAATTTTGAAGATTTTTGTGGAATGTCGGTTGTGGCTTGGCATCAAACTCAAAAATGGTATAGTTGGCTTTTGTCTTTTCTGTAATACGTCTGAATTTTCTACCAAATTCTATCTGAATAAATTTTTCTATCTGATTTTTGAATTCTTTTTTAGTAATAAATAATTCTTCTGGGTCGGAAATAATTTGTGTATAATTCGAAACCTGTAAAATTGTATCAAAATCTTCTGTCGCTCGTTCAAAATATTTTTCTACTACATCAACTGTCAAAGCATAATCTTTTAGCCATAATCTAGTTCTTTTTGGTACAAATTCTAAAAAATTCTCTCTCGTTTGTTTTTGTACTTTTTCGGTAACATTTGGAACAATGACAGCACGATTTACTTTTTCGATGGAAAGTTGGTCGGTTGGTTTGAAAGTTCGGATACTTTCTATTTCATTTCCAAAAAATTCTATTCGATACGGATATTCATTTGAATACGAAAAAATATCAATAATTCCACCTCTAACTGAATACTGTCCTGCTTCAAAAACATACTCTTCACGTTTAAAACCATATTCATTCAATATTTCAATGACAAAATTGGGTTCTACCGTTTCATTGATTTTTACTACAAATGTATTGGCAGACAAAACCTGTTTATTGATTACTTTTTCGCTCATAGCAGACGGATAAGTAACTATGATAAGTCCGTTTTCTTCTGAATGATGATTGTTAAGTCTAGTCAGAACCTCCGAACGTTGCAAAATATTGGCATTATCTATCTTTTCAAATTTGTATGGCTTTTTATAAGAAGTAGGAAAAAATAAAATATTTGGCGCAGAACTAGACAAGGTTTCACCAAGCAAATGTTGAATATCATTATAAAAATAAGCAGCTTCTTCAGCATCCTCCATTATCACAAAATGAGAAAGCGCAGGATTCGAACGATAAATGGCAGCCAAAACAAGTGCATCCTGACTTCCCATAAGTCCTTTCAAATGAATGCGTTTTGGTTTTTCTTCAGTTAGCCCTGCTGAAATTGTCTGAATAATACCATCTTTTTGGTATTTTTTGACAAAATCTCTAGGAGAGAGTTTTAATACTTTTTCTTCTGTTTGCTCGTTCGTTTCTAGCTGGTTCATCTTAGAATAGAGTACCACAGACTTACCAGTCTGTGAATTAGGATTATATTTTTTGCACAGATTAGGAAGTCTGTGATATATTTTTTCGAATAGAAATAACAAAGAAACGGTTTTGTCTCTTTGTTTTCAAACTATTGATAACTTTACAAGGACTGTCAAAGTTTTTGATTTTTAAACTTTGTCAGTAGTTTTTTGGTAATCCAAAATAACTCTGACAATAGTTTGTATAGGATAAACGCCTGTAAAGTAAATAGGTTTTGAGATAGATACAAAATTACTTGCTGAGTAAGTTTTTCGTATTTTAATGATTCTCAAGCTATAATGACAGAAATAGAGATAGCTGTTTCTAAAAATAGAAATGATAAAAAATAGAGCGAAATAAAAAAGCAGAAATAAAATTATTTTATTATGCCTTAAAATAAAGCTAAATTTGTAATTCAAATTACAAAGTAAAAAATAGAAATTATGCCAATCAAAAATATACAAATCGGTCAATATAATACACTTACCATTTTACGCACTTCTCCTAATGGTGTGTATGTTGGAAGTTCACTCTTAGATGAGGTTCTTTTACCTCAAAAGTATGTTCCCGAGACAGCAAAAGAAGGAGATGAAATAGAGGTTTTTGTTTATACAGATACGCAAGATCGTCCTGTTGCAGTTATCGAAAAACCATTTGCAGTTGTTGGAGAAATTGCAGCCTTGAGAGTAGTTGATATTACAAGAATTGGATTCTTTTTGGATTGGGGACTCATTGAAAAAGATTTATTTCTTCCTCATGATGAAGTACCAAAAGGTAATAAAGAAGCAAGAGAAACTCAAGATCCAATACGAATAGGAGATTATATGTTCGTCAAACTTGTACTAGACCACAAAACAAATCGTGTAATCGGTTTAGGAAAACTAGGGAGCTTTGTAGAACGAGAAGATATTGATTTGCAAGAAGATGAAGAAGTAACAGCAATTATTGGTGCAGATACAGAAATTGGTTATCGTTGTATTATAGAAAAAGAGGGTATTTATTATTATGGAATGCTTTATCACAATGAGATTTTTGGAGAAGAGCAATTGCACGGACAAAAAAGAACGGCTTACATAAAAAAAGTGCGTGAAGATGGTCGTATTGATTTAAGACTTCGCAAAGATGGTTTTGATGGAATTGCTGATCAAAGCACTCTGATTATGCAAAAACTAGAAGAAAACAATGGGTTTTTGCCTATTTCTGATAAAAGTAGTCCAGAAGAGATTATGGATTATTTTAATATGAGTAAGAAAACATTTAAAAAGTTAATTGGAAATCTTTACAGAGAACGAAAAATTAGTATCGATAAAAAAGGAATTCAAAAAACAGAAAAATAATGTTTGTGTTTTAAAATTATTTTATATATTTACGATATGTAGGGTATTTTAAAATTCTCTTTATTTTTTAAAGAACACACAAAGCTATAGAACTAAGACAAAATTATAGAATTACTTTTTTTGATATATTTTTTTGTAAACCAGCTATTTTGTGTATATTTCTAAAAATTAGTCTGTCTTGATAAAATTCTGAAAAACAAAACAGAATCAAAATTGTCTAATTACTAAATTATAAAATAGACTAGAAAACTCTAAAAAATTTTAGTTCCACTCTAAAGCAGTATAAAAATCTTGAACCTGAATGATTACTATAGAGAAATGCTGGAAGGCGAAGTAATTGTATCGTACAAAGGAGCTCCATCACAGCCTCTTTTCGATGGGATTTTGAGTGTAGCAGACGAGCGATTAGCTGCCCTCGAACAAAAATCTAAAATTCGAAAAAAGGTCTATCACATTATGATAGAAGCTCTTCAAAACGTTTACCATCACACGCAGGGAGAAGGTGTGCAAAAGTCTGAAAGCCCAGAAACAGTATTATTTGTTCTTTCCAAAAATACAACAGGATATGAAATTTCTACTGGAAATTACATTCCAACCTCTCTTGTCGATACCTTGAAAGCACATATTGAACGCATTAATCAGTCTTCTGCTGAACAAATCAAACAGCTTTACCGTGAACAATTACATGGTGGAGAGGTTTCTGTAAAAGGTGGAGCAGGGTTAGGAATAATTGACATCGCACGTCGTTCGGGCGAAAAACTCGTTTATGCTTTTGAAGACACTGGCGAGGATAATTCTTTTTTTAGTTTGAAAGTAAAAGTTTCGGCTTAAACAATATATTTGAATGGAAAATTTTTTCTTAGAAGGTACTAATAAAACACCTCAACTAGATTTTAACTCTAACGAAGGACGCTTCCTGATAGCAGGACGCTCTATTCCAGAAAACTCTATTGAGTTTTACAAACCTCTCTTTGAGTGGTTAGATAATTATGTCAGTCAAGCAAAATCAAATACGATTTTAGATGTAAAATTGGAATACTTTAATACAAGTTCTTCAAAATGTTTAGTAGAGATATTTAGAAAGTTAGAAGCTCTACAACAAAAAAATGACAATGTTCTTATCAACTGGTTTTATGAAGAGGATGATGAAGACATGCAAGAATCTGGCGAAGATTTTCAAGAAATCATAGATGTAAAAATTGTCTTAAACCAAATGGAAGAAGAAGATTAAAAATTTTCCTACTGCCAATTTGAGATACAAATTAGATAGCTATTCCTTTTATACATAATGGAATAGCTTTTTTATTTTTAACTATTACTCTAAATTGTTTTTTTATAAAGTTGTTTTGAGCCTTCCATTTTGCCAAATTCCAGTTTGTTGTTTTCCATTTGTTTTGTAGAGAGTTCCTTTTCCAGTTTGGGAGTTGTATGACCAATCTCCAATATAATGTTCGCCATTAGGATAATACATTGAGCCTTCTCCATGTCTTTGGTCTTGATACCATTGCCCTTCATAACGACTTTTATTTTGATAGTGCATTGAACCTACCCCATGTTTTTGATTATTTTTCCAATTTCCTATATATTTACTGTTATCTGACCAAATATAAGTTCCTCGTCCGTCACGCATTCCTGCCGAAAAATTCCCTTTATAATATCCACCAGAGGCATAATACATAGTTCCTTGTCCATCAAACTTTCCATTTTTAAACTTACCTATATACCTTCCAGATTCAGATAAAAGTTCTCCAAAACCATCTTCACAATTTCCAGTTTTACAATTTCCTTCTTCAGCATTTACTAAAATATCTTCGTCATTTACTGTTACATCAATTCCATCCATAATTCCGTTTTTAGTAAAACGAATACGCAGGTCAAATTTTTTATCTTTATAGAGCCACGTCGAACCTGTTCGATAATTATATTTCTTATAGGGAGTTCCCATAATATAAGCTACATAATTTTGATCTGAATAAGGAGTTACTTTTTCAGTTAGAGGATGCGAAACTTCACCAAAACCAGATTTATTGACAGCCACTTTATACAAAAACCCATAATCATTAAAATAAAAACGAAGTTTATTATTATTAAAAACATATTGAAAATGGTCATAAGCAAGATGAATTTGTTGATACCCTTCTTTTTGTCTCTTACTTGCTAATTTTACTTCTTCACTATCTTTATGCTTTCCTAATAAGTCGTATAATCCATTTGACTCAAAAAAATCTTGTCCTTTATAAACGCCTCCTTCCCAAAACCCTTTTTTTGTTACTCCATTTTGATATACAAGTTGTCCTTTTCCGTGTCTTTTGCCATCTTTCCATTCACCTTCATAACGAGAACCATCTCTTTCTACATAAACTCCTTCTCCCTCTTGACAGTCTCCAGAAATACAATTTTTAAAATGCAATAATACTCCTCTCAATCTTGATTTTATTCGTGAACCAGTATAATAAAACACTACTTCGACAGGAAGATTGCTATATTCCATATAATTTGCATTGTCTTTTGAAGGTTTACCTAGTTTGACTATTGTAGAAGATTTTGTGTCATTCCAAGTCAAATTTTTGGGTAATTTGTTAGAATAAGCTGCAAATTGTTTTTCATTTACTGAATAACTATCATCATACAGCATTATTTTATCAATAATATTTCCTTTATAAAAACCTATTCTAATTCCATTACTTGGATATGTCCAAATAGAAGTAGAGCTAAGAGACTCATCTTTGAGTCCTAATTTATTCAAAAAATCTCTTACTAAAGGATCTGTTTTAGATTTACCAATTAGTTTAAACAAATTATCTCCATCTACCGTATTAGTCAGTACATTTGTTGCAGAAGCAAAAGTAGAAAACAAAAAAATAAGGCACAAAATACCTACTAAACTATTCTTCATTTTGAATAATGAAAAAGAATAGCTTTTATGAATTTTTATAGTAAGGTTGTAATAATTAAAAAAATATAGAGTAAAAAAAGTCAAATTGTTTGGATAGAATAATAGTGTATAAAGATAGATTTTTGTTACAGTAACACGTTTACTTACAAAGTGTTACCTGTTTTTAGAAGAATTATTAGTCAATAAATAAAACATTTATCATTATAATTGAGTAAACGAATTTGACTAAAATAAGTTCTATTTGTATTTTGAGAAAGTATTTTGGAATTTAGTAATCAGAAATTAAAGTTACAAATCAACATAAGATATATAGTATGTTTACAGGAATTATTGAAGAAATAGGAACACTTATTTCTATAAAAAAAGAAGGTACAAATCAGATGTTTGAAATAGAATCATCTATTTCTAATGAACTCAAGATTGACCAAAGTGTTGCTCATAATGGCGTGTGTTTAACGGTGACAAAAGTTGAAAAGAACAAAAATAGACATTTTGTAACAGCTATTGAAGAAACTCTTCAAAAAACAGATTTAGGAAGTTGGACAGTAGGTTCAAAACTAAACTTAGAACGTTGTATGCCTGCTAATGGTCGTTTTGATGGACATATTGTACAGGGACATGTCGATCAAACAGCTGTTTGTACAAAAATAATTGATGAGAATGGAAGTTGGCGTTTTTATTTTGAATATGAAGATAAAGGAAACTTTACTGTTCAGAAAGGGTCTATTTGTACAAATGGAGTCAGCCTTACCGTTGTAGATTCAGAGAGTGGCTCAAAAATAAATGGAGAAACTAAAAAAGGTAGTTTTAGTGTTGCTATTATTCCTTATACCTATAAGCATACTAACTTCCATAAATTAAAAGTAGGTGATACAATCAATCTTGAATTTGATATTGTTGGAAAATACATGAAATTACTTTTTGAAAAACACATCGGAGAATTAGCAATTAAAAGTTAAAAATCACACATTTTTATTTAGTAGTAAAAGTAAGTATAATTTTTAATTCGTAATTGATTTTTCGTATCTTTCAATTTATTAAAAAAACGCTTTTGATGAGATATATTATTCACTTTTACAGCTTATAATTTCTCATTAGCTTCACTGCTTTTAAAAAGTCGTAATTCATAACTGTTCCAAACCTACTCCTAACCTAAGTAAAAACTACCAGACCCTATATATATGAATTGTTTAATTGTAGATGATGACGAGTTTTCTCGCAATGTAATAAAGCATTTTGCTAACAAAACAGAGAGTTTGACTGTACTTGAAGAAACAGATAATGCTGCTGACGCTTTTACAATCATCAAAACAAAAGAAGTTGATATTGTTTTTTTAGATGTTGAGATGCCTGAAATGACAGGACTTGATCTAATGAAAACACTTGATGATATGCCTCAAATTATTTTGGTTACCTCTCGTGCAAGTTATGCTGTTGAAGCATTTGAATATAATGTAACTGATTATTTGGTAAAACCTGTAAATTATGCTCGTTTTTTGAAGGCAGTAGGAAAAGCAGAAGCCAATCTAAAAGCCTCAAATGTAACTGTTGAGAATCAAGATGAAGTATTTATCAAAGCTGATAATAAAATTGTTCGTTTGCGTTTGAGTGATGTGTTTTTTATTGAAGCACTGTCTGATTATGTGATTATTAATACAGAGACACGTAAATATATTATTCATTCGACAATGAAAGGGTTAGAGAAAAAATTGCCTGAGTCTGATTTTATACGTGTACATCGTTCGTATATTGTCAATTTCACTAAAATAATGAGCATTGAAGATGCCAGTGTAGTAATGCCTAGCAAAACAATTCCGATTGGAGCATCTTACAAAAATCGTTTTATGAAAAAACTGAATTTATTATAAACAACAAAGTTTATAAATTAAAATTTGTTAGTCTATACTATAAAAGTCTATTTGATAATTTAATCAAGTAGACTTTTTTTGATTTAGAAGTAATTTTTACAAAAAAAATAAAAAATAGAATCATTCTAAATTAATATAAAAACGAGTTAATTCTATCTCTAAATTATCAAAATCAGTTCTTTATTTGCAAATTTGTTATGCAAACCGACTAAATTTGTTAATTCTCTCTATTTATTGTCTTTACAATTATCTATATTTAATTTCTTCTCAAAACTTTCAGGTTTATTTTGAAGTTGCATACTCAATAATTAGAACAAAAAAAATTAAGACAATAACCATATATTTAATTAGATATTCATTTTTATATAGCCCTTTTTTATGAAACAATTAGAAATTTTTACGTCTCTATTTCAAATTATGCTTTTTGTAACTGCACTTTTGGTTACGGCAGGCGTAATTTTCAGTCGTTATAAATATATTCGACGCAACATCGAATTAGGAAAATCTTGGAAAGGAGAACACAATCCTGCTGAACGCCTACGATTAATGATTTTGATTGCCTTTGGACAGAAAAAAATGTTTGCACGTCCGTTTGTAGGCTTAATGCACTTTGTCATTTATGCAGGTTTCCTTTTAATTAATATTGAAATTCTAGAAATTGTAATTGATGGAATTACAGGACATCACCGTATTTTTGCTCCTTTATTTGGTGCAACTATTTATCAAATCTTAATTGGATTTTTTGAATTACTAGCTCTTGGTGTCTTGACTACTTGTATTGTTTTCTTGATTCGCAGAAATATAGTCAAAGTAGAACGTTTTGATAAACCAGAAATGAAAGGCTGGGCGCATCTTGATGCAAATCTTATCTTAATTTTTGAGATTGTATTAATGTTTTTCTTATTTACAATGAATGCAACAGATGCTATCTTGCAACAGGAAGCCTATAATTTAGTACAAAATGGTTTGCCATTGGGAGATACAGAACATTACAAAGTTTTTGATACACCTTTGCGTTTTTTGGTAAGTCAAGCACTTATTCCTCTTTATGATGGACTTACCACTACTCAACTTGTCTTGTTAGAACGTGCTGCTTGGTGGTTTCATATTGTAGGAATTATGGGTTTTGCCATTTATGTAACTTATTCAAAACACCTTCATATTTTCCTTGCTTTCCCAAATGTTTATTTTACTCGTTTGCAGCCTAAAGGCGAAATGAATAACATGCCTTCTATCACTAAAGAAGTCAAAATTACAATGGGAATGGAAGAACCAGCAGCAGATGCAGGTATGGAAGACGAAATTCCTTCTTTTGGTGCAAAAGATGTAACAGATTTGACATGGAGAAATATCTTAGATGCTTATACCTGTACACAATGTGGACGCTGTACAGATGTT
Organism: Bernardetia sp. Wsw4-3y2; assembly: GCF_037126295.1. NCBI lineage: Bacteria > Pseudomonadati > Bacteroidota > Cytophagia > Cytophagales > Bernardetiaceae > Bernardetia > Bernardetia sp. Wsw4-3y2. The sequence goes on along the minus strand of NZ_CP147017.1, from coordinate 1,782,076 downwards.
TGTCCTGCAAACATGACAGGTAAAAAACTATCTCCTCGTAAGATTGTCATGAATGTCCGTCAGCGTGCAGATGAAATTGGACAACGTATGGATGAAATGGGTGAATACTACAAGCCAGATGATAAAATGTTGTATGGCGATTATGTAACCAAAGAAGAATTAATGGCGTGTACTTCGTGTAATGCGTGTGTAGAAGCATGTCCAGTAAATATTAATCCATTAGAGCCAATTTTGGAAATGCGTCGTTATGTAGCGATGGAAGAAGCTGACGTTCCTGATGCGTGGAAAGCAATGCTAACTAATGTAGGAAACAACGGTGCGCCTTGGGCATTTGCGCCAACAGAGCGTTTTAAATGGGCTGATGAAATGAAAAATCAGTAAACAGTAATTTTTCAGTTATCAGTTAATACAATTTTGTTAGAATTAAAACTTTGCTAATAGTCAGTAGTCTGACTTTGACAATAGTTTCTAAAATAAAGATTTAATCCTTTTCTCTAGTTCAAGCGTCGACGCTTGAACTAGAGAAAATAAACATAAAAAATATGAGCGAAGAAACATTAAGAATTCCTACAATGGCAGAGCTATCTGCTGAAGGAAAATCTCCAGAAATATTATTTTGGGTAGGTTGTGCAGGTTCGTATGACGACCGTTATAAAGCTGTTACTCGTGCGATGATTCGGATTTTGAATAAAGCAAATATCAATTTTGCTGTTTTGGGAACAGAAGAAAGCTGCACAGGTGACCCTGCTCGTCGTGCTGGTGATGAATTTACTTTTCAGATGCAGGCAGCTATGAATATTGAGGTATTGAATAATTACAATATCAAAAATATTGTTACGGCTTGTCCTCATTGTTTCAATACATTAAAAAATGAATATCCAGAATTGGGTGGAAACTATGATGTTATTCACCATTCTACTTATCTTCAAAAACTAATTAATGAGGGTAAAGTGAAATTTGGAGGAGGAGAATTTAAAGGAAAACGAATTACCTATCACGATTCTTGCTATTTGGGAAGAGCAAATGATATTTATGAAGCTCCTCGTGAAGTTTTGGAAAAATTAGATGCTGAGTTGGTAGAAATGAAACGCTGTAAATCTAAAGGACTTTGTTGTGGTGCAGGTGGCGCACAAATGTTCAAAGATGCTGAAAAAGGCAAAAAAGAAGTTAATATCGAACGTGCAGAAGAAGCTGTTGCAGTTCGTCCAGACTATGTAGCTGTGGGATGTCCTTTCTGTATGACAATGATGGGAGATGGAATCAAGCACTTCAATAAAGAAAAAGAAATTAAAGTATTAGACCTTTCTGAATTTATTGTAGGAGCGCAAGATTTATAATATTTGTGTTTTTTTGATAAAAAACTAAATACTCTTTATTTTCTTTGAAAAGTAAAGGGTATTTTTTTGTTTTATCTTTTCTTTCGCTGGTAAGATATCACCAATGGCAAAAAAATTAGTAGAGTAATAATAGAATTAAAAATTAATACCATGATTTATTACTCTACTATTATTTTAGTGGGAAATAAATAAAAAAATTAAAGTAGTATATAAGTAGAAAATAAGAGTGATTTTTAATTAGCGTAAGTCTGACGTAAAAGAGGATAAATAGTTTGCCATATTGTATCTGCTACAATCTCATAACCTTGTGCATTAGGATGCAAACGATCTGAAAGGTTTAGATTTACTTCTCCCATAACACCTTCTAATAAAGAAGGAATAAGAGGAGAGTTGTATTTTTTAGCTAACCTTTCATATACTTTTTGATATTGAACAGCATATTGTGCAGCAATTTGTCCCATCATTCCAAAACCAACAAGTAATTCAATAGGTAATTTGACTTTTGCTATCACAACCATTACATTTGGATATTGTGCTTTTGTACGTTCGATAATTTGCATAAGGTTTTGTTCCATTTTTTCAGGAGTAATTCCTCTAAAAAGGTCATTTATACCTAAAGCAAGTACAAAAATATCTACTTCTTGCTGTTGAAGTACACTAGGCAAACGCATGATAGCACTATGTGTAGTATCACCACTCACACCAGCATTAATGGTGTTGTAAAGTAAGCCGTATTTATCTATTTTCTGTTGAATAAGAGCAGGAGGAGCTTGACTTAATTGCAAACCATATCCCTCTGTCAAACTATCACCGAAGAATATTATATTCTTCATAATCATAATATTTTTTAGTAAAAAAAAACTAAAGAAAATAATTACTTTTTTATTTGAAGATAAAAAAGGTAACTTTTCATTAATTATAATGACAGTAGTTGATTATAGTTATGATATAGGTAGCTATACAAAAATCGTGTACTTTTCAAAGAATTTTATTTTTCATCAAAAAAAACGCTCTTATTTAATAATTAAGAATTACTCAAAAAATAAATATAATATCTTATTGTTGAATCTTTACCCTCCAAAAACACTTATTACCTAAACAACTGTTATTTTATTTTTAATTTTGTTTATTGAAGGCTTCAGAGCCTGTTCGAGTTTAGATACATAAAAAAGAACATCAGATTTTTTTATTAGTTAAGTTATTGATTTTCAGTTACTAATTAAAATATCAATGACTATGTTTACTAATGAATATTTATCTGATGCTCTTTGGCAATATATGAAAAAATTTATACCTTTTTCGTACTTGGAAAGAAAACGCAAACACAGTTTGTATAATATCTTTTCAGGACTATTTTACATCACTCGTTCTGGCAGTAGTTGGCGTTTACTTCCCAGTAGTTATGGTATTCCTTGGAGTAGTTTGTATGACTACTTTAGCAAATGGCAGAAGATGGGTTGGTACAAAAAACTTTTGGACAAGTTGGTCACAAGAGAACGGTTGGCTCAAGGTAGAAATGCTAAACCCTCTTTGGGTTCTATAGACTCTCAAAGTGTACAAAGTGTATATGGAGGGGAAGCTATAGGTGTAGATGGTTACAAGCTCAAAAAAGGACGTAAACGGCATATACTGGTAGATACGCAAGGAAATTTACTAGAATTAGAGATTAGTCCAGCCAATGAAGCTGACGTGAATCAACTTGCTTATCTAGCTTATTTAGCTCAATTTAGAGGAAGAAAATTCTTTAAAATTCTTGCTGATGCAGGCTATAGAAGTGCTAGTTTGGCTGCTGAAATATTTAGTCAAACAGGAGTACAAATTGAGATTGTCAATAGTCCAAGAAGAGAAAAAAAAGAGGATAAAGCATTTGTACCTCAACCCAAAAGGTGGGTAGTAGAAAGAACTTTTGCTTGGCTTAATCAAAACAGAAGACTAAAAGTAGATTATGAGAAAACTGTAGATTCTGCTAAAGCATTTGTGTATTTAGCTATGATTTTAAACCTCATAAATAAAGGGGCTAGAAGAAAGAAAAAATAAAAACTCGAACAGGCTCTCAATTAGATATTTTTCTTTTTGGTAGAAACTTATTGAAATAAAATCTTGATTGGTATTATAATCTTATGCCCAATACAAGCACATCATCTATTTGATCATAGTTTCTTTTCCAACTTTCAAATTCACTAGAAAGTTCTTCTAATTGTTCTTGAGATGTTTTACTTTTTATTCTTTGGAATAAGTCTCTAAGTTTTTTACTCATAAAACGTCTATTTTCTTTTCCTCCAAACTGATCTTGATAACCATCTGAATAAAGATAGATTTGAGTGTTGGGTTGTATTTCGAATTCATGTTTGGTATAAATAGCATTTTCTTTTCCGTCTATTCCCACTCTATCTCCTTTTATATAGTACAATTCATCATTTTGAATAATACAAATAGGTCTTTTTGCACCTGCAAACGATATTTTGTTTTTCTCTTTATCAATTACACAAATAGCGATTTCCATCCCTTCATGAATACTTGCACGTTCTCCATTCCAAACTGCTCTTATTGCTCTATTTACGTTTTCTAAAATCTTTTCAGGTGAATATATTTTTTTATCTATAACAGCCCGATTGAGAAGTTGATGTCCAATCAAAGACATAAAAGCTCCTGGCACTCCATGTCCTGTACAATCAGCAACAGCAATAACTATTTTGTTATCCTCATCTCTACACCAGTAAAAATCACCACTTACTACATCTTTTGGTTTATAAAATACAAAGTAACTAGGAAGTAATTCTTTAAGATAACTAGAAGAGGGCAAAACAGCCGATTGTATACGTTCTGCATATCGAATACTAGATTGTATTTGTCTGTTTTGAGATTTTAATGTTTTGTCTTTTTCATAATTTTCAATGGCACTCTCAACTGTCATCATTAAGTCTTTGGTACTCCAAGGCTTTGAAATATATCTGTATAAATTAGTACGATTCACTGCATTTGTAACCCCTTCAAGACTTGCTTGCCCTGTCAAAAGGATTTTCATACAATTGGGTAACACCCGATGTGTTTCTATCAAAAACTCATCTCCTCGCATTTGAGGCATAATATAATCTGAAATAATAACAACAATTTCTTTTCCTTTTTCTTTAAAGAAATCAATAATTTCTAATCCTTCTTCTCCACTTTCAGCTACTTCTATAATCATAGAATCAGCAAAGTGTTGAGATAGCTCTTGCTTTAAACTATTTAGAATAATAGGTTCATCATCAACACATAAAATAATTTTTTTATCCATATTAAAAATTGAGTATTCTTTTTATAGGGTAAGTGAACGTCAATATACTATATTTTATTTGATAATAATAGTTTTTTATCGAATAAAACACTAAAAACCAATCACTTATATTTTCATTATGCATTTATATTTTTGCATAAAAATTGAGCTGCTCGGTCTGCCCCATCAGCCTGAAGAAATATAGACATACTTTGAGACATCTTTTTTTTCTTATCAAATAAAAGTTGTAATTCTTTCATTAAATGAGTTTTAATTTGGTTTTCTTCCAAAAATAAGGCTGCCTTTGCATCAAAAGCTCTTTTTGCTCTTCCATATTGGTCGTCATATCCCCTTGCTTTTGGAATAAAAATAGTTGGAATTCTACAAGAAAGAAGTTCATTGAATGTATTATATCCTGTTGCAGAAATGGCAAAATCTAAAGCAGGCATTAATTCTATAAGTGGAAAATGAGAAAATGAAATAGTAGAAGCAGGAAGTTTTAAGAAAATTTCTTTCAGTTCATTTGTAGAATTTAAAGGAGGTTTGGGAACAAGTAATCGTATCTTTTTTTGTCTTAGTAAAGAAGAAGAATTTAAAATCAAATCAAAAATTTGTTTGTAGTTTTCTGTTGTAGTGGTGTCTCCTCCTCCTCCTAGATTGACTAAAAGTAAATTTTCATCTGCTGCCACTCCCAAGTTTTTTCTAATTTCTTCTCTTGATTGTAATTCTGATTTTTCTCGTATCAAAATTTCGTTACTCCAAAACAAACTATCTTTCTTATTGGCTGGAATAGGAATTTTTGTAATTCCTTGACTATGTGGTGCAATTATATAATCATAAAAACTCTGTGTTTCGATTTTATTTCTGTCCATATTCATTTGTTCTCTATGAATAAAGAATTTTTTCCATTTTAGAGGAAGTCCCAAAACAGAAAGCAAATCGTTCATCGAACCCAAAGGAAAAGTATCTACTACCAAAGCCACAGGACGGTAGGTATTTACAATCGAAGTTAGAATTTCAGAATAAGAAATAGCTAAATCTCGTTTAAAAAGTTTAGAGTCTCTAGCAATTGTTTTACTAGGTACTTTGTAGTAGGCAAAACCCTCTTGATACAACAAATGCGAACCTTCCGAAGCTGTAAAAAATAGTGGTACAAGCGAAGAATCTTGTTTTTTGAGCTGACGAGCAATAGCCAAACAGCGAGTAAGGTGTCCTAATCCCAAGCCATTTACAGTATAAAAAAGTACGTATTTCATAAGTAGAGTTTTGTTTTTCCGAAACTACTAAAAAAGTATACAATTCAAAAATTCCTTTTCTAAAAATGGTGTTTTTAATTTTCGTATTTTTGTAAATTATTAATTGATTAAAAATCAAATCATTTTTTCTAAATTTGAAATTCATTAATCACTAATAATTTATCACTAACCACTATATAAAGATGAATTATTTTATCACAGGTGCAACAGGTTTTTTGGGAAGTTATTTGGTAGAAGAATTGATAACTACAAGTAATCAAAATCAGCAAACCATCAAAATAATTGCTTTAAAACGAGCAAGTAGCCAAATTCCTATAAAACTACAAAATTATCCTTCTTCAATTTTGGAATGGGTAGAAGGTGACTTGTTGGATGTTGTCTTTTTGGATAAAATCACAAAAGGAGTTGAAAGAATAATTCATGGTGCAGCTATTGTTTCCTTTGACCCAAAAGACAAAAAAGAAATGCACCAAACCAATGTAGAGGGAACAGAAAATATAGTAAATGCAGCTCTAGCCAATAATGTAAAGGTATTCTGTCAGATAAGTTCAATTGCTGCGCTTGGTCAGCCATTGGCATCACAGCAAAATAAAAACATAAAAATAAATGCTAATGATAAAATAAATGAACTTACCTTCATAGATGAAAAAGCACGTTGGACACCCGAATATACAGGTTTTAGTGCATATTCTTTTACCAAAAATTTAGCAGAACTAGAAGTTTGGAGAGGACAAGCAGAAGGGCTTGATGTAGTTGTTGTTAATCCCTCTTTTGTGTTGGGCTACGATGAAAATGGTAGAAGTAGTACTGTTTTGATTGATTATATAAAAAGCGAAAAACCATACTATGGAAGTGGCTTTAGTAATTTTGTAGATGTGCGTGATGTTGCAAAAATGACAGTTTCACTTTTAGAAAATTCAGAGTTGTATAATGAACGTTATATTTTGAATGGTGGAACGGTAGCTTATTCGGAACTAATGCCAAAAATTGCTATTGCACTAAACAAAAAGCCTCCTCACAAGCCCATTCCAAATTGGATAAATAAATATGGTTGGAGATTGATTAAAGTATGGAGTTTTATTAGTGGAAAATCACCTATTATTACAAAGGATTCTTTAGAATCGGCAAGCCGAACTACTACTTATTCTAGTCAAAAAATAAAAGACAAGTTAGATACAGATTTTAGAAGTTTAGAGGATACAATAAGGTGGATTGCAGAGAAATACAAATAATATTTTTGATTTTATTAAAATTTTAGTTGTAATTCTTATTTTTTTTCTAAATTTGCTTGTAATTCAAAATTCTACCTGTTATATCTGTAGTGAAAAAAATAATTACCCTTTTGCTACTTTCTCTGTTTTCTTTCCATATTTTGGGTGTTTATGTTTCTTTCCAAGTAAGGGAACACTATATCAAAAAAGATATTAAGAGACGCATCAAAAAAGGCGTTCCAGAAGAAGAGTTAGCACACATTATTTATAAACCTTCCATTAAGAATCAGTTTGATTGGACAACTAAAGCTGAATTCCGTTATGGAGGAACTATGTACGATATTGTAAGAACAGAATTTGTAAACGACTCTACACAAATTTTTCATTGTGTAAATGACAGCCAAGAAACTATCCTTTTTAAAGATTTAGAAAAACGATTAGAGGAAGAATTAGCACTACATTTATCTTCTAAAAATGAAAAAAAAACTCCTACATCTGCCAAAACGCTATACAAAACACTAGCTAAATATGTGTCAGATACTCAATTTACTATTTTAAATGCTGATTGGATAGCCATTTCTTTAAAAGAAGAAAATACCACCTTGGGCTATTATTTCAACTTTTATCATTCACTTCATTTAGATATTCATAGCCCACCTCCTAGGCACGTTTTATTTTCTTAAATTTTTGGATAAACGACTTACTTAGTCTGTCGTTGGTGGAGACACCAACAACGGCGAAGATAAGTCTATAAGTTGAAGGCTTTTGTTTGTGCTTTATAATTCTGTCGTTGGTGGGGACATCAACAACAGCGAAGTATAACAAAAACAATCAAGTTCTATTTTATCCTCCTCATTCAATTTTATAGACAACTCCATTTATATTATCAATAAGCAAAAAACAATTTTCTGCTTAGGTTTTTTGGTGCGTCTAATTTTAAAAAATATTGACCTTATTTTAATTTAAAAAAAATGAAACGTATATATTTATCTTCTATCCTAATTTTTTTAGGACTTGTTTTTTGTGCTACAAATTTATTTGCTCAAACTAAGTTAAAAGGAAAAGTAGTTGATGCAACTACCAAAAATGCTATTTCGGGAGCAAAAATTCAGAAAAATGGAAAAGTTATCTTCATCTCAAATGCAGAAGGCGAGTTTTCTATTGATTGTGAAGCTCAAATAACTCTTTCGGTAGGCTTTCTTGGCTACCAAACTTCTACAATAAACGTAGAGAATTGTGAAGAATTTTTGACTATTTCTTTGGTTGTTGCTACTGAAAATCTAAATGAAGTAGAAGTTGTATCAACAATAAATTCTGATAAAGAGCTTTTAGAAAAACCAGTTGCGCAGGTTCATCTTACTACACGAGAACTAAATCGTGGTTTAGGACTCTATTTAGATGATGCTATCAATGCAAATGTTACTGGAGTTACGATGCAAAAACGTGCTGTTTCTTCTGGGCAGCAGTTTAATATTCGTGGTTATGGAAATGGTGTTGGCTTTAGAGGAGCTTCTAATAATTTTGATGGACAAGGTTATAAAGTCTATTTGAATAATATTCCAATTACTGATGCCGAAGGTGTTACTTTAATGGACGATATTGATTTTGGTTCGATTGGAAATGTTGATGTAATTAAAGGTCCTTCTGGTTCTTTGTATGGTTTAGCGATTGCTGGTGTAGTTAATTTGAAAACTATCCGTCCAGAAAAAAATAAAACTTCTATCGGACAAAGTGCTATGTTGGGAAATTATGGATTGATGCGTTTTACAACAACACTTCAAATAGCTACTGATAAAAATTCACTTTTGGTAAATTATGGACATCAACAATCTGACGGATATATGGATCATAATTCTTCAAAAAAGGATTTTATGAATTTAATTTTTGATACAAAATTGAGCCAAAAGCAAACCATTACAGCTTATTTTGGATACAGCAATAGCCATGATAACAGAGGTGGAGAACTTTCTAAAGAACAATATGAAGCTAAAGATTATAGTGGAAATGCTCGTTATATTAAAAATAACGCTCATTCAGATGTAGTCAGTTTCAGAACAGGAATTAGCCATAAATATGATTTTAAAAACTGGATTTCGAATACGACAACTATTTTTGGAACAGGTTTGACAAGCAATGTAAGTTCGGCTGGTGGTTGGACAGACAAAGACCCAATTAATTATGGTCTTCGTTCTACTTTTGATTTTAAATTTAATTTAACTCAAAACATAAGTCTTACAGGAACAGCAGGAATTGAAACTCAACAACAACTTGCTCAAATTATAGGCTACAGCATGGTAACCAATCCGAAAGATTCATTGGGTTATAATATCATTGGAGGAATTCGTAGTAATCAATATTCAAATTCAAAAACGAGTTCTATTTTTACAGAATGGGTACTTCATTTACCAAGCGATATTTCAATTACGGCAGGTGTGGGAAGTAGCAATTTGAAAATAGATTTAGATAATAGATTATATAATCCAACTAGCGACAAACCTACCCATGTTTCTGCTAATTATGACAATATGGTTTCTCCTAGAATTGCTATCAATAAAGTATTCAATAATTCGGTTTCAGTTTATGCTTCGTATAGCAAAGGCTACAAAGCTCCTGTAAGTGGAAACATTGTACTTTCTACAAGTGGAGAACTCAATACAGGTCTAGTTCCTGAATTTGGAAATCAGTTTGAAATTGGTTCTAAAGGAAGTATTCTGAATGGAAAACTAAACTATCAAGTAGCTATTTTTGAAACTATTTTTGAAAATAAATTTACTTCTATTGCTGTGCCTTTAGACGCTAATACAACGGCTTACACATATATTGCTAATGGTGGAAGTCAGAAAAACAAAGGTGTAGAAGTTTTGGTAAAATATAATGCGTATCAGTCTGAAACAGGCTTTTTGAGTGGAATTAATCCGTATATGAATGTTACTTATTCAGATTTTAAATATGATAATTTCAAATATCAATCTCTTGCAAATGGTGAAGTTGCTGAAGTTGATTTTAGTGGAAAAGCTGTTGTAGGAGTTGCTCCTTGGGTAGCTAATGCAGGTGTAGATTTCAATACAAACTTAGGATTTTATGGAAATGTAGCTTATTCGTATCGTGATGCTATGCCTTTTACTTCAGATGGCGAAAATGTTACAGATGCGTATAGTTTGGTCAATGCTAAAATTGGTTTTAGAAAGACAATTTCTAAGTTTAGTCTTGATATTTATGCAGGTGCAAATAATCTTGGAGGAACTCAATATTATTATATGGTTTTCTTGAATCAATTACCTGATGCTTATTTACCAGCTCCAAAAGGAACACAATCGTTTGGAGGAATTAGCTTAAAATATAATTTCTAAATTAATAGCTTTTATTATGTCCCATAAGGACACAAGCAACGGTAGATTTGTTCATCCTAAAGTAAAATTGAGTTTCTTTTAGAGTAGTTAAAACCGACTATTTAGCTACACCTATAATCTTACCGTTGCTCGTGTTCTTATGAGCGACATAAATAATTTTCAAAAATAACCATTTAAAATGAATAAAATATACTATCTAGTAATTCTAATTTTCATCTCAGTTTCTACGTTTTCCTGTGGAAGATTTGGTAATAAAGAAAAAGAACAAACAGAAAATAAAACGACAGATTCTACAAATGTAGAAGGCAATAAAAATCAAGAACGAATTGTCAGTCTTTCCAAGCAATACAATGAAATTATTTATGCTTTAAATGCAGAAAAAAATATTGTTGCCGTCGATCTTTCAAGTACTTACCCACCAGAAATAAAAAATATACAAACGGTTGGTTATCATCGTGCTTTGAGTGCAGAGGCTATTTTGTCTATGAAACCAACTTTGATTTTGGAGGATAATAATATTGGACCTGAACATGTCGTAACCCAACTCAAAGACTTGCAAATCCCAATGAAACAGTTTGGAAAATATGAACATACCATTGCAGGAACAGATTCTTTGATACGTGAAATGGGAATTTATTTTAATGCTTCTCAAAAAGCAGAAGAATTATGCAAAAAATTAGATGAGGACATGGAAAAAGCAAAACAAGAAATTGCTAATTACAAAACTATTCCTAAAGTATTAGTAATTCATTTTGGTAGAGCTTCGAATGTCTATTTGGTAATGACAAAAAAGAGTACGGCAGCCAAAATGATAGAATGGGCAGGGGGAACAATGGCAGTAGAAGACCAAAAAGGAATGAAACAATTTTCTCCTGAAGTAGTCGCACAAGCTGACCCAGATATTATTTTACTGACTGATTTTGGTTATGACAGATTAGGTTCGACTCAAAAAATTTCGGAGTTAGCAGGAATAAGCACCACAAAAGCATTCAAAAATAATCAGATTTATAGAGTCGAAGAACACGACATGGTTTATTTAGGTCCACGAACAGGCGAAAATATCCTTCTTCTTCAAAAATTAATTCATCAAGATGCAAAAAAATAAAAATAAATTTTCTCTTGCTAATTCTAGATTTATCTTTCCGTTTTTGATCATTTTGCTTGTCTTGATGGTGCTTTTTTCGATGCGTTATGGAGCAGTAGAAATAAGCTTAGAAGAAATTTTTTCTTCTATTCAAAAATGGTTTTCTAATACAGAAAACAAAACACTTACCGAACGTATTTTCTTAGAAATTCGCTTGCCAAGAGCCATTTTATGTGTTTTTGTAGGTGCTAGTTTAGCTGTTGGAGGAGTTTTGTTACAGGCTTTATTCAGAAATCCGATTGTCGAACCTGGGTTAATAGGAACTTCTTGTGGAGCAGCATTTGGGGCAGCTTTGTATTTTACTTTAGGTGCAACTTTTAACTTTAAAGATGCTGATTTTGGAGAATATACACTTCCTTTGGCTGCGTGTTTGGGAGCAATGATATCGACAGGACTTGTCTTTTTACTTTCTCATTCCAAACAAACAGGAAAAAGTGCTATTGTTTCCTTACTTCTCACAGGAATTGCCATTAATGCTTTGTTTTTGAGTGGAGTAGGATTTTTGTCTTACATCGCTAGAGATCCACAAGCTCGTTCGATTATTTTTTGGAATTTGGGAACGCTTTCTGGTGCAAATTGGTCTTCTGTTACGATAGTTGGGATAGTTACTTTTGTGTCAATTTTGATTGCTCTGCGTTATGCCAAACAACTCAATGCACTTATGATAGGCGAAGAAGAAGCACAATTTTTAGGGGTTCGTTTGAATAGCTTGAAATGGAAAATTTTATTAATCAATGTTGTTATGGTAGCTGTTGCGACAGCTTTTGTAGGCATTATTAGTTTTGTTGGATTGATTGTTCCTCATTTATTACGCATTTTGAAAGGTTCGGATAATCGTTTTTTGATAAAAAATAGTGCTGTTTTGGGAGCGTTATTGCTTTCTTTGGCTGACCTTCTTTCTCGTTTGATTGTTGCGCCTGCTGAACTTCCTATTGGGATTGTTACCTCATTAGTCGGAGTTCCTGTTTTTATTATTTTGTTACAAAAAAAGAATTATTTGTTTTAACGTAACTGACAGCTTCCAAGCTATTGGCTACTTTTAAATCCTAAAAAATGATTACCCTAAAAAACATAACCTACAAAATAGGACAAAAAACTATTTTAGAAGATATTTCAGTCAATTTCGAACCTTCAAAACTTCATTTAATCATTGGCGCAAATGGCGCAGGAAAATCTACTTTGATAAAACTAATTTGTAATCAAATAAAGGCTACAAAAGTAAATGGAACAGAGGGAACAATTCTTTATGAGAATCAAGAAAGTAAAATCATTTCAATTTCAGAATTTGCACGAAATAGAGCAGTTCTTTCTCAAAATATCGAACTTGCTTTTCCTTTAAAAGTACACGAAGTAGTAATGATGGGACGTTATCCCCATTTTGGGGCAGCAGCAACCCAAAAAGATTACCAAGCCATAGAAGAAGCAATGGATTTTTTTGGCGTAATGGAAATGGCAGAAAGAGAATATTTGACACTGAGTGGAGGAGAAAAACAGCGAGTTCATTTTGCTAGAGTGATGGCACAGATTTGGAATTTTTCTTTTTCGAATACATCTAACTCTACCAAAAATTCAAAGCTAAAAAACAGGTATTTGATTTTGGACGAACCTCTTACTTTTTTGGATGTTCGTTATCAATTTGAGTTTATGCACAAAGTTACAGAGCTTTTAAAACAAAAAGATTTGGTAGTTATTGGTGTAGTGCATGATTTGAATCTAGCTGCAAAATTTGCTGACCAAATTGTCTTACTTTCCGACTCAAAAATCTTAGCAGCAGGAACTAAAGAAGAAGTTTTGACAAAAGAAAATATCAAAAAAGCTTATTCTTTAGAGCCTGTCATTCATACCGATTTCCGAAACGATAAAAATGAAATGTATTTGTTTTTTGAATAGAAATACTTCAAAATCAATTACAATCCAAATTCTTTTGGATACTCTATAACTCCACTTATATTTTTTAATGCTCCTTTTGTAAGCTCAATCGCCATACAATTTTCCTTTGGCACATCAAAAGGTAACTCAATATCAAATGTATGTGCTTGTTTATAGCCAAACTTTGGATAATAGTTTTTGTGTCCCAGCAAAATAATCGAATCAAAACCTAACTCTTTTGCTTTTTTATGAGCTTCTTTGATAAGTTGTGTGCCTACTCCTTTTCCTTGAAATTTCGGTAATACAGAAACAGGTGCAAGAGCAAGAGAATCATACGTATTTCCTTGATTTTTTATCTTAATTTTTGTCATAAGAATATGCCCAATGATTTGATTTTCAAACCTAGCAATCAAAGATAATTGAGGAATAAAAGCATCAGATTTTCTCAACCTTTCTACCAAAAAATGCTCTTGTTGGTCGCTATATTCTTTATCTTGAAAGGCTTCTTTTATAATTTCAAAAACAAATGCTTCATCTGATTTTTTTTCTTGTTGTACGTCAATATTCATTTTCAAACTATAATATTTAGAGATTTTTTAATTTACTTTTATCCATTTATGTGCTGTTGTGAATTCTATCAAACCTTCTGGTTTTGTGAAAATCACCCCCTTCATAGGATAAATCTGGTATTGCCAATCAACTATAGCATTTTTATTTTTTATAAGAAAACCCTGTTATAATTGAAGTTGTTTAAGAGTAGAAAAAATCCGTGTTTTGTGACACACAAATAAAGCATTCATTTTAAACAACTTCATTGAGAAAATAGAAGATTGACATAATTTGAGCTTGTAAAATTTATAATAGTGAATTGTATTAAAGTTTAAACTGGCAAAGCCTCTTCTTTGATTTTCATGTCATGCAAAAATGTACTTCCGTCAGAATGATAAGATTGTTGGGCTGCAAAATCAGTAATAAAATGATTTGCTTTTGCTTGAAAAATGCTTGAAGGAGTTTGTTCATTAAACTCAGCAAAATTACCACTTCCTATCTTTTCAGAAATAATTTTATTGTTATAATCAATCCCCTTTGGTGTGAGTTTGTGCCAAGTAACCTGTACATGAATAACTTCTTCACGTCCAAAATAATATCCACGAATAAGCTCAATTCCTGTAATAAGATAACCTTCTTGATAAATTTCAGTCGGACTTCCACCATCGCCTCCAAAATGTTTACCCATTCTTTTAGACTTAAATAATTTATCCTCTGTACCTATTTCACTAAAAATGGGTGTAAAACCATCAATAATATCTCCACTACGAACCACAAAACCAGTCAGAGCTAAAAAATTATCTTGTTCAATCGGATTTCCTTCCCCTTTTTCTTTATCCAATAACTGACTTTTTGCACTTTTCATTTCTGTTACACCAATTTTGTCTGTTTGCACAATACTTGGAGCATTAAATTGAGGTAAGAGGTCTAATTCTTTAGATGCAAGAATTTCGTTTACTCCTGCTTTTATTTTTTTATCGTCAATAAGGTTTACTTTTATCAAAAACTCTAATGATTTGGCTCTTATCTTGGGGTCTGCTGATTCTAGAGCCTTTTGAATAAGAGCAGATTGTGTGTTTTTTTTTGCTAATTGTGTAGCCCAATATCCACTAATTATATTTCCAACAACAGTTCCTAAGATTGCTAAAAGTCCTGTAATGAGTAAAGGAGTAATTTGTTCCATAAGTTTTGTAGTAAGTTTTGATATTTACTTTTAAATATAAGAAATTTGACTGTTTATTCTAAATATTTTATACTTTAAATACATTGTCTTTTATCTACTTGATTACACAACAAAATTTTATTTACTCTGTATTAATTGTCCTTAATTATATTTTTCGTATTTTAATTGTTCAAATGTTTTTTTATAACTAAACGAAAACTATTTTCTTCAAAATTTCGTTTTGAAAAACCTGTCTCAGCTTATTTTTTTTAAAAATTTCGTTACCTATTTTTCCTCTATTTTACCCTACATTTTCAAATGATGTTTCGCAATAAAAAAAGTGAAGAAAAACTTTATAAATTTAAAGACCTAAAAATCTATTCTTCTCCTGAATGGCTCGCTAATGGAATGCGAAAATACAGAACTGTTTTTGAGAGCATCGAAACGAGTTATTTGTATGTAGAGCTTTCTTTTTATAATAAATTATTTGATGTAGAAGAGTGGGAAGCTGCTATTTTACTCAAATGCTACCGTTTGAGCAGTCGAAAAGAGCGAGAAATCGTTTGTGAAATAAATGTAAATCAGGTTATTTCACCTCAAAATAATATAGTGAACATTAGAGAAGGTTGGGGAAATGATGAAGTAGGAACATTTTGGACACGAGGAGATTATGTTTGGGAAGCCTATATAGATGGTGAAATTTTTGGTACGAAACCTTTTTATATAGAAAGTGGAGGTCCTGTCACAACTCAAAACAATCCCTATTTTGAGATGCAAACTATAAAACTCTATGAAGGAACACAAGATGGAGTAGATGAAGAAAATAGAGTGTATCATAAACAATTTTCAGCCACTGAGGCTAGATATATTTGGGTAGAATTTAATTTTGAAAATCTGCAAGAAGATGACTTTTATTGTGAACTAACTTTTAATATATACAACGAAACTCGCCAATTAAAAGGGCAGACCATAGAAATAAAAAAGGTAGAACAAGATGAAGATTTTGTAGAAATAATTTCGGGTTATGGCTCTGATGTAAAAGGTTCATGGATTCGTGGACATTATACATTAGAAGTTATCTTTATGGACAGACTTATTGCAATTGTTCCATTTGAGGTGGGCAAAAAATTTGTAATTGGAAATACGGTTATCTATCCTCCCTCGTCGTTTTTGACAGGAAGAGCCTATTCGAATCCTGCAAAAGAAAATGAGGAGGATGAAGAAGAAACCTATGAACAAGTAGTAGAAAGATTAAATAATTTAATTGGACTCAAAGACCTCAAAAAAAGAATTCATGATTATACCTCTTATCTTCAATTTACTCAAATACGTCAAGATAAAGGACTTAAAGAAGATAAAAATCTAAATTTACATTTAGTTTTTAAAGGAAATCCAGGAACTGGAAAAACTACAATAGCTCAAATGATGGGAAAAATTTATCATCATTTAGGATTGCTTTCAACAGGAGAATTACACGAAGTAGGAAGAGCTGAACTTATTGGGCAATATATTGGACAAACTGCCCCAAAAGTAAAAGAAATAATTGACAGAGCAAGAGGAGGAGTTTTGTTTATTGATGAAGCCTATTCGTTGGTTCGTTCAGGAGAAGATAGCAAAGATTACGGACAAGAAGTAATTGAAATTTTGGTAAAAGAAATTTCGGACGGAAAAGGTGATATTGCTATTGTTTTGGCAGGGTATACACAACCTATGGAAACACTTTTAGAATCAAACCCAGGATTGAAATCTCGTTTCCCTGTTCAGTTTGAATTTCCAGATTATACTCCTCATGAACTTTTAGAAATTGCACAACTGACAGAAAAAGAAAGTGATTTGCAGTTTACACCCGAAGCTCTTCATATTTTGAGTAAAAAAATTACAGAAGAATATCGCAAAAGAGATACTACTTTTGGAAATGCTCGTTTTGTCAAAACTACAATTAGAGAAGCAAAAATGAATTTGGGAGTCAGGATTATGAAAATCGAAAATCCTAAAGAACTTTCAAAAACCGAACTTTCAACCGTTCATGTGGCTGATGTGGCGCATCTTACAGCAGGAAAAACAGTTACTCCTCTTTTGCTTTCTATTGATGAGGAAGAATTGCAGCGTTCGATGGCAGAACTTCATGCTTTAGTTGGACTTTCAGAAGTCAAAAAACGTATCAACGAACTTATTGCTTTGGTTCGTTTTTATCAACAAACAGGACGCAATGTATTGAATCAGTTTTCACTGCACATGCTTTTCAAAGGAAATCCTGGGACTGGAAAAACTACCGTAGCTCGTATTTTAGCTACAATTTATAGAGCCTTAGGAATCTTGGAACGTGGACATTTGGTAGAATGCGACCGTCAGAGTCTTGTTGCTGGTTTTGTAGGACAAACAGCCATCAAAACACAAGAAAAAATCAATAGTGCCATTGGTGGAATTTTGTTTATTGATGAGGCGTATTCTCTTACTTCAGATTCAAAAACTCAAAATGATTTTGGAAAAGAAGCCTTAGAAACCATTTTGAAACAAATGGAAGACAAACGAGGCGAATTTATTGTCATTGCAGCAGGTTATACTCAAAATATGGAGCAATTTGTAGAAATGAACCCTGGTTTGAAATCTCGTTTTGATAGAACCATTATTTTTAAAGATTTAACAACAGAAGAACTTTTAGAAGTAGCAGATGGATATTTTGAGAAAGAAAAATTGACTTTGACAGCAGAAACAAAAGAATATCTACAAAATCAAGTGACAGTTCTTCATGCACAGAGAGATAAATATTTTGGAAATGCACGTACTATCCGAACTATTGCTGGGGAAGCTGTCAGACAACAACATTTGCGTATGGCATCGCTTCCTGAAGCTGAAAGAACTGAACAGATAATGCAAACTTTAGAAAAAATTGATTTAGAAAAAGTCAATTTCAATTATGAAGAATTGACAGGAAAACGTAGAATGGGCTTCAAAATGTAATCCTGTCATGATTGATTATGAAGATGATATGTTGGAGTAAAATGTATACCAAAATAAAAGGTATTTCACCCTTTTATATTTACGGATATAGTTTACGAAAAATAAAGTTTTTGGTGCATTTTTCTCACGCTAAAGCGTAAACTACAGGTAAAAGCAATTACTAAAAAGTATTTATTTTGGTATTACCTATCCAAAATTTTATCATCTAATTCTGTTATTTCTTTATTCTTGCTTTTAAAAGTAACATTCAAAATTACTCCCAACAACATAAGACCAATTCCGATAGCAACATAGATATTAAAGACCTCGTGAAAAAATAAAAATCCAAAACCAAGTGCATACACTATGCCTGTATAGCTCACACTTGCAACTTTTGCAGCTTCTTCAACTTGATAGGCTTTTGTCATATATAATTGTGCAATTTGTGTCAAAATTCCTATCAAAAGTAAATATAACCAATCTATTCCCACAGGCATTGTCCATTCATAAAAAATACAATACAAACTAGCGATAGGCAGCGTTACAAGTGGAAAATAAAGAATTACCATAAGAGGATGTTCCGAAGTTTTGAGTTTTCTGATGCAATTATATGCACAACCAGCAAGAAAAGCTGCTGCAATTGCCATCACAAAATAAATTGTATCGACACGCTCATCAAAACCTTTTACCATCGTTACACCAATAAAAGAAATCAAGAAAAATAACCATTGAAGAGGCACTAAACGCTCTCCCAAAATAAGCCACGCAATAATTGCCGTAAAAATTGGAGATAAATAATGTAACGTAATTGCAGAAGCAAGAGGAATATTTTGAATTGTGGTAAAGAATAGAAAAAGAGCCATTCCACCAAAAAGACCACGCAAAAAAAGAATTTTTTTATTTGTGCCTAATCCTTTTACTTTTTGCATTTTGAGTCCAACTACACAAATCACAAAGGAAACAGAAGAACGAAAAAGTATAATTTCCATTGCAGGAATATGAGGCAACATTTTGACTATCAAATTCATGATAGCAAAACAAAAAATAGCAAAAAGCATATATATAATGCCTTTTGAAATGCCAATTTTTGCAAATAAATCATCAATTTTTGAAGTAGAAACGGAAGAGGAAGGAGTAGAATTTTCCAAAGAATATATTTTTTGTAGATTTTCTGTATAAATTATCCACAAAGGTAAGCAAGCCCAAACGAAGTAAAACAAAAGCTAAACTATAAATAACTAAAATTAAGGTTAGCGAATTCCGAGAAAATCTTCGTGAACATTAAAAATCAAAGAAAATTGATGATTTGAGATAAATGGAAATACTCGTTCTTTATTTCGACGAGTAGAAAAATTATAGCCATAATACAACAGCACATCTCCAAAAAACCCCAAACCTATTTTTGGCGTAATAACAAAAGCATTTTTGGAAAAATCCGTTTGATATTTTGCTTCTAGTGCTAGAGCTAGTAACATAGCATTTACTTCTACTCCTGTTTTTATTCCATAGACATTTTTTGATTGACTCTCATTCAATTGAAAATTAGGAATAACTTCTAAAGCTGTATAATAGGAACGACTAAAATAACCTGTACAACCAAAGTTTCGCATCTGAAAAGCTACACCTGCTTCTGAATAAAAGTCTTTTTGTAATCCTGCACCAATACGAATAGAAATGTAATTTAAAGAAGAGTAATTTCTATTTACTACTGCATACGGTCTATGCAAACTATCTTCTTGTGCAAAAACAGAAGATATGGAAAAGAGCCAAGTAAACAAAAGAGCTATTACAATAAAAGTTTTTTGATGATTCATTTTTATAAAAATAAGGTTAGTTTAAAAAAAACGTTTTTGCTTTTTTAGGGCTAATCTACTGTAAGATAAGTATTTTTGCCGTTGTTGGTGTCCTCATCAACAACAATATTCACATATACCATACTCTACATTTACTGCTCATCGTACAGAGACTATAAAATCAAGCTAAAAGTTATTTCTTTACTTACCTTTGTTCTTTTAAAACTTATTGGAAAAAGACATAGTTACAATCTACACTACCGAAAAACATACCGTTCCACAACAACTAAATTCTCCTATTCGTCTTCAAGAATATGGAGTAGGTATTTTTGCACTCATCCCTACCAAGTCAGCTTTCAAAAAAGCTTTGAAAAAAAATTATATTACAGTCAATAGTAAACCTGCCACGACGGCTACTTTCATAACTGGTGGGGAAACAATTGTGTTATCGCTTCCAAAAGAAGAAAAAATAAAAAGAGAATTTATTTTTCCTCTCAAGGTTTTGTTTGAAGATGAATATTTGGCAATCATTCATAAACCTGCTGGTATTTTGGTAAGTGGAAATAGTTTTAAAACGATTGCAAATGCGTTACCTCAAAACTTAAAAAAGAGTAATCTTGATGATGCGACCATTCCACAGCCTGTTCATCGCTTAGATTATGGAACAACAGGAGTTTTGCTTGTTGGAAAAACAGCTAGTAGTATTCGTGCTTTGAACAAACTTTTTGAAGATAAAGAAATTCAAAAAAACTACTATGCTGTTGCGATTGGAAAAATGAAAGAAAAGCAGGGAGTAATAAATACAGAAGTGGATGAAAAAGAATCAAAATCAAACTATCAGATTATAGAATCTGTAATTTCTCCAAGGTTTAAATTTCTGAATTTGGTAAAACTAGAACCCAAAACAGGAAGAAGACATCAACTCAGAATTCATCTTTCAAGTATAGGAAATCCAATTTTGGGAGACAAAGAATATGGAATTGAAAATCTAATTCTGAATGGAAAAGGAATTTATCTACATGCTTATTCCTTGGAATTTATCCATCCCTTTACAAAACAAAAGATTTACATAGAAGGCAAATTGCCTCCAAAATTTCTAAAACTATTTAATTTATAGAGCATAGTTATTCTTAAAAAAAACTAAATTTCTATTGTGTTTCTATAAAAAGATAAAAGGAGTTGCTTTATTTTACTAATAATCTTTAAAACTTCATTGCTATTTTTTGGTGAGTTTCTGAATTATGTATCTTGCTATGATATATAACTTAAACTAGCCATACACACACATTTTATTTTATCCCTATTTCAAATTTATGAGACATTCTATCTACAAAATTGGAGCTGTTACACTTGGTCTGACTATCGGATTAGGTCTAACTTCTTGCAATGAACCTAAGAAATCAACAGCTACCGAAGCAACTGAAGAAGTAGCAATAGATAAAAAACCAACTGATTATTTAGCTATTGATTTGGCTAACTTTGATACAACTGTTCGTCCTCAAGATGACTTTTTTATGTTTGTCAATGGAAACTGGCTGAAAAATAATCCTATTCCTGCTTCTGAAACTCGCTGGACAAGTTTTAGCGAAATATTGGAAAGAAATAGAGAAATTTTGAAGCGTGTTGCTGAAAATGCAGCAAACAATACTTCTGCTTCACCTACTTCTGCTGAAGGACATGTGGCAGCATTCTATAAAAGTGGAATGAACAAAGAAAAACGTGAAGAAATGGGTTTAAAGCCTATGGAAATATACTTAGAAGCAATTAATAAAGCAGCTACTTTAGAAGAGTTTTTGAAAGTTTCGGCAGACCAAAAGTCTGTTGCAGGTGGCTTGTTTAGTATGTATGTAACGGCTGATGAGAAAAATAGCTCTACAAATGCTCTTTATCTTAATCAAGGTGGAACTTCTCTTCCAAAATCATATTATGAAGTTGCAGACCTAAAAGAAAAACTCAATGCTTTTGAAAAGCATGTTGCTAATATGTTTGTTTTGATGGGAGAAAATGAAGAAACGGCAGCAAAAAAAGCGCAACATGTAGTTGCTATCGAAACGGCATTAGCTAAAGTTTCTCGTACACCAGCAGAGCGCAGAGATACAGAAAAGAATTATAATAAAATGACGTTTGCAGAACTTCAAAAACTTTCTCCAAATGTAGATTGGAAAGCGCATTTGTCAGATGTTGGAGTTCAAAATATCGAAAGTGTAGAAAATGTTATTTTAGGCACACCTGAATTCTTTACAGGATTGAGTAAAATTTTGAAGAGTAATTCTTTAGATGCTCTTAAAGATTATCAAAAATATCAACTTGCAAGTAGCTTTTCCAATTTCTTAAATAGTGCTTTTGAGAAAGAAGCATTTGATTTTTACAACAAAACAATGCGTGGACAAAATGAAATGCAAGAGCGTTGGAAACTTGTTTTAAACGTAATCGATAGAAGTGTAGGTCATTCGTTAGGTCAGCTTTATGTAAAAGAAGCATTTAGTCCAAAAGCAAAAGAACGTGCTGAAATAATGATAAAAGACGTTCGTGCAGGTTTTGAAGACCATATTAAAAGTTTAGAGTGGATGGGAGAAGACACAAAGAAACAAGCTCTTACAAAACTTTCTGCCATCACTACAAAAATTGGCTATCCTGACACATGGAAAACTTATGAAGGTCTTGAGCTTTCAGAAGACAATTATGCTCAAAACTTTATGAATGCAAGTAGCTGGTGGCTAAAAGATAATTTAGCAAAAGTAGGTCAGCCTGTAGATAAAGAAGAATGGCACATGACACCTTCAACTGTAAATGCGTATTACAATCCAACAAGCAACGAAATTGTATTTCCTGCAGGAATCCTTCAACCTCCTTTCTTTAGTGAATACGCTGATGATGCTGTGAATTATGGTGGCATTGGTGCAGTTATCGGACACGAAATTTCTCATGGTTTTGACGACCAAGGAAGTCAGTACGATGCAGAAGGAAACATGAACAACTGGTGGACAGACACAGACAAGGAACAATTCAAAGAGCGTACAACTTCACTTATCAATCAATACAGTGAATATACGGTTTTAGAGGACATTAATGTAAAAGGAGATGCTACTCTAGGTGAAAATATTGCTGATTTGGGTGGAATGGCTGTTGCTTATGATGCACTTCAAAAGGCGTGGGCAAGAGATGGAAAGCCAGAAAATGAAAGTGGATTTACACCAGAACAACGTTTCTTTATAAGCTGGGCGCAAATTTGGCGTGTAAATTTCACAGATGATGAACTTCGTAACCGAATTGAAACAGATTATCACTCTCCAGGAATGTTTCGTGCAAATGGTCCTTTGAGTAATTTTGATCCATTCTTTACAGCTTTTGATGTAAAAGAAGGTGACAAAATGCGTAGAGAAAAACAAATCGTTATTTGGTAGAAAATTGTCACATTACTTTCTTAAAATAAGAAAACCGTTTTATTATTTTTTAGATAGTAAAACGGTTTTTTGATGCTTATTTCTTGAAAAATTTAGACAAAACAAAAATCCCTTCTTTATACAAAAAGGGATTTTTCGTCTGTTTCTTTTAAAAGTATAACTGAGTAATTTAAAAGTGAGCAGTTGCAAAAAATATTCATTATTAGCTAATGAAGCAAACTACTGATTACTCTGTTTTAACTTTCTGTTTTTGGTTCTGAAAAAATAAAGTTACTGTTAAAAATTTTTGCTTGTTATGATTTCCTTCTAAAATCTAAACGTACAAATCAGTTACTTTGAGAACCTGTCTTACTTTTATACTTACTTACTTGACTTATATATTTCAATAGGCTTGCCAATGCCAAAAAATAGTTAGAAATAATTTTTTTTACTAAAAAACAGCTTTTACAGCTTATAAAGGCGTATTTTGTTTTCTGCAAAATAAATACATAGAAAACATTTTTTCAAAATAGAAAGGTGGTTTTTTCAGAATAGAAAAAAATACAGATTTACCACCCAATTTGTTGTGCATATTTCTTTACTGTTTCCTTCGAAATTTCCTTTTCTTGTTTAATTCTTAAAAGAACTTTAGAATCTAATTGATGAAGGATATAATTTTCGATAATCTGTTCTGATTCTGGATTAGATTCTCCATTAAAAATAATTCCTTTTAACTTGATATTTCTGTTTTTGATGGCTTCTAAGCTCAAAATGGTATGATTGATACTTCCCAAATAAAGATTACACACCAAAATGAGAGGTAAACTTAATTTTCCTATTATATCAATTACATAATCAGCTTTTCCATTTTGTCCGTAATTAATTGGAACAAATAATCCTCCTGCACCTTCCACAATAAGATTCTTATCCTGACTTTCTTTTGGTAATTCAAAATCTGAGAGATTAATGTTTATATTATCAATATTGGCAGCTGCATGAGGCGACATAGGAGCTGTAAGACAAAAACGTTCTTTCAAAAAAACACTCTCTGTATTCGAAACTAGATTTTTCACTTGGTCTGTATCTTTTGGTAAACCTGCCTGTATAGGTTTCCAATAATGAGCCTTTAGAGCTTCTACCAAAATTGCACTAACGAATGTTTTTCCACTATCTGTTCCGATGGCAGAAATAAAATATTGATGTTGCATAAAATTTCAAATAGGTTTTAATTTTTGTCTAATTGAATAAGATATTCTAAATATTCATGTCCTCTTTTCTCTGCAAAGAAATCCAAACTTAACATTAAAATTGCCTGAATCGCCAAACCCAATCCTAAACCTTTCAAAAGACTTGTTGTAAAAGTCTGAGTAGAAAAAGTGAAATAAAGGATAATTCCTAAAGTAGCCAATGCTATTTCTACATAACGATAAATAACAAAATTTTTCATTACCACTTCCATACGTGGAATTTCCTGTGTTTTGATACTAGAAGGTTCATTTTTGAAGATATTTTCTACTCGTATAATGTCTTTAGGAGAACGAAAAAAAACGGTTGTTCCAACAACTAACTGAATGAGAGCTACAAAAATAAGAGAAATTGCCATTCCATAAAAAAATGGTTTTTTTACTACAAATATAAAATAAATTGAAATGAGCGTAGCGATAATTCCTACGCCTGTAAAAAATAGACTTTCGAAGCGTTCGGCAGTAAAATAATCTTGAATAAAAGAAGTCATTTTTTTAAAATTATGTATTTGTTAGGTGTCGCTGCACTAAAACACCAACAAACACAGGTAGTAACAAATTAATTATTTTTTATTTGAAGAGAAGGAATTTTTTGAAGTAGAGTTGTACTAAAAGCAGTTACAGGAGTTTGAAAACCAAAAGGAAAATCTTTTTTTTCTTGCATTGTTTTGATAATAAAAAGTAAGGCTTGAACTGTAAATAAATAGGCTTCTGAACCTATAATTTCTACTGTTGAAGTTTCTCCTTTTTCATTTTTAGCTTCTACATAAACAATGGTTTTTCCATTTTTGAGTTCTTTTTCTGATGAACCTTCAGGAAGCAAATTTATCAAATTATTCAAAATGAAATTACGTAACCAAAGTAATTTTCCTTTCATCATACTCACAATCGGCGAAGGAAAAGTAGAGTAGGTTTCAATATTTGGAATAGAAGTAGAAATTCCAGCCGTAAACAAATCTGCTCGCCAAGGATTATAAACAGCTTCGTATTTTTTGTTTTGAGAAGTGAAAGTCATTTCTTTAAAAGCTGGTTTTGCCTTTTCTAATTTATTATTTATTCGAATTACACCTTCTTTATTAATGTCTTTCAAAACCGTTTTTAGAGTTCCTCTTGAAACTCCTCCAGTCGTAGAATAAGCAATTTTGAGATGAGTCACATTTGGTAAGTTTTCTTTTGCAAGATTAGCAGCCAAGTCTGTCGGAACAACTCCAAAACCTGCACCTGAAAGTAACAAAATACCTACTTCTTGTGCTTTTTGAGTATAACTATGTACAAGTTGAAACTCAGGAACTTCTCCTGCAATGTCCAAATAATGCGTTTTTGTTTCCAAACAAGCCTCAATCAAAGGACGAGCTGTAGCTGAAAAAGGTCCTGCCAAATTGATAAGAATGGCTATATCTTTTAAATTTTCAATGAGAACAGAAGGTGTATCAAGAGAAAAAACACGACTTTCTAAATCCATTTTTTGAGCAAATTCTGAAATATTATTTCCTCTTCCAGCTAAAATAGGCTTTAATCCAAATTTTAGAGCTTCTTTAGCAAAGAGCTTTCCGACATATCCAGATGCTCCATAAATAAGAATTTTAGTAGTTTTCATAATGTGGAAATTTTATTTTTCTAAAAGTGTTTTTAATGCTTGATTGTGTTCTAAAAAGGCATTTTCCATTTTTTGAAGTAGCTTTTTAGGAATAAAAAAGGATAATAATCCTGTGAAATACTCGCCATGTAAAAGCTCAGTATTTTGATTATCTACTTTTCGCAATTTGTAATAATGCTCTCCAGCAATCAAAAAACTAGCTCCTTGTATGCCTTTCCAAGTGAGTTGATTGTAAGGAACAAAAGCAATTATTTTAGGAGAATAGGTATTACCTAATGGAATAATGTATGTTTTTATGGTTTGTTCTTCTGCTAAATTTCCTTCCAGCTTACCTACTAAAGGATTCCAATTTGGATAGTTTTCTGTATTTACTAAAGCTGTCCAAACTGTTTCTAAAGGCGAGTTTATTGTGATTTTGGTGTGATACTGTTTCATTTTACCAGAATAAGAAAATAATTAGTTACTTTTTTGAGTTCGAAGAGCCAAACCTGTCCAAGTTGCTCCTAACAAATCAGCCGAAGCAATCAAAATCAGCATCTTACTTTGATTCAGAATGAAGACTAAAGCAAGAGTAGCTAAAAAGAAAAAAATACGTCCAATTACAGTAGCTTTGAAAAATGCGTTTTGCTCATTACGAGAAGATTGAAAATAATATATACCTGTCGTAAATGTAAAGACTCCTAACATTCTTATCCAAACTTCGTGGGTAGGCTCAAAGCCAAATAGACCTAACAAAATATTGGGTATTATTATCATTCCCAATCCCATCAAAAAGAGATAAAAACTATATACAAAAATTGATAATGCAGCTTTGCTCATAACTAATGAAAAATTTAAGAATAAGAAATCAAAAAATTATTTCACACGATACCAATATTGTGTTCGTCCCATCAAAGAAAAACCAATGTAACCACGTACTTTGAGTTTGTCATTTGATTCTAATTCTACTTGACAGCTATACGTTTTTCCATTATTTGGGTCTAATATTTCACCATCTTCCCATTCTTTATCAGATTCTTTTTTCAAATCCCAAAGAATTTCCATTCCTAGAATTTTTTGATTTTTGCGTTTACCACTACATTCAGTACAAAGGCTATTTTCATCTCTGCCTTCTTGTAATAACTCTATAAGTTTTCCATGAACTTTTCCATTGACTTCATAGATTTCAATAATCGAACTTGGCTTTTTGGTTTCGTCATCAATAGTTTTCCATTTTCCTAAAATGGTTTGATTTGGACTACTGGAAGTAAAGCTAAATACAAGACAAATAATACTAAAAAGCGATATTTTTGATATAAAATTCATATTACGATGTGTTTTGAATGGATAAATAAAAAAATAATTTAGATTTTATAAGAAGATTTTACAAGCGAATAAAAAGCTGTTTCTGGAAGTAATCTTTTTGCAGGTAAAAGAACATTAGCAGGATAAGCGATGGGATAACGCATTTTATTTGAATTGCTATTAGCAGCCTTAAAGATTGTTTTGGCTACTTCTATTGAATCTGCCCCTTTGTCTCCTGCATCTTGACTTACTTTTTCACATTTTTCGACAAAATTGTCATACGCATCCGTATAATCTGGCGTACTAAAAGCTCGGCTACGACCATAAAAATCGGTCTTTATTGCACCTGGTTCAATAATTTTGAGTTGAATATTAAACTGTGCAACTTCATATTGAAGCGATTCTGTAAACCCTTCAACTGCCCATTTTGTAGCATGGTAAATGCTATACAATGGAAAAGCAACACGTCCACCCACACTAGCAATTTGAATAATTTTACCTCCATTTTGCTCACGCATCAATTTTATAGCCTCACGAGTAACTCGCATTAATCCAAAAACATTGGTATTAAACTGACTTTCAATAAATTCATCGCTCATCGATTCAAAAACTCCGTCTGCACCAAAACCTGCATTATTTACTACGACATCTATTCTACCAAAATCTTTTTTTGCTGAGGCTAAAGCAGTTTCGATAGTTTCATTTTTGGTCACATCTAACTCATAGAGTTTTATGGAAGAGTTTTCTTGTAATTCTGTTTCTCTTGAAGGTGTACGCATTGTTGCTGCTACATTCCATCCTTTTTCGGCAAAATAAAGAGCTGCATCTCTTCCAATTCCTGTTGATGCACCTGTAATTAAAATGGTCTTTTTCATAGTTTTGATGAATTTAAATGAATAAATATTCATTATTTGAACAAAAAATAGTTTATTAAAATGTTGTTGGTGCGACACCAACAATGGCTAGTATCTTTTTGTTGGTGTTGCTATCTAAAACTCCAACAAAGACTGAAATATTGATAAAATATCATTAAAATTAATTTTTAATTGCGTCCCAAGACATTTTAAACATCGCTTCTGTCTGTTTTAGAGAAAGCTCTGTTTTCGTTTCTTGTTGTAAGTTTACGAGTGCTGATATTACACCAATGAGCTGACAAACAAGAAGTTCTAATGGTAAATCTTTGACAAGTTCTTCACTTTTTCCTCTTTCTAAAAGATGATAAATAGGAGAAATA
Source organism: Bernardetia sp. Wsw4-3y2 (assembly GCF_037126295.1). Taxonomy (NCBI): domain Bacteria; kingdom Pseudomonadati; phylum Bacteroidota; class Cytophagia; order Cytophagales; family Bernardetiaceae; genus Bernardetia; species Bernardetia sp. Wsw4-3y2. The sequence goes on along the minus strand of NZ_CP147017.1, from coordinate 1,753,467 downwards.
AGCTCTTCAGCATGATTTCTGTATTCCTCTTTTATAAATGGTGAACGATAGTATTGGTCTGTGAAAATGGCATATTCTGGATTTTTGGTGTTTATTTCCATTACTCTAAACCAAAGTTTGCGAAAGTTTGCCATAAAACTGTCATTTTCATTATAATCCAAAAAATATTGCTTCGTTTGTTCTTTTTTTATATGAAGATAAAGCGCACTAATTAACTCCTCTTTATCTTTAAAATAAATGTAGAGTGTTCCTGTGGCTAGTTTTGCTTGCTGTGCTACTTTGTTCATTTTCAACCCAGTAAACCCATTTTCTAAAACTAATTTCAGAGTTGCTTCATAAATTGCCAAAACTTTATTTTCATCTCTTGCTCTTGCCATAATGTTATGTACTTCTTAATTTGTTTGATGATACAAAGATAGGTGAATATTTATTCACTATCAAATATTAGATGAATATTTTTTCATTTATTTTTCTATTTTAGTGCTAAGCTAAAGACTTTTTAGTTCATTGGAATTATTAATACCTTTTGAAAAAGTTTAAAACATTCAAAATTTGATGAGATTAATCTAATTCTATAGAATGAAAAATTAATAATGCCCTAAATTTTCCGTATTTTTGGAAAACCTAATTTTTTGGATTTAATACTCAAATAAACTCAGAATAAAACAGAATATTATGCAACGAGATACTCAAATTTTTGATTTAATAGAGCAAGAACGCCAAAGACAAGAACATGGCATCGAACTAATTGCTTCTGAAAACTTTGTTTCACCACAAGTAATGGAAGCCATGGGAAGCGTTCTGACAAATAAATATGCTGAAGGATTACCTGCAAAAAGATACTATGGTGGTTGTGAAGTAGTTGATAAAGTAGAGCAGTTAGCTATCGATCGTTTGAAAGAACTTTTTGGTGCTGAATGGGCAAACGTACAACCTCACTCTGGCGCACAAGCAAATGCAGCTGTTATGTTAGCTGTTTTGAATGCTGGTGACAAAATTTTAGGCTTTGACCTTTCTCATGGTGGACACCTTACACATGGCTCAACTGTTAATTTTTCTGGAAAGTTATATGAGCCTTCGTTTTATGGAGTAGAAAAAGAAACAGGTCTTATCGATTGGGATAAAGTAGAACAAAAAGCAAAAGAAGTTCAGCCAAAATTATTGATTTGTGGTGCTTCTGCTTATTCTCGTGAGTGGGATTATGCTCGTTTGCGTAAAATTGCTGATAGTGTTGGTGCGCTTTTATTGGCTGATATTGCTCACCCTGCTGGACTTATTGCAGGTGGAATTTTGGCTAATCCATTGCCTCATTGTCATATCGTAACTTCTACTACTCATAAAACTTTGCGTGGAGCAAGAGGTGGAATTATTATGATGGGCAAAGATTTTGAAAACCCATTTGGTATCAAAACGCCAAAAGGAGAATTGAGAATGATGTCTTCTTTGTTAGATTCAGGTGTTTTCCCAGGTACTCAAGGAGGTCCTTTAGAACACGTAATTGCAGCAAAAGCAGTAGCGTTTGGTGAAGCTCTCAAACCAGAGTTTAAAACTTATATCAAGCAAGTTGCAAAAAATGCTCAAGCGATGGCAAAAGCATTTGTAGATAGAGGGTATGAAATTATTTCAGGTGGAACAGACAATCATTTAATGCTTATTGATCTTCGCAATAAAGATATTACTGGTAAAAAAGCTGAGGGTGTTTTGGTAGCAGCTGATATTACACTCAATAAAAATATGGTTCCTTTTGATGACAAATCTCCTTTTGTTACTTCAGGAATTCGTGTCGGAACGGCTGCCATTACTACCCGTGGAATGATGGAAAGTGATATGGAACGAATTGTTGAGTTAATCGATAAAGTTTTAACAAATGCTGATGATGAAAAAGTAATTGCTGATGTTCGTGCAGAAGTAAACAACTGGATGAAAGATTTTCCTTTATATAAAGAATTGGAAATGAGTGTTTAATAGTTGTAAGTGATAAGTTATTAATGATAAATGAATAAGAATTTGATAAATTGAATTTCTAGATTCTGTAATGTAGAAGTTTGATTTATCAAATTTTTAATAGAATTAAATCACAGGAAAAATAACGTAGATTTTGAAAGCAAAGAAGATGAAAAATAGTATGTAGTTATTTTTGATTTAATACAGGAATAGTATAAGGTAATTCTTCTAAAAATTTACTCCAATATGGGATTTCATGTGCAAGTACCATTGTATGATAACTTATTTTTTGCTGTTGTGTTGTGCTAATCTCTAAAGAAAGTATATGACTATCAGCTATTGCATTGGCATACATAGAAGACATAAATTTGAGTGAATACTTTAGTTCTTTAATTTCATCAAACTTAACTCTAATCTCTTTATTATTTCTTTTATAATTGATGGATTGATTTTTTGAATCAAGCACTATATAAGTAGCTTTTTTAGGATTATCTTTTATCTGAAATGCTTGCTTCTTCTTATAGATTTTTGCTATAATACCAAGAACTCCTAACTCTAGAAAACCAAGTAAAGCACCAAATATCGGAGAAGTATTTGCTCCAAGCCAAAATGTAGAAACCAACAGGAGTATCATAAAAAAAACACCTCCTAAAACCATTATCATAGCAGTTTTGGCAAACTCTCTATTTCCTTCTTTGACTTCCTTAGCAAAATAATTTCCTTTTCTAAACAAAAAAGGTAAATACTCTAAAGGTTTTGCAACCAACTGTAAAGATTTAGCAATAGGAATTTCAGAAAGCGTTTCTTCTTGATTACAATGCGTACCTCCCAAATACTCCCAACTTTCTATAAAAAAAGCAGACTTACAAGCAGCACAAATCACAACAGTATGCCCTTCTTCTATTTTTTCGCCTGTGATTGGGTCAATTCGTTCTTGTTTTAAAAAATCTGAATGGGTGCTTTGGTCTAAATGATGCTTATTTAGCATTTATAAAGAATTATTGTTGTAAGTAAGTAACAGGTATTGTAATTGTAACTTTCTCAAAAAAGAAAAAACCTCTACTTGTTTAACGACTTTTCACGTTCTAGGTTCTGTTTTATTGTGGCTTCTAAAATCCAAATTAGTTTATCCTACCATTACGTGAGCATTCGGATAACGATACGAGTTCGTAACAACAGCATTACTAAGAGCAAGAGCAAGTGTAAGTGTTCCGACACGCCCTAAATACATAGAAGCGATAATAATTACTTTTCCCCAAAAAGAAAGTTCACTTGTTAAGTTCATACTAATTCCGACAGTTGCAAACGCCGAAACCTGTTCGAAAATAATCTTTAGGATAAATTTTGTATCATTTGGAGAGGAGGGTTCTTGCACCAACAGCAAAAGAAAAATAGCTAAGATATTATAAGCAATTGCAAATATAAAGATTGCAAATGCCTTTCTGATAAGTTCATCTGGAATAGTTCGGTTTGCAATTACGATGCGTTCCTGTCTTCTAATACTAGCAACAGCAGCCACAAAAACCAAAACAAAAGTAGTGATTTTGATACCTCCAGCCGTCGAACCAGAAGATGCACCAATAAACATCAGAACCAAACACATCATAATTGTAGCAGGATTTAGAGCTTCAAAATCCATTGTATTAAAACCTGCAGTTCTTGTTGTCATGGACTGAAAAAGGGCTGTTACAAAGGCTTGAATAATTGTTCTATCAGTTAGTTTTTCTATTTCTAACAACAAAAATCCAATTGTACCGATAGCAAGTAATGTAAAAGTCGTATAAACATTGATTTTGGTTACTACATTCCATTGTTTCCAAGGTTTGACAAAACGCTCTTTTATACTTTTGAATGAAAAAATATCCTCAATGGTTGTATATCCAAGTCCACCCAAAACAACAATCCAAACAATAATAAAATGTAGGTTATACATTCTATCAATTTTATAATTTGTATCTGCCATTCCACCAGAAAATAAACTAAAACCACCATTACAAAAGGCTGAAACTGAATGAAAAAAGGAGAAAAATATTTTATCTCCAATACCTTCAAACTGCTGACTTTGCTCCCAAAGTTCTTCATCCCAAGCATAGTAAATACCTATTGTACCCAAAATTTCTATAAAAAGAGTAATCAAAACGACTTTGCGAAGAAGTTTTGTAGCAGAAACTAGTGATTCACTACTCAAATAATCTTGAATAATAGATTGATGTTTTATACCTACACCTTGTGTCAGAAAACTTGCAAAAAATGTAGCAAAAGATACCATTCCTATTCCTCCAAGCTGTATCAAAACAAGAATTACAATTTGTCCTTTTAGTGTAAAAGCAGTTGCTGTATCAACTACAATAAGTCCAGTAACACAAGAGGCACTTGTAGAAGTAAAAATGGCATCAATCAAATCCATACTACTCTTCCCAGGAGTCATTGTAGGAAGCATAAGCATTCCTGCTCCCATCAAAATCAAAAGAACAAAACTAAGGAGGAATGTAGTGGCTGGTTTATAACTTATTTCTGAAAGATGTGTGGTAATTCGTGTCAAATCCAATCCCACCATTAAAAGCATATAGATTGACAGAAAATGCTGATTAGATAACTCTGGATTAGAAAAACCCAAAAGCTCAAAGTAATAATAGGTTATTCTAAAATTAAGAATATAATTAATTGACCCACAGAAAATAACAAAAGCTATCAGAAGAGCTTCAAACCAATTTCTGCGTAAAAAATCTATCCAATGCGAGTCATAAACAACCCGAAAGATAAAAAATATAGCAAAGGCAAAAAATATAATATCAAGTGTTCCAAAAATTACTCGTTCTATAGCAGCATCTACATAAAAACCATAACGATATACCAAAAAACCAAGCGCAATAGCTGAACAGATTACTGAAAGAGTCTTTATCAGTAATAAAATTCTGTCCCTACTTTCATACACATGATTTTGGTAACGTTCCCGAAAAGTATTTTTGTAATTAAAAAAACGAGTTTTAAAATTGTTCAATTAGTATTTATAATTTTACTTTTTAATCAGTTGTGTAGCTAGATAAATCTATAAGAAAAATAGAGTTTACTAGTTGCAATACGAACATAAATTGAATTTTAGTTCAAAGAAACAAATTTTTTTGGCAAAATAATAATCAAATAAACTTGAAACTTAGTAGATTAAGTCTATTTTTATAAAAAAATGAACCTTACAGCGACTATTTTGGGTTTCAATTTTATATTTTGAAAAAAATGACGTTGTTTTGTACTACGTAGCTGTCAGCTTCCAAGCTGTCAGGAAAATACAAAGACTTTAATTTATGATACTTTAAACGATAGCTTGGAAGCTATTGGCTACATTATGAAAAGACAAGATATAAAAGACTTATTAGAGTCAAAAGAATTTGACCAACCTGTCCATACAAAAGGATGGATTCGTGGAGAACGTGGAAATGCGTATGTTCGTTTTTTAGGACTTAATGACGGTTCTAGCCTTGAAAATATTCAAGTAGTGGCTGATGCCGAAAAGTTTGATGAAAATCTTAGAAAACGTTTTAATGTAGGTGCTTCTGTTTCTATTACAGGAACTTTAGTAGAATCAAAAGGAAAAGGACAGAATGTAGAAATTATAGCTGATTCGATAGAGATTTTGGGTGATGCTGATGCTGAAAAGTATCCTATTCAACCAAAAGCGCATTCAATGGAGTTTTTGAGAGAAAATGCTCATTTGCGTAGCCGTACAACTACTTTTGGTGCAATTTTTCGTTTGCGTCATGCGCTTTCTTATGCTATTCATAATTATTTCAATGAACGTCGTTTTTATTACTGGCATTCTCCAATCCTTACAGCTTCTGATGCAGAAGGAGCCGGAGAAATTTTTAGAGTAACTAATTTAGGTTATGATGAAAAACCTCATTACAAGGTAAACGAAATCTCATTTGGTAAAAATATTATTTGGGGAGATTTCACGTACTCTGATAAAGAAAATAGAGGTCTAGATAAGTTAAAGTATCATTTTTATATGGAACTGATGCAAAAAACTAGAAAGACTTTTGAAAATTACATTAGGGAAAACGAGGATTTTAAAGAGTTACTATTAAAATATCTTGATTTCCAAAATGAAGAAGCTAGAAAATCAAGTGAACTTGACGACCTACGAGTTCGTACAAATCACGAATCAATAACAGAGCCACCAGCAGAGAGGATTGATGAAGATAGGCTTTCTGAATACATAGTTGGACATTTGATTAGATATAGAGAAGCTTCTATGATTAAAATCGTAAAATTATGGAACGATTTTACAGACGATGAAAGCAAGTGCAAAATAGAAAAATATATTAATAAGTTTTTCAAGGAAAACGAATCTGAATTTTTAAATATTGTAAAAAAGAATTTTGTTCAAAACACAAATCATGAAATAGAAAGTATAGAGTTTTACGTAGATAATCCACTATTAAAGTTTTGTTTTAATAACTGGACTTTAAAAAGCCACCCTACTGAAATTCTTAACGAGTTCTTCGGAAAACCAACCAACCTTACTGTTTCTGGACAGCTAGAAGCCGAATTAGGAGCTTTAGGTTTGGGAAGAGTTTATACTTTTGGACCTACTTTTAGAGCTGAAAACTCAAATACTGCTCGTCATTTAGCCGAATTTTGGATGGTAGAACCAGAGATGGCTTTCTATGATTTGAAAGATAATATGGATTTGGTAGAAGATTTCTTGAAGTATCTTATCAAATATGCTTTAGAAAATTACAGAGAAGAAATTGAATTTTTAGATGCAAAATTTGTAAAAGAAAATTCAATGAAGAAAAAAGAAGAACGTGCAGAAATGGGGCTGATTCAAAAATTAGAATTTGTTTTAGCAAATGATTTCAAGCGTATTACTTATACAGAAGCGATTGATGTTTTACTTAACTCTAAGCATTACAAAAAAGGAAAATTCACGTATGATGTAAAATGGGGAGTTGATTTACAATCCGAACACGAACGTTTCTTAGTAGAAAAACACTTCAAAACGCCTGTTATTCTTTATAACTATCCAAAAGACATAAAAGCATTTTATATGCGTCAAAACGATGGCGAAGAAGCAGGAAAAGAAACCGTAGCAGCAATGGACGTACTTTTCCCAGGTATTGGGGAGATTGTAGGAGGTTCACAGCGTGAAGAGCGTTTAGAAAGATTACAAGCACGTACTGATGCAATGGGAATTACGGAAGAGCTTTGGTGGTATTTGGATACTCGTAAGTTTGGAACAGTTCCACACTCAGGTTTCGGACTTGGTTTTGAGCGTTTGATACTCTTTATTACTGGAATGGGAAATATTAGAGATGTAATTCCTTTTCCAAGAACACCTAAAAATGCTGAGTTTTAAGAATGCAGGAAATAACAATAGAAATTGATTCTAATGAAGATATTTGGAAACTTGTTGATAAAAGTTTGAATTATATTTTTATCAGTAATTTTAATCCAAATTCTTCTATTTCTTGGTGGAAAACAGATTTAAAAGTTTCAGAGAATCAAAATTTAAGGAATATTTCTGTTCGAGATATGAGTTTGGATTTACAAGTAGATTTAGTAACTCTTAAAGAAATAATTGAATTAAATACACGAACTTTGGTTATCTATCAGTTTGCTAAACCTATTCCAGACACACTTTTAGTAAATCAGTTAATGGAACAATCAAAAGAGAATATCCTAATTCAGAATGGTTTAAAACATTGTTTTAGTGCTGTTTATGAATTCTTGACTATACGGTCTTTTGATGAAAATTTTATCAAAAATATTCAGCAAAGCATAGAGTAATCTCAAAAAGTCTTTTCTAATTAATTTAGGAAAGACTTTTTACTTTTTTAGTTTTAAATGTAATTTGTGTAGATTTATTAAAAATCAATTAAACTAACTTGGCTCTTCTGACAATTTAGCGAAATTATAAAAGGATGTGCGTTCGTTTTAGCTTCGCTGAGGGTTACACCGTTCTCAAAAACGAACGAAACACTTCCTCAGAAGCGTGATATTACTTAAATCACGCTTCTGAGGAAGCGTTTTTTTCAGTTCTGAGGAACTGAACACACAATGTTTCGCTAAAAAGTCGGAAGAGCCACTAATTTTATGAAATAAGGAAAATTCAAGAACGCTAAAAAGTCAGAAGAGGCAAAAAAGTGAGGTCAATAACAAAAATCCTTTCCATAATTATATTGAAAAGGATTAGATATAATTTCAAAAGAAAACTACACACTTTTTTATCTATGAATGCTGTAGAATTCCATTATTCTCACTTTTTTTTAGTCGCAGTGAATAAACGGATTTGTAATTTTTCCCTGTGTCTAAATAATTTTTGAGTTTCTGAAATAGATTTTCATCAATATATTTTTCTAAGGCTTGTTCTGAATCTTTGTAATGCTTCATAGCATCTTTTATTTCTTCGTCCCATTTGCCAAACAAAACATCAAAATCAGAAGGACTGATATGTTTTCTGCAATCTTTTGAATCACATCCACACTCAAAATTCTGTTCTAAATTGAAGATAGCATATTCATCTGTAATTTCTTCATCAGGCTCAATATCACGAAGCGCAATTTCAAATCCGTAGCCTGTACTGATTGTATTTCGGCTACACGAATGATTTACATATTTTGCAAAATCCCAACTTACAATTCTATATCCTCGCTCATCACGATATGAATATTTATCTACTACACCACGAGCATACTCATCTAGTTTTGCGTATTTTTTTGGAGTTACCTCAATTTCTAAACTGTCTTTTACATAGACAATTGTTCCTTTAGGAATAAATTCTTTTGCGAAAACGCCATAGCCAATTTCAGGACTTACAAAGCGAAGTTCGGTAGAGGGATGAATCATGTGTTATAAAAAGTTTATAAAAACAATGAATGACTGAAAGAATTTTGAACAAAATTAATTAATTTAATAATTCTACTAATTAATAGACTTTTACTGCCTTGATAGCAATAAGTTTAAATTTTATCTGCTAATAATTAAATAAAATTGTGCTGAATAAGAACGTAAAAATGAGAAATTAGTTGTAGAAAAAAAGCCTTTTTTGAATATTTTTGAAAAAATAGATTTTTAGCAATAAAAAGTCTCTTTCGATATTAAAATTTTAAAATAAGGTGATTAATAGATTTATTTTTATCAAAAATTTAAAAATGCTTATCTTCTAATTTTATTTCTCTACAAAAAATAGTAACCCACAAAAAAAGCCAACAAAACTAAAATAGTCTTGTCGGCTTGTCTTTAAACTTGATTTTCGAATTTCATTCTGATAATGAATTCAAAAATTTCTCTAAACAAACGATTTTTACATACCTGCTTTAGCAGTGATATCAAATCCTACATTTACAGTATTATTGATAAATTTGTCTTTTACTTTAGCAGTACCTTCTGCCATAAAGCTAACATTGAATTCTGTACGGTCAAGGTTAAATTTTGCACTTGCTTTTACTTCACCTTCTGCTGGCATAGTTACATTTGCATAAAAGCTAATTGCTTTTTCTACATCCATCATTTTAAGGTTACCTGTAATTTTGTGAGTTGGGTTCTCAGTAGAATGTTCTCCTTCTACTACTTCAATTGTTGAAGCATCAACAGGCTCAACATTTGTGATAGTGAAAGTAGAAGTTGGATATGTTTCAACAGCAAAAAAATCAGGGCTTTGAAGGTGTCCTACCAATTTACCATTATCTTCAGCTTCTTCAATATCTAATACTTTAATGTCTGTCATGTTGATAGTAATTGTACCACCTGTAAGCATGCCATTTTCTACCATTAATTTAGAATCTGGAGAAATGCCTAAAGTTCCATTGTGCTGACCACCTGGTTTTGAACCAATCCAAGTAACTGCACTAGCAGAAGGATCAACCATAAGTTCTTTGGAAGTTTGAGTGTCTTGAGGAACAACAGCAACTGTATCAGCTACTTCAGCCTCTTGGCTTTTAGGAGCATTGTTACAACTTGAAAGGAACGATAATGAACCTGCTACTAAAATAGCACTAGCAAATAAAGAAATACTTTTCATAATAAAGTGAGGTTAAGTTTTGAAAAGACAAATGTAAATAAAATAATTGTAGGTACAACTATTTCAACTACTTTTTTTTGATTTAAAATCGAAATATTTTTTTTTCTTTGATATTAGAGGGCATAACTCTTAGTTGCTACTATTGTTTTTGTATTTTTGTTCTGACAAATTATTAAATTCCTTCTTGAATTCTTTCTATCATTTTTATTCTTAATTATTTTTCAAATGACTACTCTTCCTATCTTATACGAAATCTTTTTAGAATCTTCTGGTGTTTCGACAGATACTCGCCATGTAAAAGACAACGAACTTTTTTTTGCTTTAAAAGGAGATAATTTTGATGGAAACAAATTTGCCTATCAAGCCTTAGAAAAAGGAGCTTCTCATGTTGTTATTGATGATTCAAGTGTTATTCCTAGTTTTGATGAACATGACCAAAAGAAATTAGCTTATAAGAACAAATATCTATTGGTAGAAAATGTATTAGAATCACTTCAAAAACTAGCTAATTTCCACAGAAAACAGTTTACTATTCCTTTTATCGGAATAACAGGAAGTAATGGAAAAACAACTACAAAGGAGCTTTTACGTTCTGTTCTTTCTCAAAAATTCAAAACATATTCTACTGAAGGAAATCTGAATAATCATATTGGTGTGCCTCTTACTATTCTTAGAATGCCAACAAATACAGAAATTGCCATTGTAGAAATGGGAGCAAATAAGGTAGGCGATATTGAAGAGCTTTGCAGCATTACAGAACCTAATTATGGAATGATTACCAATATTGGAAATGCTCATTTACAGGGTTTTGGTAGCTATGAAGGAGTTTTGAGAGGAAAAACAGAATTATATCAATCACTAATAAAAAATAATGGAACTGTTTTTATAAACAGTAATGATTCTGTTTTGATGAACATGGAAAAACGTTTTGAAGATGGAAAAGTAATGAAATATGGAACAGAGAATATAGAAAATTATTATTCGGCTACACTCTCTGAATCTGTACCTATCATTATTTATAAAGATGAGGACAATAATAAAGTTCAGACTCAACTTACAGGTGCATACAATTTTCCAAATATTTTGGCTGCCTTAGCTTTTGGCAAATTTTTCGGTCTTTCTTATTCTCAAATGAATAAAGGAATTTCAGATTATCTACCAAAAAATAACCGTTCACAAGTCGAAGAGCGAAAAGAAACGAAAAATACTTTGCTGCTTGATGCCTATAATGCAAACCCTGATAGTATGAAGGCTGCTTTACTGCACTTAGAAGCAATGCCAAGAAATGGAAAGAAGAAAGTCGCTATTTTGGCAGATATGTTTGAAATAGGAAAAGAATCATTTATCAAGCACAAGGAAATTTTAGGTTTTGCCTTACAACTCAAAATTGATAAAATAATCGTTTGTGGAAAAGACTTTTCAACAGCCAAAACTGCTGGAAATATTGTTTCTAGTCTGATTTTGAGTTTTGCAGATAAGAAAGAATTAGCTGAGTATTTAGAGAAAAACCCTGTTACAGAAAGTATCATTCTATTAAAAGGTTCTAGGGGAATGGGCTTGGAAACGGTGGTGGAGCTGTTGTAACTTTCACTATCAATATTTAATCACAGATGATTAATCAAGGAAAAAGTTTATATTCTATTTTTATCTTTCAATTATGAAAATCTACATTTTATCATTAATTCTTTGCCTTTTTTCTTGTAATCCAAAGCCTATTTCTGAAAATCAAGTTATTGAAAATCAAAAAATAAAAGTAGTAGAAAATAAACTGCCTAATTTTAATGCTTATACTTCTGTACAACTAGATTCATTTTTTCAAATTTATAGAGATTCTTTATTGGATATTGTTCAGAAAAACAAGTTTGATAAAGACACAACTATAAGTAATGAGTTCAGTCAAGTTATGTATGGAATAGCTGCAAATGATTTTCCTGCATTTGTTTTTGTAGAGAATAAATATTGTGATATAGGTGGAGATGATTTTGAATGTAAGTCATTTTTATATGCTGAAAAAAATGAAGTTTTTGAGCTTGCAGAAACTTTTACAAACAAAAATTCAACTCTTTATGCGTGGTATGATAGCAGAATAGAATGTAGAGATGTAGATTTTGATAACAAATTAGATATAATCATAAAACGTCCTTGGCACATGGTTAGTAGGAGTATTGCAGAATATTATCTATTTGCAAATAGAAATTTCAAAAATTCTGATATGATTTTTTCTACTGATACATTAGGCATAAATTCTGAAAATAAAACTATCGTTTCATTTTTAGATGGTGGAATGTGTTGTCCACATAATAAGACGATAAGTAAGTGGCAAAGTGATAGTTTGGTAGAAATAAAGCATTTAGGAAAAACATATAATCATCAAGAGGGAGGCGAAATTTTAGAAGAGTTTATAATCAAAAATGGAAAAGAAATAAAGGTCAAAAGCCAAAAATTAAAGCAAGATGAAGCAGAACAGTATTTTGAAAACTACAAATAGAAAAACAAAAAAAGCATTTATTCCAAAAACTAGAATAAATGCTTTTTATAAAAATACCTCAACGACGGCAAAGCCTCGTTGACAGTTGAAAACTATCCGTTGTCGGTGTCCCACCGACGACATAAAAATCACAAATTAATCACGCTCTTTCAACCATTCTGCAACCTTAGGAGCAAGTTCTTTTTGAGAACGTCCACCTACAAAAACTCCGATGTGTCCACCTGGGAATTCGTATAATGTTTTGTCTTTCGAACCTACATTATCATTCAAAGGTTTAGTTGCCGAAGGTGGAACTAAATGGTCTTCTGAAGCATAAATAGTCAGAATTGGATTTTTTATATCGCTTAAATTTACTGTTTTCTTTCCTAACGTAAATTCTCCTTTTATGAGTTTATTTTCTTGATATAAGTCTTTGATAAACTTACGGTAACATTCACCTGCTTGAGAAGGACTATCGCCTACCCATTGTTCCATACGCAAGAAGTTCATCATTTTACCTTTGTCTTCCATCATATTAGTAATGGTAGCCATTTTTTTGAATTTGCTAAGTGGTTTCAACATATCAAAACCCATATTCAGAAATTCCCCTGGTACAAGACCATCATTTCCATCTACTACTTTATCTACATCTAAATCTCTTGACCACTTGAATAAAAGACCATCATCTGTATTGAAATCAAAAGGAGCAACAAGGGTAATCAAATTTTTGATTTTGTCTTGATTAAGAGCCGTATAAATAGTAGAAAATGTTCCACCCTGACAAACACCAAGCAAATTTATTTTGTCAATTCCATGTTCATTTCTAACAAAATTTACACAAGAATTAAGGTAACCATTGATATAATCTTCCATCGTCAAATATCTATCTACACGAGAAGGATAGCCCCAGTCAATCAAATAAATATCAATGCCATTATCTAGTAAATTTCTGATAAAACTACGATCAGATTGCAAATCCATCATATCAAAACGATTTACGAGTGCATAAGCAATCAATAAAGGCGTTTTGAGACTACGTTTAGAAGAAGAATAACGGTATAATTTTACTTTATCTTCACTCCAAACAAGTTCTTTTTGAGCTGTTGCGACATCAATTTCTTCTACATCATTGAGCATTTGATAGCCTTTTACGAGCTTTTCAGTTTGCTCAGTAATTTCTTTTGTAAAACTTTCAAATACATTAGTAGGTGTATTTTCTTGGTTTTGATTTGCCATAATAAAATTTAGTTTGTGTGTATTTTGTATTTATTGTAGCACACTCTTTAGAGTGTGAGCATTTTTGTCATACGTATTTTCCGAACCTTAAAAGTTATGGTACGCTTCGCACACTAAAGTGTACGCTACAAAATACGCTTTTTTTCATCAAAAACCCCAACTTCACTATGAAGTCAGGGTTTTTATCGAAGGAAATGTTAGATTTCACTAGAATACAGTTTTACTAAAAAAACTATACTTACATTCTGAATAACTACTCAACTTCAGAATGGTTTTGATTCAATTTTGGTTTATACCAATGGTAGTACCAAAATGATTTTAACTCTTCAACTCAAAAACTATTTTGTAGTTTTCTTACGAGTTGTAGTTTTTGTAGCAGGCTTAGATTCTTCAGTAGGAACTAAAGTTTCTGATTTGCTTACAGGAGCTTCACTTGCTTGGTACGCTTTATCTTTTGCTTCTGACGAAACAGAAGAATTTGCATTGTTTTCTAGCTCACGAATGCGAGCTTTCAATGCGTGTACTTGTTTAGCAAGTTCATCAATTTCAGAATTCAAAACTACAGGATAAGGAGAAAGAACTTGTTCCATTCCTTTATTAAAGCTTGTTTTCAAATCTAATTGAAGAGCCAAAACTTCGCCTTGTAATTTAGAAAATTCGTCACCTTTGAAAATATCAATCATATTTCCTTCTAAGTGATTGAGCCAGTTCATATAGAACTCATTGTATGTATTTACGTTTCCGTCTTTTGCTGCCTCAAACATTTTAGTCATAAACTCTTCAGAGCTACTTTTTACTGTTTTACCAATAATAGCATTCATATCAGCCATTTTTGTTTGGTAATCAAATAAAATAGTTTGCATTTGAGAGAAAAGTTTGATTGACTCTTTTTCTTTGCTTGGAGGCATTAATTTATAAAACGGAGCATATAATTTTTCCATACGCTCATATATTTCTTTACCAAACTGAGGGTTTGAGATGTTCATGTTTTCCATGTTCATCATACCCATCATTTTAGACATGTCAAAGTTATTCATGTCCATTTTTGGCATCATAGAAGAGAATTTTTCGATCATTTCAGTATAAGGAGCGAACATTGGGTTATTAATCATCGTAGTACGATATTGCTCAACCATTTTGTTCATCTGCTCACTCATTTGTCCGAAGTTGGCAAAGCCAAACTGTGAAGGATTTTGAGCAAACATTCCTTTTGCCATTTCTTGCAATTTGTCCATGTTCATCATTTTGAAGTATTCTTGTACATCAAAATTTTTGTTATTGGTCATTTGCACAAATGGTTTCCACATTTCGTAGGCATCGAAATAGGTTTTTGCTCCTTTAGTCATGTTTTCAAAAGCTTCTTGCATTGGTTGCATTGCTTTGAAAGCAGGATTAGAAGTCATCATTTTTTTGCTCTCATTCATCATCTCGGTAGTAGAATCTAACCAAGTTTTGTAAGAGCTAGTCATCATTTCTTGCATTTTGGTAGCATTTTCTTGCATATTTAATACATTTTTGCCACCTTCATTAGTCATTTGAGCCATTTTCAACTGACGGTCAGCCATTTCACTCATTGTATCCATCCACTTTTTAGAAAGTGATGATTGTTGTTCCATAAGTTGAGTTACTTGTTCTGGCATAGTTTCAGAAGAAATTGTTTTGCCTTTTTCTACTGCTTCAGAGATGATGCTTTTTTGGTTGTCGTACCAATTTTTATACATGTCCGTAGCTTGCTCCATTACTTTGCCTTCTTTAGCTGCTTCTTGGAGCTGACGAGTAGAACCTACCCAGTTTTCCACGATTTTGTTTTGAGTAGTTGCCCAAAAATCTAACATTTCCTTCGTAGAATCCATTACGTTTGCCATAGTATATTAAAAAGTTTAATTGGTAAAAAATAAGCACAATTCAAATGTACGAGGTATTTTTGACACTACAAAATCTTGTATGTACGCAGCTAACCCTCTCATTTTGAACAAAATGACTGTTTTGTTTTGTATTTTTTTTAATAAAAAAAAGAATATTTGGAAATATATCAAAAATACAATATAAAAACGATGTTTTATTGCCAAATAATCAATTTTAAAAAGTTGCACAATAATCCAAAGTTCTGTAAATCAGTAAATTATAATTTAAAAAAAAGGATTTTTTTTGATAAAAAGCTCTAATTATGCTTTAAAAAGTGAAACTATTATTTTTCTGTTACAAGTAGATTAATTTTTTTTTACGTTGTTTCAAATTAGATAGGATACAAGGTATTTGGAAATAATAAACAACATTTTTATCTTATGTGACTTCTATCTTGTTTTAGACAAAAAAATAACTTTTTACTAAACAGAATTCATAATAAGTAATTTTAAACTTGTCGAAAAAGTAATTACAATTATTGTTGGTACAGTTATTTTTAGTATTTTAGCTACTTAACAAACCCATTACTACTGTTTTGAAGCAAGCTGTTTATAAAAATATCCAAGACTCTGCTCTTAAAAAAACGAATACTACTGTTTTTATAGTAGTGGTTGCTTTTTTATTTCTATCAAATTCAGTTTTTGCTCAGCTTATTCCTTCTGTTGTATTAAAGGATGCTGATAAAGAATATGTCATTACACATAAACTTGGTTTGTACGAAGAAGTAGTAGAAAATTCAAATAAAAAAGAAACAATAGAAACTATTCAAGCTAAAGAGTTTAAAATAGTGGGAAAAGATATTGTAACTCTAAATAAAGGAGCTCACATTATGTGGGTCAAAATACCTTTACAAAACAATTCTGAACTCAAAAAATGGTATTTAGAAATTGGAAACGGACTAGCTGACATCGATGTATTTATTCCAATAGAAAATAATACTACCAATTCCTTCAAAAAAACTTCTTTAGGTTTTTCACTGCCATTTGAAAAGCGATTTATTCAAACCAATGTATTTTTAATTCCTCTTGAATTACCTAAAAATCAGAAAAAAACAATCTATTTACGCATAGAAAGTGATTATTTTCAAGCTCCTTTTCGCATTGCTCCTATTGAATTTTATCTTGAAAGGGATCATAAAGTGGATTTAGCTGAGGGGATTTACTATGGTTTTGTGATTGTAATGGTATTATATAATTTATTTATTTTCTTTACAATTAAAGAAAAAGGATATTTATATTATTTAAGTTATTTATTGTTTCTTGGTTTGGCGATGTCGCAACTAAGAGGACATTTGTTTGAGTTTTTTCTATTTGATTTTCCTTTTCTAAATCACTATGCTCCTGTTATTCATTCTTTATCAGGAACATTTGCAAGTTTATTCTTGATAGACTTTCTAAATACAAAGAAGAATTCACGCTTTTTTCATATCACACTACATATTGTCTTAGCTACTTTTTTGTTAGGTTTACTAGTAAGTTTATTAGGCTTTAAACCTCTTGCATCACTTATCAACCAAATTGTTGCAGGTTTATCTACCATAAATGCTTTGGCTGCTGCTATTTTTATTTATTATAAAGGGTATAAACCAGCCAAATATATTATTGTAGGATGGACATTTTATTTAATAGGAACACTTTTATTTGTTTTAGCAGGAGCAGAGATAATTCCTTATAATGATGTTACTTCTAATGGCATTTTATTCGGTTCGGCAATAGAAATGATATTGCTTTCTGTAGCTTTAGCTGCTAAGATAGATTTTTATAAAAAAGGGCAAGAAAAACTGCAAGAAGAAGTTTTAGAGGCATCAGAAAGACATAGAGAACTTGTAGAGAATCAAAACAAAAAATTAGAAGAACGAGTAGTAGAACGTACAGAAGAATTGAATGTCGTTAATGAAGAACTTTCTGTAAATCTTGAGCGACTACACGAGCAAAACTTAGTCATTGAGAAAAAAAATCAAGATATTACTTCAAGTATAACCTATGCCAAGCGCATACAAGATGCTATGTTACCAAGTTTGGAAGAAATTAAAAGTGTTTTTTCTAACTCCTTTGTGTTTTTTAAACCTAAAGATATTGTTTCTGGAGATTTTTATTATTTCAAACAAGTTAATCAAAAAATAATTATTGGAGCTGTTGATTGTACAGGACATGGCGTTCCGGGGGCATTTATGTCTTTGATTGGAAATGATTTATTAAATGAAATTGTAGAGAATAAATCAGTTACTAAAGCATCCCATGTTTTAGATAAATTGAATCAAGGTGTTATAAAAGCATTGCGTCAAACAGATACACAGGTTAGAGATGGAATGGATGCAGCCATCTGTGTATATGATTTAGACACACAGATTTTGGAATATTCTGGAGCAAAAAATCCTCTTATTTATGTGGAAAATGGAGAGGTAAACATAATAAAGGCAGACAGACAGTCAATTGGAGGAAGTCTTATTAAGAATCAATTCAACAAAAAGCCATTTACAACACATACTATAGATTTGAAACAAAATCCAAACATAAGTTTTTATCTCTTTACAGATGGTTTTCAAGACCAATTTGGAGGAGAAAACGATAAGAAATTTACAACAAAGAGGTTCAGAAATACTTTATTAGAATGTTCTAGACTACCTTTCTCAGAACAAAAATATTTTTTAAAAAATACACTTACAGATTGGATGGGAAATAAAACTCAACAAATTGATGACATACTAATATTTGGTTTTAAACCTTCACAAATGAATTAATTATTTTTGGATATGAGTATGAATTTTTGATTTAATTTATACAATTATTTTTAGTAAATTACCTTTTACACTACTTATATATTAGCTACTTTCTACTACCATTATCTTGCAACAATTTTATTATACAAGTATTTTTTATTTCACAAAAAAATATATTACTAACTTCATAGTAATGATTATTTTGTTGTGCTTTTCCAACCCTGCTTTTGCTCAATCGGTCTCTACTACTTTTTTAGCAGATTCTACTCAATCTTATATAATTACAGATAAAATAGGCGTTTTTAGAGAGGAAAATCAACAAGAAAAAACTATTGAGTCTATACAAGAAATTGATTTTATAGTTGAAGGAAAGGAAATAATTACTGTCAATAATGATAAAAATGGCTTTTGGTTGAAAATTCCTATTCAAAACAAAACTCTTCTTAAAGAATGGTATTTAGAAATAGGTAGTGGACATGGAGATTTAGAATTTTATATTCCTGAAACAAATAACTCTATAAAAACCTATCGGAAGATATTACTTGCAGAAAAAATACCCTTCTCAGAACGTTTGATACAAACAGATAGATTTTTACTGCCTTTATTTTTACTACAAAATCAGTCCATGACTATTTTTGTACGTGGAGAAAGTAATTATTTTCAAGCTCCTGTTCGTATTGCTCCTTTAAAATATTACTTTGAAAGAGATCATAAAGCAGATATAGCAGAGGGAGTTTATTATGGCTTTGTGATAGTGATGTTTTTGTACAATCTATTTGTCTTTTTTACTTTGAGAGAACGAGGTTACCTTTATTATGTAGGTTATCTGCTTTTCTTTGGTCTTGCAATGGCTCAAATTAGAGGTCATGGTTTTGAGTTTTTATGGTTTAGTTTTCCTCTTATAAATAATTACGCTCCACTTTTTTATGTTTTTGGGGGAATTTGTGCCAGTTTATTTTTGATAGATTTTCTTCATACTCAAAAGAACTCACGCTTTTTTCACATCACTTTACATATTACTATTTATGCATTTGCATTAGCTGGTGTAGCAAGTATTTTAGGTTTCAAAAATATTGCTTCTTATATCAATCAAGTTGTTGGAGCAATATCTACTCTAAATTCATTAGCTGCTGCTATCTATGTCTATTATACTGGATATAAACCTGCAAAATATATTATAGTGGCTTGGTCTGGATATTTATTAGGTATTCTTGTTTTTGTTTTGGCAGGAGTAGATATTATTCCCTACAATACATTCACTTCTAGTGGCATCTTACTAGGCTCAGCAGTAGAAATGATACTGCTTTCGGTTGCTTTAGCTGCAAGAATAGAATTTTATAAAAAAGGTAGAGAAGAACTACAAGCCAAAATGTTAAAAACCTCGGAAGAGCACCGAGAGTTTGTCGAAACACAAAACAAACGATTAGAAGAACGAGTAGTTGAGCGCACAGAAGAGTTGAATGTAGTCAATGAAGAGCTTTCAGTAAACCTTGAACGTTTGCACGAACAGAATGTTGTTATTGAGAAAAAGAACCAAGATATTACGGCTAGTATCAATTATGCAAAGCGCATACAAGATGCAATGCTACCAAGTTTGGAAGAAATAGCAAGTATTTTTCCTAACTTTTTTGTGTTTTTTGAGCCTAGAGATATTGTTTCTGGAGACTTTTATTATTTCAAACAAATCAATCAGAAAGTAATTGTAGGTGCAATAGATTGTACAGGTCATGGCGTTCCAGGGGCTTTTATGTCTTTAATTGGAAATGATTTATTAAATGAAATTGTAGAGAATAAATCTGTTACTCAAGCCTCTCATATTTTGGACAAATTAGACGAAGGAATCACAAAAGTATTGCGTCAGACAGATACTCAAGTACGGGATGGAATGGATGCAGCTTTTTGTGTTTATGACATAGAAACTCAGGTTATGGAATATGCAGGAGCAAGAAACCCTCTTATTTATATTGAAAATGAAGAAGTAAAAATCATAAAAGCAGACAGACAATCTATTGGTGGAAATCTTATCAAAAATCAGTTCAATAAAAAATATTTTACCAATCATATTTTAAATACACATGAGACGACTAGTTTCTATTTATTTACAGATGGCTTCCAAGACCAGTTTGGAGGAAAAGAGGATAAAAAGTTTACTACTAAGAGGTTTAGAAATGTTTTAGTAGAAGTATCAAAACTACCTTTCTCACAACAACAAGAATTTTTAAAAAACACACTCAAAAACTGGATGGGTTATACCAACCGACAGATTGATGATATTTTAGTATTTGGATTTAAACTAGGAAAATAATAAAATTGAAGCTATAAGCTAAAGTGCTTTTGTACATTTTTTTTAGTAAATTAGCTGCTTACAAACCCACTCTTACTACTACTTATAATATCATATAATTGAAAAATATTTATTCTAAATACAATATAAAATTTGTTTTAAATAAAAAAACAAATAATTCTATTTTAGTATTTATACTAATATCTTTTTTTATATGTTTCTTTAACTCTGCTTTTTCTCAGGAAATTTCTACTGTAGACTTAGATAATGAAACAAAATTCTACTCAATAGCCAACAGAATCGGAATTTTTAAAGAAAATCCAGATAAAAAAGAAAATATAGAAACTATACAAAATGTATATTTTGAGCAAGAAATAAATAAATTTATTAATCTTAATGGAAAAAATCAAAAAATTTGGCTCAAAATACCTCTAAAAAATAAAACAGATTTAGAAAAATGGTATTTTGAAATAGGAAGTGGAAGAGCCAAAATAAATATTTTTATCCCACAAGCTGACCAAGCATATAAAAAAATAGAACTGGGATATAACAAGCCTTTCAAAGAAAGAATCCTCCAAACTGACCGTTTCCTAATTCCCCTTCAACTAGAAAAAGAAGAATTACAAACCCTATTTGTAAGTATAGAGAGTCATTATTTTCAAGCTCCTATCCATGTTGCGCCTTGGGAATATTATTTTGAGAGAGACCACAAAGTAGATTTAGCTGAAGGAATGTATTATGGTTTTATTTTGGTTATGTTTCTTTATAATCTCTTTCTCTACTTTACACTAAAAGAAAAAGGATATTTATATTATATTATCTACCTACTTACTCTAGGCTTAGGTATTGCTCAGTTGAGAGGACACAGTTTTGAGTTTTTATGGGGAAATCATCCTTGGGTAAATGATTATGACCCTATTATTTATTCTGTATCAAGCATTTTTGCGAATTTATTTTTTATAGATTTTCTTCATACAAAACGTAATGCTATAGTATTTCATCGCATAATACAAGGGTTGATAGTCTGTTTTATTTTCATAATTTTTGTTGTTCTTTTTGGTTATAAAGCATTGGGTTCTTCTATGAATCAAGCTGCTCTTGGATTTTCGTGTCTAAATGGTCTTCTGGTTGCTATTTTTATCTATTATAAAGGATATAAACCTGCCCAATATATGATTGTAGCTTGGTCATCTTATCTAATAGGATTATTTATTTTTATATTAGCAGGAGCAGGAATAATTGATTATAACGATTTTACTTCTAGTGGTCTTTTGATTGGTTCTGCAATAGAAGTGGTTGTTCTTTCTGTAGCATTGGCTGCCAAAATAGATTTCTACAAAAAAAATCAGGCAGAGTTACAAGCAAAAATGTTAAAAACATCTGAAGAACACAGAGTATTTGTAGAGACACAAAATAAACGATTAGAAGACCGAGTTGTCGAACGCACAGAAGAATTAAATGTAGTCAATGAAGAGCTTTCAGTAAATCTTGAACGATTACATGAGCAAAATATAGTCATTGAGAAAAAAAATCAAGACATTACAGCTAGTATAACTTATGCAAAACGAATACAAGATGCAATGCTTCCTAGTTTAGAAGAAATTACAACTGTTTTTCCCAATTCTTTTGTGTTTTTTGAGCCTAGAGATATTGTTTCAGGAGATTTTTATTATTTCAAACAAGTTAATAAAAAGGTAATTATTGGAGCTATTGATTGTACAGGTCATGGCGTTCCAGGGGCTTTTATGTCTTTGATTGGAAATGATTTACTCAATGAAATAGTAGAATCAAAATCAGTTACAAAGGCATCTCATATTTTAGATAGATTAGATGAAGGAATTACAAAAGTTCTTCGCCAAACAGATACTAGAATACGTGATGGAATGGATGCAGCTTTTTGTGTCTATGATTTGGAAACTCAAGTCATGGAATATGCAGGAGCAAGAAATCCTCTTATTTATATAGAAAATGGTGAACTAAAAACTATAAAGGCAGACAGACAATCTATTGGAGGAAATCTTATCAAAAATCAATTCAATAAAAAATCATTTACTAACCATACATTAGATTTTACACAGAAAATAAGTTTTTATTTATTTACAGATGGCTTTCAAGATCAGTTTGGAGGAGCAAAAGATAAAAAGTATACTACAAAAAGATTTAGAGAAACACTCTTAGAAGCCTCAAAACAACCTTTTTTAGAACAACAAGAGTTTTTAAGGCTTACACTCAAAAATTGGATGGGTTATACAAACCGACAAATTGACGACATCTTAGTATTTGGGTTTGAAATAGACAAAACGAATTAAGAAATAATTAAAATATACACAAACACATGCTCTTAGATTTAACAGGAAAAATAGCTTTAGTGGCAGGAAGTACTCAAGGAATTGGACTTGCAACAGCTCAACTCTTTGCACAAAGTGGTGCAACAGTAATTCTTTTGGCAAGAAATGAAGAAAAATTAAAGGAAGTTATTATAGAACTTTCAATACCAAAAAATCAAAAACATGGTTATTTAGTAGCTGATTTTTCTTCTCCCAAAACGTTACAAGATGTTTTGAGTGATGCTCATAAAGCAGGAACTTTTGAAGGCGCACATATTTTAGTCAATAATACAGGAGGTCCTCCTCCAAACAAAGCACATGAAGCCTCTTTACAGTCTTTCAGAGATGCTTTTGAACAACATCTTATTTGTAATCAAATATTAGTGCAAGCTCTTTTTCCATTTATGAAAAAAGAAGAGTTTGGAAGAATTATCAATGTTATTTCTACAAGTGTAAAACAACCGATTGATAACTTAGGGGTTTCTAATACAATACGTGCAGCCGTCGCAAATTGGGCAAAAACTCTTTCTTTTGAATTAGCTCAATATGGAATTACAGTAAATAATGTTCTTCCAGGCATGACTTCTACTTCAAGATTAGATGCAATTGTTAAGAATAAATCTAAAACAGCCAATATTTCAGAAGACGAAGCCATTCATCAATTAAAATCAACTATCCCAGCTTATCGTTTTGCTGAAGCTGAAGAGATTGCAAATGCTATTTTATTTTTAGCATCAGATAAAGCAAGTTATGTAAATGGAATTAACTTGCCTGTTGATGGGGGAAGAACAAGAAACTTATAGAAAATCTTTAGAACTCAATTTTAAGAACTGTTTAAAATTTTAAACAAAAAAGGCTGTTCCCAATTGGGAACAGCTTTTTGCTTCCTCTTTCTGCTTAATTGTCTATCTTAAGTATCTTAAAAATAGTTATATTGTAATAATTGAAAATCTACAATAAACTATAAAAAATTGTTTAGTTAGCTTTGCAACTAAAAACAATAGTTATACTATCAAATTTAGTATAAATACTATTATTTTGCAAGTTTTGTTTTATTTTTTATAAAAAAAAAGTAGCTATTTTTATAAATTCTAAAAAAAATAAAATTAATTCACCAAAAATCAATATGTTATGGATATAGAATCATTTAGAGATTTTTGTCTTTCCTTTCCTGCTGTGACAGAAAGTTTGCCATTTGGAGAAGATACTCTAGTTTTTAAGGTAGAAGGAAAAATGTTTGCACTCATCAGTCTCAATAAACCTGATGGTTTTAATGTAAAGTGTGACCCTGAAAAAGCTATAGAATTACGAGAAAAATATGACTGTATTAAAGCTGGTTATCACATGAATAAGAAACATTGGAATACAATTTATTTTGGAGGAATAAATACAGAATTCGAAACTTTACTTACAGAAAAACAGCTCAAACATTGGATTCGTCATTCTTATGAACTCGTTGTTAGTAAGCTACCCAAAAAGATTAGAGTAGTAGTACAAGTTGAGTTGGAAAAAATAGATCCGAATTAAAGAGGGTAAAATAGGCTATAAAATGAACAATCTGTTACTAAAGTAAGAAAGAGTTGAGAATCTTAATAAAATCAGAAATACTGACAACTATTTGTTCACTATGTCCGTATATAGACACAAGATTTCACAACAACTACTAAATATTCCAATTACTTTTAAACAGTCAAAACTCTAATAATCAAATTGTTAGATAAATATTCTTTCTATTCTATTCAATAACTTATCTATTAATTCCTTAAATATGTTTAGCTCTACACAACCTGTTTTATCCATAACTACTACTGATATTTCTTCACTTGTAGGAGTTGTGTTTGAGTTTTTTGCTAACCCAAATGAAAGCAATCTTTCACTTATCAAAAAGAACATAAAAAACCTATCAGAGATAAATAATTCTGTTGAAAAATTAAAAAATTGGGCTTGGCAACATGCTGACTTAGAGTATGCACAAAAACAATTTTATAAGACACAAGAAGTAGAAAAAGCAGTAGAAACTACCTATAATTCATTAGGTGTCTTGATGAAAAGTAATATTTCAGAACCAATACAGGATTTTCTTCAACATTTTGAAGAGTTACTCAAAAATTTACAATCATATCGCTCTATTTTAGAAAATGATTTGAAAAATGAGGAAATCCAAAAAGAACTCAAAATACTTACTAATCGTAAACTCAATATTGCATAAGGAACAATTACGAATGTAACTTTTTAATTCTAATGAGTTAAAAATAGTAGTTTATTAATTTCCTAAAAAGGAATAGCATTTTAAATGCTGTTCCTTTTTTTATGTATTTTTATTCTCTCTTGGTGTTGTTGGTGTGTCACCAACGACTTCCAGTATTTTGTATTTTATTCCACTAAAACCTTCTGAAAAGAAGAAAAAGCAACAGGTTTATCAGAAAACCATTGTTTTGTAGTCTTCCAAACTTTTCCAAATAGCTCTGATTTTCTATAATTATTTAGTTTCTCTTCACTTTCCCAATGGCTGTATGTAAGAAAAATACATGGATTATGAGCATCTTGCCATAATTCTAAATGTTTACACCCCTCAAAATGACGGATTTTTGTTTTGTTTTCTTCAAAATTATCAATAAAATCTTGAATATGTTTTTCTTCAAAAGTCATTCTGACGACACGTAATAAGTTCATTTTATAATTAGTTTAAGTATTGATTATAAAGTAATAAAGACTTTATTTTGAATTTGTTTTAGATTTGTCTAACTTTTTGGGTTAGAATTATCTTTATATAATTACTGTTCATTATGTAGCTCGCTCTTTAGAGAGAGAAAAGTATAATACAAATTTACTTATTTTAGTTTTAGTAAGATTTTTAAATGAATGATTTTCAAATAATATTAGTTGGCATTTTGGTTGCCATTAGTTGTGCTATTTTAGGATGTTTTTTGGTTTTACGCAAAATGGCAATGGTAGGCGATGCCATTTCTCATGCTGTTTTACCAGGGATTGTAATTGCTTTTTTGGTTGTTCAGCGTTTCGATTCTATTTTTATGCTTATTGGTGCTGCTATTTTGGGTGTCTTTACAACACTTTTGATTGAGTTTTTGCACAAACAAGGAAAACTCCAAACAGATGCTTCCATTGGCGTTTCCTTTACATCACTTTTTGCTTTGGGGGTAATTCTTATTTCAGTTTTTGCCAGTAAAGTTGATTTAGATGCCGAATGTGTGCTTTTTGGTGAAATTGCGTATGTCCCTCTACACGTTTGGCGTATAGATTTAGGCGATGGTGCAATACTGAATTTGGGTGCAAAGGCTGCTTGGTGGATTGGGTCGGTACTTCTAATTATCCTGTTTTTTGTAACTGTTTTCTATAAAGAAATGCTCCTCACAACCTTTGACCCAGCTTTTGCTTCTGCTATCGGTATCAATGTTTGGGTTTGGCATTATTCACTAATGAGTTTGGTTTCTTTGGCTACCGTTGCAGCTTTTGAGTCTGTGGGAGCTGTTTTGGTGCTTTCATTTTTGGTTGTTCCTCCTGCAACAGCTTATTTATTGACTACCAATTTCAAAAAAATGCTTTTTCTATCCTGTTTTATTGGAATAATTGTGGCTATTTTGGGCTATTATACGGCTGCTTTTCTGAATACTTCCATTGCAGGTTCGATGACAAGTGTGGCAGGTGTTATTTTTGCACTTGTTTTTGTGTTTGTTCGGATTAAGAAATAATAATAAATGAGGGTTCTTCTTTAGTATTGGACTGATAATAGTATATCTTCATATTTTCTTCTATCAGGTTCTAGAAGAAGTGAAAAGTGTTTTGTTAGGCTATCCCTTCTGACCAACTTATATAACATTTGTCAACTTCTTAGTTAAGAAATAAATCAGTTTTTTTTACTACACATTTCTTGAAGGTGGTATTACACAAAGTATGATTTTTTTTAAGCATTTTAGAATAGAAAAGCGACATCAACAACCAAATAACTTATCATACTTTTTACAACACCACCCTATTTTTAATTATTTTTTCTCAATCAATTTATCTTCATCAGTTACTTTTACAGAAATTATATTATTAATCACAGAAAGCACAACATAAAGTAAAATTATTAAAGGAATTCCCAAATACTGCAAGAAAATCAATAAAAGAACACTTGAAAGAAGGAAAATATAACGAATTTCATTTCCTTTGAAGGCAAAAGATTTAAACTTTAATGCAAAAAGTGGAAGTTCTGCCACCAAAAGCAAACTCATCACAATAGCCAAAACAACTAATAAAATAGGATTTAAAATAATGGCAGAATACGTTGGATTTTGCAGTAAAATAAGAGGAATCGAACCAATCAAAATAGCATTTGCAGGTGTAGGAACACCAATAAACGAATCTGACTGACGAGTATCAACATTAAATTTAGCTAAACGCAAAGCCGAAAAAATAGCAATCAGGAGCGCAATATAAGGTAAATAAGAATCCATTGCAGTAGGAATTTGTCCTTCTACTAAATCTTGAGATACCTTTTCTAAACTTGCCGAAATCATGAGTTGATACAAAATAAAAGCAGGCAAAACACCAAAAGTTACACAATCAGCTAGAGAATCTAATTCTTTTCCGATGGGCGAACTGACTTTCAACATTCTTGCTACAAAACCATCTAAAAAATCAAAAATAGCAGCAATTCCGATACAATAAGCAGCAATATCAAGTGAGTTTTTGAAGCTAAAAATAATACCGATGCAACCAAAAAATAAGTTGCAGCACGTTAAAAAGTTAGGAATATGTTTTTTCATTCGGATAGTTTTTTGTTTACTTGTACGACAAACTGCCTAGTCTGTTTTTGATAAAACTTTATTTGTTGATAGTAGTTTAATCTAAGTTATTAATTTAAAAAATAAAATGATAAAAAAAATAAATATACGAGTTCTGTTTTTGATTAGTTTCTTTTTTATAGAATCTTATTTGCAATCTAACTGTCTTTACTCACAAGTGTTCCTGCCAGTTGATTTGGTTTCTGACCATTCTGACGACAAACTGCCTGTTCATTCTATTTTTGTAGGCGAAGATAATCATAAATGGATAGGAACAGAAAACGGAGTCTATCAAATTGAAGAAGTAACCGAAGAAGCTCTCGTAAATGCAAATGAATTTTTACCAAAAACTTCTATTTTGCTTATCAAAAAAGCTCCCAATGATAAAGTTTGGTTTGTTACCTACTCTAATGAAATTACAGTATTAGATATAAAAACGAAGCAACAAGAAAAGCAAAATTTTGATTTTCTCAAAGGTAAAATAGTTAGTAATCTAGCTTTCTCAAATGATTCTAAAACAGTTTGGGTAGCAAGTAGAGGAAATGGTCTGTGGAAAAAAACAGGTACGAATACTACAAAAATTCAAATAGAAAAACGAAATGAGGAAGAAAATATAAATGATATTTTATTTTTTAATGGAATGATTTGGGCTGCTACCGAAACAGGACTTTATTATTCAAAAAATGTTTCTGCAAATGATAAAAAACACAAATTCAAATCTGTATCTGATTTTACAAAAGGAAGTAAAATGATAGTTTATAAAAATCAGTTATGGGTTTTGGGATACGATAAAAAAGATAAAGGAACACTCAAACCCACAACAGACGGCAGAAAATGGACAAGCTATTCACTTTCAGAATCTTTTGAATACCAAGTTCCGAATATAATGGAATTTGATAGCAAAGGTAATTTGTGGGTTGCTGCTGATAGAGTAGCAAAATTTGAGATTTTTGCAACAGGAAATAATAAAAAATGGACAGAATTTGGCGAAAAAAAAGGCTTTCAAAGCAAATCTGCACTTTCTTTAGCCGTCGATAAAAATGATAATGTTTGGGTTGGAACAGAAGGAAGAGGACTTTTTGTAAGAGTAAATTATCCTGAAAAGCTGACAAAAAAAGAGGACGACTTAGAACAAGAAATCGAAACCATTGCTGATTTAGAAGAATTGAAAGAAGATAAAAATCTATCTGAATTATTGAATACAGAAGAAACAGAAGCTATAAAAGGAAAAAAACTAAGATTGAAAGTTCAGTTCAAAACAGCAAAAGCTGATATTTTGCCTGAATATGAAGATGAACTAAATGAGCTTGTTACCTTTATGAACAAAAATACAGAAATAAGAATTTTGATAGAAGGACATACTGCACCTATCGGAAATGCTCAGAAGAATCAAGAGTTATCCGAACAAAGAGCTGTTGAAGTAAGAAATTATTTGATTGCAAAAGGAATAAGTCAGAACCGAATTCGAACAGTAGGCTATGGTGGAACTCGCCCAATTTCTACAAACCCAGAACAAATGAAGGAAAATAGAAGAGTAGAAGTTATCTTTGTGGACTAATCCAATTTTTTATGAAAAATATCGCAATAAATAAAAAAATGCCAAAAAAAATAAATTTAACTCTCTTAGTTTTAATTAGCTTGTTCTCTATACAATCTCATTTGCTTGTTGCTCAACGTTTTTCAAAGTATGCCTCATTAAATAGCTCATATGTTCATTCTGCTATTATAGATGAAGATAATAGTAGGTGGTTAGCCACAGAAGGTGGTATATATATGGCTAATATGCATATAAATTGGATTGGGTATTGTAATCCACGAATAGCAACATATCTCGTTGTAGAAGCTCCCGATGATAAGGTATGGTTTATAACTCATAGAAATGACATCATTACTTTGGGGAAGAAGGAAGATAAATCTAAATATCGTCCTTTTGCAGAAAAAAATATACAAGAGTTTAATTTTCGTTTTCTAAAAGATGTGAAGGTAAGTAATTTAGTATTTCCAAAAGATTCAAGAACTTTTTGGGTAGCGAGTAAGGGAGATGGATTGTGGAAAAAGGTAGATCAAGATTTCATTAAAGTAAAATTACAGAAAAAGAATAGTCCAGAAGATATAAATGATATAATATTGTTTGAAGGGAAATTATGGGTAGCCACTACTGAAGGATTTTATTCTACTGAGGACATATTGACTACTAATAAAAAACATAGTTTTGTACAGGTTTCTAATTTTTCAAATGTAAGTAAAATGATTATCTATCAGAATCAATTATGGGTTTTAGGACTTGATACAAACAACAAAGGAATATTAAAATCAACCAAAAATGGAAAAGATTGGACGCCTTATCCAACACCCAAGTTTTTCGAATACCAAGTACCTAATTTAATGGCATTTGACAGTGAAAATAAATTATGGGTTGCTTCTGATAGAGTGGCAAAGTTTGATGTTTTTGGAGATAAATCTTGGACTGAATACAGAGAAAGGGAGGGATTTGTAGGTAAAAATGCACTATCATTAGCTATTGAGAAAAAGTGTAACTATGATAGAATATGGCTTGCAACAGATGTAGGAGGAATTTATTTTTTACGAAATAACACAGAGTGTAAAAGAGAAAATAACAAAGAAACTGAAACAGTTATTGATTCAAAACAAACTGAAAAAGTGGAAGTGAAAAAGATAAAAAAGGTAGAAAGTCTATCCACTCTTTTGAAAAGAGAAAGTACAGAAGATATAAAAGGAAAACAAATTCAATTAAAGATACAGTTTGATATAACTAAATCTAATATTTTACCTCAATATGAAGATGAGTTAAATGAAATAGTTGATTATATGAAGAAAAATAAAGATCTATTTGTATTAATACAAGGACATACTGCACCTATTGGCGATGCTCAGAAAAACCAAGAGCTATCTGAAAAAAGAGCTAATGAAGTGAAAAATTACCTATCTAAAGCAGGTATTAATGTTGATAGAATCAAAACCTATGGGTATGGAGATACTCAACCTCTCACTACAGATACAAAACTGATGAGTGAAAATATGAGAGTAGAGATAATGTTTTATGATGTAAAATAATCAATATTTCTGTAAGAAAAGAAAAAATAGACTACTAGAAGTTATCTTTGTAGATTAAAATACTTTCACAACCGTCAACGAGGCATAAAGCCGTCGTTGAGGTTTTTTTGTTATAGTCCTCGTTGACAGTTCAGACCTCAACGACGGTTTAAAAATATAAAAAATGGCTTTCCAACTCCCAAAAAACGAAACTTTACAAGGAAAATGGACTTTTCATTACCTTTCTCCAGCGCAAAATAAGTACAACGGAATCCTTTATCTAACAAAGAAAAATCTTTATTTTGAAGGAAATTTTCAGATAGAAAATCTTAGTGTAAGTGCTATTGAAGGTGGTTTTGTGATTCCTTTGAATGAAATAAATGCAATGGCTACCCAAAAAGTAATGCTACTTTTTAATCAATTACATATCCAAATGAAAGATAAAGAAGTTCATATTTTTGATAGAGGTGTTTTGCCTGTTGGTGGTGTTATGAAGAAGATTGAGGAGTATAAAGAGAAATAGCAAGACAAAGACTTAAATTTTAAGAACTATGATAATTTCGAAATGCTGAAGAGTACAAAGCTAAATCTCTACTCCTTACTTAAAAGGCTTTTGTATAGGAGTAGAAATAAGACAGATTGAATTAATTATTTGAGTTTTGTTCTACAATTTTTCTTGCTAATATTTTTGCATTTTCTAAAGTATCTATTTTAGGAGTATAAAGTCCACTATCGTGTAAATTTTTATTCATATCTTCCTCATCATACATTAATTCTAATGAAACATTGCCCATTAAATGCTCTGAATCTAAAACTATTTCTGCCTTTAAACCATTTTCTACACAAGTAGGAAAGTAATATTCATGTATCCAGTCTAAAAACTCTACAGTCGCCCCTTCTAAATTTTTATGGTCTGAAATCATTACCAAAATATTTGCGTCTTTGAAATACTTGAGAGACTCTTCACAGGCAAGAATAGACTCTTTTTCATCTCTCATCAAATATCCTTTCCAATAGGCAAAGACGGTTTGAGGTATTTCTTCACTAATATCATAAATTTCTGTGTGTGCGTTTTCAAAAATTTTTTTCATTTCATTTATACTTATAAGAATTAAGAAGGGAATTTATTTTATCAAAAATAAAAAAAATACTGTAATTACACTAATTTTTAAAATTTGAAGTTTTTATAGCTTAAAAATTTTAACTTTAGTGAAATAAAAATTTATAATGAAACAAAACAGTTTGCAATACATAACTTCATTAGTAGAAGTTTTGAAATCAAAAGGTGAAAATTTCAAACCATTGAATCAGAAAAAAATAAATAATTTACAGAAAAAATATGATATTATTTTACCTAAAGCATATATAGAATTTTTGTCAGTTATGGGAAAAGGTGCTAATCGATTTATGCTAGGTTCTTCTGTATTTTATCCAGAACTTTTTGAGTTGCAAGAATGGGGAAAAGAGTTAGCAGAGGAAAATAATATTTCTGAGTTTCCAAAAAATGCTTTTATATTTTGGATGCATCAAGGTTATCAAATGGCGTATTTCTTATTAGATAGTTCTCCCAATCCTACTGTTTACTATTTTTCTGAAATAAATACTGAATGGAAAAGAGTAAACTCTTTCACGAAATTTTTAGAACAACAATTAATTTTTTCAGGGTTAAAGTCAAATAAATAGAACTTTTTATAAACTTATAAAAACTTTTGCTAAGTGTTTTTCGTACACTAAGATAGTTTTATTATATTGCTTCTTCAATTGACAAGAAGTTCCACATATTTTATAACCTTATCACTTTTTTATGAAAATCACTAGAAATTTATACAGTAGCAATCTTACTTTACTGACCGATTTGTACCAACTCACAATGGCGTATGGCTATTGGAAAGCTGGAATGACCGAACGAGAAGCCGTTTTTAATTTATTTTTCCGTCGTAATCCTTTCAAAGGTGGGTATGCTATTGCGTGTGGACTCAGTTATGTAATTGATTTTTTAGAAAATTTTGATATTTCTGATGAAGATGTAGCCTACCTTTCTACACTAAAAGGAAATGACGATAAAGCTCTTTTTGACCCAAAATTTTTGGAATATTTACAGCAACTTGAGTTTACATGTGATGTAGATGCAGTAGAAGAAGGCTCAGTAGTTTTTCCACAAGAGCCACTCATTCGTATCAAAGGTTCGCTGATTCAATGCCAAATTTTGGAAACTTTGCTTTTGAATATGGTAAATTTTCAATCACTTATCGCTACCAAATCTTCTCGTATTTGTTTGGCTGCAAAAGGAGAAGAAGTTTTGGAGTTTGGTCTTCGAAGAGCGCAAGGAATTGATGGAGGTTTGGCTGCTAGTCGTGCTGCTTATATTGGTGGTTGTGCTGCTACTTCAAATGTTTTGGCAGGAAAACTTTTCGGTATTCCTGTAAAAGGAACACATGCTCATAGTTGGGTAATGTCCTTTGAATCAGAAATTGAATCTTTCGAAACCTATGCCGAAGCCTTGCCAAATAACTGCATTTTCTTAGTAGATACCTATGATACAGTTGAAGGAGTAAAACACGCCATTACGGTAGGAAACAAGCTCAAAGAAAAAGGCTATAAGTTTGCAGGAATTCGTTTGGATTCTGGTGACCTTGCTTATTTGAGTACAAAAGCTAGAGAATTACTAGATGCAGCAGGTTTTACAGATACTTCTATTGTAGCAAGTAATGATTTGGATGAACATATTATTGATAGTTTGAAGCAGCAAGATGCCAAAATCAATGTTTGGGGAGTGGGTACAAAAATGGTTACAGCTTATGACCAACCAGCATTGGGAGGAGTTTATAAATTATCTGCTCTACGAAATAAAGAAAATACAGCTTGGGATTACAAAGTGAAACTATCCGAACAAGCCATCAAAATTTCTACCCCCGGAATTCAGCAAGTTCGTCGTTTTTATTTGAATGGAGAATGTATTGGTGATGCTATTTTTGATGAGGAAAACAAACCAAATTCAGATAATTGGACAATCATTGATCCAATGGATATGACTCGTCGTAAGAAAATGACAAGCATAGAAGGAGAATACAAAGACCTCTTGAAGCCTATTTTTGTAAATGGAAAACGAGTTTATAAAAAACCTGACCTCCAAACCATTCAAGCTAAAGTAAAAGACGAACTCCAAACGCTTCACAGAAGTATAAAACGTTTTACAAACCCTCACTCTTATCCTGTTGGTTTAGAAAAAGGATTGTACGATTTGAAAACTGACCTTATCTTGAAATTGAGAGAAGTAGAATAAATAGTTGTAAGTGATAAATTATTAATTGTAAAGGAATACAGCATAACATAAGTTTGTTTGTATTTTACTATCATCGGTGGGGACACCGACAATGGCAGAATTATAAATTGAACAGGGTTTTAACCCTGTTTTACATTTATTCAAATAAATAATAGTAAAAAAACCTGTGTTAATCTGTATAATTCGTAAAATCCGTGTTCTACAAAAATAGTAGGGTACAGTAGAATTTTATCTTTCATTTATCACTAATAACTTACCATTTATCACTTGAAAAAATAGTTTTTCAATTCTTTTGCTGACTCTATATCAAACTGGGTGGTAATATAAGAAAGGATTATCGCCCATAGAGCAGCACTCCAAAGCATGTGAAAGAAAATACGTTTTTTATCTTCTCCAAATGAAACTGCAATCAGTGTTCCGAGGATAGGAGAAAAAAGTATAGGTGTCAAAAACGCAACTCCAATAATTCCATATTTACGCCATATTTTTACAATTCTACGGTTGCGTTTAGAAAATATTTTTCTTTTTCTTCTAAAGGCGATAAAAAACCAATTTCGTATGGCAATTCCAAAGAACGTAAAAAGAACTACACTTGTCATCATTCCCAAAACAGTAATTAAAACAGTTTCTAAATAGGAAAAATTACGTACAGCACCACCCACACAGCCAAAAATAAATTTGAACATGCTCATTGCAAAAACCACCAAGTAATCTATAAATCGTTGCATTGGAGTAGGTAGATAAAAGAAGTATAAAGCTCTTTAGCTCTAAGTTCCATAAAAAAAATGATTTTTAAATGGGTTTTTAGATAAAGGATGGATATTTTACGCTCTACAAATCAATTTTGTAATAATTGATTAAATTGCGCTACTTATTTTAAAATATTTCAATTCTTTTATTTTCATTTAAAAAAAATATGTTAAAAACTACTATTTCCAAAATTGCTTGTTCAATTTTGTTTTTATTCATTTTTTCGCCTTTTGCTCAAGCACAACAAAAGGTTCAAAAACAGGATAGTCTGCTGACCAACTATCTAAAATATATCGATGAAGCAGACATGAAAAAACACCTCTCTATTTTGGCTTCTGACCAATATGAAGGAAGAGAAACAGGCGAAAAAGGACAAAAAATGGCTGCTGAATATTTAGCAAATCGATTCAAAGAACTTGGTCTTACAGCTCCTGTAAATGATTCTTATTTTCAAAAATTTGAACTTACCAAAACTTCATTAGCAGAGTTTAGAATCGAAACACTCACAGGGAAAATCGAATTATCTAAAGATGAAATCATTGTAGCAAGTTCGTTTGGAGAAGATAAAAACGACGAAGAACATGATATTATTTTTGCTGGCTATGGATTGGAAGAAGAAGGCGAAAATGGATATTCTTCTTACAAATCTATTGATGTAAAAGATAAAATAGCTGTAATCATCATGGGAACACCTAAAGACAAAGAAAGCCTAATTCCAAATGAAGAAGCTAGAAAGTCAGTTTATTTACAAATGACTTACAAAGGAAAATTGGCAAAGACAAAAGGAGCAAAAGGAGTTATTTTTATAACTAAAAAGGCAGAATTTAAAGATTTTGATGAAATGTATGGACATTATTTTAAAGAATCAAAATGGGATATTCCTTCAAAAGAAAAAAAGGAAAATAAACCTGAGTTTTTAGCAGCACTTTCAACAGAAGACAAACTTCCAAATCTTTTGGGATACACAGACAAAAAATGGAAAAAAGTATTCAAAAAATGGAATAAGAAAAACGAAACTATTTTGGAAGCCAAAGCTAAAGTTTCTTCTGAAATGAAAATTGAAAAAGTAGAAACTGAAAATGTTTTGGGCTTTTTAGAGGGAACAGATAAAAAAGAAGAACTTATTGTACTTACTGCACACTACGACCATATAGGAATCATTGATGGAAAAATTTATAATGGAGCTGATGATGATGGCTCTGGAACGACAGCAGTTTTAGAACTTGCTGAAGCATTTGCTCTTGCTAAAAAAGAAGGACATGCGCCACGAAGAAGCATTCTGTTTATGCTTGTTACAGGTGAAGAAAAAGGGCTTTTAGGTTCTCGTTATTATTCTGATAATCCTGTTTTTCCTCTCAAAAATACGGTTTCAAACCTTAATATTGATATGATTGGAAGAATGGATAAAGATCACAATGAAGACCCAAATTATGTTTATATCATTGGCTCAACAATGCTTTCAACCGAACTACACAATCTTAGCGAATCAACTGCTAAAATGTATGCACCAAATGTAAAATTAGATTATACTTACAACGATAAAGATGATCCAAATCGTTATTATTACCGTTCAGACCATTATAATTTTGCAAAACATGATATTCCAGTTATTTTTTATTTTAATGGAGTGCATGCTGACTACCACCAACATACTGACGAAGTAGACAAAATTCATTTTGGTAAAATGCAGGAAATTACTCGTTTGGTTTTTGCAACAGCTTGGAATATTGTCAATAGAGAAGAGCGTATTAAGAATGATAATTAATTACTAGTTTTTTTAAATAAAATAGATTTTAGCCTTGATAATTAACTCTTATTTGAGTTTATTGTTAGGGCTAAAAAAATGCAATTCTGATTACTTAAACTAGTAAAAACATGGAATCAAAAATAGTTTATCAAGATGACTATATAAGTATTGCTGTGGAGGAGGAAAATAATCTTCTCATAGATACTTGGAATGAAAAATCAGATGTTCTTTCTGGAGAGGAATTTCAAAATCTGCTTTTGACCTTCAAAAAAATGGTAGAACAAAGTAATGTCAGTTATGTAATATCTGATGTCTCATCGTTTATGTTGCCTATGACTCCTGAATTACAACAATGGGCTATCAACAGTTACAATACCTTTATTGCAAACAACGAATTATTCCAAACACGCATTTATAATGCCTAAAGAATTTATTGCTAATCTAGCTATTGTCCAGTTTACAGAAGATACAAATACAAGTTCTGTAAGTACAAAATATTTTGATAATATGGAAGAGGCGAGAAATTGATTGATTAATTCAGAGGAAAAATAGAGAAAATAGTTGAAATTTATTTGAAATCTATCATAGTATAACAGAACCCAAGTCAATTTTTTTCTCTATAGAAAAATATTGACTTAATAAAAGTCGCCACTGCTTCAATCAAAATAAAATATAAAGTTATAAAGGTTTTTCTATAAAAATTCATCGAATTTTTCTACATTTTTATAGAGAGTTGTTTTATGAGAGTATATTTTTTTTTATATTGAAATTAAAATACAGAATAGCTTTACTATTAGACTTAATGGTAGTTATTACTCTTTGTTAGGAATAAAATAATTATGTGCTTTTTTACCCTTACCCTTTATGAAATTATATCAAAGTAATTACTTACAAATAGATGCTTTTGATGAGCAAAAATTATTAGAACTAACATGGTTGCCAGCAACAGCAAATATGACTTCAGAGGAATACAAAAACGAGCATGTAGAATTATTAAAATTTATTTTAGAACAAAAAATAGAAAAAGTTTTAGGTAACACAAAAGAGCTATATTTTGTAGTAAATCCAAAGGTTCAAGAATGGATGAATGAAAATATATTTGTTCCTGCTATGGAGGTTGGCTTTAGTAAACTTGCTGTTGTGATGAGTACAGAGTTTTTTGCACAACTTGCCATTGAACAAGTAATGGAAGAAGAAGTGGGACAACAAATTATGACAAAGTATTTTGATGATATAGAAGAGGCGAGAGAGTGGATAGTAAATATTTAGATTTAGTTAGATGATGTGAAAAATAATTATTAAAAAATACAATCATATTCTACTTTCATGAACCAAAATAGAACAAGTAACGAACTACAACTATATAAATCTTTCTATACAACTTATCCAGATGCAATCTTGGTTTTGCAGCAGGGAGTAATTATTCTGTGTAATGAATTGGCTCAGCTACTTTTTCAAGTTGAAGACGAACAAGAACTGATAAATAAAACATTATCTGATTTTGCTCTAAGTAATGCTCAAAATGAGGTTGAAAGTCTTGAATTAGAGAATCATTTGAATAAATGTTTATTAGAAGGTAAAGATGTTTTTGAATGGACTTTTCTTAATAAGAAGAACATAAAAACACATGTAAAAATATTTTTATCTAAAATTTTAATAGATGACAAAAAACTAGTACAAGTTATACTTCGTAATAACGATAGAGTAGAAAATGACAATGCAAAAAATCAAGAACAAGAGTTAAAAGCCATTACAGAGGCTTTAGATCAAAGTGCAATCATTTCTATTGCTGATACACAAGGCAAAATTATAAAAGTAAATGGAGAGTTTTGTCGAATTTCTCAATATTCAGAACAAGAACTTTTAGGACAAGACCATAGAATCGTAAATTCAGCATATCATCCAAAAGAATTTTGGCAAAAGATGTGGCAAACCATAACAAGAGGAAAAACTTGGCGTGCTGATGTGAAAAATAAAGCCAAAGATGGTTCTTTTTATTGGGTCGATACTGTCATTAATCCTATATTAAATACAAATAAGAAAATTACTAGTTATTTATCTATTCGTTATTTAATTACAGATAGAAAAGAACAAGAAAATCAAATCCAAGCAAATCAAGAGCAATTACAAGCTACTGAAGAAGAACTGCGTCAAAATTTAGAGGAATTAGAAACTCAACGAGACTATATTCAAGAGATTAACAAACAAATCAAAACAAAAAGTGAAGTTTTAGAGAGAAATAGTCAAGCTCTTTTAAACATAAATAAAAATAAGGATATATATGCAGGCAATTTAGAGGTTGCTTTTGAATTAATTACTAAACTAGTAGCCCAAACTCTAAATATAGAACGTGTAGGCATTTGGCGATACGATACTATAAATGAAGTCAAAATTATTTGTCAAAAACAATATGAAACAACTGAAAATGGATATGTTTTTACTCAAGGTGCTCAAATAACACAAAACGATACTCCAAAGTATTTTGCAGATATAATTACTGAAAAAAATATAGTAGCTGACTTTGCCCAAAATCATCCTGCTTTGGTGGAGTTTATTGATTCTTATCTAATTCCATTAGAAATAAAATCGATGCTTGATATTCCCTATTTTATAGATGGAAAATTAGCAGGTGTAATTTGCTGTGAAGCTCAAAATAAATATAGAAATTGGACAGATGAAGATATTGCTTTTGTTAAAGGTATATCAGATAGCATCACTATTACTATCAAAACTCAACAGCAATTCGAAGAACAAGAAAAAGTAAGAAAAAATGTAGAAGAACTGCAAGCTACTCAAAAAGCATTGTTAGCTACTCAGTTGGAGCAAGAGAAATTTGTAAGTATAATCAAAAAGGTTGATGCTTTTGTGGCTATTGCTGATCTGAAAGGGAAAATAGAATTTCTCAATGAAAAAGGTAAAGTATTATCTGGCTTTAAGGAAGATTATAAAGGCAGACTTATTTCAGAATTTCACACTAAAGAGAGCGCAATAATAGCAAAAGAAGTAATCATACCAACTGTTATGCAAAAAGGTGTTTGGAGAGGAGAACATCGACTTCAAAATCATCTTACAAAACAACCTATTGATACGCTTGCTAATATTTTTATTATAAGAGACCCAAATACACAACAGCCTATTGCTTTAGCTACTGTCCAACTTGATATTACAGCTCAAAAAGATTTAGAAAGGTCAATTCAAGATCAAAATCAAAGACTTCAAGCCTCTGAAGAAGAACTGCGCCAAAACATGGAAGAACTTCAAGCTACTCAAGAAGCTATGGAGCAAAAACAGAAGTTGGTAGAAGAGTCAAAAATAACTGTAGAAAAGCAAAATGCTAAACTGGTACATAATGAGGCTATTCTTAAGAAAGCATTTGATAAAATGAAATTGCAAGAAAGCCAATTAAAAGATAATTTTGCTTCCTTACAAGCACAAGAGGAAGAGTTGCGTCAAAATATGGAGGAACTAGAAACGACACAAGACCGTGTTAATAGTGCCTTTGCTGAATTAGATGCTCAATTCAAAGCCATTAATTCTGCTTTTGGATATATTGAACTGGATACTAATAGAAAGGTAACACGAGTAAATTCTCTTTTAGCTGAATGGTTTGAGTATGAGGTAGATGAGTTGCAAGACAAATCACACATTGATTTAATACCTACTACTCAAGAGGATAAAGAACAATATAATGAACTATGGGAAACTCTAGAAAGAGGTGAGACTTATATAGGTGTTTTTAAATGTAAAACCAAAGTAGGTAATGATTTATGGCTTTTTGGAGCATATTGTCCTATTAAAAATGAAGCTGGACAAGTTGTACGAATAATAAAAATTGCAAGCAATTATAATCTTCAAAAAGCAACTGAAATAGAAGCTCAAACTAGACAAGAAGAACTATTAGCTACAGAAGAAGAGCTTCGTCAAAATATGGAAGAACTTCAAGCTACTCAAGAAGCTATGAGAGAAAAACAAGTTCTTATAGAAGATTCAAAAGCAGCTTTAGAAAAACATAATCAAAAATTGGTTGCTAATGAATCTGTTCTTAAAAAGACTTTCGAAAAAATGAAAGTTCAAGAAAATCAATTAAAAGATAGTTTAGGTTCTTTGCAAGCTCAAGAGGAAGAGTTACGCCAAAATATGGAAGAGCTAGAAGCTACACAAGAAGCTATGGCGCAAAAACAGAAATTAGTAGAAGAAGCTAAAATTTCATTAGAAAAACAAAATGAAAAACTTGCCTCTAATGAAGCTGTCCTCAAAAAAGCATTCCAAAAAATGAAAACGCAAGATATGAAGCTCAGAGAAAGTTTTGATGCCTTGCAAACACAGGAGGAAGAGCTGCGCCAAAACATGGAAGAACTCCAAACTACACAAG
Source organism: Bernardetia sp. Wsw4-3y2 (assembly GCF_037126295.1). NCBI lineage: Bacteria > Pseudomonadati > Bacteroidota > Cytophagia > Cytophagales > Bernardetiaceae > Bernardetia > Bernardetia sp. Wsw4-3y2. The sequence goes on along the minus strand of NZ_CP147017.1, from coordinate 1,712,572 downwards.
AAGTGTTAGCTTACCAAAAAGATATACTTGAAATTAGCAATCGTCAAATCACTAAAAGTATTAGTTATGCAGAAACAATACAAAAAGCTATATTGCCATCAAAGAAATTAATAAAAGAAACTTTACCTGAAAGCTTTATTATCTATAAGCCCAAAGACATTGTTTCTGGAGATTTTTATTGGTTATCCAGACATGAAAATAAAACACTTGTTGGTGTGATTGACTGTACAGGGCATGGCGTTCCAGGTGCATTTATGAGCTTAGTAGCTTCTAATATTTTGAGTGAAATTATTAACCAAAAAGGAATTTTACAACCTAATATTATACTACAAGAACTGCATAAAGGAGTAGTCAAGAAACTCAATCAAAAAGAAGGTGCAAATAATGATGGAATGGATTTGACGCTTTGTTTGCTAGAAGAAATATCAAATAATCAAACTCAACTGACATTTGGTGGTGTCAAACAAAATCTATACATTGTTAGGGATAAAGAACTCATCGAACTCAGAGGCAATAGACGTTCTATTGGTGGAGGCAAACGAGATGATGAGAGAGAGTACACACAAGAAAGTATTGTACTTCAAAGAAATGACGCTGTCTTTTTAGCTACTGACGGATATCCAGATCAAGCAAATGAAGACAGAAAGAGTTTTTCTAAGAAAAGTTTTAGAGAACTCATGTTAGAAGTAGCACATTTATCAGCAAAAGAACAAATGAAAATTTTTGAAACACGTCTTGCTAATCATCAAAAAGCAACCGAACAGCGAGATGATATTACTGTATTTGGTTTCAAAGTTTAGAATCAAATATATAACAAATAACCTATTCTACTAATAATTAATTTTTCATAAAAATAAGTTTCAACTATGATGGATTATCATACACGTCTAGACCCTCAAAGTGCTGTATTATATTACAAAGGACCTTTTGATAAAGATATTTTAGCAAATATTAGTCTACAATTACGCCGTAGATTTACTGATAATCCACGCATGAGTGCCAAACTTTTCTCTATTTTTATTGAGTTGGCTCAAAATATTGCCTATTATTCTGAGGAGTCAAATTTCTTTTATGATGATGAAGTAAAAAAGGATATTAAATATTCACATGAAGACAAAAAAAATAATGGAGTTGGAACAGTCGTTATACATAATGAAGGTTCAGAAGTTGTTTTGAGTGCTGGAAATCTTGTTCCATCAGAAAAAGTAAAAGAAATTATTGCTAAATGTGAGCAAATAAATTCTCTTAGTGTAGACGAACTACGAGCCTTGAAAAAAGAAGTTAGAAGTATAGAACGCACACAAGAGCAAAAAGGAGGCAATATTGGACTCATACAGGTAGCTCTCAAGTCAGAACATCCTCTTCAAGTAGAATTCAAAGAAGTAGATGATAAAAATTCGTATTTTATAATTTCTGCGACTATCGAAAAATAAATAAAAAATCACAATTATAAACTATAAATTATGTTTACAGAAAATGGCAAAAATTTAGTAGTAGAAAGTAAAAAAGATGCCTACTTTGTGCCTCACATAAATTTTGATGCTGATGCTCAGCATTGTCTTATTGAAGGAGAATCTTATTTAGAAGATGCTTTTGAGTTTTATGACAATTTGATGAATTGGTTTAAAGAGTATTTTAAAACTAATCAAAAAGTCGTTTTAGATTGTAAACTTTCGTACTTTAATACAAGTTCTTCAAGAGCTTTATTAGATTTGTTTCGTTTGCTCAAAGAATTTCAAGATGAAGGAAAGCAAATAACTATTAATTGGTATTACCCTGAAGAAGACCATGACGACATGAGAGTAGAAGGGGAAGATTTTATGGATGAGAGTGATATTCACTTAAATATTATCAGCTATTAGACCAATTGTATTAATTGCATTAAATGTTATCACGGTTAATTATTCATATGTGTTTAGCTTCGCTGAGGACTACGTCGTTCTCAGAACTGAACAAAAACGTCTCCTCAAAAGAGTCATTAAAGAACAAAAGGACGCTGCTGAGGAAGCGACAAATTCGTTTGTGAGCAAACGAATGCACAAAAACAGCTTATACAAAAATAACCGTGAATAATGTTTATTGAAAATAAAAAAAGGCTTTGAAAATACTATTTTCAAAGCCTTTTTTGCTAAAAGAGATTTTTTTAGACTTTGTTGTTGTTTTAGCGTAGCGACACCAACAAATATACACACAACCTATTCTTAAACAACTTTATTATTAGCAGTCCAAAATATATTAAGAGCCATAAAGATTAATCAATATCTAACTCTTCACAAGCTCTACGAGCTGCATCTTGTTGAGCATTTTTCTTTGTATAGCCATTTCCTGTTGAAATAGGGTTTTCATCCAATAAAACTTGTGCTACAAACTGACGGCTATTATTTTCTGCTTTATCTTTCGAAATAGAAAACTGTACATTTCTATTTTCTTTTTGCGCCCACTCTATAAGTTTAGATTTATAATTTTTATCAGTTTCTATAATGGTTTGTAAATCCAAGTGAGTTAGCAAAATTCTATTAACGATAAATTTCTGACAAAAAGTAAATCCTTTATCCAAATAAACAGCTCCAATAAATGCCTCAATAGCATCACCATAAAGAGATTTATGAGAATAAGCATTTTTTCGCTTGTTGTCTACTTCAATAATTTCATCCAATCCCATTTTCTTAGAAAGCTCTCCTAATGAAGCTCTACTAACAATTCTAGAACGAATATCTGTCAGAAAACCTTCATTTTTATAAGGGTAGCGTTTGAATAAAAAATGTGCTACAATGCTGCCCAAAACAGCATCTCCCAAATATTCTAAACGTTCATTACTTTCTTTAAAACCATCTTTGTTTTCTTTTGCAACAGAAGTATGTTGCATAGCAAGTTTGTATATAGAAAGATTGGTAGGCGATGTTCCGATAATGCGTGTAATTGCATTATAGAGCCTTTTATCTGATTCATTAAGAGAAAATTTGCTAACTTTTGTAGCTATTTTACCAATCCAACTCATATTTTAGTTTAAAAAATACCATACTCAAACCTATAAGATTTTCTTGAAATCTTATAGGTTTTATTTCTAAAAACTATGCTTTATAACGACGCATTACAATCGAAGCATTATGTCCTCCAAAACCAAATGTATTACTTAAAACAACGTCAATATTTCTTTTTTCTGCTTTATTGAGCGTAAGATTTAATTTTTGGTCAATTGCTTCATCAGGCGTTTCGAAGTTAATTGTAGGAGGAACAACTTGTCTTTCTAGTGCCATCACACATGCTAATGCTTCTATTGCACCTGCTGCACCAAGTAAATGTCCTGTCATAGATTTGGTAGAACTGATATTCATTTTATAGGCATGTTCTCCAAAAATAGTAGTAATTGCTTTTAATTCTTGTGGGTCGCCTAGAGGTGTAGAAGTTCCGTGAACATTTACATAATCTACATCTTCTGGACTAATTTCTGCATCTTTAAGTGCATTTTTCATTACGTTGGCTGCACCTAATCCTTCTGGATGTGGTGCTGTCATGTGGTAGGCATCAGCCGACATTCCACCACCAATGATTTCACCATAAATTTTTGCTCCTCTTGCTTTTGCGTGTTCTAATTCTTCTAAAATAAGAGCAACACCACCTTCTCCCATCACAAAACCATCACGAGTTTTATCAAATGGTCTTGAAGCTGTTTGAGGAGAATCATTTCTTTCTGAAAGTGCTTTCATGGCATTGAAACCACCTACACCAGATTCAATAACTGCTGCTTCACTTCCTCCTGAAACAATTACATCTGCTTGTCCTAAACGAATATAATTGAACGAATCAATAATTGCATTGGTAGAAGAAGCACATGCCGAAACAGTTACAAAGTTAGGTCCTCGCAAGCCGTATTTGATAGAAATATGTCCTGAGACAATATCTACAATCATTTTAGGAATAAAGAAAGGATTGAAACGAGGTACACCTGTTCCCTTATTAAAATCAGTTACTTCTTGTTGAAACGTATGAATTCCACCAATTCCAGAACCCCAAATTACACCTGCACGGTCTGCGTCTACATTTTTTCCTACTTCTAATCCAGAGTCGTCCATCGCTTGAGAAGCTGCACCCATACCATATTGAGCAAACAAATCAAGTCTTCTTGACTCTTTTTTGTCCATATATTTGGTAATATCAAAGTCTTTGACCTCACAAGCAAATTTTGTTTTGAAATGAGTAGTATCGAAATGAGTAATCATGTCGCAGCCACTTTTTCCTGCTTCTAGTGCGTCCCAAAACGTTTTGACATCGTTTCCTAATGGTGTAATAGCTCCTAGTCCTGTAATTACGACTCGTTTAAGTTGCATAAGATTGTAGTTTGGGTAGAATGATGTGTGTTTGTGTGTTAGTTTTAATTTCTTTTTTAGATAAAAGAAGGAAAATTTAGCAGTGCTAATTTACTTCTATTATTTTGTGAAACCTTTTTTCGATTTTAACTTTTCAACAGAACAGTCAAAAAATATTTTCAAATATAATCATTTATAAAAAAACAAACCTACCGAGTAACACAAATTTACTCCGTAGGTTTGTACAAATCCAAATCAAAAAAGAATAATTTTGATAAAATGAAAAGAGCTTCACTTTTGTTCTGCGTTTTCACTTTTTATAAAATCTAATCCGTAATTGATTCAAAAAAGTAATTCTGATAGATTGTGTTCAGAAAATAAATAAACAAATAGTATTTTGCTTATGCTTTTGCTGAATGCTCTTCCAAATACTTAATTGCTTGTCCTACAGTAGAAATATGTTCTGCTTGGTCGTCTGGGATAGAAACGTTAAATTCTTTCTCAAATTCCATAATAAGTTCTACTGTATCAAGAGAATCTGCTCCTAAGTCATTTGTAAAACTTGCTTCAGGAGTTACTTCTGAAGGCTCAACTGCTAATTTCTCAACAATGATGTTTTGTACACGTGCTGCAATATCTGACATAATGTTTTTGTCTTGTTTAGTTTTGTAATGAGTAAACTGAATGCAAAGAAAAAGATTTATCTCAATAAAATCAAATCATTAGACAAACTTTAAGAGAAAGTTGAGGTCTTAATCTATTTTTATGCTAAAATGAAGGAAATATAACACATTACACGAATCTTTTTTATGAATCTACCTCTCCTAATTCAATTTCTCCGACTTTAAAACCTAGCTTTTGCGTTGCTATTTTCTTTATTTTTAATTTCCATTGTTTCCACTCGTCATCCTTCATCATTCCTACAAATAATAATCCACTAGGTTCGACAGATGTCCAAATATGCTTTTTTGTTTTATCAACACTAAACCAATAAGCAATACCATCATTTTCAAATCCTAACCAACCTTCCATAGATTCGTAAATTACAGGAATAACAGTTTCCCAAATTTCATTTGGTAAATCGTACCTTATATTTAAGTTCATTGATTGCTGTTTCATTTTATAGATTTTTTATGTGCTGATAAGAGATGTAGTTTAATGTCTTGATATTATAAAATTTTACTTTTACAATAGTTATTGGCATATGAGCGTAAGTCGCTACCTTATTTATTAAACGTTATCACGGTTGTTTACAGGTCTAATAATTAGCAAGTTATAGAAAAATAAACCTGTCTTATTTTTCCATAGCTCAGGGTTTGCAAACCCTGAGCTATGGAAAAATGAATATTACTAATTTAACTGTGATAACGTTTCTTTTTTACCAAGACAATTTATAATTAAGAATTGAATTACCTAAAATAATATGCAATTCTTTCTGAATAAGTGGAAGTACACTATTAAAAAGATGAATAATGAAATGAGCATAAGCTGCTGTTAAATTATTTAAGGTCAAATGACTATAATTTTTTTTAATTTAATTACCTTGTTTGCATTATTGAAGGTTATAGACCATTTAGAAAAACTGATTTTTTATTAAAAGATGAATTATAACAAAACCAATAGATTGTCAAGATTAACAGCAATCTTAATTCAATTACAGACTAAACGAATTGTAACTGCCTCAGAATTAGCGAGTAAATTTGATATTAGTAAAAGAACCATCTACAGAGATATCAAAGCATTGGAACAATCAGGTGTTCCAGTACTAACAGAAGAAGGGAAAGGCTATACATTGATGGAGGGATATAAAGTTCCACCAGTAATGTTCACAGAAAAACAAGCAAATGCCTTAATACTTGCAGAACAGTTAGTGTTGAAAAACAAAGATGCCTCATTTGTAAAAGATTATTCAGAGGCAATTGATAAAATAAAATCAATTTTAAGGTACACTACCAAAGACAAAGCAAATTTACTTGCTAATAGAACTCAATATGATGAAGTTATAAATCAAGAAAGAAATAGCACTAATTTGTCAGATTTACAAAATGCACTTACCAATTACAGCCTTGTCAAAATACAATACATTAATAAAGAGGGAATTATAACGAAAAGATTAATAGAGCCATTTGCATTATTAAGTTCCGAAAATTGGTATTTGGTTGCTTTGTGTCGTCTGCGTAAAGAATTTCGATTTTTTCGATTGGATAGAATTCAAAAAATGGAAATACTATCAGAAAATTTTGAGCCTCACAATTTAACATTACAAGAGTATTTTGATAAATATCATTAATTCTTATTGACCCTTGCCATAAGGCTGTCATCAATGCGATTTACCTTTGTATCATACTAATTTAAAAACAAAAAAAAATGACAAACGTAATGAGCACAAACATCAATTTGTTCGAATTTCCAGAACCTACTATGATTTCAGTCAATGGTATAGAACTCGAAGTATTTGAAGCAGGTAAACAAAATAAAGGCAAACCAATTGTACTCTGTCACGGTTTTCCAGAGCACGCATTTTCTTGGCGTCATCAAATTCCTATTCTTGTCAAAGCTGGTTATCATGTTATTGTTCCAAATCAGCGTGGATATGGTAAATCATCTCGTCCAACTGAAGTAACTGATTATGACATTGAACACTTAACAGCAGATCTGGTAGCACTTCTAGATCACTATGGATATAAAGATGCTACATTTATTGGTCATGATTGGGGGGCAAATATAGTTTGGAATCTGACATTACTACATCCAAAGCGAGTAAATAAAGTTATAAACTTGGCTTTGCCTTATCAAGAGCGTGGAGAAAAACCTTGGATTGAGTTCATGGAAGAAGTATTTGGCGAAGATTTCTATTTTGTTCACTTTAATCGACAGCAAGGAGTAGCAGATGCTATTTTAGATAAAAACACAGGTCAGTTTCTTCGTAATTTATTTCGCAAAAATATACCTCCTGTACCACCTGAACCAGGAATGTTGATGATTAATCTAGCAAGAGCAGAAAAGCCACTTGGACAGCCCATAATGGATGAAAGTGAATTAGCTGTTTTTGTCTCTGCTTTCGAATCTTCAGGGTTTACAGGAGCTATAAATTGGTATAGAAACCTTGATCGAAATTGGCATTTATTAGCAGATGTAAACCCAATCATACACCAGCCCACACTTATGATATATGGCAATCGTGATATGATTCCTAAGTTTGAAAGATTAGCAGAATTCGTACCTAATGTAGATGTTGTTAGTCTAGATTGTGGGCATTGGATTCAGCAAGAACTTCCAGAAGAAACTAATCAAGCGATTTTAAAATGGTTAGAACAACATTAATCACTAAAATCCTAAAATAAACTATTCCTAGTATCATCACCTATAAATTTATTTAAGCATCACACTTCATATTTCCTACAATATAAGTGTGATGCTTTTAATTTTTATAGGTTATTAGCAAGATGATAAAAACAGTATAATAGTCCTTCAAATTTATAATTTGACATGTTTTATAAATAAAATTGTATTTTTAGCTAAATATAAGACCAAAAAAATAAGTGCATTTTTGTTACTTACTATTGACTACATAGCATATACAACTTCATAAAACGAAAACCATTGACAATACCATTTGAACCAGTCATTTTGGACTATAAACTCAATATTCATCTAATTCTTGAGTATTTAGCCTTTTTTTTATCTTATAGATATTATGTTTGGCTAAGAAAACGGTCTATAGATTATATTCCAAGTTCAAAACGACTTTCAATAATATTGGGAGCTGCAATTGGAGCTTTTTTAGGTTCAAGAATTATAGCCTTGCTAGAAAACCCAGTTTTTACTTATGATGTTTCAGCTATAATTGCTTATCTAAACTCCAAAACTATTATGGGTGGTTTGTTTGGGGGACTTTTAGGAGTTGAGATTGCTAAAAAAATCATTGGAGAAAAACAATCCTCAGGTGATTTATTTGTATTTCCAATTATTCTTGGAATTTTTATTGGAAGAATTGGTTGCTTTTTATCTGGGATTAATGAGTTTACTTATGGAAAAGTAACCACTTTTTTTCTGGGAATGAATCTTGGAGATAATTTAAAAAGGCATCCAATTGCACTTTATGAATTAGTGTTTTTGGTGCTTCTTTTTCTGTTTTTATCAAAACTAAAACACACAAATTTAAAAAATGGCTTATTATTTCAATATTTCATGATTTGCTATTTTGGCTTTCGTTTTTTTATTGAATTTTTAAAACCGAATGTCTTTTTTATTTTTGGTTTGAGTTCCATTCAGATTTTATGTCTAATTTGCTTAACTTATTATTACAAAACAATTTTTAATCTCTTCAAAAATGCCAGTTAGAAATTACACCTATTACGATTATACATTGAGCCTTTGTCCAGAATGCTTAAAGAGAATTGATGCCAAAATTGTTTTTGAAAATGATAACGTTTATATGCTCAAACGATGTCCAGAACACGGAAAATCTAAAGTATTGATTGCTGATGATATTGCCTATTACAAAAATATAAGAAACTATAATAAACCTTCAGAAACACCTTATAAATTTAATACAAAAACGCACTATGGATGTCCGTATGATTGTGGTTTGTGTCCAGACCACGAGCAGCATTCTTGTTTGACAGTTATTGAAGTTACAGACAGATGCAATTTGACTTGTCCTACCTGTTATGCTGGTTCTTCACCCACTTATGGAAGACATCGAACATTAGAGGAAGTAAAAATGATGTTGGATACTATTGTTTTAAATGAAAAAGAACCTGATGTTGTTCAGATTAGTGGAGGAGAACCAACTATTCATCCACAATTTTTTGAAATACTAGATTATGCAAAATCTTTACCTATAAGACATTTGATGTTAAATACAAATGGAATCAAAATAGCCAAAGACAAAGAATTTGCGAAACGATTAAAAAGTTATTCACCAGATTTTGAAATCTATTTGCAATTTGATTCTTTTGAGAATAGTGTTTTAAAAAAAATGAGAGGAGCTAATTTGAATGAAATTAGAAAACAAGCTATTGAAAATCTGAATGAACTTAACCTTTCAACAACACTCGTCGTTACTTTACAAAAAGGTTTAAATGATAATGAAATCGGAAAAATAATTGAGTTTGCCTTACAACAAAAGTGCATTAGAGGAGTCACATTTCAACCTACACAAATTGTTGGACGTTTAGAAAATTTCAATCCAGAAACGGATAGAATGACTTTAACTGAAGTAAGAAGAAAAATTTTGGAGCAGACTTCTATTTTTCATGCAGATGATTTGTTGCCAGTTCCATGTAATCCTGATGCTTTGGTTATGGGTTATGCTTTAAAACTAGACAATGAGGTTTTTCCTTTAACAAGGTATATCAATCCAAATGATTTGTTAGATAATAGTAAAAATACTATAATCTACGAGCAAGATAATGTGCTTCAAGAAAAAATGATTGAATTATTTAGCACAGGAAATTCTGTTGAAGTGGCAGAAGAAAACTTAAAATCTATTATGTGCTGTTTGCCAAATATTGATGCTCCTAATTTAGGCTATGATAACTTATTTAGAATCATCATTATGCAATTTATTGATGCCTATAATTTTGATGTTAGAGCGATAAAAAAATCTTGTGTACATATTGTTGATAAGAATAATAAAGTTATTCCATTTGAGACAATGAATTTGTTTTATAGAGATGAAAAGTTAGTCCGATTAGAAGAATTACGTAACGAAATTAAATTTTAAACTATGATACTAGAAATTGGGAATCTAAATGGATTGATAGCTCTTATAATAGGAGTAATGTTTGGACCACCTCTGTTATTAAGTGTAATAGGTGTTTTTTTATATAAAAACAATCCAAAAGCAAGCAAAGTGCTTTTTATACTTGCTGCAATATATTTACTTATTGGTTTGGGAATGTGTGGGTCAATGTTTATATAAAAAAGCTTCATTCTATAAATATATCAAAACATCACATCTTTAATTTTCCCAAGTTCTTAGCTTAATGCAAAGAAAAGTTTTTTTGATGTTTATATCATTCTCAAATCAACTTGATTTTTTTCTCTTGTATAAATTTTTTACTAATTATCAATCCAAAAATCGTTATATGCAAGGCTAAAGAATCTCAATCACACGCCCATAGACTTGCCTTGTCCACCCGTTAGTTCCACCTTTGTTATTTCCGATAAGTAACCCTTTATCATTACTCTTAGCTTTTACCAAGTGAGTATAAAAATTACCTTTCACTTTACAATAAACAATATCTTTTTCATTGCAATCTTCCCATTTGACAGGTGCAAGTTTATGTTTCTGACCTGATTTAATTAAAGGTATCATCGAATTTCCTTTTTCACTTGTAACGAATGTTTCTCCGTTTTGCAATTTTTCTAATTTGTAGTTTCTCATTTGAATTTAAGGAGTTTTAATACATAAAATCTTATATAATCAACAAAACTCTAAAATCGAATAAGAAGTTCCCATCTAAAACCAACCTACCTCTTAAAAATTGGAATATTCTCAATTTGTTACAAATAGCAGTAAATTTTAGTCACTCTTTATGTTAAGAAAACAAAGAGAGTTTTTTAAATTGAACTTCTAGTCGTAACATTGCAATTCTAAAAAAATAGCTTTATTAATAATTAAAGACTGTTTTTACTTATAAATAAAATACACAAACTGAAATATCCATCAATCAGAATCCACTAAATGAAATTAACATTCTTTACCCTTATTTTAATAGCTTTAAATACTTCATTATCAATAGCACAAACAATTACAGGAACAGTAGTTGATGAATATGAAAGACCTCTTCAAGAAGTCAATATTTTAAGCAAAGCAACTGATAATCATACACACTCAGATGCAAAAGGTAATTTTGTCTTTGAAAATATATCTGTCGGAGATACTTTACAGTTTTCGCATATTGGCTATCAAAGTCAATTGTTTGTAATAAGCGATTTAAAAATACCTTTATATATTATTTTGAAAGCAACATCAATAAATTTAGATGAAATAATTATTAAACCACAACTAAATGCTCTTCAACTCATAACTGATATTGATATACAAACAAATCCTGTAAACTCTTCACAGGATATTTTGAGAAAAATACCTGGGCTTTTCATTGGACAACATGCAGGTGGTGGTAAAGCTGAACAGATATTCTTACGTGGATTTGATATAGATCATGGCACAGATATTAGTATTTCAGTCGACGGGCTTCCAGTCAATATGGTATCCCATGCACACGGACAAGGCTATGCTGATTTACATTTTGTAATTCCTGAAACAATTGAAAAAATTGATTTTGGCAAGGGAGTTTATTACGAAGACAAAGGAAACTTCACTACTGTAGGCTATGTAGATTTTAATACGAAACAAAAATTAGATTATAATTCTATAAAACTAGAAGTTGGACAGTTTGATACATATAGGTTATTAGGAATGTTTAATCTAATCAATACTAACAAAAACAACGCATATATTGCAACCGAATTTCAATCATCTGATGGAGCTTTTGAAAGTCCTCAAAATTTTAATAGAATTAATATTTTTGGAAAATATACAGGTGTAATTTCTGATACTGATAAAATTAGTATCACTGCTTCTCACTTTACCAGTAAATGGGATGCCTCGGGTCAGATACCTCAACGTGCAGTAGATAGTGGGTTGATAAGTCGTTTTGGTGCGATAGATGATACCGAAGGAGGAAATACTTCAAGAAGTAATCTAAAAATTGATTATGATAAATTGATTACTAAAAATTCTTCTTTAAAAAGTTCTGTTTATTTGAGTCAGTATGATTTTGAACTTTTTTCTAATTTTACATTTTTTCTAGAAGACCCTATAAATGGAGATCAAATTAAACAAAAAGAAAATCGTATTATTTATGGTGTAAATACTGAATACAATGAGTCTTTTTCTACAAGTGGTCTGAATGGAAACTGGAAATTAGGAATCAGTCTTCGCAATGATCAAACTAATGATACCGAATTATCTCATACTCTAAATCGTACAAAAACTCTTGAACAAATTAAATTAGGAGACATTAATGAAACTAATTTAGGAGCATATATAGCAACCGATATTTATATCAATAAATGGACTTTTAATCCTTCGTTACGAGTAGATTATTTTGACTTTCAATATAATGATGTTTTACTTCCAACTTATAAAACACAAGAAGAAACTAAAGCTATTGTTAGTCCAAAATTTAATATTTTTTACAATCACTCACAAAAGCTCCAACTTTATCTAAAGACTGGAAAAGGTTTTCATTCTAATGATACACGTGTAGTTGTGGCAGAAGAGGGAAAAAAAATACTTCCTGCTGCTTATGGTTTCGATGCTGGGTTTATATGGAAACCAACGCCAAAAATGTTATTTAACATAGCCTATTGGTATCTGTATTTAGAGCAAGGATTTGTTTATGTAGGTGATGCTGGAATTGTAGAACCAAGTGGAAAAACTAAACGTCAAGGGGTAGATTTAAGTTATCGTTATCAGCCATTATCTTGGTTATTTTGGAGTTTTGATGCTAATTATACATACGCTCGTTCTATTGACGAAGCTAAAGAAATGGATTATATTCCTTTAGCTCCTGATTTTACATTGGTTAGTGGATTCAATATTATTCATAGATCAGGCATTTATGGAAGTCTAAATATGCGTTATTTAGATAATCGTCCTGCTAATGAAGATAACTCAATAGTAGCAAAAGGATATACTATTTTCGATTTGAATGCAGGATATAAATGGAGAAGGTTTAATTTTGGTTTTCAGATTCAAAATCTATTTGATACTGACTGGAACGAAACTCAATTTGCTACAGAATCACAATTACAAAATGAAACTGAACCTGTAGAAGAAATCACTTTTACTCCTGGAACTCCATTTTTTATTAAAACATCAATCCAATTTAATTTTTAAGAAGCATTAAATTAATCAATAACTTATAGCATATTGAGTGTTGATAAGTATCTTTTAAAGCCTCAAAGAGTGGTAATTTTATGTCTTGAACAGAATAATTAAACTAATCAAAAGTGAATTTTAAAGCAATAATTGAAGAAATATACCAAAAAATCAAAGTTGTAGAAGATAAAGGAGAATTAGCTTCTTATATTCCTGAATTAGCTTATGTAGATTCAGAAAATTTTGGAATACATATATCAACACTTGAACAAGGCAATTTTGGTATTGGAAACTATACTGATAAATTTTCTATTCAAAGTATCTCAAAAGTGCTATCTCTAGCTTTAGCATATAGAATGCTAGGCGAAAAAATATGGAAACGGCTTGGTGTTGAACCTTCTGGAACTCCATTCAACTCTCTTGTTCAACTTGAAGTAGATAACGGAATACCTAGAAATCCATTTATAAATGCTGGTGCAATCGTTATTTCAGATATTTTGATTAGTCATTTAGAAAATCCAAAAGATGACTTTCTAGCTTTTGTTAGAAGTCTTTCTAATAATTCAGAATTAAACTACTCACATGAAGTGGCTGCATCAGAAAAAGAGATTGGTTTCCGAAATGTAGCCTTGTGTAATTTTATTAAATCCTTTGGAAATATTGAAAATGACCCTACAGAAGTTCTTGATTTCTATTTTGATCTTTGCTCTCTTGAAATGAACTGTCAAGAACTTTCAGAAGCATTCTTATTTTTTGCAAACAATGGTCGCAGAACAGTTGATAATCTTTCAATACTTACTAAAAGTCAAGCAAAAAGGATAAATGCACTTATGCAAACCTGTGGGTTTTATGATGAGTCTGGAGAGTTTGCTTTTAAAGTTGGTCTACCTGGAAAAAGTGGCGTTGGTGGAGGAATTATAGCTGTCCATCCCAATCAATATACAATTGCCGTTTGGAGTCCAAAACTAAATAAAAAAGGAAACTCGTATAAAGGAATGCGATTTTTGGAAGATTTTACTACAAAATCAGAATTGTCTATTTTTTGAGATTATATTTTTTCTGTGTTAAATATCTTGCGTTAGTCATAATGATACCTTCAAACAACTTTTCCTAGTTTATAGTTATCACAATCAATCAAGTTATTAATTTAAAAATTTAATTATGAAAACTATCTTTGAGGCTCTTCGAAAAGACCATGATACTCAGAAAGATTTAGCTGACAAACTTATTCAAACTTCAGGTGATACTTCTGAAAGACATTCATTATATGACCAACTCAAACATGAACTTAAAATACACGCAGATGGCGAAGAGCGTCATTTTTATGTTCCTTTGTTTGATGACGACATGACACAAGACCACGCACGCCATGGAGTAGCTGAACATCACGAAATGGACGAACTTATGGAGAAATTAGACAAGACTGAAATGAGTTCTTCTGCTTGGCTTACCTATGCTAAAGAGTTACGAGACAAAGTATATCATCACTTAGATGACGAAGAACATACTATTTTTCAATTAGCTGGTAAAGTTCTTTCTGAAAAACAAAAAACACAACTTGCTACTGAATATCAAAGTTTTATTCAAGAAAAAAGAAATTAAGATTCTATTATTTTTTGTAGTACCTGAATAACAAGTTTATATTTTAGACACAATCTAAATCAAACGAATTGTTAATTTCATGAATCAATATTGCTCTGATAAATAAAGTATGCAATATTTTTACTCAAAATTGTTATATTTGTAACTTTAAACAAAAAAACAATTAAAATATGAAAAATCAATACATTTTCAAAAAAATATTCTTCCTTCTTCTAGTCATTGGCTTAGTTTCTTGTGGAAAAGATAAAGATGAAGAGGTTGAATTTGTACCTGCACCACAGATAGACTTCGAAGCCGACGAAACCTCTACAAGCTCAGGGTTATCTGTAGTATATACAAATACCAGCAAAAATGCAGATCCAGCTACTTATGAATGGACTATTGAATATATTGGTGTAAATTCTCCTGATGAAATTAGTCCTCAACTTGTATTCGAATCTAAAGAAGAAAACATACAATATACTCATACTACTATAGGATATTATAGAGTAACTTTATTTGGAAGTAACTCAAATGGTTTTGGAACAAGTTCAATATTGATTAGGTATTAATTAGTAAAGACAAGTAAAAAGTGAATTTAATTTTTATTACTTAGCTACAGAAGCCAATAACAATAAATTGTTGTTGGTTTTTTGTTTTAATAAATCAAAATAAATACAAAGAATCATTTTCTTACCTTTACATAAAAAAACAAATTTCACTTCCTATAATGACAAATAAAAATCGTTTTATTCCTTTCAAAAAAGAAATTTTAGGTATCGAATTACCAACTATTTTCAATTTCCCTTTTTATTATCAAGCTCATGAAATTGTAAAATTAGCTGCTGAGCAAGTACAAGAATATTTAATCAGTCAGATAGACTGGAAACATAATTTTGGCTTAAATCAAAACGATACAGGTTTAGTAATTGGAAAAATGTTTGGCGTTTTGGTGGTAGAAAACAGCAACAATGAAATTGGTTTTTTGGCTGCTTACTCAGGCAAATTGGCTGATAGTAATCAACATGCTTATTTTGTTCCTCCTGTTTTTGATATGCTAACAAAAAATGGTTTTTATAAACCTGAAGAGGAAGTGTTGAATACTCTAAATAAAGAAATAGAAGAATTAGAAAATAACCAAGATTTTAAAAAACTAAAATTATACGTTGAGACAGAAAATAAAATAGCCAAAACTGAAATAGAAGAAGCTAAAAAAGAACTAGCAAAAAAGAAAAGAGAAAGAAAAATTAAAAGGAATTTGGCTGTAACTACACTTTCTCAAACCGATTTTGAAAACTTAAAGGAAGAGTTAAAAGATGAAAGTCTGAAACAACAATATTTTTTCAAAAAACTCAAAAAAGACTGGGAAGAATGTTTAGAGAAATCTGAAATTCAACTCAAAGTCTTTACAGATAAAATAGCAGCACTTAAGAGTGAGCGAAAACAAAGAAGTAATCAGTTACAACAGCGTTTGTTTGATAATTATAGGTTTCTGAATGCAAAAGGAGAGTATAAAAGTCTTCAAACTATTTTTAGTAAAGAATTACAAATTGCTCCCCCTGCTGGTGCTGGGGAGTGTGCAGCTCCCAAACTTTTACATTATGCCTATAAAAACAACCTTAAACCAATAGCACTAGGAGAGTTTTGGTGGGGACAGTCTCCAAAATCTGAAATCCGAAAACATAAAGAGTTCTATCCTTCTTGTCGTAATAAATGTGAGCCTATTTTGGGTTTTATGTTGGAAGGATTAGAAGTAGAAGAAAATCCAATGCTGAAAAATCCAGCAGAAGGAAAAGACTTAGAAATTGTCTATGAAGATGATTATCTTTTGTTAGTCAACAAACCTGCCGAGTTTCTGTCTGTTCCAGGGCGAAATATAAAAGATTCTGTTCAGACAAGAATGCAAAAATTATATCCTGATGCCATGTTGGTTCATCGTTTAGACCAAAGTACATCTGGTTTGTTACTTGTTGCAAAAGACAAAGAAACTTATCATAATCTGCAAAGTCAGTTTATAAAAAGAACTGTAAATAAACGCTATTTGGCTATATTAGATGGTATTTTACAAGAAAAAACAGCTTTTATAGATTTGCCTTTGCGTGTAGATTTGAATAATCGCCCACATCAATTAGTTTGTTACCAACATGGGAAATCTGCACAAACAAAATATGAAGTGTTAGAAATTAAAGATGGAAAAACTCGTGTTTATTTTTATCCTCTTACAGGAAGAACACATCAGTTGAGAGTTCATGCAGCGCATCCAAATGGTTTGAATGCTGCCATAGTAGGCGATGATTTGTATGGAAAAAGAGCAAATCGTTTGCATTTACATGCTGAATATTTAGAATTTAGTCATCCAAAGACTAAAAAGAGATTTAGTTTCAAAGTAAAGGCTGATTTTTAGATAGAAAGAAGTTTTTTGTTACTTTTTGTTTGTATCTGCATTTAGACATTAGTGCCATTGTTTTATAATTGTTAGTATTTCTTCCATAAAGAGCAAATGGTGTTTGTCAAATACATAATCACAACTAACTCAAAAAAGAAATGAAAAAAATCAAAAATATGGCTTTTATATTTACTGCTTTTCTAGTTTGGACAGCTTTTATTGGCTATGGATTTATGAATGGATTTTTATTAAGGTCTATTTCTGAAGATAATGCTGAATCTTTTATTAGTGCCACTCAAGAAAAAACAGACAATGAATTTGTAGGAAGTTTTGCCATGGTTTTGATAGAAAATGGAAAAATATCTCAAGATTTTTTTTATTCTGTTGATAAAGATAAGCCTGTAAACGAAAATACAGTTTTTCCTGTGGCATCTATTAGTAAATGGGTTACTTCCTTCGGAGTTATGAAATTGGTAGAAGATGGAAAGTTAGATTTAGACAAACCAATAGACGATTATCTCACAAGGTGGCATCTTCCTAAAAGTGAATTTGATAATAAAAAAGTAACCGTTAGAAATCTACTTTCGCACTCCTCAGGATTGATAGATGATTTGGGTTATGATGGTTTTGCTCCTAATGAAACTATTCAGACAATCGAAGAATCATTGACAAAAGCTGCTGATGCAGGCAGTTCTGACGGAGTTGCAATAGTAGGATATGAACCGAATAGTAAGTATATGTATTCGGGAGCAGGTTATACGATATTGCAATTAGTTATTGAAGAAGTTAGTGGAAAATCTTTTCAAGAATATATCACACAAACAGTTTTTGAGCCTTTGAAAATGGAAAATTCTACTTTTGAGTATCCTGAAAGCTCAAACACTCAACTTGCTCAAGTTTATAAAGTGGATGGAACAACAAGACAAATGAATAAATTTACTGCTCTTGCAGCAGCAGGATTGTACACAACTACAGAAGATTTATCAAAATTTTTGATAGCCAATGTGTCAGAAAATAATATTCTTTCCCAAGAAACTATTCAATCGATGAGCAAACCCGAATCATTTATTAATAATACAAAAGTGTATGGATTAGGTCCTCATTTGTATAGTCAAGATGATATAAAATCAAATATTATTGGACACGATGGTAGTGGAAATGATGCTATCAATACTGCTGCAAGAATAGACCTTAAATCTAAATCTGGAATAATAATATTAGAAACTGGAAACTGGAATATAGCTTCGTCCATAGCAGACGAATGGATTTTTTTGAAAGCAGGAATAGCTGATTATGTAGTTATGCAGCGTAACAAAATCTACATATTAACTTTACTCATAATTGGATATATACTAATTATTGCTGTTTCTATTTTCATTATTAGAAAGAATAAATAAAGCTAAAGAAAATCAGATTCTTACTGTATTTTGTGTAGAAATAATTTCATTTTTTGAGTAAAAAATGTATATTAGTTTGTATAAATCTTTTTTACTACTAATATTATTTTTTATGACTATTTATGAGAGCATTTTTTTGCGTTTAGACTTTTTCGAAGATAAAGGCTTCATAGAAGCAACTTGGTATCCTACAACAGAAAATTTCACAGAACGAGAGTATAAGGAAGAGTTTTTAAACTACTTAAATCTAGCCTTAGAATTCAAACCTAAACGAGCAATGATTAATACACAAGACTTTTTATTTACTACTTCGCCAACTTTACAAGAATGGACAAGTGAAACTATTTCAGCCCCTATTATAGAAATGGGTTTAAAGGAAATGGCTTTTGTAGTAAGTAAGGAGTTTATGGCTCAACTTTCTATAGAACAACTTATGGAAGAGCCATCAGCCCAAAAGTTTATCACAAAATACTTTGACAGTAAAGAAGAGGCAAAAGAATGGATTTTGAGTTTTGCTGATAGTGAGACGATGTAAATTATTTTTTTCTTCCTCATTTATCTTAAAAATGAGGAAGAAAAAAATAAAATCTAAAAATTAACATGAAACAAATTCTAATTCTACTTTTTTGTTTTACACCCTTTTTAAGCTATTCTCAAGACACAACTTTTCTAAAAGTTCATTTTTTATATGGCTCAAAACCATTGAAAAGTGATAAAAATACAGAACAAAAATGGTTTGGTGGAATCTTAGGAGGACATGTTGGCATTGAAGTAGAGGAAGATAAAGTTTTGAATTTTCTTCCAAGTAGAGAGAGTTTTCATTGATTTTCAAATAAAAAAGACAAACACAGTACGTATGCTATTCACTCTGTGCCTAGTTTTTATGGCATTTTTGGAGAACACCCAGATAGCGTTCAACTAGCAATTATTTACATTCCAATAAGCATTCAGCAAAAAGAAACTTTTGATAGTATTGTGTCTGCTTATATAGGTCATGCGCCTTACGATTATGCTTTTTTTGGAATGCGATGTGGCGCAGCAACCTATGAAATTTTGGCTCAATTAGGTATTTTGAAAAGCTATTCGAATAAAAAAACGATTAGAAAAATATTTTATCCTAGAAAGTTACGCAAACGACTTTTCAGAATGACAAAGGAGAATAACTGGAAAGTTATCAAACGAGAAGGTGTCAAGAAGAGAAAATGGGAAAAAGACTGATTAAAAAGGAATCTTTTTTCTATATTGAGAAGTATTATTGATTAGGAAAAGTCATATAAATTAAAAAACATGAATAAGTCATTTATATTTAAAGGGTTTGCATTAGTAAACTTTGTTATTTTACTAACGGCTTTTCTATTGTATAGAAATGGTTCTTTTGATAATTTTATTTATAACAATACGAAAAACCTATTGACTAGTCCAAATGGAGGAACAGTAACACAAACAACTCAAGATTCTTTAACTATAAAAGCTGATACTTTAGATGTAATTAGGTTTTCTTCTTCAAAATCAATGAGAATTTTTGAGGAGGTTAAATTTGAACAAGATACAATCAAAACAGATACAACAAAAACAGATTCTAGTAAAGTCAATTTAACAGAGAAACAAAAACACTTAATGTATAGCTCAAAATCAGGACGAATAATAGACCCAAAGCTATTTGAAGTTGATAGTTTGAAGAAAGAAAAAAAATCTGAAAAGAAGAAAAACAAAAATTAAAGATGAGTTTTTTGAATATTCTGTTAGCAACAGGAGCAAGTTTGATTTTTTTAGCATTGGTATTTATTCCAATGGAAAAAGCATTTCCTGCCAAACCAAATCAAAAAATATTTAGACCCAAATGGTTTTTAGATTTGTGTTATTTTGTTGGTCAATACCTTTTATGGAGTGGATTAGTTTTGAAGGTATTGAGTTATTTTGGAGTATGGATTGATGAAACTATTTCTTTTCAATTTAGAGAAATAATAGCTGCACAACCAATTTGGTTACAATCACTTGAAGTTTTAATTTTAAGTGATTTACTGATTTATTGGGGACATAGATTTCAACACCAATTTGATTTTCTTTGGCGTTTTCATAAAGTGCATCATACAACCGAAACGTTAGATTGGCTGGCTGCACATAGAGAACATCCCATTGATTCAATTTATACAGTAGGAATAATAAATTTGCCTGCATTGCTTTTGGGCTTTAACTTGGAAACTCTAGCTGTTGTAGTTGCTTTTAGAGGAGTTTGGGCAATTTATATTCATTCGAATGTAAGGCTTTCAATAGGAATGTTGAAAGTAATAATTGGTTCACCAGAGTTACATCATTGGCATCACGATAAGGAAAGAGATAGAGGAAATTATGCAAATATATCACCTTTGATGGACGTAATTTTTGGAACATATACCTGTCCTCCAACAGAACCAAAAGAATATGGAATTGAAGAAAATTTTCCAACCACTTATTTAGGACAGCTTCTTCAACCAATTTTACCAAAAAGAATTTGGCAGTTTATAGATAATAAGACTACAAAAAACAAAGTATAGTTTTGTAATTATTCATTCTCCATAATTTAAAAAAAACAATGAATTTACTAAGTTATCCAATTATCTACAAAGACAAATTCGGAGAAGAGAAAGCTAAAATAACCACTTTTGGAACTACATTACATATAAAATTGCGAGATACTCGTTTTGAAGGACAATGCTTCGAAACACTTGAAATATCTGAATTTGATAATCAAGAAAATGATAAATTTGAATGGGAAAAATGTCAAGACAGCTCAAAAATCCTTACTAATTTTGAAATAAAAGTAAAATTTCAAATTCAGCTTGCCATCGAACATAATCAACAAATGGAGGAAATGATTGCACAAATTAGTACAGGAAATGAAAAAGGCACAAATGTTTTCTTAGAACTCAAAACTGATTTTGGAGATTTCAAAAACACAAAAAATTATGATTCCTTTGAAGATGCACTGCTAGAAATACAGAGTTTATTACCACAAAATACCAAAATCAAAACTTGTGTAAGTTGTAAGTTTTCAAATTATCATCCAATAGGAAATGGAATGTTTGGTGGATTGTATTGTTTCAAAAAATTAGCTCATCAAGTAGATAAAATAGTTGATAAACGTAGTTTACTGCATTGCTTTGATAAAGAATTTGCCAAAGATGAAGAAAAACAAAAAATATTCAATGTACAAGAAACATTTGATTGTCTAGACCATCGTTTTCCAAAAAAGTCTAATTGGACATATAAAAATTGGATAGAATAAAAGAAGCAAAAACGAATTGCAGTATGAAACAACAATTCGTTTTTTATAGTAAAGATGTAAAGAAAACTACACCACACCTTGTGCAATCATAGCGTCAGCGACACGCACAAAACCTGCTATATTAGCTCCTTTAAGATAATTTACTTTCTTTTTTTCTTTGCCATACTCTACACATTGCTCATGTATTTTCTTCATAATTGCTTTTAATTCTTCATCTACTTTTTCTTTTGTCCAAGATAAATGAAGTGAATTTTGTGTCATTTCTAACCCAGAAGTAGCCACACCACCAGCATTTGAAGCCTTACCAGGTGAATACAGAACATCATTTTTAGCAAAAATATCAATCGCTTCTGATGTTGTTGGCATGTTTGCCCCTTCGGCAACTAACTGACAGCCATTTTTTACAAGAGCTTTTGCCCCTTTTTCTTCTAATTCATTTTGAGTAGCACAAGGAAGTGCAATATCACATTTTACATCCCACGGACGTTTGTCTTTATGAAATTTTGCAGAAGAATATTTTTTGGCATATTCTTTTATTCTACCTCTTTTTTCATTTTTGAGTTCTTTTACAAACTCTAGTTTTTCTGTTGTAATTCCTTCTTCATCATAAATATATCCATCAGAATCTGAAAGTGTTACTACTTTTGCGCCTAATTCCATCGCTTTTTCACAAGCATATTGAGCTACATTTCCAGAACCCGAAATGACAACTGTCTTATTCTCTAAAGAATCTCCTTTGTGTTCCATCATTGCTTTTACAAAATAAAGAAGTCCATAACCTGTTGCCTCTGTTCTCAAAAGTGAACCTCCCCATTTTACGCCTTTTCCTGTAAATGTTCCTGTAAATTCGTTAGCTAGTCGTTTGTATTGTCCAAACATATAACCTACTTCTCTTGCTCCTACTCCAATATCGCCAGCAGGTACGTCTGTTTCTCCTCCAATATGTCTAAAAAGTTCGGTTACAAAACTCTGACAAAAACGCATTACTTCTTCATCACTTTTCTCTTTTGGATCAAAATCAGAACCTCCTTTACCACCACCTAAAGGCAAACCTGTAAGAGAGTTTTTGAAAACCTGCTCAAAACCTAAAAACTTTAGAATAGATAAATTTACACTTGGATGAAAACGAACACCACCTTTATAAGGACCAAGTGCAGAATTAAACTGAACACGAAAACCTTTATTGATTTGAATTTCATTTTTATCATCTAACCAAGGAATACGAAATAAAATAGCTCGTTCAGGTTCGACCATTCTTTCCAACAACTTTGCTTTTTTGTATTTTGGATTTTCCTCTATAAATGGAATAATAAATTCGGCTACTTCTTCAACAGCTTGTAAAAACTCTTCTTCGTGAGGTTGCTTGGTCTTAACAGACTCTATAAATCCTTTTACTTGTGTATTATGATTATTTTTAGACATAATTATTTGGTGTGGTTTGTTGTGTCAGTCGATTTGAAATAACGACTTAATCTACTTGTTTTAATTGAAAAGCAAACGGTTTGTAGTTATGAATGTTTGGAATGGCTTATAATAAAGTCTTCTCTGATTAATAAATTTAAAGTCTCTTCGGACAATTTAGCGAAATTATAAAAGGGTGTGCGTTCGTTTTAGCTTCGCTGAGGGTTACACCGTTCTCAAAAACGAACGAAACGCTTCTGAGGAAGCGTTTTTTTCAGTTCTGAGGAACTGAACACACAATGTTTCGCTAAAAAGTCGGAAGAGCCAATTTAAAAATATAACTCTCATAAATAAAGGATGGATGAATTCATTTAAACTCTAGAATTATTCTTATACTTTAGGTTCTTAAACTTTTCTGTATTGAAGAATGTACTTTAATAACTGAATAATTTTTGATTAAATTATTACTCTAAAGAAAAATATTTTATCAACAAATAATTAAATATATTTTCACATAAATATAAATTTAAATAAAAAAATTACTTTTAAACTTGTTTTAAATTAAATCTATTTATAATTAATTTTTTATTTTATGAAGCCACTTATTTTTGTGTCAATTTGTTTATTTTCTGTACTTCTCTTTTCTTGTAACGATGAAAATATAATAGAAAAAACAGAAAACAATCAATCAAAGAACTCTTATATTTCTAATAATACCTACTCAAAGGAAGCCAAACCAGACATAAATACTGTTCAAGATTATAATCCTTGTGTACAGTATGGCAATTCTTGTGTAACAGTAAATAATCTTATTCATAATGATGTTGATTGTGGAATTATAAATGACTTACTTAGCTGTTATTATCGTAGTTGCTCACCTGATTATCCTAAAAACCCTAGTTATGGTACTATTACGAATGAAGGTTGGTATACTAATCCACCAGTGTATTTTTATCAAGACTTAACCTATTATGTAAATGGAGATGATGATGTAGATTTAGGTTCTATAATAAATAGTATAAACTCTTATCGTAATAATCTTGCTACAACATTTTCTGGTGGTGTATATAGAATAGGAGTAATTTTACCTACATTTAACTGTGATTGGAGATCTTACCAAACAGTTAGAATAACTTACTTGGTAACGTATTAATATTTCAGGATATGACAAAAATAAAAAAAGAGGCTGTCCGAAAAGGTCAGCCTCTTTTTATGCAGCTATTTTTTGTAATTCTTCTTTTTGGTTGATTTTTTTGATGATGCAAACAAATTTTGTCTTTTGGTGATTTTTTTGAGTATAAAAAAAGGTGCAAAAAGATGATTTTTTAGAATTGAAAGTATTTTTTAGCTTATCGGCAGTTTTTGCCACCATTTTTCTAAAATTATGTCCAAGAGCCATCAATAGAAACTCCATTTCTACTTTTACTAATCCCTTAAAAGTAAATCGATTAAACTTATTATTATATTTGAGATGCCCAAAAACAGCTTCTACTTCTATAGGGCGTTTACTGCGCTGCTCTAATCCTTTCTCACTAGTTAGTAAATTTCTAGCTTTCTCTTTTAGTTGGTTTAAACGATGATTCACTTGTATTATTCTATTGCCTTCAGCTTTATGACATAAATTGCGAAGAGGACAATCTTGACACCTTTTTGCTTGATAATAAGATACTTGCGATTCGTATCCATTACTTGAAGTACGTTTTCCATCTCTTATTTTCTTCATTCTTTGCCCCATCGGACAGACATAAAAATCTAATTCTTTGTTGTAAAATAAATTCTGAACTAAAAAAGGATTATTTTTCATTTTCCTTTTTTGCTCTTTATGGAAATAATTGTACTTAACGTAGGCAGTAATTTCTTTTTTTTCAAGTAATTCATAATTTTCTTCACTTCCATAACCTGCATCAGCTACTACTTCTTTACTTTGTTTATTGTACTGATTTTCAAATCCTTCTAAATGAGAGGATAAAGTGGTGGTATCTCCTGCCGTTTGATGAATAGAAACGTGGGTAATAAATTGATTTTCTGTGGACACTTGAGCATTATAAGTAGGTTTGAGTTGTCCATTTTTCATGTGATCTTCTTTCATCCGCATAAAAGTAGCATCCGTATCTGTTTTACTATACGAGTTTCTACAACCTAAAATTTTCAGAGACTCTTCATATTTACTTAATCTAGGAAGATATTCATCTTGCATTTTTTTTAGTTCTCTTGCCTGTTGTTTACTCGGTTCTTTTAGTTTTTTATTGATTTGAGCGAGTTTTTCTTTTAATAATTCTGAATCTAATGGAGTAGATACTTCTTCTTTATTTTCTTCTTGATTATCTGATTGAATACTACTTTCAATATCAGATAAAATTTTATTTACTTTAGTTTCTAACTTTTCTTTATTTTTTTCAATACTACCACGCCAAACAAAAGTATAACGATTAGAACAAGCCTCTATTTTTGTTCCATCAATATATTGAACATCAAGACTTACATAACCCATTTCAACCAACATTTTAACAACTTCTCCAAATAAACGATGAATGTGTGCCTTCAAAATTTTACCTCTAAAGTCATTAATTGTTCTAAAATCTGGTGTAGAATTGCCTGATAAATACATAAAATGAATATTCTCCCCAAGAGCTTTAGCTATTTTACGACAAGAATAAATATTGGATAAATAAGAATAGAATAGCACTTTAACGAGCATTCTTGGATGATAAGCTGAACAACCTCCACCTTTGTATTGAGAAATCAAATCGCTAATATCCAATGAATCAACCACCTTTTCAACTAAACGAACAGGATGGTGAGCTGGAATTTTGTCAAATATATTGACAGGAAAAAGTTCGGGCTGCTTACCACTTTGGTTTTTGAAAACTACTTTTGCCATAGGCTATATAACGTTAGTATAAAAGTATATATACCTCGAAAATAAAAAAAATTAACCATAAAAAAAAGGCTATCCGTACTTTTCGGACAGCCTCTTTTTTTGTAAAACTATAAGTATAACCTTCGTTTAGTCAATCAAATACGTAACTCCTAAAGAGAAAGTACGACCAACAGTATAAGAATCATATATATATTCTGTTCCTTGGAAATCTTGTACTTGTTTGTATTCAGGATTTAATAAGTTTCTAGCTCTGAAACTGAATCCCCAGCCACTTTCCATTGTTTTCTTAACAGCAAAATCTAAAGATGGACGAGGCACTTCATATACATCTGGCTGTCCTGCTTGTGCTACAATAGCCAAACGTTTTCCAAACACATTGAAATTTCCACTAATACTAAGTCCTTTTTCTGGCAAATCATAATAAATAAATGAGTTTAGAACATAAGGTGATTGCATAAACATAGTACGAGTAGGCTCACGATTTGGGTCAGTTTTCAAGATAAAAGAATATTCTGCTGAATCAATATCTACTTCTGAATACATCAAACTAAAGTTTGCACCCACACTAAAGTTTTTGAGAGCATCAGAAAAATCTAATCGCTTACGCACTTCAAGCTCAAGACCAGCAACAAATGCTTGATCAACATTTTTGTACTGAATCTGTCCATTTGGTTCTCTTGGGTCAAATGCACGTTCGATAGGGTTAGAGAATTTTTTGTAGAAAGCACTTACTGAAATAATCTCTCCTGCATTTGGATACATTTCATAACGCAAGTCAAAGTTATCGATAAGGGTTCTTTCTAGGTTTTCATTACCAATGATAGTAAAGTCATCAGCAAAAGCAAAACTAGGAAAAGGAGCAAGTTCTCTAAAAGTAGGACGAGCTAATGTTCTACCATACGAAGCACGAAGATTAGTTGATTTATTAAGTTCATAAATCAAATTGAGGGCAGGTAAAAAGTCATTTTCTTGAATATTTGCTTTATTTAATGTTTCATCATCACTTGCTGCTTGTAGGTTTGTTCCTTCATAACGTACTCCCATTACAGCACGGAATTTTTTAGTAAAACGCCAATCTGTCATTCCATAAAAAGAAATAATTTCTTGATAACCTGTATAACTATTTCTTGGAGAAGTAAAATCTGTGATTACTACACCTAGATTACCATTATCCATTACACCTACATTTTGGAAAAAATCATCTATTGTTCCAGTCTGACGATAATTATCTAAAACACCTGAGTTTTTGAAATTAATATACTGGTATCTTTTTTCATTGAAATCTCTATCTTTCATTAAATATCCACCACCAAATTTAAATTTACTGTCTCCTCCTTTTGAGGTAAATGGAATTGTAATATCTACTTTATTATCCCAATTGATTTCATTCATATCACGATAATAACGAGCAGGAGAATTATAAGACGAAATAGCAATATCATAAAAACGCTCTCCTCCATTTTCATAATAATCATCAGAGAAATAACGCAAATCTGGCTCATTTTGAGTAGATTGAGCCAATGAAGAAAGCCACTCAATTTCTATATTTCTTTTTCCAACAGTATGCTTTCCTTTAAGTTGAGCTGAAGCAATACCACGCTCTAAAAACTGCATTGTTTGTGTACGATATACATATCCTTCTTCCAAACCTGCACCTCCTCTATTCCAAAGTCCTGAACGATAATCAGTTGTCTTATCTCCACTTCTATTATACATTAAATTTAAAGAGATTTTACTTGTAGGAGCTACTTTGTAAGACATATTTAAATTTGCTCCCCAAAGTGCGCTTTCTGTTCCTTGTTCGGTATTGAGCTGGTAAGTTGGATTAAGTTGGATTACATCTACTCCATCTCTACTAAAACGACCTGTAACTCCATTATCATAATAACTAAAATTACGTTGATAACTTAGTGAAGATACAAAACCAAAAGGACGACCCAAAACATTGATTTGATTACCTAATGAAAGAGAATGAAATTGATTTAAAAATGGAGCTTTGCGCTCATAGTCCATATTTGTTCCAAAAGATTTTGTTTGATTATCTACTTGTTGTTTTTGTTCTGGTGTGAGAAAGCTTCTAGGATCAAGAAATTCATTAGATATTCCACTTGGTATAGAACGGCTTCCATCATCAATTCCTAAAAAGTCTGTTTTTCCTCCTTTATGTGTCAAAAAGTTATTATTTAAACTTGTTTGGTCATTAAAACCTAATGAAGAATTCCATTGAAATGTAAATCTATCTGGAAAATCTTTAGTTACTACATTTATATTTCCACCAGCAAAAGAACCTGAAAGATCTGGTGAGAAAGTTTTAGATACAATAATATTATCAATTAAATTACTAGGAAATAAATCCATCTGAACTGAGTTTCTATTTGGGTCAAGGCTTGGAAGGCTTGCTCCATTGAGTGTTGTTTGGCTATAACGATCGCCAAGTCCACGTACATATACATATTTTCCACCTTCTACCGAAACACCTGTTACTCTTGTAATGGCTGCTGCTGCATCTCTATCTCCTGAACGAGCAATCTGTTCTGCTGCAAGTCCATCTTGAACAACTCCTGAATTTTTTTGTGCTGCCAAAACTGCTGTTGTAGATGCAGTTTCTGCTTTCGCTTCTATCACTACAGCTTCTAACATCTCTGTATCTTCACCTAAAGTAGCATCAATTACAGTTACTTGTCCTGCTTTTACTTCTACTCCTGTAACTGTTTTGGTTTGGTAAGAAACAAAAGAAATTTGGAGATCATACGTGCCTGCTTCGACAGAAATAGAATATTTTCCATCTAAGTCAGCTGCTGAACCGTTTGTAGTTCCTACAATAACAACAGTAGCACCAATGAGTTCTTCTCCATTAGCAGCATCTTTAATTGTTCCTCTAATTGTTCCTTTTGTAGTTTGGGCAAAAGAAGTGGAACTAATAAGTAATAATACAAGTGTAGCAAATGTCAGTAAATGATTTTTCATTACCTTTTGGTTGTAAATTATTGAAGTTAAATGAAATTTCTGTGTCTTTTTAGTCAAAAATGAAAATGCTAAAAAAACAGGTTTTGAAATGAGTTTCTAAAGAAAATACAAGTAAAGCAGCTACTCTTTTGAAGTAGCTGCTTTTTTGATTTGATTCAAACAAATCTATTTTTATTGAATATAGCTTGCTGTCATTGTCCAGCCATTATACCAAGGCGTTGTACCTGGTTCGATAGCACCTCTATAAGCAGCAGGACTAAGGAAAGTATTAGAAGTTTCTGATACATCTCCACCTGTAGCTGTCGGAACTAAGTTTGAACGAGTTATACCCAAATCCTCTACTTTATTTCCAGACTCTGTGAAATAAGTAGCAAGGTCTAATTTAGCAGCATCTAAAACAGCAGCATCTATATCTGCACCTGAAGGAGTAATAATATCAGAAAGGGCAGCTACATCATTACTAGCAACATTAAAGAATGTATTATTCATTACTTTTAAAGTTCCTTCTTGAAAACGTTTGTAACTATTTTCACCACTTGGAGTAAGTTGAACAGCAAGACCTTGCTCAAAACCTACAAAAATACTGTTGTGGTATTCTCCACCTGCATTATCTTGGAAATAGAATACTCTGTTTTTTCCACCATTTCCTCTACCTACATAAGTAGCATTATAGAAAGTAGCAGTTGCATATGGCTGAGCATCTTTAGGAGAATCTCCACCGTCATGCTCACCACCATTTTCACCATCATCTGTACGTTGATAAGCTACAACAAATTGATTAATTCCTCTAAAACCTAAGTCAGTATCGTATGCTTCGTCTCCACAAGCTGTAGAAACAAGATATTTAGCATTTACAGTTCCACCAAACCACTCAAATCCGTCGTCTTGGTTTGCAAATACTTCGATGTGGTCAATTTTAGTTCCTCTACCAACAGCACCAAGAGTAAGACCATTGATTTCGTTGTTAGCAGCAATTGAAGTACCACCGTGACGAATAGAAATATAGCTAAGTTCTCCAGAGTTATCATCATCATCCGTTCCACCATAAAGACCACGACCTTCAGTAGTTGGAATACCTTCAATAGATGCTTCAGCAGTACCACGAGCAATTGTAGTTTTTCCTAAAACAATAACACCACCCCAAAGACCATTTTCTACGCCTAAAGAACCATCCAATGGATCTTTTTCAGCAGTAAAAATAATTGGTTCGGCAGCTGTTCCTTTTGCCATAATTTTAGCACCACGAGCTACAACAAGTGCAGAAGCACTTTCTTGCTCACCTGGTTTTGCTTTCACTACTGTACCTGCTTCAATAGTAAGAGTTTGTCCTTCGTTTACGAATACAAAGCCATCAAGAATCCAAACTTTATCTTTTGTCCAAGTAATAGCTGTTTCACCAATACCAATTGGGTCAGCCTTTACAGTAACAGAAGCTCTACTTGTTGCAGCATCAGTTCCTGTTGTATAGTTGGCTGGATAAGTTGGTGGTGGTGGAGCATCTTCTCCAAGAACAGTAACAGTTTGAGTATTTGCATTAGTACCACCATCTCCACTAGCTGTAAGAGTTACCTGAACAGCTCCTTCAGTAGTAAAAGTAAATGTTGGATTTTTTTCTGTTGAGCTAAAAGCTGCACCTGTTGCAGACCAAACAAAAGTTTCTGCGTCTGTACTTGTGTTAGTAAAAGTTACTGTTTCGCCAACTTTAGGGCTTGTAGGACTAAATGTAAAAGAGGCTACTGGAGCTTTTTTTGTGTCATCTTCATCATCTTTACAGCTTACTAATACAAGAGCTGCAAATAGAAAAATGAATGCTAATTGAAAGAAATTTTGTAATTTCATTGGATTAAATTAATTTAGATTAATCTTAGTGAATTGATTTTGAACAATAATATTTGTTCGGAAAGTTTTTAGTGCTTTTGTCTAAACTTGATGCAAAAGAACAACCTTATCTTTACTATGAAATTGCTTCAATATTAACATTACGTTACGTAACAAACTGTTCACATTTAATTTACAATGAGGTCTTTTACTCTTAGTGATTAGGAGCGATTTGCTTATAATTAACTTATACTTTTAATATTAGAAATCTTGAAATTAAATGTTCTAACAAAATTGCACTAGTATAAAATCTAAAATAGAGAAGAGTAGTTAATTTTAAATTTATTCTATATAATAAACCGACTGAGTTTTTAATTTAGTTTTTTGCTACAAAAAAAGTATATTGCCTTATAAAACAAAGTCAGGTTATTTATTCCTGTATTCTATTCTCTTATTTTTATAGGTTGGTTATGCAAAAAATTCTAGTTCCAGTTGATTTTTCTAAGCCTTCAGAGGCTGCTCTAAATTACGCATTACATTTTGCCCAAGTAATTGGGGCTGAAATTATTTTACTTCATGTAGCTTGCGCTCCTTTACCTTCTGCTACTAATTATCATCTTCATGTAGGCTTATTAAAAGAAGAAGTAGAAAAAGGAAAGGCAAAATTAGAAGAGTATATAAATCAATTTTCTGAATTATCTTATCTAGATGGTAGTGGAAAGCTCAAAATCACATCTATTTTGGAGAGTGAGGATGGAATAATTCCTTCTATTGAAAAAGTTTCGAAAGAGCAGGGAGCTTTTTTAGTTGTTATGGGAACTCATGGCATGACACGAGCAGAAGAAATTTTGTTAGGAAGTGTAACAGCTGATATTATTGCTTCTAAAGAAACTCCTGCTGTATTAGCTATTCCTAGTAATGCAACATTTTCAAATTGGGAACGCATTGTTTATGCTGCTGATTTTTCTGAAAAAGATGAGAAAGTAATTGATATTCTTTTAGAACTGGCGAATTATTTTCCAAATTCGAAAGTAGATTATTTACATATCAGTAATGATAAAGAGCGTATTGAAGATATTGATAGACTTCATCGTTTGAAAGCAGCTTTTAAGAAAATACCTGTTTCTATGTTGGACTTTAGATTCAGAGAAAATGATGATTTAGATAAAGGAATAGATAGTTATCTAGAAAGTTATGAAACAAGTATTTTGGTTATGCTTACTCATCATCGCAATTTCTTTGAGAGTTTATGGCATAGAAGTAAAGCAAAGGAAATAAGTTTTCATACTGATGTGCCTTTATTGGTATTGAAGACAAATTCAATTTGAAAATAGATTTAGATAATTAGAAGTAAAAATTTAGAAAGAGATTTTCTAGAATATTAATTTGTCAAATGATTGCATATTTTTTAAAAAAATTGGGATATGGTTTTCTAGTCATTTTTGGAGTGACTGTAGTGGTGTTTTTTATATTTCATGCACTACCTGGTGATCCTACAAAGATGATTGCAGGACCTCGTTCTACACCTGAAACTATTGCCATAATCAAAACTGATTTAGGTTTGGATAAGCCTTTAAGCACTCAATTTGCCTATTATCTGAATGATTTGTCTATTGTTTCTGTTCATGAAGACACAAAAAGCAATCAAGTAAAATATGATTACATCAAACTTTTTAGTATTTCAGATAAAGCATTTGTAGTCAAAAAACCGTATCTAAGAAAATCTTATTATAGTGATAGCCGAGTAGATGAAATGCTCTTCGACAGAGTAAGTGCAACTCTTGTTTTGTCAGTGGCTGCAATGATTTTTGCTACTTTTTTTGGAGTAATTTTTGGAATTATTTGTGCGCTCAAGCAAAACTCTTTTTTAGACCATGCCTTAGTTTCAATTTCAGTCTTGGGTATTTCTACACCTTCTTTTGTAGCAGCCATTTTTATAGCTCTCATTTTTGGATATTATTTAAGTGAATACACAGGACTTGACATGACAGGTTCACTTTGGATAATGAGTGTCTTTGATGGAAAGCAATTAGCTCTAAAAAATATTATTTTACCTGCTTTTACACTTGGTTTGCGTCCCTTGGCAATTATTACTCAACTCACACGCTCTTCGATGATAGAAGAACTTTCTAAAGATTATGTCAGAACAGCACGAGCAAAAGGATTGCCTCAATATATTGTTATTTTCAAACATACGCTCAAAAATGCTATCAATCCTGTTGTAACAGCTATCTCAAACTGGCTTGCTACACTTATAGCAGGTGCTTTTTTTGTAGAATATGTATTTAGTTGGAAAGGATTGGGCTGGCTTACAATTGATGCCGTTCAAAAACTTGACCTTCCTGTTGTGATGGGGGCAACACTTGTGGTAGCTGTCATTTTTGTAATTATTACGCTTATTGTAGATTTATTATATGCGTTACTTGACCCTCGTGTTAGGGCATAAAAAAAACGCCTATAAATTTATAAGCGTTTTTTGAATAACATAAGAGTAATTTACTTTTTTGTTATAATAAACGTTATCACGGTTGTTTACAGGTCTAATAATTAGCAAGTTATAGAAAAACAAACCAGTCTTATTTTTCCATAGCGCAGGGTTTGCAAACCCTGCGCTATGGAAAAATGAACATT
Source organism: Bernardetia sp. Wsw4-3y2 (assembly GCF_037126295.1). Classification (NCBI taxonomy): domain Bacteria; kingdom Pseudomonadati; phylum Bacteroidota; class Cytophagia; order Cytophagales; family Bernardetiaceae; genus Bernardetia; species Bernardetia sp. Wsw4-3y2. Next base: position 1,679,039 of record NZ_CP147017.1, on the reverse strand, counting down.
ACTAATTTAACCGTGATAACGTTTAATAACAATAACAAGTTATTTTTTCTCACTTACTTCATTTTTAGGAAGCGTTTCGAATCCCATATTATAAAGTGTAAAAGCAAAAATATCAGCATTTTCTTCAATTGTTTTGCTAGTTGGTTTTCCTGCACCATGACCAGCATCTGTTTCAATACGAATCATTACAGGATTACTTCCTTTGTGTTTGTCTTGTAACTCGGCAGCAAATTTAAAGGAGTGAGCAGGAACAACTCTATCGTCATGGTCGCCAGTAACAACAAGTGTTGCAGGATAAGAAACTCCTTCTTTTACATTATGAACAGGAGAATACCCTTTTATATATTCAAACATTTCTTTGTTCTGTTCAGAAGTTCCATAATCATACGCCCAACCTGCACCAGCTGTAAAGGTATGATAACGAAGCATATCCAAAACACCAACAGCAGGAATAGCTACTTTCATAAGGTCTGGACGTTGAGTCATAACTGCACCTACCAAAAGTCCTCCATTCGAACCTCCTTTTATTGCTAAATATTCACTAGAAGTGTATTTTTCTTTGATTAAAAATTCAGCAGCAGCAATAAAATCATCAAAAACATTTTGTTTTTTGAGTTGAGTTCCTGCATCATGCCACTCTTTTCCATATTCTCCTCCACCTCTAAGATTTGCAACAGCATAAACGCCTCCTTGCTCCAACCACACTGAATTAATTACACTAAAACTAGGAGTAAGGCTAATATTAAATCCACCATAACCATACAAAATAGTTGGATTTTTACCATTTAATTCTGTTCCCTTTTTATAAGTAATAATCATAGGAATCTTTGTTCCATCTTTTGAGTTATAAAAAACTTGCTTTGATTCGTAATTATCTGAATTGAAATCAATAGCAGGTTTCCAGTACGATTCGTATTCTCCAGTTTCTGCATCAAATTTATAAATGCTACTTGGTGTATTATAATTGGTGAAAGAAAAATACATTTCCTTATCTTCTTTTTTTCCACCAAAACCACCAGCACTTCCTACCCCTGGTAATTTTATTTCTCTGATTTCTTTTCCATTCATATCATACTGAACAACTTTAGAAATAGCATCTACCATATATTCAGCAAACAAATATCCACCACCTGAAGAAGCACTCAAAACGTTTTCTGTATGAGGAATTACATCTTTCCAGTTTTCAGGAGTTGGCTTTGAAGCATCTGTCATCACTACTTTCTGATTTGGCGCATCTAGGTTTGTAACCAAATAAAGTTTTGAACCTTCATTATCCATTAAATATGTATCACTATCTTCATTATCTACAATAGTAACCAAAGGAGAATTTGCTTTTGATAAATCTTTGATAAAAAGTTTATTACCAGAGGTTGCATTACTTCCAGAGATGAGCAAATAGTTTTCATCTTCTGTAACAGAGCCACCTACATATCTGTGTTTCTGGTCTGCTGTTGCTCCAAAGATAACTTTGTCTTCACTTTGAGGAGTTCCTACTTTATGAAAGTATAATTTATGTTGGTCTGTTTTGGCTGAAAGTTCACTTCCCTCTGGTTTATCATAGCTAGAATAATAAAAACCGTCGTTTCCTTTCCAACTTATACCACTAAATTTCACATTTTTGAGTGTGTCTTCAATTGCTTCTTTACTTTCTGTATCAATTACAATTACTTTTCTCCAATCGCTTCCACCTTCTGAAATTTGGTAGGCTGCACGAGAACCATCTTTTGAAAAATCAAGTCCTGCCATTGAAACAGTTCCATCTTTTGAAAATGTATTTGGGTCAATAAAAACTTGGTCTTTTTCTTCGCCTTCTTTTTTTCTATAAACGACATATTGATTTTGCAATCCATCATTTTTGTAGAAATAAGTATAATTTCCTTCTTTAAATGGACTAGATATTTTCTCATAATTCCAGACCTTCTCTAACTGATTTTTGAGCTGCTCACGGTAAGGAATAGATTTTAGGTAATCGAAAGTAACTTTGTTTTGAGCTTTTACCCAGCTTTCTGTTTCTGTGCTTCGGTCGTCTTCTAACCAACGATAAGGATCTTTGATAACCGTTTCAAAGTAAGTATCTTCTACTGTTCCTTTTTTTGTTTCAGGATATTCAAATGTAACAGGCATTTTTTCTTCTTGGGTTTCTTTTTTTTCTGTTCCACAAGCTGAAAGCAAAGTTGCAGCAATGGATAATTGTAAGACTATTTTTTTCATTGTGTGTATTTTGATATAAAATGAAATAATTGTGGTAAGACCGATAACTAATTATTCTGATTTGTACGATAAAATACAGAATAATTACAGGTTATTGTTGTAAAATTAGTTAATCAATCAAGAAAAACAAGTTTAATACTTCAAAAACTACTTTTTGATAATCCTTCATTTTATAACTACTTTTGATTCCTTAAACAGAATGCACAAAAAACGAAATGTATAAAAAATTTCTTTCTCAAACAGCTATTTACGGACTTACTGGAATAGTTGGTAGATTGCTCAATTATTTACTTACACCTTTCTATACAGGAATTTTCCTTCCTGATGAATATGGTGGTATGTCGGTTTTTTATGCTTATGCTGCACTTCTGAATGTCATTTACACACATGGAATGGAAACGACTTATTTTCGTTTCATATCTAAAAATAATGAGGTAAATAGTGAAGAGCAGAATAATCCATCCTCTAAAAATGGGAAGCCTTACAATCTTTCTCTAAGTTCTGTCATGTTTACTTCGCTCATTCTGAGTAGTTTGATGTGGATTTTTGCAGAGCCAATAGCTGTTTTTTTAGAATATCCCAATAATGCACAGTTTGTAAAGTGGTTTGCTGGTATTATTGCCATTGATTCTATCGTTGCGATTCCGTATGCACGATTGAGAGCAGAAGAAAAAGCAATGAAATTTGCTTCTCTTCGAATGACAGTTATTGTTCTTACTCTTTTTCTAAACTTTTTCTTTCTTTATTTTTGTAAACACAGTGTAGAAGGAACACAGTTTTTATTTTTTCAAGAGTATGCAAAACTAATTTATGACCCAGAAATTGCTTTAGGTTATGTTTTTTTAGCCACCTTGATTGCAAACTCTTCTGTTATTCCACTGCTTTGGAAAGAATTTAAAGATTTTCGTTTTACATTCAATTGGAAAAAGAACTGGAAAGATTTCAAACCTATGCTTTTATATGCCTATCCGTTACTTTTTGCAGGAATTGCCTATGCGATTAATGAAGTAATTGATAGAAGTTTATTGCAAAAATGGCTTCCTGATAATTTTTATCCAAATAAATCTCCAATGGATGCAGTAGGAATTTATTCAGCCTGTTACAAACTTTCTATTTTTATTACTTTAGCTGTTCAAGCCTTTAAATATGGTGCAGAGCCGTTTTTTTTCTCACAAGCTAGTCAGAAAGATTCTCCCAAAACGTTTGCTACCATTACTCATTTTTTTACGATTGTCTGTGTTTTGATGATGCTAGGAGTGAGTTTGAATATGGAATGGATAGCAAATATTTTTATCACAAATAAAGAATATCACGAAGGACTTTTTATTGTTCCGATTCTACTTTTAGCAAATATTTGTTTGGGATTATATTATAATTTTTCGGTTTGGTTTAAGGTTTCTGACCGTACACATTTTGGACTTTGGATAAGCCTTGCAGGTGCAGCTATTACAATTAGTTTCAATTTTATTCTGATTCCATTTTTAGGATATTTTGGAAGTGCGATTGCGACACTTTCTTGTTATTTTACGATGGCAGCTATGTGTTATCTTTTGGGAAGAAAATACCAACCTATTCCTTATCCAATTCTGAAAATGATTTTGTATTTAGGAATTTCTACAACACTTATTTTTATTTGTTTGAATATAGAATGGACAGGGTTTTGGCAAAAACATTTGATTCAAAATGGATTGCTTGTTTTGTTCTTGGCTGTTACAGTTTTGGTAGAATATCGAACTTTTAGGAAATTGAAGAAGTTAGAATAATTAATTATCAATGATGATTTTTTTAGTAATTGCTAAAAAAAAAATTTCTAAAACTAAACTTTTTTAAAGTCAAATCCGTTATATGGGTGTACTTTAAATTTATACCTTTCTCATTACTTGCAAAAAAGTACCTTTTCTAATCAGTGATAGTTTTCGTTTAAGTACAGGAAACTTGAGATATAGAAAAGGTATTTTTTTTGTCTAAATTTTAAATGCAGAAAAAAATAAAAATTTTTGTGTGGAATTTTGGTAAGTCTTGCATCTACTTACCAAACAAACAAATTTACCTCACTCTAATTTTTATGATTATGGAATCTTTAAAGAAATTATCTTCAATTACGAAAGTCGCTTTAGTGGCTACTTCTGCTTTATTTATTGTTTCATGTAGCACAAATAAGAATGCAAATTATGAATCAACTGATAGTTCTACTGCTGATGCACAAGGAAATATAGCTTCTTCTCCTAACAGAACGAGCAGTAATAAAGAGAAAAGAGATATTTCATACAATAACAATCAAGATGCAGATTATTCTATCTCTCTAGAAAGTGAATTATATAGAACTGATGACCAAATCCAACAAAATACAGAAGAATATCAAAAACAGATAGAAAATAAATTCATTCAATCTCTCAAAGAACCTCTATCTACTTTTTCGATTGATGTTGATAATGCTTCTTATTCAAATGCTCGTCGTTTTATTCAATCTGGTCAGCTTCCCAATGCTGATGCTGTTCGTATCGAAGAATTTATCAATTATTTTGATTACGATTATCAAAAACCTACAGGAAAACATCCTTTTTCAGTCAGTACAGAAATTTCTACAGCTCCTTGGAATGAAAAACATAAATTAGTTCACGTCGGAATTCAAGGAAAAGATTTGGATTATGATAATCTTGCGCCTTCAAATTTAGTTTTTTTGATTGATGCTTCTGGTTCAATGGAGGCACAAAACAAATTACCTCTTCTTCGTTCTTCGCTCAAACTTCTTCTTACAAAATTAAGCAAAAACGACCGTATTGCGATTGTTGCTTATGCAGGTGCAGCAGGTTTGGTTTTGGAATCTACACCAGCTACAGAAACAGACAAAATTATGAACGCCTTAGAAGCCGTTTCGGCAGGTGGAAGCACAGCAGGTGGCGCAGGAATCCAACTTGCTTACAGTTTAGCAAAAGATAATTTGATAAAAGAAGGAAACAACCGAGTTATTTTGTGTACCGATGGCGATTTTAATGTAGGTGTAAATTCTCCAAAAGAATTAGTAACTATGATTGAAAGCAAAAGAAATGACGGAATTTATTTGACTGTTTGTGGTTTTGGAATGGGAAATTATAAAGACCATCAAATGGAAGATTTGAGTAATGCAGGAAACGGAAATTACTTTTATATCGACAATATTCAAGAAGCAAAAAAGGTTTTTGTAACACAAATGAGAGCCACACTCTTTACAATTGCTAAAGATGTCAAAATTCAAATTGAGTTTAATCCTACAAAAGTAGCAGCCTATCGTTTGATTGGTTACGAAAACAGAATGCTTGCAAAAGAAGACTTTAACGATGATAAAAAAGATGCTGGTGAACTTGGAGCAGGACACACTGTAACAGCTCTTTACGAAATTATTCCAGTTGGTGTAAAAAGCGAGTTTTTTCCTTCAGTAGATGATTTGCGTTATCAGAAAGAAGAAAATAAAATAAAAGCATCTTATACGGCTGCTGCCTCTTCTGACGAGTTATTAAACTTAAAATTGCGTTACAAAAAGCCAAATGAAGATACAAGTAATTTGATTGTCAATCCATTGAAAGATGATAATATTGCTTTAGAAAAAACGTCTGATAATTTCCGTTTTTCGGCTGCCGTAGCAGAATTTGGAATGATTCTGAAAAACTCTGAATTTAAGTCGAATGCTTCTTATAATCAAGTTATTACACTTGCAAAAGCTGCAAAAGGAAAAGATACAGAAGGCTACCGTACAGAGTTTTTGAAATTGGTAGAAAGCTGTCAACTTATGTCCAAATAAGGTCTAAGTAAAACAATAAAATGCACTTATGAAAAACTAAAATTAATCACCAAATTTATCTAAAAAAGCCATTTCTAATTTAATTTAGGAATGGCTTTTTTGCGTTATGTTCCCCTAAAGACTTGGTTTTGCTGAGTGAGGGCTGTGGAGTGAAACTAAATACATTTGTAGGTTCGTAGCACACTACGAACAAGTGTGTTTATACATTGTTAGGTGCTTTTTTTCTTACTACCAATTGTCTAATACTAGCTAAGTGTGAAAACAAAACTATCGGAACTATCACTGTTGGAAGCCATACAAAAGGAAAGTAAGTTACTCCAATATTGGGTTGATCAAATGCTAATTGTTGAAAGGGAGTTTGTGCACTTAATACAGCTATTACCAATATATTAATCAATAACCCTAAACACACAATATTCCATAGTAGAAGACCTTTTTGTCCTATTATTTTTTTAACAAATACGAAATAATATACTATTGGAGCTGTAATTCCTGATATGATGTCATAATTATAGCCTTCAAAGGTCATTAAATCAGGAATTAACCCACCTAAAAAGATATGATAAAGAGTTATTTCCACAGGAATACGTACACTATGCACTATGATTAAATATTTTAGGCTAAGGCTATCAATAAACTTTTTGCCCTTTTTATTGGTAAAAAGTATCAAAATAAATAAAATAGCTGGAGCAAGTAATAAAGTAAACCTTGGTGGAAATGTTCCCAATTTTTGGTAAAATCCATTTATTCCTAATACACCTACAATAAGCATCCATATAATAATGCCGTAAAGAGTTTTTTTATGATTAGAAGCTTTAAAAAATACCCAAACAGAGATTAGGGTTGTTAGAATTAGCCCAAGAGATGTGAAAATTGAAATATCTGCCATTTTTTAATCTTTAATTGTGAATAATCTTTATTGTGAAATTCAAAGTTAGGCAGTCAAAAATGTAATCCACTTGACAAAAGGCAAGAAAAAGCTAGGATTATTTTTTCTTTCGTATTCTACTTAGTGTACTATCTGTAACTCCTATGTAAGAAGCTATATATTTTAAGGGTACATATTTTACTATTTCAGGTCTTGAAGTCAGTAAGTGGTGGTAGCGTTGTTCGGCAGTTTGATTAATCATTGCATAGTTTCTCTTTTTGGAAGCGATGAATTCTTTAACTAAAATAGCTCTTCCGAAATCTCTAAAGGCAGGTTTATGATGAAACAGTGTGTTTAATTCTTCGTAAGAAATGCGATAGCCCATACAATCAGTTAGAGCTTGAATATTTGTTTCAGATTTAACTCTATTGAAAAAAGAGGTAATTTCAAAAACGATATTATTTTCTGTGAAAATATCTGTAGTGATTTCATTTCCTTCTAAATCATAAAGAAAAACTCTCATTAATCCTTTTTGAAGAAAAAAATAGTCGTCACTAACTTTATTCTCTTCTAAAAAAAGTGAGTTCTTTTCAATTTTTGTAAAATGAAATGCATTAGCAATTTCTTCAGCTTCAATTTCATTTATTGGAATAATTTGTTTAATGAAATTTATTAATGAAGATCGACTTTTATCCATATTTCAAATTGCATCTAATTTATTTATAAACGCAACTGCGTTCAGTTATTTAAAAACACCACCAATTCCAAAAAAAGAATTAATGGTGTTTACAATATACAGAAGATAATGATTTTTTCTACTAAGTTTAAATTTTGATTATGAAATAAAAATGCTTGAACAACAAATACATGCTACAAGCCGAATACATATAAATCCCTCATTAAAAACGAGCAATAGCCTGTGGAGTCAAAATTGTTATTATTTGTTGTTTCATAATTAACCACTGTTTAAGCAACTTAAACACATTAAAGAATGAAGTCTGTAACCCCAAAAAGTTAAAATCACAGCGAAAATCAAGAGTAAAATAAAAATTTTATGTTGCTTTTGCCGAACCAGTCCATTAAGACCAAACAAAAATATTAGTCCTGAAATGAAGTACAATATTATTCCGAAAAAATGTCCACTATTCATATGACTGTTTGCTGTCTTTTGTGCATATGGTAAAAGCAAAAAATAGATCAATAAGTTAACCACTATAATTGTCGTCAATATATATGTGTCCTTTTTTCTCACTTTATTTTAGTCTGTCGCCGTGTCGTCATAGGGGTGACACATAACTTATTTATAAATTCAACTGCATTTGGTATTTGCAATATACAAAAAAGAACGATTCTTAATTTTAATTACTACCTAACCATCTTTCTATTTGTACTCTCAAAACGCAAGTCTAAGACTTGCCAATTAATAAATCGTAGTGAAACACTACGCTTAACAGAGGGATAGATTTAATTGTCCGATACCTATGAAGGTGTACTGACAATCCGTTTTTGTCAGACACTTTAACTTCGTTGAGAGCTAAAGTCGTTCACAAGTGTCAGTCAGCACAGTTGAGGACAAAACTTTCAGAATATAAATTTTAGCTTTTCCTCTGGAATCATTTGATACGACTCTTTCAAAAAATTATCTTTGTCAAAATCTATAAACTGATTTGCTAATTCCTTATTACACAATGTTCCGTTTCTAAGTTTAGCATAATCTTGAAAAGAGCAAAACTCCCAATTTTCTAACTTTGTTACTAAACCTGCTTTCAAAGGATTTTGATGAATATAGTAGAAACAAGTATCAGCATAATTTGCACTTCCTTCCTCCAAACTCTTCGCTGTGGTTTTGGGTTTGAAAAGTACATTTTGCCTTCCTCTTTCTGCATTCGAACCTTTTGCATAACTACTCAAAACAATTCGAAAAGCGTTTGAAAGTTTATTTGTAGTAATGTTTCCTAATTTCATTTCCTGTACTGAATATTCTGTTGTGGAAATCAAAAAATGAAAATGATTAGGCATTAAACAATAATTTATTATCTCACAATAAGGAGCAACGTGCTTTTTCACAAATCGCAAGAAATACAAATAGTTCTCCCTATTGAAAAATAACTGTTGTTTATTATTTCCTCTATTGTAGATATGGTATAGTTGTTCAGATTGAAGGTACATTTCGTATTTTGATTGAACTGTCAGGACACCTCAAAGGTGTCGGACAGTTAGGGTTAAGTTGTGATAAAGTATGTAATAATTGTCTGACACTTATGAAAGTGTACCGACAATACATAAGTTTGTATTTAAACTGTCAGATACTTTCACAAGTGTCGGTACAGTTTACGCTGTAAAATCAATAATTCAAATTACTACCTAACCATTTTTCTATTTCTTCTACTGACATATTTTTTCGTTTTGCGTAATCTTCTATTTGGTCTTTGCTGATTCTTCCTACTCCAAAATAAATAGATTCTGGGTGTGAAAAATACAAACCTGAAACGGCTGCCGTTGGTAACATGGCTAAACTTTCGGTAAGTTCAATTCCTGTTTTTTCGGTGGCTTTTAGTAAGTCAAATAAAAGTGTTTTTTCGGTGTGGTCGGGGTTGGCAGGATAACCGGGAGCAGGACGAATACCTACATATTTTTCTCTTACAATATCTTCTTTTGTTAGGTTTTCGTCTTTTTGATAACCCCAATATTGTGTACGAGTTTGTTTGTGCAATAACTCTGCAAAGGCTTCGGCTAATCTATCAGCTAAAGCTTGTAACATGATTTTGCTATAATCGTCGTTTTTTGCTTCAAACTCGGCTAGTTTTTTCTCAATTCCGATTCCTGTCGTTACTGCAAAAAGACCGATATAATCCTTTAAACCTGTTTCTTTTGGTGCAACAAAATCCGAAATACAAAGATTTGGCGTTTTACCTGTTTTTTCTTGTTGCTGACGAAGGTTTCTAAAATAAGTCAAAACTTCTGTACGCTCATCATTCGTATAAACCTCAATATCATCATCATTGACAACATTGGCAGGATAAAAACCAATTGCAGCATTAGCAGTCAGCCAACGACCAGAAATGATTTTGTCTAGCATTTTTTGAGCATCATCAAATAATTTTTTTGCTTCATTTCCATGATGTTTGTGGTTAAAAATACGTGGATATGCGCCTGTAAGTCCCCACGTCATGAAAAATGGACTCCAATCAATAAATTCTCTGATTTCAGAAAGATTATAATTATTGAAATAACGATTTCCTAAAAATGTAGGTTCTGTAAGTGTCGTTTTATTCCAATCAATTTTGAGTTTATTGCGTCTTGCTTCTTGAATGGGAATATATTTTGCTTCTGACTGTCGTTTTTTGTGGTCTTCTGCCAGTAATGTATATTCATCTCTTACTGTTTTTGAATACTTCTCTTTTGCTTCATCATTCAATAAATTTGTCATGACAGGAACTGCCTTTGAAGCATCCACGACATGAACCACTGAACCCGAATAGCTAGGTGCAACTTTTACAGCCGTATGAATACGTGAAGTAGTCGCTCCACCAATCAAAAGAGGAAGTTTTAAGCCTTGTTTTTCCATTTGCTGCGCCACAAAAACCATTTCATCAAGCGATGGCGTAATAAGTCCACTAAGTCCAATTACATCAACACCATGATTGACAGCTTCTTGCAAAATTTTATCAGCAGGAACCATTACACCCAAATCAACAACATCATAATTGTTACACGCCAACACAACACCTACAATGTTTTTTCCAATATCATGAACATCACCTTTTACGGTGGCTAAAAGAATTTTACCGTTTTTCTTTACTTCCTGTCCAGAATCACGCAATTTTTGTTTTTCTATTTCCAAGAAAGGCACTAAATGAGCAACAGCTTGTTTCATCACACGAGCCGATTTTACAACTTGTGGTAAAAACATTTTTCCTTCTCCAAACAAATCTCCTACTACATTCATTCCGTCCATTAAAGCACCTTCAATGACGTGCAAAGGATGGTCTACTTTCAAACGTGCTTCTTCTGTATCTTCAATGATATATTCTGTAATTCCGTTTACTAACGAATATTCAAGACGCTTTTCGACAGAATTTTCTCTCCATGTTTCGTCTTTTACTCGTTTTTTTCCTTCTCCTCTGTATTTTTCAGCAATATCTACTAGAAGTTCTGTTCCGTTTTCAGGATTTTTATTCAAAACTACATCTTCAACGTACTTCAAAAGTTCCTTATCAACATTATCATACACTTCTAACATTCCAGCATTTACGATTCCCATATCCATTCCTGCTTTTACAGCATGGTACAAGAAAACAGCATGAATTGCTTCACGAACTACATCATTTCCACGAAACGAAAACGAAACATTACTTACTCCACCACTTACTTTAGCATGGGGTAGGTTTTCTTTAATCCATCTTGTCGCATTGATAAAATCGACAGCATAATTATTATGCTCATCAATTCCTGTGGCGATAGCAAAAATATTAGGGTCAAAAATTACGTCTTCAGCAGGAAAACCAAGTTCATCTACCCAAATATCATAACTCCGTTTACAAATTTCTATTTTTCTTTCAAACGTATCTGCTTGTCCTTCCTCATCAAAAGCCATAATAATAACGGCAGCACCATAACGACGAACGAGCCGAGCTTGTTCGATAAACTTTTCTTTTCCTTCTTTGAGTGAAATTGAGTTTACAATTCCTTTTCCTTGCACACATTTCAAACCTGCTTCTATGATTTCCCACTTTGAAGAATCTATCATAATTGGAAGTTTGGCAATGTCTGGCTCTGAACCTACCAAATTCAAGAAATGAACCATTGCATTTTTTGAATCCAACATTCCCTCATCCATGTTGATGTCGATAACTTGCGCTCCACCTTCAACTTGTTGTTTGGCTACGTCTAAGGCTTCTTGAAATTTGCCTTCTTTTATAAGTCTAGCAAACATTTTTGAACCAGTAACATTGGTACGTTCTCCAACATTTACAAAATTAGTGCTTTTATCAACCGTAAAGGCTTCTAATCCTGACAAACGCATTGCAATTTTGCGCTCTGGAATCTTGCGAGGTTCATGTTTTGCTGCTTCTTCTGCAATGGCTTGAATATGGTCTGGCGTAGTTCCACAACAACCACCAACAATATTAAATAATCCTTCACTTGCAAAATCCTCTAAAAGACGAGCCATTTGTGATGCCGTTTCGTCGTACTGACCAAATTCGTTTGGAAGTCCTGCATTTGGATAACACGAAACATAGCAATTTGCAACTCGTGAAAGTTCACGCATATACGGTTTCATGAGTGCAGCACCCAAAGCACAATTCAGACCAACAGAAATAATATTGGAATGCGCTATTGAGTTATAAAATGCTTCTGTTGTTTGTCCAGATAAAGTACGTCCACTTGCATCTGTAATTGTTCCCGAAACCATAATCGGCAAACGGTCTGCTTGTGGAATATTTCTATCATCAAAATATTTTTCTACTGCAAAAAGTGCAGCCTTACAGTTTAATGTATCAAAAACGGTTTCTATCAAAATCAAATCAACTCCACCATCAACCAAGCCACGAACTTGTTCGTAATAAGCCTCTACCAAATCATCAAATGTAACAGCTCTGTAAGCTGGGTCGTTTACATCTGGCGAAATAGATGCTGTTCTGTTTGTAGGTCCTATTGCACCAGCTACAAAACGAGGTTTTGTTTCGTGATAAATTCCTCCAAATTCGGCTGCTGCTTCTTTGGCAAGTTTGGCAGACTCATAATTGAGTTCATAAGCTAACTCTTCCATTCCATAATCAGCCATGGCAATGGTAGTAGCACTAAACGTATTCGTTTCTACAATATCAGAACCTGCTGCAAAATATTTTTTATGAATATCTCTGATAATTTCAGGTTGAGTAAGTGATAAAAGGTCATTATTTCCTTTTACATCTTGTTTCCAATTTTTAAAACGCTCACTTCTGAAATCTTCTTCTGTAAGTGTATGGCGTTGAATCATTGTTCCCATTGCACCATCCAAGACTAAAATACGTTCTTGAAGATGTTTGGTAATTAATTGATGTATATTTATGCTAGTTGCTGTATTCATATCTGTAGAAGACACTTTTCAAGTGCCCTATGTTTTTAAATTTATATTCAAAAACAGCTTGGAAGCTGTTTGCTACTCTAATTTCATAAAATTACGAAATTGTAAGGTAATTCATTGTTAATCAAAAGAGTTTGAGAGATGAAAAAGTAATAGATAAGATTTTGATGCAATTGGTTGGGCAAATAATCTTTACTTGCCTACTTAATTGGTGACCAATCAAAAATTAAGAATTCGTCTAAATGTTTTCCAGTTAAATCAGTCCACTCCTCATAATAACCTACTGGTATATCATAATTCACTCCATAGAGTTTTTTTGAATAGATGTTGATTTTTGTGACAATTCGACAGTTTTCATGTTTATTAATTTGGAATTCATATCTGCCAAATTCATAAATAAATTCAGATCTGTCTTGTCCATCCAAAAAATCTACGCCAACTTCTTTGTCTGCTTCAATACACGCATCCATCACTTTATCTATGTGAGCTAATGCTTTCTCTTTGAGAGAATATTCATTAGCAAAATTGATTATTTGTTTTTTTATATCTTCCATTAAAAAAATAATTTTAATTAATAGAGTTCCTAATATCTAGCTAATTAGAAAATTAGTTACAAAGAAACAGCCTTTGCTGGATTACCTAAAACGGTTTCTTTTGCTTTTATGTTACTCAAAACTACACTTCCTGCTCCAATTCGTGCGCCTTTTCCTATCGTAACTCCTGCAATAATGGTTACACCATTTCCTACAAAAACTTCTTCTTCTATTTTCACTCCAGCACCTATATTTGTTCCGATTCCTATTTGAGTGAAATTTCCTATTTCTACTTCATAATCCAAAGTAGAATTTGCATTGATGATGCAACTTGTTCCAATTTTTACATCTGCGCCTATCATTGTTCCCATTCCTATCAAAGTTCCATAGCCCATAGTTGCATCATCAGCAATGTGAGCTGTTGAGTGAACAGCCACAGCAGGATATTTTTTTCTTTGTTTATAGATTTTTTTGATAAGCCTTTTTCTATCAGCTACATTTTCTACAGCTACAAAATAATCACACTTGTCATTGATAAGATTGAGCATATCATCATCATCAGAACTTCCCATTATCGAAACGTGATTTATTTCGTTTGGAAAAGTAGCAGTTTCAGAAACAGCAGCTTCTTCTTTATAATCCTCATCAAGGAAGCAATAAATGATATTATCTGTACTTTGTAAAACCTCCAAGGCAACCTTTCCAAGACCTTTTGCGCCTAGAATAATGAGTGGAAGAATGGGAGGAAGCTGGTTAGAATCAGTAGGGAGAGAATGAATAGAATCCATAAAAATAAAATGAGTTTTTTTGATAGAAAAATGAAATACGTTTAAACTACAAAGGTACTTTATTTTTATATATCAATGATTGCTTAAGCTGAGAGCCTGTTCGAGTTTAGATACATAAAAAAGAACATCAGATTTTTTTATTAGTTAAGTTATTGATTTTCAGTTACTAATTAAAATATCAATGACTATGTTTACTAATGAATATTTATCTGATGCTCTTTGGCAATATATGAAAAAATTTATACCTTTTTCGTACTTGGAAAGAAAACGCAAACACAGTTTGTATAATATCTTTTCAGGACTATTTTACATCACTCGTTCTGGCAGTAGTTGGCGTTTACTTCCCAGTAGTTATGGTATTCCTTGGAGTAGTTTGTATGACTACTTTAGCAAATGGCAGAAGATGGGTTGGTACAAAAAACTTTTGGACAAGTTGGTCACAAGAGAACGGTTGGCTCAAGGTAGAAATGCTAAACCCTCTTTGGGTTCTATAGACTCTCAAAGTGTACAAAGTGTATATGGAGGGGAAGCTATAGGTGTAGATGGTTACAAGCTCAAAAAAGGACGTAAACGGCATATACTGGTAGATACGCAAGGAAATTTACTAGAATTAGAGATTAGTCCAGCCAATGAAGCTGACGTGAATCAACTTGCTTATCTAGCTTATTTAGCTCAATTTAGAGGAAGAAAATTCTTTAAAATTCTTGCTGATGCAGGCTATAGAAGTGCTAGTTTGGCTGCTGAAATATTTAGTCAAACAGGAGTACAAATTGAGATTGTCAATAGTCCAAGAAGAGAAAAAAAAGAGGATAAAGCATTTGTACCTCAACCCAAAAGGTGGGTAGTAGAAAGAACTTTTGCTTGGCTTAATCAAAACAGAAGACTAAAAGTAGATTATGAGAAAACTGTAGATTCTGCTAAAGCATTTGTGTATTTAGCTATGATTTTAAACCTCATAAATAAAGGGGCTAGAAGAAAGAAAAAATAAAAACTCGAACAGGCTCTGAAGTTGTTATTAGAGAATGTAAAATATGTATTTTATAAGTAAATAGAATGTGTTTATAGACTAAAGGTTTTTTGACTAAACAAAACTATTTCATAAAAGTTAATCAAGTAGAATTCTATATTAAATGGAATTCTATTTTTTTGTATTAAATAGTTCAATCTAATTTTTTAAACTGTATTAATTATGAAATTTATTTTTCGTCTAAGTGCTTTTTTTTACCTTCTATTTTTTATTTCATTTTGTGCTTCTGCTCAATTTATGGCTGATGTTGAGTTTGATATTATCAAAACAGGCTATAATAAAATTCAAGTTTCAGGAACAGAAGGAACTCGTTTTAATGTAGTAGATGGAGGAAATGGCAATTTTGATAATAAGGCTTCCTTTGCATACCGTCTGCGTGCAGGTTATCGTTTCAATAATCGTCATAATGTCTTTGGGCTTTTTGCGCCGTTACAAGTTTCTTACAATGGAAATTTTGATAAACCTACCCGTTTTTATGAAGAAAACTTTTTGCCTTTGGTAGATACAAAAGTCAATTATAAATTTAACTCCTACCGTCTTACGTATCGTTATGACTTTGTAGTAACAGATAAAGTGCGTTTGGGTGCAGGTCTGACAGGAAAAATTCGTGATGCTTATATTGAAGTTGAGCAAAATGGAATTTCTTCAAAAAAAACAGATTTGGGTATTGTACCTCTCATTAATATTTATGCTTCTGTCAATGCAACAGATAAAATTGGCTTTTTATTAGAAGGCGATGGACTGGCTTCTCCACAAGGACGAGCATTTGATTTTGAGTTAGCTGCTTTTTATAGAATTGCTGAAGATACAAACCTTCGTTTTGGTTATCGTATTTTAGAAGGTGGCTCTGATATTGACGAAGTTTATAATTTTACACTTGTTAATTATGGACTTATGGGATTGAGTTATAATTTCTAAGAATACAAACTCATTGTAGGTCAAAGACTTGTCTTTGACTTATTTTATTTTTTTGATTGTAAAAATGAAATAGAAGAAGAATGAAATTTGAATAAAAATATAGAAAGCTAAAAGGGCAGTAAATAAACCATAAAAATCAGCAAATAAAGGCTTATATTCTTCATGAGAAAAATATCGTTTGGGAAAGTCTGTATCAATAAATATAAGTAAGAAAGAAGATAAGCAAAGAGCTATGAAAGTAGTTAGATAATAATGGATTTTTGCTGCTTTAGAGTTTACGCTTCGATTAATCAAAAACAAAATAAAGTAGAATAAAGAATAGATAAAAAAGAATTGCAAAATAGAGGCTGATAAATCAAAAACTCCTACCACAAAGTAAGTGTCATGAAATTGCATATCCAAAGCAATTCCAGTAGGTGTAGCAGTTAAAATAATAATAGATATGATACTATTTATCAAAAAACCAATTAAAACTGCACGGTTTGGATGTTTATTTTTCATAAATAATTAAAATCTAGTTTTTTTGTTTCTACATACAAATAAAGCTATTTTTACATTAAACCTAAACTAAAATAGCTATTTCTATGGAAACTCCTTCTTCAAAAATTCCAAACATAACTACTAATAAAAAACAAATTATTGTTGTTGGTGCAGGTGCAGCAGGACTTTATGCAGCCAGTTTATTGATAGAACAAGGACACGAAGTAACTTTATTAGAAGCCTCAAACCGAACAGGAGGAAGGGTTTGGACAAAAACAGAACGCTTTCCCTACAAGCTAGAAATGGGTGCAGAATTTGTCCATGGAAAAGGTACACTGTTTCATAAAATGGCAAAGAAAGCAGACAAATTACACAAAGAAGGCGATTCGTCTTTTCTGTGGCGAGATGAGTTATTTTCTAATAAAAAAATCAAAAAACTTGAAGATGCAAAACAGTATTTTGCTGATTATGAAGAGTTTTATGAAGGTCATCATCACTATGAAGGTGAAGATATTCCGTTGAGTAATTTTTTAGAGCAGCACGATATTACGCCTACTCGTCAGCCTGATGCCTATCGTTGGTATGAAGCCTTTGCAGGTGCTTTGGGAACAAATTTGAAGAACTTAGGAATGAAAGCCTTAGCTGTTGAAGCCTACCGATGGGAAGCTGGAGAGCAAAATTATAGAATGTGTGTAGGTTTTGAGAGCCTTTTGGAAGAATGGAAAGAAAAAACAAAACCCTTTTTGCAACTTGAAAAACCTGTTATTATGGTGCGTTCGTTTGCAGAAGGAGTAGAAATTATCACAAAAGATTTTCAAAATTATAGAGCTGATGCTGTTTTGATAACTGTTCCTCTTACGCAGTTAAAGCAAAATAAAATTATTTTCTTGCCCGAATTATCTCCCAAAAAACAAGAAGCGATTGATAAAATAGGAATGGATAATTATGCGATTAAATTTTTTCTAAACTTCTCAGAGAATTTTTGGTCAAAAAAGTACAATGATGGCGAAGAAACCGAATATTTAGTAGGAATGGATGCTGCAAACGAATATTGGGAAACTGTTCCCTACATTAAAAATCCTTCTACGTTTGGTTTGACAGCATTTATTATGGGCGATAAAGCCAAAAATTACACAGAAAATGGCTTTTCAAAAGGACAGATTTTAGAAAAACTAATTGATGAACTAGACAAACATTTTGACGGTAATGCGTCAGCTACTATTTTAGATTTTGAATATTTAGATTGGTCAAAAGTAGAATATATTGAAGGTGCATATTCGTATCCGTCAGTAGGTTCTCACAAACTTAGAAAGCAGTTGGCTCGTCCGATTGAGGACAAAATTTTCTTTGCAGGAGAAGCTACACATTACAACGGACATTTTGCAACTGTTCATGGTGCACTTGAAACGGCTGAAAGAGCTGTGGAGGAAATTAATGAAATTTATCATCAGTAATTAAAATTAAAAACCAATGAAAATCTTAATTATATCTTGTTTATTAATTTTGAGTTTTACAAAAATGTCTTTTTCTCAAAATACAGAATCACAAGAAGAAGAAATTATAAAAAATATTCGTCAAGAATATAATACTATACAAGAAAATAAATCTACTTATGATACTACAACAGTTGATATTATGGGAGAATCAACTGAAGGAGGACAGTTAGTAGGTTATTATGATATAAAAAACAACAGAGAATTAAAGGTAATAAATATGACTTGGCTTGGAGAAGCAGGAAAACATATATTTACTTTCTACTTGAAGAATGATAAATTATTTTTCATTTTTGAGCAGCATTTTGAATACAACACTAGCATTTATATGACTAAAGAAGTTGCTAAAGAAAATGAAATAGCAGCCTTTGACATCAGAAAATCAAAAATAGAAGAAAATAGGTATTATTTTGATAATGGGAAATTATTTCGATGGATAAATCCAAAGAGAGAAAAGGTAGATTTACAAATAGAAGAAAATATCACTAAAGAAAAGGAGCTTAAAAAAGAGTTTGTTAGACTGAGTAAGAAACTCAAAAAGTAGAATAAGTTAGGCTGTTTATTTTATATTCATTTCCATTTCATATTGGTCAATTATATTTTCAATGCCTATTGAATTAAGAAAATGGATTTTATCTTCAAATTTTGTATCAATATTATTGATTTTGATGAAGGGAGAAATTTCTTTTATAGCAGAAAAAAGTCTTTGATAGGCGAGTTGTTTAGATTTTTCATCATTTATCAAAACTTCAAATTGTGTGATATATCCCTCGTGTCTATTGATGGGATTTATGACAAAGAAAGATTCTAGATTATTTCCTGAGCCGTTTTGATTCCAAACTTGATAATATTCATAATTTCCATTTTTTATAATCTTGAAATGATTGTCCCAAGAATAAGCGTTTTGATTAGGCATTTCTGACCAGTTTATATCTGAATAATTTATCTTTTTGAGTTCAAAATTAGTTGTATCTCTATTTTCTAGGTTTACTTCTCCTACAAAGCATTTGTAATGTTTTATTATCTCAAAACCCACATTTTGATAGACTTTTATAGCCTTTTCATTTTCTGTAATTACTTCTAAAACCGATTTATCAATTCCATGTTGCAGCAAATCTGAAATAGCATATTGATAGATAGAAGGAATAATTTTTTGTCTTCTGTGAGAAGGAATTACGCCTGTTCCTGTATTGTAAGCTACTAATTTTCCATCTCGTTTATCAATAGCATGAAGGATAAAACCAACTAATTTTTCATTATCAAACATTCCATAAGAAAGGCGATAATCTACTTTTGCCGTTTGCCACCTCTGTTTGTAATACGCTATGTCAGTAGGCATTTTGACAAAATAATTCTCAAAAGAAAGTAAAAAACATTCTATCAAACTATCAAAATTGATTTCACTTAAATTTCTGATTTCCATAGAAAAATGTTTAATAGTAAATTAATTAGTAATTATTGTTTTCAGTTGTATTATCCTGCATTTTATCATATAAATCACTCGCTAATCAAGTTACAAAATCATCTTAAAAACATTCCCTAATTCTTCAATCAAATCAGAAGGAAGCATCGATTCACTAGATTTGTTTTTGGCTGCCAATTCTCCAGCTTTTCCATGTAAAAAAATACCAAGTAACAGACTTTCTTCTGAACTATAACCTTGCGCCAAAAGGGAAGTAAGTATTCCTGTCAGAACATCGCCACTTCCACCCGTTGCCATTCCAATATCGCCAAAAGAGCTGTGATAAATATCTCCATTTGGCAAAGCTAAAGCTGAAAAAGAACCTTTGAGTAAAATACAAAGTTGATATTCTTTAGCTAAATTTCTCAAAAGTCGGTGTCTTTCTTCGGGTGTTTGTGTTTTTCCAAAAAGACGTTCAAATTCTTTTGGGTGTGGTGTCAAGATTGAATTTTTGGGAACAAAATCTAACCAATCTTTATTCTCATTTTCATAATTTCTGTTTTTAGCCAAAATATTCAGCGCATCAGCATCAATAACGATTGGATAATCAATAGTTTTCAGAATCTGTAAAAATAATTTTTGTGTTTTTTCTTCTGTACCCATTCCACAACCGATTCCGATAGTTTTATAATCTTTCATTTTTTCTAATAGCTCATCGGAAAAAGTAGATAAAAATGTCTTGTTTTCTTTTTTACGTTTCTTATTTTTTTTATCAAAATCATCTACCAAAATCATTGCTTCTGGAACTGCACTTTGTAATGGGACAATTCCACATTTTGGCGTTCGGATAGACAAAAGACCAATTCCACTTCGAAGAGCAGCCTTTGATGAAAGCTGTGCAGCTCCCATTTTTCCATAACTTCCCACAATCAGTAGCGCATGTCCGAAACTTCCTTTGTGTCCTGTTCGTGTACGTGGTTTGTAGATTTGTTTTATTTTTTGAGTGGTAAGCCAGTAGTTTTGAGTATCTAATTTTTTAATGAAATCCTTATCTAATCCAATATCCAATACCTCAAAATTTCCTACAAACTCACTATACTCATCGAAGAAAAACGATAATTTTGGACTTTGAAAAGTAAGTGTGTGTGTGGCGTATACGGTCAGATTTTTATCAAAATGATGTTCCTTGCTTTGGTTTTCATCAGCAAAAAGTCCCGAAGGAATATCTATTGAAATTATATTTTTATTAGAGTTTTGATTAATAAATTCAATCGTTTTGGCTGCAATCTTTTCAGGAACTCTATTTAATCCATATCCAAAAATTGCATCAATAATCCATTCGTTTTGATTGTTTTGAGAGATAGACAATTTTTTTAAATCTTCTTCTGTCTTTATTTCTACAATCTTTATATTCGAAATCGTTTTTATTCTTTCAAAATTAGCTTCAAAATCTTTACTTCGTTTATCTGAAAAAGCTACTATATACACATTTATTTGGAAAGCAAAGTTTGAGAGAAGTCTAGCAATTACAAGTCCATCGCCACCATTGTTTCCAATTCCACAAAAAATATGAAATTCAGTATTGATTAAACCACTATTAATATTTTGAGCAAAATAATTCTGAATCCAATAAAAAGCCTTCTGTGATGCTTTTTCCATTAAATCTAAAGAAGAAATAGGCTCATTTTTGATGGTTTCTTGGTCGGCTAAAGCCATTTGATTGGCTAATAGAATTTTCATTTTTTGATTAATTTGGCTGTATGGAGGAATAATTTTAGATACTTATTAGTAACTTGATTTATCGAATTGAGTTTTTGATATTGAAGTTGTTTAAGAATGTTTTTTTCTAGTTCTGGCAAATATTAAAGTAAAGGCTAAATAGTGTAAACTTTGCCACGTATGAATTTTAGTTTCGTACCTCATAATTAAGGCTTTGAAAGCATCTAACCACGCATTAGTTCTTTCAATAACGAATCTCAATTCATACATTTCTTCATCTTTAAATGGTTGATTATCAAGGTCTTTTTTATTTCTTTTATTAAAATCTATATTATCTACAATATCTAAATGATTACAAAAAGAACGAAAGGCTTGTGTATCAAAGGCTGCATCAGCATTGAGAAAAATTCCTCCTTCTCTAATTTGAGAAGCATTCAAATCATCTATCATAGATTGCATATTTTTTTCAAGTTCAAAAGCATCGTGATGATTGCCTGCTCTTGGAACAGACATCGCTACTGGAATACCATTTTTATCCGTTAGAAAAAGTGCATTGGTTGTTTTTCCTGCTTTTCTTTTGGAATATCCAATACCTTCTCCTCCTCGTTTAGCTGAAGTGTGGCTGCCGTCTAGCTGACAAATAGAAAAATCTAATTCTCCACGATAATCTTCTAAATACTTGATCCATAATTTCTTCCAACTTCCTAATTTTGACCATTTATTATAATGGTAATATACTGTATTCCAGCGAATTGATAAGTTTCCGAAAAATTGTTTCATAGGAAGTTCTCGCCATTGACTCCCTGATTTTAAGCGATACACAATGGCTTGGATAATACGCCAAAGAGCTACTTTTATACGACGACCTTTTGTAAATTGATGTAAATAAGGTAAAATATTTTCGGTTATAAATTTTTTTGATAAGTTTACGTACATAGAGGGAAAAATAGTTAGATTGAAAATGTGATGATTTACAAGTATAACTATTTTGACCTCTTTTTAAAAAAATAAATCACCATTCTTAAACAAGTTCATTAGAAAAAATAATAATAATCGTAATTTAAAGAATAAATGAATCCAGAAATCAAAATCCTTCCTTCAAAAAAGCTAATTGGTAACTCTTTAAAAATGTCTTTATCAAATAATAAGACAATGGAGTTATGGCAGAGTTTTATGCCTCAGAAAAAAACTATCAAACATACTATTGGAACAGATTTATATTCCATTCAAATTTATAATGAATCATTAGATTTTAAAGATTTTAATCCAAAAACAGAGTTTACAAAATGTGCCATGATTGAAGTAGATTCTTTTGAAGTTATTCCCCAAGGTATGGAAAAAAGAGTTTTGGAAGGTGGACTATACGCTGTATTTTTATATAAAGGTTTGCCCAAAGATTTTCCAAAAATGGCACAATATATTTTTGAAAAATGGTTACCAAACTCAGATTATCAATTAGATAAAAGAGAGCATTTTGAGATTTTGGGAGAAAAATATAATCCAACAGATGAAAGCTCAGAAGAAGAAATTTGGATTCCAATAAAGTTAAAATAATCTGGAAAATTACTTCTTAAAAAGCTGAAAACCCCAAGCAATTACTAAAAAACCAATTCCAGTAAGAGGTGGAGGAAGTATTTTTGAGATAATTCCAATTGTAATCATGGCAACAGCTAAAAGAATGAGAATAATACTGATGAGGTTAATTTTTTGATTGTGTTTCGTGTGATTATTTAGTTTTCGTTTCTGCTATAATTACCCCAAAAATTCCATCTGTTTGTTGCCAGTTTTGGGAAGGTAAATAGACTTTGGAAACAAAGCCATCTAAATAAAGAGCATTTTTACAGCCTTTTTGTTTGAAAAAAGTAGCCAAATCATAAAAATTAATCTCTTCTTTTGACATTGCAAAGAGTATATTTCCATTTGGTAATATTCCTACACCATTTCTGATATTGAGATTTGATGAGCCTTTTCGAAATTTTGAATGAATATTTCCATCAATCAAAAGCATTGGTCCTGACTGAGTAGCATATTTTATGTTTTGTTTATCGTTTGTTTTGAGAAATTTATTTGTAGTAGAAACAATAGCTTTATTATCTTTTGTCAAATAAAAAATTCCGTTGGGTTGCATATAAAAATTGCCATAGCCTTTTTGAACAGTATCAACCTCAAAACGAGTAATTCCATTATCAATAAATAATCCTTGTGGCGATAAATCTCTTTTAAACATTCCCCCATTCATGGCAAAAACTAATTCTTTATTTTGTTTTTGAAATGACTTTTTCAGAATTCCAAAGTTTTCATAGTTTTTTCCTGCTTCATCTTTCCAATAAAAATCTAGTTGTTGTTCTTTTGGATTGAGTTCATAAACCAATAATCTAGCTTCATTTATTTTATAATTTTCGTCATCTTGTATTATCTCGTATGTAGAAGTTGTATCAATTTTTATTTTTTGATAAATGATAAAACTTGCAAAAAGAAGAACAGCAAAAATAGTTGAAAGCAAGATTCGTTTTTTCATAATGAATAAATTTAAGAAGAATAGATTAAAAAATATCTCTACCAAAATGTAAAAATTCTGATAGAGATAGAATAGAGGAAATTTATATTTAATTTTTATTTCATAGCGATTTCTTCTCCAGATTCAAACTTGACATAAGTAAGAATAGATTGTATTTGTTGATCACTAAAAAAATCATGATTTGGCATCATTTGCCCGTATTCTTCATACAATTTTGATGCATAATTGTTTTTGCCTCCTGTAATTACTTTTTCAGGATATTTGATAAAATTAATGATTTCAGATTCGTTTTCCCAACGAGCAGTTACGCCTTTAAGTGCAGGACCAACTACTTTTTTATCAATAGCATGGCATTGTGCACAATTCCCTTGGAAAAGTTCATTTCCTTGCAAAACGATAGCTTTTTGAGGTTCAGCAAGAGAGGCTACTTTTGTATTTATATCTTCCACAGGAGCTGAATTTGTAGCTGTATTCTGAGTAGTTTTACTTGTTGTAGTTTGGGCAGAGCCATTAAAAAGCATCACTACTGTAATAATCAAAACAAGACCAACTCCTAGAATGAGTCCAGAGAGTGTAAGGATTTCATTATTAGAACTCATAGCATTAAAATTTATTTTAGTTGAAATAAAAAAACGTTATTCTGTCCATTAAAAAACGGATTGAATAACGTTTAGGTTCTACATTTTTTGAAATTTCAAGCTCTATTTTAACTATAAATTCTTAGCTGAAAAACAAGTTATTTATCATCTTCATTTTCCACTTCAGCTTCCAAATCTACAATCCCAACTTCTTTAATAGTTCCGTTTGGTTGTACTTGATGTATAACGCCTGACTTAACTGTCATTTCTTTTTCTTCTCCTTCGGCTGCATAAGTCATACAACTTACTGTTTTGTCTTCATTGAGTTTACAAGTTACTTTTTCTTCTTGTGTAAAACCATCTTGTGAACCTTTGATATAATATTGCATATTTTGTTCTGCAATTGGATGTCCTGTTTCATCAAAAGTAACTAATTTTGTAAACTGAAAAATAGATCCATCATAACCATAAAAAAGAAGTGCAGTAATTCCTTCAGGCATATCAGCTAATTTTCCAATTAAATACAAACGATTATTTCCTTTTGGTTCTACCATAACTCTTTCGCCCAAACCATTAATGATATTGAAATATTTTTCATAAGTAGTGGTCGAAACTGGAGAAAATGCTTTTGCATTTGATTTTTCACTCAAATCATAAGGCGTTTTTACTTCCTTTATTTTTCCTACAAATTCAGCAAAATCTTCAGCAGGAATTGTGTCTTTTAGATGCAAAACTTTTCTGTCTTTGTCTTTGCTGGCATCATAGACATTTTTTTCATCTATAGCAATCGTTTTTGATTTGTCTTTGTATGGGTTTTTATTTCGCTGTGCAAAAGAAACAGTTGAAAAAAGACAAAAAGCAAAAGTAAAGACTAGCAATGAGTAAATATTAATGTTTTTCATTGTATTGAAATTAAGGTAATGAGATTAAAAAATAGCTAAAACAAGTTTTAGGAAGGATGGTGAAATTTAAATTATCCTTTATTACTAAACTGTTTCAAAGCTACTCTTGTTTTGATAAAATGAGTAATAGAATAAAAATTGAGATAAAATTAGTCAAAAATATAATTACCTTTTGCATCTATCTGAAAAGATAAATGTTGTTTGTTTTTCTCAAATTTTTCATATCCTATCTTTATGTTGTCCCAAAATCCTACCAGTTTTTGATATTTTGGATAAAATATTTCCTTATTTTCTTTTGTAAAACGAAACGGAAAAATATAAATTGGAATTTTGCTTTGCCCATTTGCTCGTGCCTGTACAGCCAAAACATAGACTTCTTTTATCAATTCATCTGTAATGGGAATACATCCAATGGTTACACAAGAACCATGTAGATAAATCGCTCCTCCTAAATCTTTTATTTTTCTTGTTGGATTTCGTTTTTTATCGGCTTGATTGGGATAACTAATTCCTAAAGATAGAAAATAGCTACTCATTGGATTGAAATGGTTGATATAATAAAAACCTTCAGGAACTTGATAATCTCCTTGTTGATTTTTTGCGCCTAAGCTGCCCGAACTACTACAAATGTCATAAGTCAGAAATTTTTGATAGGATGTTGCCGTTTTTGCTTTGACATATATTTCTAGCTCTCCTTCATCTTTATAGGCAACCATCAAAATATTGAGATTTTGAAGAGATAGATTGTTGTCAGCTAATTTTTTAGTCAGATATTTTTCTTTTTCTTGATACGCTGTACGCACTTTTTTGTATTTTTTCTGCTCCGAAATAAAATCCTCATATTTTTGATAGGCTACAAAAGAGAAGCAAAAAAGAGCTATAAAAATAAGTGTTGAGTGATATAATTTAGTTTTCATAAGTGATAGTGGTTTATTGAAAGAAAAAATCCTTTCCATTCTGAATTAAACTCAAATTGAAAAGGATTTTTTTATTTTAATTCTGAGGTAAATAGTATTAAACTCGCTTACCAATCCATTTACAAACTGTATAGACTAGTTGGTCGTAATCTACAGGCTTAACAATATAATCGTTTGCTCCTGCATCAAAACACTCTTGTTTGTCTTCTTCTTGTGCTTTTCCAGTAATGGCAACAATTGGATAATGCTTCAAATCTTCATCTTGACGAATAATTCGCATAGCATCAAGTCCATTCATCTCAGGCATAACCGAGTCCATCAAAACCAAATCTATATCTTCTTCACGAAGCATATCAATAGCTTGCTGACCATTCATGGCTTCCAAAATCTGAGCTTCATAAGTCTCTAAAGCAGATGCGATTACAAAAATATTACGAATATCATCATCGACTACTAAGATAGTTTTGTTTTTGATGAGCTTAATTGCTTCTTCCTTGCTCACTTCTTTTATAGATTCATTAGCAGATTTGTACTCTTCTTCTTCCTCATCATCATTTCCATCCATTTCTTCATTGATAGAATTACGAGTGAGCGAACGAGGAGGAACATCACCTTCTAGTTTTTCAGCATTTTTATCTTTTTTGCCTTTGTTATTCTTATTAGAATTTCCTCTTTTTGGAAGCAATTCTTCTAATTCTTTATCTACTTGAAGTTCGGCTAATAGAGATTCAGCAAGTTCGGCTGTACGTGTTTTTTGTTCATTTTCTTCTTGTTTAGGGGTTTCTTTCTCAACCTCTTCTTCCATTCTATGTAAAAATAAAGCGACTTCTTCTCGCAATTTTTCACCTGTATCTCTAGTCTTTAAGATGATACTTTGAGCTGCTTTTCGCAGATTTGTTTCTTCTTCAGGTGATAGGGTTTTGCCAGTATAAATAATGACAGGAATATTTGGATGATTTTCATTGATGTATTTACACACCTCTTGTCCACTTCCATCTTTTAAACCCAAATCTACAATTGCACCATCAAAAGTTCCATTCTCAATGGCTTCAATAGCTTCTGTCTGATTTTTTACACCTTTTACTTTTACATCGTTGCCAATGATAAGCTCTTTGATAGCTTCCATTTGTGATTCGTCATCTTCCACAACTAATAAATCTTTGACTTTTTTATGAGAAAGACGAAGCATATCAGTCATTGCTTTTTTCAAGACATTTTCATCTATTGGTTTTTGAAGGAAACCAAATGCCCCTGTGGAAAGCAAATCATTATCTTTATCTCTAGCCGAAATAATTTCGATAGGAATATGACGCAACTCTTTATAGGATTTTAGTTTTTTCAAAACATCTGTTCCATCAATATCAGGCAAGCCCAAGTCTAAAATAATTCCACTTGGTTTGTATTGCATTGCCAAATCAATTCCTTCTTCTCCACTCTGAGCAATCAGGGCTTTTATATTTTGAGAATGCAGTACTTCTGCCATACTTTCAGCAAACTGAACTTCATCTTCAATAATGAGAATAACATTATCATTCTTGTTAATATCATTTCTATCATCTTCAACATCTTCTCTTATCAGTTTTCTAGGCAAATATCTCTGAGTAGAAGATTTGTTTCTTCCCGTTTCTAGATTTTTTACTACCACTGTTACACGGTCTTCTTTTTCAGCTAGTTCTTCATCTAATCGTTTTGGTAAAATAATTGAAAATGTACTTCCTTTTCCTGCTTCTGAATCTAGCTCAATTTGTCCTTGCAGTAGCTTTGTAAGCTCTCTAGCAATTGAAAGTCCTAAACCTGTTCCTCCATATTCTCTTGAAGTAGTTCCGTCGGCTTGTTTGAAGGCTTCAAAAATGATTTGTTGTTTGTCTTTCGGAATTCCAATTCCTGTATCTGTAATGCTGTATCTGTAATGGTCTTCATCATGTTCAGCAATTGACAATTTGACTTCTCCTTTTTTTGTAAATTTAAAGGCATTTGATAAGAAGTTTCGTAAAATCTGAGCGAGTCTTTCCTTATCACTATATATATATGACTTGGTTTTGTCTTCTGTAAGAAATTGAATTCCTTTTTCTTGAGCAATTCCTTGAAACAAATCATTCATATCTGTAACAATTTCTTTGTTGGCAAACTCTACAGGATTGATAACCATTTTTCCTGCTTCAATTTTAGAAAGGTCAAGAATATCATTTATTAATCTTAAAAGCTCTCCACCTGATTTATAGATAATCTTAGCTTTTTTGACATCTTTTTCTACTAATGTATCCTTTTCATTTTTAGAAAGCATTTTAGAAAGCATGATAATCGAATTGAGTGGTGTTCGAAGTTCATGCGACATATTTGCCAAAAACTCTGATTTGTATTTGTTTGATAATTCTAATTGTTCGGCTCTTCTGTCTAGCTCTTCTTTCGCTGAAATCAGACTTTCATTTCTACGACGCAATTCTTCTGATTTTTCTTGTAATTCTCCTTGTTGAACTTCTAATCTTTCATTGGCTTGCTCAATCTCTTGCGCTCTTGCTTGTGCGCTTCTTGTAGCTTCTTCTGAAGTAGCTAAAAGTCCTTTGATTCTGTCAGTTTGAAGAACAGAATAAATATAAGTTACGATGGTGTTGGCAGCCTGTTGTAAAAATTCTTGTTTGAGTTGTGTGAAAGGCTCAAAAGAAGCTAATTCGATAACTCCATACAGTTCGTATTCAAAAACAAGAGGAAAAGCATAAACATGAGTTGGTGGCTCTTCTACTGTTCCTGTTGTGAGCGACATGTCTTGTCTTCTGATATTTTTTAGCAAAATCGGACTACGCTCTAAACCTACTTGTCCGACCAAACCTTCTCCAATTTTGTATTCATTTGAAAGACCAGAACGCTCTGTAAAGGCATACGAAGCATTTAGTTTTAATTTAGAAGAGTAACTATCCACCAAATACATCACACCTTGAGCCGATTCGGTATAACGAGAAATAAAATTGATTGCTTTTCGACTAAGTTCTAATGAAAGAAGGTTTCCAGAAAGCTGTTGAGCAAGTTGATTGATACCATCTTTAATCCAGTTCTGTTCGAAAGTTTCAATTTTGTTTGTTCTCAAACTTTCAGTCATTCGTTGTAGAGCTGCACTAAGTTCGTCCTCTTCGCCTCTTTCTTTTACATTTACGGTATAATCTCCCTTTGCAATAACTTGTGCCTGATTGATAATATTTTTAAAATTCTCAATCATTTGATTAATTGAAATAGCTAAAAGGTCACTTGAGCTTTTTACTTCAATTTGTCTTGATAAATCTCCTTTTGCAATATTGTTAGTAATGTTGGAAACTTCCCTTAAATTTTCTACTACTTTTTTTACAGAAGAATAAATACTGTCTTCTGACTCTGTATTTGTAAACTTCATTGTTAAATCTCCTGCCGAAACTCTACGAGCTACTTCTGCAATGTCAGAAGGTTCTCCCCCAATTTGTTTACGAGTATTTCTGACAATAAATAAGGCTACCAAAATACTTACAATAATTGAAATTAGGGTAAAGCCAATAATCAAACGACTAGAGTCTGTATAAATTTCTTCACTTCGTTTTGCTGCTTCTCTTGCATTTTCGAAGTTATCAAAGATGATTTGATTGAGTGTTTGATTACTTGATTCGAAAGCTAAAAATGAACGCTCACGTAGTTTTTCTTTTGCTTCTTCTTTGTTATTATATCTTGATAATTGTTTTATTTTTTCACTTTCTTCTAAATATTTTTTATAATCATCTTGAAAGAGTTTGAAATTATTTGCATTCTGTCTTAAATCTTTCAAATCTGGATCATCTTCTTCTTTTTGGTCTGCAATTCTATTAGTTAGAATATCTTCTCTTTCTTGAAGCAATTTTTTGTAGTTTTTTTCACTACGAGTAATATTTTCTTTATCTAATCGCATCAAACCTTCATATTCTGACATTTCAATTTCTGAAAGGGCAAAAATATGTTGCTGCTGACGTATCATGTGGTCAGAAGTATTGGCACTAATGGTCGATATCTCATAGATACTCGGCATCCAATTTTCACTAATCTCAAGGGCTACATTTTGTACCTGTGAGAGTTTGATAATTGCAAACACATTGACTGCAATAGACAAGATAAGAATAAGGGAGAAACCTCCAATCAGTTTCGTGGTTAAACGCTCAAACATTCGGATTACTGTTTTTATGGAAAAGGCTATTATAACAATCTATTCGTTTCGCTATATAATTTCTAGCTATAATTTACTACTAATTTAATCAAAATAGCAAACATAAAGCCTTTTATAGTCAGAATAAGATTAAAATAGCTTGCCTTTCGACGAAATGGAATTTTTAATCGGTTGGTTTTTACCAAATTCTTTTATCAAAAACAGTAATTAGATTGTATCTTTTAATTATAGAACTATTTTTAGGTCATATCTAAACTAATTTCGTACTTTATTGAATCTGATTGTTTGGCTATTTGATAGGCTTGAGTATTTTTTATCTCTTGTTCCCACTCTTGAATATCTGTATAATCCATACTCCAAAAACCATCTTCATCAGTTTCTAAAAAAATAGTTTTGTCATAACTTAATTTGATTCTAAGTTGATAAAACTCCTCATCATTTTCTAGCAAAATTTGTCTAACAATGTCAAATTCAAATCTTTCTTCTTCTTCTTCATTCCAACTATATATTCCATATTCTGCTAATAACTCATCAGCATCATCGTCAGGCTCAGCTGAACAGTTTATTATTTCGTAATTAGATTTAAACTCTACCATAGCATCAAGAGCAGATTCTATTAATGAATTTGCTTCAGAAGCCATTTTATTTTCAACTATCTGAGTTAAGATAGCTACTGAGTCTTCAATTTTAATTTTCATAGCTTAATTTTTTCAAAAAACACAATACAAAACAAATCCCCCAAAAAGCACAGAAAAAGGAAATAACAAACGAATATAAAGAGGTTTCAAAATATTGGCTGCCTGAGTTGCATAATTGTGATGGTATTTTCGTGGTACAAAGTAAAGTACAACAGAAGTTCCGAGCATAAACCAACCTAATAGCTTAAAAAACTCTGGATAACGACAAAAATCTGCATACAAAATCATTGCTATTGCAGGAATCATGCGAATAGTAATTTCAGCATAATTTATAAAATTAGTGCTTCCTGCTTTTCGTAAAGTTGCTCTAGCTATTTTTGGAGCAAAAAGCATTAAAAACCCTACTGAAATCAAAAATATTCCGAAAGCTATCACTGTCCATTTTGCAATAATTGTAATCATTTGAAAGTAGTTTGGAGTTTTTTATATAAAGAGTTCTATTCTAGGCACTCCATATTTGCTGTTTGATTTTTATATTTCAAAACTAACTCATAATCTTTCATCAATTCTGTAAGGTCTGAACAATTTACTTCTTTATTGGCTACTGTTTCCGAAGTAGGATTGTTTTTAACAGATGAACGAATTGTAAATTCTTTTTCAAGACATTTTATTAATTGATTATCAATAATATAAAAGCGTTTTTCTGTTATTTTATCTTTAGTTTGACTTTCTCCATTCATTGTTGTTCCATCAAAACTCCATGCTAGGGTATTATCAAATATAAAAAAGGGTGTGTTATCTTTTAAAAAATATTCTTTTGTGACTCCACCATGCTCCCAACCTTCATCATGTTTTATCATTCGCAGTTGTCCGTTTTCTAAAAAATAAATGACTTTACCTGATGATTCTTCATAACAACTATATTCAAAAGAGGTAGAATCCATTTTTCCATTCGTTATTTTAGACATAATACTTTGATATTCGGCTCTAATATCTTCAACTGTTTTCAATTCTGTTATTTCTTGATTTGTTTGAGTGGATGTATTTTCTGTAACAGTTTCATTTTCAGATGAAGTAGAATTGTGTTCTAAATCAGAAGATTCGGCCGTTTTGGTTTCTGAATTTCCATTACAAGAAATAAATGAAAAAATGAGAAGGGAATAAAATAGGTTTTTCATGATTTGGAAGTTAATTATTGAGTTTTTATATAAAATTTATAGTTAGAGAAATATAACATTATTTTTTATAATAAGGATAAAATAATTCAGAATCTCTATCCTAATTATTTGCGCTAAACCTAATTTTAGAATTTTTTTTCCAAAACTTTTTCAAAACACTTGCTGTTTTCCACCCCAATATATTGTCCATAATTCGGAATTACATCATAACCATTTTTTTTATAAAGTGCTATGGCTTCAGGTTGTTTGAGTCCTGTTTCTAAGACACACCTTTTATAAGATAATTCTTTTGCCCATTTTTCTAGTTCTGAAAGAATTTTTGAAGCAATTCCTTTTCCACGATTTTGAGATAAAGTATACATTCTTTTTATTTCCATTGAATCAGTATCAAATTCTTTTATTGCTCCACAGGCTAATGGAATGTCATTTTCATAAAGAACAACAGCATGTTTTATGGTGTCAATTTTATTAAACTGTGCATAAAAAGAATGGTCTTCTCCATCTCTTTGAGCTAAATCAGCGTCAAGGAGTTTCACTAAATCAATAAAATCTTTATTTTCAGAATTGGTTCTTATTGTTTTCATTATTTGGATTGTTTTTTTAGGTTGTTTTGATGGTCGTCGGTGGGGACACCGACAACGGCTATAACCTGTCGTTTTTGGTGTGACAGATAGAGTTAAGCATAATGATAGCTAAAATACAAACCAAATATTTAAACACAAAAAAGGTCATAACAAGATGTTACAACCTTTTACAATACTATGAAACGATGAAAAAACTAGTCAACTAATGTAACTAGATCTTTTTTAGGTTTTCTTACTTTTTTCAAGTTTACCAACCAGTCATTTTCAGTTTTTCTGTAACCAACAGGAAGAAGTACACAACTTCTGAGACCTTTTTCTTTTAATCCTAAAATCTCATCTACTGCATTTGGATCAAAACCTTCCATTGGCGTACAGTCTACTTCTTCGAAAGCACAAGCTGTTAGAGCTTCTGTAAAAGCAATATAGGCTTGTCTAGCAGCATGTTGAAAGTTTTCTTCTGCATCTTTTTGTGGATAGCTACTCAATAACATTTGACGGTAGTTTTCCCAACCTTCATTTTTAAATCCACGAACTTCATTTACCAAATCAAACATTTTATTGATTCTGTCGGCTGTATATGTATCCCAAGCAGCAAAAACAAACAAATGCGAACAGTCTGAAACTACAGATTGATTCCAAGCAACAGACTTAATTTTGTCTTTAATTTCTTGATTGGTAATAACAAATACCTCAAAAGGCTGTAATCCACTTGAAGTAGGTGCAAGCGAAATTGCTTCGATGATGTTATCGATTTTTGCTTGTGGTACTTTTTCGCCATTCATTGCTTTAGCAGCATATCGCCAGTTGAGTCTATCTAAT
Source organism: Bernardetia sp. Wsw4-3y2 (assembly GCF_037126295.1). Classification (NCBI taxonomy): domain Bacteria; kingdom Pseudomonadati; phylum Bacteroidota; class Cytophagia; order Cytophagales; family Bernardetiaceae; genus Bernardetia; species Bernardetia sp. Wsw4-3y2. The sequence goes on along the minus strand of NZ_CP147017.1, from coordinate 1,645,462 downwards.
AATTCCATTTTGGTAGTTTTTAATTGATTTTTGTATATAAATTTTTTCTAGCACAAATTATTCTTTGTCTTCTGAAAGTATTTTTATCCATTCATTCAGAACCTCTTTTAGGTTTATAATATCTGAAACATGGACATTTTCATTTACTAATACTTGTGCAAGCTGTTCTGGAACACAGGTAGCTTGTTTTTTTAGTTCTTTTCCCTTTTCTGTCAATTTTATAATGACGCTTCGCTCATCTTCTTCTGAACGATTACGCTCAATAATTTCCATTTTCTCCATACGTTTTAGCATAGGCGAAAGTGTATTTGTATTGAGAAGTAACTTTTCAGTAATTTGATTTACTGTAATCTCATCTTTTTCCCAAAGTACCATCAATACTAAATATTGAGGGTAAGTAATTCCCATTTTATCCAAAAAAGGCTTATAAGCCTTTGTGATAAGACGAGAAACTGAGTAAAGAGGAAAACAAATTTGATTGCTCAGTTTTAATTTTGATTCTTCCATTAGTCATTCTTTTTTTGCTTTGCTCTCCAAGCCTGCCATGCTCCACTAGACCACAATGCCCAAGCAATCAGAACAGGTTGAAAAAATAATCGTATTAATCTAGCTCTATCCGAATTTAATGCTCCAAAGGCATCTCTTCCTTCAAGATACTGTGAAATATTACCAGGGAAAATCAATATATAAAATATTGCCAATGCCCAGCCAAATTCAGTCCGTTTAGATTTCCAAAAAGCCAGTCCCAAACCCAATATCATTTCTACAATTCCTGATAAAATGACTACCATATCTTTACTAAAAAACGGTATCCAGTCAGGCACTTGTGCTTGAAACTCAATTCTATTAAAAGTCAGATGGCTAAAACCTGCATATATCATAAAGAGAGCTAACAGGATTCTAAATACATTTTGTAACGTTGATGTTTTCATTTTATGAATTTTTAAGTCGTTTAAGATTTTATTTAATACGATTAAATCGTGTGCGACACAAATGTACTTCTTTTTTTCGGAAAAACTAATTTTTTTAGAAAAATAAGTAATAGAGGTTTGTCAGATACTTCAAATAAGGAAAAATTAAAAAATACGACCTGTTAAAGCAGCGAAGCTAATTTAATTTATTGATTATCAATCAATTGAATGTTTTAAAATAGTAGTTTATTTAATTCTTATTCCTTATTTTGTTGTGCATTCAGTTCCTCAGAACTGAATGTTTCGCTTCCTCAGAAGCGTGATTTATTTACCTGAATCAGGCTTCTGAGGAAGCATTTCGTTCAACTCTGGGGAGTTGAATGCATAAAAAAAATAAAGCAAATTCAAAAAGAATATTAGTCTATAAAAACAGAATACTTAACTATACTTTAAGAGTGAGTTATCGAAGAAAAGCAATTGGTCAATAAAAATATAATTTTTAGGATTAGAATTTGCCTTATTTGTTGAAATAAACTTATCAAAATTCTTCCAATAACTATCAAATTTCACTTTTACTGTTTCTGACACTAGAAGTGAAAACATCAATATTTACCGTTTATAAAAAAATATAAAGTTATGTTTCGTTTTATTTTAGCAAGTCTTTGTTTTATTTTTCTGCTTTCTACACATTCTGTTTTTGCTCAAAAAATGAGTAAAGAACAAAAAAAAGTTTGGAAGAAAAAACAAAAATCGATGTCTGTAGAAGACTTTAAGAAAAAAGTAGAGGGCTACGAAACAGCTGTTGAAGAGGCTAGTAAATTGGAAAAACAGGTTGTTTCGACAAGCCAAACTCTGATGGAAAAAGAACGAATGGTTGATAGTTTGCAGCAAGCTTTAGCAGATGCACAACAAGCAGCAAAGTCAGAAACAGAAAATGCTGATGCTTCTTCTTCGGATGGAAAAGATGATTATTCTAAAGGAACAGTTTATAGAGTACAAGTAGGAGCATTTAGAAACAAAGACTTAATGAAATTTGTCGGACACAGACGTTTCCATGCTGAAGAAGATGAAGACGGAGTAAAAAAATATACCATTGCAGCTTTTAGAGACTATTGGGAAGCTGACTTATTCAAAAAATATTTGCGTGAAATGGGTGTAAATGATGCATGGATTGTTTCTTATAAAGATGGCGTTCGTGTTCAGATAGAAAGCGTTTTGTCAGCAGAAGACCAAAATATGGTAAAATCAGGAGATAGCAAGAACAATGACATTGATTAAGATAAAAATTATTTCATTTTTCTAAAAAAATGCTTGTACTATAAAAAATAAGTTGTACATTTGTACTCTCAAAACGAGTAACTACCAGCCTTTAAAATCTTGCCCAGATGGCGGAATCGGTAGACGCGCTGGTCTCAAACACCAGTGGAGCAATCCGTGCCGGTTCGACCCCGGCTCTGGGTACATTTATTGAAAACCTCTTTTCTAATTTTTGAAAAGAGGTTTTTTTTTGTTTCATAAATTCTATATTTCTTCTTTATGTCTTCTTCAATTATAAAATTAAGTAGTATTACAAATCTTCATGATGCTCGTTTCGGTGCAGGAATGGGAACAGTTTTAGATATGATGATTGGTTTTTCATTAAATCCAACTAGTAAAAACTACGTTTCTGAACAAGATTTTGTACAGATTTCGGGTTGGATAACAGGCTGTAAAATTGTGGCAGAACTAGAAGATGATACAATCAGTGAAGAAGCTCATAAAATTCTTTCAAATACAGACTATAAGATTGATTTTGTACAGATTTCTCAAAAAGCTATTTTTTCAGAGTTAAAATCAAAAAGCTATAATTTTCCTATTATATTTTCTACCAATTTAGAAGAACTAGAAAGTTTGAACATAAAAGATTTTAAGGTAGATTATTTTTTAATAGAATCTAATGAAGAAAGTTTATCTGAAAGAGAAATTCAAGTTCTCCAAAAATTATCTAAAGAACATCCGATTATTTTAGGTTTTGGAATAACAAGTGAGAATGTAACAGGTTTACTTTCTCAAACAGAACTAAAAGGAATTGCTTTCAAAGGACAAACTGAAATAGAAGTTGGAATGGGTGGCTATACCGATTTTGATGAAATTTCAGATATTTTGGAAAAGGTAGAAGAGTTATAGAAGTTGTTTAAGAATGGGATTTGTGGATATATTTGTTGGTGTCGCTACGCTAAAACACCAACAAAGGCTTTGTTATTTTTCCTTAGAACTGGATTTGCAAACTCAGTTCTAAGGAAAAATGAGTATTCTTAAACAACTTCATAAATAACTATGAGGGAGAAATCAGTTTAATTGAAACATTTTAGTTTAACTTTTCTTACTTAGATGCAATTTCCAAACTCAAAAAAAATCCGTATTTTTGAAGTTGTCTTAAATCTAAAAGAGTAACTAATTTTTAGTTTGCTGTATATCGTTTTATTTCTTGTTACTTATGAATGTTTCGCCTAACGAATCTTTTAAAGTCGTTTATTCGCTGTATGAGCATCAATTTTTGGGTTGTTTGTTTGAGTCTTTTGTGGTGCAAGTTCGACAGGGAAAACTAACACTAAAATATCAAAATATTTCTTCTCGCAATGCTCATGAGTTTGATAATGGACTTTCAGAGTCAGATTATGAACTGATAAAACTAATGGATTCGATTCAGCAAGATGCCATTATCAAAAAATTTAGTAATGTTTCTTCCAAAGTAGGAAAGAGTGGCAAAAAACTAACTATTTTCGATTTTGCAGATAAAATTTATGACGAGGAAAAAGGAGATAAAGTCACTCAAAAACTTATTGAAGACTATGTAGAAGGTAAAAAAATAAAAATTCTGAATCTTCTTTTAGAGAAAAATAAGCTCGTCTATACGATGCAAAGAGATGGAACACCAACAGGAGAATTTATCGAAATCCCAAAAATCCCTGCAACTATTCTCTTTCATGTTTATAAAAATCCAGAGAATACACAATATTATCCGACCATTCGACACAATGAAAAAACGATAGAATTTCGTCAGTCAGATGCCAAAATTGTCTGTAATTCTCCTGCTTGGCTACTGCATAAAAATATTTTATATCATTTTGATAGACCTTTAGAAGGCGCAAAACTAAAGCCTTTTTTACGCAAAAAATTTATTTTAGTCAATAAAAGCGTTGAAGAAACGTATTATAAAAAATTTGTCGCTTCTTTAATTTCATCCTATCATGTGATTCCAGTAGGTTTTGAAATAATTACAAAAAGAAACGACCCACAAGCAGAATTGCATTTCAAAATTTTGTCTTCTTCTACACAATCGCTTTTTGATACGCCTGTTTCTACAAAAGCAAATCAGAATGAGAGCGAAAACACAGTCGTTTTCGAACTCAATTTTAGGTATAATGATGAAGTTTACAAAGTTTCAGAATTGAATGAAAATCAAAATAGTCATGTAGTCTTTGAGAATAATGAAGATAAATTTATTTTTACAAAATTTATTAGGCAAGTTTTGTTAGAAAAAGCTGTCGTTTCAAAACTCAAAGAGTTAGGTTTGCCTATTCAAAAAGGAAAAATTACGCTTCCTCGTTCAAAGGCTTTTTCTTGGATAACCAAAAATGAAACTATTTTACAAGAATTAGGAGTAGAATTAAAGCAGCACCAAAGCGAAGAAGGAAAAAATTATTTCATTGGAAAATCTCAAATTAGTATTGCAATCAATGAAAATAAAGATTGGTTTGATATTAATGCAAAAGTATTTTTCGGAGAATATCAAATTCCGTTTATGCAAATTCGTCAGTATATTTTGAAAAGTCAACGTGAATTTACACTTCCTAATGGTGAAATTGCCGTTATTCCTGAAGAATGGTTTACAGAATATAGTGAGCTTTTTGAATTTATGCAGTCGAAAGATGAAAAATTTGCACTTAAAAAACATCATTTGGCATTAGTTCAAAACTTAGAACAAGGAAATCTTGCCAACGTAACAATGAACCGAAAACTTCAAAAATTATACGATGCTGATAATTTTGGAGAAATAGAAGACTTTGAACTTCCAAAAGGCTTTAAAGGACAACTTCGTCCCTATCAAAAGGCTGGTTATAATTGGCTTCGTTTTTTGCAAGAATTTAATTTTGGAGGTTGTTTGGCTGATGATATGGGACTTGGAAAAACGGTTCAAACACTCGCTTTGCTTCAAGCACAAAAGGAAAAAGAGGGAGAAGTTGCTCCTTCATTATTAATAATGCCGACTTCACTTTTGTACAACTGGGCAGTTGAAGCTAAAAAATTTGCGCCTGATTTGAAGGTTTGGCGTTATACAGGAACAGACCGAAATAAAGATATTACGACTTATTTTCCAAAGTATGATGTAATTCTGACTTCTTATGGAACAATGAGAATTGATGCTAATATTTTGAATGAATTTTATTTTAATTATGTAATCTTAGACGAGTCTCAAGCCATAAAAAATCCAAGTTCAGCAATTTCAAAGGCTGTCAAAACACTAAAATCTCGTTTCAAACTTATCTTGACAGGAACGCCAATTGAAAACTCTACGCTTGATTTGTGGTCGCAAATGTCCTTTGTAAATGGTGGACTTTTGGGCAATCAAAAATTCTTCAAAACGCATTATCAAATTCCGATAGAAAAGCAAAGTGATGTCGATAAAGCGAGAAAATTACAGACTATTATAAAACCGTTTATTCTTCGAAGAACCAAAAATCAAGTCGCAACAGAATTGCCACCAAAAGTAGAAAATATCATTTATGTAGAAATGAGTAAATCGCAAGAAAAAGTCTATGAAGAAGCAAAATCATATTACAGAAATGAAATTTTGAAGCATATCGAATTGCAAGGAATGGCAAAATCTCAAATTATGCTTTTGCAAGGTTTGACTAGGTTGCGACAACTTGCCAACCATCCCAAAATGGTTGATCCAGATTATGAAGGTGATTCAGGTAAATTTTCTGATTTGTGGGAAAAACTAAAATCTGTTTTGAGTGAAGGACACAAAGTTCTCATTTTTAGTCAGTTTGTAAGGCATTTGACTTTAGTTAGAAAAGAGTTAGACAAAGAAAAAGTTAAGTATTCGTATCTTGATGGAGGAACAAAAGACCGAAAAGCAGAAGTTGAGAATTTTCAAAACAATGAGAATATCAAAGTGTTTTTGTTGTCTTTAAAAGCTGGAGGTGTTGGTTTAAATTTGACGGCTGCCGATTATGTATTTATGTTAGACCCTTGGTGGAATCCTGCCATTGAAGCACAAGCTGTTGATAGAGCGCACCGAATTGGACAAGAAAACAAAGTTTTTATTTATAAATTCATTACTCAGAATTCAGTTGAAGAAAAAATATTAGCTTTACAACAACAAAAAATTGCGCTTTCACAAGATTTGATTACAACAGAATCTAGCTTTGTTAAAACGCTTTCTAAAAATGATATCGCTGATATTTTGAAGTAATCTTATTGTAGGGAAAAGACACACCTTTTCATAGATTAGTATTTTGGGTTCATAAATAAATGCTAACTTAATTAGCAAAATTAAAACAATATTTGCAATTTTTGGTTTATTTGTTAAAGAAAGATTAAAAAACATCTACTAAAACAAATAAAAAATATGGATTCGATAAACCAACTTATAGAATATATGAATGATTTTGTTCTTTTGAGTAAAGAAGAAATGGAAAGTCTATCAGACGAACAGCGTTCTTTATACCAAGAAAAAGAGAAAATTTATAAAGACAATAAACATTTTGTTGATTTTGCACAAGAACAATCAAAAGAAAAAACGAAATTTGGAAATGATATTTCAAGAGAGATTGCTAAAAACTTTCTTTTAGATGACCTTTCAGTTGAAATGGTAGCTAAGAATACAAAACTTTCTAGCGAAGAAGTACAACAAATAGCAGATTCTTTAGTAGAATAAATTTATGAAAAATTTTGTCATTTAACTTATTTCAAAAAGTTGAAAAAATAGTATAGAATTTCAATTATTTTGAAATTCTATATTATTCTTTTAGGTGTATAATTACAAAATTGGGAAACTCAAATTTACTTATCTATATTTGATTATTAAAAACTCTCCTCTGTTGTTGATGTTTTAGAGTAGCGACACTGACAACAAAATAAATTACCATTTATGCCACAAGAAACTACTATCAATCCTACATTCTCACTACAAGAAGCTCAAAAAGCTCTTGAAACTCATATCAAAAACCTAAATACAGAAGGCAAACCAGCCGATTTGTACGCACCTATCAAATATATTATGTCTTTGGGTGGAAAAAGAATGCGTCCTTTGCTTGTTCTTTTGGGGTATTCGTTGTATGATTCGGAATGGAAAAATGCTGTTTCTCCTGCAATTGTAACAGAGGTTTTTCATAATTTCACTTTGTTGCATGATGATATTATGGACAATGCTCCAATTCGTAGAGGACAACCTACAGCACACGAAAAATGGAATGAAAACACAGCACTTTTGTCAGGTGATTTGATGCTTATCAAAACCTATCAATGGTTTGGAGAATCTATTCCTTCTGATAAATTTCATTCTGTTTTGCAACTTTTCAATGCTTGTGCAATTGGAGTTTGTGAAGGACAACAGTTTGATATGGAATTTGAAAGTCGTAATGATGTAGAGATAAAAGAATATTTGGAAATGATAAAACTCAAAACAGCCGTTTTGTTAGGATTTTCATTAGAATTAGGAGCAATTTTGGGAGGTGCAAAACCTTATGAAGCACAGCAACTTAGAGAAGTAGGCATTTCGGCAGGAATTGGTTTTCAACTTCACGATGATATTTTGGATGTCTATGCAGACCCAAAAACATTTGGAAAACGAGTAGGAGGAGATATTATAGAAAATAAAAAAACTTATTTGATGCTGACAGCTTTACAAAAAGAAAAAGAAGCTGGAAAGAATGACCTTCAAAATTGGATTAATAAAACAGATTTTGATGAAGCCGAAAAAGTAAAATTAGTTACTCAAATTTATAACAATCTGAATATAAGACAGTTTGCAGAAGATAAAATGAATGAATATTTTGAAAAATCCTATCAAACCTTAGAAAATCTTTCTGTCAGACATGAAAATCAAAAACAGTTTTTAAAACAGTTTTTGATGCAAATACAGGAAAGGCAGAAGTAGAGAAAATAAATAAAACTTCTCTTAAATATTTGTATCAAAGTCATCAGAAATTCTTTTTTTATCAAAAAAACTGTATTTTTGCAGTATCAAATCTGTTTATCAGAACCTTTTAAATCAATCAACTATGTTAAATACACTTCTTTTCATCGGTGGACTTGGAGCTTGGGAAATTGCTCTTATTATGCTTATCGTCCTTGTCTTCTTTGGCGCAAAGCGCATTCCTGAACTTGCTCGTGGAGTAGGTCGTGGAATTCGTGAGTTTAAAGATGCAACCAGCGAAGTAAAAAATTCAATCGAAGCAGAAAGTAAAAAAGAAGATGTTTCTACAACTAAAAGAGAAGCATAATAAATAATTACGAATTACGAATTAAAAATTACGATTGTAAATTGCTCATTATTAGTAATTTATGTTTTCAAATTGTTTGATTCAATCAAATTCGTTTTTATTGAAAAATCAGAATATAAATTAATACGAAGGAAAATACAGAGTTTACAAAATTCTTATAATTTTCTTTCGTATTTTTGTTTTTATAAAAGCTATTAATTCAAGAGTTAAATCTTGAACAATAACGTAATTCGTAATTTTTAATTCGTAATTAAATTGAAAACTCATATAGATTCCTTTGCTTCTGTCCAAAAAGCCATTCAAAACAAAACGCTTACTTGTGTAGAGTTGGTAGAACATTATTTGAAAGTCATCCATGAAAAAAATCCTTCTTTGAATGCTTTTTTAGAAGTTTATGATGAAGAAGCTAAAGCACAGGCAAAACTTGTCGATGAAAAAATCCAAAACGGAACAGCAGGAAAACTAGCTGGAATGATTGTCGGATTGAAAGATGTTTTGTGTCATAAAGACCACAAATTAGGCGCAGCATCAAAAATGCTAGAAGGTTTTGAATCTCAATTTGATGGAACAGCTGTAGAACGTCTTTTGAAAGAAGATGCTATCGTTATTGGTCGCCAAAACTGTGACGAATTTGCGATGGGTTCTTCCAATGAAAATTCTGCTTTTGGAGCTGTAAAAAATGAAATTGGCACAAACCGAGTTCCGGGGGGAAGTTCTGGAGGTTCTGCTGTGGCAGTTCAGGCAGGAATGTGTATGGTTTCATTGGGTTCTGATACAGGTGGGTCTGTGCGTCAGCCTGCTGCTTTTTGTGGAATTGTTGGTTTGAAACCAACCTATTCACGTATTTCTCGTTATGGTTTGATTGCCTTTGCATCATCTTTTGATAGCATCGGAATTTTTGCAAATAATGCTGCTGATGTTGCTATTACGCTAGAAGTTATTGCTGGAAAAGATGATAATGACAGTACAGTTTCTCAAAGAGAAGTGCCAAAGTATTCAGAGTTATTAAATAAAAAATTAGATAGAAAGCCAAAAATAGCTTATATCAAAGAAACTTTGCATTCTGAAGGGTTAAGCGAAGAAATAAAAGCTGCAACAATTGCTAAAATAGAACAACTTAAAAGTGAAGGCTATGAAGTAGAAGAAGTAGATTTTTCTCTTCTCAAATATGCTTTACCTACTTATTATATTTTGATTACGGCAGAAGCAAGTACCAATCTTTCAAGATATGATGGTGTGCGTTATGGTTTCCGTAGTCCGAATGTTACCGATTTGGAATCGATGTATAAAAAAACACGTACAGAAGGATTTGGTAAGGAAGTCAAGCGCAGAATTATGTTAGGAACGTTTGTTTTGAGTGCAAGTTATTACGATGCTTATTTTACGAAAGCACAAAAAGTAAGACGTAAAATACAAGAAGCAATGAAGGAATTATTCTCCAACTATGATTTCATTATCTCTCCAACAACGCCTACAACAGCCTTTGAAATTGGAAAATATGAAGGCGAAACGGTAGAACTTTATTTAGCTGATTTGTTTACTGTTCCTGCTTCTGTGGTCGGAATTCCTGCGATTTCTATTCCAAACGGAACAGACAAAGAAGGTTTGCCTATTGGGTTACAAATAATGGGAAATTATTTTTCAGAAGATAAATTATTGGCTTTTGCTGATGAAATGATGAAGTAAATTTATAAATCCTCGTTGACGGTTCAGACCTCAACGACGGTTTACATATAATAGAATTTCTAAAAAATCGTTTGAGTAATTACTTGAACGATTTTTTTTACAATAGAATTGTCTAAAACCAAATAAATGAAAAATATATTTGTGCTTATAGTTTTCTTTTTTGTATGTGTTTCATCTTGCTTTGCTTGTTTAGAAACAAACCAACTCAAATTATTTCCTATTGGAATTTATAATAATTCCGTTATATCAATCGATATTCAAATACAAAGAAGAGATAGACTTGGAACAGAAGAAGAAGAGATGAATGAAGATTTTGAACCTGTAAGTTGGATAATACAGACTCGTTTATCTGTTTATGATTTGCATCAAAATCTGATTTCTTCAAAATTGATTGATTCTACAAATGCTATTGGAAGAAGTTATTTAAAGGAATTAAGTAAAAGTCATGACAAAACAGTAAAGTTGATTTTAGAAAAATATTCTACCATCGAACTTTTTGAGGTGAAATATCTTTCCTTTTGTGATTTTCAAGAAGAATGTAATAATTTGACAACTCAATATGATGAAAATACACAAACTAAAAAATTGACTTATGAAAATAAAGAGTTTGATTTAGCCGTATTTAAAGACAAAACCAACTATTTTCTAAAAGATGGTTATTTAGAAAACTCTGTGGTTTCTCTATCCATCAGCTCAATTAGAGTTTATGAAACCAAAAAAGTAAAATTAGTAATTGCTCACTTAGGAACGGGAGAATATTTACCTGTCTTAGCAAATCTTCCTAGAAAAGAATATAAAAATGAAGAAATTGATTATTCTTCTATCAAAAGATTTGTTTATCAAGAACCTGTCAATCATCATGGAAAAGGACTTGACGTATTTTTTTCTATTGTAAAATAATTTTATTTTTTATCATTATCTTGCCATTATCGGTGTCTCACCGATGACATAGAGCAACACACACAGAAATTTATGATAAGAAAACCTTCCAAAAAGCTGTCAAAACAAGCATACCTAAAGAAAAAGGAAGTAAATATTTCCAACACATTGTCATTAGTTGGTCGACACGAAGGCGAGGAAAACTCCAACGAATCCACATCTGAATAAGCATAAAAATAATAGTTTTGCTCATCAGCCAAAAGAAAGACCATAGATAAGACGAAAAATGTCCAATTTCTCCACTTGTATAATTAGCTAACTCAAAACTCCCAATATTAGGAAAAGGACTATTCCAACCTCCAAAAAATAAAATACTTGTCAGAAGTCCTATCAAAAGCATCATTCCATATTCTGCCAACATCAAAAATGCCCAACGCATTCCTGAATATTCCGTTTGAAAACCTGCTACGAGTTCAGATTCTGCTTCTGGAATGTCAAAAGGTGTTCGGTTGGCTTGTGCAAGTCCAGAAATAAAGAAAATCAGAAAGACAATAAAGAAAAATGGCATTGAAATGATATTCCAAGACAAAATTCCTCCAATAGTTTGAGTTTCTATATTTAAAAATGAAATACCAAATAAATAGGTCGTTTTTTCTGCAAAAATTCCTTGTGCCTGACTAATTTCTTGTAAATCTAAAGAACCATTCCAAACTACCACACACAAAATAGAAAGTCCTAGAGGAAGTTCATACGAAACCATTTGAGCCAACGAACGAACAGATCCATACAATGAAAATTTATTGCTAGAAGCCCAACCAGCCATCAAAATTCCTATTACATCTAAGGCTACAATACCTAGCCAAATCAAAATACCTAAAGGCATTTCAGTTTCAGAATTTGCTGTAAAGGGAACAAGCGCAAAACCTGCAAAAACAGCTATAAAAACTAGAACAGGGGCAAATTTGAATAAGAATTTATTTGTAGAAGAGGGAATAATATCTTCTTTAAAAAGTAGTTTGACTACATCAGCAAACGTTTGTAAAAGACCGTATTTTCCTGTTTCAGTAGGACCAATACGGTCTTGTATGAAAGCAGAAACTTTACGTTCTATATACACACCAACAAGTGTATTAAATAAAATTAGAGAAAGTGTAAGAAATATTAGGAAAGTAATAGTCATACTATTATATTTGATAGTAATATAAAGAAAGTGAATTGATTTATCTATATTTAGGTGATAATGTATATAATCAAAACTTTATTTCAAAAACGCTGTGTTTATCAGAATTTTATTCTTAGTAGTAGGTTTTTAAAGAAATGTTAATATATTAGTGATTCATTTATAAAATTATCAATTCTTATTTTACAGTAACTACAAAATTACACACAAACCTCCAAAAACTTTTATTTTATGAACAAAAGATACCGTTTATTTGCGATTGCCTTTTTATTTTGCTTTTGTCTTTTTGGTAATCTCTTCCTAGCCAAAGCACAAGTAGATACAGGTGATGTCATTGCACCTGATGAAGAAGAAGAATTTAGTATGGATGGCTTTGAAGAAGCTGATGATACAGTCATTAAAAAATATTGTAATAATAAAATCAATAACTTAAATCCTACTACACTTATTGGTTTGAGCTATGATTTTATGTTTGGCTCAGAACTAGAATCTATAAACCCAGATGATAGTGATAGCACTTTTAGTTACAAATCTCCTATCAGTCTAAATCATGGTATTCGTTTGGATGCTAATATTCCTTTAGTATCTAAGAGTAATATTATTTTCAATGCTACTTTTTCATATTGGGAAAGTCGTTATAATTTTGATCAAGTAGATACTAGAGATGCTTTAGCTCTTTCATTAAATAACAATCCACTTCGTACAGCTACATTAGGAATTTTAGCTTTCAAGCCTCTTGATGAAAAACATTTTCTTATATTTCAAGCTGCTACTTCACTCAATGGAAATTATAGTATTGGAACATATGATGCTGGAGAAGTAGAGCCAGATTTTGGAAAGATGAAATATACTGCTTCTCTACTTTATGGTTGGAAGAAAAGTGATAATCAAAACTTAGCTATTGGTGTTACTCGTACATATCGTGGTGGTAAACTTTTACATGTGCCTATCTTCATGTGGAATAAAACGTTTAATAATAAATGGGGAATGGAATTATTATTACCTGCTCGTGGCTCTCTACGTTATAATTTTTCTGCAAAATCGTCACTTAATTTTGGTTATGAGTTAGAGGGACAAAGCTATCTCTTACAAAATTCGCCTAACAATGATATATTTGCTACCAATAATTATGAACTAAGTAAATCTGAAATTCGTGGGCGTATCGAACTCAATAAAGCACTTTCTAGTTTTATTCGTCTGAATCTTCAAGCTGGTGTAGCTCCTGCATATCGTTTTGATTTGGCAAATGGAGCAAGTAATGATGCAAATGAAGTATCAATAGGAAGTCTTGGTTTGCCAATGTATTTTCGTATTGGACTTAATTTTGTAAGTCCTTAATTGCTAGATGATTAAACTCAAAAAAACTCTTGAAAATATATTTCATCGAAAAGGCATAGTTTTTGAATTTTTACTATATAAATAGTAAAACTATTGCTTTAAATAGCAAAACAATCTCTTGTATATAAAAGATTAATTGCAATTTTATTAAAACCTATTCAGACAACACTTTAATTTAAACTTCATTATGAAAACACTTCATATCTTATTTGTAGCTCTTTTTGCTTCTTTATTTGTTTTGACAAGCTGGACAGCAGCCGAATTTTACTCTCCTACACAAGATAGCCCAGGAGATATTTTGATAGGTGATTGGCAGCCAAGCGATAAACGTTCTGTTATTCGTATTTCTAAAGGAGAAGCTAGTAAAGGACAAGACGTAAATAAATACTATGGTCGCATTGTATGGCTAAAAGAAAAAGATAATCCAGACGGAACACCTCGTTTAGACATCAATAATCCAGATGAATCAAAGCATTCTGATAAAATATTAGGAATGACAAACATGAGAGATTTGGAATTTGTAGGTGATAAAGATGATTTAGTTTGGGAAAATGGAAATATCTATGATCCTAAAAATGGTTCTGATTACAGCTTTGAAATGACAATGAGTAAGAAAAATACAAATCTTGTCGATGGACGTGGTTATATTGGTGTTTCTATGTTTGGTCGTACTGATACATGGAAACGTTTAGTTAAGAAAGGAAAATAATTTTTTTATTGTCTAAGACAAAAAACTCTTTCTATATCGCTTAGAAAGAGTTTTTTTTGATTATATTAAAATAATAATTATTTTCCCTTAAACTTATTGTTCAAGCATTTTGCTTGGAGATGCCTTTTTGCCAGCATATGCTGATAGATAGATATAATATACAATCTTATGCCAGTATAAGGAAAATTCAATATCTCTATTGGTAGTATCTAAACTATAATCGAGACATTTATTGTGAATAAGAGTATTGAATTTGTAGTGAAACTCTTATCTCAAAATATATTTATACATTTTCAGGCAAGATAGCATAACAGTACAATATATTTTATATAAAAAAAGCCATTCTCAATAAATTGAAAATGGCTTTTTCTTTTGTATAAATTTCTCTGATATTATTCTTCTCCTTTAGAGGCTGCATAATAGATTTTGAGAGCTTCTGTTTCACGAAGTTCTTCACGAATATCTATTACAACTCCCATATCCAAACCAACATCGCCTTTTATAGCTACACGAAAACGATTTTTATCTACTTCGGGTACGTTTGCCATAGATTCCACTGCAAACTGTTGAATTTGATCTAAATTGATGAATACATCATTTACTTGAATACGAGGTGCTGTACCAAATTGATCTGCTTCTTTTGGTTTACCAATATAAATATTAGCTACCAAATTGGCTTTTTCCATTTTCTGCACTTGGTTTGCTTGTGGCAAAAGTACGTTTACTTTAAGCGTATTTTCTCTCATTACAGTCGAAACCATAAAGAAGAAAAGTAACATAAAGATAATGTCTGGCAGAGCAGAAGTAGGTATCTCTGGATTCGGTTTCGGTTTCTTTTTAAAAGGCATGCTATTTCTAGTTTAGAAATGGTATTTCTGTGTATTCTTTGGTTATTTATTAAGCTAGTTATTGTGCTCCTCCACTACCTGTTGGCTCTGCATCAGATACATTAAGAGGATACTTGTCTTTAGCTAATTTATAACGGTCTTTATTTACTTGTGTATCCTGTCTTGAAATTTCTAAGAAATCATCAACAGTAATTTTTTCACCTAATTCTTTGGTCAAATATTCTGCTCTAAGTTCATTATAGCCTTGTAAAATTTCATCCAAAACAGTTAAGTAAGTTGTATAATCTGTACCTCTGTCTGTTTTGATTGAGATAATGGCATCTTTTGGACTTACAGAAAGTTCAGGATCAACACCATAATTATTTACATGTGCTTTTATTTCCTTTTTTATCTGACTCATTTTGCCTTCTTCTCCTTCAATAAGCAATTCATTGCTAGAGTTAATAATAACTTTATATACATTTCGCTTATTGAGTTCAACTGGAGGAACTTCTCCTTCAGGCTTAGGTGCTAAATCTCTATAAACTCCTTTTTCGGAAGCAATACGTGTAGTTACTAAGAAAAAGATAAGTAATAGAAAGGCTATATCTGCCATCGAACTGGCATTTACGCCTACATCGTCACGTTTTTTCTTTCCCATAATAAAATTTTCTTATTTAAATGAACGGCTTACTTCTCCAAAAATAGCTCCTATAAAAGCGACTGCAATCATAACATAGGTCATAATGAGTACGCCTCCAATATATTTTGCACCTTCTGCACTCATTTCTTCATCTGTTGTTTTTACGGCTGTTGCATCAGCAAAAGCATAACAAATAAAGAATACAACGACTAAAACTCCTAATGAAATAGCAATTTTAACAAGTGCTTTTGGGTCTTGAGTAACTGTATAAACTAAAGGAAGTACAATAGCTGCAATCATTGCAAAACCAACAAGTACATAAGAGAGAGGAATAAACCAATCTGCAACTGCATTACCTGTAATTTGTTCTTCTACCTTTGTAGGTAGTTGTACTTTGTCCATAAGGTCATCAGTAATGTCTGTATAACCTTTTTCTTCTACAGCTTGCTTCTTTGCTAATTCTTTTTGTGCAGGATAGCCCGAACAGCCATATACACCAAAAGCAACAAATAAAACGACAACGATACCGTAGATGATTAAAGAAAGATATTTTTGCATAATTCTTTTTATCTAATTTTTATCTGAGTATTCTAGTAAATTGTTAATAAATTGATTTCTAAGTGATTTGATAGTTTTAAAAACTATTTATACAAAACCTTAAAATAGAATAGGTGTATTAGTTGTACAGAATATATACTAATAGTAACACACCTATTTTTACTTTAATTCTTTCTTAACTAATTACTTAGAAAGGTCATGTTTGATAAGCAAATCTACAAGAGAAATAGAAGCATCTTCCATATCTGTAACAATTGAGTCAATTTTAGAAACACAATAATTATAAAAGATTTGAAGAATTACGGCTACAATAAGACCACCTACTGTTGTAAGAAGTGCTACCTTGATACCACCTGCTACTAGTGAAGGTTGAATATCACCTGCTGCTTGGATAGCATCAAATGCACCAATCATACCGATTACTGTACCCATAAATCCAAGCATTGGAGCAAGAGCAATAAAGAGTGAAATCCAGATAAGTCCTTTTTCTAACTTGCTCATTTCTACTGAACCAGAAGACATAACTGTTTTTTCTACGATTTCAATACCACGATTAGCACTCATAAGACCTTGTGCAAAAATGTCAGCAATAGGACCACGAGTAGCAGCACAAACTTCTTGCGCTCTAGAAACACCACCTTCACGGAGAGCATCTTCTACTTTAGCCAATAATTTGTCTTTATTTGTACTAGCAAGGTTAAGAACAATAATACGTTCAATAGCAACTGCAAGACCAATAATTAAACAGATAAGTACCAATGACATAAATTGCCATCCACCTTCAATAAACTTTTCTTTGATAGCTTCGTGAGTTGTTTGTTCTGGAACAAGGGCAGCAGCAGCAGCGTCAGCATCTGCTTTTACTTTTGCAGCAGCAGCTTCTTCTTCCATTTTTTGCACATTGGCAATAGAATCATTTACTCTATCTATAGAGTCTTGATTTACCATCATTTCGCTGTCATCTTGAGCGTGCGTTGTACCAATAGCGAAAAAGCAGATTAGGGCAAGCAGAGAAAATAATTTTTTCATATTAGTCTGAGTGATTTACGGAGTAAATAATCTTATAGGTTAAGATATTAGGTTTAGCAGTTTGGGCTAAGGGTGTAAAATTAAAATTGACAATAAATTAAACTAAAATTAAATAGACTTTATTATTCATTTAGAATAGTGAGTGATTCAATTTTAACTTATTAATAAAACAATATTTGACAAAGTAATAAAATTTCAATCAAAAAAAATAATGTTTTCAGTGTCAACAAAGATTTTTGCTGAAAAATTATTTTAGAATTAACACAAACCATAAAATTCTATTACTACAAATGTTTCAGCGTTTTGTAATTTCACAAAATACAATTGAAACTAGCAATAGTAGATTAAGAATACATTTTATGTCCTAAAAGTAACATTTTAGTTTGAGATAATCAAAAAAAAATAATTCAAGTATAAATTAGTGTTCCTAATACGTCTATTCTATAGATTTTTTGTTTTTGCAGAGAGGAAGGGATTCGAACCCCCGATGCCCTTTTGGGGCATACTCGCTTTCCAAGCGAGCTCCTTAAGCCACTCGGACACCTCTCTAAAGTTTATCTATTTTTGAGTAAAGTATCTTTTATTCTTTATTCTATCTACAAATAAATTAAGAAAAAACACGTTATGCAAATTTTATTTCATTTTTTTTGATAATATATCCAAACTTATTTTAATAATATGCGTATAAGCATTTTTTATCTTCAAAAAATGTTCAAAATCAAAACTTTATCAAAAAAAATATCAATACATCTATATTTGCTGTTCTTTGAAGAGATACAAGGTTTGAGAATCTATCAAAATCATGTATTTTGTGCTTAATTAGGCTTTTCTACAAATCTATCAACACTTAGGAAATGATTTTATTTTCCTTTATATCAACTGCACTTGGAGAACAACTTAGATATACAAACCAACAAAATAGAAGATTCGATTAAGATTGATTTGAACACTTCGAAAAGTGGACAAGGCTCAAAGAGAATCTACAAACGCCCTGAACTTCCTATTACGGCTGTTTTGGGAAGTGCTTTTCTTATATACGGTATTCTTTACCATGCTGCTGCATTTGCTGTTTTGGGAGCTGTCTTTTCGTATGATAGAAGTAGTAGTGAAACAACTATTTTGATGAATATTCGGGATATTAGTTACATTGTTTTTACAATTGTAGGAGCTATCATTGTTCCTCGTTGGTCTGCTCGTAATATAATTGTTGCTTGTTTGTCATTAATGGCAATTTGTGCTATTGCTGTATCTTTCCAAACTCACAACTTTGCATTAGCTGAATTTTTATTTTTCTTAACAGGAGGCTCTTTTGCACTTGTTCGTTTGGCTGCATACTGGCTTCTTAGTTTAGAATCAAAGAAGAAAGGACAACATGCAAGGCGAATAATGCACTTAGAAGGAATGTACTTACTGGGAGTTGCTCTTAGTTATATTCTCTTTTTACCTTATATTCAAGATATTGATTCTTCTTGGACTCAAGCCTATTGGATTCTTTTGCCTTTTTTGGTTATTGCTATTGGTTTTCAGTTTTTACATTATCATTATCCTTTACGTTCTATTCCTGAGTCTTGGAAAAATGAGTTTCGTCATGCTCGTAAATCACTGAATGGTTTATTAATTAATTCTATTCTCTTACTTTCCATTTTTTGTGTATTTATTGCTTCTATTATTTATGTTCATTTTGAAGAATGGGCAAATGTTTTTGCAGTCAAACTTATAGATTTAAAAAACAGACAATTTTATGATTTAGGTGCTTTAGCTATTATTTTCTTAGTGATGGCAATTAGTCGTTTACTTATTGGGACTCTTTTACAACGAGCAGGGCGTTTTATGATTTTTGTTTTTTGTGTTGTAGGGTTTATATGTTTAGTGCTTTGGAATGGAGATATTTTTAGTAGTCAGACTATTTATCCTGCGTCTGTTTTCAATGATATTTCACCTTATTCATTGCTTCTCCCTGCAACAGCCTTTTTCTTAGCCCCTATTTTGCCTTTGATTTATGCTGTAGTGATTACACAAGCTTCAGAAAGACAGCAACCTCTTGTAATTGGACTTTTATTAGGAGTAACAATGTTAGGCAAACTTTTATTTACTTCTCTTTCTGCTAAATCGTATAAATATTTTGTAGATTATACAGCTTTTTATTTGATACTAATTCCTCTTGCATTGCTTTTAGTTTTGTTTTTCTTGGCATATTCGGATTTAAGTAGAGACTCAAGACTATTCCATAGAAAAAAAAGAAAATCAAATAAATCTAAAAAGACTAGAAGGACAATAAAACGTAGATTTAAAACTATCAAAAAGGAAGAAAAGAAAAATGAAGGTTTAGATGAAGATTTGGAATGGATAGATGAAGAAGAGAATGAAGATATATGATAATGTTCTCAATTTATTATGATACTATTTTTATAAAAAATGAGATTATTGTTAAAATTATTGTCTGGGGTATTTGTTATCTTGAAAGATATTTTTATTAAATATTAATTCGACAACATCAACATTCTTTCTTAAAGACCTAAATATATAAACTATGATTAACCTTTCTGTTATTTTAGAAGATAGTGCTAGAAAGTTTCCTAACAAGGACGCTTTTATTTTTATGGACAAACATTTCAGTTATAGCCAAATAAATGCTGCTGCTAATCAAGTGGCAAATGGTTTGGTGAGAAATGGAATAAAAAAAGGAGATAGAATAGCTCTAAGTTGTTTGAATTTACCTTTTTTTCCTATTGCTTATTTTGGTATTCTTAAAGCTGGAGCTATTGTAGTTCCACTTTCAGTGTTATTAAAAAGAGATGAAATTGAGTATCATTTGAAAGATTCTGGAGCGAAAGCCTATTTCTGTTTTGAAGGCACTGCTGAGCTACCTATGGCTGTTGAAGGTAAAACAGGATTTGATGCTACCACTAGTTGTGAACAATTCTATGTAATTACTGGAAATCCAGCTGCTCCTTCTCCTATTGAAAATACAAAAACTCTAGGTTCATTAATGGCTAATCAGTCACCGATTTTTGAAAACATACAAACTTTAGCAGATGATACAGCTTTAATTATTTATACTTCTGGTACTACTGGAAAGCCCAAAGGTGCTGAATTATCGCACTCCAATCTGATACATAATGCTATGCTTTCTTCAGATATTACAGACTTAAATCGTGATGACAAACAACTTATTGTTCTTCCATTGTTCCACATTTTTGCTATGACAGTATTGATGAATGCTGGATTGTATAAAGGGGCTACTAGCGTACTCTTACCTAGATTTGATGCCGAAACTGTATTAGAATTAATGCAGAAACATACTGTAACCGTTTTTGCAGGAGTTCCGACTATGTATTGGGGATTACTCAATTATGAAAATACTAACTTTGACTTAAAGGCAATAGCTAAAAATCTCAAAACATGTGTTTCTGGTGGTGCTGCATTACCAGTAAATGTATTAGAGGAATTTGAGGCAAAATTTGAAGTGCCAATATTAGAAGGGTATGGAATGTCAGAAGGTTCTCCAGTTGTTACTTTTAACCAAAAAACTGTTGGTAAAAAAGCTGGTTCTGTTGGTACTCCTGTCTGGGGTGTGGAAGTGAAAATAGTAGATGAAAATGATAACGAAATGCCAATCGGAGAAAAAGGAGAGCTTATTTACCGAGGACACAATGTAATGAAAGGTTATTTTAATAGACCTGAAGAAAATAAAGTAACACTGAAAAATGGTTGGTTATATTCTGGGGATGTTGCAATAAAAGATGAAGATGGCTTTTTCTTTATTGTTGATCGGACAAAAGAAATGATTATTCGCAAGGGACTAAATGTATATCCTAGAGAAGTTGAAGAGGTAATAATGAAACATCAGGCAGTATCAATGGTAGCAGTAATAGGTGTGCCAAATGATGAATCAGGAGAAGAGATAAAGGCATGTGTAGTAGTGCATAAAGGAAAAGAAGTTTCAGAAGAAGAACTAATAGCTTATACTAAAGAGCATATTGCAGCGTACAAATATCCACGCATTATTGAGTTTATGGAAACACTACCTATGAGTGCCACAGGAAAAATATTAAAGAAAGAATTGAGTTAATATTCACTATTCTAGGACTAAAATATTTTCCATAAAAAAAGACTTGCCAAACTGACAAGTCTTTTTTACAAGTGTTATGAGGTTGCGAGCGGATTCGAACCGCTGTACACGCTTTTGCAGAGCGTTGCCTAGCCGCTCGGCCACGCAACCTTTTTATTTTGCACTCTCTAAAGTTTGTGTTTTAGAGAGTGCAAACTTACGAATCTTAATTGATTTTGCAAAGTAAAAGTTCATTTTTATAGAAAAATCTAATAAAATTTTTTTTTCTTACTTGACTATTTCTCCAAACAAATCAAATTCTTCTACTTTATCTATCTTAACATTAGCAAAATCGCCTATTCGTAGATATACTTTTCTTGCATCTACCAAAACCTCATTATCTACTTCTGGCGAATCAAATTCAGTTCTGCCAATAAAATAATTGCCTTCTTTTCTATCAATAAGGGTTTTATAAATCTTGCCTATTTTTTCTTGATTGAGTTCTAAAGAAATGCCTTGTTGGATTTCCATAATCTCAGCAACACGTTCTTGTTTTTCTTCTTCACTTAAAGTATCAGGCATTGAATGCGAATGTGTGTCTTCTTCATGAGAATAAGAAAATACGCCCAATCTATCAAAACGCATTTTTTCTACAAAATCTAATGTTTCTTCGTGGTCTTCTTGTTCTTCATGGGGGTGTCCTGCAATAAGTGTTGTACGAATAGCAATTTCAGGCAATTTCTGACGGATAGAATCAATTAACTCCTCTGTTTTTTCTCTTTTAATTCCTCTACGCATTGCTTTCAAAACTTTGTTCGAACCACTTTGCAAAGGAATATCTAAATAATTACAGATTTTTTCATGCGCTTTCATTGTATCAATGATTTCTATCGGAAAGCCTGTTGGATATGCATAATGCAAACGAATCCATTCAATTCCTTCAATATCAGCTAATTTTTCTAAAAGCTCAGATAAAGCTCTTTTTCTATAAATATCAATTCCGTAATAGGTTAATTCTTGTGCAATCAACATAATTTCTTTTGTACCTCTTGCAGCCAAGTTTTTAGCTTCTTGTACTAATTCTTCCATCGGACGAGAAACATGTTTTCCACGCATCAAAGGAATGGCACAAAACGAACACGCTCTATCACAACCTTCTGAAATTTTGAGATAAGCAAAATGCTGAGATGTTGTGGTAAGGCGTTGCCCCAAAAGTTCGTGCTTATAATCGACATTGAATCTGTTGAGGATTAAAGGCATATCTAACGTACCAAACCAATCATCAACTTCTCCAATTTCGCTAGAAAGTTCGTCTTTATAACGATGCGACAAACAACCCATAACATATAATTTATCAATTTCGCCTCTTCCTTTTGCTGCTGCGTAATCTAAAATTGTATTGATAGATTCTTCTTTTGCTTTTTCTATAAAACCACACGTATTGATAATAATAACATTTGGCTCTTCAACTTTCTTTTTGGTTTCTAACTGATGATGAGCATCAATTTCATTTGCACGAAGTTGAGTAAGTATATTTTCAGAATCAACAAGATTTTTTGAGCAACCTAATGTGATTATATTTACTTTATCTTTTTTGATTGTACCCGTTTTCATTTACTGTTATATTTTGGAAGCTAGTTTTATTTTTAAAAATAAAAAAGCTAATGGATTTGTCTTCTTTAGAAATAAGGATGCAAAATTACACAAAAAATAACAGAAAACATAAGTTATAAATTTTAAAACAAAATAATAAACACTTGATTTTCAGTAAGATAAATTATCTCTTTATGAAGAGACTTTCTTAAAAGCTTTTTAGTAGTTTGTACAGTAAATGAACAAAATAATACTTCAGCAAATAATTTATTGAAAGAAAAAAGGCAGGACAAAATGCCCTGCCCCTTAGTTTTCTTTAAACGATCTTTCATAACTTAGACAACTTCAACTTCTTTGAGTTCTCTTTTTAGTGTTTGTCCAAGAGGAGTTGCTGAAGCTGGATTTTGTCCTGTAATCAGTCTTCCATCAACTACTACTTTTGCTTCACTATTTGCAGCCTGATGAAACTTTGCGCCACGCTCACGAAGTTTTGATTCTACCAAAAATGGAACTACATCTTCTAATCCTTGTTCTTTTTCTTCTGAATCAGTAAATGAATTGACATCTTTTCCATCTACTAAATAAGAGCCATCACTTAATTTTAGATTTACAAGAGCTGCTGCACCATGACAAATTGAAGAAACAATTCCTCCACTTTCATAAATAGTAGCTGCAATTTTTTGAAGTTCTTTGTTTTCTGGAAAATCCCAAACTGTTCCATGTCCACCTGCAAAAAATATTGCTTTGTAATCAGATGGTTTTATTTCAGACGGTTTTTTTGTGTTTTCTACTCGGTTTCGGTATTTTTCATTGTGCCAAAACTCTTTATTTATTTCGTCATCTAAATCAAAAGCTGTCACAGGTGCATGTCCACCTTTCGGACTTACAAAATTGATTTCATAACCTGCATCATGCAATACCTTCCAAGGATGTGATACTTCGCTCAAATGATAACCTGTTTCTTTTCCTGTATCGCCAAGTTTGTTGTGGCTAGTAAGGACAAATAAAATTTTTTCTTTTTGCTCTGCCATAATCTAAGAGCCTGTTCGAGTTTTTATTTTTTCTTTCTTCTAGCCCCTTTATTTATGAGGTTTAAAATCATAGCTAAATACACAAATGCTTTAGCAGAATCTACAGTTTTCTCATAATCTACTTTTAGTCTTCTGTTTTGATTAAGCCAAGCAAAAGTTCTTTCTACTACCCACCTTTTGGGTTGAGGTACAAATGCTTTATCCTCTTTTTTTTCTCTTCTTGGACTATTGACAATCTCAATTTGTACTCCTGTTTGACTAAATATTTCAGCAGCCAAACTAGCACTTCTATAGCCTGCATCAGCAAGAATTTTAAAGAATTTTCTTCCTCTAAATTGAGCTAAATAAGCTAGATAAGCAAGTTGATTCACGTCAGCTTCATTGGCTGGACTAATCTCTAATTCTAGTAAATTTCCTTGCGTATCTACCAGTATATGCCGTTTACGTCCTTTTTTGAGCTTGTAACCATCTACACCTATAGCTTCCCCTCCATATACACTTTGTACACTTTGAGAGTCTATAGAACCCAAAGAGGGTTTAGCATTTCTACCTTGAGCCAACCGTTCTCTTGTGACCAACTTGTCCAAAAGTTTTTTGTACCAACCCATCTTCTGCCATTTGCTAAAGTAGTCATACAAACTACTCCAAGGAATACCATAACTACTGGGAAGTAAACGCCAACTACTGCCAGAACGAGTGATGTAAAATAGTCCTGAAAAGATATTATACAAACTGTGTTTGCGTTTTCTTTCCAAGTACGAAAAAGGTATAAATTTTTTCATATATTGCCAAAGAGCATCAGATAAATATTCATTAGTAAACATAGTCATTGATATTTTAATTAGTAACTGAAAATCAATAACTTAACTAATAAAAAAATCTGATGTTCTTTTTTATGTATCTAAACTCGAACAGGCTCTAATAAGTTGTTTAAAAAATGAATATTAAAAAATAGTTTAGATAAAAATAAATATTTTATGAATCATAAAACAAGTTCTAAACTGCATTATAAAACACCTTTCTTATTGAATTGTTTAGATTTTTTAAATATTGAATATAATCTTATCATTTTTTAAAATTTATCATCTTTACCAAAAAACTGCTCTTATTTATGTAATTTTGAATATCCTTTTGATATAAACCTACAAACTAACTAGCCCCAATGAAAAAAAAACTACAAAAATTTACTTTAGTGCTACTTTCTGTTTTTACTCTAACTTCTTGTTTTGAGCTTCGTGAAGAAGTGTATATAAAGAAAGATGGTTCAGGAACTTACTCACTTACTGTCGATTTAAGTGGACGCAAACAAGAAATTGCTATCACTACTTCGCTTACAGATTCCACACAAGAAGAAAAAAACTTTGTTGCCAATATTGAAAATGTAATTCAGAAAAGTAGTGAGAGTTTTTCTGAGATTGGAGGAATTACACACGTTGAATATACAACTGATTATGAAAATTATTTGACAGGTTTTAGCTTTGATTTTGATAACGTAGAATCACTTACGGCAGCACTTAATCAACTCAATACCGAACCTGCTCCTTCAAAACCTGCTTTTGAATTCTCTAAGAGAACTTTTGAAAGAAATAATACACATTATCTCCAACCTCTTTTGGATAGAGCAAAAGAGAGACAGCAAACACCAGAAGACGAAGCAACAAAACGTTTCCAAGATTATGTCTTTGAGTCTGCTAACTATGTTTTTATTGTCAGAACAGAAGGTAAAATCAAAAAGTATTCGAATAAAAAAGCAATATATTCATCTGATGATAAAAATGAAGTAGTTCTTAATTACAGCTTTTCAGACCTTCTTTCTGGAAGAGCTAATTTGGATAATAAAATGAAAATTAGATAAAAACTTACTATGATTCCATTTTTTATAAAATTTCTTGCTCGTTTTCCTTTTTGGTTTTTATATAGAATTTCAGATATTCTTTTTGTGGTCGTTTATTATGGAAAATTATATCGAAAGCAAGTAGTTTTGGATAATCTGTATCGTGCATTTCCTGAAAAAACACAGAAAGAGAGAGAACAAATTGCACGAGCTTTTTATAGAAATTTTTGTGATTTTATTATCGAAACGCTAAAATCTTTTCATATTTCAAAAGAGCAAGTTGTTAGGCGAACTCGTCCGACTCCTGAGTCTTTAGAAATAGCTAAAACAGTTGCTAAAGACAAACAATCTATTATTGTTTTGGCAACACATCACTTGAGTTGGGAGTGGGTCAGTTTGTCGTGTTCAGTAGAATTGGAAACAATTGTGAAGCCTATTTATAAAAAATTAACCAATAAAAAGATGGATGAACTGATTTATGAAATGCGTTCACAGTTTGGAGCAGTTCCATTAGAAATGAGAATTTCAAATAGAGAGATTATTAAGCCAACAGATGTTTCGGTAGGTTATGTTTTGGTAGGAGATCAAACACCAGCAGGAAATAATAGACAGTATTGGACTACTTTTTTTGGAAAGGAAGTGCCTTTTTTCGTGGGTGTGGCTCGTCTTGCTCCCCAATCTAATTTGCCAGTTTATTTTTTGAGAATAACAAAGCCAAAACGAGGACATTATTTATATTCCTTAGAACTCATGCGAGAACCTCCTTATAATACTGATGAGAGTGGGACAGATTTTTCTATTTTGGATGAGTATTCACAAAGAATAGAAGAAGCTGTTCGCAATTCTCCTGAAAATTGGCTCTGGACGCATAAGCGTTGGAAGAGAGTGAAGGAATAAAGTATGAATCTTTATAAATCAAATTACCACAAGATTTTGTAGCAATACAGTGTAACATAAGTTTGTTTGTGTTTTACTATCGTCGGTGGGGACACCGACAATGGCAGAATTATAAATTGAACAGGGTTTTAACTCTGTTTTACATGCAAAGAAATACAAAATAATTTATGTTACACAGTAGTAATTTGATTTATCAAATTTAGTTACATTTTTAATGCGAATGCCCAACAGTTTCAGCCGAAGAAGCATTCAAATAATATGCTCCTTTACTTACAAAAAGAAGTTCATAAATTGATTTTTGAATTGAATTATCTTTAATTAAAAATTGAAATTCATTTTCATTTTGTGCATAGACTTCAATTTCTACTTTATCAAACTCAATTCCTTTTTCTACTTTTTCTTTTTGAATGAATACAAAAAACTGTTCTCCTTCTTGAATTAAGGCATCTTTTGGCAAAGTAGGACGGTCTTGTCCTTCACTTTCAATCGTTATTTTACCAAGTGTTCCATCTCTAAGAATGGTAGAGAGTTTTTGTTTGATTTCTGCGTGTATGCTTACCGTTTTGGTAACTGCATCAATCGTATTCGAAATGGAATAAACAACTGCTTCAACAGGTTTTGAATTGGGAGAATTGTAAGGAATAAAATTTACTTTTTGTCCTTCTTTAATAGCATCAATATCTTTTTCATAGACCAAAATTTCGATATGCAAATGCTCTTCGTTCAAAATTTCTACCATTGATTTATTTGCATCTATAAACTCCCCAAGCTGTCCGACAATATTGTGGGTCATTCCTGAAATAGGCGCAAGAACAGAAAAGGTAGAATGAATAGAATTAGCAGAAAGTGACTTAGTAGATAAATTAATGAGATTTAGTTGAGCTTGTAAACTTGCTTTTTGAGCCTTTGCCATGTCTAATTCTGCTTGAGCTTGTTGTACAATTTTTTGAGTAGTGGCATCTTGACTTTGTAGATTTTTTTGGCGTTCCAAATCAGCTTCCAACATTATCAGACGAGCCGAAACAGTCAAATATTCTTGTTGCATCTTTAATGCTTCTGGATTTTCAAGAATAGCAATTATTTGTCCTTTTTTGACATAATCGCCTTCATGAATCATAATTTGTTTTATTTTTCCTCCTAAAACGCTCCCTACTAAAGCCTTGTTTTGTGGTGGCAAATGTATTGTTCCTGTTGCTTCAATTATTGTTGGAATTGATTTGAGAGAAGATTTATTTATTTCAATTCCTAATTTTTTGATTTGCTCACCTGTAAAAATAGGATGAGTTTGTTCGTTTGATTGGTGTTCATTGGTTGTGCTTTTTTCAGTATGGTCGTGTGCATGTGTTGCATCTTTTTCACAACTCCAAAAAAGAAGAATAAAACAAGCAAGCAAGGCTGAATATATGATTTTAGTTTTCATTTTTTTTATATTTATATTTTGCACCACAGACTTCCCAGTCTGTGAAGAATATTTTATTTTTTGCACAGACTGGGAAGTCTGTGATACATTTTTTAATTATTGAGAAATTCCCACATCGCTAATGTGCTATTGAAATTTTCTTGCGTTTCAAGATAAGAAAGTGAAGTTTGCAGCGTCTGTTGTTGAATTTGAACAAGTTGCAAAACTGATATTTCACCTTCTTTATATCTAATTTGAGCTAAATTAGTAAGTTCTTCAGCTTGTGGAAGTTGCTGTTTCTGATAGCTTTCTAAAATCGTTTGAAGGTTTTGTAATTTCATCAAAACTGCCTTTTTTTTTTCTGAAATTGCATTTTTTTGATAAGAGAGTTCATTTTGAGCTTGTACTTCTTTGATTTTGGCAACTTGAATTTTTGAATTATATTCTCTCCAAACCAAAGGCACAGAAAATCCTGCTTGAAAAGCATTATAAACACCAACTTCGCCATCAAAAGTTGGAGAAGAGTAACCCAAATGTAATTCTGGCATTGCTTTACTGCGTTCGACTGCAATTTGTCTTTGAGCTAGATTTGTTTGTGCTTCAAAGTAAGTAAGCATTGAATTGGAAGAATCAGAATTAGCTAAATTCAACATTGATTTATCTAAAGATTCAGAATTTACATTCTGACTAACATTTTCTAAAAAAAACAGTTCATTTTGAGCTAATTTTTGTAAATCATGAAAAGTCATTTTTAACTCGTTTTCATTAATAGATTTTTGTTGTAGCAGTTGTAAACGCTGATTTTGTGCTGTCAGAAGTTCCATTTTATTAGTTTGTCCTGCCTGTGTTTGTGCTTTTGTGATTCTTTCAACTGTTTTCCACAAGCTATCTTGTTTTTGTAAAAGAGCATTTTTTTGAGAAAAAAAGACAAATTTGTAATACAACTGACTAATCTGATTTTTGAGTGCATTTTTTTGATACTTCAGATTTGCTTCTGCACTCATTTCTTGTGCTTGAAAGGCTTTTTTAGTTGCCGAAATTGAACCAATAGGATTAAAATTTTGAGTAATAGTAATCATTACATCCCGATTATAACTACTCTGAACATTTCCGTATTGAAGGGAAATATTCGTTTTGGGAACAGAAAAAGCTCCTTTTTGCTGACTAATTGCACTTTCAATGTCTAGTTTATTATTTTGTAATAAGCCATTGTTTGAAAAGGCAATTTCAATGATTTTATCTAAAGTAGATGTTTCTGAAATATTTTCTAAGGAATCCGTTTGTGAAAAAACAGGAAATTGAATCAGTAGAAAAAATAGAACTAGAAAGAGTTGTTGGTATCGTTTCACTAAAACACCAATAACGGCATTTATTATTTTTGATGGTTTCATTTTTTTGAGAATTTATGTATGTATTTACCTCAACGACGGCAAAGCCTCGTTGACGGTTGTGATAGAATTATTTACGTTTTTCCAAAAATCCATACAAAATAGGAAGAACAATAAGTGTCAAAACAGTTGCTGTTATAAGTCCACCAATCACAACAGTTGCAAGAGGTTTCTGAACTTCTGCACCTGCTGCTGTGGAAATTGCCATTGGTAAAAAGCCCAATGCAGCCGTTAGGGCAGTCATCAAAACAGGTCTTAAACGGTCTTTTGTGCCTTGAATGATTCGTGTTTTTATGCGTTCTTTTAATGATAAATTGTTTGTTGTTTCCTCCTTTTTCAAGTCATTAAAACGAGCTATCAATACAATTCCATTCAAAACAGCTACACCAAAAAGAGCAATAAAACCTACTCCAGCCGAAATACTGAACGGCATATCACGCAAGTACAACGCCCAAACACCACCAATGGCAGAAAGTGGAATGGCAGTAAAAATCAAAGTGGCTTGCTGAAACGAACCAAACGTAATAAAAAGAAGAGCAAAAATAAGAAGCAACGCCACAGGGACAGCAATTTGCAGACGAGCTTTTGCAGCTTGTAGGTTTTCAAATTGTCCTCCATACGTAACCAAATAACCAGTCGGTAATTTGATTTGAGTATCAATTTTTTCAGAAAGTTCATTCACTAATGATTCTACATCTCGTCCTCTGACATTGATTCCTACAGTAAGTTTTCGCTGTGTATTTTCTCTTGAAATCTGTGCTGCGCCTTCAATTCGCTTGATTTTGGCAACTGTATTTAATGGAATTTGTTGATTTGTAAGGTTTATAGTAGAAGGAATTGCAATGAAAAGATTTTCCAACGTCGAAGGGTCATTTCTATCTTTTTCAGACAAACGCACCACCAAATCAAAACGCTTTTCTCCTTCGTAAATCGTACCTGCATATCCACCTGCAAAAGCCGTTTCGACTAGCTTATTTGCTTCATCAATCGTAATTCCGTACTGTGCTAATTTTTGTCTATCGTACTCAACAACAAATTGAGGAAGTCCGACAATTTGCTCTACTCTTACATCTCCAACACCTTCTATATTTTCGGAAAGTACGCCTATTTGTTGTCCATATTTGAAAAGTGTATCCAAATTTTCCCCAAAAATACGAATGGCAATATCTGATTTATCGCCTGTAATAAGTTCATTAAAACGAAGTTGAATAGGCTGTGAAAACTCAAATTGTGCATGAGGTAAAATCTCTAAAGCCGTTTTCATTTTTTCTACTAATTCTTCTTGGTCTTGTGTTGTTGTCCATTCTGATTTTGGGTGTAATAAAATCATAATATCGCCAGTTTCGATAGACATTGGGTCAGTCGGAATTTCTGCTGTTCCAATTTTTGAAACTACATCACGCACTTCATTAGGGAAGTTTTTTATCAAAATTTGTTCGGCTGCCGTAGTGGTTTTTATGCTTTCTTCCAAAGAGCTTCCTGCTGGAAGAGTGAGTTGCATTGCAAAATCGCCTTCTTCTAAAGTAGGAATAAATTCGCCTCCCATTTGTAAAAAAACATACAAACTCACTCCAAAAACAAGCACAAAAATACCTACAATACTTTTTCCGAATTGCAATGATTTTTCAAGAATAGGAATGTAAAAATTTTCGGCAGCTTCCATAATTGCATTTGAAATTCGTTCTGCAAAACTGTGTTTTTCTTTAATATTCTTAGATAAAAGCCAAGCCGACATCATCGGAACATACGTCAATGACAAAATAAATGCTCCCAAAATGGCAAAAATAACGGTTTCTGCCATCGGTTTAAACATTTTTCCCTCAACGCCTGTAAGTGCCAAAATTGGTAAGTAAACCATCAAAATAATGATTTCTCCAAAGGCTGCCGATTGTCGGATTTGGAGAGAAGAATCCAAAACGGCATTATCCATTTGCTGCGCTGTCAGTTTCTGACCTTTATACTTTTTGTATAATTGATGGACAACATTTTCAACAATAATAACCGAACCATCTACAATCAAACCAAAATCAATCGCTCCCAAACTCATCAGATTTGCCGAAACTCCAAAAAGATTCATCATTCCAAAAGCAAACATCAATGCCAACGGAATTACAGAAGCGACAATAAAACCAGCTCTAAAATTGCCTAAAAGCAAAACCAAAACAAAAATTACAATTAATGCGCCTTCTGCTAAGTTTTTCGAAACGGTATCAATCGCTCTTCCAATCAAATCGGAACGCTCTAAATAGGGAACAATACTGATTCCTTCGGGCAATGCTTTTTGAACTAATTTTACACGCTCTTCGATATTTGCGATGACTTCTGAAGAATTTGCACCTTTTAACATCAAGACAATTCCACCGACTGATTCGCCTGTTCCTGCTTGTGTCATTGCACCTAATCGTGGTGCATAGCCTTCTTTTACTTCGGCAATTTCTCCAATCAAAATAGGTTTTGAATTTCTGACTTTGATAGGAATTTGACGAATTTGTTCTAATGAATTTTCAGCATTAATCAATCCTTCCGTTCTTACATAATATCTATAATGCGTTTTTTCGATATAACTTCCTCCTCCATTGGCATTATTTGAAGCCAAAGCATCATAAATATCATTCAATGTAATTCCCAAACCTTGCAACGTTGCAGGATTGACAGAAACTTCATATTGTTTGAGATTTCCACCAAAAGAACTCACTTCGACAATTCCTTCCACGCCTGCCATTTGCCTTTTTACAATCCAATCTTGAATAGTTCGTAGGTCAGTAATGGAATATTTATTTTTGAATTTTTCTTCTACTTTGAGTGTATATTGATACACCTCGCCCAACCCTGTTGTAATGGGCATTAAAGAAGGCGTTCCCAAATGAGAAGGAATTTCGGCAGAAATAGCCGTTAATTGTTCGCTAACAAGCTGACGAGCATTCAAAAGTTCAGTTTCTTCTTTGAAAACAATCGTAACCACCGAAAGACCATATTTTGAAACCGAACGCACCTCAACAACATTTGGCAAATTTGCCATAGAGAGTTCGACAGGCGTAGTGATAAAACGCTCCACTTCTTGAGGAGCTAAAGTAGGCGATTGCGTAACAATCTGAACTTGATTATTTGTAATATCAGGGACGGCATCTAAAGGCAAATTGAGGAGAGAATATGTTCCCCAGCCAATAAGAGCCAAAACTCCCATAAAGACAATGAATTTATTACGGATAGAAAATCCGATTAGGTTGTCTAACATAAAATTTTTGATTTGACCTCCCCCAGACCCTCTGAAGAAGGGTAGGAATACGGTATAATGTATTAACTAGTTCAAGCGTCGACGCTTGAACTAGTAATTTCAAGAAAAAATAAATCGAAAGATTATGCTAAAATTGGGGGCGCACGAAGAGGAATATTCTTAAAAAGAATATCTTGTATAGTATGAGCAAAAAAACAAATGTATGTATTTTTGCTAGAAACTACTGCTTGTTTTGTGTGATTTTGAGCAGTAGAAAAATCTGTCAAAATAGCCTTAAAATTAGATTTTATATCTTGTTTGACTATTTTTTGAAGCTGAGTAGAAACAGAGTTACCTTCTTCTGTAAAATTATGCAAATGTTCTTCTCCAACGTTAGGAGAATATAGTAAAGCAAAAAAGTTTGAAGGTGTTGCTTTGTGTGTATGAATTGTATTTGATTTACAAACTACATGCTGATGATGACAGTGAGGCGTAAATGAATGTCCGACAAGCAAAAACAAACTCATGGTTATCCAAAAAAATGGAAAACGAGTTTTTATGTTTTGTGATATATTTGGAAAATTATTCATTTTTATTTTAAACCTCGTTGACGGCTTCATTTGAGTCTCAACGACGGTTCATTGTTTTGAATTTAACCGTCAACGAGGCTAAAGCCGTCGTTTAGGTTTTTTATACTTACTACAAAAGTGAGAAATTTGTTGTCATTTTTCCAAATAAACTTTCTTAAAAGGCTAATTTGGAAAGATTTTAATTTAAAAGAATTAAAAAACTTCACAAAGCATACAACGAACACTTCCACCACCATATTTTTCAATGGTAGGGATAGGACTAGAAATAATCTTACTTTCTTTTTGTAAAATATCTATCTGATTTTGAGAAAGAATTTTGTGAGCAGCTTCTGACATAACCCAAAATTTTTCATCTTTTGTATTTTTGACTTGCAACATATTGCCTGCAAAGTGATGTTTTTGTTCAAGACTTATTTCTAAAATGTTTTTTCCTGCTTCTTCTAGTTTTTGAATTAAATAAGCCCTTTCTACTTTATCTCTAATGGAATCTAGACAGACAACAGCTATATTTTCACCTATTGACATCATTACGTTGGTGTGATAAATTAATTTCCAACCTTCACTAGTTTCTTGTTCAGAATAAAAAAAGACAGATTCATAATCCATTTTTTTACAAAATAAATAAATTAAATCTTTATCTGTTCGCTGTGAAAGACAGGCATAAACCATTCGATTTTTTCTATCTAAAACAAGACTTCCTGTACCTTCTAAGAAATTATTTTGATTCTCAAAGTTAGTCAAGTCTATAATTTCATCAATCTGAAAACCTAATTTCTGTGCTTCTTCAATGGCATCGTTTCTGCGTTCTTGTCTTCTGTTTTCTCCACACATAGGATATAAAATAGCCTTTTTATGTGTATCAGAATGAAAAGAAATCCAGTTATTTGGAAAAAGTGCATCTGGTGTAATGGGTTCTTTTCCATCTTTTCTTTTTGCTGGTAAAACGATTGTTTTTATGTCGTTTTTTTGGAGTTCTTTTACTAACAAATCAAATTCTTGTTTGGCAAGTTTTTGAGTGTCAATATTATCTGTTATTTTTTCTTGATAAAAATTTGTAGCAATCGTATCAGGATTTGCTGTAAAATGATTGGGTTCTATTAAAAGGAGTGTATCTGTAAGCATAGGTTTTCAATTAAGTATTTTCATATTTCAAACAAAGATAACAGGATTTGACTTTACTACTTGCAAAATAATAGTTGTCATTTATCAATTAAAAAATAATGCTTCAAACCTTCACAGAATTCAAAACTTCGCCAGAGCTGACTCAAAAACTTTACGATAATAGTATCATCAAAAACTATAAAGCAGGTGATGTTATTTTGGAAGAAGAATCTTCTATTCGTTCTATTCCAATTATTGCAAAGGGAAGTATTAGAGTTCTTCGAACAGAAGAAGATGGCAGAGAAATTTTCCTTTATTACATCAAATCTGGTGAAAGTTGTATTATGTCTTTTTTGGGTGGAATGCACAATGAAGCCAGTAAAGTGCGTGCAGAAGTAGAAGAAGATGCAGAGATTTTATTTTTGCCAATTGATAAAGTAATGCTCTTCATAAAAGAATATCCCGAATGGTTAGATTATATTTTTAGGTTGTATCACAAGCGTTTTGAAGAGCTTTTAGATGTCGTCAATGCGATGGCGTTTAAGAAAGTAGATGAAAGGCTTTTGCATCTTTTACAGAAAAAAGTAGAACTGACAGGCTCAAAAACTATTTCTATTACTCACGAACAACTCGCTAACGAACTCGCTACAGCTAGAGTAGTCGTTTCAAGACTTTTAAAACAGCTTGAAAATAATGGAGTAGTAGAATTAGGCAGAAATAAAATTACGATTCTGTAACAAAAGTAGCTGATAAGTTATTTTAAAATCCTCATTTTTGTAAGAAAAAATATATTGTTAGAACAAGAATTAAATAAGTTACTATTTTTGATTTAATAATTAATTGAAAAATCGGTGGTGTTGTAAAAAGTATGATAAGTTATTTGGTTGTTGGTGTCGCTTCGCTAAAACACCAACAACGGCATTGTGGGCAATTTTTAGTTACATAATTTTGCTATTCTAAAACACTTTTAAAAAATCATACTTTGTGTAACACCAGCGAAAAATCAATATAATTTGAAATCGTAATTCGTAATTTTTAATTCGTAATTGTTACTTATTTTACAATGATGATAGAATTTATAGGTTATTTTGCTGCCATTTTTATTGGAATTTCACTTGGACTTATTGGAGGAGGTGGAAGTATTCTGACTGTTCCTGTTTTGGTTTATTTGTTTAGTATTGAGCCTATTGTGGCGACGGCTTACTCGCTTTTTGTAGTTGGTCTGACGAGTAGTGTAGGTGCGTTTACGTATTTCAAACAAGGTTTGGTCAGAATGAAAACGGCTTTAGTTTTTGGGATTCCGTCTATTTTTTCGGTTTTCTTGACTAGACAATATTTAGTTCCTTTTATTCCTGATGAGATTTTTAGTGTAGGAAATTTTGTTCTTACAAAAGGAATTTTCTTAATGGCTTTATTTGCCATTTTGATGATTTTAGCTTCTTATAAGATGATAAACTCGGGTTCTACATCTGTCGTTGGTGAGGACACCGACAATGGCTTAGATGTAGACGCAGAAAAAAAATCGTTCAATTATCCAATGGTAATTTTACAAGGTTTGGTAGTTGGTCTTATTACAGGTCTTGTGGGTGCTGGAGGTGGATTTATTATTATTCCTGCTTTAGTTTTTCTCTTGGGTTTGGAAATGAAAGAAGCCATTGGTACTTCGCTTACTATTATTACACTCAATTCTTTCTTTGGTTTTTTGGTTTCTCAAAATCAAATGCAAACCGATTGGAAACTCCTTTTGATTCTTTCTACTATGTCTATTTTAGGAATTTTTATAGGAATGGCACTTTCAAAACGCATAGATGGAAAAAAACTCAAACCTCTTTTTGGGTGGTTTGTGCTGATAATGGGAAGTTATATTTTGATGAAGGAATTGTTTTTTTGAAATGAGTCGTCGGTGGGGACACCGACAATGGTCTAGAGATTATTAGTAAACCAAACTACATAATCATATAAGGCTTGATTTTTTGGTGTGATAGTTACAGGTTCTACTTCGCATAATGGAAAATTAATAGTTTGACGATTAAATTTCCCAGCTCCTATTACACCATAATGCTCCTCACTATCTACAAAATCATTTCTGTTCCTGATTTCAATTCATCTCTAGAATATCCATTATAAATTACTTTACAAGGTAACTCTACATTATTTTCTAAATATTCTAGCCATATTTCTATCAATTCAAAATTATCTTCACATTCAGAAATTACAGATTCAATTCTTTTTTCTTGTTCTTCCAAATTTGTCAAATTTGAGTCTGTAATCTCTTTTTCCACTTTATTGTTATCTTCAGTTTGAATTTTCTTTTTCATTATTTTTTTAAGTTGTTTAATATTTAAAACAAATTTCCAATTTATAGAAATCGGATAATTTTGTTTTTTTGTCTTCAAGAATAGAAACTCATTCTCTAACCTCTTTTTGGGGAATAATGGCTTTTATTCTTTCAATCTTTCTATAATCATGGATGAAAAATAGTTTACTCCAGTTTTTATGCTGTTTTCGTCTGCTGCAAAGTTGGGTGAGTGAGGCATAGAAATTACACCATTTTTATAATCTGAAGCACCTATTAAAAAATAAACACTAGGAGCATACTCTTTATAATAGGCAAAATCATCACTACGTCCATCTGGTATTACACCTTGTAATGAGATTGCACTTTGCTTTCCATAAATATCGCTAATACTATTGGTAACTAAAGGGGTTAATTTCTCATCGTTTAGAACAAGGGCTATTTCATAAGAATAGGCAATATCAACTAAATTTTTTGAGTAGTTAGACAGTAAGAATTTTTGCTTTAGACTTGATAAAACTGAATCTAATTTGTATTCATTACTAGCACTTAGATAAGCTTTTATCACAATTTCATTCTCTTTTTCTTCAATACGAAAATTTGAATTTACTGTAACATAGTCTTTAAAGATAGTTTTTGGATTTGCTAAACCTATCTCCTCATCCATTAAATTTCTAACATCCCAAAATTTACTATCAGGGGCAACATTTTGAAAACTAGATATTAGTTCTTTTGTGTAGTTAATTATTTCATCTTTGTCTTCTGTCTTTTTAAGAACAACTTTTAAATCTTTATAATCTGCAAACAAATTTCTACTTCTGGCAGCAATAACTCCTTGAGGCATAGGGGAAACGTGTAAGGCATATATTTCATCTGGATTGATAATATCAAATAAACCATCATCAATCATTGCCTTTGCACCTTTCCAATTTTCTTCTGAAGGTTGAAATACAAAATAAATAGTACCTGTAAGACTGTCTTTCAAATTTGTCAATATATTAGCAATCCCAAGACCTATGGTTGTGTGTATATCGTGTCCACAAATATGTCTTACCCCTTTATTTTTTGATGAAAACTCTACTACATCAGGAAATTCTGATGAGAGAGCATCAATGTCTGCTCGCCAAGCAATTCGTTTTCCTTTTTTATTTATTTTGAGAATTCCAACGACTCCATATCCACCAATATTTGTATGAACTTCTAACCCAAGCGATTTTAAGTAATGTGCTATTTTTTGGGAAGTTCTTTTTTCTTGCTCAGCTAATTCGGGATAAGTATGCAAATCTCTACGTACTTTGATTAGACTATCAAAAATTTTATCAGTGTGTTGTTGTACAGCTTTATGAATTGTGTGGTCAGTCTTTGAGTTTTGTCCGAATAAGGAAAACGAAAGAAAGATAAATTGTACTGATAATGCTATTGTAATAAGTTTATTATTTGAAATCATTTTTACGATATTTAGTTGGTTATTTCTTACAAAGATGCAGAATAACAATACTATCTACCTGACACATTTGTGACAAAATCATTTTTTGCTCATTTTATTTCTTATTCTACTCAAAGATTGCCTTTTAATACCTAAAAAAGAAGATAAATCTGTCAAACTCACTCTCTGCATAAGATCAGGATTTTCAGCTATAAATTTTAGATACCTTTCTTCTGCTGTATTGAATAAAAAACTCTCAACTCTATCACTCAAAACTGTCAAAACCATTTCTGCAATAAATCGCCCCTGCATTTCACTATTTTTAAATTTCTTATAACTTTCCTGAATCGTATTGTAAGGTAGTTTGATAATAATGCAAGGCTCTAAACATTGTAAAAAATACTTGGTAGGTTTCTGTCTGATAAAAGCTGGGTAGTCAGTAATATATTGATTTTCCTTGGTAAAACCTGTTGTTATTTCATTACCCTGGTCATTTATAAAATATCTGCGTATAAGTCCTTGACAAATAAAACCCATTTCTTTTTGAATTTCTCCACTTTCTAAAAAGAATTCTCCTTTATCTAATTTTTGTATTGTCAAATGGTTTTTAATGAAATTTTTCTCTTCAGAAGTTGAATGGCTAAGTTGTTCTAAATATAATGCGTAATATTTTTTGTTTTCTATGGTCATCTTAGACTAAAAACTAGAGATATATTTATGGTTGTCTGACAATTTTTGTGTTTTAGTTTGAAATAGCTAATGCTCTCCATCTTAGATGCTCAAAGTTAGGCATTCCGAATGCGACTCTTCTTATACTTCTAATTAGATTATTTAATCCCTCTGTTACAGCATTTGATAATGAATTTTTGACATAATTGGCTACATATTCCATTGTACTATTTAAAGTATTTGTAAACGATTTAAAGATGTTTTTCAGCTCCTCATTCATACTTCCTACCCATTCCTCTATTTTTTGTAGTACTATTTCTATTTTTTGGTTATTATCAAGAATATGATGAAACTGTTCTCTTTTCCAATAGACTTCTTTTAACAAGGGACAATCTTCAAAACAAAGTTGTAAGTTAATTAATTCCTTGTCTGATAAGTTATGATATTGTTTATATAAAATCCACTTTAAACGGCGATAATTTAGGTTATCAGTTTCTGACTTTCTGAGCAGTTTACGAAATTTATCAACACAACTATTGAGTAAGTTAGTCACATGAAATCTATCTAAAACGATAGTTGCACTAGGAAAACAGTGTTGAGCTACACTAATATAACCTCTCCAATAATCACAAGAAACATCTGTAATTTGCTCACAGAAGGAACTACCTAACGACTCAAAATGAGCAATCAAATCTTCTTTTTTGCGACTTTTTAGTATATCTACTAGTGTTCCTCTATCTAAATCTGTTAAAACACATAGATAATCTTTCTTACCTTTTCTATGGCTTTGTTCATCAATTCCTAAACGTTTTACTTGAGCATAACGTTGGGCTAAATCAACTCGTTCTTTACAAAGAGACAAAACTGTACGCTCAACCGTTTTAGGATGAACATTTAAAATGACTGCACTTTCTGAATAGCTTTGTTTCCGAGCCACCATAAACATAAAATCTTCTTGACGATGAGTATGAGATTTATTCGCATCTGCAAAATCAAGTGACTCAGTAAAATAACTAGTACAGGTTTTACAGTAAAATTGACGTATTTTTATGGATAAATAAACCTCTCTTGAAATTAAATTTAAATCACGAACAATGCGTTTATAACTCTGATGAACTTGAGAACTAACTTGACCACAAGTAGGACAAATACAAGAACTCGTTGATAATTTACAAGAAATAGTAACTTTGTCTTTTGTCAATTCAACAGCTTCTACTTTTACAGAAGACAAATTGAGTAAGTGTTCATATAATTCTAAATTTTCCATTGCTAAATATAAATACTTTTTGTGTTTCCACAAAAATTGTCAGACAACCATATTTATTTTGATATTTTACACATAAAAACTCATTTATTAAAAATAAACTAAAACCTCTCTTTGGTTGGTTTGCGTTTAGTATGAGGAGTTACATTTTAAGACCAATAAGTGTTATATCGTCACGCTGTTCTTCTTCTCCCATGTGATTTCTCATTTCTTCTAATAGAACTTCTTTTTGGTCGTGTAAAGACATTCCTGTAAAAGAAGCTAATACTTTTTTGAAACGAAGTGTACCATATTTTACACGGTCAAAGTCGTTTTGATCAACATAGCCATCAGTGGTAAGATAAAGAATATCTCCAGGGTGTAATAAAAGCTGACGTTGTTCGTAATCTGCATCTGTTTTTTGTCTTCCTCCAATAGATTTTCTACTTCCTTTGACTTCTATAAGTTTATCATTCTTTAGGATAAATAGAGGTCTCTTTGCTCCTGCAAAATTTACTACACGCATGTTAAGTTCGTCTGCATCTTGTATTACACACAAACAAATATCCATTCCGTCTAAGTTTTGATAATCTTCTTGATGGAGTGCTTCCCAAATGCCTTGATTTAAGTTTTCTAAGATTTGTGCTGGTTCTGTTACATTTTGTAATGTAACAATCTCATTCAAGATTGTATTTCCTATCATAGACATAAATGCACCAGGAACACCATGTCCTGTACAATCCACAACAGCTACAAAGGTTTTATTTCCTGTACGAATAGACCAATAAAAATCTCCTGAAACTACTGCTTGAGGCTTAAAAATAATAAAGTGATCTTCAAAATTTCTAATAAAATCTTGAGGGTCTGGAAGAATAGCATGTTGAATAGTTTCTCCATAACGGATACTATCCATAATAGCTTGATTTTTGGTCTTGATAAGATCATTTGCTCCTTCTAATTGTGTATAAGTACGAGCATTATCTAAAGCAATTGAAATATAAGAAGCTAAAGTACGAAGAATAGTAAGGTCATTTCTAGAATAAGCATTTGTAGAATGACTTTGTACAGTCAGCACACCTACAATTTTTCCTTCTAAAAGTAGAGGTAAATAAATGATAGATTGATATGTATCTCCTACTCTATCTAAGGAAACTTCGCTGATATATTGAGTATGTTCTTTTGCAAAATCATTAATGATAATATCTTCATTACGAGTAAGACAAACTACTGATAGTTTATTTTCATTTGTAATCTT
Source organism: Bernardetia sp. Wsw4-3y2 (assembly GCF_037126295.1). Taxonomy (NCBI): domain Bacteria; kingdom Pseudomonadati; phylum Bacteroidota; class Cytophagia; order Cytophagales; family Bernardetiaceae; genus Bernardetia; species Bernardetia sp. Wsw4-3y2. The sequence continues at coordinate 1,604,222 of NZ_CP147017.1, read as the reverse complement.
ATCAAAACTATCTGGAATACGCTGACCATTTTCTATGAAACCTCTAAAATCTATACGCTCCTTTTCAGCATTGTAAATACCAATACCAAAAGCTGTTGCATCAGTAAGTTCATTTACATATTCATAAACAGCACTAATAACAGCATCTAAGTCAAGAATAGAAGTAATTTTTTGTCCAATTTCACTAAGCACACGAATATTACTATACGAACGCTCAATTTCTGTTTTTTGATTTTCTAGTAATACATTTTGCTGACCTATTTCAGCAGTTCTTTCTCCTACTAAACGTTCTAGCTTATCATTTTGGCGTTTTACTACATTCATTCTATTAGTATAAAAACCTATCGATGCTCCAACAACAAATATACTAGCAATAGTCAGAAACCACCAAGATTTCCACCAAGGAGGTAACACTTTTATTGTTATAGTTATGGCTTCATTATTTTCGATTCCATCACTATTAGAAGCCTTTACTTTGAATGTATAATTTCCTGCTGGAAGATTACTATAGGTAGCAAAACGACGATTTCCAACTTCATTCCATTCTTTATCAAAGCCTTCTAAAATATAAGAGTAATTAGTTTTTTCAGGTCTCCTATAATTAATTGCAGCAAATTCAAAAGTAATTACTTTATCTTCGTAAGTAAGAGTTATTTCTTTAGTTTGAGAAATATCAACAGTTAAAGGAGATTCTGGATTACCCAAGTTTTTGATACCTACAGAACGGTTAAGTATTTTGAAATCTGTCATAACAACAGGTGGAACATAAATACTAGGTCTGATGTCTTGAGGATAGAAAGCATTTAAGCCCTGAATACCTCCAAAAAACATTTCTCCATCTTCTGCTTTAAAAAATGCTCCTGAATTAAATTCACTACTTTGTAAACCATCTTTTGGATTATAGTTAGTCATTCGTTTAGAATCATCTATACTATCATCTCCTAAAAGACGCATGAGTCCAAAGTTTGTACTTATCCAAAGGTTATCTTTTTCATCTACCAAAATTCCATAAATAGCATAATTAGCAAGTTCGTTTCTTTCTCCCCAATGTTCAAACTCTCCTGTTTCACGATTCATTAAGTTCAGACCATTTGTCGTTCCTACCCAAAAATTACCTTTTGAATCTTCTGCAAGAGCTCGTATAGTATTATGACTAACTGATTTTAGATTTTCAGGGTCATTTTTATAGTATTTAAAATCAATAGGGGTATTGTTTTCATCTCGGGTTACTTTTATGAGTCCTTGATTTGATCCTAACCAAAGAATTCCATTTTTATCTTCGTAGCTAGTCCAGATTGCAACTTCCTTTAGGAAGCGTTCTCCTTCATATCCAAATTCTTTTTTAAAAGAAGGGTTCATTTTATAGATACCACTAAAAGTACCTATCCAAATACTTCCTTGTTTATCTTGTAATATATTTAAAGTAGGAGATTGAAGTGTAGTAGAGTCATTACTATCACGTTTTAAACTTACAAATTTAGCTCCTTTTTCTTTTGAAAAACTTGTCATACGAGAAAGTGTATAACCACCAGCTACCCATAATTCTCCTTCTCTTGTCTGAAAAACTTCTGTAACACTTTCTATTGGAAAATCATATTTACCCTCTCCTTTTTTGATATGATAATATTCAGAAATAGCTCCCGTTCTATCTATACGAGAAAGTCCTTCATCTGTACCTACCCATACAATACCTTGTGCATCTTTTATGGCAGTCCAGACATTTCTATGAGGAAGAGAGTTTTTGTTACCAACTTCAGTATAATAATATTTGAATTGACTTGTCAGAGGATCATACTTTAAAGCTCCTAAATTACGAGAAGATATCCAAATAACCCCTTCTTTAGTTCTGACAATAGAAGGCATAGAACCCAAGTCATCTAAAGAGGTTCTGTAACGAATAACATTTTTTGAGTCAACTTCTAATTTATATATATAGTCATTTCCTGCCCCCCACAAAATGCCATTAGAACCTTCTGTAAGAGACTCAATGTACATTGGTCTCTTATTATAAATAAAACGTTCAAAGTTATCTGTTTGTGGTTTGTAGAGATTGAATCCTCCTGCTGTACCTATCCATACATCTCCACTTTGTGTTACATGTATATCTGATATATTGTCTCCAAATAATTTGGTTGAATCAGTATAATAAGTATAGTAATAACGATATAATTGCTGTGGTTTGCGTTCGCTATTCCATTTATTTAACCCTTTAGTAGTACCTATCCATAAATTATTATTGTTATCTACCTCTAAAGCATTTATAGTATTGCTTCCCAATACAAGACTATCATTTTCAGATGCTACATAGTTAGTAAATGAATTGTTATTGTAATCATACCTACTCAATCCATTTTCAGTACCTAACCAAATAAAACCTTCCTTATCTTCTTTTATGGCTGTGACCTTATTATCTACTAATGTATTTTTTTTATTTTCTTTTTTATAAAAAGACTTGAATGTTTGAGTTTTTCTATCAAAAATGGAGACACCTGCTATTGTTCCTACCCAAATATTATGATTGGTATCTTCATAGATAGATTCTATCTGATTATCTATAATAGAAAGTGAGTCCTCTCTTTTATGTCTAAAAGTTGTAATGTCGTATGCATTGTATCGATTAAGTCCATCATCAGTTCCTATCCACAAATAACCTTCACTATCTTGTAACATAGCTTTTATACTATTTTGGGACAGACCTTGTTCTATACTAAGCTGCTCAACTATTAACTTAGGTAATTTTAGTTCATCATTTTCTTGAGCAAATACAAAAACAGTATTACTTACTATAAAAAGTAAGAATAGAGTAGATAAAAAGAAACCTCTAAACAAGGTGTTTATTATTTTGTATTGCATTTATGCGAGGCTGATTTAATAAATTACTGTTGGTTTGCTAATTTGTGTAATTATTTATCGTGAATTTTGCTTTCTAGCTATGATAATATTTTTCACTACGATTCAAAAATACAATAAAAAAACAAATTATTCTACTATCGGAAATGTTAATTATCACTTTTAGCAACATTTTTTACAAAAAAAAGAGTGGTATTGCTTTCTAAGCTACTCTATTTTCTTGTTTTCTGATTAATTAGAATATTTATTTTTCAAAAATACCTGCAATCAAATCATCAAAATACTCATCTTTCAAAAGGTCATTAAAAGTACCTTCTTTAATAATTGTTCCATCTTTCATTAAATAAATCTTGTCCATTTTTTCTAATAAAATAGGGTCATGACTAGCTGCAAAAATAGACCAAGGATATTTATCTTTTTGTAAGATTTTATCTAAAACTCTACGTTTATAGCTACCTTCTAGGTTGTAGAAAAAATCATCAAAAACAATTAAGTTGGGATGTGTTAGCATACTTCTTGCAAAAACTACTTTCTTTTGGAAGGTAGAAGAAAAACCTTGTCCAGAAGGTAACATCTGTGTTTGTAGACCATCTTTAAGAGATTGAATGTCATCAATTAGTTCTACTATATCCAAAACGTGATTGAGATATTCCATATTAAAACCTTCTCTTCCTACTGTGATATTTTCTAAAAGTGTTCCTTCAAAAACATCTTCATGAGAAAGATTGTCTCCAATGTAATCTTGTAAATTTTTGATATTTAAATCTCGCAGTGTAAAACCATTGAAAGTAATATGTCCTTTGTATTCGTCATAAAGTCCAGTAATGATTTTCATTAGAGTAGATTTTCCAGCCCCTTCGTTTCCAATAATTCCTACATATTCTTGAGGTTTTATTTCTAAATCTACATTTTTGAGAGTTGGAGTATCATTTCCTTGATAAGTATAAGAAACTCCATGTGCTTTGATATGAAAACCTTTTCTATTAAAATTATCAAACGTATTTGTTTTTTCTAATTTCAAATCAGTTACATTCCCAATTTTTTCTACTGCTGTAAGTGTGTCATAAATTACATCTAAATTCAAAATCATTTTTTCTACTGCTGTAATAACTGAAATGATTACAATTTCAGAAGCTACAAATTGACCTAAAGTAATATCTCTTTCGATAACCAAAAGGCTACCCAAAATCAAAACACCTCCAGTAATAATTGTTTTAAAGGCTACAAAAGCTGAATATTGAATTACTAAAATACGGAAATGTGATTTTCTTTTATATAAATACCCTGTAAGTAGCTTTTGCATTTTCTTTAAAGGAAGAAGTGTATTTCCTGCTATTTTAAAAACACTCTGATTTCTACCCAATTCTTCTAACCAATATGCTACTTTATACTTATATTTTGATTCATAAAGACTTGTATCTAAACCTCTTTTTCCTGTAAAGTAAAATATCAGACCCAAAACAGCCACTAAAAACAAACCAAAAAATACAAAAAATGGATGATAAAAAGCCAAAAGCATCAACCCAAAAAGAACTTGTAAAAGAGCTGTAATAACACTAGTAAGTAATTTAGCTAAACCTTTTTGAAGTGTTAGAATATCAAAAAAACGATTGGCAAGTTCTGGAGCATATTGCGTAAGGATCGATTCTAAACGAATACGAGGAATGCGATAAGCAAACTCAAAGGCTGCACGAGTAAAAAGTCGTTGTTGAAGTGTCTCTACAATACTCATCTGCATAATTTGCATGATTCCACTAATAAGTGTACCTGCTACCACAAAGGCAATCAAAACAACAATGGAATTGATAATAAGACCACCTGAAATAAGTCCGATAATAGCTTGAACACCTAAAGGTAAGGTAAGACTAAGCAAACCTACAATCATTGCATAAATATAGGTGTAAGAAATATCACGTTTTTCAGTCAGGAGTAAATGCCACAAACGCTGTGCAGGAGTTCGGTCTTTACCTTTTGTCTCTTCTGGTGTAGCAATAGGATCAATAAGCATCGGAACAAGACAATAAATAGTGTTGGGCTGGCATAATTCACTATCTCCATACAAATCAGCTTTACAAGCAAGCGTACTGATGAGTTCATTATGATTGACAATATCATTTTCTTTCCAGTTCTCACCATCTTCTTGCATAGTATGGATGGTATCCTTTTTTCCATGCCAGGCCAAAATAGGGTTCGCATTTCCTTCATTAGATTGAAAAAGAACTAAAGGAAGCGCAGTAACAGAAAGAACTTCATCTAACTCTTCTCTTGAAATTTCTTTTTCAATGAAATGTAAATGTGCTTCACGTCCAACATCTTGTAAATGTCCGACCCATTGACGCATTTCTCTTCTGCTAGAAATTCCTTCTGATGTAGCAACAGGAGAAAATTTATAGTGTGCTTCGTCTGGTTTCCAACGTTTTATGATTTGAAAGACAATGTTTCTAGCTATTTCGTACTGCATAAGTGATGATAATTTCTTTTTGGCTTTTTGTAGACTTAAAAACTACAAAACGTATTGGCTATTTTTTGACAAAGTTATGAACTAATAAAGTTGAAAAAGGTTTACTAACTTTTTTAATAGCTTTACTTTTAATATTTTTTAAAATAAAATCACTATTTGAAATAAAGGTTGGATAGTGATTTTAATTTATAGTTGATAAGAAGATTATTTTCTTCTTTTCTTGTTTCTTCTATTTTTCTTAGCTCCTTGCGTTCTTCTTCTATTGCTTGCATTATTTGAAGCAGTAGGACGTGAAGAGTTAGAGTTGCGATTAGAGCGAGAACGATTATCACTAGAACTTTGTCTTTGAGGACGTTGTCGTGGTGCGCTTCCGAGTTCAAAAAGATTATCTTCTTTAATGATTTCTATATCAATATCTATTTTTCCACCAGAAAGGCGTTTAATGTCTTTTAAAATTACTTCATCTTCTACACTATCTCTATTCCAAGTAAGGTAAAAAGATTTCATTAATTTTCCAATATCAGCGACAGCATCAATGATTTCTTGCTCATCTTCTAATTCAGCTGCTTTTGCAATTACTAATTCTACATTTCTACCATAATGACGATACTTAACAGGAGTTTCGGTGTAACCAATATGGTCAGGTTTTTTGGTGCGTTCTTCTTCTGTTTGTGGCAAAAACTCATTATTAAACTCAATTTCTCCATCAGCCATAATATATAAGTGATCCCAAATTCGATGGATATTATCACTATTTTCTCTTACACTTGGGTTGAGCTGCTTCATCAAATTGATGAGTGTTTCGGCTGCACGAGTACGTTCCTCTACATCTTCAATGGTTTTGAGATGACGCACCATATTTTGCATATTTCTTCCATACTCTTTCAAAACAAGAGCATCTCTTTGTGTATTGTAATCTAAATTTTTGAGTTTGGCTGAACTTTGTGTGCCATCTGGATTTTCTATTTGTTCCAAGTCTATATTTAATTTATATGTTTTTTTAGGCTATTTTCTAGTTGAGAATATTTTACAAAGAACTTGAATGCTATCCCAACTTCTTTATTCTAATGTAAAATTTGGTTGTAAATATAGCAAATCTTTACTTGAAAATGGAACTCTGATTTGCTAAACCCTTATTTTTCAGGTCTTGATTTTTCAAAAAGAAATAGTTTTTAATATATTTGAAGTCTTAAAGCGTATTTCTATTCTAAAGATTTAATCAAAAAGAGTTTCATAACCATTTAAAAAATAAATAAAAATGAGCGAGTATTTTGACGATGAGCAGGAAAAAAACAACGATTATTCCAAGCCTAACTATCACAATGAAACCGTTTTTTCAAAAAAAGTCCGTGCTGGAAAACGTACTTATTTTATAGACGTAAAGCCTACTCGTTGGGAAGAAGATTATTATATTACACTAACAGAGAGCAAAAAAGTATTCCGTAATAATGGAAGTCATTTTTTTGAAAAACATAAAGTTTTCTTATATAAAGAAGATTTTAATAAAATAATAGCAGGACTTACAGAAGTTGTTGAACATGTAAAAAGCGATTTGATGCCAAATTATGACTTTACACAGTTTGATAGAGAAGAAGACGACGAAAACCTTATCAAAAAAACTAATTCAGAAGATGACGAAGTCAGAAGTCATTTGAAATGGGATTAAATTGATAACATACTGATAACCTAAAAAACGCTTTATTATAAGAAATGAAGCGTTTTTTTATGTAAAGTTTTTTAAGGCACTTATATTTTTTCAAAAAATACAGAAAAACACTAACTTACCTCAAATTTAAAGCTCATTTGATTTATTAAATAGCTATACAACAACGGCTTTAGCCCTCAGCGAAGCTAAACTAACCCTTATAAAAAATGAATTTAGTCCAATTAAAATCCAAAATTTCCTATTATGGACTTTTGGCAGCCTTTTGTACAGGCGTAGTGTTTTTGCCTGCTTGTGGTGATAAAAAACCAACTGACACAACAGAAGTAAAAGCAGATTCTGTTGCTACAACTACTGAAAAAGAAGAAATTCCTCCTTATGATGGGGAGCGTTTTGCTGATATAAAAATCTTGCGTTACGAAGTAAAAGGTTTTGATGAGCTTCCTCTTTCTCAAAAGAAACTTCTTTATTATCTTTCAGAAGCTGGGCGTAGTGGACGTGATATTACGTATGACCAAAATTACAAACACAATCTTTTGGTCAGAAAAACATTAGAGAATATCTATAAAACTTACAACGGAGATAAATCTGGCGAAGAGTGGCAACAATTCGAAACCTATTTAAAAAGAGTTTGGTTTTCTAACGGAATTCACCATCATTATTCAGAAAAAAAATTAATGCCTGAATTTTCGTATGAGTTTTTTGAAAATTTAGTTACTAACTCAGAAGAAGCTGGTTTTGAAATGAAAGAAGGACAAGATGTAACGGCATTTTTAGCCATGTTAAAGCCTGTTATTTTTGATGCAAACGTCGATGGAAAGAAAGTAAACAAAACGAAAGGACAAGATTTAGTCAAAACTTCGGCAGCTAATTTCTATGAAAATCTTTCTCAAAAAGAAGTAGAAAATTTCTATAAAAGTTTTGCCAATCCGAATGATGAAACGCCTATTTCGTATGGTCTGAATTCTCAACTTATAAAAGGAACTACTCCTGATAATGCACTTGTAGGACTACAAAAAGACGGCGTTTACGAATACAAATATGGAATCGGAACAGCCGAAAAACGTGGACAATACGCAGCAGCATTAGAAAAAATGGTTTATTGGTTAGAAAAAGCCTCAACAGTTGCCGAATCTGCTAACCAAAAGAAAGTAATTGATTTGCTTGTTCAGTATTACAAAACAGGTGATTTGAAAACATTTGATGAAATGTCTATCGCTTGGGTAGAAACAACAGACACAAATATTGATTTTATTAATGGATTTATTGAAGTCTATGGAGACCCACTTGGCTATCGTGCAAATTACGAATCTGTGATTTTTATGGATGATAAAGAAGCCTCAAAACGTATGGCTGTTTTGTCAGAAAATGCACAATATTTTGAAGATAATTCTTCCATTATGGACGAACACAAAAAGAAAGAAGTAAAAGGTGTTACATATAGAATCATTACAGTTGTCAATGAAGCTGGAGATGCTGCCCCTTCTACGCCTATCGGAATCAATCTTCCAAATGCAAACTGGATTAGAAAACAGTATGGTTCGAAGTCGGTTTCTTTAGGAAATATTGAAGATGCCTATAATCACGCATCGGGAGGAAAAACGACTGCCGAATTTTATCCAACCGAAGAACTACAAAATCGTCAGAAAGAATATGGAGATGTAGGTGGAAAAATGCACACAGCACTTCACGAAGTAATCGGACACGCTTCTGGACAAATCAATAAAGGAGTAGGAACACCAAAAGAAACACTCAAAAACTACTCTTCTACTTTGGAAGAAGCTCGTGCTGATTTGGTGGCTTTGTATTATCTTTTAGACCCAAAATTAGTTGAGCTAGGTCTTTTGCCTTCTGTTGAAGCTGGAAAAGCTGAGTACGATTCTTATATCATGAATGGAATGATGTTACAACTTCGTCGTCTTGATGAAGGTGCAGATATTGAAGAAGACCACATGCGTAACCGTCAATTAGTTGCAAAATGGGCATTCGAAAAAGGACAAGCCGAAAACGTAATTGAGAAAAAAGTAATCGATGGCAAAACGTATTTCTTAGTCAATGATTATGATAAATTACGTGTTATTTTTGGAGAGCTTTTGAGAGAAATTCAGCGACTCAAATCAGAAGGTGATTATGCATCAGCCGAAAAATTAGTAGAAGGATATGGCGTAAAAGTAGATGCAGCAATGCTTAAAGAAGTAAAAGAGCGTTATGCACAGTTTGATCTAGCACCTTATTCTGGATTTTTACAACCTGTTCTTGAGCCTGTCATGGAAGGTGATGAAATCACAGATGTAAAGATTCGCTATTCCACTTCTTTTGCAGAACAAATGATAAACTTTAGCGAAAATTATAGCTTTTTGAAACCATAATAAATGTAGCTTATTTTTCAGAATAAGAAGCAATTTATTTTTTATAAACTCAAAAAACCTATTTAGATTAATCTGAATAGGTTTCTTCTTTTTATAAATTATTGTGATTGATTTGTTACTTTGAATTAACTATTTTTCTAATTAGATTGCTATCTATTCACACTTAACTTTCTTACTATGAAAAATTTTAAGCTACTCTTTTTTGTTACATTTCTGTTTTTGGGAGCTTGTCAATCTGTCAAAATAGTTGATGGTAAAATTACTTATGATAGAGAATTTGGATGGTATCAAGAATCAATCGAAAACTCTATGTCGCCTTCTGTGGAAAAAGTCTATACTAATTTAGTTTCTATTACTCCTCAAAATACTAATTTGATTCGAAAAACAATTAATGATGAAGAGTATATCTTAATGGTTACTTGGAAACAAAATGTTTCATACTATGAAAAATATTTAGATTCTGCTCATTATAATACTGGAAATTATCCAATATGGGTTACAACTGCGCCAGAGTTGGTAGAGAGAATGAAAAAAGAAAAGACTAAAAATGTGAATCTAAGACTCAAACAATTATTAGGATTGCCCCCAAATGCTACTTATAGTTATTTTGTCGAACTTTGGGTAAAGCCTCAAGATTTATTTCGCCCTTGCCCTGATAGTGAAATTACAGATAATAAATGTGATTTATGCTTCCCTGAAAATACAGATACTTCGTATATGAGTTGGGTAAACGAGAATAGAGTTAGTCGTTATTATCAATGCCGAATAGATGAAAAATATCCTTGGACACAGCTCGGTTATACGTATGATTGGAATCCTAAAAACAAATCTCATGTCGGATTGAGTGAGTTTGTAATAGGCGAAAATAAAAATATTGTAATTAATGCAATTTATACAACAGAAGACTATTTAAAAAAATAGATGAAACCTATTTTATTAGACACCGATACACTGTCCTTTTTTTTGAGAAATGAGAAAAAGAATGAAAAAAAAGTAACTCAAAAAGTAAATGAATACTTGAAAGAACATCAAAAAATCAACATCAGTATTATTACCTATTATGAGCTTTTGAATGGACTTTATTTTGGAGATACAAAAGAACGAACAGCCGAAATTGAAGTGTTTTTGAATAATCATACTATTCTACCAATCAGCAAAAAAGTAGCACAGAAAGCAGCACAAATTTATACACAACTAAGAAGTGAAGGAAATAGTATTGCTCACAACGATATTTTGATTGCTGCAACAGCTATCGTTGAAAATTTTGTTCTGATAACCAATAACAACAAGCATTTTGGTAGAATAGATGAATTAAAAACAGAGAACTGGACGAAGTAGGTATTGGATATTATTTGGTTGTTGGTGTCGCTTCGCTAAAATACCAACAACGGCATTGGAAAAAAGAAATTTGAAGTTATCTTCATCAATCATATAAATTATTTACCAATCCTACCCTACCATAATTCAAAAACCTAAGCCTTTTTTACAAATTCAGATTTGAGAGCCATACTTCCAAATCCTGTAATTTTACAATCAATATTATGGTCGCCATCTGTAATTCTGATATTTTTGACTTTTGTACCCGCTTTTATAGGTTTGGGTGCGCCTTTTACGGGTAAATCTTTTACAATGACAACATCATCACCATCTTGTAGAGGATTTCCATTTGCATCGATAACTATATTTTCTTCACTACTTTCTTCATTTTTTGCTGTTTCTGTGTCATTCGGATTCCATTCAAACGAACATTCAGGACAGTTGTATAAATCATCACTTACAGCATATCCATACGGACAATCACAACTTGGACATTTTTGCATATTTTGAGGCTTTTAAAAAGTTAACTAATTTTTAATAAACCCAAATGTACGCCATTTTTAAGGTTAAAGGTAACAAACCTATCAAAAATTCATAGACTCAAGTTTTTATTTTCACTAAAATTTATTTCCTTTGAGTTGATTAACTCCTTGAGTATAACATTCTATTCCAAAAAATATGCTTCTAAATCATCTTTTACATCACTATAAAATCATTTTGGGTTCGCAGTCGCCACGTCGCAAACAACTTTTATCTTCTATGGATATAGAGTTTGAACAGCGTGTAAAAGACGTAAACGAGGATATTTTACCCAGTTGGAAGACAAAAGAGGTAGCCCAAAAACTAGCTGAACGAAAAGCAGTAGCACAACAAGAAGAATTAAAAGAAAATGATGTAGATTTTCTGAATGAAGTCTTAATTACTTCTGATACAATTGTAGTAATTGAAGATAAGATTTTAAATAAACCTCAAAATGTAGTTGAAGCTAGAGAAATGCTTAATCTTCTTTCAGGAAAAAAACATTTAGTAATTACAGGGGTTTGCATTTGTACAAAATCCAAATTACATAGCTTTTCAGATGAAACAGAAGTGTTTTTTAAAGAATTAAGCCAAAATGAAATAGACTATTATATCCAAAAATACAAACCTTTTGATAAAGCAGGTTCGTATGGAGCGCAAGAATGGCTTGGAATGATAGGTATAGAAAAAATAAATGGAAGTTATTTTAATGTAATGGGGCTACCTGTGCAGAAACTATACAAAGAATGGATAGATTTCTTAACTTAAGTGATAAGTAACTTTATTTTTTTTCTGTTTTTCTTAATTAGTTAGTATATTCATAAATTTTAACATCAAATTAATGGTTAAGATTATTCATTATTTCGTATAAAAAAACATTATTATTACTTAACTAGATTTGAATAAAAAAATATTTTATATATTTAAAATTATTTAAATAGCATTTTTGTTAAATAATAAATTTCTTATAATTAAAATTTTATCTACATCAAATAAATAAATAAGATTTGCAAAAATTAAGAAAATAGACGAATTTGCAGTATAAAGAACTGTCCCAAATACGACATTCTTAAAAATATCCTATTCCTGTTACTTTATAATAATTCAAATATGCCTTTCCAAAACCTACTAAAAAGTGTGGTAGGAATGTGTGTGTCCCTTTTTTTAGTATTCTTTTTGCCATGTTCGTATGTTTTTCCCCAACATCATACAGGTATCGGTTCAAACCCACTAGAAAACACCTTCCAAAATGCACTTAATCTCTTTGAACAGCAACATTATGAAGCTGCACAAAAAACTTTTTCGTCTTATCTCACCTCTGAGAATTCTTCTGTTGTCCCCCAGACCGAATCTACTAAAACAGTAGAAGCTATTTATTATCTACGATTGTGTGAACTCTACCTCAAAAAATCATATTCAGAGGCAAATAGTATTGAGTTTATCAATCAATATGAACAAACTCTGTATGCTGATAATCTTAAACTCGCTTTAGCAAACTCTTTTTATGAAGAAGGAAATTATCGACGAGCAGTTTATTATTTTGCCCCTTTAGAAAAATCTCGCCCTACTGAAAAAGAAGAACTAGAAATTAATTTCCGTTTGGCATATTCTTATTTCAAAATTAGAAGAAAAAGAGAAGCCTTACAGACATTTTCATCTCTACAATCTAAAAATAATGAGTATTATGCTCAAGCTAGTTATTATATAGGGTTTATAAATTATGAGTTAGGAAGTTTTGAACAAGCTATAAAATACCTAAATCAAGCAAAATTAGATGCAAAATATACAGAAAGTGCAAACAAGCTGATTGCTAAATCTTATTATAGCTTAGAAGAATGTCAAGGTTTGAGTGATTTTCTTTCTTCTATTGCAAACGAAAAACATGATATAGAACTTTTTTATTATGCTGCTCAATGTGCATATCTCAATAAGGAATTTGACTTGGCTTATGAATGGTTTGGACGTTATAAACGCAATAGTAAACAGCTTTCAGATTCAGTAGCTTATCAATATCTCAATACACTTTATGAGACAGAAAAATATGACGAATTTTTAGATTATCAAACTTCTTCTCTTGCTGGTGGTACTTTTTATTCGCCCATTTTACTTATGAAAGCAAGCATTTATGAGAAACAAAATAATTATAAAAAAGCAGCTTCTACTTATGATGAGTTAGCTGCCTACAATCCGTCTGATGCTGAAAAAGCATATTACTCTAAACTAAAGAATCTCTATTTATCAGAAGAGTATGATTTCTTGATTACAGAAAGTGCAAAATTTGAAAAGAAATTTTCTCAAAGTATTTATTTGCCAGAAGTAGTTCTATTTACAGCTAATGCTTTAGCAGCTATGCAGAGTTCTACAACAGCTATGGCATACTTGAAAGACAAAAAAACTACTGTAAACCAAGAGCAAATTAAAGAAATGTATGTTCATTTGGCTTTACAATCTATCAAAGAACTTTTCAATCAGTCTTCTTATAATGAGATGAATGAAATGATGAATCAGTTCAAAAATGAGGTACAACTCAATGATTCTCTTCAAAACTTTATTGATTTTTATACAGCAGAAGCTTTTTTACATACTCAAAAAGTAAGTGAAGCTGAATCTTATTACAAAAAAATTCCTTCTTCAAGTCGTTTTTATGCTGATGCAAAATACGGAATGGGAGTTATCAATTTTAATAAAGCAAGTTATAGTAGTGCAGCCAAACAACAATCACTTGTTTTGTTGGAAGAATATTTGTCTACTCCGACAGGAATTGTAAAAGAAAAAGCTGTAGATGCACTTACTCGTGTAGCAACTATTTATGCTGCCAATAAACATTATAAAGAAGCAGAAATTAATTTTATGAAAGCTCTAAATTTGGGCGATTCTGAAACAGAGTATATTAATTTTTCTTTAGGTCAGATTTATTTTGTTCAAAACGATTATTCAAAAGCAATGCATCAGTTTGATAAAGTAATGCAAACACCTAACTCTTTATATGCCCAATATTCACAGATTATGAAGGCTAAAATGTATGAAAGCCAAGGAAAGCGTGAAGAAGTGATAGCTCTTCTGAACGATTTTATTAAACGTTATCCTCAAAGTGAAAAATTAAGTGAAGCTTTATTTAGTCGTGGAAATGCACAAGCAGAACTCAAAAGGTATAAAAATGCAATTAATGATTATACCACATTGATTACAAACTATCCTACTACTAAAGATGCAAATTCTGCTTTGAGTTCTTTAGGAAATTTTCCAGAATTTTATGGAGTTGAAGTTGCAAATTTGCAAGAACTTAGAAATATCTATGCAAGCCATAATCCCAATTATAATCCTAATACTACAACAAATACTATTTCTAACCCTACCAACTCAAATGCTACTGCTGCCCTTGAGAAAGAGTTTGATACAGGGTTTAAACTTTATGAAAATAATCAGTTATCAGCTGCCATAGCTCAATTTAGAAGTATTGTTAGTAATAACGAAATTGCAGGAACGGTTTATTATGATCGTATTTATTATTATTTAGGTAAAAGTTACCAAAAATATGGCGATAATCCTCAAGCGATAAGTAATTTGCAAAGAGTAGGAGGAAAGCTTCAAACAGGTGCGCTTTCTGATATAGGAGATATTGAGTTTGAAAGAGAAAACTACAATAGTGCTATCACAAATTATAAAAGTTTGGCAAAAATAGCTCCTACTGATGCGATACGGGTAATGGCATGGGAAAAACTAACCAAAACGTATTGTATGCAAGAAGACTACGCAACAGCAAATGATTATTTGGCTATTATTCGTAATAAAAAAGCAAATGCAAATGGTGACTTTATTCGTTTGTATGAAAACAAAATTTTGGCAGGACAACAGCAAGTAGATGAGGCTATTGAAGGTTTTTCAAAATTAGGAAACGATAGGCAAGCAAGTCCAAAATATGCTTCTGAAGCTCTCTATGAACTAGCAAAACTGATGCACACGATTGGAGATAATCAAAGCGCAAAATCAATTTTGAAAGATTTGAGAAATCAATTTGCAGAACAGAAAGAAACACAACAGAAAGCAAATAAACTAGCTTTGTTATTGAACTAAAAATACCCTACAATAATAATTAAATAATTTGTTGTTGGTGTTATAACTAACAACAAATTAACTTGAAAATTCTATCCCAACCAAAAAATAGCTTAATTCCAGCATGAAAAAAACAGCTACAAAAATATTTACCGTTTACTTTTTTATTCCTTTACTGACCGTTTTTTCATTGATTTTTGGTCAAGAAGTTTTGGCTCAAGGTCAAGCTGAACTAGAGGAAGAAAATGTTGAGGTGCGTAAAACCAATGAATTCGAATTGATTGCAAAACCTCCTATCAAAACAAATGCTGAAATTACTCCTCTTCCAACTCTACAAGTTTCGAAGGATGCAGAGATTGATTTTAGCGAGACAATGACTTTTAATAGACTTACTTTTAGAGAAATTCCGAACGAACTTGCACCAACAATTCCGAAAGAGCTTTTGGGAAACTATGTAAAGGCTGGTTTGGGAAATTATATAACCCCTTATTTTGAAGGATTTTATAGTCATGATTTTAATGAGAGGAATAAATTAGGCGTTTTTGCTCATCATCTTTCATCTATGAATGGCGTTGTTGATGGTCAAAATTCAGGTTATGGAAATACAAACCTATTGCTTTTTTCAGAACATAAAAAAGAGAAATTTGTCTTAGCTTCTTCTATCAATTATAATTTGGAAAGAGTGCATTATTATGGTTATGACCAAAATATAGAAGCTCCAGACAAAAGAGATATTAGACAAACTTATCACAGACTAGAAACTAAAATTGATGTGTCATCGCTTCCCAAAAAAGATGAATTTGGAGATTCTAGTGCTGATAAATTAGCTTATAAAGTTTCTGTAGGATTTAATTATTTTGCTGCAAGAGATAATGTAAGCGAATGGCAAATACCTATTTTAGGTAAAGTTTTGTATTCTATTTCTGAAAAATCAAAATTAAAGATAGAAGCAGAGTTTCATCAAACTGGGCAAAAAAGCAATTTTTTAAACATAGACAATCAGACTATCAAACTAAAGAATGATAGAACACTAGTTAGTTTTGTGCCTTCTTATAATTTTTCTGTTGAAAATTTGACATTAAATGTAGGGGCTGGAATAGCATATAGTTCAGATTCTTTACTGGAAAACTCAACTGGAAATACTCTTTTTTTCTATCCAAACATTGATTTTTCTTATCAAATTACTAAAGATAAACTTTGGGTTTTAGGGGAGATAAGTGGAGGTGTGAAACCTCAATTTTTGCGAATGCTAACTGTTCAAAATCCTTTTTTAGCTTCTGTTCAACCACTTAGTCATACTTTTTCGCAAATTGATGCAAACTTAGCCATTCAAGCAAAAATCAATAAAAATCTAAAAGCAAATGCAGAAATTGGTTTTGCCCTGTATGATAATATGCCATTTTTTGCACCTTCTGTATCAGATTCTTCACAATTTGGTTTGTTGTATGATAAAGTAAATGTTTTACGTTTGGGAGTTTCGTCTGAATATCAAAAAAATAGTTTGAATGCTCGTTTGTCAGCTAATTATTTTGGTTACTCACTTACTGATTTGGATGTTGCTCATCACCGTCCTAGTTTTCAAACAAGTTTGAGTGTGGGTTATACGTTTATAGAAAAACTCAAAACAGAGCTTACATTACAACAGCTGTTTGGAATCAAAACTCAAAACCCTGTTTCTGAAACAACTTATGATTTGAAACCAATAAATGATTTGAGTATTTCGGTTTCTTATAAATTTACTGACCAAATTTCTGCTTTTGCAAATGGATATAATTTGATTGGACAGAATTATCAACGCTTTGTTTATTATCCAAATAACGGAATTACAGTTGTTGTGGGAGGAAAGTATATCTTCTAGAAATAAATTGAACGGTTTGTTCTAAACTAACCGTTCAATATTTTATTTAGTCTTTCTTAATTTTAGAATTAGCACGAACACGAAAGAATATATAAATAGGAACTAATAAAAGAATTGTATAGACTTGCCAACCCAAATCAGCTCCTCCACTTCCTAAATTAGCAAAAATATAAGTTGCTCCACCTAACAAGACAATCAAAACAGCTACTGACATGTTGCCAAAAAGTGTTTTGCGTTTTTCTTTTGCTCTCCCAAAAGAACCTCTCAATACAGAGTTCTCTTGATTGTAGTTGCTTAATTCTTCTACTTCTTGTTGTGCTTCCTCTTTTTCTAATTTTTTTAGTCTTTCTTCTGCTTCTGTCCAGCGTTTGCGTTTCTCAAAATCTTCTTTATCTGGATTATAAAAGCGAGGCTGAAACTCAAATTTTTTATGTTTGGGAAGACGTGCTGATTTTTTGAACATACTATTTCGGATTTTAATTAATCATTCTACTACAAAACACTTTTAAACCTAAAAAGTAACAGAATATTGTAAAATTACTAGATTTTTGATAAAATTGAAAGAATATGACATCCTCTCATTTATCACTTATCATTAATTCAGTTAGTTTCTCTATTGTCTTCCAGTTTCTTGTTGTGGCTTTTGTTTTTAATTTTTTCTCAAAGAAATTATTTGTCAGTTTTGAAGTATGGTATTTTCCTTCACAAAAAATAAAGATATTATTTTCTACAATCTCAAATTTATCATCTGTTTTTGCTTCAATTTCCTTTGTCTTTTCTATATTTTGGGTTGTCGGTACTTCTTCTAAAAAAGTCAGGTGAAGATTATTTATGATTTTCTCTTTATTTCTATTTTCCTTTGATTCAATAAATGGATTTGAAGACTGAATGTTTTGTAATTCTTCTTTTGTTCTGATAATTACAGGAACTTCAAAGCCATACTTTTCAAAGACAGCTTTTTCTATTTGTATAGAAATTTCGTTTTTATCTAGACTTGAATTAAAGATTACATTTCCACTTTGGATATACGTTTGAACATTTTCAAATCCCAAACTCTGATATAACTCTTTTAAATCACTCATCAGAATTTTTCGTTTTCCTCCTACATTTATTCCTCTCAAAATAGAAATATACTTCTGCATCTTTATTTGTGTTAAAAATAGACTAAAATTATGGTTTTGTAAAAGCGTTTTTGGTTATATTGGAATTCAATTTATCAAAATATAATTCTCAAAACAACTTAAAAATGAAACAACCCTTAGTTCATCCAAAATCATCAGAAGGTGATGCACAACTTCAAGAACTCATCGAATTTTATGAAGAAACACTAGGTTTTTGTCCCAACAGTGTTAAAACTATGCACATCAGACCACGTATTGCTTATGCTTTTATAGAAATGAATAAAGCTGTAATGGAAAATCAAGGCAGAGTTACGAGTGCTTTAAAACGACTTATTGGTTATATCAGTAGCCACGCAGCAGGTTGTCGTTATTGCCAAGCTCATACTATTCGTGCAGCCGAAAGATATGGTGCAGAACAAGCTCAACTAGAAAATATTTGGAGTTATAGAACACACAAAGCCTTTTCAGAAGCTGAAAGAGCAGCCTTAGACTTTGCTTTGGCAAGTTCACAGATTCCAAATGCAGTAACTGATGAAGTAGCTGATAATCTGAGAAAATATTGGAACGAGGGCGAAATTGTAGAAATGTTAGGTGTAGTTGCTCTCTTTGGTTATCTCAATCGTTGGAATGATTCTATGGGAACAGAAATGGAAAGTCCAGCAGTAGAATCAGGAGAACAGTATCTAAAAAGTGATGGCTGGAATGTAGGAAAACACAAGTATTGAATTGTGAATTATGAGTTATGAATTGTGAAAGAATAAAATTCACAATTCATAACTCATAATTTCATTAGAAGAAGCTCGTTTTAGAAAGAATAGCTAAATATTTACTTTCCCAAAACTTCTCAGAATTAGTAATTTCTA
The DNA here is from genome assembly GCF_037126295.1 of Bernardetia sp. Wsw4-3y2. Classification (NCBI taxonomy): domain Bacteria; kingdom Pseudomonadati; phylum Bacteroidota; class Cytophagia; order Cytophagales; family Bernardetiaceae; genus Bernardetia; species Bernardetia sp. Wsw4-3y2. The sequence continues at coordinate 1,585,148 of NZ_CP147017.1, read as the reverse complement.
AATATACATTTCCACCTCTTTCTTCCACTCTAAAAGAACCAGAAGGGCGTAAAGGTAATAGTTTTACATTCTTTACTTTTACATCGCTTGTACTTCCAATTACAATAGAACTTGTAGTACGGATGTCGATAGCTGTAAATTTACTTTTTGTACGTCCATCTGGCTCAAAACCTTTTTTATCATTTATGATAATATCTTGTTTTTTGAGTTCTTTTTCAGTTCCAATTACGTAGTATGCTGTATTTGCAGCTGTGCGAGTATCTTCCAAAACAACATTTGTAGAGTCAAGCTCGTCAATTTTTCCAGAATAACGAGACTTCCATCCTTCTACTTCTGTTTCAAGTTGAGCAATTTGCCCTCTCATTTGTGTAATTTGAGCCTCTTTATCTTCTAAAGAACTCTTCAACATAGCAATAGTATTTGCAAGCGCAGAGTTTTGTTGCCCTGATTCTTTCAATTTACGTTCTAATTCTGCTACTTTAGCACGGTTGGCTTGCATCTGACGCTCAATCTGTTGCATTCCTTGGTCGATGCTCATTCCACCTGTTGATGGGTCAATGTCACCTCCACGCATATCTGAAGTCAAGCGACGAATTTTGTCTTCTACTTGACGCATAGAATCCAAACGAACATAAATAACATTCATTTCTTGCTGTAAATCAGCTTGATACAAACTATCTTTTTCTCTAGCACGGCGTAAGTCCTCTACTTCCATAGCTAATTTTTTCTCATTTTCACTAGGTCCTTTATCACATGAGGATATAAAAAGAACACTAAAAAAGAGTGTAGCACAAAGAACTACATTATTAAGATTCGATGTAAACATAATTTAAAGGTTTTTTAGGGTTGATAATTGTTCTATTTTAAATAAACAATAAAAAAATTCCAAACAAAATTAACATAAAATTGGACTAAAAGCATTTTTCAGAATTTATTTTTTTGATGGTTTGTAAAAATAGTTATAAAAGACAAAACCAAATGAAATTAATTGAACTTCATTTGGTTTTGATTAAGCACTAGTTCTTTACTAAAAAAGTTATGTTTTATAAGGCTTCTTGTTCTGCTTCTTGTTGCTGTACATTTAAGAGAGAATCACGTTTACGCATCTTTCCAGCAGGAATACCAAACATCATTTTGAAACGACGACAGAAATAAGCTGTATCTTTATAACCTACTTCAACACCAATACTACGAACACTCTTTTTAGAAGTACGAAGAAGCTCAACAGCTTTATCCATACGCTGATATTCGATATAATCTTGTGGATTGATTCCTGTCAAGAGTTTAAAATACTGACCTACATAATCTTCTGAAACATTAGCAATACTTGCCAAAACTTTGTTTGAAAGATCTGTATCTAAATTTTCTCTAATATAAGTAAACAAATGAATAAGACGAGGGTCTTTGAAATAGGTGCTATTTGTAGCTAATTTTTCTACAAACAAACGCTCTGTCAAAACAAAACGAATCATTTCTACTACTAATTTTTCTGTATTCAAGACAAGCATTCTTGAGCTACCTATATTTTCTTTTATTTCCTCCTCTACAATTTCTTGAATCAAATCATTGATTTTTGTTGCCTTTTTAAATACAAAAGGAGGTAAATCAAGCGAAGTAAAAAAACTTACAGAACCAAAAACACGAGCATCTAAAACAACTTGAGAAAAAATAGCTTCGCCTTCTTGATTGTGATAGGTTTGAAGGTGAACAGCATTTTTTTGTAAAAGATCATCTGGAGAAATAATATCATACTTTTCAGCTTCTCCAAAGGTAATTGTTGTATAATTACCTGCTGGTAAGAAAAGTGTTTCTCCTTCTTTTACTAACTCATTTTTAGCTCCAAAACGCATAATTCCTTTATGAAGGAAAATTAATGAATTATCAATATCATAAAAATGCTTGATACGCATCGGAATTGTAGCGACCGTTTTTTTGGCACGTACATATCGAATACTAAGCGATTCGATAATTTTGTTATAATCTTCCATTAACATAAGTAAAGAGGTTTGTAAATGTTAGTCCGTTAAATAAGAAAACCTAAACTGGACATAAATGATTAAAATGTAATTATAATTAATTCTTTGATTAAATGTATAAAAAAGCTAAGATATAGTTGTCTAATTTAAAGTAACTTTAAACTAATTAATTAACTAAAAATAGTATTTTGCTTTTTAAAAATAGGAATAAATCAGTAACTTTCAAAATTTGATACTGCAATATACTATAATATTTCTGTAAATAATCAAATTTTAAGCCTAAAAATTGGATTTTTCTGTGAGTATGTACTTTGTTTAGTTGTTTTTTTTGTTTTCTGGCAAAACCTCTTGGCTTTTCTATTTGTGTCTAAGTTTCTTAGAGACTTTTGATTTAGGTAGATTTAGTAGTATTTTTATCAAAAAATTCATTTAGGCTAGATTTATATTTTGCAAATCAAAAATTTATATCAAAAAAAAACTATTATTTAAAACAACTCAAAAATTATGGATAATCCAACAAACAAAAATAATCAAGAACAACAGATAAACATAGAATTGACAGAAGAAATGGCAGAGGGAACTTATGCCAACTTGGTTATGATAGCACATTCTCAGAGTGAGTTTTTTTTAGATTTTGTAAGACTTGTTCCAGGTGCGCCAAAAGCAAAGGTTCAGTCAAGAATTATTCTTACTCCTGACCATGCCAAACGCTTGTTACACGTTTTGAAAGATAGTGTTGAGAAATTTGAGGCTAATGTAGGCAAAATTTCGGTTCAAGAAGAAGCCAATCACTTTCCCCTAAATTTTGGTGGAACAGTAGGAGAAGCGTAAAGTTAAACTTAGAATTAAGAACTCAGAATTACACAATAAACTACTGTCTGATTACTATTTTCCATTTCCTAATCTCTATTTTCCCTATAAGTTGTGCTTCAATTTTTTCGTACTTACGACCCTTTTCGTCTTTTGACGGTACTTCTTTTTTTATTAGCACTTCGCTTGCCTTTACTTTTGAATGTCTTTTTTACAGATGTTCCACTATTGAGTCCAATCTTGGATTTTATGTTGATAGGTGAGCGTGTCGCTGATGGAAATGCTATTTATAAAGAAGTTTTTGCAGGAATTGCACCTTTTTCAGCTTGGTTTTATGCAGGTTTGGATCTGCTTTTTGGTCGTTCTACTTTTGGGTATGCGCTTGTCGGAACTGGACTTTTGTTTGTACAGGCAATTATCTTTAATACTTTACTTTTAAGAAGAGATTTTTTATTAGATAGAGGCTATGTTCCTGCAATGCTGTATGTTTTTTTTGGTTCGATTAGCTTTGATTATCTGAATATTTCGCCTGTACTTTTATCGCTTACTTTTTTGCTTCTCGTATTACGTGAAATATTTACACTTACTGAAAATACACATGACCAAACTCTTTTTACGATTGGTTTTTATTTGGGGATAGCCACTCTTTTTCATTTGCCTTCTAGCATTTTTCTTTTTTGGGTAAGTGTTGGTTTGGGAGTTTTTCGTTCTACTTCATTTCGTCAGCATTTGCTTGTTTTGTTTGGTTTTGCATTTCCTATTTTACTGCTTTCTTTGTATTTCTTTTGGAATGAAAGTCTGATTGATTTTGTAGTACAATATATCAATTCGATTTCTTTTGCCCCCAAATTTTATCTTTCTATTCAGGATTTTATTATCATCTTGGCTTTTCCTATTCTATTTTTGGTATTGTCTATTCTGAATATGTTTTCTGGTCGTAGTCTTACCAATTATCAATCTTACTGTCGTCAGATGATGATTTTTTGGCTTGTAGCTTCTAGTTTTAGTTTGTTATTATGTAAATATTGGCTTCCTTTTCAGTTTGCGTTTTTCTTGCCACCCCTTGCTTTTTTTGGAACTTATTATCTATTTTCTATTCAAAGAAAATGGATATCTGAACTTCTTTTTTTGTCTGTTTTGGGTGGAATAGCTTTACAACTTTGGGCTACTCGCACAACCATTTTTTATCCATTAGATTACACAAAAGCCATTGTAGAAAAACCTTCTGGTTTTGATTTGAAAAATGAAAAAATTTGGGTCTTTGGAGAAAATCATAGTTATTATATCGATAACAAACCTGTTACGCCTTACTTAGATTGGAAATTGACACAAAATAGAATTGAAGAATTAGATAACTACCAAGCACTTCTATTATTCTATAATCAAATCGAAAAGGATAAACCTCATTTTATTATTGATAATGAAAAACAACTTCCACCACTTTTTGAACGTATTCCGTTGTTATCTGAAAAGTATTCTACCAAAGACTCTTTAATTTACGAATTGAAAGAGTAGTTTAATTCTACAAACATGAGTAAACAAGAATTTGAAATTGATTTTTTAGACCATGTCGCAATTCGTGTAAAAGATATTGAAGCATCCATTAAATGGTATGAAAAAGTATTAGGATTAAAAAAATATCAACTAAAAGAATGGGGAGGTTTTCCTGTTTTTATGTTGGCTAATAAATCTGGTATAGCTCTATTTCCTGCCAATACAAAAGATAGTTTACTAGATTCTGAATCAAAAAATGTGAAAATTGACCATTTTGCATTTAATGTAACCACTGAAAATTTTGAAAAGGCAAAAGTTAGGTATCAAAACTTAGGTTTGGATTTTACTATTGAAGACCATCATTATTTTCACTCTATTTATACTCAAGATATTGATGGACATACTGTTGAACTAACTACCCTAGTTGTCAATCCTAGAGAGTTTTACTAACCACTCCCTAGTATTATCAAACAGTAGCAAAGTAATTTTTTATAGTTTAGAACTTTTTGCAACACTTTCTTACTTTTTTACGAATAGAGAGTAATTCAAATAAAAGTTAAAATTACTCAAAGACTATGAAAAAAATCTACTTCTTACTACTTTTCTTTTGCATTTCTGTTTCTTCTACTTTTTCTCAAAACAATCCAACTACAAAAAATACCTATCTCCCAACTAGCTCAACAGAAAGTCAGGTTGCACTCATTTACAAACTCAAAGAGAGTAAAAAAATATTCCAAAATGAGGATATTATAGAGCTTTTAGACAAAAATAAAACTGACTTGACTAGTTTTATTACTCTTGTCGATTCTGTCGAAACGAATAAATTAAATGAATTTAATTTTTCTAATTCTATGGAATATGGCTATTACTTGACTGTCTGGACAGAAAAAGAAATTTTGAAAGTAAAACTTACAACTATTGCTCCTCTCAATGTGGTTTTACAAAGCAATGCAAAACGGGCTTGGCTGATTGTCTATGATTCGTTAGGAAATGAACTTCCACATCTAAAAATAAAGCTAGACAACCAAATACTTTCCTACAATAAAAAATTAAAAAGCTACACACTTCCAAACCGAAAAAAAACAGCAAATATAGAAATTGAATATGCAGAACAAACGTGGCATTTACTTGCTCAAAGACAAAATAATAATAAAAGAAAACGCTCTTTCATCAAAAAAATAGTATATAGTTTTCCTGTCAAATATTTTTGGATAGTTCCATATCGTCAAGCCAAAAAAATAATAAGAACCATCGATTATGGAGAACCTGAAGATTTAGGGCTTATTCGTTTTTTTATCAAAATTTTTACAAAAGATGACGAAGATGATAATTACTCAAATTATGCTAATTTTAACGGATACCCAAGTGAAAATGGTTATATCGTAACAGATAAATTAAAATATCGTCCATTAGATACACTTCGTTTCAAAACTTATTTAGTCAATAAAAAAGGAAAACCGATTTCAGATAATGAAATTGATATTTTTATTGCTACTGATAGAAATACATATAAAAAACTGCATGCTGTAAAAGCCTATAGAAAAGGAGGTTTTGAGAGTGAATTTATTTTGGCTGATTCTCTAAAACTCAAGCTAGGAAATTTTGCAGGAATAATTTTAAAAGATAAAAAAGGAAAAATTCTTGTTTCACAGCGCATCAATTATCAAGATTATATTTTACCAGAAATAAAGAGTTTTGAAGTAGAAAGTTCAGATGAAAGTCACTTTAGAAATACACCTTTTTCGCTACGAATTACAGCAAAAGATTTTAATAATCTCAATGTTTTAGATGGAAAAATTAAGATAGAATTAGAAACAAAACACCTCAAAACTACTTATGAACCTTCTATTACTCAAAATCAAATTACTTGGAAACACGAGCAGAACTTAGAGCCTTTTGGAGAAACAATTATTCATATTCCAGATTCTATTTTTCCTGCTGCTGACTTACTCTATGATGTAAAAGCCGTTTTACATAACTCTAATAACGAAAGATTAGAAGAAACGCTTTCTATTAATTATGAGTATTTTACCAAAAAACCAAATTTAGAAGCTCGTTTTGAAGATGGTTTTGTGTATGCCGTTTATAGAGAAGGAAAAGATACGGTTTCTAAAAAAGGTTTCGTTTATAGGTATTTTACAGATAATTTTGGTCATCAAACCATAAAAAAAGATAGCATAGAATTTCCATTTAAAGAAAAAGTGAATGCAATTTATAGTCGTTTTAATTTTTTGGTAAATATATCAGAATACAAATCTGATGGATATAATTTTCTGACACAAGATGTCAGTATTCCAAATAGTCTATCAATGAGTGGTTATTATTTACAAGATTCTTTGATTATGACCATTCAAAATCCCTTCAAAACGATGGTGCGTTATAGTCTTTTTTGTAAAAATAATTTGATAAACAAAAAGGCAGATTCTTCTTCAATTATTCGAATTGCCATCAAAGACAAACATAAAAAAATCTATACACTGCAAACTACTTATACATTTGCAGGTCAGACAAAATATGACAAACAAGTTTTTTTACGCAACAGAAAACAGCTTTTTGTTTCACTTGACGCACCTTTATTGACTTCGCCTTCTTTCAAAGAAAAAATAAATGTAACCGTTACAGATTACAAAAAACGTCCTGTCAAAAATGCTGACCTTACCGTTTTGGCTACCAATGGAAAGTTTGATGATTATACAAAAGTAAATATTTCCAATACTCTAACAAGTCGTTTTAGATTTAAGAAAAAGAAAAAATTAGCAGACATATATTTGAAAAATCAAGGTGTCAGAACTAAAAATTTGGGATATTATCCAAATTGGCAAAATCGTTTTGGTTTAGATTCTATTGCCTATTATAATTTTATTTTTCCCAAAAAAAAAGGTTTTAGATTTTCTGTTTCCTACCAAAAACTACAAGATTCTTTATTAACCAAACTAAAAAACGTAAATGCAGAAAAGTATAGAATTAATCTTTTGAAGGAATCTTTTGATATAAATCATAATCCAAATACAGGTGCATTATTTCCATTTTTCTTTACCCAAAAAGGATATGAAGATATTGCTTGGATAAAAATTGATGATAGTTTGGCGTATTTGTCAAATGCAAATGTGTATCAAGACCATCTAATCACGCTTTCAGAAGGTATTCATAAACTAGAAGTTCGTTTGAGATATAGCATCATTACGATTGATACTATTTCTGTTCCGATAGGAAGTGAAACTATTCTATCTTTTGATTTGGATAATTTGCCGAGTTATCTACACAAAAAAAATGCAGGTTTGGAAGTATCTAATGAAGAAAAATTAATGCTTGGTTCACACGCTTTTTTTGGAATTACGTATGGAGATAGTCGTTTGAATGAAGGAATGACAATCCAACAAGGAGCAAACCCACCACAAAGAATTTCTTCAAAATATAAATCTATACGAAATGATTCTGTAAATACATATCATTATGAATGGCACTTTCCTCTTCTTAATAAAGGCGAATTTAGAGTTTTGAGAGACAGACGAACAAAATGGGATACACTTTATTTTGAGCCTTTTGTAGGATATAATTTTGAAGAAGGTAAGTATATTGAGGTTGATTCGATTTTATTAAAAGAATATCAAAAAGTAAGAAGTACAACAGAGAAAATTACTTTTTATTATGAGGGAGGAGAAATTACTAAAATCGATACACTTTCTAAATCTTTTTTTTCTTCTCAAAAATATGTTTCTGCAAATACTGATAAGAGTTTATTTTACAATAATTATGTTTTTCCATTTTTCGATTATTCAGCTTATAAAATACAAAAGTCTGCACCTTATTTGTATGAATGGACAACCCCACAATTTCAAGTAATTTCTAGGCATTGGAACAAACTCACCTTCAAAAATATAGATTCTTTGAGTGAGAATTTTGAGAAAGAATATTTTTTTAGAAACCTAATTCCATTTAAAGGAAAACTACCTGCTGGAACATATCAAATTTTTGTCTTTTACAATAGCTATGGAGGAAATAAATGTCAGAAAATTAATAATTTCAAAATGGATGATAAAAATCCATCTGTTAAAATCATTGACTTCGAAAAAATGGGCATCAACTGTTATGAGCGAGAAAGAAATCAAGATTCTACTCAGTTGCAAGAAATTGAAGAAATAGAAACCTCATACCAATCACAAACAATAACCGATTACTATAATGATTATGATTTTGTAAGAAATGGAAAATTGTATAGAGGAAAAGTATTTGATGGTATAGGAGAAACCCTCCCTGGGGCGACTGTCATAATAAAAGGAACAAATCGTGGAACAGTTACAGACATGGAAGGCAATTATTCAATTATTGCTCCTGTGGGAAGTATATTGGTTTTTCAATATATTGGTTTTGAATCCGTAGAAAAAACTACTACTCCTTATGATGTTTGGCTTGATGTAAATATGAATGAATCATCACAACTTCTTGAATCTGTTGTAGTTGCGTCTTATTCTCCATCAAGAACTAGAAATTCAGCATCTTATTCTGTTTCTGTGGTAGATGCTTTGAGTGGTAGTGCAAGTGGCGTACAGCTTTCAAATAATAGACTCCAACTGTCAAATTCATTAAATCTTGAAACTAAAAGCCTTGATTTAGAGGATTCTGTTACCCAACAGAAAAAGAAAAATATCCGAAATTATTTTACAGATAATGCAATCTGGCAGCCAACTTTAAGAACAGATGAAAATGGAAAAGCAAGTTTTGAAGCTACCTATCCAGATGATATTACAAGTTGGAAAACACTCGCCATTGCTTATGGAAAGAAGAATAAAAACGGTCAAGCACTCGTTCAGACCAATTCTTTTCTGACACTTTCGGCACAGCTTTCACTTCCTCGTTTTTTGATAGAAGGCGATTCGGTCAGAATTATTGGAAAAATAGCTTCCTACAGTAGTGATTCTGTAAAAGTGAATACTTTTTTTGACCTAAAAGAAAATAAAATACAAAAAGGAGAGCGAAATGTCTTGTTTTCAAGTGTAGATTCTTTGCGTTTTAGTGTGGCTGATAATTCTGAAAAAACTCAAAATTTTTCTATTGATTCTCTGAATAATTTACAAGATTCTCTGACAGTTCAATATGTGATGAATGCTGATATTTCTGAAAAACAAATTTATACAGATGGCGAAGAGCGAAAGATTCCGATTTTCAAGAAAGGATTGACACAATCAAGAGGTTTTTTTGCTGTCTTGGAAGGCGATACTACACTAGATTTGAGAGCTTTTAAAGATTCTCTTTCTACTCAAAACCCTGTCAGACTTTATGTAAAAGATAATATTTTGGAAGCAATGGTTTCAGAATTGGAACACATTCAAAATTATGCTTATGCCTGTAACGAACAAAAAGCCTCAAAAATTCGTGCTTATATACTTGAAAAAGACATAAAAACGGCTTTGGATTTACCTTTTGAAAAGAAAAAACAGAAAGAATTAGATGAGTTAATCAAAAAACTTGTTGAAGCGCAATATGAAGACGGCTGGTGGGGTTGGTGGGCTACTTCTGCGCCAAATGCTCACATGACAGCATACATTTATGGTGTTCTGTTTGATGCAAAAGAAAAAGACTATGAAATTCCTAGCGAAACTTTATCAAAGGCTGAAAAGGTTTTGAGAGATGATTTGTCTATACGAATGGACAATGAGCAAGTGGAAATTTATACAGCTCTTTCAAAAAACAAAACCTATCAAAAAATATACAAAAGTAGTGTCGAAAGACTGGCAATTGCTCTGCAAATTCAAGAAGACACAGCTAAGTATCATTCATTTTATAATCAACTTTCTATTTTGCGTTTGAGGCAGTTGTACGACTTGCCTATTTCGCTTCGTATCTTGGAAGTAAAGCAGAAAAAAACACTTTTTGGAGGAATTTTTTGGCAAGAATACGATTACAAAGGATATTATTCTTTGTTTCAAAATAATGTACAAACAAATCTTTTGGCATATCAAATTTTGAGAGATGCAAAAGGAAAAAATACGCCTTCTATTGATTTAGCAAAGGTTAGGCAGTATTTTCTTGAAAGCCGTAATCAAAATGGATATTGGAGAAGTACGCACGAATCGGCAAGTATTTTATCAACTATTTTACCAGATTTTGAATCAAAAAGTAAAAATCCGTCTAATATAGAAATAACTGCAAATAATAAAACGATAAATACAGAAAGTGATTATCTTTTTTCTAGAGAAAATCTACCAAATCAGTTAGTCAAAAAAGGACTTGCACCTGTTTTTGTTAGTTTGTCGCAACAATATTTTTTACCTCAAGTAACTCAAAAGACAAGTGATAATTTTCATATCAAAACCTATTTTAAAAATGAAAAATCTAAAAAAATAACGGAGTTGAAATCAGATTCTATTTATATTACAGCAGGAAAGCCTATCATTCTGACCATAGAAGTAACAGCTCAAAAAGAATCTGAATATGTATCGATAGAAGTTCCAATTCCTGCAAGTTGCGTATATGGAAAAAATCCATATTCATTTAGGCAAAACTATTACTACTATTACAGAGGAATCGAAACCTATAGAGAAGAGTTTAAACACAAAACAGCTATTTTCTGCACAAAAATGCCTATCGGAACACATACTTTTGAGATTATCTTAGAACCTCGTTATTCGGGAGTTTTTACGCTCAATCCTGCAAGTGTAGAACTGATGTATTTTCCAAGTGTTAAGGGAAATGAAGGAACAAAGAAGGTTTTTGTGAAGTAATATAAATAATAATATTTATTTTTTATATTTGACAAAATTATCATTAATCAAATTAAAAGATGAATATAAAAGAATCTATTGAAAGACTTTTTGATGAAGTAACAGAAAATAAAAATAATGAACTAAAGATAATTGACTTAGGAAAAATAGAAAAGGAGTTTCATCAAAAAATAATACAAGATACAAAAGAGGATTTGAATAATTTTTTAATTTCAATAGATTCGTATAGTATTCGTCATAGTCTAAACCGACATGGAAAGGATAATGAGTTGAACAACTCACAATTACCCATTGAAAAATCTGATTTTACAAAAATAATAGAAGTTGTTTTTGAAGCAGATTTAATTTCGGCAGATGAGAAAAAAGGAAAAAAATCTGTTTTGTTTCACAAAAAAACAGAAACTACTCTAATAGCTATTTTTGAAATTAGGCGCATTACAAGCAAGAAAAAAAGTAAAGTAAGTCGAATAATGTTACAAACTCTCTACAAAAAAAAGCCTTCTACTAAATAAAAAATATTTAAAGAAGGCTATAATAAAAACCTCACCGACGTAATCATGCAATAAAGCCCAACTACTCACGTCTAAAAACGACTTCGGTTACTGTCTTTACTACAAATATACGAAATAGGTATAGTAAAAGTTTAGAATTGCAAAATATTTTTCTCTGAACTTATTTCAAAATATTGGTATTATTATTCAAACTCAAAACGCAAATAATTAATTTTCAAACCTTGTTTTTGCGCTCGTTTTTCGTAGCGTGTAAGTATCCCGTGATGTTCTGGATAGAGCGGCGAATTATGTAAATCTCGTGTTACTAAAAGGTTTTTGATTTTATACTTTGCTATTTCTTCTAATGTATAATCATAAAGAGGGTCATCATCAGTTTTGATATGAACAGTTCCTCCTTTTTTTAATATTTTTTTATACATATCCAAAAAACGAGAGTTTGTCAATCTGCGTTTTCTATCTCTTTTTCTTGGACGTGGGTCTGGATGAATTACCCAAATTTCACTTACTTCATTTTCTTCAAAAAACTCATCTAACTTTTGAATTTCGGCACGTAAAAAGGCTACATTAAAAGAATCATTTGCTAAAGCATCTGTGCTTCCTCTCCATAATCTATCTCCTTTTACATCTACACCAACAAAATTTTTGTTTGGATAAACTTTTCCTAGTCCTACGCTATATTCACCATATCCACAAGCAAGTTCTAAAACGATAGGTTGTGATGAGGGAAAATGAGTTTTGTTCCAATTTCCTTTTAATTTTGTATAGGCTTTATCTTCCATTTGTAATACATTATAACGTTCTAAGTTTTCTTCAAAACGCATCATTTTTTTTCTAGCCATCTTTTCTTGTGTTTTAAACGTATATCTAAAGACTGATTTTTGAAGAGATTAATCTTCTAAATATTCTTATTTTTGTAAGTGATGTATAATTTGAATGCAAATATATTTCATTCTATCTTATCTTGCTTCATTGCAAGCCATAATTCTAACTAATTTAAAGCCTTTTTTGAAATGAATACACCAAATCCATCAGATAATTTAAATAATTCTACTACTGAGCAAACCCTTTGGAGTGGCTCGCCTTCTTGGCTTTTGCACCTTGGAAATGTCATTTTTTGGGCAATTTTAGGAATTGTTCTTCCTACTATTATTATTTATTTATGGACAAAAGGAATTGAAAATCCCAAATTAGATACATTCTTTTGGGTAGTTTTGCTTGCTAGTATTATTATTCCTTTTTCGATTATTTTTCTAAGAATATTTGATACTCGTTTTATCAATTATACACTTACAAGCGAACGACTTATCATAAAAAAAGGAATGCTGACACGTACGACTGATGAAATAGAATTATATAGAGTAAAAGATATTCGTTTGGTAGAACCTTTTTTACAACGTTTGGTAGGTCTTTCGGTCATTGAAATAACATCATCAGATAGAAGTAATCCTAATCTTTCTTTGTCTGGAATACGAAAAGGTGATGAGCTTCGAAATAACTTAAGAAATCAAGTAGAACGACTCAGAACAAATAAAAATGTTAGAGAAGTCGACTTTGAGTAACTCAAATTATCTATGTATGACTTTGAATTTATATAGAAGCAGGGTTAAAATATTGTTTAATTGATAAAAATAAAATATCATTCTTCTTTTTGTTTTGCAGTGCTAATACGTTCTATATATTCTACTATTTTTGTAGCAATATCTACTTGTGTAGCTGTTTCTATTCCTTGCAAACCTGGAGAAGAATTGACTTCCAAAACTAAAGGCCCACGAGAAGAAACTAAAATATCTACACCTGCTACACACAAACCCATTGCTTGAGCAGCTTTTATAGCTGTTTGAGATTCTATTTCTGAAAGCTCAATAATTGTACTTGCTCCTCCTCTATGAAGATTTGAGCGAAATTCACCTTCTTTTCCCTGTCTTTTCATTGAACCAACCACTTTACCATCTACTACAAATGCACGAATATCAGCACCACCTGATTCTTCAATGAACTCCTGAATCAAAATATTTTGCTTTATGCCTGAAAAGGCTTCAATAGTAGATTTAGCTGCTTGGTCAGTCTCTGCCAAAACAACACCTAAGCCTTGTGTTCCTTCCAAGACTTTTATAATAACAGGTGTACCTCCTACCTCTTTGATAAGCATATCAACTTCGTTGTTTTTTGGAAAACTAGCAAAAACAGTCTTTGGAATTCCTACACCTATTTTTGATAATAATTGAAGACTACGAAGTTTGTCTCTAGATTGTGAAATACTTTCTGAACTATTAGCACAAAGAGTACCTTGCATTTCGAATTGGCGAACTACTGCTGTTCCAATATAGGTAACTGATGCACCAATTCTAGGAATAATAGCATCAAAATAAGGAAGTAATTTTCCTTTATGAAAAATGGTTGGATGTCCTTCTTCCATTTCAAAATGACATTTTGTATGATTAATGAGCATAGCTTCATGTCCTTTGTTTTCAATGGCTTCAATCAACCTTTTGGTGGAGTACAAATTTTTATTTGTAGATAGAACGGCAATTTTCATTTCTTTTTGTTAGATAGAGACAATAAATAATTTTGTGAGTAATCTACCAAAAAATATTTGCTTACTAATTTTTGACTAAAAATTAAGATTGAGTAATACATATTTTTTCCGATTGGTAATAAAAACTATACTATATATAAATCTGCTTTTCTATTAAGATTTAGATTTATTACTTCTTTGTAAAAATTCTCAATATTATAATCTATCAGTTACTGATTTGTTTAGCTTTAAACAAACTTAATCTTAAAGGAATTACTAAAAAGTAAAACAGAATTCGCTAAATAGAATAATATAGAATTAAAAAATAATTTGAAAGTAAAAGTTTAGTCTTTCAATATTTTTTTTAAAATATTAGACAAATTCTAATGAATCTACAAATGATTCTGTTCACTTAACTGATTCAGAAATAAATAGAAATATAGTCAAATTTAGAAGGAACAAAAAAAATATAAAACAATCTAAATATTGATTGTATGACTTTTATTTAGTAGGTTTAATCAAGTAAAAAATATCCTTGATTATAAACCTAATTTTTGTTTTCATTCTATCTACGTCTTTTTAATATGCAAACCAAACGTTGGCTTTTTGAACCTTTACCTTCTGATGAAAAAATTTCAAACCTATCCAAAGAAGTCAATGTCAGTAGCATTCCTGCAACTTTACTTTTGCAGCGTGGCGTAAGTGATTTTGAAAGCGCAAAGTCATTTTTTCGTCCCTCTCTATCTCATTTGCATTCTCCTTTTTTGATGAAAGGAATGGATACAGCCATAAATCGCTTAAAAGAAGCGATACAAAATCAAGAAAAAATACTTGTTTATGGAGATTACGATGTAGATGGAATTACTTCAGTAGCTATTGTTTATGGTTTTTTGAAAAAATTATATGCAGATGTTACTGATGAAAAAAATGTACAGTTTTATATTCCAAACCGAAATACAGAAGGTTACGGAATTACCAAGGAAGGATTAGCTTTTGCAAAAAAAGAAAATATAAACTTAATTATTTGTTTGGATTGTGGTGTAAAAGCAAATGAACAAATCCAACAAGCTAAAGATTGGGGAATTGATTTTGTAGTTTGTGACCATCACTTACCAGATGAAGAACTACCTGTTAGTTTTGCTATGCTCAATCCAAAACAAAAAGGGTGTAATTATCCATTTAAAGACCTTTCTGCTTGTGCTATTGGTTATAAGTTTCTACAAGGTTTTTGTATAAGAACAGGTACTTCTGAGCGAAATTTGCACTATTATTTGGATTTGGTAGCCTTGAGTATTGCTGCTGATTTAGTTCCAATGGTAGGGGAAAACAGAATTTTGAGTTATTTTGGATTAGAAAAAATAAATATTGACCCACTACCAGGCGTAAAAGCACTTTTGAATTTGATAAATAGTTATGGACGAAAAATAGGTGTTCGTGATATTGTTTTTTCGGTTGCCCCTCGTCTTAATGCAGCAGGAAGAATTACAGATGCTTATAATTCCTTAAATTTACTTTTGGCTTCTTCGGACAAAGAGGCAAATGAATTAGCCAGAACATTAAATCAAAAAAATGATTTGCGCCGAGACATGGAGCGTAAAATGATGATTGAAATTGATGAAATTCTGAAAAAATCTGTGCCTACACGCAAAACAAATGTTCTGTTTAGTAAAAATTGGCATAAAGGCTTGGTCGGAATTGCAGCAGCAAAATGTGTAGAAAAAACGTATCGACCTACTGTAATTTTGACACACTCAGAATCTGAAAAGGGAGATTTGGCTGTTGGTTCGGCTCGTTCTATTTCTGATTTTGATATTTATAAAGCTGTTGAGAGTTGTTCGGATTTACTGACACAATTTGGAGGGCATAAATTTGCTTCGGGAATGTCTATGCCTATCGAAAATGTAGAAAAATTTCAAGAGCGTTTTGAAAATGCTGTCACTGATACTTTAGAAAAAGAACAACTTGTTCCTCCTGTTCGGGTAGATATGGAAATTGATTTATCACAGGTTACTCAAAAAATGTTTGCTATCATCAAACAAATGTCACCTTTTGGTCCTCAGAATATGCGTCCTGTTTTTGTGGCTCGTAGTGTCCAGCTTTTTTCTCCTAAAATCGTAAAAGAAACTCACCTCAAAGTACAAGTTAGGCAAGGCACGTCTCTTTTTTCTGCTATTTCTTTCGGAAAAGCTCATTTTTTTAAACAAATCAATACTACATCTAGGTATGATATTGCTTTTTTGATAAGTGAAAATCATTTTAGAGATAAAAGCTATTTACAGCTTGAAATTAGGGATATTTTGAAAGTAGATTGAAAATGAATTTTAATTCTTTAAGAATGGGATTTGTGGATATATTTGTTGGTATCGCTACGCTAAAACACCAACAAAGGCTTTGTTATTTTTCCTTAGAACTGGATTTGCAAACTCAGTTCTAAGGAAAAATGAGTATTCTTAAACAACTTCAATTTTAATTCTTTAAGAAAACTAATAAACCCACAAATTTATTCGTGGGTTTATTTATTAGTTCAATACTTACTAGATTAAACAGACTGTAAAAGAACTGCCCACGCTTTCATAACTTCTCCTTTTTGAGCATATTCTTCTGCTGTTTTGTGTTGTGCTTCTTCATTTGGAAAACTACTTCTGACCATTTCTTTTTCTTCTTCGTTCAAATCTGCAAATTCTTGTTCTTCTATTTCTTCAATGGTTGGAAGTTGTTCTACATTTCCTAGTTTTCCTAAAGTATTTCCAGATAAAAATTTACTGTTTTTGATAGCATCAGGAAGCGCATCAACACCAATTCCTTTTGTAGATAATGGTTTGGCTACCTCAAAAACAGCGTCTCCACTCGCTCTAGCATAATAATTTCCTCCCATACGAGCAACTAAATCTATAAGGTGTGGATCAATTTTTCCCTCT
The DNA here is from genome assembly GCF_037126295.1 of Bernardetia sp. Wsw4-3y2. NCBI lineage: Bacteria > Pseudomonadati > Bacteroidota > Cytophagia > Cytophagales > Bernardetiaceae > Bernardetia > Bernardetia sp. Wsw4-3y2. The sequence continues at coordinate 1,568,201 of NZ_CP147017.1, read as the reverse complement.
TTATCCAAAACAGCTTTATTGATGTGCATTTTTTTTACTTCACAAATAATCAAATTTCCTGCGCCTCCTTCTGTTCCTGTTTCAATAATCTGTTTTACTACGCATTCAAATTGTGCAGGAGATTCCAAAACACGAGGTGGAGCGATTGTTTCAGATGCAATCGGTGTAAAGCCAGATTTAGTAAATTCGTTTACTCCTTTATCGTATTCTGTGCTTGAAAGCGACATCTGTTCTACCATCGCATACGAAACCATATTAATAACGACTTCTCCGACCTCTTTTACATTTTCTAAAGTATGTTTTATAGTATTATCTCTCACTCTCCTAGCAGGGGAAAAAATAAGCGTAGGAGGATTTGCACCAAAGACATTAAAGAAACTAAAAGGAGAAAGATTGACATTTCCGTCTTTGTCTATCGTACTGGCAAAGGCAATCGGACGAGGTGAAATTGCGCCCAAAAGTAAGCCGTGAAAAGCTGGAACAGGTAAATCAGAAGGAAGATAAGAATTGAAATCAGACATAAAGAGTGATTAAGGGTAAATGATTAATGATAAATTTTCTGCTATTTTAAATCCTCGTTGACGACTTCATTTGAGTCTCAACGACGGTTATTTCTATTTCTTAACCGTCAACGAGACTTTGTCGTCGTTGAGGATAAAAAAATAAAGGACTTAATAATCTAAGACAACAAAAAAAACCCAAAAAAAGTTATTACTTAATTTGGGTTTTTACTACGGTGGTGATGAGTGGGCTCGAACCACCGACACACGGATTTTCAGTCCGACGCTCTACCAGCTGAGCTACATCACCGTATTTATGAAATTGATTCTGATAAACCAATTACACTTTTGATAAACTTTTAGTTCAAAATTTCAAAACTTATTTAAAAATTTTTACTTTTTGATGTTTTTGTTTCCCTTAGTGCGATGCAAAGGTACGTTCTTTTTCTTAATATCCAAACACTATCCTAAACTTTTTTCAAAAAAAATAAACAAAAACTATCAACACACTACTAAGCGATTGATTTTCAGAAAGATAGTTTGGAATAAATTTTTAAAATAGTTTGAAGTTTTTTTAGATGCTAGAGAAAATATTGGGGGATTTGTTTTTTGATAATTATATTGTGCTGTTTGAAGAACAATTAAAAATTCTTGCTAATTATTTCAATATTTTATATATTTAAAAGTTTTTTCATTTAAAAAAAGCTACAAGTAATTAAAACAATAAATAATGGAGATAGATATTAAAAAATTTTATTTTGAAGACTCACTTTATTTTAAAACTAAAGTTTCAGAAGAAGATTTAGAAACTTTATTTAGAACTATATTTTTTTCTGGTAAAATAGATACTTATTGTCCATATTGTGAAAAAGAAACTGTTTTTCAAGGAGACCCAGTAAGAGTAAAAAAGAAAAATCCTGAGTCACATGGTTATGGTTCTTATAATGACATTTTTAAATTTGAAGATTTTACTAAAGATTATGGTTTTGATTATTTCAGAAACACAGATTTCAAATTGACTTTTAAATGTTTACGAGAAGATTATATGCACAGAGTATATTTTTATATTCGTGTAGATTCAGATTCAATTTTTAAGGTTGGACAAAATCCGTCCTTAGCTGAATTGACAGATAGTTTTGTAACTCGAAAATATAACAAAATATTATCTTTGGATAAACTCGCTGAATTTAATAAAGCCATAGGACTTCATTCTCATGGAGTTGGTATTGGCTCATTTGTTTATTTAAGAAGAATCTTTGAGAATTTAATATTTGAAACTCATAATAGAGTGAAAGATACAATAGACGGTTGGGATGAAAATAAATTTTATGCAAGTAAGATGAATGAAAAAATAAATCTTTTGAAAAACTATTTACCAAATTATTTAGTAGAAAATAAAGAAATTTATGGAATACTAAGTAAAGGAATTCATGAATTAGATGAGAATTTCTGTAGAGAAGTATTCCCTATCATTCAATCTGGTCTTGAGTTTATATTGGACGAGAAACTCGTTGAGTTCGAAAAAGATAGAAAAAAACAAGAAAATTCTAAATTGTTATCCAAAATCAAAAGTGAGATGAAAAATAAGAGTTAGTAAGATTTATAATATTACAGGTTAATTATTTTACAAAAACAAAAAAAGACTTGCCAGTAAATAATCTTACCGACAAGTTTTTTCTGTTTTAAATACATTTTGCTGTAGGAGAAGGACTCGAACCTTCACGAAGTAGTTAGTCAGATGATTATCAAAAATAGTCATTTGATTTATCCCAAACCTTCACCCCTGAGACCGAGGGGCGTGGCTGCCAAAATTTCACCATCCTACATTTTCAGTTACCAGTAATCAGTTAATGAACAATTAAAAATTACAATCTGCAAAAGCAGCGAAGCTAATTACGAATTGAATTTCCTTATTGTTCAAATAGTTACCAGTTAAATACGTGAAAGTAATCTTTTTTACCTTCTTCGAAAGAGAATTAAAAATTAAATGAATTGATAATTAGCAAAGTTAAACTCGTAATTTTTAATTCGTGATTCGTAATTATTTCTAGCTGTAGGAGAAGGACTCGAACCTTCACGAAGTAGTTAGTCAAATGATTATCAGAAATAGTCATTTAATTTATCCCAAACCTTCACCCCTGAGACCGAGGGGCATGGCTGCCAAAATTTCATCACCCTACATTTTCAGTTACCAGTTATCAGTAAAACAGTTGATTTCAGAATGCGATTATCTTTTATAATTTTTCTTTGATAATCCTTTTTTATGAAATTTGTAACGTTTTTCCCTTTCTGATGATACAAAGTAAAGGAAAAGATTCTTTTGTTGCAAATTTATCAATGAAATTAATTAAAATTTATGTATTTCGCAATTATATATTTCAATCTTTAGAGATTTCGTAATTTGACTTATAGATTTTGCTGTTTTTTTGTAAAATTTTTAATGAGGAATAAATAGCTTCTTTTCTTGCCTTATTTTATGCTGTTTTGTGAGTTTTTCTCATTGGTTTTGGAATAGAAAGAAAGATTAGAAAATTGTTTTTTCTATTTTTGTGTAAATTGAGAAACAATTACGAACTGAAAGACGACGAAGTCAATTATGATTTATTATCGATAGTTTGTGATTTATAAAAAAATAATTTATTGGTTTTCATTTCTCATACTATAAAATTTAAAAAATCATTCATATAAAAATACACGCAAATGTCAGAAACACCATTAGACCACTTAATAAAAACAAATTGGACTCGTGCAGAAATAGCCGAAATTTATAATACACCTGTTTTAGAACTCATTTATAAAGGCGCAAGTGTTCATAGAAAATTCCACGAAACATCAGAAGTACAAGTTTGTACACTTTTATCTGTCAAAACAGGAGGCTGTCCAGAAGATTGTGCTTACTGTCCACAAGCTGCACGCTATCATACCGACGTAGAAGCAAGTAGAATGTTGAAAAATCAAGAAATTGTAGAAAAAGCAAAAGAAGCCAAAGAATCTGGCAGTACACGCTTTTGTATGGGAGCAGCTTGGAGAGAAGTTCGCAACGGAAGAGAATTTGACCGAGTAGTTGATGCTGTAAAAGAAATCAATGGAATGGGTTTAGAAGTTTGTTGTACATTAGGAATGCTTACAGAAGAACAAGCTCAAAAACTAAAAGAAGCTGGACTTTACGCTTATAATCACAACTTAGATACAAGCGAAGAATATTACGACAAAATCATCAGCACGAGAGATTATTCGAATCGTTTGGATACCTTGGAGAATGTTCGTAAGTCGGGTATTTCGGTTTGTTCAGGTGGAATTATCGGAATGGGAGAGGCAGAAGAAGACCGTATCGGAATGCTTCACACACTTGCAACCCTTCCAGAACATCCAGAATCTGTTCCTGTAAATGCGCTTGTACCTGTTGAAGGAACGCCTTTGGAAGAACAAGAAAAAGTTTCGGTTTGGGAAATGGTCAGAATGATAGCGACAGCACGTATTATTATGCCTAAAGCAATGGTTCGTCTTTCTGCTGGTCGTGTCAGAATGAGCGTTGAAGAACAGGCTCTTTGTTTCTTGGCTGGTGCAAATTCTATTTTTGCAGGAGATAAACTCTTGACTACTCCAAATCCTGATGCTAAAACAGACAAAGAATTATTCCAAATCTTGCAAATAAAACCTCGTCAGGCTTTTAAGAATGAGGGGAATACGGTTGAGGTGTAACATTAGAAAACTTTGTAATTAGTTTTTTGTTAATCCAAAATACTCTGATAATAGTTTAACATTTCAACTATTGACAGTCTTCTGAAAGGACTGTCAAAGCCTTAAATCGTTTTAAAATCCATTATTTATTATAAAAATAGATAATGGATTTTTTCATTCTCTCTAATCTCTTCTTGCTCTGTGGTTCAAAAGAAATTTTTATTCCCTATTCTCTTACTCCAAATTTAAAAATCGTACCTTTGCATCTTCATTAAAAAAAGACATTACACACAATCAAATAAAGACAATACAGATAAAAATTTTACAAAATAAATTCAAAAGATGACTCAAATTTTTCAAAACTTTACTCAAAATTTTTCTAAAACCTTTACACAAAATCCCAAAGATGATATCCTTTCAGGACTTACAGTTGCTCTAGCTCTTGTTCCTGAAGCGATTGCTTTTGCTTTTGTAGCAGGAATTGACCCAATAATTGGTTTGTATGGTGCTTTTATGATGGGCATTGTTACAGCAATTTTTGGAGGACGACCAGGGATGATTTCGGGTGCGACAGGTGCGATGGCTGCCGTTGTTGTTAGTACACATTTGATTATGAAAGGAAATGAAGTAGGAGCTACTTTAGGAATGGAAGCTGATTATTTAGGTGTACAATGGCTCTTTATTACGCTGCTTTTAGTTGGTATATTTCAAGTTTTGGCTGGTGTTTTTCGTTTGGGAAAATTTGTCCGTCTGATTCCACATCCTGTAATGATGGGTTTTGTCAATGGTCTTGCAATTGTGATTTTTATGGCACAAATAGATTTTTTTAAAGAAACTGTAACAGTTGGAGGTGCTGCTGAAAAAGTATGGTTACAAGGAAATGATATGTATATTATGATTGCTCTAGTTGCTCTTACGATGGGAATTATGTTTGGTCTGCCAAAACTAACCAAGAAAGTTCCTTCTGCTTTGGTAGCAATTGTAGTTGTGGCTGCCATTACAATTTTTGGAGGAATAGAAGTAAGTACAGTAAAATCATTTGTAATCGAAGGAAGTGGAGGAAAATCAACAGGAATTGAAGGTTCTTTGCCTACTTTTCAAGATCAGATTTTTACGCTTTTCTATACAATGAAAGAACATTGGACACTTATTTTATCAACTGCTTTTCTTTTGGCTGCCGTTGGACTGATAGAATCATTAATGACATTGAATTTATTGGATGAAATGACTGAAACTAGAGGAAGTGGAAATCGTGAATGTGTCGCTCAAGGAACAGCAAATATTTTGAATGGTCTTTTTGGTGGAATGGGTGGCTGTGCAATGATTGGACAATCAATTATCAATGTTGAGTCTGGTGGTCGTGGTCGTTTGTCTGGAGTAATTGCTGCGATTGCACTTCTTTGTTTTGTGCTTTTTGGTGCGCCACTTATCGAACAAATTCCTATTGCTGCACTTGTTGGTGTTATGTTTATGGTTGTGATTGGAACTTTTGCTTGGAGTAGTTTCCGTATTTTACACAAAATTCCTGTTTCTGATGCTATTGTTTTGATTACTGTTTCGGCTGTTACAGTGTGGCAAGATTTGGCGATTGCTGTTTTTGTAGGTGTGATTATGTCTGCTTTAGTTTTTGCTTGGGAAAATGCAACTCGTATTCGTGCTAGAAAACACATTAAAGAAAACGGAACAAAAGTATATGAAATTTGGGGCCCTTTATTTTTCGGTTCTACACAGGCTTTTAGTGCTAAATTTGACCCAAAAAATGATCCACAAAAAGTAGAAATAGATTTTATAGAATCAAAAGTAAGCGACCATTCAGGTATTGAAGCATTGAGAGGCGTTGCAAATCGTTATTTAGATTTAGGAAAAGAAGTAAAACTGACGCATTTGAGTGAAGAGTGTATTACACTTTTACTCAAAGCAAATCCAAAATTTGAAGAAGTAATTGAGCGTTCGATTGATGACCCTCGTTATTATGTTGTAAGCGATGTAATGGATGGAGTAGTTTCTTGATAAGATAGATAGTTACTAGATATATAAAATTTAAGTCAGATAATCTTTTGGGTTGTATGACTTTTTTTTATCCTGAAGTTATTTAAGAATATCTATTTTTCTAAACTGAAAAATATGTTTAATAAGGAAGTTGTTTAAGAATGGGATTTGTGGATATATTTGTTGGTGTCGCTACGCTAAAACATCAACAAAGGCTTTAGAACTGGATTTGCAAACTCAGTTCTAAGGAAAAATGAGTATTCTTAAACAACTTCATTAAAGCAAAATTGTAGTCTTACAATTTATCACAATTTTTTAGTATTTTTGAAGTATATTTAAACTATTGTAGTCTATTTTGAATTTTATACATAAATTCTTGATAAACCTGAGAAAACAACCAAAAAAACTGTAACGACAAAACTCCTAATACGATATGGCAAAAGAAATGAAAATACCTACTGTTGGCGAATCTATCACAGAAGTAGTCATCGCAAACTGGCTTGTAGAAGACGGCGACCACGTAGAAATGGACGACCTTATCTGTGAATTAGAATCTGATAAAGCAACTTTTGAAGTTCCTGCTGAAGCTGATGGAATCATAAGGTTCAAGGCAGAAGCTGGCGATACTTTAGAAATAGGCGCACTTCTTTGTGTAATCGAAGAGGGAGAAAATGGCAGCGAAACTAAAGAAGAAACCAAATCAGAAGCGAAAGAAACTCCAAAACAAGAAACTACAGCAAAAGCTGAGACATTTATCATGAAAATTCCGACAGTAGGCGAATCTATTTCGGAAGTAGTATTGGCAAACTGGCTTGTAGAAGATGGCGAAGAAGTAGAGTTGGATGACCCAATCTGTGAATTAGAATCTGATAAAGCAAACTTTGAAGTTCCTGCTGAGAAAGCTGGAAAAGTATTTCACATGGTAGAAGCAGGCTCTACACTTGCTATTGGAGACGATTTTGCCAAAATCGAAATGGGTGGAAGTGGTTCTTCTTCTAGTTCAAGTAAAGAAACTACAAGCGCATCAAATGCTCCAAATAGTGATATGTATTCTAGTGAGGATTCAGGGTATGCAAAAGGACATGCCTCTCCTGCTGCTTCAAAAATGTTAGCTGAAAAAGGAATTGATGCAAAAGATGTAAAAGGAACAGGAAGAGATGGCAGAATAACAAAAGAAGATGCTCAAAATGCTCAGAAATCATCTTCTACATCTGCTCCTTCTCAACCAAAAGCTCCTGCATCTTCTAAGAAAGATGATAAAGCACCATCAAGTGCTGAAACACAAGGCGACCGTAGTACGAATGTAGAACGTATGTCTTCGCTTCGCAAAACAATTGCCAAACGTTTGGTAGCTGCAAAAAATCAAACAGCAATGCTTACTACTTTTAATGAAGTAGATATGTCGGCTGTTATGGAAATGCGTAAAAAATACAAAGATAAATTTAAGGAAACGCACGAAGTAGGTTTAGGATTTATGTCTTTCTTTACAAAAGCTGTAACGATGGCACTTATGGAAATTCCTGGGGTAAATGCTCAAATTACAGGTGATAATAATGATGAAATTTTATATCATAATTATGCTGACGTTTCGATTGCAGTTTCTTCTCCTCGTGGTTTGGTTGTTCCTGTTATTCGTAATGCAGAACAGCTTTCTTTTGCAGGTGTAGAAAAAGAAGTGGTTCGTTTGGCTGTAAAGGCTAGAGATGGAAAACTTACTATAGACGAAATGTCTGGTGGAACATTTACTATTACTAATGGTGGTATTTTTGGCTCAATGCTTTCTACTCCAATCATTAATGCTCCTCAATCAGCTATTTTAGGACTTCATAATATTGTTGAGCGTCCTGTTGCGATTGATGGAAAAGTAGAAATTCGTCCAATTATGTATATCGCTCTTTCTTATGACCACAGAATTGTAGATGGAAAAGAATCTGTAACTTTCCTTTACAGAATCAAAGAATTGATTGAAGATCCTTCAAGATTACTTTTGGGAGTTTAGATTTTGTAATGATGTCGTTGGTGAGACACCAACAACGGCAATAGAGTTATGAAAAAGCCTTTACAATCATTTTGTAAAGGCTTTTTTGTTGAAATTTACTGAGATTTATGATGAGAATTTATTTTATAGGTAGTTCTACAAAGAAAGTCGTACCTGTATTTTCACCTATATTTTCGGTTTCGAACCAAATTTTGCCGTCATGCTTTTCAATGATTTTTCTGACAATATTAAGTCCTAATCCACTTCCTTCTCCTACTGGTTTGGTAGTAAAGAAAGCATCAAATATTTTTTGTTTGACTTCATCTGGCACTCCTTTTCCTGTATCTCTTACTGAAACAAGAATTTTATTTTCCTGCTTTTTGGTAGTCATATATATTTTGCCTTTCTTATTCTTGCTAGTATCTATGGCTTGAATAGCATTATGAAGCAAGTTTGTCCAAACTTGTGCTAGTTCGTCTTCATAGGCATTTATTAAAGGCAAATCTTCCATTTCTCTAATTACCTCAATTCCATATTTGAGTTTATTTTGATATAAAATCAATGTATTTTCTAAGCTTTCATTGATACTAGTAGGTTTCTTTTCTCCTGTATGATCTTGACGAGAAAAATTTTTGAGAGTAATAATAATTTTTGAAGCTTTTTCAGTTGCAATTCTGACAGTTGTATTACTTTTCATAATTGTAGATATTTCATAGATGGAATGAAAAAATTCTACAGCCTTAGGTAATTCTAAAAAGGGTTCATAGAGTTCTGTGTATTCGTTCAATCCTGTATCAACTAAAATATCAGCAATTCTATCAGCTTGATAAATATTTCTATCTTCAAATTCAGCAATTAATTTGTATTTTATAGCTCTTTTTTCTCTAGAAGAATAAAGTTTGTTTGTCTCCATTGATTTTTCTATCAATATATTAAAACCTTCTAATTGTTGCTCAGTAAGAGTTTTTATTATTTTAGGTAAGTTAGATAGTGAATCTTTTAGTAATTTGAAAATAGTTCCTGCTGAAGAACTAATTGCGCCTAAAGGTGTATTTATTTCATGAGCAATACTAGCAACAAGTTGCCCTAGTGTTGTCATTTTTTCATTATGAATAAGTTGAGATTGTGTGGTTCTTAATTCATCTAGCGTTTCTTGAAGTTCTTGGTTTTGCTTTTGTATTTTAAGTTCATTTTCTTTTAGTTGGTCAATATTTTGCATAATTCCAGTCCATAAAATACTTCCATCATCCATACGTGTTGGTTTGGAGGTAGCATGTATCCAAACTTCTTTTTCATTTTTGATTAGGCGAAGTTCGGATTCCCATTTTTGCATGGTATCAGCCGATTTTTTTCCTGAAGATTGAAAGCCTAACAAATCTTCAGGGTGTATAGATTCAAAAATATCATTAGATGAGTTATTTTGCATTTCTTGAGGTGTAACTCCCAAAACAAATTCTGAGCCTTTACTAACTAAGGGAAAAGAAATATATCCTTCTTTATCTCTCTTGAACTGATAAATCATGGCAGGAACAGCATCAAAAATTTGTTCTAACTGTTGTTTTTGTGTTTCTAAATCTTTCTGTAAGTGATACATTTCTCTGATTCCTTTTCTGAGTTCTTGCTCAGATTTAGCTAAATCTTGATTTTGTTCTTCAATAATGTTTTCATGTTCTTTTTGTATAGTAATATCTTGAGTGACTCCCAGTATTGAAATGGGGTTTCCTTTTTCATCCTTTATTAAAATGGCTTTTCCTTCGTGATAACGAATTTTTCCATCAATAGGTACTGTTCTGTATATAGCTTGATATTGTAAAACTCTTTGGGTGACTAAATCTGCAAGAAGCTCATTTACCCTAGCAATATCATTAGGATGAACTCTTTTTGATATGCTTCCAGAATTTATTTCTTCATGTTCAGATATTCCAAACAGTATTCTAGCTTGTTTATTCAAATAGGGTTGATTCGTAATTAAATCTATTTCCCACAATCCAATTCCTGTTTTTTCTAATGTGGTAGAAAGTTTAACTTGAATAGATTGAATTTCTTGTTGCGCAATTTGTAGCTCTGTTACTTTTTCTTGAATTTTAAGCTCTGCTTGTTTTTCTTTAGTAATATCTTGAGTAACCCCAAAAACAGAGATAGGTTTGCCCACTTCATTTTTTATTAATATAACCTTAGAATCATAGTATTTTATAGTTTTATTAGAAAGTTTTACTCTATATACCATGTGATAGGTTGGAATTTTTTCCATAATTAAATCTTCCAACATTTTGTTCATTATCACAAGGTCATCTTCATGGATTTTGGATGATGCTATTTCATTATTGATTTCTTCAAATTCATTAACACCAAACATTTTCCTGATTTGCTTATCCCAATAAGTTCTACCAGTTAGTAAATCAACTTCCCATATCCCAATACCTGTTTTTTCTAAGGTAGTAGAAAGTTTATTTTGAATTTTTTGAGTTTCTTGTTTTGCTTTTTCTAGTTCATTTACTTTTTCTTTAAGCTGAGTTTCAGCATTTTTTTGAAGCGTTATATCTTGAAGCAGTCCATATAGTTCTATTGTTTTTCCTTGCTCTATTTTAGGAATTCCGATTACTCGTACCCATTTTTTATTTCCTTTATGTGTAGTTATTCTGAGTTGTTTGTCAAATGAAATTCCACTATTTATAGCATTATTAAACGAATCAGTAATCACTTTTCTATCTTCTTCATGATAAGATTCTAATCCATGATCTATTGAAGATTCATAATTATTATCTACTTCATGTATTTGTCGAATAATTTTGTCTACTTTATTAACTCTAGTTTCTAAATCAAATTCCCAAACACCAATTACTGCATTGGCATTACAAGTTTCTAGGAGTGTCCTTGCATGTAAGAGATCATTTTGAGAAACTTCAAGTTCTTCGATTTTTTGTTGAAGAATAATTTCATTTCTTTTTTGCTTATCTATGTTTTGGGTTGTTCCATAGAGTTCGACACATTTTCCATTCTCAAATGTAGGTACACCAATGACCCTTACCCAAATTTTATTCCCTTTTGCTGTAATGATTTTAAGTTCTTTATCAAACGGAATTCCTTCTTCTACAGCTTTTTTAAACAAATTAGTTATTGTCTCACGGCTATAACCCTCTGTATAAAATTCTATTCCATTTTCAATTGTAGTAATAAAATTAGTATCTACTTCATGGATTGATTTAGTTACTTTATCCCAAAGTACAGACTGATTATTTAGGTTAAGTTCCCAAGTTCCAATTTGTGCAGCCTCATTAGAAGCATCTAATAATTTTTGAGTATGAATAAGTTGATGCTGTGTAATTTCTAATTCATCTATTTTTTGCTTTATCTCTGACTCAGCTTCTTTTTGAGCTGTTATATCTTGAAATGTACCATAGAGTTCGACACATTTTCCATTTTCAAGTGTAGGTATTCCTATAGTTCTTATCCAAACTTCATTTCCTTTAGCAGTAACAATTTTAAGTTGTTCATCATACGGAATTCCTTCTTCAAAGGCTTTTTTAAATACCTCAGTAATTTTTTCTCGGCTATATCCTTCTTTATAAAAAAGAATCGCATTATCAACATTCCAAAGGAAATTATCATCTACTTGATGAATCTGTCTAGTAATTTTATCAACATTTGTACTAAAATCATCTATATTAAGTTCCCAAGTACCTATTTTTGCAGCTTCATTGGAAGCATCTAATAATTTTTGAGTATGAATAAGTCGATTTTGAGTAGTTTGTAACTCTTCTACTTTTTCTTTTATTTCTAGCTCAGCTTCTTTTTGAGTTGTTATATCTTGAAATGTACCATACATTTCTATACATTTTCTGTTTTCAAATGTAGGAATTCCAATAGTTCTTACCCATTTCTCATTTCCTTTTGCAGTAATAATTATGAGTTGTTCGTCAAAAGGCATTCCTTCTTCAAAAGCTTTTTTAAATACCTCAGTAATTTTTTCTCGGCTATATCCTTCTTTATAAAATTCTATTCCATTTTGAGCGTTCGAAACAAAATCATTTTCTACTTGGTGTATTTCTTTAGTGACTTTATTCCAAGTAGTTGTAAAATCATCTAGGTTAAGTTGCCAAGTACCTATTTTTGCAGCCTCATTAGAAGTATCTAATAACTTTTGAGTATGAATAAGTTTATTCTGTGTAGCTTCTAGTTGTGATATTTTTTCTTTTAGTTGAATTTCTATTTCTTTTTTCTCTGTTATATCTTGAAAAGTACCGTATAGCTCTACACAAACTCCATTTTCCATAGTAGGTACGCCTGTAGAACGAACCCACCTTTTGTTTCCCTTATTAGTTACGAATTGGAACTCGTCATCATAACTTATTCCCTTTTCAAGAGCCAAGTCAAGATTTTTTTTAATTTTTTCTTGATCTTTGTCTTTATAGAAAGAAATGCCAATTTTATCATCAACTATAAAATTCTCATCTACTTCATGTATTTCTCTGATAATTTTATCCCATTTGACAAGCCGTGTTTTTAAGTCTAACATCCAAACTCCAACTCTTGTATTTTCATTGCAAGTTTTAAGAATTTGTTGAGTATGTATTAATTCTTTTTGTATAATTTCTAGTTCTTTTAACTTTTCTTTGATTTGTAATTCAGCTTGTTTTTGAGAAGTAATATCTTGTATAGTACCATAAAACTCTATACAACTACCATTTTCCATGACTGGAATTCCTATTACTCTTATCCATCTTTTATTTCCTTTGTAAGTAATAATTTCGAATTCTTCATCAGGTTTTTTTCCTTCTGTAAGAGCTAACATACCTACTTTTTCTATGCGTGCTTTGTCTTTTTCTTGATAGAATTCAATTCCATTATTGTGTATTACAAAATCTTTATCTACTTCATGTATATTTCTAGCTATTTTGTCCCATTGCACAATTCCTGTTTTTAAATCTAGATTCCATATACCAATCTTTGCATGCGAGTTACACGTATTGAGGAGTTTTTGTGTTTGAATTAATTCTTTGGTTTGTATATCTTTTTCTTTTTCAGACATTACTTTATCAGTCACCTCTATGCCTATACATTGTATTTCTTCTGCTATTCCATCTTTATTGAGAATGAGTTTACATTCCCAATCAGAATATATGTACTGAGAAGTTGTTTTTTGAGTTTTTCTATCAAAAATAGGTTTTCTGAGATGAACAAATACAGAATCATTAGGAGAAGCAAAACATTTATGAACAGCCTCTATATATTTTTCATGGTCTTCTACTAAAATTGCAGACATAGCACTTTGTCCAATAATCTCTCTTTTATCTAAGCCCAATCGGTCGCAAAAATGATTATTGACATAGGTATATTTTCCTTCTAAATCAGTTCGGATAATAAAAACACTATTATGGTTTAGCATAGATTCATATCTGTTTACGATACGAATCAATTCAACTTCTTGTTGATGGTTTGTTGTTGTATTGGTGTGTGTTACTACTACTCTATGATTATTTTCTTCAGGACTTCCAAAAATAAGAGCTTTCATTTTTACCCACAAAGTAGTTCCATTTTTATGGAAAAATCGTATTTCATTTTCATAGATAGTAGAACTGTTTGTCGTTTTATAACTCAAAAAAATCGTATTTATTTTTTCTACGTCTTCAGGATGAACAATTTTTTGAATTTGGTTACCTTGTAATTCTTCATATTCGTATCCTAAGAGATTACAAAACTTAGGATTTATCCATTTATCATTAGGTTTTTCTAAATTCCAAAACCAAAGTCCATCAAAAGCATTTAGTTGAACGAAATCAAAAAAATCTTCATCAGACTTTAGAATCTGATAGAATTCTTGTTTTAAATAGTTCATATAGTAAGTAGCAAATTTTTAATTATTAGTAAGTGGTAGTTAATCCAGTTTCTTGACTTAATTCTTTAAGGTCAGAAAACAACTTCATTTTAGTTTTACTAAAACAGAGTTGTTTTTCTTTGTTTTTTATTTTTTACAAAGGAATTTCGACAAAAAATGTTGTTCCTTCTCCTTCTTTACTCTCAAACCAAATATTACCATTGTGTTTGTTAATTATTTTCTTGACAATATCTAATCCAAGTCCACTTCCTTCTCCTGCTTTTTTTGTTGTAAAGAAAGCATCAAAAATATGTTCTTGAGCTTCTTTTGGAATGCCTGTACCCGTATCGCCAATACTTACTAGAATGTTTGTTCCCTTTCTCCTTGTTTTCAAAATAAGTGTACCTTGATTTTTCATAGCTTGTATAGCATTATGAATAAGATTAGTCCATACTTGCACAAGTTCATCAGGAAATCCCATTATTTCAGGAATATCATTAAATTCTTTTTGCATATCAATACCGTGTTTTATCTGATTTTGATATAAAACAAGGGTGTTTTCGATGCTTTTATTTACATCTGTTTTTTGTTTTACACCGTTTTGGTCTTGACGTGAAAAATTTTTGAGCGCAAAAATAATTTTTGAAGCTCTTTCTGTTGCCATTTGAATAGTCTGATTACTTCTAATTATTGATGATATATGATATATTGTTTGAAGTAACTCATAAGGCTTTTTGGAGGCTAGTATGTTATTTACCATTTTATCATCCTTATAAATACCACTATCGACAAGCAAGTCAGCAAAACGGTTATTATATTGGACATTTTTACAAGAGTCAAGTTTATCTATCAAATCATACTTCAATGTTCTTTGTTCTCTTGAAGAAAGTGAAATGTTATTTTCTGCAGAAAACTTAACTGCTTTATTAAATATTTTGAGGTCATTTGGTGGTAAGGCACTCAAAAATTCAGGTAAAACAGGTAGAGTTTCGGTAAGCGTTTGTTCAATTCCTCCAGCCGACGAACGAATAGCACCCAAAGGTGTATTTATTTCGTGTGCAATATTTGCCACCAATTGTCCTAATGTAGCCATTTTTTCACTATGAATAAGCTGACTTTGCGTACTTTTTAGTTCTCTCAATGCTCGTTCTACTTCTATTTTTTGTCTTTGCAGTTCTTCTTGTGTAGTTTGAAGTTCTTCAAAGTTTTGACGTAGCTCTTCTTCTGAGGTTTGGAGCATTTTATTTTTTTCTAAAATAAGCTGTTCGGCTTCTTTTCGGACTGTTATATCTGTTTCAACTCCCACAAACTGAACTACTTCTCCTGTTTTTTCATCAAAGACAGGAGTAATACTGATTTCTAACCAATATTCTTTTCCATATTTAGAATAATTTAGAATTTCTTGTGTAAATGGTTTCTTAGATTTTAAACCTTCACGAATTGCTAAAACATGTTCTCTTTTGGTTTCTTTTCCTTGTAGAAGCGCACCTGGTTTTTTGCCGATTACTTCAGTGAGAGAGTATTCTGTGATTTTCAAAAACCCGTCATTTACCCAAATAATATAACCTTGAGCATCTGTAATAACCACAGCATTACTAGTTTCGCTTGCCACAACAGAAAGACGTTTCAAATCTTCTTCATCTTTTTTGCGTTTGGTAACATCAGTTTCAATGCCAATAAACTGTGTTATTTCGCCTGTAAATTCATCTATGACGGGAGTAATATTGAGTTCTAACCAATATTTTTTGCCCATTTTGTCATAATTTAGAATTTCTTGTGTAAATGGCTTCTTAGATTTTAAACCTTCACGAATCGCTAAAACATGTTCAAAGTTAGTTTCTTTTCCTTGCAACAA
This sequence comes from Bernardetia sp. Wsw4-3y2, assembly GCF_037126295.1. Lineage (NCBI taxonomy): Bacteria > Pseudomonadati > Bacteroidota > Cytophagia > Cytophagales > Bernardetiaceae > Bernardetia > Bernardetia sp. Wsw4-3y2. The sequence goes on along the minus strand of NZ_CP147017.1, from coordinate 1,552,383 downwards.
CTTTCCAGGTTTTTTGCCTATAATCTCAGGAAGTGTGTAACCTGTTGTTCTAGTAAAACCTTCATTTACCCAAGTTGTATAACCTTCTGCATCTGTAATAACAATGGCATTACTTGTTTCTCGTGCCACAACAGAGAGCTTTCGAAGTTCTTTATCTGCTTCTTTTCTGTCTGTAATATCCTGAGCCATAGCAAGATAGCCGATTGTCTCTCCTGTTTTGTCATTTTTGATGCTACTTATATGTAATTCTACTGGAAATATTTTTCCATTTTTAGAAATATATGTCCATTCTTTTGCTGTGGGCAGATTACGTTTTGCTTTTGCTGTCAGAACATCAAAACCTACTGGAATAATTTCATCTAATTCTTCTGAAAGTTCTTTTGCATAGGCTTTTATTTCATCCATATCATGGAAAATAATAGGAGAAACTTTTCCTACTACTTTTTCAGCTTCGTATTCTAATAATTTTTCTGCAAGCGAATTAAAACTGGTAATTGTACCTTTCAAATCAATTGCTATGAGCATCATTGGAGCATTTTCTAAAATTGCTTTTCTATAAATGCCTTCTTCTTCAATTTTTATTTTTTGTTCCTGAAGTTGCTCTTGAGTTGCATTCAATTCCTCTAAGTTTTGTCTCAGTTCCTCTTCTGTTGCTTGAAGTTCTTCTTGTTGCGCTTGAATTTCATTTTCATTTTGTTTTTGGGCATTGTAATTTGTAGCAATTTTGATTACTCTAATTACTTCTCCTTTGTCATTTGTTACAGGACAATATGCCCCAAAAACCCACAAATCTTTATCAGATTTGGTTTTTCGTCTGAAAACTCCACTTACTGTTTTTCCTTTTTTTAGTTTTTCCCAAAGGTCTTTGAAATATATTTCTGTTTGCTCGTCTTGAGGCAAAAGTTTTTTATGAGAAAGTCCGATAAGCTCACCTTGATCAAATTCGGTCCATTCAGCAAAAATTGGATTTACTTTAATTATTTTCCTTTCTAAATTAAATTCTACATACCCAAAACTGGTACTGATAGCATCTAATTGAGATTTATTTAATAAGAAAGTTTCTTGTAATTGCTCTTGTGTAGCATTTAACTCTTCCAAATTTTGTCTTAATTCTTCTTCTGTTGCTTGTAGTTCTTCTCGTTGTGCTTGGATTTCAATTTCAGCTTCTTTTTGAGTATTATAATTAGAAGCAATTTTGATTACTCTAATTACTTTTCCTTTTTCATTTTTGACAGGACAATATGCTCCAAAAATCCATAAGTCTTTATCAGATTTGGTTTTTCGTCTGAAAACTCCACTTACTGTTTTTCCTTCTTCTAATTGTTTCCAAAGATTTTTGAAATAACTTTCAGTTTCATCATCTTGAGGTAGTAGTTCTTTGTGTGAAAGTCCGATAAGCTCACTATCAGAAAACTCTGTCCAATTAGCAAAAATTGGATTTACTTTAATTATTTTCCTTTCTAAATTAAATTCTACATACCCAAAACTGGTACTGATGGCATCTAATTGAGATTTATTTAATAAAAAAGTGTCTTGTAATTGTTCTTGTGTAGCATTTAACTCTTCTAAGTTTTGTCTTAGTTCTTCTTCTGTTGCTTGCAGTTCTTCTTGTTGCTGTTGAATTTCATTTTCAGCTTCTTTTTGAGCATTGTAATTAGAAGCAATTTTGATTACTCTAATAACTTCACCTTTGTCATTTTTGACTGGACAATATGCCCCAAAGACCCATAAATTTTTATCAGATTTAGTTTTTCGCTTAAATACTCCATTTACAGTTTTTCCTTCTTCTAATTGTTTCCAAAGATTTTTGAAATAGGTTTCTGTTTCTTCATCTTGTGGTAGCAGTTCTTTGTGTGAAAGTCCGATAAGCTCACTATCAGAAAACTCTGTCCAATTAGCAAAAATTGGATTTACTTTTACGATTTTTCTATCCAAATTAAATTCTACATATCCAAAACTAGTACTAATGGCTTCTAGTTGAGATTGATTAAGCAAAAAAGTTTCTTGTAATTGCTCTTGTGTAGCATTTAACTCTTCTAAGTTTTGTCTTAGTTCTTCTTCTGTTGCTTGTAGTTCTTCTTGTTGCTGTTGAATTTCATTTTCAGCTTCTTTTTGAGCATTGTAATTAGAAGCAATTTTTATTACTCTAATAACTTCTCCTCTATCATTTTTGACTGGACAATATGCACCAAAAATCCATAGATTTTTATCAGATTTAGTTTTTCGTTTAAATACTCCACTTACTGTTTTTCCTTCTTCTAATTGCTTCCAAAGGTTTTTGAAATAATTTTCAGTTTCTTCATCTTGAGGTAGAAGTTCTTTGTGTGAAAGTCCGATAAGCTCACTATCAGAAAGCTCTGTCCACTTAGCAAAAATTGGATTTACTTTCGTTATTTTTCTTTCTAAATTAAATTCTACATACCCAAAACTTGTACTAATGGCTTCTAGTTGAGAATTGATAATTAGATTTGATTCCTCTAATTGTTCTTTTTGAATTGCTATATCAGCTTCAGCTTTTTTTCTATCTGTAATAAGATAACGAATAGATAAATAACTCGTAATTTTTTTATTTTCATCAAACATTGGATTAATGACTGTATCTACCCAATAAAAAGAACCATCTTTGGCTTTATTTTTTACTTCAGCTCTCCATGTTTTTCCTCTAGAAATATCTCTCCACATTTCCTTCCAAAACTCTTTTGTATGATGTCCAGAGTTTACAATTCTGTGGTCTTTTCCTAAAAGTTCCTTTTCTGTGTATTGAGAAATACGACAAAACTCATCGTTAATTTTGGTAATTTTTCCTTGTTTATCAGCTATTGAAACAATAGCACTTCTATCAAGGGCATCCACTAAAGATTGAAGCTGATTTTGGCAATTTTCTAATTCTTCGTAAGTGGTCATAGTTTTATATTCTGTTTATTTAAAATACATATTGACATCACCATTAGAAAATAGTGAGTTAAATTGATCAAAATAAGGGGAAGTATTCTTTACTCTAAACAAAATCTAAATTGGGGAAGTATTTTTCAGCAAATAAAAATAGTGTGAAAAGCACTGATTCTATTCTTGTAAAAATTTAAGTTTTAGTTTGTTTAAATTACTTAAGTTAAGATACTGTTTTTTGCTATTTAATGCAAGTGTTTTTAGATAAAACAGAATATAATTTTGATTTATGTAGTTAAATCAAATATAAAGGCTGATTGTATTTATTATACTTTCAGTGCTTATTCCACAGAAGTTATATTGTTCTTGTTGGGTTGCTTGGGAAATAATGGAATCTGGAACACCTAAAACTTTTACTTTATCAAGACGTTGTAAATAGTTGTTTTTATTCAAAAACTCTAAGATAGCACCTCCAAAACCTCCTATTTTACTTCCATCTTCTATTGTGATTATGTTTTTTATATTCTTAAATTCCAAAATATGATGTAAAATATCTTCATCTAAAGGTTTACAAAAACGCATATCATAATGAGCTATTTTATTTTGAAAGTCTTGATTATTTTCTAAAACTTCAATAGCTTCTTTGGCAAAATTTCCTGTAATTCCGTAAGAAAGGATTACAATTTGAGTTTGATTATTGGCTTTTTTTATACTTCTGGCTTTTCCTATTTCTATTTTGTTTTCTGATTCTTCTAATTCATTAATTGATAATAATCTTTCTTTACTCTCCTCATTATTTTCTAGTAAAAATCCTTCTCCACGAGGATAACGAATGGCAAAGGAAGTTTTGTTTTTTTCTAATTGGGCTGCAAAAAGCATTTTTTGAAACTCTATTTCGTCCATTGGTGCAGCCAAAACAAGATTTGGAATAGCACGCAAAAAAGCAATATCATAAACTCCTTGATGTGTTGCTCCATCTGCTCCCACTAAGCCTGCTCTATCAATACAAAAAATTACTTTGAGTTCTTGTACACAAACATCATGAATAATTTGGTCATAACTGCGCTGCAAAAAAGTAGAGTAAATGACACAAAAAGGAATTATTTTTTGAGTAGCCAAACCTGCCGAAAAAGTAACAGCATGTTGTTCTGCAATTCCAACATCAAAAATACGATTAGGAAATTCTTTTTGCATCTCTAAAAGTGAACTACCTGATGCCATAGCAGGAGTAACAGCAATAATTTTAGAGTTTTGTTTGGCTAATTGTGTAATTGTTTTACCAAAAACATCTTGAAATTTGAGAAATGACTTTTTAGTTGAGGACTCTGATTTGATAAGCTGACCTGTTTTGGTTTCAAATTTGGCTGGAGCATGCCATGAATTATATTTCGATTCTAATTCTGAATTAGCATTTTCAATAATTCCTTTTCCTTTTATGGTCTTGATGTGAAGAAAATGAACTTTATTTGTATATAAATTCTGATTTGTGTTTTGCTTTAATTCATCAAAAAAATCAAGTAATGTTTCTAAATTATGTCCATCTATAGAACCATGAAAATTTCCTCCAAAAAACTCAAAAATAGAAGGAATAGAAAATGTATTTTCTGAATTTTCTTTTTTCCATTTCTGTTTCGAAAGCTCTTCAAAATGGCTTTTGAGTGTACCAACATTTTCATCAATAGACATTCCATTGTCATTAAGAATTATCAAAACATTGGGTTGAATGCCATTTTCTATGTTATTTTGTATATTATTCAAAGCCTCAAAAGGCAAACCAGCCGTAAAAGCACCATCACCAATAACTGCAATATGCCAACGGTTTTTTATGCTTTCATCTTGTGAAAATTGAGAAGCCACAGCCATTCCCAAAATAGCAGAAATAGAAGTAGAAGAATGTCCTGTTCCAAAATCATCAAATTTGCTTTCTTTGATAGAAGGAAAACCTGAAAGACCATTTTGTTTTCTGATAGTATGAAACTTATTTTTTCTGTTTGTCAGAATTTTGTGTGCGTAGGCTTGATGCCCAACATCCCAAACAAGTTTGTCAGATTGTTCTGTACCCAAAAAAGAAAAGGCTTTATGAAGAGCAATAGTAAGCTCAATTACCCCCAAAGTTGCACCCAAATGCCCTCCATTTTGTGCTACATGTTCGATGATAAAATGACGAAGTTCTTGGCACTTTTCTTTTAGTTCTGTAAGAGTGAGATTTTTGATAGACATTTTTACTACATTGAAACCTCGTTGACGGTTTCATTTGAGTCTCAACGACGGCTGATTTTATAAAACATATCAACCATCAACGAGCTTAAAAGCGTCGTTGAGGATTTTCAAATTAAAACAGAAAAAGGCAACTTTAAAATATTAAAGTTGCCTTTTTATAATGAAATACTAAAATTTCTACTACAAATTATGCAGACAAAGTGTTTACATATTTCATCAATTTAGATTTTTTGTTAGCAGCATTTCTATCGTGAATGATATTGCGTTTTGCTAATTTATCTACCATTGCGATTACTTTAGGAAGTAATTCTTTTGCTTCTGCTGCATCAGTAGTTGCACGCAAACGCTTCATGAATGTACGAGTAGTTTTTAATTGGTAACGGTTACGAAGACGTTTAGCTTCATTTCCACGAATACGCTTGAGGGCTGATTTATGATTTGCCATTTAATGTTAAACTATTTTTGATGAGATTTTCTTAAAACAGAAAAAATCATCTGATTAAAAAGAATTCTTTGTGATTAAATAAAAAACCTAATTTCAATCCTAAATTTAATAAAAATAGAGCAATCCGTTTATTAAATTACAGAGCTTTGATTTTATGAGAGGAATAAAATAAAAGCCTGATGAAAAGTTGGAAACAATTACGAATTACGAATTAAAAATTACGATAATAATCTAATGATTAGTAACGATTTACAAATTAATGTTTAATTTTTTTACTTGTAAAGTATTCGTTTTTTGTGCTTTTCTTGATTATTCGTTTTCATCTTATTGTATCAAAATACAATTTGATTTTACGATTTTTTGAACTGATTTCTTTTGATAAAACCTTTAATCTTACTAAAATAAAGATTTTTGTCTTCTACTGTTCCTAATTAAATAAGAACCGTATAAAGAGCGCAAAAATACGACTTATCTACAACTTTCACAAACTATGAGACAATAAAAATAAAGAAAAATCAAAAAAAAAAATGAAAGGAATAAATGGAAAGCACTGTAAATGTTAATTTAGAAAAGACTAAAAAACAAGGTTTAAACAATAGAGAGGTTTTGAGGTTTTTTTGTAACTTGCTAGACAAACAAAACGATTTGATTTTTTGAGAGATGATTAAATTTTCGAAAAATTATTTCGTATATTATTCAAAACCATTTTTTGATTCCTACTCCCTATTCATTTTTATAAAAAAATAGTATGAAATTTACACTCAACAAACAAGAACAATATACTGTATTTAAGTTGCAAGAAGAAAAACTAGACTCTTCAATTGCACCTAAATTAAAGACCGAATTTTTTACCTTATATCAGTCTGGAATGATTAATCTTATCTTTGATATGGGCGATATTAAGTATGTAGATTCATCTGGACTTAGCTCTATTTTGGTAGCCAAACGCCTTTCTGAGCAGATAAATGGCTATTTGGCTCTTGCAGCTGTTAGCGACCACGTTATGAAACTCATGACAATTTCAAAATTAGATAGCGTTTTGAACATTATTCCAACAGTAGCAGAATCAGTTGATGCTGTTTTTATGGCAGAACTAGAGCGTGATATTAAAGAAGATGAAAAAAATAATGGTTAATTATTAATGTTTTCTATATAAAAACCCTAAGAATCTTTAAAGATTCTTAGGGTTTTGTTATTTTTTATTTTTCTTCTGCCAAAGCGTTTTCAATAATCTGTTTGGCATTTTGAGAAGGACGAGCAGTGGTAGAAATAAAATTTCCTTCTTTATCTAAAAAAATGTAAGCAGAAGCTCCTTCAATATTATAGGCTTCTCTTATTTCTTTACTTTCTTTGTCTTCTGCATAAAGTTCTGTTCCTTGTAGGGGCATTTTATCTAATACTTTTTTCCAAATACTTTCTTTACTATCTATACAGACATTTAAAAATACAATGTTACCATTTGTAAACTCCTTTTCTAATTTTTCAGAATAAGGGCGTTCAGCGATACAAGGTTTACACCAAGCTGAAAAGAAATCAATCAAAACATACTTTCCTCTAAAATCAGATAAAGAAACCGTTTTACCATTTTCATCTTTGAGAGTAAAATCAGTAGCAGGTTGTCCTTTTGCAAAACGCTTTGAGTTTTTAGCTTTGGTTTTTAGATAGCTTATATCTTCATCATGTGGAAACTCATTTTCCAAACTTGTAAATGCTTTATCTATTATTTCTGTTTGAGATAAATTGCTCCACTCTGCTTTTCTTATCATTCCTTCTAAAGAATGTAAAGCCATCACTTTTTTGAGTAGAGGAGTAGTTATTTTGTTTGTATTTTGATAAATGCAATGATAATTCTCAAATCCATATACTTTTCCTTGTTCAGTTTCACAGTTTCCTTCTTTAGCTAAAGTGCTAGAAACACCTCTTATATAATCTGAAGTATAAGGGTAATCTTCTTCAAGACTGGAAGGAATGGTATAAGGAACTTTAGGCTCTGCATCAAAATATTTTTCAGGAAGAATAGCTACCATTTCCTTTTTTTTGTGATGACGGTTATGAAAAAAATGATAATATCCAAAAGCATAATTATGAGAAGAAACTACTTTATTTCTGAAATAAGCATCAAAAATAGGATTTGGTTTTTCGCTTTGGAAAGCTAATTCATAATCAGATATTTCTTGTTTGATAAGACTATCTACTTTTTCCACATATTCTTGCCATTCGTATTTTACAAAATCAGAATAGCTATATTTATTTTGGTTATTAAATGTAGTTTGATATTCTTTTGATAATTTACTCTTACTAAAAGTGTATTTGCCTTCTTCGTTAAATAATACTTCTATTTCATCATTTGGAAAGATTAATAGGTAATTATACTTCTTTCTTTTTACAGACAAATAATATAAATCAGCTCTTGAAATAGGAATTTTTATAACCCATTCATTTTTTATAGAATCTGTTCTATCAAAATAAATAGTTGTTTTTACTTCTGTAAATATAGGGTGAAAATTCTCAAGACTTATTGTATCTGCTATTTTCCAATCTTCTGTTGTAGGAAGTGTTATTTTGATAGTTGTACTGTCATTTTGCTGTGCAAAAGTAGTTGTTGCTATTCCTATAAAAAGGAAAAAAGCAATGATTAAAATTTGATGTTTCATTGAATTATTGTTTTGAATGATAATTAATCAACAAAGAAACTCATTTCTTTATCAAAAATTGTATCAAATCAATGCTTTTATAAAAAATAAATTCAATTTTCTGTTTGTAACAATTTGGTTACAAAACTTTCAATCAAAAATAATACAGTCATTTTTTAATATAAAAAATATCATAAATTCTTTTGTAAATCTAATTTTAATATTCAAAGTTTAGGTAATTGAACTATTATTTCCTCAAATTTATAAAAGTGTAATTATTTCGTAATCTATTTTTTGAGTTTTTGAATGCTCTTCCTAGTAATTTTGTAGTCAAGAAATAAAACCTAATAAGGCAATAATTACCAGCTTATAGTACGATTATAATTTGAAGGAAATGACTCAAAACTTTACGACTTCTGTTCAATCAAATAAAAAATTTAGAGGTATCAAAAACAAGCTACAACTCTATTTTAGCGTTTATTTGCTTCTAACAGCACTTATTATTGGTGCTATTTTTATGTTTTATGAAAAACAAGAACGGATAGAAAACATTACAGACTTACTTACTCAACTTCACATTGATATTCAGACACTTAGTGGTGTAGAAAAGGATTTTTTTACGTATGAAACTATCAATACAGCTTTTTTTGAAACAGGAAAAAGTGAGTATTTGGATATTCGAACCAAAAAATTATATGACATTCAGAATGGTTTGATAGTTTTAAAAAACAGGAAAGAATTACGAAATGAAGATATTGATAAAAAATTATTCAAACTAAAGAAATCAGTAGGAGAATATGAAGTGATTTTTGAGCGATTAGTTCAGATTATTCAACGAAAAGGACATAAAGACTATGGAAAAGTAGGACAGATGCGTAAGTTTATTCATAAAATAGAAAATTCTGATTTGCCTTTTAAAAGAGAAAAATTACTAATGATTAGAAGGCATGAAAAAGATTTTATGATTCGTAAAGAAGAAGAATATATAAATAAACTTTCCCTTGCTGTTCAAGATTTACGAGCCGAAATTAGAGAAACTATACAAGACAAAGAAAGGCAAAAAGAAATGTTAGACTTACTAAGAAACTATCAATATGCTTTTTTGGATATGGTAGATTATGAAAAACAAATTGGACTCAATATTCATGAAGGAATGCGTTATCAAACGCAGCAAAAAGCCTATCAAATTGCTGATATTATTGCAGAAATAAACAAAGCAGGAGAAGTACAAGCACAAGAAATCACATACAGAATAAAATATACATTAGGAGCTGTTGTTCTGTTGTGTTTTGTTTTGGGAATGTTTGTCAGTTATTTGATTAGTAAAAAACTCAGTTTGCCTGTTCGTCAGTTATCAAATTCTATTCATAAAGTAATAAAAAACGATTTTTCAGAACAGTATTCTATCAAACCCATAATTACAAGTGATGAAATAGGTTGGCTCTCAAAAGATTTTGGCTTAATGCTAAACAAAATTCAAAGCAGTTTGCAGGAAACAAAAGAAAAGAGTGAAGAAATTGAGCGTTCTCAGGTTCAGATAATGGATTCGATTCGATATGCCCGTCAGATTCAAGATGCTGTTTTGCCTACCGAAAGTGAATTAAATGAATATTTTCTAGATAGTTTTGCTATTTACAAGCCTCAAAAAGTAGTTTCTGGAGATTTTTATTGGGTATATCGTAAGAAACGAAAAACATTTGTAGCTGTGGTAGATTGTACAGGACATGGAGTACCAGGAGCATTTATGTCGATGATTGGACAAACACTTTTGAATAAAATCATTGGACAAAGTAAAATCTATGACCCAGCTATGATTTTGGAAGTTTTACATTTGGAAATTCAGCATGCCTTAAAACAAAATGAAGGAAAAAATGATGATGGAATGGAAGTGGCTATTTGTGCCATTGAAAATACAGATTTAGGAAAACAAGTAACTTTTGCAGGAGCGCATCGTCCTCTTTATTATGTACAAGGAGGTGAGTTTTTGAAGATAAGAGGAAATAATCGGAGTATAGGAGGAAAACAAAAACAAGAAAATCAACAATTTGTAACACACACTATTCACTTACAAGCAGGTGATATTCTCTATCTCACAACAGATGGATTTGCAGACCAAAATAATCCAGATAGAGCAAAATATGGAACTCAAAAATTAACACAGTTCTTAGAACATATAAAAGAACATCCTTTTGCTACTCAAAAAATAGAACTTCTAAAAGAGTTTGAAACCTTTAAAAATGATGAACCTCAACGAGATGATATGACAATTTTAGGATTAAGAGTGTAAAGTGGCAAATAGGATATGTGAATTGGAACTAAAAATTACACTGAAAGCAAAAACGTATTATTTTCATTATTACCCATATCCTAATTCCCACCTCCCCATTTTCTAAACAGGTTGTTTAAAAGGCAGTTTGATTGTAAAGACAGAACCTTTTTCCATTTCACTTTCTACACTAATTGTTCCGTGATGTGCTTCTACCATAGATTTTACGTAGCTAAGTCCTAATCCAAAACCTTTTACATTGTGTACGTTTCCTGTAGGTACTCGGTAGAATTTATCAAAAATTTTGCTGACTACTTTCTTCGGAATTCCTTGTCCTTCATCAATAAATTTTATTTCAATTCCATTTGAAGTATTTTGAGTTTGTACTTCTATACGTGGAGTATTAGGCGAATATTTATTTGCATTGTCTATTAGATTCGATATAATACTTGTAATATGAACTTGGTCTCCTTCAACTAGCGTTTGAGTTGCTTTCAAATCTGTAAAAATTTTTCCTCCTCTGTTTTCTACTTGCACAGCACTATTACGGATTACTTTTTCTATAATTTGATGAATATCTAAGGATTTGAAATTTAGCTTTAGGTCTTTTCTATCTAGTTTTGCAGCCTGTAATACATTTTCTACCTGAGAACTAAGTCGTTTGCTCTCATCTGCAATAACTCCCAAATAACGATTTGTTTTTTCTGAATTTTGCTGAACACTAGGGTCTTGTAAAATCTCACGGGCAAGAGAAATAGTTGCAATAGGAGTTTTGAACTCATGAGTCATATTATTGATAAAGTCGTTGGTAACCTCTGATACTTTTTTCTGACGAATAATCGTATAAATTGCAGCAGCAAAACAAAGAATAATTACGCCAATAAAAATAATAGAAGAAGATAATATCATTGCCATTTTTCCCATCAAATATTTAGATTCAGTAGGAAAATAAACACATAATAAGTTATCTGGGTTATGCATATCATTCGGAAAAAGTTTGGTACAGTAATTTGTTTCTACCAAACACTCACTACTTGTAGAAGGAGAAGCAAAAAACCAACTTTTCTGAGAGTGATTAAAGACAGCAAAATCATACTCTAATGCAATTCCTTTATTGTGCATTTCTTCTCTCAAAATAGAATCAATAACAGGACGACTAGTACGTTGTTGAATTGGTTTTTCTTGATTTTGAAAAAATAATTTTTCGGCAATGACAGACAAAATCTGAGACCTATTTACCTTTCTACGTTGTGTTTCTTCCCAAATCATTTTTGGATCACGTATATCATATCTTTTCATCGGCTCAAGAATAATTTCTGTACTTTGTTGTGTAGATGTTATTCCGTTTTTTACTTGAAACTGAAGTTCATAAGTAAGTGCCGAATTAGTATTTTGTGCTTTTGTAATTGAATCTAGCGTAGAAATAAGCTGTCCACTCATTTGGTCTGCATTACTTTTCATTACATAAATAGCTTCATGTTTTTCCAAACGAGTAGCTACTTTTTCAAGTGCTTGATGAACGTTTTGTTTGAAACGAGATTTATTAAGTGTTATGGTTGTAGTAATCCAATAAAACTGTAGTCCTATAAGTCCGACCATTGCCAAACTCATAAGAGCAATAATATAGCGTACTTGTTTTGCGCCTACTAATCCTTCTATTTTCATAATAGTTGTATCTTTTTATAAGTATTTCCTCTTCGCTCATTACTTTGCGCTTTTTTATGCTACTTTATTATGAGAGGTAAATGTATTTTCAAATAAATTATTTTTGAGGGTCAGATTTTTTATTTATTTACAAAGGATATTGATGTCTACACCTTTGTTTCTGATATTAATTTATACAAAATAAAGCAATCCTTATTCTTTAAAAATGCACTTAACAAACTTTAACCCACTTACATTGAGGACTTTAAGAGTATTTACGAAAACAGGAGTGAAAATTAGAGGTTTTTGGGTAAAATATTATCCCACAATATTAATCTCAGGCTCTATGTGTATTCCAAATTTATCAAAAACGGATTTTTGAATTTCTTTTGCCAAATTCCACACTTCTTCTCCTTTTGCATTGCCATAATTTACCAAAACGAGAGCTTGATTTTTGTGTGCGCCTGTATTTCCGACTATTTTTCCTTTCCAACCACATTGTTCAATTAGCCAACCAGCAGGAACTTTTGTTATTTTATCAGAAATAGGATAACCAACAATATTAGGAAATTCTGTTTTTAATTTTAAAAACTGACTACTCGGAATTTCAGGGTTTTTGAAAAAACTTCCTCCATTTCCAATCTCTTTTGGGTTGGGTAACTTCGATTCTCTGATAGAAATGATTGCTTTGCTTATCTCTTGAATTGTTGGACTATCATTTTCTAAAGCCTCTTGAATTGCTCCATAAGATGTATTTAGAGTATGGTTTTTTGTAGTCAATCTAAACTCTACACCAATAATAATGTATTTGTCTTTTGCTTGATGCTTAAAAATACTACTACGATAGCCAAATTGACATTCGTTATTTGAAATCCAAAAAGTCTTTTTTGTTTTTCTATCAATTACTTTTACTCTTTCGACAACATCACGAATTTCTACTCCGTATGCTCCAATATTCTGCATTGGTGCAGCTCCAACAGTCCCCGGAATGAGTGATAAATTTTCTATTCCTCCATAATTATGTTCCAAACAGAAAAGCACAAACTGATGCCAATTTTCGCCTGCTGATACATAAAGAGTTGTATTTTCTTCATTCTCTTCTATTACTTCTATTCCTGTAATAGAATTTTTGATTACCAATCCTTCAAAATCTTTCAAAAACAAAATATTACTTCCTCCTCCCAATACAAGAATAGAAGGATATTTTTTTTGCTCTGCAAATTCTAAAACCTCCAGTAATTCATCAACTGTTTTTACTTCTATAAAATTTTTGGCTGTGCAGTTTATTCCAAACGTATTGTAAGACTGTAAAGAGATATTTTTCAGAATTTGAGGTTTCATAATTAGTATATTTTTTGTTGAAAAGGTTTGTTGTCCTAGAAGTTGTTTAAGAAAAAAGAACATAGCCTTTGTTGGTGTTTTAGCGTAGCGACACCAACAAACATACACTAAAAATCTAAAACAACTTCCTATTGAAAATACAAAAGTACGAAACAAAAAAACCACTACCTCAAAAAAGTAGTGGTTTTTCTATTCACTAAAACAAAATCAAAAATGAAAAATCTAATCTTACAATTTCTTTTTTTTATTCTTCTTCTACTAGGAGCGATTCTGCTTCTTCTTTTGAAAGAACATCAGCAAATTTTTCTATATCTCCAAGTCCTTGGCGAAGCAAAATAATATTATCTTCTATACAACGAATAACAGTAGAAGGCTGAATTTCGCCCATTCCTGCATCAATAACAATATCTACTAAATGTTCATACTCTTCTTTCATAAGCGAAGGGTCTGTCATTGGTTTTCCATCCTTATCATAAACAGAAGTAGTTACGATAGGATTTCCCAATTCTTGAACAATCATTCTAGGGATTTTATGGTCAGGAACACGAATACCTACTTGATTTTTCTTTACTCCACCTACTTTTGGAACTTTATTACTTGAATCTAAAATAAAAGTAAATGCCCCTGGTAGAGCTTTTTTCATAACTTTAAAAACGTGATTGCTTACTCTATGAGCATACAAACTAATATCACTTAAATCATAACAAATAAAAGAAAGGTGCATCTTTTTCGGGTCAATTCCCTTAATTTTACATACTTTCTCAACTGCTTTTGCATTTGTAAAGTCACAACCTATGCCATAAACTGTATCAGTAGGATATATAATTACACCACCATTTCTTAGCGTTTCGACTATTTTTTGGATTTTACTTTCTTGTGGATTATCTGGGTGTATTTTGAGGAGTTCTGCCATACTATTTTAATAACTTTTAGTAAAAAATAAACTTCTTTTGTTTTTAATGAAATGATTTAAGAAGTTTTTAAATATAAGTATAATTTTATTGCATTCAAAATAAAAATTATTTAATTATCTTTTTTAGGCTTTATTTTTTTAAATGAGCAGGGTAAGTAGATAATTTTACATAAAAATAGATGCTTTATCGCTTACTCTAACCAATAATACATAATTTCTTTGTTTGTTGCAATATTTTAGTGTAAATACTTTTGAATTTTTCTAAAAAAGCCAAATACTATTCTGATATCAAACCCATTTGACAATCACCTATTTAGTTTTAACCTACTTTATTCTATGCTTTTATGTATTGTATCAAGCTATTTTTATTTTTTTTTTTTTAAAATAAATAACCTATGCAACCTTATTGCCTACTTAGTGGGTCATAGAAATAGAAGCGCAAAACTACTATGTTTTGAAATCTTCTAACTTACAACCTAACAATTCCTAACAACTTCCTAAATGATAGATTTAGGAAGTTTGTTTTAAAGAAAAATAGAGTAGGTAAGTTAAAAAAGAAATTTCAAATTATTTTAATATAAATAATTTATAGATACAAAAATCTTTTGTTGGCTATGTAGTTTTCTAAATTACAGTAGCCATAGTTAGTGAGTAGTGGAAGATGATGCAGCCTTTGGAAGTATCATCTTTTTTTTGTGCCTATATTTTCTTTTTATCAAATAAAAAAATCCTACTTATCAGAAGATGAGTAGGATTAGTATAAATTAAAAGAGAAAAATTATTTATTCTCTGCTATTTTCTTTTTCATCAAGTCAATGTTCTTCTGATCTTCCTTCATAACATATAAATCTTTAAGTATATTATAAAGTGCTACATCATCATTATTTATCTCTAGAGCTTTTTTTGCATACATGATAGCCTTATCTGCACTTGCAATAATAGGTTTCATTTTCTCACTTTTAGAGTCTTGTTCCTCTGGTTTCAATTCATTATATACATTTATAGCCTCTTTGTAATAATGAAGAGCTAAAGCGAAAGTAGCATCATAATCTTGAGCATCTAATTCCAAAACTTTTTGATAATATTCCACAGCTTTTTCAGGTTGCCCTTCAGATTGATACATAATGGCAATATTTGTAAAAGTTTTTGTGCTTGGTTCTATTTCACTTACATTTTTAAGTATTTCAATCGCTTTAGGATAGTCTTTACGTTGGATATATACATCAGCAATATTAGTAAGGAAATAGGTTTCTTGAGGAAAACGTTCTGCTCCTTTTTCTAATACTCTAAGAAAGTTTGTACTATCTTCTAATTTATAATAGGAATAAGCAGCTGACTGATAAGCGTCTACTGCACCTGTATATTCTTCTATGTTGCCAAGTTTTTCATAAAAAAAAGCTGATTTATCTAGTTTTTCAGCTTTATTAGCAAAGTAAGCAGTATAAATCAAGTTTGTGGTATCAGTAGAAAGATAAGTAGCAAGAGGAAGCATTGTTTCGTAAGCTTTCACAAAGTCTTCTGCATCTTGGTATTTCTGTACGTTATTAAGAATAGCATTTTTCAAGCGAGCTTGTAAACCTGTTTCCATTCCTAAATCACTTTGAAAAGCTGGATCTTCTATTCGTTTAGTATATTTATCATCTCCTTCGGCTTTTTCTACTTCTAATGCCTTTGTCATGGAAGCAAAAGCACTATCTATTGGATTCTCTACGAGAGCTGCTACTTCTTTATCTTCTACTCCTGCTTCAACAATAGCAGTAAAAACTTTTGCTCTTGTATACCAAGTTCTAGCTTTTCCTTCTGTTTTCTTATGATAAGTTGCTTGACGAACTTTTTCTAGTGCTTTTTCGTAATTTCCTTCTTGAGGCGTTGCAAAAAATTCAGCGCTGGTTAAAGCTCCATTTTGTGCAATAGTTTCATTTGTAAGAAATGAACCTGTTACAAATGCAGTTCCTACTATTATTGATTTTAAAATTGATTTTGTCATTGTATAAAATGAGTTTGAATTATTGGATTCATCACACGTTAAAATAGGTGTGATATTATTTTGAAATTGATTGTTTATAAAAAAATAGAAGTTCTATTTCCCTTACAAAAATAGAACTTCCAAAGTTAATGCAAGTATAATGCAAAAAAAAATTATTCTACACCTTCTGAATTTTCATCAGCTTCTGTATCATCATTTTCAGAATGACTTCCATTTTCAGAATTATTGGCTTCATTAGCAAGATTTGTAGCAATTTCTCCATTTACCTCTGTATTTGGATTTTCCATTCCTTCTTCCAATAAAATATCTTCTAACTCTTCTTCTATGTGTTCAATTTTAGCAACAGAAGCTATTTGGTCTCCTTCTGCTAAATTTATCAGACGAACGCCTTGTGTAGCACGTCCCATAGTACGAAGTTCGGAAACTGCAAAACGAATCATGACACCCGATTTTCTACTAATCATTAAATGGTCGGTATCGATTACTTCTTTTATGGCAATCAAAGTACCTGTTTTTTCTGTGATTTTGAGAGTAGTTACTCCTTTTCCACCACGTTTGATAACTCTATAATCTTCTACATCAGAGCGTTTTCCATATCCTTTTTCAGAAACGACTAAGAGATTTGAATCTGGACGGTTCAGACAAACCATTCCAATTACTTCATCACCTTCTTTTACAGAAATTCCACGAACTCCTGATGCTGTTCTTCCCATCGGACGGACTTGTGTCTCGTTGAAACGAATTGCACGACCCGAACCAACAGCCATAATAATTTCGTTGTTTCCATCTGTCAAACGAACATCTAAAAGTGCATCGCCTTCATTAATCGTAATGGCATTAATTCCATTTTGACGAGGACGAGAATAGGCTTCCAAAACTGTTTTCTTGATTTGTCCTTTTTTAGTACAGAAAATTAGATTATTGTTATTTATATAATCTTCGTCTTTCAGACTTTTTACATTAATAACAGTCTGTACTTTTTCACCTGTTTCTATCGAAATAAGATTTTGAAGTGGGCGACCTTTTGATGTTTTTGAGCCTTCTGGAATGGCATATACTTTTAACCAATATACTTTTCCATAGTCTGTAAAAATCAATAAATAATTGTGTGTAGAAGCTACAAACAAGTGTTCTGCAAAATCATCTGCTTTTGTAGTTGCTCCTTTTGAACCTTTTCCACCACGGGCTTGTGATTTGTATTCTGATAAAGAAGTACGTTTGATATAACCTTCATTAGAAATAGTAATTACCATTTCTTGTTCAGCAATCAAATCTTCAATATCAATATCTTCTGCGCTATGAACAATTTGAGTACGACGCTCATCACCATATTTTTCTCTAAGTTCAAGTAGTTCCTCCGTAATAATTTCCATACGACGTTCTACTCTAGCTAAAATATCTTCGTAATCTTCTACTGTCAAAACAAGTGCGTCGTGTTCGTTTTGGATTTTGTTGCGTTCTAGTCCTGTAAGACGTTGAAGACGCATTCCCAAAATTTCTTTAGCTTGAATTTCTGAAAAATCAAATACAAAACCACTTGGAACAGCAATGTCTTTGAAGAAACGACTTTCAGTATTCATTTGTCCTTCACCTGTCAAAACATTTCTTGCTTCTTCGGCATCTTTTGAGCTACGAATTGTCGCAATTACTAAATCAATTACATCAAGAGCTTTCAAAAGACCTTCTAAGATATGAAGACGTTTTTTAGCTTCTCTAAGGTCATATTCTGTTCTGCGAACAACAATTTCGTGTCTGTGTTCGACATAATAACTAATTAAATCTCTAAGATTACAAATTCTTGGACGACCTTTCACAAGTGCAACATTGTTTACACTAAAAGAAGTTTGAAGTCCTGTATATTTGAAAAGTTGATTCAAAACTACATTTGCCATCGAATCACGCTTAATATCATAAACGATACGCAAACCATTTCTATCTGACTCATCACGAATAGCAGAAATTCCTTCAATACGCTTTTCGTTAACCATAGCAGCCGTTTTTTCTATCAAACTTGCTTTATTGGTTTGATATGGAACTTCTGTTACAATAATCTGTTCACGATTATTTTTGTCCGTATGTATAGTTGCAACGGCACGCATCACAATTCTTCCACGTCCAGTTTCTAATGCTTTTTTTACTCCTGTGTAGCCATAAATAATTCCTCCAGTTGGAAAATCAGGTGCAATTACAAATTTTGTAAGTTCCTCAACTGTAATTTCTGGATTTTTGATATACTCAATAATTCCATCAATGACTTCTGTAAGGTTGTGAGGAGCCATATTGGTAGCCATACCAACAGCAATACCAGACGAACCATTTACCAAAAGGTTAGGTAATTTTCCTGGTAAAACAGAAGGCTCTGTTAAGGAATCATCAAAGTTTGGAATAAAATCTACCACTTCTTTGTTCAAATCTGCCAACATTTCTTCAGCCAAACGCTGCATACGTGCCTCTGTATAACGCATAGCTGCTGCATTATCACCATCAATAGAGCCAAAGTTTCCTTGTCCATCGACGAGCATATAACGAAGCGACCACTCCTGCGCCATACGAACCATCGTTTCATAAACAGACGAATCGCCATGAGGGTGGTACTTACCCAAAACCTCACCTACAATACGAGCCGATTTTTTGTAAGCTTTATTGTGATATACTCCTAAGTCTGACATTCCATACAACACTCTACGGTGGACAGGTTTTAAACCATCACGTACATCAGGTAAAGCACGAGAAACAATAACGGACATCGAATAATCAATGTATGCCGTTCGCATTTCGTCCTCAATACTTACAGGAATGATATTACTGTTTCCATCATCTAACAGGTCTTCTGAACCATTTTCTATATCTGCCATATATTATCTAGTAATAAAACTATATTAAATTGAAATTCTTGATTCTAATTTCTCATTCAAGCATTTGCTTGGATGTTCTCTTTTGTAAGTATATGCTTACTAACTAAATAGAAAACACAAGATATAATCTTGCGTTAGAATAATAATTTTTCAGTTGTTTTTGCTATAAAATTTCCTTGAAAAACAACTCTGCAAGTTACGAAAAAATAGGTAATTTGACAACGTTTTTAATGTCCTAAATTGAGTATAGAAGGGTTGAGTTTATAACAGTGTTTTTTATTTGGGTTTTGCTTAATTTTTACGTTATCTATCTCATTTATAGCCTGTAAATTCTTTTTTCTAACTATTTTTAATGAAAATACGTTTTACAATCACAATTATTTTTAAAACTACCTTAACAACCCCTAACACTATAATTTTGATAACATTAAAAAATTCTGATGAAAAAGTATTTTATGAAGTTTATGTAGAAGCACATACAAATTGTCTTTATGCAGATTGGACTGGGTTTGTGAATGTAAATAATGTAAAAGCAGGCTGTTTGGTTGCTTTGGATTTAATTAAAGAAAATAATTGTCCTTATATCATTAATGATAATACAAATTTAGTAGGTCCTTGGCAACAAGCTAATCAGTGGATACAAGAATTTTGGATGCCACAAGCTATTGAAGCAGGGTTACGCTACATGGCTCATATTACATCTCCTGATATTTTTGGGAAACTTTCTGCACAAGATTTAGAAAAAAAGGCAGCAGGTGTTTTTATTATGCGCTTATTTAAAAATAAGGAACAGGCAGAAGAATGGATAAAAGAATGTCAGAAAAAAGATAGCGATACTTTATAAAACCAATATATAGTAGTCTTTCAATACATAAAAGTAATTTTTTCATATCCTGAGAAATTGTTATCAAATTTTTTGAATTCTAAAGATAATCAAAGTAGAGAGGGCGTTTTTTCTTTCCTATCTCTCTTCATTTTTTCTTAATTTTACGGATAATACTAAAAAACAAAGAAAATTAAACTTATAAAAAATGACACCAAACGATATACACGTAGAATCTGCACGCATCCAGAAAGGAATAGAAGACCATTTGGGAATTGATGGAAGTCTTATTTTTGATTATTCACAAGAAGGTACAACTGTAAAACTCAATTTAATTACAGTTAATCCTCGCCACAATCAATCTTTTTTGTTTCATACCGAACACGGAACAGACAAACTAGATGCGCTCAAAAAAATGTTTGAGTACGTTCGTAATTACCGTGAGCGTGACAGTTCTTATACTATTCAGTGGGTTTCAAAAGAGGATAACGGACATAGAGAATTACAAACTTCTTATTTTCGTGCAAGAAATATGTACGAAGCACTAGACAAACTTTATTTTGGTAGAGAACTCAATTCTATTACTGTTTATAGTGTAGTGATGAATCCTTCAGCTTAGGTGTGTTTGTCGTTGCTGGAGACACTAACAACGGCAGGAGACAAAGCAAATACACCAAAAAAAAGGAAAATTAAGCCCTTTCTGCCAAGTCAAAATCTATTATTTGGAGAAAAAATTAAAACAACTTCCTAAATAGAAACAAAAAACTCTCTTCTCAAAAAGTCAAATAAATTGAATGTTGAGAAGAGAGTTTTTAATATAATAGAATTTGGTTTTAATTAATTGAACAGGATTTTAATCCTGTTTTGTCTTATTCAATCCCTAATTCTTCTTTCATTTTACGAATATATTGTTCGATTGCTCCTGTCATAGATGGTGCATTTGGAAGAGGTGCTTCGATATCTAAGCGTAAATTGTGGTCACGAACAGCTTGTGCTGTCGTAGGACCAAAGGCTGCAATACGAGTAGTTTTTTGTTTGAAATCAGGGAAATTATCAAATAAAGATTTGATTCCTGATGGACTAAAAAATGCAATTACATCATAATTTACATTCTTCAAATCGGATAAATCACTAGAAACAGTTGCATAAATAACAGCTTCTGAATGCTCAATATTATTTTCTCTCAAGAAGCTAGGAATATCATCTCTACGAATATCTGAACAAGGGAATAAGAATTTTTCCTTCTTGTGCTTGGCAATGACTTTATTTAAATCTTCTGCCGTGCGCTCACCAACAAAAAGTTTACGTTTGCGAAGATTGATATATTTAGGAAGATAAATAGCTGTTTGTTCTGAAACACAAAAATATTTCATGTCATCAGGAATAGTAATTTTTAGCCCTTTACAAAGCGTAAAAAAATGATCCACTGCATTTCTACTTGTGAAAATTACTGCTGTATGGTCTAAAATATTGATACGCTGCTTTCTAAATTCACGTAAAGAAACAGGCTGCACTTCAATAAATTGTCTGAAATCTACCTTTACATTATACCTTTGCGAAAGGTCGTGATAAGGAGATTTGTCAGTCAAAGGAGCAGGTTGAGAAATCAGTACACTACGAATTTGCTTAGGTGCAGGTGTTGGGTGTGAGGCATTCGCTTCGTTTGCCATATCGTTGCAAAAATTGGTTTGATAAAAACTACGACTAAAACAGTTTATATAAACTAAATATGTCTCTCTTTTCAATAAATCATTAATCAAATAATGATTTATTCAGAAAATAATGATTTATTCAGAAAATAATTTATATTTACACAAACTATGAAATACAGATTTAGAGGTTATTCTAAAACTGTAAAGATTAATCTAACCTAATTAAAAGTCTTTTATCTAACTCAGTAGTTTGATTAATTTAATGAAAAATTGTATTTAATCTAAAAAACTGTTAAAATAGGAGAATTTAATTAAGAATAAACTAAGAAACTGAGATAATCCATTTTGAAACTATCAAAAGGGGAATTATTTCGGTGGCGCAAAGGTACGAAAAAAGATACAACTTACCAGCATTTGTTCGTGTAAACAAATAATAACTAACTAACAAACTGTGAGTTAGAATAGAAAGTGCTACTGAAAGAACAAAATAATAGAGGAAAGAACTATGTGTAGTATTAATTATTGTGCTTGAAGAAGGACTATAAAAAGAGTCAATTAAGAAAGAGAATAATATTGTTACTATAAAAATCACACTCATTGCAAATGTATTTCCTAAGATAAGAGCCTGTGTATGTTGCTCGCTAATCTGACTACTTTTGAAGAAAAGTTTTCCCATCAATTGAATCCAAAACAGTCTAAAAATAGCAATACACAAACACCAAAAAGCAGCATAAAGCCAATTTAAGACAAAAGAAAATAGACTGTTTTTTATAAGAAAAAAGTTAGTTGTAGTTGTTCCATAAAGTTCTACATAGTTATAAAAAATCCATACAAAACCCATTACCAAACTAAAATAAACTACATACCCAATTTGAGGCAATAGTTCGGTTCTTTTAAAAGCTTTGGCAGGTCTGAAAAAATAACTCCAAAATTCTCCAAATGCTTCTCTACCAACTAGAGGATAAATACTGACCGAAAAAACAACAATAATTCCAACCATCAGCCAGTTTATCATTAATATCCAATCTGGAAGAGGTAATTTAGGTTTTTGTAGGGTTATTGGATTTATTTCTTCTTTTTTAGTTGTTTTTCTTTCACTAAAACTATTTTTTTGAGTGAGAATATAAGCAGAGTAGGCTTCAAGGATTTGATTTTGAGGCTTTTCTTGGTAAACTGTCAGCATTAAAAAGCCATTAAAATTTTTAAATTTTTCTTTATCAGAATATAAATTTATCAGGCTATCAAACGAAATTTCTATGTATTCTTTTTCTGTAACAATAGAAGAAAAACGAGTATTCCAAAATAGTTTTGCATCTTGTGGCAACGCAATGCCTAAATAATTATTCTTATAATCAGAGAGGTTTTTATTGAAATCAAAAATCAAATGTAAAGCTCTGTACTGACTATGAACTGTTGGTAAATAAGGAACATAACTCTCTAAATCTTCATCATAAACTACCCATTTTTCACTCAAAGTTTGATAAATTGAGCTAGATTCAACAGTAGGTAACACAGACGAAGCCATCGCAGAATTTTGAACACTCAAAAATCCTGTAAAAAATAAGATAACTAATAAGATAATTCTAGAAATAGAATTTATTATAGAATTGCTAAGACTTTTCACACTAATTTCAGAATAAAAATATTTTTTATTTCGCAGACTAAAGCCCACGTTACTACACTACAAAACTAGCTAATTTCTTTCTAAAATATGACTTTTCTTTTTTGGTTACTCTTTTTTAGTATTTCTTTTTTGAGTGTTTTTGCTTCATTTTTCTTTAAAAATGGACAAACTATTCAAATTATTATGATTCCAATATTATTTTTTTTAATATATTTTGTTTCTCAAAGTATTGAAAAAGTAACTTCAACCTCTTTTTTTAAAGAAAAGAAATATATTTTGGTTCTGCTTTTGGGAAGTATTTTAATCTGGTTTTTGAATGCTGCTTTTGTGTTCGATATTTCTGCAATTTTTGACGCAAAAAATGATTTTAATTTTCGTATTCCCTCAAAAGATTCTTTTTTCTATGGACGTTTATCTGAAAAATTACTGACCTCTTCTTATGAAACTGTTTTTGCTTTTCATCAAGATTCAAAAGCTGTTTTGGGAACTACTCCTTATCATTATTTTGAATTGTGGATTTCAGCATTTTTTAGTAAAATTTTTTCTGTTTCGGGTTATATAGCTTATTCACTTTTTACGATTCCTTTATTACAAATCTGTGTTTGGATAGGAATTATAGCTATTTTTGAGCAAAAAAAACGTGAAAAAATATCTCTAGCTACTTTTATATGGGCATTTGGATTACTTTTTTTAGGTGGAATTTATCTTCCTTTTTATTCTGATGTAAAAGGTTTTCAATCTACTTATTGGCTTACAAATACTCTTTTTACAGGACTTTCAGAACATTATTTTTTTTGGATTGCTGTTTTTCTATCCTTTCAAAAGAAAAATTACAGAGCTTGCGTTTGGATAATTTTTATGATTCCAATTATTTCTCCTACACTTTGGGCTGCATGTTGGACAGGACTTTTTTTCATTGCAAGTTTTTTGTTCTATCAACAAAAAACACTTTTTCTACAAAAATACAAGCTAGAACTGATAGCTTTTTTTGTGATTCCTTTTTTCTATTTTTTGTTTTATTATCTGACACAATCTTCTCAAAGCGTAGCAAGTTCAGAGATTTCTATTTTAGCTTTATCGGAAAATGAAATTAATTTGGTTGCTATTTTTAAAGAAATAGCAATTTATTTATTTGGTTTTTTTGTGATTTATATTCCTTTTTTGAGTCTATTTTATTCTGCAATTAAAAATTATTTTATAAAAATTATCAATCTACCGTTGTTGGTATCTCCACCAACGACATTTTTACTCTTTTTTATGGGAGGAGTTTTGGGAGGGATATTTTTTTATTTTCTTTTTCCATTTCATCAAGAACGATTTCAATTTTTGAGAAATTTTATTTTGCCATTTGTACAAATTAGTTTGATTTATATTTTTGTGATAAAACAGAATTATTTGAATAACAAAGTAAGTATTGTGTTTGTAATTTTACTTTGTTATGGGTTTGGTTTTACACTGCATTGGTTTTTAAAAGAAATAGAGCCTAATCAAATTTATTCACAGAACTATTTGAATAGTATTGAAAGAGAATTGCTACAAAAAGAAGAATTGAAACGAGGAGCGATTTTTCATTCTACTACTTATTATGATGATAAAATTTTATTCAATAGAAATGAAAACTTTGAAATAGAAGGTCGTTATTTAGCTTTTAAAAAAGGTTTAGAACACTTTTATAATTTAGATATGGCTTGTATAAATTACCAAGATAGAACAACTTCTTCGTTTTCTGAAACTGATATTTTTGCAGTTTGGCTAAAAGACAGAATGAAAAATAAAATTGAGCTAGAAAATAGAAATGAAAAGTTAATGTGTAATGATTCTTTGAAGTGGCTTTTTGTTAAAGAAAAGCAATTAGATTTTGTAGTTATTGGAAAAAATGTATCTATTCCTTTAGAGTTTCAATCAAAAATTCAGTTCCAAGTGCAGGATAGCCAAAGTGGAGAAGTTTTTTTGAGATTAAAATAAAGCAAAATCTAATCAATAAAAATTTGTATTGATTAGACTTTGCTTTCAATCAAAAATTCAAAAATAATTCAGAAAATCAATATTCATGATAAACTGACTTATCAAATCTACTTTCAAATAGATGTTTTGGAAGGTGTTTTGAAATAAGTGAGAATACGAATCAGAATAAGCTAAATTTCCAAAATCATTTACATTAAATAAATCAGCTCTTCTTTTTCCATTTGTAAAAAAGAAAAATAATGCGATAATAGCTAAAACAGCGATAACAGCAAGTGCAATCTTGATAACACTATACGGACGCTCACCTTGAACTTCACCTGTACGTGCATTGACCAAAAAACGATAGACTTTATCTTGATAACGATAAGCACTAATCCAAAGAGGAAGCAAAATATGCTTAAAAGTAATATCATTATAATCAATTTGAATATCTTCGATGCGCTGTTCATCTCCTCCAATATCTCTAGAAACTAGATTTCTAATTTGCTCTTGCATCTTTCCTTTTGCTACTTCAAAACCACTTTTAAGGTCAATCTGATAGGTTTCTGTTTGAAAACCAGATAAGTAACGCTCATCGTAACCTGCTAGTTTCTCTAAATCCCATGGCTCAAGTTTGTCTACATAATTTCGTGGTAAGGAATGACTAGCTAACACCAATGTATCATCAAAAAAATGGTCTATTCGTCCAGATACAGGAGACCAACGAGTATGACGAACTTGCCTAGTTTGGTGATTTCCATCACTATCTGTATAACTTTCAGTTGTATAATAATAATCGCCTCTCATTCCGTGATAACGAGAATCCGTTTCACTATCAAATGTCCAATAAGGAATATACATTCCTTTTAGTTTTTCTGTAAGTTCTGCTCTTTTTTTCAAATCATTTGGAGCAAACCAAAGGCTAGAAACCCAATCCTTAAAAAGTTTGCCTGCTGCTTTTTGATCAATATCAAAAGGTAATAATGATTTGGGTTGAAATACTTCTACCGTTTCAGGTGAAGAAGTGACTAGAGGTGTTCCACAGAAAGCACATTCATCAGAAACTACATTTGGTTTGAGTGTGGTACGTGCGCCACAGTTATCACATTGCACAGTTTGTAACGTTTGCATTTCTGTTTTAGAAGATGCTTGTTGAAGAGCTGCATAAAAATCATGTTCTTCAATAATAGTTTCTACTTCTGCAACAATTTCGTTTTCTGCACCACAATAATTACACTTTAGAGCAGTCGTTCCTGGAGCATAGACTAAGTTTGCACCACAATCGTGACAGGTCATGTTACGACTTTTGGTAGTAATATCGGGTGTTTCTCCATCAGGACGGCGAGGAGAATCTTCTGGTAAATTATTGGGTAAATCAGGAGGTAAATTTGGCATAATTTGGTAATGATTAGTTTTTTTTATTTTACTTTTCTTAAAAATAGAAAAATACAATCAAAACTCAAACTAATTTTAGATTAGATTTGAACAATTAGTTTACTCACAATCTTAAAATAGAATTATAAGTTATTGAAGAATATTTTCATACAATTAGTTTTCAAGCTAGTGAGGATACAAAAAAACAAAACACAAACAAAAAAGGCGATGCCAGCAGCAACGCCTTTTTGACCTTAACCAATAAACAACACATAAAACACACGCCCTACTATATAGGGTCTGAATTAAGTTTTTATAGATAAACTAAAATTCTTAATTCGTTATGCAAACATACTATTTTTTTTTGAATTCTAAAACTTTTGCAAAATATTTTATAGATATTTAGGCAATTCGCAATATTTCTTGTATTTTTTAGGAAAATTACAATAACCACATAATAAAATGACTAAAAATTCTCAAATCGATAGCTGTGATTTACGCATCTTATCTGAACTTACAGATGATGCAAAATTACCTTACACAGAGGTTGCTGACAGAGTATTTGTTTCAGGTGGAACAGTACATGTTAGGATGAAAAAAATGCAGGATTTGGGCATCGTAAAGGGAGCTTCCCTAACGATTGATTATGCCAAATTAGGCTATGATGTTACTGCTTTTCTAGGAATTTATTTAGAGCGAAGTTCTATGTATGATGAGTCTGTGGAACAGTTATCCAAAATTCCAGAAATTTTGAGTTTACACTATACAACAGGTGCATACAGTATTTTTGCCAAAATTATTTGCCGAGATACAAAGCATTTAAGAGAAGTTTTACACGACAAAATCCAGAAAGTACCTGGAATTGTCAGAACAGAAACCTTTATTTCTTTAGAGGAACGTGTAGAACGTGCGCCTCTTTTAAAACAACTCGCAGAAGAAAGTAAAAATGAAGATGTATAATTAAATTTATCAGTTATTTATGGAAACCAAACAACTCATAAAAACAGGACGAGTAATAGCTATCCTTTCTTTTTTGATTGGAACAGCTATTTTCATCGTTTATTACCTCACTTCTGCTGATTTCTTTTTGTCTTTAGGAGGTGTTTTTATTCTTGTGGCAGCAATTATAAATAGTATATTTTTGATTTTAATTTTGAGACGATATTCAAAAGAGAAACACTACAAAACACATTTATTTATAACAGCAGGAATTATTTTACTTAATATTCCTGCATTTCTTTTTTATTCTTGGGTTACATTTCTTTTAATGGATACAATGAGAATCAGTTTCATAAATTCTACACAGGAAACTATCACAGAGTTAAAAATTACAGGCTGCCAAAACAAAACAATCAAAAAATTAGATGTTGGACAAAGTGAAATGATTTGGATAAATATAGAAGCAGATTGTACTATAAATATTGATTATCTGTTGAATGGAGAATCAAAAAAAGAAACTGTTTTAGGATATGCCACAACAAGTATGGGACAAAAAATGAAATATAAAATTGGAGAGAAAAAAGAATGATTCTATTAAACGTTATCACAGTTGTTTACAGGTCTAATAATTAGCAAGTTATAGAAAAACAAATCTGTCTTATTTTTCCATAGCGCAGGAGTTTGCAAACCTTGTGCTATGGAAAAATGAATATTACTAATTTAACCGTGATAACGTTTATTATGAAAAATCTAATTTTATTTCTGTTTAGAAATCAAATTACGAGCTTCCCAATAAGAACGAATCGCATGAGGACTTTTTCCAAAACTGGCTTTCATAGTCTCAATAATTGGTAAGGTCTGAACTATGTATTTTGTCCAATTTGCAGCAGGAATACCCAATAAATCACAAATTCTATCGCCCAAAAGAAAACGCATATAACTATGAATATAGCCTTTAGGAACAACAGGAGGTAAAATGTCGTCAAAATGAGAAAGTAGAGTTTGTGTCAGAATATTTCCTTCATGAGAAGATTTAAAATGACGCATTTCTGTATTTTGAGAAAGAAAAACGGCTTCTTTCATTGTTTGAGGAAGGATTTTTTTATCAATTCCTAAAAGTTGTCCCACTACAAACCAAAGATGTAAATAGTTTTCAGCATCTTGATTTGTGAATTTCTTTCCCAGCTTTCGAAGTCCACGCAAAACGATAGACGAAAAAGCAATATTTGTTCCCATCAAATCCTCTTGATTGATAGGCAACCCCCATTTTTTATTCCAGCCCTTATGGTTTTTGACGTGAAAACGAATGGTAGCATGTAATAGTCTAACTTTCAAAATAGTAATAAAAGCAAGTCCACCTTCTTTCAAACTATCTCTTTGATTGACTTCAAAAACAAAACGAGCTGTTTCCAATAATCGTTTTTGTGCATCATTTCGCATACGTTCTGAAAAATATAAAACTTGTGCTCCATCAGCAGCAGCATAACAATAGGGCAAAGACATTGTACCCAACAGACTTAAACAGTCTTCTGCATTTTTTTGAAAAAATTCCTGCCCCTTTGCTATTTTTTCGATATTCGAACCAACAGGTAAAACAGCGTTTTGGGTAAAATATTTTTGTATAAAATCAGGTAAATTATCAGGCAAACTTTGATTATCGCCCCATTGAATTGTAATTACTTTTCTAAGGTGTTCCCACTGATTTTGTTCTTGTGTTTTTTGTATTATTTCATCAGCTACTCTATCACCTTGTAGCCTATAATTATCCCAGTCTATTTGTGTTAGGTTTTGCATTTTCTATTCTTTTAATCATTGACCTATAAATTAATCTTATATTTTTCCTGTATTTTTTGAGCTAACAGACTGTTATTTAAAATGGTTTTGATTGTCAAGAAAACAAATCAATCAATTATATCTATATTGTTATAGAAATTATCAGTTTGATTTATAATTTAAAAAATCTAATCTTTGTGATACGAAAAGAGAAAAACACTATTTTATTTTTTTAATTATGAAAATCTTTTTATAAATTATTGATTAATAAGTAATTACACTACTATCTTAATTTATCACAACCTTAAACTCTAAAAAGAAAATGGAACACAACACAAACGGAAAAGGTAAAGTTTGGGACACCAACGAATCTAGTAAATGTCCTTTTACAGGTGGAGGAGCAGCAAAATTTACAGCAGGACAAGGAACAACAAATCTTGACTGGTGGCCAAATATGCTAAAAACGACTATTCTTCGTCAAAATTCTTCTCTTGCTAATCCAATGGACAAAGACTTTAATTATGCTGAAGAATTTAAAAGTTTGGATTTAAAAGCTATCAAAAATGATCTTTTTGAATTAATGACAAATTCTCAAGATTGGTGGCCAGCTGATTATGGTCATTATGGTCCATTTTTTATTCGTATGGCTTGGCACAGTGCAGGTACATATCGTACGGCTGATGGTCGTGGTGGTAGTGGCTCAGGAACACAGCGTTTTGCACCACTTAACAGTTGGCCCGATAATGCAAATCTTGATAAAGCTCGTTTATTGCTTTGGTCAATTAAGAAAAAATATGGTAAAAAAATCTCTTGGGCAGATCTTATGATTTTGGCAGGAAATTGTGCTTTAGAGTCAATGGGACTACAAACTTTTGGTTTTGCAGGTGGACGTGAAGATGTATGGGAACCAGAACAAGATATTTATTGGGGTTCGGAAGGCGAATGGTTAGGAGACAAACGTTATTCAGGTGACAGAGAATTAGAAAATCCATTAGCAGCCGTTCAGATGGGACTTATTTATGTAAATCCTGAAGGACCAAATGGAAAACCTGACCCATTAGCATCAGCAAAAGATATTCGTGAAACGTTTGCAAGAATGGCAATGAACGACTACGAAACTGTTGCTCTTATTGCAGGAGGACATACATTCGGAAAAACACATGGCGCAGCAGATCCAGGAAAATATGTAGGAATGGAACCAGCAGGAGCAGCTATTGAAGAGCAAGGAACAGGATGGAAAAATACATACGAAAGTGGACATGGAGTACATACAATTACAAGTGGATTAGAAGGAGCTTGGACAACAACGCCAACAAAATGGAGTAATGATTATTTTGATCATCTATTTGGTTTTGAGTGGGAGCTTACCAAAAGTCCAGCAGGAGCGCATCAATGGAAACCAAAAAATGGAGGAGGAGAAGGAACAATTCCTGATGCTCATGATTCATCAAAAAAACACGCTCCCTTTATGCTTACAAGCGATTTGGCATTGCGTGTGGATCCAGATTATGAAAGAATTTCAAGACATTTTCATGAAAACCCAGCTGAATTTGCTGATGCTTTTGCTCGTGCTTGGTACAAACTGACTCACCGTGATATGGGACCTGTTTCTCGTTATTTGGGAGAGGAAGTTCCGACTGAAGAACTTTTATGGCAAGACCCAATTCCTGCTCGTGATTATGATTTGATTGATGAAAATGATGTTAATTCTTTAAAATCTAAAATTCTTAATTCTGGACTATCTATTTCTGAATTAGTTTCTACGGCTTGGGCTTCGGCTTCTACTTTCCGTGGTTCGGACAAGCGTGGTGGTGCAAATGGTGGTCGTCTTCGTTTAGCTCCTCAAAAAGATTGGGAAGTAAACAATCCAACACAGTTAGCTAACGTATTGAACGTTTTTGAAGAAATCAAAAAAGGATTTGATAATGGAAACAAAAAAGTTTCTATTGCTGATTTAATTGTTTTAGGAGGTTGTGCTGCTGTTGAGAAAGCTGCTAAAAATGCAGGTCATGACATAGAAGTTCCTTTTACGGCAGGTCGTACAGATTCTTCACAAGAACAAACTGATGTAGATTCTTTCAAATTCTTAGAGCCACAAGCAGATGGTTTCCGTAACTACTCCAAAGCTGAATATACATTATCAGAAGAAGAATTATTGATTGATAAAGCTCAATTATTGACTTTGACTGCTCCTGAAATGACTGTTTTGGTAGGTGGAATGCGTGTCTTGAATACAAATTTTGATGGCTCTTATTATGGTATTTTTACAGAGAATAAAGAAACTCTTACAAATGATTTCTTTACAAATCTGATTGATTTTACAATGACTTGGAAAGCTAATTCTGACACTCAGAAAACATTTGAAGGCAGTGACAGAAGAACAGGACAAGTAAAATGGACAGGTTCTCGTGTAGATTTAATTTTTGGGTCAAACTCTGAACTCCGTGCTTTAGCTGAACTTTATGCGTGTGATGATGCAAAAGAAAAATTTGTACACGATTTTGTTGCAGCGTGGGATAAAGTAATGAACTTAGATAGATTTGATTTGGCTTAAATCTAACTCATTTTTTAAACTTATATTTTTTACAAAAAGATAGTCTAATTTTTTAGGCTATCTTTTTTTTATAAAAAATGTATCAAAAAAAAAGCAACTTTTGAAAAAAAGTTGCTTTTTTGTCACTCTTTGTAAAGTTTACATTGAGCTAAAATATATTGATTCAATTAAGAACAGGATTAGTGCGAAACTATAACTATTGATAACTAATTCAATTGTTTTTGTTTAGTAGTCACGACGACCACCACCAAAGTTTCCACCACCTCTGTTTTCTCTAGGAATGGCTTTTTTTACTTGGATTTCACGATCTTTAAGCTCAATACCGTTCAATTCTTCGATAGCTGCTTCGCCATCTTCTTCTGATTCCATTTCAACGAAACCAAAACCTCTTGAACGACGTGTTTCACGATCTGTGATAATTTTTGTTGATGTAACAACACCAAGTTCTGAAAATACAGCCTCTAATTCTTCTTCTGTGATAGAATAAGGCAAGTTTGATACGTAAAGATTCATAAAACTAATTAACGAGATAAAAACTAATAAATTGAAGGCTCTAAGTTGTTCCTTCGAATCAAAGATACGGAAAAATATTAGAAAACTACTATTTTTTTGTAGAACTTTCCATTTTTCATCACTTAAAAGGAAAAATTACTCAAAATCTTTTATAATAAGCAGAATAAAGTAATTAATTTGATAGATTTAACTTGATTTAGATTTGATTTTTTTACCAAATTAAATCACTCATTCAAAACAAACGAAATATAGTCATTCAATTCTTTTTGATATTCAATACGCTCTACCCAATTACTTGGAAATGATGATATTCCATTTCTAGCTCCTGCTAATGCTCCTGTGACACAAGCAATAGAATCTGAGTCTCCTTTTGTATTTACTGCTCTAATTAGTGCTTTTACAGAATCATTTGGAAACAATAAAAAACACAATAAACCAGTAGCCAAAGATTCTTCAGCAATCCAACCTTCTCCTGTATATTCACATGGGTCTGTTTCTTTATCATTTAGTTTTATAGCTTCCTTAACTTGTTGCAATATTTCTATACACTGCTCCCAACCTCTGTTTATAAAATCTAGTTCATTATAAATTCCTGCTCTTTCCCATATATTTTTGAGAATGACTATATTCTATCAACACATCAATTAATTCTGTTGGTTCTACATCTTCTATAATTTTAATAATGGCAATAGCTGTCAATTCAGAAGCTACTAAAGCAGTAGGATGAGCATGTGTTATGGCAGATTGAAATTGCGACCATTTACCAATTTGAGTATCTGTTATATTTTTATTTTTGAATTTCAATATTCCTAATGGCGTAACTCTCATATTTGCGCCACAACCTTTTGAATCTTTTGCTGTGGCTTCTTCCCATTTCATTCCTTTTTCTAGGTTTTCGCAAGATTTTAGACAAGTCATTCCAGGCGCACGATTATTTTCATCATCATTCAGCCACAAAACAAATTTATTTATTAGTTCTTTTTCAAAATTATCTCTTATCAAATTTCCTTCTTCGTAGGAATTCATAATTGCTTTAGATACAGCTATTGCCATTTGTGTATCATCAGTTACTTTTATAATATCGCCTATTGGTTCTGTAAGTCCATTATTTCCCCATTTCAATTTTATTTCCTCTACATTCATAAACTCAGTTGGATAACCAAATCCGTCTCCAATGGCTGAACCAATTAAACAGCCTTTTATTTTGTCTTTCATAATTGTATTTATTTTTTTATACAATGACAGCCTAACTTTTGTTATTAGGCTATTTTTTTATGCTGTTTTTTGAGAGTTTTTAGAATTATATAGTTTAGAAATTAAATCTTTATTTTCTTAGATTGAAATCTGTTTCTCCTGCTTTTATACACATTGCTATTACTTGGTAGAAGTCTAAAAAATCTGTTTTTTCTTCTATAACCATTTTGATCATCTTTAAAAAAGTTATAGAATTATCGTTTAATTCCCCAACATAATTAAAAAATAAACTTCTATTAGGTTCATAAAATAAATCTATTTCAGTACCAAAAACTTTTTGGTTAGAATTTAAATCTATGTATGAGTTTATAGCAGACTCTAAAAGAGTTTTGTATGTCAAAATTACTTGAGAATTATAAAGACTATCTTCTTTACATTTTATACTAAAAATATGAGGCTCCCATTGCACAGCTTTTTGTAGTAGATTTTCATCTAAATGACCACTTATCTTATTTCTTAAATGATTAGTAAATTCAAGTCTTTTCTTTAAACTTTTAGCTCGTAATATTAAATCTTTATCTTGCTTTATTATTCTATCAAAATAATTAAATGATTGACGTAAATTATCCAAAGACAAGAAATTATCTTTGAGAAGACGAAACTTCTTATTTAAATCATCACCTGAGTTTTCTAACTCCTTATGATAATTTGAAATATCATCCAGTAGAATAATAACTCTAAGATATGCTGTTTTCAACTCTTCCATACTTGTTTGTTTTTAATGTATTTCAATTCATAACGTAAATCTTTATTATTGAGTTCATTTAAAAAAACACTTTAACCAATTCCAAAAAAAACAATACCTCATCTAGCGCAAGGTTCTCCTTGTGCCTATTATTTTGTCAGCATATGCTGACGAAAAAGCCAGTACGAGATAAAATCTTGCACTAAAATATATCTTCCTCCCCCTTTTTAGAATCATTCTAATTAATATCTATAAATTGATAATTTGCTTAGTTGTGCGTAATTTTCTAGTTTAAATGGAAAGACATGTATTTTGTCTATTCATTTGTATAAAAAACACACAATCACACACCATCCTTTGTGTATTCTAACTATTTCTAACTATTTTTTGAGATATGAGTTAGTGTACTATATATCTTTTTGAAAATCTTTTACTCTTAAATAAAAAACAAAAAAATGGCTCTTTACGATTTAGATATGATGAAAAAAGTCTATGCGAACCTCAAAGGTCGTGTAGATAAAGCAAGAGAAGTAGTAGGCAGACCCTTAACTTTGTCAGAGAAAATTTTATACAATCACCTTTGGGATGGAGAAGCAACAACAGCATTCAAACGAGGAGAAGATTACGTAGATTTTGCACCAGACAGAATTGCTTGTCAGGATGCAACAGCACAAATGGCATTATTGCAATTTATGCAAGCAGGAAAAAATAAAGTAGCTGTTCCTACAACAGTTCACTGTGACCACTTGATTCAAGCAAAAGAAGGAGCTGCAAAGGATTTAGCTTTCGCAAACAAAACAAGTTCAGAAGTATTCGATTTTTTATCTTCTGTTTCTAATAAATATGGTATTGGATTTTGGAAACCAGGTGCAGGTATTATTCACCAAGTAGTTTTAGAAAACTATGCTTTCCCAGGTGGAATGATGATTGGTACAGATTCGCACACTGTAAATGCTGGTGGACTAGGAATGGTTGCTATCGGTGTTGGTGGTGCAGATGCTGTGGATGTAATGGCAGGAATGCCTTGGGAATTGAAATTTCCAAAACTAATTGGTGTAAAATTGACTGGTAAATTATCAGGTTGGTCTGCACCAAAAGATGTTATTTTGAAAGTAGCTGGTATCCTTACTGTAAAAGGTGGAACGGGTGCTATCGTAGAATATTTTGGAGAAGGCGCAAAATCTATGTCTTGTACAGGAAAAGGAACTATCTGTAACATGGGTGCAGAAATTGGAGCAACAACTTCTACTTTTGGTTATGATGAGTCAATGGAGCGTTATTTACGTGCAACAGGACGTGATGCAGTTGCTGATGCAGCTAATGAAGTAGCAGATTATTTGACAGGAGATGACGAAGTATATGCAAATCCAGAAAAATACTTTGATCAAGTAATCGAAATTAATTTAGACGAATTAAAACCACACATCAATGGTCCTTTCTCTCCAGACTTAGCTTCTGAAGCAGGAACTGACGTAAAATCAAAAGCTGAAGCAAACGGTTGGCCTTTAGATGTAGAATGGGGACTAATTGGTTCTTGTACTAACTCTTCGTATGAAGATTTATCAAGAGCTGCCTCTATAGCAAAACAAGCTGTAGATAAAGGAATTGAAGTAAAAGCTGAATTCGGAATCAATCCAGGTTCTGAGCAAGTACGTTTTACGGCTGCTAGAGATGGTTTATTAGGGATTTTTGAAGAATTAGGAGCTACTATTTTTACAAATGCTTGTGGTCCTTGTATTGGACAATGGGCAAGATACTCTGACCCTAAAAATGCACCTAAAAACTCTATCGTTCACTCGTTCAACAGAAACTTTGCAAAACGTGCCGACGGAAACCCAAATACACATGCTTTTGTAACTTCTCCTGAGTTAGTAGCTGCGATTGCTATTTCGGGTCGTTTGGATTTTGACCCTACAAAAGATACATTGAAAAACAAACATGGTGAAGACGTAAGATTTGACGAACCAACAGGTCAAGAATTGCCACCAAAAGGATTTGATGTAGAAGATGCAGGTTTCCAAGCTCCAATGGAAGACGGTTCGGGTGTAAATGTTGTAGTGGATAAAAATTCTGAAAGACTACAATTGTTAGAGCCATTTGAACCTCTAGGTTCTGACATTAAAGATGCTAAATTATTAATTAAAGCATTCGGAAAATGTACGACTGACCATATTTCTATGGCTGGACCTTGGTTGCGTTTCCGTGGACACTTAGATAATATCTCTAATAACTGTCTTATTGGTGCTGTAAATGCGTTCAACAAAGCAACTGATAGCGTTAAGAATCAACTTACTGGCGAATATGGTGCTGTTCCTGCTACGGCAAGAGCATACAAAGCTGCTGGTGTTCCTTCTATCGTTGTGGGAGACCATAATTACGGTGAAGGTTCTTCAAGAGAACACGCTGCTATGGAACCTCGTCATTTGGGAGTAGCTGCTGTAATTGTAAAATCATTTGCACGTATTCATGAAACTAACCTTAAAAAACAAGGTATGTTAGGTCTTACTTTTGCCAATGAAGCAGATTATGATTTGATTCAAGAAGATGATACTTTTACTTTTACAGATTTGAAAGATTTTGCTCCAAATAAGCAACTTACTTTAGAAGTAACTCATAAAGATGGTTCAAAAGATACTATCAAATTGAATCATACTTATAATGCAAGTCAGATTGCTTGGTACAATGAAGGTTCTGCATTGAATTTAATTAAGAAAGAAAATGCAGCTTAATTTTAATTAAGTAACACATTTTATAAATTTAGAAAAGCAAGTTCAGAAATGGGCTTGCTTTTTTATTTTTGAACTACTTGAACTTATGGGTTAATGATTTTTATGATAAATGAAGATTAAATACAATGAGAAATTTCTTTTTTTATTTTAGAAGTTGTCATTATTGATTTTTATTCAGTAAAATTGCATTCATCTTTATTTTATAATATAAATTATTGGCTAATAAGTTATGATATTTTTCATTTACTAAAATAATTTCATGCAAAAAGCAAACTATCAACATAGCGACCTTACAAAAAAAATCATAGGAGCATTTTTTACTGTTTATAACACACTAGGGCATGGTTTTTTGGAAGCTGTATATGAAAAAGCATTACATATAGAACTAACTAAAATAGGAATAAAAGCACAAACTCAAATTCCTATAAAGGTATATTATAATGACTTTGAGGTAGGACATTATTTTGCTGATATATTAGTAGAAGATAAAGTCATTTTAGAATTAAAGGCTATCAAAAATCTTTTGCCTGAACACGAAGCACAATTACAAAATTATTTAAAAGCAACTGGTTTAGATGTTGGGTTATTATTAAATTTTGGAATAGAGCCAGTATTCAAAAGAAGAACAAGACAAGTAAAATCATAAGAAAGCAGTAATTTGCATTCATCTTCATTTCATCATAAAAATCATTAACCTATAAGTTCTAGTATTTGTATTATTAACTTAAAAACATGTCCCCACAAACTACCCTCATCGTTCTTATTATTTATTTCGGAGTTTTATTTTTTATTTCTTGGCGCACTTCAAGAGGCGCAACTACCGAAACTTTTTTTACTGCCAATCGAAATGCACCTTGGTATTTGGTGGCTTTTGGAATGATTGGCGCATCGCTTTCAGGCGTTACTTTTATTTCTGTGCCAGGGCAAGTAGGAGCAAGTGCTTTTAGTTATATGCAAATTGTTTTTGGTTATCTTTTGGGATATTTAGTGATTGCCACAGTTTTGCTACCTCTCTATTACAAACACAATCTTACTTCCATTTATGAGTATTTGAATGCTCGTTTTGGTTTTTGGTCATATAAAACTGGAGCTAGTTTTTTTATATTGTCTAGAATTGTAGGTTCTGCTTTTCGTTTGTTTCTGGCTGCTGGTGTATTGCAAATTTTTCTTTTTGAGCCTTTAGGAATTCCGTTTGAAATAGCTGTTTTTGTTACAATTATATTAGTTTTACTTTATACTTTTCAAGGAGGAATCAAAACGATTGTTTGGACAGATACACTTCAAACCCTTTTTATGCTTTTGGCTGTCGGAATTACGATTATAATGATAGGAAAAGAACTAGGATTAAATTCTATTTCAGAAATTTATAGTTCTGTTTCGAATAATTCTATGAGTAAAATCTTCTTTTGGGACATTAATACGCCTAAAAACTTCTACAAACAGTTTTTAGGAGGTGCTTTTATTGCTATTACAATGACAGGTTTAGACCAAGATATGATGCAAAAAAACTTGTCTTGCAAAACGCTTGGAGAATCTCAAAAAAATATATTTTGGTTTAGTATTGTGTTAGTTTTTGTCAATTTATTGTTTTTAGCTATGGGTGCGCTTCTGTATATGTACGCAAATACAAAAGGTATAGCAATTCCAGAAAGAACAGATATGCTGTATCCAATCATTGCTAAAAATCATTTACCAGCACTTGCAGGAATTTTGTTTTTAATCGGAATTATTGCAGCAGCGTATTCTAGTGCAGATTCGGCTCTGACAGCTCTTACAACATCTTTTTGTGT
This sequence comes from Bernardetia sp. Wsw4-3y2, assembly GCF_037126295.1. Classification (NCBI taxonomy): domain Bacteria; kingdom Pseudomonadati; phylum Bacteroidota; class Cytophagia; order Cytophagales; family Bernardetiaceae; genus Bernardetia; species Bernardetia sp. Wsw4-3y2. The sequence goes on along the minus strand of NZ_CP147017.1, from coordinate 1,513,539 downwards.
TGATTTTTTAGGATTTAAAGAGTATAAAGATGCAATGACAGAAAAAGATTATACTACCCAAGAACAAACAAAAAAAACAACTCGTTTGAAAGTACAGGTAGGTTTTGCAGCCGTTTTATTTTTTGTGATTTTGGCTTTTCATTATTACAATGATAGGTCAGTTATTGATGGAATTTTTACGGCAGCAGGTTATACGTATGGACCTTTATTGGGTTTGTATGCCTTCGGAATGTTTACCAAAATAGAAATAAAAGATAAGTTTACACCATTTATTTGTGTAGTTGCGCCTATTGTTACTTTCTTTTTGGTTTCATTTATCAATAATTCGCCTAAACTTTTTGGAGGATATAAAATTGGCTATGAAGCTATTTTAATAAATGGAGGACTTACTTTTTTAGGACTTTTGTTAGCTAAGAAATAAAAACTATTTTCTATGAAAAATATCATTCTTCTTGTTTTCATTCTAGCATTTTTCTCTCAAATTTCATTTTCACAAGCTCAAAGTCAAGATAGTATTTTTGTTTCTTGTAAACGTTGGGGAGGGGATATTGAAATAGCAGAAAGTTGGAAATGGAAAATAAATAATGTAGAATTTAACCTTACTCCAGATACTCTCAAAATTCCTATTCATAAATCAAATTTTGATACAATTCTGTTTAGTGATGGAAATAAAGAGCGTATTATTCTGACAAAATTTAATAAAGGACACGTTTATAATATTCATTATAACGCTTGTTGTAGTGATTTTGATATTGTAGAAAAAAATGACTATTATGATAGTTTAGCACAAATTGAAGATATAATTATGTCTTACTATATTCACACAAGAGAACCAAGAGTTAGGTTTGAGTTATTGAATGGAGAACCGAATGATAACTTAGTAGGTGTTTTAGGTAACTTTTATTACGATGATACAATTCATGGAGAAGACTTACATAATAACAAAAAAACAAGTTATTTATCTCCTGCTACTATCTCATTTGCTGCTTATAATTACAACTTAGGTATTATTCGAAGAGCAAAGCAATTAACAACAAAAGCTGTAGATAATGATAAAGCTTTTTATGTTTACTTTTATAATTCTGAAAAAAAGGACTACTACAAAATAGAAAAGATATTTCAAATGATAGAATACCGTTTTTTTGGGAAAGAAAAACTGCTGGTTACTTATGATTATCAGACCAATAAAATGAAAATTGAAATAGAAAATTAATACTCTATACCTTCAACCCCACCACAGCAATATCATCTCGTTGTTCTGTTCCTTGTTGGTGTTGGTCTAAAGTTTCATTGAGTTTTTGTTCTTGTATTGCTAATGGTTGTGCTTTAATTTCATCCAATAAAGCAACAAATTTTTTAGAACCATATTTTTTTCTTTTGATATTATTTTGATCAGCATAGCCATCACTACTTAGATAAAATACAGTACCTTTTTCTACTGAAAAAGTATGCGATTCAAATCCTTTGTCATAGTTGGTTTTTCCTCCTACTGATTTTCTAGAACCTTTTATTGTTTTTAATTCTTGATTGGGTTCATAATAATAAAGAGGTTGCTTGGCTGCTGAAAAACTAATTTCTACTCCTTCACTTTTTCTAGTTATACGGAGAACTGAAATATCCATTCCATCAGTATTTCCTGTTTCTTCTTGTTGTAAGGCTAATCGTAATCTAGCATGAAGTTGATTTAATATTTCAGTAGGTTGAGTAGCTTTATCTGATTTTACAATTTGGTCTAATAATGAACTTCCAATAAAAGTCATGAAAGCTCCCGAAACGCCATGCCCAGTACAGTCAGCCAATACAAATATAGTTGTATTTCCTTTAGAATAAGTCCAATAAAAATCTCCAGACACTACTTGTTGAGGACGATAGATGATAAAAATATCGTTAAAATAACGGCTAATTGTAGTTAGGGTCGGTAATGTCGCATTTTGTATAAGTTGTGCAGAAGCAATGCTTTGATCAATTTTCTTTTTATAATCTAATAATTCTCCATTGGTTAATTCTAAAGAGTTTTGGTGTAAAGCTACTTGTTGTCTTTCTTGCTCTAGTTTTTCGTTGAGTCTTTGTTGTTGGAAAAAAGCAAAAAGCATAGCTACTAAAATAATAGAAATAAGTCCAATTCCAATATATGTATAGTTGGCTTGGGTTTCTTCTTCTTTTAATTGTAGGTCTTTGAGTCTTTTTTCAGCATTTGATAGTTCTAATTCTTTTTCTTTTTCTCTTTTTTCTAAGCGTTCTTGAATGAGTTCCCGATTTTGTAATTCTTTTTCATTCTGTAGTTCCCTTAATGCCTGATTTTTTTGTTCTGCTTCTAATTTTTGTTGTGTTATGGCAAGAGCCTGTTGAGTACGTTCTTTAGCCAGTCGGAAAGATTTTATCTCAGCTACTCGTAACTGTTTTTCTTGTTCTAATAACTTGAGTTCTTGTTCTTTTCTTTCTGATTCTAACTTTAATTGCTGAACAGTAAGTTGTTGCTCTTTTTTTTCAGATAATTCTTTTTGAATGGCACTTTCTTCTTTTTCTGCTTCTATCTCTTTATCAATTAAGTTTTGTTTCTTTTCTTCTTCTATTTTCTGAGTTCTTTCTAAAAAAGATTGAGATTTTTTATACGCATATTGTGCAGCTTGAAAATTATTTTCCATATTATACAATTCAGAAAGCACTTTATAAGATTCTGCTTGTAATGCATTATTCTGTAATTCTTCTCCTATTCGTATCGCTTTTTGTAAATTTTCAGAGGCTTCTATAGTATTACCATTTATCAAATAAGAAGCAGCCAAAAAATTAAGCGAACTAGCTATGCCATTTTTGTTACCTGCCTTTTTTTGCATAAAGATATTTTCCTTCAATTTATTAATAGCTGATTCTACATCTTTTAAATAAATAAGATTAGTAGCCATATTTACATAAAGTGCATTTTTATCTTCTGCATTTAAGGATTGGTTTGAATCAATCAAACGCTGATTCATATCCAATGCTTTCTGAAAATACTCATTTGCTTCCTTATTTTGACTATTTTTCTTTTTTAAATATCCTAAATTATTGAGAAGTATAGCATACTTAGGAGAATCTTCTTGATAAAAAGAAATCAACTTTGTAGTATATTCTATGGCCTTTTGAATGTTGTCTTGTTTTTTATAAATCTCTGCTAACTGATTGTAAAGAGTTAGTTTTTCTTCTTCATTGGAAAGAGACAAAAGTAGGTGATAGGTTTTTTCTGCTTGTTGATAATTGCTGGTAATAGTTTGTAGGTTGCCTATTTTTTCTAAAACATTTTTTTCCTCTTGACTAGATAACTTATTGCTATTATATATTCTCTGATAATAATCTATTGCCTTATTGTATATTCTATTTTTTTCATAATAGAGAGCTATATTTTTTCTACTATTGTTTTTTTGTTCTATAGTAGTTGCATTTTCTAACTCAACAATTAAATTATCCAAACTTTGTGCCTTTACAGAAGTACAGCAAAAAACACCTCCTATAAATAGTAAAAGGAATAGAGAATAAATGTTTTTTAACTTTAAAAGGATATTTATTTTCATTAAATTTTTATATACGACTAGTTTTTATTGATTTAATTCATGAAACTAGATGCTAATACTAAAACCTGCCCAAAAAGAACGTCCTATATGTTCTCCTTTTGCATATTCTACCGAATTATCTCCTAAAATATTTTTTATAGATATAAACGAATTGATTTTATTTGTTAGTCTGTAACGTGCTGTAAGATTCAAAAGTAATTTTGAGTTTATAGGATAAATACCCCTTACTCCATCCATTTGTTCTGTATTTTGACGATGATAATAAGTTTGGCTACTCAAAAAATAACCTAATGTATTGATATTTAGTTTTGAAGAAATCAAATAGTTGAAATAAACACCTCCAAATAAGGCAGGGGTAGATTCGTGTTGTTTGTCTTCTGTTGTATTTATATTAAAAATTAAAGGGTCATATCCCAAAATAAGCTCACTTGTTTGGGATGTATTTAGATAAGGACTATAATTTTTTAATTCTGTTGTCTGTAAAGTCAGATAAGGTTTGAATTGCCATTTTTCTGTAACAATATCAGACGAAACAGTAATGCCATGTTGTAGAGCTTCTAAAGCTACATTTTGAATAATAATAGGATCAAAACCTATTATTTCTCCTTCAGGAGTAATGGAAGAAGTCGTTTCTTGTCTAACAACTTCGGTGTAATTAGAAAATTTACTTCTGAAAATTTCTACATTTAGATCTACTTTTTCCGAAATTTGATAACGTAATCCTGCTTCCCATAAATCTCCTTGTAGTAACTTGAGTTGTGTATTTCCCTGAATGGTCGTAACCAAAGAAAAAAGTGGATCTTCTGAAATTTGAGAAACTGTACGTTCATTGAAGTAAAGTTCGACAAACAAAGGTGCACGATAAGCTCTTGAGACACCTGCTCTTACTAATAATTTTGGACTTGGTTTATAGGTAACAGCACTTTGATAAGAAAAATAGTTGTCCGACGGATTATTAAAAGCATCTACATGAATCCCTAAAACAATTCTCCATCTTTGAGTAGGGGCATAATTAGCACTTAATCCTGCTGCATAATTTTTTAATACTTCTTTGCCTTGCAAAATAATCGAAGTTTTATCATCAAAAGTAGCTTCTCTATAATTTAGAAGTGGTTTGAGGCGTAATTTATTTCCTATTCTAAAATTATATTCTGCGACTATATCATACGTTTCAAATCTACTCTCATTAGCAATACTTCCACCTATATAACCAGTTTCAATTACTAAATCTTTATAATTGGTATTTAATCGCAAATAACTAGATTGAGATTCTAAATAACTCAAAATAGTGCTTCTATTATCTGCATACGCTGTAAGCCCATTAGATTTTTCAAAACCTGCATCTACATTGAAAGATAAATTATCTGAATAATCATACGAACTAAATACATTGAAACTATATGCCTCTAATGCAATGTCTGTATTTCTGTTGTTTTTCTTAAAAGAGAGAAGAGGGTCTCCTGTTGATATTGACTTTAAAGAATCAATAGGAACATAGCTATTGTCAAAATGGTGGTACAATAAATTATCATAACGTTCTCTTCGTTGTATGTTTCCACTTACTCGTATAGATAATTTTTCAGATTTATAGCCTGCACCTACATAATTAAGTACTGAATTGTGGCTTCCATAAGTAGTTTGAGCTGTTCCAAAATAACCTTTTCGCTTTTCTTGAGTAGTAATAATATTAATCACTCCAGACACAGCATTAGTACCATACAAAACTGAAGTTGTTCCTCTAATTACTTCTATTTGTTCTATATCACTAACTACAATAGGCAGTGCATGCCAAACTGTACTTCCTGTCAAAAAATTATGTACAATTCGGTTATTTACCATAACTAGTGTACTTGTATTCAAAGAAAGAGAAGTAATGTTATTCGGGCTAATATTGTCCATCCCACGCAAATGAATGTCATAATTTCCGTTTGACATTTCTCTGACAATTACCCCTGGAATCAAACGCATAGCTTCAGGAATAGACAAACAACCAGCAGCCTCTATTTCTTCTCGGCTAAGTACAGAAGCCGAAAGAGGAACATCAAAAAGATTTTCATACTGCCTAGAAGCAGAATAAATTTCGGTGGCAAATTTATCTTTTTTTGGGAGTTCTAATATATCATCAATACTACTTTGATAGGATAGAAGAGAGTCGTATTGGATTTGCCCACCTTTCTGTGCATACAGAAAAAAAGGAAATAGCAAAAAATAAAAAAATATTAATAGAAAAAAACTATTTTTCATAAGTAAAAAAATGACCTTCTAAAAAAACCTTCTAAAAAAATAATAGTTAGGATTAATGATTAATTCAAAGGCAGAAAACAAAAATAGAAAAAAAATGAGTAAGAAGAAATATAAAAACAATAAATTGTTCTTTCTAAGTTAGTTAGATAGATGGTCAATGACCCTACCATTACTAAATTTTGGATAGGTTTGTTTAACAAAGATAATAATTAATTATCTTTTGGTACAAGTAATTTCAACAATTCGATACTAGTATAAATTTCTGTTAGATAAACCAACATGATTTTTAACCAACAAAAGCTATCATAACTGGCCTGCTATATTGATTATTTACCCTCCAAACCCTCATAAAATTTAATTTGGTAAAGGCACAGCATCAATTTCTTTTTCTTCAGCAGATAAATATTCATTGAGCATCTGACGAGTCTGTTGAGGAGAGAGGTTTTTAGTTATTTCTCCATTTTTTACAATTGAAATTTGCCCTGTTTCTTCGGAGACTACCAAAATAAGTGTACTTGTTCCTTCACTCATGCCGATAGCAGCACGATGTCGCATTCCTAAAGAAGCAGGAATTTGTTCGTTTGTCGAAAGAGGAAGTCTACAACGACCAGCCATTATACGACCTTTATAAAAAATAGCAGCACCATCATGTAACGGACTATTTTTAAAGAAAATAGAAGATATAATTCGTTTTGATATTTTGGCATCAATAATATCTCCTGTTGCAGCATATTTTTCCATATCATCAAAACGAGAAATTACGATAAGTGCGCCTGTGCTTGTACGAGCCATTTCTTTTGTAGAATCTACAATAGCATCAATATTCCAAATAATATGTGCTGTATCTTTTCCAAAAAGAGTATTCCAAAACTCAGAATTGAAGGCAGGAGCTTTTCCGATTAAAAGTAAAAAACGACGGAGTTCATCTTGAAACAAAACCACAGCAGCCACTACACCAACGCCCATAAACTGACCTAAAATAGAAGACAAAAGTTCCATTTCAGTTGCCTGTACAATTAGATATAAGAAGTACAGCGACAAAAAACCAATAAACACACGAAGTGCAACCGTTCCTCTGACGAGTTTATAAAAATTATAAATCAAAAGTCCAACCAGTAGAATATCAAAAACATCTACCCACTTTACTTCCAAAAATCCAATGTTGAAACAGAAAAACAAGCCTTTTTAGTGATTAGTAATAAATGATTAGTGATAAATGAATTTAAAAACCTTCAAATTCATCTGTCTTAAACAAAAGTAAGATAAAATAACAAATAAATCACTTGCAAAAAAGTAATCCTTTCAATTTTGGTACTAATTTTTTGTAAAATTGTAACGAATCAATTATATTATTCTACTGCGAAAAATGTTAAAACAAATAAATAGTCGTTGAGTTAGTATTCGTCGAAAAAAAGGTTTATTTTAGCTAAACAAGCAAGATATTTGATTCAAATTCTGTTAATTAAACATTATCTGATAAATCAATTAGATAAAACCTCAAAATATAATTAGTTTTCTTTCTGTTCTCAAAAGTCCAATTAAAAGCCTACACACTTTATGAAATGGTTTAATAGTTTTAAATTATCTACTAAAATAACAATTAGCTTTCTTATTATTACTGTCGTAGTAGGAGTGATGTCCGTTTTTACTTTGATATCTATTGAAGACTTGCGTGAACGTTCAAAAGAAGTTTCCGAAGTTCACTTTGAAGGTCTTCGTTTGCTTACTCATATTGCAGAAGCCTACCCAATGATGCTTGTCAAGACTCGTGATGTGATTTTGTCTGAAACTCTTACACAACGTAAACAGTATGCACAACAGATTACTAGAGATGAACGAGATATTGATGAGTGGACAAGACAGCTTGGCTCAAAGTTACCTTCTGAAAAAGAACAAGAATTGTATGAAAAATATACAACTTCGTTACAGGAATTTCACTCATTACGAGTTACTGCCTTAGGATTAGCCATTGATGAACAAGATTTGCAACAAGCTAATCAACTTATTTATGGTGAGCTGAATAAAAAAGCTGAGGAACTAAAAACGACACTTGATAATCTAATTGAAACAAAAGAAAAGATTGCAGCACAAGTACAAGAAGATAATGATAAATTAGTACAGCAAGCATATAAAACTCTAGGTGGTTTTGGTGGTTTGGTATTTCTAATTACTATTTTTATTCCTTTTTGGATAAAAGGACAAATAAGTCGTCCTATCGAAATTATGGAAGAAAAAGCTGAGCAAGTAGCTTTAGGAAATTTAGAAAACGTAGAATTCAAACTTAGAGGGAGAAATGATGAAATAGGAAAGTTAGGGCAAAGCTTTAATGAAATTGTGAAAAGTCTGGGACAGATTGTAACAAAAGCAAATGCTATTTCACAAGGAAATTATGACGTCCAACTTAATGTACGAGGAGAAAAAGATGATTTGAGTATTGCACTTAATGAAATGACACATTCTTTGCGTAATCAAGATTATTTAAAAGAGGGAGCAAACAAATTAAATGCACTGCTTTCTGGTCATTTTACTTCAAAAGAAGTAGGGCAAAAAAGTATTAGTTTTTTAGGTGAGTTTTTACAAGTTGGTTGTGCAGTTCTTTATATTTATGATGAAGAAGACAGAAAATTAAAACTCTATAGTTCGTATGCCTTTACTGATAGAGATAGACTTTCTAGTGAGTATTATTTAGGAGAAGGTGTTGTAGGACAAGTAGCTTACGAGAAAAAACCTATTATGCTCAGAAATATTCCTGACAATACTCAAAACATTACTACAGGGACAATAAGTAAAAGTCCGTCTTCTACTTATACGTTTCCACTTTTGTATGAAAATGAGCTTTGTGGTGTAATCGAATTGGCTAGTTTTGAGCCTTTTACAGAACTTAAAAAACAACTTATTACAAGTTCTGCCGAACTTATTTCTTCACATTTGTATTCTGCTTTGCAAAGCGAACGAATCAAAAATCTTTTTGAAGTAGCACAAAGTGCAAAACGAGAAGCACAGTCAAAAGCTAAGGAAATAGAAAAAGCAAATGCGCTTTTGAAAGAAGAACAAATGCACGTTCAACAGCAATCAGAAGAATTGCAACAGCAAAACGAAGAAATGCAACAACAAGCAGAAGAGCTTCAACAAACTAATGAAGAGCTTCAACAGCAACAAGAACAACTTGAAAGACATCGTACAGAGTTACAGATTCGTAATGAACAATTAACTGTTATTCAGGCAGATTTAGAAGAGCAGGCTGATGAACTTGGCAGAGCAAGTAAGTACAAATCAGAGTTTTTGGCAAATATGTCACACGAACTCAGAACGCCTCTTAATTCTATTATTTTGCTTTCAGATATGCTTCGTCGAAATTCTTCTAAGAATTTATCCGAAAAAGAAGTGCAGAAATGTAGTATTGTTTATCAATCAGGAAATGATTTATTAAATCTCATTAATGATATTCTTGATATTTCGAAGATAGAAGCTGGAAAAATGAGTGTCAATATTTATCATTTCCACACAGGCGAACTACTTTCTCATCTTAAACCTTTGTTTGATGAACTTGCAAGACAAAAGAAACTAGATTTTATTGTGGATGACCAATTAGGAATTGAGTTATTTAATGATAGAGACAAAATTAGTCAGGTTCTCAAAAACTTTTTATCAAATGCCTTTAAGTTTACCAAAAAAGGTAGCGTAACAATTCGTATTACGAAAAGTAATCACGATAAACTACCTGTCAAAATTTCTGTTATTGATTCTGGAATTGGTATTCCTCACAACAAACAAAAGGTTATCTTTGAAGCCTTCCAGCAAGTTGATGGTTCGGTATCAAGGGAATTTGGAGGAACTGGTTTAGGTCTTTCTATTGCTCGTGAACTTACAAACATGTTGGGTGGAGAAGTTCATTTGAGTTCAGAACACGGAAAAGGAAGCGAGTTTTATATGTTACTTCCAATCGAAAATCATATCGAAGAAGAAGATGCTAAAAAACGCAAATTAGATGTCGTTTATGATAAAAAAAGAAAGCCACAACTTCGTTCTAATGCTGATGATGTAGCACAAGTAAAAGAGCAGGCTGCTGAAAGAAAATATAAACGAGTAGCGCAACTTGCCGTCGAAGATGACAGAGAAAATGCCAATCAAGGTGATGATATCATTCTGATTGTAGAAGATAATGTTGATTATGCAAATAGTTTGGTAGAAATTAGTCGTGGATTAGGGTTTAAGAGTATTATTGCTGTTTCTGGAAAAGAATTTTGGCAAGATGTCGAATATTTTAATCCCTTAGGAGTTCTTTTGGATTTAGGATTGCCAGATATTACAGGAGCAGAGCTTTTAGAACAAATCAAAACCAAACCCAAATATCGTCATATTCCAATTACAATTGTTTCGGCTAGAGATAGAAATATCGAATTACTTGAAAAAGGAGCAGTTGGCTATCTTCAAAAACCAATTGAAGCAAAGGCTGTGCGTGATGAAGTGTTACGCTTGACTGGAATTTCGCATAAGTCTACAAAGCAAATGCTTATTGTAGAAGATGATGAGTTTCAACAAAATTATTTATTAGAGCTATTTGATAAAGAAGGAGTTGTTTGTAAAGGAGTTGCAACAGAAGCAGCAGCTAAGCAAGAACTAGAAACAGGAAATTATGATATCGTAATTGCTGATTTGAAGCTAGAACAAGGAACAGGAATGGGACTTTGTAGATTCATAAAAGAACACAGTCTAAATATTCCAGTTATTATTTATACTGGAAAAGATTTAACAGCTTCTGAAAAAGAAGAAATGCGTTTGTACTCAGTAAGTGTAATTATCAAACATCCACAAGCCTATACTCAACTTTTAGAGAAAGCAAAAATGTTTTTGCATCAAGTACACGAGAAAAATCCTACAAAAGGTTCAACCAAAAAAGAAAAAGAAGAAACAACAACTAATTTAGAAACTAATGCAGAAAGTAATACAGAGAATTCAGAATCTGAAAATGTGACTACTTTTGCAGAAAGAGATAACAGTAATGATCACTTTAATAAAGAAACATCAGAAGATTTTGATTCTATTGTCAATAAAAGTTTAGAGTCTTACTTAGCTGACGAAGCTGATGAAGCTAATAGTGATGATTTACGAGGCAAACGTATTCTGATTGTTGATGATGACATTCGTAATGTGTTTGTAATGACTTCAGCCTTAGAAAATCATGATGCTGATATTATAGAAGCATTTAATGGAAAAGAAGCATTAGAAGTATTAGAAGAGGAATCTGTAGATTTGATTTTGATGGATATCATGATGCCAATCATGAATGGTTTTGAAACTATTGAAAATATCCGAAAACAAGAAAAATGGAAGGATTTGCCTATTATTGCCGTAACAGCAAAAGCACTTGAAGAAGATCGAAAAAAATGTCTTGAAGTAGGCGCAAATGATTATATGACAAAGCCAGTTGACTATACTATCTTGATGAAAAAAATCAAACAACATCTTAATAAGCAGAAAGCATAATACTTTTTGCTAAGTTTGCATAATGCAGAGATTGAATAAAATTTCTGCATTTTTTATTTATTCGTATAAGTGGATAAAAAATTGATTGAAATAGAATAAATTTACACAAATTGCACCTGAAATTAATGGCTGTTTTGTCAATAGTTTATTAATTTTTTTATATTCACATGGCTTAATAAATTTTTATTGTGAGTATAGTTTCAATATATCTTTGTCAGGAAGCCAAAAGATTCATATTTATAGATAAAAAATGTATAAAATTATTCTGTTGTTGTATTTATCTTTACTTATTACGTCTTCCTTTGGGCAAGATAATGTAATAACTATAAATCATTCGACAGATTTATTGAAAATAGGAAAACAAATTTATGTTTTAGAAGATACAAAAGGTAAATTGTCATTCGAAGAAATTCAAAAGTTTGAACAACAAGGAAAGTTTGAACTTCATCAAAAAGATATTTTTATAGAAACTTCGTCAGAAAGTGTTTTTTGGTTCAAATTCCAAACTCAAAACAAATCATCTACTGATATTTGGCTCAATATAAATACTACCTATTTGTGGGAAATTGATTTTTATAGTCCAGATTCAGCAGGAAATTATAACAAACCTTTTCAAACAGGAATTTTAAGAGTAGAACAAGAAAAAAAATATCCCTCCAATACCTTTTGGCTGCCTCTTCAAAAAGAAGAAAATACTTCTGTTCAAACTTATTATTTAAAAGTAAAAAGCGCACGTTCTTTAGAAGTACCTCTACTAGTAGGTAGTCTTCAAGCCCTAGAACAAGAAAAAGATAAAGGGGATTTCATAACAGCAGGTTTTGTAGGTGTACTTCTAATTATGTTTTTATACAATAGCTTTTTATATTTTGCTACTCGTAAAAAACTCTATTTATTATATGTATTTTATCTTTTTGGAATTGGGTTTTCTGTAACATTTGCTAATAATTATACTTATTGGTCAGAGTTTTTTGGAAAAGGAGAGTTCTACATTTGGATTCATACCCATATTGCAGTTTGGGTTACACCTGTTCAAATAACAGTCAGTCTTATTACTATTTTTTACCTTGAGTTAAAGAAAAATAATAAAATGCTCTACTATCTATTGATAGTTCTCATTTCTATAATATCTCTGATAGGGTTCTCTAACTTATTTATTCCATTACAAAAAATTCAGCCTATACATCAGTCTTTTCTTGTTATTAATGCAATAGTCAATCTTACTATTGCTTATTGGATAACATTTCAAGGAAAGAAAAATGGACTTTTTTATGCTCTTGGTTGGACTTTTTTATTTGTATCTATATTAATTTTCTTAATTACCATAAATGGAGTTATTCCTTATTTTACTTATACTCGTAATGCCGTTTATTTTGGAGTCGTTTTAGAAATTTGGCTTTTTTCACTTGCTTTAAGTGATCATATTCGTAGCCTAAGAAAAGAAAATAAAAGAGTCGTTCAGAATTTATTATTAAAGGCTGAAAAAGAAATTGAGATGAGAAATCAAATTATTCATAATCAGAAACACCTAGAAGAAGCCACAACAAATGCTACTAAGCTCAAAACTGCTAATCAAGAACGAATGATTTTGAGAGCAATTATTGATAATCTACCTATTTTTGTAGCAATGATAGATACAAAAGGACACTATATAATTGCCAATAAGATGTATGAAGATAGTTTCTTTTTACCTATTTCAACAATAGAAGGAATGCATCACACCAAAGTATTGCCAAAAAATATATCAGATATTCATATACCTTATTTAGAACAAGTAATGCAAGGAAAAGTAGTAGAGTTTGCTGACCCACTTCGGCTTCCTAACGGGCAAATGTTGCATTCGTATGGAAAATACTTTCCTGTTCTTGATGAAGACAAAAAATTGAAGTATGTAACTGTTTTTGTAACTGATGTAAGTGATTTGAAAAATAAAGAGCTAGAACTACAGAGCTTGAATGATACAAAAGATAAACTCTTTTCTATTATCTCTCACGATTTACGTAGCCCATTTGCACAGCTAAAAGGAGTTTTAGATTTATTTGAAAAAGGAGGCATTTCAGAAGCTGAATTAAAATACTTCCTTCCTGAAATTATCAAAAATGTAAATTATACTTCTGATTTACTGAATAATTTGGTCTACTGGGCAAAAAGCCAAATGACTGGTTTACATGCTGACCCAGAAGATTTTGATATTTATAAGTTAGTTGCCAACAAAGAAAATTTATTCAATAAAGAAATAAAAGGGAAAGATTTGAGTTTTACAAACCAAGTCGAACAAAGTACATTTGTCTATGCTGATAAGAATATGATAGATTTAGTTATCAGAAATTTAGTAGCTAATGCAATTAAGTTTTGTAGAAAAACAGATACCATCTTAGTCAAGTCAGAAGAAACAGCAAATGATTTTTTAATTATGCGAATAGTAGATACAGGAATAGGAATTTCTCCAAAAAATAAAAAGAAAATTTTTAACGAAGAAAATTTCACAACCTTAGGGACACATAAAGAAAAAGGAACAGGAATCGGACTCAAACTCTGTAAAGAATTTATTGAAGGAAATGGAGGCAAAATATGGATTGATAGTGAGGAAGGAAAAGGGACAATCTTCTCATTTTCACTGCCTACCAAATCAAAATAAAAAAGAATGAAAAAGTAGAATAAAAATTATTAAACTTTATAGCCTTACACTTGTTTTTATTCTGTGATTTATGTAGATTGAAACTAAAATGTAACACGAATTTAATATTAAATTCAATACTCATTAAAGTATTTTTTAAAATCAGTCTACAACAAAGAATTTATTACGAAAAGTATAATATTTCATTTTTTTTACCTTAACCTCAATTTTTATGAAGTTAGAAATGTATTATGTCGATAATGATAGAAGCGACACACTAAGCGATTTTATACAAACGAAAGTCAATAAATTAGAGACTTTCTATGACGGAATCATCAACGGAGAAGTTTATATTCGTACCGAAAAAGGAGACCCTAAAAAAGAAAAAGTAGTCGAAATTCGCTTAAATGTACCAGGTACAAGTCTTTTTGCAAAAGAATCGGGAGAAACTTTTGAATCTGCTGCTGATGAAACAGTAGAAGCTCTGCGTCGTCAGATTAAAAAATTTAAAGAAAAAATGAGTACACACTAAGGCATTTTTTTGCTTTATGTATGACTTTAACTTTTAAAAACCTTTCAGAATAAACTTTTTAATTATTCTGAAAGGTTTTTTTATCTTTACAATATTAAAAGCTAAGTTTCTTATAATTTTATTCTACTATGAAAAATATAATAAATAACTCCATCAGGTATTCTATTCTTGGTATTTGTCTTGTTTTTGGTTTTTTATTTATAAGTTGTTCAGATTCTGAAAATGAAAGAGCAATTAGATGGAAGTTTCAAAATTTTGATAAGCTAACTTATAATTTTACTCAAAAAACAGAAGTTAGTCCACTGGGAGGAATTTTTTCAGCTTTTGGGATTACAAACACAGCAAAAGGAAAACTGACAATTGTACCTACCCAAGACGGAAAAGCAAACCTCGCCTTAGAGGATATGTATATGGGAGAAATGGGTAATATGATTTTACAAAACATGAAAATAGAAAATGAGGAGCTTAACAATTTGTCTATCAAAGGATTGAAATCTGATGGAACAATAGAAGGAGAAATAAGTGAGGCTATGAAGTTATTTTCCACAGGAATATTACCAATTCCGACAAAGGATTTGAAAGTAGGAGAATCTGTCAAAATAGAAACAAATATGTCTATTCCATTAGCAGATGAAAAAATAACCATGACAGGTTTTCAAACACTCACACTCAAGTCTATTAAAGGTAATCTCTACACATTAAAAAATGATATTCTGATTGATAAATACCAAAATCCAAAACTAGAAAGTAAAATAAAGGAAGAAGACAAACCAGAAATAAAAGGAGAAGGAGAGTATATTTTTGATATAGAAAAAGGATATTTCACAGAGGGAGAAGTTGTACTAAAAATTCAGATGAAATTAGATAAATTACAAAATCAAGAAAATAGTGGTATGCAGTTCAACCTTGGTAATATGAAAATAAATTTTATCTCTACCATAAATCTTGATTTGATGAAGGAAAACAAATAATTTTTATGATTTAATAAAGGAAAAGGCAAGCCTTTTCCCTACGCTGAATTTCAATTCATTGCCTTTACTTCTAAAATCTAACTTCATACTTCTAAATTTTTTTATGTTTCCACTTTCATTATCTATCAACGGTCTTTATTCTTATAAAAAAAAGCATACTATTAAGTTTGATACACTTTCAGAAGCTGGTATTTTCGGTATTTTTGGAAAAGTAGGAAGTGGAAAATCCAGTATTTTGGAAGCGATTACGTTTGCTATTTTTGGCAGAACAGACAAGCTAAATATTAGTGGCGACAATAGGTATTACAACATGATGAATCTAGATTCTGATGTTGTAGAAATTAGTTTTGAGTTTTTGGCAGGAAAAGAAAAAGAACATTTTATTTGTGAATTTATAGCCAAACGAAATTCCAAAAAATTTGATACTGTTACTAATTATAATCGAAGAGCAGCCAAAAAAACAAATGGAAATGATTGGCAAACCATTGAATTCGAAGAAGTAGAAACAGCGATTGGTCTTTCGTATGATAATTTTAAAAGAACAGTTATTATTCCACAAGGACAGTTTGCCGAGTTTTTACAGCTCAAACCTGCTGCACGCATAGACATGATAAAAGATGTTTTTTCGCTGCATGAATATGATTTGGCTGATAATACACGCAATTTGCTGAAAGAAACCAAAAATCAGATTGAAGTAATTGAAAATATAATTTCGCATCAATTTGAATATTTGACAGAAGATTTTATTCAAAACAAAGAAACAGAAGTAGAAAACCTAAGTAAAATAATTTTAGAACAAGAAAATCAAATCAATCAAAAAAATGAACAAAAAAGTCAGTTAGAAATCATTAAAACGATTTTTGAAGAAAAAAATAGAAAGCAACTTCAACTGCAAAAACTTCAATATCAAGAAGAAACTATAAAAAAGAGAGAAGAAAATTTGAATCAATTTATTTTAGTAAAAAATGAATTTGAACAAGATTTAAAAGACCAAAAAAGAATAATCATAAACTTAAATTCTATTCAAGAAAAGCAAAAAGAAACGCAGCAGGATTATCAAAAAACTCAAAAAAAATATGATAAAACTGTTGAGTTACAAAAAGAAATTTCTATTCAAAAAGAAGAAAACTTAAAAAAACTAAAGCAAATTGAACCTATAAATCAGCTTATCAAACTCAAAGAAGCAAAAGAAGAATATACAAAGAAAGCAGAAAGAATAGAAAATGGAACAAATCTAATTCTTCAAAAACAAGAAGAACTTCAAACTATAAAATCTCAAATTAGTAAAGAAAAGAATGCTATTTCAGAATTTAAAAGTAAAATAATTGATACCGAAAACCTGCAAAATGCTTTTATTTGGTTTGATAAAAATGAAAATTTAGATAAAAATCAGTCTGAAATAAATAAAGAAGTAGAAAATGCAAAATCAGAAATTGAGAAAATTGAAACTGAAAAATCGACTTTTGAAACTAATAGATTACAACTATCAGAAAAACAAATCACTCAAAATATAGAAAAAACAAATCAAGAAATTGAAAAATTGACAATGCAAAAAGGACTTCATCAAGCCGTTCATGCATTGGAAGATGGTCAGCCCTGTCCTGTTTGTGGTTCGGAATCGCATCCAACTATTTTAGATGTGGAGAATCTTGATAGTAATTTGAAATCACTCAAAAAACAGAAAAAAGAAGACGAACAAAATCTCAAGACACTTCAAAAAGAAGAAGTAGAATTAAGCCGATTTATAGAAAAAATTACAGAAAAGAAGGAAAGTTTAGACAAACAACTTCAAAAGCAATCAAGCATAAACGTAGAATTTGAAACTCATCAGAAAGTATTTTTAGAAAATAAGAGTAAATGGAAAAGTCTATCTAAAACTGAAATTTTAAAAATTCAGAAAGAACAAAAAACTATTCAAACTCAAATCAAAAAATCAGAAAATCAGCTTTCAGAATTAGAACAAAAATCAGAAAAAGTAAATGCTGAGATAGAAAAGTACAAACTAGGTTTGGAAGACATAAAGCAAAAACATGCTTTACAAACGGGGCAAATACAAGAATTAGAGCGAAATTCTGAAAAAGTAAGTCAGTTGTACCTAAATTCTTCCATTTCAGAATTAGAAAAAACGATTGTAGAAATAAAGAATAATGCAGAAAAATCAGAAAAGGAATTTTTGAAAAATCAAGAACAAGAAAAACAGTTTTTCCATCAGAAAAGTGAGTTAGAAGGAACACTAAAATCTATTCTTTCTCAACTCTCAAATCTAAATGAAGAGCTAGAAGCAAATCAAAAACAGGTTTTGCAAAAAATAGATAGTTTTAATAGAAATTTGGAATGCAAAGTAAATCAAGTTGATATTGAAATTATTCTAAAGCAAAAAATAGATACAGATAATGAACGAAAAGAAATTACGACTTTCTTTACAAATCTAAAAAATACTTTAGAAGATTATCAAAAATTAGAGCAACAAACTGAAGGAAAAAGCTATGAAAATGATTCATTTGAGAAACTTATCAAAGAAATAAAAGACCTCACTGCAAAACAAAAACAAGATATTTCTCAGCAAACTATCCTCAGTCAAGAAATCAAAAAGGCTGAAAAAGATAAATTAGAAAAAGCAGATTTAGAGAAAAAACTATCTAAACTTTTACAAAGACAAGATAATTTGCAAACACTCACAAAACTTTTTAAGGGTGGAAGTGGTGGTTTTGTTGATTTTGCTTCAACAGAATATTTAAGAAATTTGTGTAATCTGGCAAATGTTCGTTTTAGAGAACTTACTCATCATTCTTTAGAACTAATTCTCAATGAAAGTAATGAATTTGAAGTAAGAGATTTTTTGAGCGAAGGAAAAACAAGAGCTATCAAAACGCTTTCGGGAGGACAGCTTTTTCAGGCTTCACTTTGTGTTGCGTTGGCACTTTCGGAGAGTATGCGAAAACAACAAGAATTCTTTTTTATCGATGAGGGTTTTGGTTCTTTGGATAATGATTCACTTCAAATTGTCCTTAATACACTTCAAAGTCTACAAAAAGAAAATAAAGTAGTTGGTATTATTTCCCACGTAGAAAGTCTGCAACAAGAAATTAGAACGCATCTTCATATTCAAAAAAATCAAACTGAAGGAAGTGTTATTAAATTGGTTGCTGGGTAAATAGATTTTTATTTAGTGCAAGATAATAGATATAAGCACAACTTTGTGCCAAATATGATTCATTAAATAAAACCACAAAAATGAAAAATTTCCAAATTATTATTTTAGTACTTACTTTTTTGTCTTGTACGGAAGAAAAGAGGCAAATTTTGGATTATACACTAACAAGAGAAGAGAGTTCTATTTATTTTTTTCCTGTTGATGACAGTACTTACAGTATAGACATATTTAATTGGCAAGATTCTCTTCCTGATTCTACATACACAAAAAGAATAATTAATATTGCTGTTATGGAAAATTCTAATGTTAAATTAAGACAAGGTTTTTTGCAAAAGTTAGAATCATTCTCAATATCAGAAAGCAAATTGGGGAATGATACTTTGTTTTTAGACAGTTCTTTTAAAAACTTAGATTACTTGTGTCTTATTCATCCAAAATGTGCAGTAATAAATTTAGATTCAGTTAGAATCAGGAAATTGTATTATACTGCACTTAAAGAACGAGATTATAATTTTACTCTAGACCTTAATAAAATACAAGGTTTAGACACACTTACTATTCAGTCTCCTGAAGAGTATATAAAGATACCAATCAATAAAAATTATAAGTGTATTCTTCCTTGTACCAAAAACAATCAAGTCGAAGAGTTAAGAAAATATTATGAGCATGTCTACCCTTGGTCTTGCTACTATTAAAAAAGTCTAGCCTCAAAAATGAGATTAGACTTTTTATATTTAATCTTGCTGTTGTTTGTCTGCTCACAAACGACATCTTTTTAGTTAAGCCTTCACTTCAAGTTCACTAATAGCCTTTTCAATTCTAGCAGAAACTTCTTCTTTTCCTAAAAGAGTAGCTACTTCCATCAAATCAGGTCCTGAACCTGCACCAGTCAGAGCCAAGCGCAAAGGAAGCATAACAACACCCATTTTGACTCCTGCATTTGTAGCAGCATCATGAACGAGTTGTTTAGTTTGTGCTTCATCAGTCAATGAATCTGTATTTTTCAAAACTTCTACCAAAGCAGTAAGCCCTTTTACAGCATCAGCATTCCATTTTTTGGCAACTAATTGTTCATCATATTCAGAAGGAGCTTGTAAAAATACTTGTGAACCTTCCCAAAAATCACTCATAAATACGGCTCTTTCTTTTAATATTCCAGCTAATTTTTCTAAATAAGAAGTATCAGCCAAAGAGTTAGAAACCATTTTTGAAGCTAAATAATCAGCGATTTCATTATTTGGTTTGTTGCGTAGATATTGTTGATTAAACCATTTTGCTTTATCAAAATCAAATCTTGCTCCTGCTTTATTTACTCTTGAAATATCAAAGGCTTCGATTAATTCTTCCATAGAAAAAATCTCTTCATTATTCCCAGGATTCCAACCCAAAAGAGCTAAAAAGTTTACGACAGCAGCAGGTTCGAATCCCCATTCTCTAAAACCTTCAAATTTTTCATCTTCTGCTCCTTTTCCATTCCATTCCAACGGAAAAACAGGCATTCCGAATTTTGCACCATCACGTTTTGAAAGTTTTCCGTTTCCGTCTGGTTTCAAAATCAAAGGCAAGTGAGCAAATTTTGGCATTGTATCTTCCCAACCCAAATAACGATACAAAAGAACGTGCAAAGGAGCAGACGGAAGCCACTCTTCACCACGAATAACGTGTGTAATTTTCATTAAATGGTCATCGACAACATTTGCCAAATGATAGGTAGGCATTCCGTCGGATTTCAACAAAACTTTATCATCAATGGCAGACGAATGAACAACTACCCAGTTACGAATCATGTCATTCAAACGAACTTCTTCTTTGCGTGGAACTTTCAAACGAACTACATATTTTTCGCCACTTTCTAAAAGACGTTTTGTTTCATCTTCTGGCAATGTCAAAGAGTTACGCATTTGTGTACGAGTGATACTGTTGTATTGAGGAGAAGCAACACCTGCATTTTTCAAACGTTCTTTCATTGCTTCTAAATCTTCTGAAGTATCAAAAGCATAATAAGCATATCCGTTTTCGATGAGTTGCATGGCATAATCTTTATACATATCTTTTCGCTCAGACTGGCGATAAGGCGCATATTGTCCTCCATGTTTTGGACTTTCAGTAGGAACAATTCCAATCCACTCTAAGGCTTCCAAAATATATTCTTCTGCTCCTTCTACAAAACGAGTTTGGTCGGTATCTTCTACACGAATGATAAACTCGCCACCATGTTTTTTGGCAAATAAATAATTGAAAAGGGCAGTACGGACTCCTCCGATATGCAATGCTCCTGTTGGAGAAGGTGCAAAACGAACTCGTACATTTGATGCTGTGTCGTTACTCATAAAGATAATTCTATATAGTTTTTTTGATATATTTCATTTTGAATTTTTAAAATACAAATTTACGAAAAAATAATGATGCTTCTAATTATGCTTTGTATTTGGTTTTAAATTATAAACTTGATGTTTGGCTTTGTAGTTCATTTAATCCTAATTTATAATTTTGAAAATATTAATTGCCAATGTATAATCAGAAAAAACTAGATCATTATTCTCAAAAAGTAAATGATTTTTTGAAAAAAAACTATCCTTCTATATTAGAATCTCCTTATCGAATTAGTTTCCATCAAAATGAGGATATAGAAACCGTCTTTTTAGAAATAAAAATAAAATCCTTTAGTGAAGAAAGAAACACGAATTTGATTTTAAATAGCCAAGATGAAAAAATAACTATTGGTTTTTGTAGTCATCATTGTCATTTTGGAGGTTGGTATGAAAGTAAGTTTGAAGAAGATATAAAAGATGCAATTTCTACCATCAAAAAAATAAGAGAAGGAGAATTAATTGTAGCAGAGTATTACAGAGATGAAAAATTTGTAGGTTCTGTATTTATAAAAAAACAAGAACAATTTGATGAAAAAAAATTATTGAAGGAGTGGAAATCTGGAAAGCCTAATCGAATTAATTTTGAAAGGTTTAGATTGAATGAATAATTTTAGATATTCTCTGTAGCTTTAGTAACTCTGTTTTATCTAAAAATTCACAAGAGTTACTTTATTATTACCAAATTAGATAAAATTGATAGATAGATTTTGAAAAAAACATTCTTTATTTTGTTTCAATTTCAAAAATTGTATTTCCATTTTCTCCTAAATAATGTTTTAATAATTTCTCATATACTTTGTAGCCATCATCCACATTAGTAAAAATAATTATTCCTTCTTTTGTCTTAGGCAAAATAAATACTATTGTTTGGCAGCCTTTGTCAGCACCACTATGCGCTAAAGCATATTGATTGTTTGCTAATTCATAAATTCCAAATCCAAGTCCAAAATATTTTCCTTCTTTTGTTTGAATTTGATGTTTAATCATATCATCAAATACTTTTTCGCTCAAACCTTCGCCTTTCATTACACTAGTTAAAAATTTTCCATAGTCTTCAAGTGTAGTCAATAAATTATCAGCAGCATTTGCAGTTGTATTTCTTTCTATTTCGTAAGCAAGTCCCTCTTTGTTATAACCTATTGCAAATCGTAAACTGTCTGTTTTTTCAGTCCAAAAATAATTGGTATCATTCATTTGTAAAGGAGTAAAAATCAATTCGGTTGCTAACTCATTAAGCGATTTTTGAAATTTTGCTTCTAAGGCTTCTCTCAAATATTCAAAACCTTCTCCTGAATATTGATATTTTGTTCCGACTGGAAATTCAAAATGTAGTTTTCCATCTTCATTATTTCCACGCCAATTTGTAAAACCTGTTTGATGACTCAAAATATGTCTTGTCGTAATTAATTTGGAATTTGGGTCTTTTGCCACATCTGGATCAGTCCAATAGTTATAAATAGGCTCATCTAAGTTCCATTTTCCCAAACTGACGAGCTTCAAAGTTACTATTGCTGTAATTGGTTTGGTAAGAGAGGCAACATTAAAAATAGTATTATAAGGTGCTACAACATCTTTTTTGAGTTCTCCAAATACTTTTATTTGTTGTAGTTTTCCATCTTTAATAATTCCCAGTCCTAACGTTGGAACTTTGTTTTCTTTTAACCAATTTTCTATTTCAGTATCGCTACCAAACATAGAAGATTGATAGCTTAAGGAATTTGTGCCTTGATGGTCATAACTCAAACTCTTGTTTAATTTCCAAACTCCATTTTCTAAAAGCCAAACGTGGGTAAATTTTGCTGTACCTACAAAGGTTTCTTTTTGGTTTGATATTGTTTCATGAAATTTATGATTGCCTGTTTGAATTGCTCCATACAACACATTTTTTTTATAAAGTGGATAAATTTCAGTGCTTTCTGTTACTAATTCTCTTCTTGATTTATAGTTTGTAGGTGATTTGCATAAGCCATTTCTCAAATTATATATAAAATCATTTTTGTGTGAAATACTGTCTTTGTCGTGAAAGAATTCAAATTTTTCACTCAATAAACTCTCAAACTGGTCAATATCACATGTGTTAAAGCCTACATTAAAAAGCAGACTGTCCTTTAACATAATCGTTTTGTATAAGTCAGAGCTTTTTTCGACTTGTGCCCATACTGAAAAAGTTGTCAGAAAAAGAAAACTAATAATCAGATATTTTTTCATGTTATGATTGTTAATTGCACAATTTGAAGTTTGTAAATTATAAGAGTATGATTAATACTGTTACAGATTTACTACAAAGACAATGTTTTTTTGAATAGATTGCATCAAAAATGAATTTTTGAATATTTTTCTGAAAAATGAATTGTATGGAATACTAAAATACATGTTTAGGACAAAGAAAACCTAACTCAGTAGCTAAGTTAGGTTTATTTTTAGTTAAATTTTTAAATCTGCTCAACAAACTCCAAAAACACTTCTTTATGTTTTTCCAAATCCATATCAGCAGAAAGCGACACACGAGCAATATAATCTTTGTCAGATTCTTTGGTTGTTCCTTGTGTAGAAGTGGCAGGAATTGTCCAATAACAACCCTTTAATTGTCCATAACTCACACAATATTTACTTTCGTTTGGAATCTGAGTAATCATCATAGTAATTAATTTATCATTCAATTTCCTTTTGTAAAGTTCTTTTTCTTCTGCCGTATTTCCTTTTGTAGGAAGATCTAATGAAAAAACCGAAGGTGTAAACCCTTGCTGCGCCAGTTCTTCAGAAACAAAATTGATTTTTGCTGTTGGTAAAACCTCTTTGATAAAATTGACAAATTTGCGAGTGTTTTTATAAGCATCTTCAATTCTTTGATTCATTGAAGGTAACTGTTCTGCCAAAATTTCCATTTGAAGATTTGTCGCTTCGTTATCACAAAGAATGATGTTTTTTTCTATTTTATCCATCAAATAATCAGCTTTTTGATTGGCTACACAATACCCAGCTGTTACTTTTCCACCACTAGGAAACTTCGAACCACTGACATACGAAATAACTTTTACCGTTGAGAGAATTTCATTTTTGCCTAAAAAATTTACATTCGGACAAAAAGTTTGGTCTAAGATAAAAACAGGTTCGATAGCTCTTTTGCCAGTTGGAGTTTGACGTTTTTTGCTTAAAGCCTTTTCCAAATTTTCAAGATTTGGCACTTCCACTCTTGGATTGGTCGGAATCTCGGCAATGATATAAGGAACTGCATCTAATTCGGCTACTTTTGCTAAAACTCGTTCAGTGCTTTTTACCATATCATTATCGCCATCAACTGGCAAATCCATTATTTCAACATTATCTAAACATGCAGCTACTCTTCTAGCTTGGTCATTTGTGCCACCATAGCAATTTGGAGGAACGATAATTTTGATAGCTTTTCCCTTGTGGTTTTCTGTTGCATCATGAATCAATCCCATCATAATAGCATATTGAATAGAAAGTCCACTAGAACCAACAACGGCTTTCGAATCCGAATGCGTAATTTTTTTGATGGATGCTAAAACCGATTCTTTATTTTTTTGAGTATCAAATGTTTTAGGTTCAAAAGACGTATTTTCTGTAAGGATATGCAAAGCTGTCAAACAATCGGCTGGAGTCATTGCTATTGTTTCTCTTCTACGGACGTGCTGAATTTCTGAAATATAACTTTCATTTTCTTTGCCATTTACAAACAAAATACTTCCTAAATCATCATGAATATTAATATAAAAATCAATTTTTGAATCAAGATTAGCCGTTCCAATTTCATTTTTTTGTGAAATATAAACTGTACTTCCTTCAAAGTTTTCTATTTCTTCTATTTTCTCAACTTGTTTTAATTCAAACTCATAACCGTAAACATTTTTAATAATTTCAGCATCAAAAAAAGCAGGTAACTCTCCACTATAAACGATTTGAGTAGCTTTATTTTGTAATAAATTCTTTCTCAAAATAGCCAAAATAGGAGTTGTTCTTGACGAAAAACTGATTACACTTTCTGATTTTAGGTTATTCAAGTTAGCGATTGCCCACTCTAAAACAGAAGACAACGGATGACCCAAACGAATATAATCGTAAGCCGTTGGTAGTTCACTTAAAGCCGATTTTTCAGCGTTATGCGTTGCAAATAAGATTTCAAACTGCTCTAAAAACTCTGTTTTTGCTCGTTCTTCATTATAAATATCTAGTCGGTGAGTGGTTAGTCTCAACCAATCGCTTGGCATATTTTCTAAGACAATTTTAATATATTCAAGTAGGTTGCCATTTTCAATAATTTCAGGCTTCAAGTCATTCTGAATCATAACTGAGTGTGTTTTTTGGTTCGTATTTTTGTTTGCTATATCAAATAAACGCAAAGATACGATATTGGTTTGTTTTCTCTATTTTGAATCTATTTTCTAAATAATTCTGAACGATTCAAATTTTAAAGAATCAAGATTAACCTCAAATTCACTTGTTTGATAAGATAATTTTTTCTGATAAATTATTCTCCTATCTTCTGTCAATTCTAATACTTCAAATTGTCCTCCTTGAAAGTGAGAAAATCTTGCAATAGCATTTTTTTGAAAATCAATTAGAAAAAGTCCTAAAGCAACATCATTATCATATTCAATGGATTCTGCATCAAAATTCTCATTTACATATTCTTCAAATACGATTATATCATCCGTCAATTTCCAAAATCTCCCAGTAAACCATTTTCCAAACTCCAAAGAGTTATCTAATAGACTAAGTTTGTAGGTAAAATACCAATGGTCTGCTCTGATATTCAATTTTGAAGGATGGAATGCATCAGCAAAAGTTAGTTTTAACGTGTGTGTTTTACTAGAGATTAGAATGTCTTCCATTGGTTAGTATAAGTGATATTATCAAAGATAAATTAGAGATTTATTTTAATTTCAATTGGCTTTTCAAGATTTTGATAATTTTCTATTACTTCATTCATATTTGGAAGTTGTAAAATAATAGGTTCTTTTTCTTTACTGTGGGTTTCTAAAATATTTATGCTATGATTGCCTTTCAATGAGGGTTTCCACCCATCATTTAACCCTTTATTTATCATATCAGCAATGAATTTGGGTTTTATCTGAGTAATTTGTTCAGCTCCCATAAACCCATCTACTAAAATTGAATTTATCTTTATCAATAAACTTGAGACAGGATTGTCTTTTAATTGAATTACAATATTAATTGTAATGTCCATTACTTTACCTAGTCCATAATGACTTGCATATTTTACAAATGTATCATTCAATTCATCTGCTTGTTCTCGCCATTCAGATTTCGTTTTAATTTTAGATACTTTGTACAAATATTCAATACCATTTACGTTTATTTCTCTTGAACCTTTTTTTGAAATTGCCATTTGTTTTTTTGGAATGATAATATTTTTGAAGTTATTTTTAACTATCTCAAATTGAATTAGAAATAGGTTTGTTAATTATGTCAAATGGTGTCCCAAAAGAACCAACATTTTTCAAATATTCTTTATCTTCTTCTGTAAGCTCGTTTGTTCCAAGTCCAATTTCATTATAATTTTCTCCGTCTTGTCGTTTAAAAGCAAATTCAACAGCTTCAATTTTTGGTGTTTTATTCAATCCTAACATTCTCAAATCCATAAATTGTCCTTGTTTGACTTCTCCCTTTGTTATTTCGCCTAAAAGAAAAAATGGTCTATCTATCAACTGAAATGAACGATTAAGTTTAAATTTTGCAACGATTAAGTTGTGCCAACTATATCCACAATGTCTACATTGTCTCGCATATGGTGTTCTTGCAAGTTTGTTACATTTTGGACAATTATTTAGAAATACCTTTTTTGGAGTTTCGCTCATTATTCGTCTTGCAACATTGAGTTCAAATTCTTGATAGCCATCCTTTAAGAAATTAATTATTTTAGGTTCTGTACTAATCCAACCTCTCTGGGTCATAATATGCCTCATTTCTAGATTTTCATTAGTTTTCCAAATATACATATGATGTTTCAATGCCAATTTTTCGTCATCAGTCATTAAATTACTAAAATAATTGATAATATAACTTACCGTTTCTTTGTCCATAAAATGTCTTTTTATTATTTCTACAATACATCAATATACAATATTCACTTAAAAAAAATAAATCAGCCGAAAATCCAACTACTCTCCAACAAACCCCACTTCAAACTCCAAAAAACGACCTTCTAAATCCTTCCTTATTTTTTCCTTTTCTGATTTGTTGAGAAATGAATAATTGATACTATTAAAAACCATTTTTTTGATGTCTTGATACTTTATGGAAGGATAATCTCTTGTTAGTATCAAAAATTGCTGCGTCAAATCTGTTCGGAGTACACCTGCATCGTCTGTCGAAATTACTATTGGTACATTATATGCCTTGTATAAAAGTACAGGATGTTTATTTCCACTCACACCCAAAATAAAATCATTACTAGAAAAACTAATTTCTACTGCGATTTCATTTTGTGCCATATAGGACAACAATTCCTCTGATTTTTTCTCATAAGCAATATCGACACCGTGTCCGATTCGCTTTGCACCTGCAATAAATACAGCGTCATTGATATGATACGTCAAATCTTCTGGTTTTACTAATCCTAGAGTAAGTTCGCCTGCGTGCATGGCAGTTTTTACGTTTGGATAAACCGATTTGAAATACTTGAAAAGCTGCATGTGTAACCAATAATCTCTCATAGATACAGCATTATTTTCTGGTGCAACAATATTTACACCCACTATCAAATCCGACGTACTGGCAGAATGAAAAGCAATTAAGAAAGATTTGAAGGTAGTAGCTGGGTCAAACAAACGTATAAAATAGTTTTGATAACGCATCGTAAATGTATCGTCATCTATTTTATTTTCAGTATGCAGTTTTTGGATAAGCTCGTTATGTGATTTTACTTTTGAGAGAAAAACAGCATTTTCTACTTTTGTGTAGTAGTTGTAAAGTTCGTCTAGTTTTTTTTGTATCGAATTATCTTTGGTTTCTTGTAAAGCTAATAATTGAGTAGCAAACTCATTATCCTTTTCAAACTTATCATAAAAACCTGTGCTTTTAAACATCGTTTCGATATAACTCACATTTTCAGAAATAGCTCTATTTTTTATTTCTCTAAGACCTTCATTATAGGTTGCTTTTGCTGGAATACTGAACCTTTCGAAGGTAGAAAAAAAGTGTTCATCACTTGGATTAGACATGTAATTAAAATAGAGTTTAGACCAAGATTCTATTATTTTGACTTTTATATCCGACCAATATCCATCTTCTTTGAGTGAATTAACCGTTGACCATTCGCTTCTTTCATTTCTAGGTGCTTGGTCATAAGCAATAGCATACGAGTTTCTATTAATCCATAAATTATTCTTTTCAATATATTCCAAATACGTTTCAGCGTAAACCGAACCACTATAATGATGATGCAAATCTGCTCCTTTTGGAAATTTAGCAAAAAATTGTCTCAAACGAGCTTCATCATTTCTAATACTATCCAAATAAGTATCAATTCTGCGTACTGTTTCTTGATTGGTGTTTTGTGCAAAACTAAATTGAGCAATAAAAAATAGTAGAAAGACGATTAGCGAATGTTTCATTTTAGAGTAGTTTGTCATGTCTTTTTTTTATAAAAGCTCTAATATACGTAGTACAACTTGGATTTGGTTCAAGCGTTGAGGCTTGAACCATAAAAAAAAATCTTCGCTTTTGGAATACTTATTTTTTCTTTGTTAGTGAGCTTAATATTTCTCTCATAACAGTTGAATCAGTGGATGTGCAATTTGTTTTAGACAAATGAATATTTACAAACAAGTCTTTTTTAGCCATAAAATATCCATACATATGTTTCTGATTGACTTTTACTCCCTCAAAGTTAGTAATATCATTTTGGCGAAACATAAAATCGTCTGTTGGTTCTCCCCATCTTTCTTCATTCGTCTCGTATTTTTTGAGTTTTGAATAATTGAGAAAATAGAAAAAAGGATAGGCTGGACTTATATCAGGTCCTCCCATAGCTACTCTTGGGGCATCAACTAAGGTAAGTCTTTCTTCTTCATTTAGCTTGTAGTACAAGACGGAACAAATAATCCCATCCTTACTTTCACTATAGTAATAGTAATCTGTACCACGCCATTCTTTTTTAAACTTTTTAAAATTATCAGTTTTTAGAGTTATTGTTGTGTTATCAAGCTTTGGATAACTAAATTGAAATAATTTTAAACTATCAAATGTAAAGGATAAAATTCCTGTTATGATTATCAGAGAAAGAGTGAGTTTTTTTATTTTGTTCATGATTTAGTATTGTTGTTTTAAAAATAATGCTAATATACTTAAATGTGTGCTATTCGTTTAATTTAAAAAAAACTTTAGCTCTATTATTAATAATAAAAATTAAAACCATTCATATTTTGCACAAACCCTATTATTTTCAGACTTTTGTACTACTTTAAACTAGAAATAAAACTGGTTTAAGCGTCTTCGCTTGAATCTCATTTACTTTTCCAATAAAACTATGACCTCTCGTTATGCACAACGTGGTGTTTCTTCACAAAAAGAAGACGTACACGCAGCCATCAAATCTGTTGATAAAGGAATTTTTCCGAAAGCATTTTGTAAGATAATCCCTGACATTTTGGGAGGAGATGAAGACTATTGCAATATCATGCACGCAGATGGTGCAGGTACAAAATCATCTTTGGCATATCTTTACTGGAAAGAAACAGGCGATTTGTCGGTTTGGAAAGGAATTGCACAAGATGCCGTCATTATGAATATTGATGATTTGATTTGTGTGGGAGCAACAGATAATATTTTGCTTTCTTCTACTATTGGACGAAATAAAAATCTAATTACAGGCGAAGTAATAGCTAAAATCATCAACGGAACAGAAGAATTATTAGAAAATCTTAGAGAACAAGGAATTACAATTTTCAGTACAGGAGGAGAAACTGCCGACGTAGGCGACCTTGTTCGTACAATTATCGTCGATAGTACCGTAACAGCACGAATGAAAAGAAGTGATGTAATCAGCACAGATAAAATAAGTGAAGGCGATGTAATTGTAGGCTTAGAATCTTTTGGACAAGCAACTTACGAATCTGAATACAACGGAGGAATGGGAAGCAATGGTTTAACTTCTGCAAGACATGACGTTTTGACTAAAAAATATGCTGAGAAATATCCAGAAAGTTTTGATAATTCTGTTCCTAGTGAGCTTGTTTATAGTGGCTCTAGGAGTTTGACAGATATTTATGAAAAACTTCCAAAGGATACAAAAACAGATATTGGAAAGTTGATTTTATCCCCAACACGTACTTATGCGCCTGTTGTGAAAGAAATTTTGAATAAAATTAGAGAGCATGTACATGGAATGATTCATTGTTCAGGAGGAGCGCAAACCAAAATTTTGCATTTTGTTGATAATTCTCAAAATTTGCATATCATAAAAGATAATTTGTTTGACACACCACCACTTTTTGAGCTTATTCAGGCAGAAAGCAAAACGGATTGGAAAGAAATGTATCAAGTCTTTAATATGGGACATCGTTTGGAGATTTATCTTCCAAAAGAACAGGCACAAACGGTTATCGATATTTCAAAATCGTTTGGAATTGATGCAAAAATAATTGGTAGAGTAGAAAAAAATGGAGATACTACTAATGAGAAAAGTAAAAAATTGACTATTTCTTCAGCGCATGGAGAATTTGTTTATTAAAACCCTTCTTCTCTAAAAACTTCCTCCTTAAAATAAGTAATTATATTCATTTTAAGGAGTTTTTCTTGCTCTTCAATCTTCAAGATAGGCAAGGGTTTGATGAGTTTCCAATGCACCCAGCCGTCTTCATCTGTTCCTTCAAGTTCATAATAGTCAGAATAACTCAATGCCTTACACGTTGCCATGTGCATCAAATCCTGTTTTTCATCTTTGCTAAATGTTCGAATTCCTTGCCCTAATTCTTGTATTCCCATTAAAAACAAAATTCCATTCAAGTCAGGTTTTTTATCAAAATGACTTTGTAATTTTCGGCATAGTCTAAACCATTCGGTTTCTATGTCTTTGTCTTCGTTCCATTTCATAACATCAAAATTTTATTTTGAGCCTTTTTTTAATTTTTTTGTATCACTTGCTATTCTTCGTTTTACTTTTTTGAGGTCTTCTGCTGGTGGCAGTTCTTCTGGTTTTGTGCCTCGTCTAAGAAAAACGCCTCTTACTTCTTCGTTATTTTTTTTATGTTCTTTTGAAATTTTACTTGTTGAGTTCAAGTTATATTCCTTTATGCTATCATTTGTCAGACTGGCAGCAAAGTCTTTACCTTTTATAAGTGAAGTTTGTAAATAATCTGCTAAAGGTCGGTTTGTCGGAATATCTAATTTCTCTTTCATTTGTTTTGTCGAAAGTCCTCCAAAAAGAGCTTTATCGCCGTTACTTCTTATATATCCAAAGTTTGCATTTCTTTGTTTGACTAGAGCAGATAATACTTTTTCGGTATCTGTCAGTTTTTCTCTTGCCGTAACTCTTTCATTTTCTAAAAAACGCTTTTCTATAAGTTCTTGTTTTCTTGTCTGAACAGCAAAATAACTTTGAGCAAATGCAATTTCATCTTTTGAAGGATCGCCATTTTGGGCAACCAAATAACATGCGTAACGAGTGAGAGCATAATCTTTGAGTTCTCGTGTAGTTTTGCTACCTATATCGACCATTTTCGTGACCTCACGAAAATGGTTATGAGCATCTTCAGAGCTATTTTTACAAGATTCTAAGGCTTTTTGTATTGATTTATTAAAATTTTCCCAACGTGCATAACCGAGTATGTTTTGCAATTCTCTAGCAGACCAAAACTCTACCCCTTCTATTTCTTTACGAATTTGTTCGAAGCGAGCAAATAATAATTCTGATTGATGTTTGTTCATGATTTTTTGGATGAAAATGATAAAGACGCTTTAAGATAGTTAATATAATTTGAAATTACCTTTTTTATTTGCATAAATACTCAAAAAAACTGATTCAAGTAACAAAACTCAAATCAGTTCTTTTATAAAATAGCATTTAGTATTAATCAGTACTATATTTTTTTGCCTTTACCATCAACTTTACCGACAATATTTTTATTACCCTTTTCAGCAAACTCAATAGCTTCTTTCTTTGCATTTTCAGAGAATGAACGAACAAAGAAGTATGTTCCTACCACAACAAAAGGAATACTCAAAAGCTGACCCATATTGATTCCATAAGAAGCTACCATATCAATTTCCCACGCTTCTTGTACATTTTTCACAAACTCAATGAAAAAACGTGCGCCAAAAAGTAATATTAAAAACTGCCCAAAAATTCGTCCTCTTGGAGTATAACGTTTAGTTTGTAAGTAAGAAACCATCAGATAAATAAAGAGTAAAATATACGAACCTGCTTCATAAAGCTGTGTAGGATGTTTGGGTAATGTTTCGCCATTTTGAAGGAAAATAAATCCCCAAGGCAAATCAGTAACACCTCCATAAATTTCCGAATTCATTAAGTTGCCTAGACGAATAAAAGCACCAGCAAGTGCAATCGGAATTACAATTCTATCCAAAAGCCATAAATAAGGCTGGTCTGGATGTTTTCTTGAATATAAAAACAGAGCTACCAAAAGTCCGATAGTTCCTCCATGAGAAGCCAATCCACCTTTCCAAATTTTCAAAATTTCTAATGGATTAGACAAATAATAAACAGGGTCATAGAATAAACAATGTCCCAAACGAGAACCCACAACAGTTGCAATAACCATATAAGTAAGGAGCGTTTCTAAGTCTTCTTGTGGCTTACCTTCTATTTTATAGATTTTGGAAAAAATAAAGTAACCAATAATAAAACCTGTGGCAAATAAAAGTCCGTACCAACGAAGATTAATAAATTTCCATTGCCAAATTTCAGGACTTACGTCCCAAGAAATGGCTGAAATTAAGTTAAGAAAGTCGAGCATATTTTTGAATAAATTTTAGTAAATACAGTTTTTTTAGATTTTTGAAGACAAATAATTTATTGTCTATTAATTCTGTAAAGATAACGTAAATCTTTTTTAGGCTACAAGTTATAGTAGTTCTTTATATTTTTTTCAGAACATTTTACTAGAACAAAATCTAATAAATTAATCAAAAAAAAATGTTTTGATTGTATTTTTAATGTATAAAGTTTGATTTTTCAAATAAAGACAACTTTTTGGATAAAAATTTGGTTTAAATATAAAAAATAGCCATGTAATTCTGTAAAAATGATAATAATAAGAATAATCTATCAAAAACAACCACTAAATAAAACCAACTATGAAACAAGATAATAAAATACTAGACCGACTTTTTACCCAACTGCAAACAGCACGTTCGACAGCACGTATAGAAGCCATCCTAACACAAATTTGGAATATTTGGCTCAATACAGGAAATGTAGAAATGAATACCTTAATTCGTTTAGGAACTGAAAGCCTTTCAAAAGGAGATTATACGGATGCAATTAATGTTTTTACACAAGTGGTGGATAGAAATCCAAATTTTGCAGAGGGTTGGAACAAGCGAGCAACAGCCTTTTATTTGAGAGGAAATTATAAAGCAGCTATTGATGATATTCATCAGACCTTAAATATAGAAAATCGTCATTTTGGAGCTTTAGCAGGACTAGCAACCATTTATTCTGAGATTGGAGATGAACATGGTGTACTTGGTACTCTTGAAAAACTCTATCAAATTCATCCTTTTCAGCCCAAACTAAAAGACCAAATTGAAGAACTTCGTTCAAGATTGAACTAAAATAATTAGAAAGTCTTTTAAATCAAAAAATATGTTTACTTATTACTAACTAAGCAGTTATAAATTTTATAACTGCTTTTTTTTGTCGTATTTTTCAGAAAATTTGTTCCAATTAATTATTACAGCAAAAAATGGAAATTCTCATTATTCAAGGAAGTGCAAGAAAAAATGGTAATACAAATAAGATTGTAAATTATATTCAAGAACAGTTAGATTGTGATTTTATTGATTTAAAAAACTATACTATTTCACATTATGATTACGATTCACGTAATAGAAATGATGATTTTTTGCCTTTAATGAGAGAAATAGTAGAATATGATTTGATTATTTTTGCTACTCCTGTATATTGGTATGCTATGTCTGGAATTATGAAAACCTTTTTTGATAGAGTTACAGATTGCTTGAAAATAGAAAAAGAAACGGGTAGAAAATTAAGAGGCAAAACAATGGCAATGGTTTGTTGTGGATCTGAGAAAGATGTTGTTTTGGAAATAAGTGCCGCATTTGAAATGCCATTTAGAGAAAGTGCTTCTTATTTAGGAATGAATTATGTAGGCAGCGTTTATACGTGGATGGATACAGATGATATTTCAGGAGAAGTAATTCAAAATTTAGATAAATTCATAGGCAAAATAACCAAATAGAACAAATAAAGCAGGTTTTATGCTAATTTCAGATACAATATTTGGATTTAACGCACTTGCTTCTTACATTTAGTTTCTCAAATCTAACTTAAAGTTGATTTACTCATTCAGTTACACTCAAGTTTGTGTTATCCTGTTTTTATAAAAGTTTTATATTAATTTTTATAACAAATTCAAATGGATAACATTTTATTTTTATGATAATAGTTCGATAGAGTTATTTAAGAGTTATTCCAATGCTATATTTGAGTTTTGTAAATGAATGTTTTTATAAAAAAATAAACTGTAAAATACCTTATAAAATAGTCAAACTATGCTAAATTTAGTTTTATTCGGCCCTCCTGGTGCAGGAAAAGGAACACAGAGCCAACATCTTGTAGAGCATTATAATTTGATACATATTTCTACTGGAGATTTGCTTCGTGCAGAGCGAAAAGCAGGAACACCACTCGGAAAAAAAGCCGAAGAATATATGACAAAAGGAAATTTAGTTCCTGATGAAGTAGTTATCGGAATGATAGAAAACAAACTTAAAGAAAATACAGGAGCAAAAGGAATTATTTTTGATGGTTTTCCTCGTACAACAAAACAAGCAGAAGCATTAGATAATCTTCTTAAAGCTCACCAAGTGGGTATTAACGCTGTTCTTTCTCTACACGTAGATGAAGAAGAACTTGTAAAACGTCTTTTAGAAAGAGGCAAAACTTCTGGTAGAGTAGATGACCAAAAAGAAGAACTTATCCGAAACCGTGTACAGGTATATCGTAACGAAACTGAAGTAGTAGCAGACTATTATAAAAAACAAGACAAACTCCATGTTATCGAAGGAGTAGGAGAAATTAGCGAAATAACAGCTGCCATTCGTGGTGCTGTTGAGCAAGTAAAAGCTAGTTAATGAGAATTGTGAATTATAAATGGTAAATTCATTTAGCAAAACTCTCTTCTTACAAAATAAAAACTGTTTCAAACCTTCAAATTTGAAACAGTTTTTTGTTTTCTCATTTCAGTATCTAACTGATGTTACATAGTCAAAAAAAAATATGCTGTTTTCTACCCTTCTCTACTTGTTTACCACGATTAAAATCGTGGGTTTCGTTTATGCAAGTAATTTGCAGAAAATCTATTTTTGTGTAATATTAATATCTGATGTTACGCAGTTTGTTTTTTTTAACCCTGCTCTGTGGCACACAGAGCAGACTTTTGCGTAACATCAGTTAATATAACTCCCATTTTTCAAATCTCTATTTTGCTGAAACTTCATTTTTATATTCTTTAAAAGCACGATAAATTCCTGATGCAATATAAGTTTGTCCGTTATCAGTTTTCAAATAACCCTCTTCTTTTGTGTTGGTCAAAAAACCAATCTCTATCAGTGCTGCTGGCATAGCTGTTTTCCACAATACTAAAAAGCCACTTTGTTTTACACCTCTATTCTCTCTGTTTACACGCTCTTCGAATTGTTTTTGTACTTTGTTCGCAAAATCAATACTCTTAGTCTGATTAGCACTCTGAAAATTTGACATTTTGATATATGAAATAATGCTATACGGGTCAAATTGATATTTTTCTTTGTGATTTTCTTCTTTCAAAATAACAGCATTTTCACGCATAGCTACATCAAGATTTCCATCTGTTTTGTGCATTCCGATAGTATAAGTTTCTGCACCCAAAACTTCTTTGTTTTTAGCTGCATTACAATGGATAGAAATAAATAAATCAGCTTTGTTGCGATTTGCAATGGCAGTTCTTTCATCTAACTCTACAAAAACATCTGTACTTCTTGTATAAACCACCTTTACATCTTTGAGGTTTTGTTTGATATAATTTCCTACTTTCAAAGCAACAGCAAGAGCAACATCTTTTTCTTTTGTTTTACTACCCGAACAACCAGGGTCTTTTCCTCCATGTCCAGCATCAATGACAACTGTAAAGTTAGTAGCATCTTTATTAGTAAAACTAAAAAGAGTTAAGCCAAAAAGGGCTACAAAAAACATATAAGGAAGAGATTTTAAATATTGATTCATAACAGATTGATATTTTTACTAGGTAATTTTTAGTATTCTAATTTTTTAATAGAAACTATATGTTCTATACTCAAAATTAACAAAAAACTTTCCAATTTGAATACAGCATGGTTTTATAGTTTTGATAATCAGATAATAGACTCCTATAATTGTCGTTTATAAAGTGTCAATTTAACTAATTTGAGTTTTATCAAAATTCTATGAAAAACATATTTATCCTTATTTGCATTCTATTTTTAGCTTTTCTCTCTGTTTCTTCTGCTTTTGCACAAGATTCTACTTTTATAAAAATTACTTTGTCTAATTCTGAAAAATGGAGTACAGATAGTGTTAAGATTTATAATTTTCTATACGACAAATGGACTTATTTTGATAAAATAGATACAGCAACTAATTCTTGCTTTCTTAAATTTCCTTGTGAAAGAGCGATAGAACAGAATGTTTATTTAGGTAATAATAAAGGTTTTTACTTGCTTACTCTGTCAAAGGATACTATTGAAATAGGTATTGATGAAGAAGGTAAACCTATTTTTTTGAAAGGGAAAACATATAGAGAAAATCAGATTACTTATAATATGTACAGCTATCCCAAATTTGATATAGATTTTTGGTTCAATAACTCTCCTTCTCCTATAGATATACATGATTTAGATATATTTTTCCGTAGAAATGATAGTACACTTCGAAGTATGATTGAAAGTTGTGATACAAGCCTCAAGCAAATAGACGTTGATTCCACCTTTGATAAATACTTTCGAAACCAGTTAGCTGTTCATAAATATCAAATGAAGGAAGATGAAGATAAGTCTATTTTTAAAAACAAGATAGATGAAAACTATCCTTATGCTAAAGATTATATAGATTTATTATATGAACAAATACTAGAAGCAAATTGTGTAAAAACAGAGCGTGGATATGCTGACTACAAATATTATTCTTGTGCTTATCAACAAGTCAAGAAGATAGAAGACGAGCAAATAAGAAACTATTTAATTTTAAAAATACTTGATGATAATTCATTTGCTAATGGAATGTTATACAAAACTAAATGGTGGAGTGAAGAGGAAAAGTTATTCAATGAACTGATGCATCAAGTTAAAAAAACATTTCCTAATAATAAACAAGTAGCAATTATAGAAGAAAAGGCTGCTCTTTACAAACAATTTGCAAGAGGCGCACCTGCTCCAGATTTTACATTAAAAGACCTTATTGGAAAAGAAGTATCTTTATCTGACTTTAAAGGAAAATATGTTTTTTTTACCTTCATAGATTCTGCTGCTCAAAATCTTGAAGTTAATTCATGGTATTCAAATCTACTCTACAAAGAATACACGGATGAAAAAATAGCTTTTCTTTATATTTTTGTAAATGGAACAGAAGAAAGTTGGAAAAATTTAATTTCTACACAAGAAGTTGAGGGAATACACCTTTTTGCTAATAAAGAACAAAGCAAAGAATTGTATGAAAATTATGGCGATAAAATTCATAAGATTAAATCAAGTGATTTTCAAATGAAAAGAGAAGGCTTAGATACTAGGAATTATAATGTAGCATTTATAAATAAAAAGGGATATTTCATCAGTCGTTTATTATATCTTGGTCATAATATGGATTGGGTAGCCAAGAAGATTTTGAATGGAGAGTAATTTAGTATTTAATCAAAATCAAAACATGGTTTCATTTTTGATTATTTCACTTTTGAATGCTTTATTTCTACTCAAAAATACAATAAATTATAGCTTTTTCTACTTTTGTTAGTATATTAGCCTATCTTTTAGAGGCTTGGTTGAATAAAGATTCCAAAATTCCTATCTACTTCTGTTTTATAGTTTATAAATTCTTTTTTTCTATTTCCCTTTTATTGTGGCAATACGTCCTAATTCTTACAAAATCTTAGTGGCTGATGATTATGATAGCAATTTAGCTGTCATTGAGAGTATTTTCGAAGAATCTGGTCAAGTATTCGAAATTATTTATGCAAGTGATGGGCTTTCAGCTTACGAACAAGGAATTTCAGAATCTCCTGATTTAATAATTATGGACTGGGAAATGCCTCAAATGACAGGCATTGAAGCTGTTAGAAAACTGAAATCAAGACCAGATACACAACACATTCCAATAATCATGACGACAGCATTTACTTCGTCTGAACATTTGGAAACTGCTCTTCAAGCAGGTGCAATAGATTATGTTCGCAAGCCGATTGATGAAGTAGAGCTTTTGGCTCGTGTTAATTCTGCGCTACAACTGGTTACTTCTTACAAACAAATATTAGCTCAAAAAGACGAGATTCAAGAGAAAACAAAGAAATTAGAAGCTGCTTTTGATGAAATAGAAAAGAAAAACGATAAAATTATGAGTAGTATCAAATATGCAAAACGCATACAAGATGCTCTTCTCCAACCTGCTGCCTCATTACAAAACTTAATCAAAGACTCATTTATTCTCTACAAACCTCGTGATGTAGTGAGTGGCGATTTTTATTGGTTTTGTGAAAAAGATGGAAAAATTGTTATTGCTGCCGTCGATTGTACAGGTCATGGTGTTCCAGGGGCATTTATGTCTATGCTTGGAGATACTTATCTCAATCAAGTTGTTGGTGTAATGGGAATTATTGAACCGAATGAAATTCTTAGTCAGCTTCATGAATCTATCCGAATGGCTCTCAAGCAAGATTCTACACAGAATCGTGATGGAATGGATATTACTATTTGTGTAGTAGATAAGAAAGAAAGAACGCTCAAGTTTGCAGGAGCAAAAAACCCATTGGTTTATATTCGTGATGGTGAAGTTATTAGAGTAAAGGGAGATACAGCTTCTATTGGTGGAAAAAATGCAGAACTTACCTTTACAACACATACCATCGAACTGACTGATGAACCAACTCCATTTTATATTTATTCAGATGGCTATCAAGACCAGTTTAGTAGTGGAATGCACAGTAAATTTATGGCAAAACGCTTCCGAAAACTACTTCATAAAGTTCATAAATATCCATTTGCAGAACAAAAAGACATCTTAAATCATATTCTAAAAGATTGGATGCGCCAAACTCGCCAAGTAGATGATATTTTGGTCATTGGGTTTGCTATTTGATATTCAAATAATTAAGGTCAAAATTATTTTCTAAACAAGGTTGATTCAATCTTTAATTATTGCTTCTCTCAGCGAAAAGGTAAAAGTTGTTCCTTCTTTTTCTATACTTTCTACCCAAATTTTGCCATTTTGTTTTTCTACAAATTCTTTACACACCATTAGTCCTAAGCCTGTTCCTTTTTCGTTGGCTGTTCCTCGTGTAGTTACGTGTTGGTCTGTAATAAAAATTTTCTTTGCAATGTCTTCATTCATTCCTACTCCTGTATCTCTGACAAAAATATGAATCATTTTTTGAGCATTTTTTTCTAAAGTATTTGTATCAGCAATTGCTCCTACTGTAACTGTTCCTTCTGTATCTGTAAATTTTATAGCATTACTGATAAGGTTACGCAAAATGAAATTGAGTAAATTGGAGTCTGCTTCTACTAAAATACCCTCTTCAATTTGAGAAACTTGAAGGTTAATTTTTTTATTTTTTGCTGTTGGAAGTAATAATTCAATATTTTTTTGAATATGGTCTGTAATCAATAAAGGCTCTAATTTAGTTTCTAAATGCCCCATTTGCGCTCTAGACCATTGTAAAAGATTTTCTAAAAGCCCACCAACATTTCCTAGTGATTTATCAATATCTCTAGTTATTTTATTGATTTCTTCATCAGTAAACGCATTTCTGTATGAAATAAACATTTTCAAAAAGTTTTGAAGAGTTGCTAAAGGCGCACGCAAATCGTGAGAAATAATAGAAAACATGCGATCTTTAATGCTATTGGATTGAGAAAGCTCATTTTCAGATTCTTTCAGAAGTGAGTTTGTTACAGCTAATTCTTTGTTTTGCTGTTTTAGTTTTTCAGTTTGTTTTTCAACTTCTATTTCTAAGTCTTTACGTTTTTTCTCTAAAGAATGTGTTCTCATACGTACATAACCAACCAAAAGTATAAATCCTATCAGTATGCAAGCAACTAAAAACCATGTTTTTTTCCAAATCGGAGTAGCAATAGTAAACGAGTAACTTGCAGGAATATTTGCCCAAACACCATCATCATTGGTTGCCAAGACTTCAAATTCATAACTACCATCTTCTAAGTGAGAATAATAAGCAAAGTTTTGAGTCATTATTTCAGACCAATTTTCATCAAATCCCTTCAAACGATATTTGAATTTTACTTTTTCTGGATAACGAAACGTAATTGTCTTGAAATCTAAACGCAAACTATAATCATCATAAGGCAAAACTAAATCTTCTTCGAAACTTCTCTCTTCTCCAAAAATACGAAAACCACTCAAGACTACCTTCGGACGAACAAGATTGATGTGGTCATTTTGTCCGATATAATGAATGAGTCCTCTAGTAGTTCCAAACCACAAATCTCCATTATAATCTTTTTCGACGGCACTTCTGTTTGCTTCTGTTCCTATAAGTCCATCAGATTGATGATAAATTTTGGCTAAATCATCTTTTGGACGCAGTCTTGTAATTCCTTTTCTTGAACCAATCCAAATATTATAATTTCTGTCAGCAGCAATAAAGTAAGAATAGTTTGAAGCTAATCCGTCTGCTGTTGTATATTTTTTGATTT
Source organism: Bernardetia sp. Wsw4-3y2 (assembly GCF_037126295.1). NCBI lineage: Bacteria > Pseudomonadati > Bacteroidota > Cytophagia > Cytophagales > Bernardetiaceae > Bernardetia > Bernardetia sp. Wsw4-3y2. The sequence continues at coordinate 1,472,493 of NZ_CP147017.1, read as the reverse complement.
CATTTTCAGAATATGCAAAAACACCTGAACCTTCCGAACCTATCCAAAGTGTGTTTTCAGCATCTTCTGTAAAACAAGTTGCTTTTACTTGACTAAACTCCGAAACAGCATCTAAAACCGTAAGTTTGTCGTCTTTCCAGTAGGATAATGTATAATCAGAAGAAGCAATCCAAATACGATTTTGCCTGTCTTTATAAATATTCTGAATTCGATTCAATTGTATGGTTTTGGTTGGCAAAATTTGGGTAAACCTATTTTCAGATTTTATATATTTAAAAAGTCCCCATGAGTTAGTTGCTATCCAAATATTTCCATCGTCATCAGATGTTATTTTGTTGATAGTTTTGTCAGGAACATCTCTAATTAATTTTAAAGAATTAGTAATTGGGTCAAATATAAAAAGTCCTTTTTTCTCAGTTCCTATCCATACTTTACCTAATGAGTCTTTAAAAAGAGTACGAACAACGGTCTGAGAAAGTGCAGGGAGGTAAGGTTTAAAGATAGTTGAATCTCCTTGTAAAGTAAGTGAAGTTATAGTTTGGTCTGTACCTAAAAGTAAGTTGTTTTCATCCATTCGTAGTACAGACAAAATATTTTCACTAGGCAAACCATGGGAATAAGTATAGATTTCAAACATTTCATTTAGCATCTGAACCAGTCCATTATTTTCTGTTCCTATCCAGATACTTCCTTCATAGTCTTGTAAAATACAGGAAATAGATGAGCTTGGCAGTCCATTTTTTGAAGTATAATGTTCTATATCGACTACTTTTTCTTCTTTTTTTATTGATTCTATTCTAAATAGACCATTATTTTTTGTGCCTACCCAAAGTTTTCCTCGTTTATCTTCCAAAATTGAGGTAATGTATTCTTTAGCTATTTCTGTTCGACTTGGAAATGCCTTTTTTACAGTGCTATTAGAGAAAAAATTATATATGCCATTGTCTTTTGTTCCTATCCAAAAACCTATTTGACCTTGCCTTTTTCTTGTGATAGAGTGTACTTCTATTCCCTGTAATTCTTTTATTTGATCTGTAAAAATAAATTTTTCGTCTTTTACAGAAGCTACAAAAAGACCACTATCTGTTCCCACTAAGAACTCATTACTAGATAATCGTTCAAAAACATTACACCTTTCTGTATGTGTGCTGACAAGTGGAAAGTAAGAGGTTTGATAATCAAAATCTTCTGTGGGCTGATTAATCTGACTTTTAGAGTTTATTTTATTAAAACTAACTTTGAAGACACCTTCTCTTTCTGTCAAAGCCCATATCTGTTCCTCTTCTACATAGATTTGTTGAATTCGACTAAGTAAATTTTGACTAAGTGAAGTAACTGTCCAAATAGAATCTGTTTGTCTATTTTGGTAAGAGAGCAAACCTTGTGGGTGTCCTAACCAAGTTCCATTACGAAGAGAGTCAGTAGCTAAAGCAGTAACAAAATTATCAGTCAAGCCATCATTTTGTGTAAAAGGCTGCATATCATGCCCATCAAAGCGAGCTAATCCATTTCCAGTTGCTATCCATAAGAACCCATTTTTATCTTGTGTTATTCCATAAATATCCCCTTGAGGTAAGCCTTCATCTACATCATAATGACGCAAACCAATAGACTGTGCAAAAGAATATTGTCCAGAAAATAAGAATAGCAATAAAAAGAAATATAATATGGAGTTCTTCATGTAGTGATATTTGGCATAGCTATCAAAAATATTCATTTTTTGTCAAAATGCAAATATTATTTTTATCTAAAAGGCACATAAACATATTTTTGATATAATAACCTCATAATCAATTGACTCTGATATAGCCTCTGAGTTTTTTAAGGTTTTCTAGTGAAGCAGCATATTTAAAAATCCCATGTCGCTCTTCCAAAGGAGCTTCCAAAATTTTAGAATACTCTAAATAATCTACTGAAGTAATGATTTGATTATCAGTAGTATGTTCTGGGTCAAAGCCTGTTTTTAGCTTTCCACCAACAGCACGAACAGCAAAAAATAATTCTATTGCATGAATAGGCAAATTGACATATTCATAAACACACATAAAATAATCAATTTCTATTTCTAACCCTGTTTCTTCCAAAAACTCTCGCTTTAGTGCGTCAGTTGCTGTTTCTCCAAGTTCTATTCCACCACCAATAGGAGCTAAAAAAGATTTATTTTGTTCTAAATTAGATGAAATCTCATTCATATTTACGACAAGTAAACTTCCATTTTCATTGATACAAATTCCACAAACTCGTGTTCGGATTTTATTGCCGTATATTTTTTCTAAAGATTTATCCATATCTAACTAAATTACGAATTACGAATTACGAATTACGAATTACGAATTACGAATTACGAATTATTTTTTGTTATAAAACAATTATTTCAGAAAGTAATTTCTCACTAATCACTAATCACTAATCACTAATCACTAATTTACTTTTCTACTACAAAAATCATTCTTTCAGAAATTCCTTCTTCAAATTCAGACAAATCATAATCTCCAAATATGCGTGCTACTGTTAGTCCTGCATTTCTGAAATAACGCAAAAAATCAGTTGTTGGAATTGCTCTAACTCGTTCTTGAAAATGAAATTCTTTCCCTTTATCTTCAAAATGAATATCTTTTATAATAAAATTATTTTGTACAGATTTTGAAATTTTAAATGTAATTCCTTCAATAATTTTTTCTTCATAACAGACAAGAGATTGTATTACTTTTGTTGTATTAAAAAAATCTAATACAATTCGTCCTTCTACTTGAAGAGCTTTTGCCATTGCCGAAATAGCTTGCTGATTTTCCTGATCAGTTTGAAAATAACCAAAACTAGTAAAAAGATTCAAAATAAAATCAAAATAATCAGTTTTATAGACTTTTCTCATATCATGCTGACTAAAATGCAAACGTTCATTTTCAAACTGTTTGGCATATTGAATACTTTCTTCTGATAAATCTATCCCTTCTACATAAAGACCTTTTTGATTGAGATAAATAGAATGACGACCTTTTCCACATGCTAAATCTAGTATTTTATCATTAGGTAAAAAGTTGAGATATAAACTTATATTATCTATAAATAAGCGAGCTTCTGTATCGTCTCTATCTTTATATAGAATGTGATAATAATGAGAGTCAAACCATGTGGCAAACCATTCACTATCTTTATTAGAAGTGTTGGAATTATTTTTTTTGTTTTTATCGTCGGAATTGGAGTTTGACACGGCTAGTATAAAAGGTAAGATAAGGGCTTAATAAGTTTTAATATAAAAAAACAAATTTGAGATAAAATGGAAAATGAAATGAGAAAGTCTTTAGAATTAATTGATTTTATCTACAAATTAGTTAATAATTAATTGTGAATTGTGTATTTGTGTTTGTTTTTAGACAAAAAACAGTTAGTTTAGATTATCTTTTTCTATGGATTTTTTAATGTAACAAGAATTACAAAAAAAAGATAGAGATAATAAAAAAACAAAATCCTGTTCCTTCATTCTGCATCACTTTCTAATAAGTGCGTGCAAGTTGTGCAAATTTATATGAAACAAACCTATTCACCAATAATTTTTTTAACATCTGCTACAGAAACGTCTGCTTTTTTGGCTGTAGATGTTGCTCTTTCTACACCTCAACGTACAGGAATGTGCGAATTGATAATGACTTCAGAGAATATCTTTTCAGAAGTATTTCAACGTTTAGATGAAAAAGAATTTAGTGATAGGCTTTTTATTTTTCATTGGGTAGGAGATTCGAACGATTCCACCTTTATCGAACAGCTTATTCGTCGTCTTTCTATGATGCCAAATTTAGCTTGTCTGATTTTGGAAGATATAAAAGTTCCTCCTTCTGCTACAATTGCACATCTTTTGCCCATTACAATTGCTGTTTCCAAAAATCAAGATAAAGAAGATGACAATATCTTTAGTAGTCATTTTTATGAACAATTAGCTCAAAACAATTCTATCAAAGAAGCCTATAATTATGCTTCAAGAAAACTTCCAAATACACCTTCTACATTATTTGTAAAGCCAAGCGAAGAACATACACTTGATTTTACGTTACTAGAAACCAAAAAAGTAGAAGCAGCTCCCAAAACACCAGAGCAACAAAAAATAGAACGTTTTAAGAAAATTATAGCTCAAAAAGCTCGTTTTTCAGCATATTCCAAACCAGAACTTTTACTTTCTAAAGAAGAAACTAAACTTTTTGAAGAGTATAAATTTGAACTTGCCCCACTTTCAGATATAGAAAATCAGCTTTATATTCGGAGTCTTAAAAAAATAAATCAGAAAAAAAGACAACAAAGATATTTATATAGAGCTATATTTTTCTTGACATTCTTTTTGGTTTTGGCAGGTCTGGGTTTTTGGGCGCAATATCAAGAATATGAAAGACAAGACGAGGCACATAAAACACAAACTCGTCAGCAACAAGCTAATTTTTTGACTTATTTGGGTGATAATATGCAAAAGGAAAATGCCACAAAGGCAATTCGTTTGATAGAAAAAGCAGTCAGAGAATATCCAACACATTTAGCACAGGGTTCTTTGTATTCTCACTTTTATAGTCCAAATTTATATTATTCGGCTCAAATTCCAATTAAAAATGAGAATCAAGATTTAAAAAGTAACGAAAATATAAATTATGCTGTTTCTTCTGATGCTCAATGGTTAGCTTATTTTGAAAATGATAATAAAAAAGGCAATCACAAAAGGAAAAATGCAATATTTATTAGTTCATTACAAGGCGATGTTATCAAAAAAATAGAAAAAGAAGTAGAAATAGAAAAAATTATTTTTTCAAATAATGTTCCCTATCGTTTGGCTGTTGGTTTTGCAAATGGAAAAGTAGAAATTTTAGATGTGTATGGAAAGAGCTTATTAGAAATGCAGGTACATAATGACACTATTTCAGGACTCTCATTTTCGAAAGATGATACAAAAATTATTTCGGCTGCTGATACAACAGCTCTTATTTGGACAACAGCAGGAGAAGTGTTAGATACAATTAGTGGAAATCGGAGTAAGATTTTGAGAATGCAGTTTTCTCCCAATCAAAGAACTCTTTTTACAGAAGCGAAAGATAGTGTCATAGCTGTTTGGGAAGGTTCAAATTTACTTTCTACTTTCGAAGGAACAAAAGCTAAATGGCTTTCAGATAAATATCTAGTTTTGAAACAATACTCTAAAGATGAGAATCAAAAAAAGAAAAATAGAAGACAAACAGAATCTTTAGTTAATTCTGATTCTTTAAAATGGGTAGTTTGGGATGTTTCTACAAATGAAATTAAAAAAGAACTTCAAAATCCAAAGCAAGTGTTGTCTCAAGACTCTGCTTCTTTTTGGGTGATAGATGAAAAAAATATACTAAAAAGGTATTACTTTGAAAGTGATTCTATTACTCTTTGGCAAAGAAATGTAGCTTATTTTGCTATGTATAAAGGAAGTAATCTAATTAAAACAAACAAAAAATGGGTAATTATTTCAGAAGATGGTTTGTGTACAATACGTTTTGCTGATGGCAGCCAGTCTACTACAAAGCTAGAAAGTTTGCCTATTAAGACCCCTTATTTTACACAAGATGGAAGTTATTTAGTTATACAAACTTTAGAAGATATTACTTTTTGGCGAGCTGCTAGTCCTCAAATGCGTTTTAATGACAAATTACAAGGTGAAAAATGGCTTGCTCAGAATGCAGCAATAAATCAAAATAAAATAAAAAGTAGAGATGTACAGCTCATTTATTATTCTGGAAATATTTATCGTCTGACCGACCAAAAAGAAAATGCAAAAGCAGAGTTTGCAGCCGATAAAGTGTTTTTACATCCTTCTCAAGATTATGTTCTGACAATCAAAAATGCTGTTATTTCTTTAGATAAATTTGATAAAACAAACCTAGCCGAAAAAGATAAGCCTTTCAGAATTACAAACGCATTTACTAAAAAACCAAACTATACGAATGCTGGTTTTTCTAAAAAAGGAAGTTTTGTTTGGGCAGTTACACAAAATAATGAGCTTCAATTAATAGATCTAAAAGGTAATGTTTTTCACACGCAAAAAGTAAAACCAAATACAGAAACAACTAGCTCTTTTGATGATAGATATTTAGCTTTGGCTCAAAAGGTAACAGGAGGATTAAAGCCATACAAGATTTTGCATTTAGATACAAAGCAAAGTTATGAATTAGATACACGTTTAGAACGTTCGAATATTTCTTCATTTTTCTTTTCTCCTTCTCAACAAGGACAACCCTATTTAGTTTCTGCTTCGGGTTCTTGGACAGATTTTTGGGATTTGAAAGGACGCAGAATGAAAGCTCTAAAAGGTGGAAATCCAATTTATGGAAAAGAAATGATTCTGACTTCCTCTTATGGCAATTTTTATATTGCAACGTTAGATGTAAATAAAGTGTACCATCAAAAAATGGAGAACCTTCAGAAAGCTACTTTAAGTCCTGATAAAAATTATATTGTTTTACATTTTTCAGATTCTTTACAGATTTGGAAAACATCACCTTTTGGAATCATTCAATGGCTAGAGGAAAATAAAATTTATCAACTTTCTACCCAAGAACAAAAACAATTATTGCTTCGATAACGTATAGTATATTAAGAAGTCAAAATTTGATTCTATTATTTTATCAAATTATTTTTTAGACTTCAAAATTTTATTATTTCCTTTCATTTTTTAAACTTTGAAATTTATGTTTACGATTCTTGTAGCAAATGCCTTTGGTGTTTTGGGTAGTGGTATTGGTGGTATATTATCAATCCTTCATCTTATTCTTATTGTCTATTGTTTTTATAGTGTATGGACTTCTGCTAGTACAATGGGTACAAAAGTTCTTTGGTCTTTAGCTATTTTCTTTTTACCTATCATAGGTCCAATTCTTTATCTTTTATTAGGTAGATAATAGTTCAAGAAATATTCAGTTAGGAAAACTAACTTATCAATAACAAAGCCCTAAATCTTCTTATGAGATTTAGGGCTTTGATGTGTATACAAAAAGTTCTGTGTTTAGTAAAACTTAAAAAAGTTATAGAGTTGAGTTTTTTAAGTAAATAAAGTATAATATTGAAAAGCCTTTTTATAATTTTTCTTATAAAAAGCCTTTTTTGATACTCTAAACAAACATTTTTATTGTAATTGACAATTTATTTGTAGTTTTGTAGTTATAATTTACACAAACATTATTACCAAACACTTTTTTTACAGACAAAAATCGACTCCCCTAAATTGACTACTCCTCTTCAAAAAACATCTCGTTTATTTATTGCCATTCCTCTTCCTGAATTTTTAAAAGATGCTTTACAAGAATGTCAAGAGTGGCTTTCTTCTTATCCAGAAATGAAGGAAATTAAAGATTGGATAGAAATCTCTAAAATGCACATTACATTGCATTTTTTAGGAGATGTTTCACACCAAAAAATTTCACAAATACAGGAAATTGTAAGTCAAATTGCAAAACAAGCCCCTCTTACTTTAACAATGAAAGACATAGGAACATTTGAAAAAAATGAACTTCCTTATGTTCTTTGGGTAGGAATTTTGAAAAATGAAGCTTTATCAGATTTATATGAAAAATTGGCTCAAAAACTAGAAGAAATAGATATAGAGATTGAAAATACCAACGTTGAAAATTATAATCCTCATGTTACTTTAGCATATATTCGTACTGATGATGAAACTAAAAAAGCAATGAAAGAACGTCTTCAAAAAATAATTGTTGGTGAAATTGGTGTTTGGGATAGCAACAAAATTGAACTGCTTAGCAGCACACCAACTAGAGAAGGTTCTGTTTATAAAGTTATTAGTTAATATATAATTTGAGAAAAATTAAATATGCCTAAAAAAATAGAAAGTAGAAATCTAAACTGTCAGGATACCTTTTGAGGTGTCAGACAGTTTAGAACATGTTATTTTGAGCTATTTATTTTGGTCTATTTTTGTTCAGCCACTTTTTATATTGTTCATTAATGGCTTCATAAAATAAATCTCCCTGCAAATTATACCCTGTTTGGGAAAGATGAATTTTATCATACTGTCCTAACCCTGCTTTGTGCCAATCAATAATTGATTTGAAACCTCCCATTATCTGATAAAAATTCCAAAGAGCTACATTTTTTTCTCTTGTTAGTTCTTGTAAACGCTCTTCTGCTTTTTGGGTGTTATAATTTGCATATTTTTTATAACGATAAGTATCATTTGGCGAAGTAAGTAAAATGGAAGTATTCGGATTAATATTTCTAATTTGAGTAATTATTTTTATTAAATTTCCTTTGAAAGCCACATCATCAAATCTGGTTGGATAGGCATCGTTTGTACCCAAAGAAATTACTACTAAATCTGGCTGAATGCTTCTGAGTTGTGTTTCAAAATCTTCACAACGCAAATAATGTCTTGTTTCTGCTCCATTTATTCCCACAGCGTGATATAAAACTCCTTTTTCATTACTTTCTAAAGAAATGCCTTGCAGAATAAAATGTGTTTGAATATCATCTGTTTTATCTAATCCAATGCTGATAGAAGTTTGAGGAACAGAAAAAATAACTTCCAAATAACCATCTGGGTGCATTTTTTGAGATTTTATTTCATTTGTTGGAGCAATAATGACAGCTTCAAAAAGTTCTTCATTCAGGATTGGATAATAGATTCTTACTTTTTCTATTTTTGAAGGGTTGCGCTCATTGTATTCTATGGGTTCAAGTGTAATTGTTGATTTAGGATTTATTGTCTCTACATTTATTCCCGAGATTCCCCATTGAGATTGGTCTTTATTACTGACCATTTTTTGGCTTGTCCAAGTTCCTGTATAACGAGTTTTGTAATCAAATGGATTGTTTGTTTTGGCAGCCGAATAAGGGAAAATAAATCCACGTCCTGCGTCTCCAAAACGTTTGTCTTCTTGGAACAATCGTCTTACTTTTCCTGTAAAAAAGTCAGCTTGAATATGAGAATCTCCCATGTGCAGAATTTTTACCTGATTTGGTTCTCCTTTTTTTTGAGTTTGAAGTTTATAAAGAGCTTCAAAAAAATAATCTAACGAAGTGCTATCTTTCATCTGAATTCGGTTTGCTCCATAATTGACGACTTCAAAATAAGGTCGCTCTCTATAAAGCATTAAGCGAATAGAATCTTCTAGGCTTTTTGTTTTTTCTTGTAAATCATCTTGGCAAAATGCTAGTGTAGGAATTGAAAGTAAAATTATCAAAAACCAAATTACTCGTTTTTTTATTTTCATCATAAAATTGACCAACTTCTTTTTTTAGGGGTAGATTTTTCGTCTTATAAATCTTTCAAATACATTTCCAAAAAGGCATAACAAAAGACAAATTTAAAGAAATATTGAATAAAAGAAGCTATTTTATTAAAATGAAAAAACTCTTCAAAAATCTAAAGATAGAAATGTGAAGAGTTTTTTAGACTAATTGTCAATTGTTTATTCAACAATTGCAAACTATATTTATCCTTTGCGTACTTTTCCTGAGCCACTTACTTTAACGATTTGTCTTTCTAATTCATTTCCACCAGTAGTGTAACGAATATCTCCAGAACCTGAAATTTTTGCTTCTAAATTCTTTGTAACATATACATTAGCATCTCCAGAACCTGAAATCTTGATTTCTGTATCTTGTGTTTTTAAATCTTCTGCTTCATAATCTCCAGAGCCTGCAATTCTTACTTCTTGTTTTGTAGCTGCTCCTTTAAGACAAATTTTTCCAGAACCTGCAATACTTGCTTCTAAGTCTGAAACAGCAACTCTTCCACATACTTTTCCTGAACCTGCAACACTAATTTCTAATGTAGAGCTATATAATTCGCCATCCCATTCCATAGAACCCGAACCTGCAAGAGATAATTTTTCTAGTTTTTCAGTATGATAAACTGTAATAGTTACTTTACTATATCCTCTAGAACTCCAACTATTGCCTTTTTTGATTCCTATTCTAAGACGATTGCCATCTACTTGAGTTTCTAGTTTTTCTAAAAGGTCTGCATCTGCACCTTCAATTTTGACTTCATTTTTAGAAGATTTTACAATTTTAATATCAAAACTTCCTCCTGATGAAATTTCTTCAAAATTAGATACACTTCTAACTTCTTGAGCAAAAGCTGTAGAAATTGAAAATGCAAAAAGAAACAAAAGAGCAAATGAGAAAGTAGTTAGTTTGTGATTGAGCGTTTTCATAGAATTAAATGATTATTGATGTAAATAATGAAATGTAGTTAAATTAGTGAGTAGCTTTTTTTATGAGCTTATTTACTACAAAGACAGTATATTTTTAGATAGGTTGCATCAGGAAAAAAAAAACTGTTAAAAATATTTTCTTACTCTGTCAAAAATGCCTTTTCTTCCTTAATTGCATTTTCATACAACTCATAATAGTCCTTACTTAGATTTTCTAACAGCCAAACTTTATTCCCATTCTGACGGCTATATGTATCTTTAATTTCTCCAATAAGAGTTTGTTTGCCTACTGTTTTGCTAATATCTTGATGGATTCTATCATTAATAAAAATTACTTTTTTTGCAGTAAATTTTTGAGGAAGCCAAAGTAAATAGCTACTTGAAAAACTATATACTTGTGGTAAATTAAATTCTTTTGCATAGAAATCAATTGCTCCTGCTTGTCCATAATTTTCAGCCAAAATTATAGTATTCTTTCTCTCTTCAACAGGAATTTCATAATATGCCTTTGCTGCTAATTTAGCTATTTGTTTCCATCCCAACATATCAGCAAAATCTTGAGGGAGAGCATGTATTTTTCCGTCTTCCCAACGATTAAACGATTCTTCTCCTGTTTTTTCAGTAAAAGTAGCTGCATATTCTGTAAGTTTTTCAGGACTCAAAATAGGAATGCTAAAAGGAAGCAAAGGCAAGATAAGCATTATTGGAATTACAACAGCAGGAACACGTAAAAACGTACGGTTTTGTGTCAGACGTTCGATAGCGACTGAACCAGCAGCAAGCATTACAGGAAAAGCTCCTAATGTATAATAACTTTTGCCATGCAAGAAGAAAAGCATTAAAATAACCACTACAAAAAATACAGCTATCGTTCTGAAAGGTTGAAGTGTTTTACTTTTTAATAAGCCTGTAAAACCCAACATCCAAATCCAAGTAATAGGAAGATGCATTAAAAATTGATCAATTATAAAATCTACAGGATTTATATTTTTAAGCTGTGTAACACTAAGCTCTTCCATGTGATGAAAGACGGGAAAATTATGAAAGGCTTGCCAAATAAGATTAGGTAGAACAATCAGAAGACCAATGCCTACACCAAGCCACAACTTTTTGTTCAAAAGCCATTGTCTTTCTTTTGAAAACAAAGTAGCTATTAGAATAGCAATCACACAAAAAACAATACTGTATTTATTTAAAAAGAAAATTCCTGCAATAGCTCCCATTCCGACCAAATAACGTCCTTGTTGAGTTTTTATATGACGAATCCAAAGATAGATAAGCCATGTCCAACCCAAAACATCCCAACCTACAGGTTGAAAAAGTGTATGTATACGCAAAAAAGCAGGTGAAAAAATAACAATAAAACCAGCAAATAGGATTGCAAATGTTTTTCCCCCCATCTGACTAGCTATCATTCCTGTCAGAATAACCAAAGTCATTCCAGCCAAGCCAGAAACTAAATGAATAGCCCAAAGAGATTCTCCTATTGTATTTTGAATAAAGGAAGCAAAAAGAGCAATCATTGGAGGAACTTCCAAAAAACCAAAATCTAAATGTTTGCCCAACGCAAGATAAAGTAATTCATCTCTATGAAAACTATATGCTTTATTGAGTAGAAAAGGTGTCTGTAATTTGAGAAGAGCAAAAAAAGAAAGTAAAAACCAGTTTTTGATTGACATTAGAAAGACTATTTTTGTAGAATGGTGTGTTAGAATATGCTAGTTGTTTGAGTTATCATCTTTTTGGTTTCTCAATAATTTAACTCAATACTTATTTGTAAGCTGAAAATAATGAATTTGAACATCTAATTTATGAAAAAACAAGAAGTTATAGAAGCCAAAATAGCGAAAAGAAATCCTGCTCAAAATGTTACTCTAAAAGAGACCAGTTTGTTTGCTCACGAATTAGAAAAAAATATTCCTAGTGTTCATGTATTAGAGCTTTCAACGGTCTATTTATTAAATGGATATTTATTAAGTTTATCTGATTTTAAGACTTTCAATTCTTATACTCATACATATCCAATAAGTAAAAGTAGAACGCTTCTAAATTTTGCTAAGGTAGTTTTATCTAATTTTTTATCAAAAACAAAAACGATAGAAAATGCTATTTTTGCGACAGATAATTGGTCAGATGGTTATTTTCATTGGCTTACAGATGTTATTCCTCGTGTTTTGGTTGCTCAAAAGATAGAAAAACGAGAAAATACAGAGTTATTAGTTCCAAAAGAACTAGAAAAATATGATTTTACTCAAATTACAGGAGAAAAACTAAATAGGAAAATATATTTTTATGAGAGTAATCAGGTCTATAAAATAAATAAATTAATCTTGCCTTCTCATATTGGAAATAGTGGAAATTATGATAAAGAATTGATGCAGGAAGCTAGAAAACTATTTACTCAAAGTTCGAAAATAGAGTCTAATGAAGGTACAGAAAATGTAATTAAGCAAAAAATAAATAGGAAAATATACATCAGTCGTCAGAAATCTAGGTTCAGAAAAATAAATAATGAAGAGCAAGTTCAGAAATTACTCAAAAAATATAATTATGAAATTCATTATTTTGAAGAGTATAGTTTTGAAAAACAAATTGAACTTATGAAACAAACAGTTTCTTTGGTTGGATTACATGGAGCAGGACTTACCAACATGCTTTTCATCAATCCGAATACTAAAGTTTTGGAAATTAGAAATCAAGCAGACAAACATAATAATTGCTATTTTTCATTAGCTTCTGATTTAGAAGTTGATTATTATTATTTACTTTCAGAAGGTGATTCTGCTGAAACACATACTGTAAATGTAGACGTAGATATAGAAAAGTTAGAGCAAATTATTTTAGAGATGGAGAAGTAAGTAGTCTTCATCTCATTTTAGATGAGATTTTGTTTGCTTTTATATCTATCATACTTTTTCATAATTAATTTAGAAATCAATGAATTTCCATATTGTCCATCTTTCTACTCCCAAAACTTGGCGAGGAGGCGAACAGCAGATTGCTTATTTAGCTACCGAAATAGAGAAAAATCAAGAAGATAAAATCTCACTTCAACAAACAATTCTGACACCTCAAAACTCTTCTTTGTCTGATTTTATAAGAAATTATAATAAAGAAAACGTAACTACCAATTTGGAGGTAGAAGAGTTAAATGGAAACTCAAAGTTTGGACAAGCAAAATTTTTGGCTACTTTTTGTAAAAAAAATAAAGTAAGTATTGTTCATCTTCATGATGCACACGCACATACAATAGGTGTTTTGTCAGCCGTTTTTTTTCAGAATAAAACTAAATTTATCTTGAGTAGAAAGGTGATTTTTCCTGTTAAAAATAATTTTTTTTCCAACTACAAATACAATCACTCAGCTATAAAAAAAATAATTTGTGTTTCAGAAAAAGTAAAAGAAGTGGTGGGTCTTAGTATTAAAGACAAGTCAAAATTAATTACAATATATGATGGAATTGATTTGGATAAGTTTAGTAATGAAAATGACACATCTATTTTAAGGCAAGAATATAATTTGTCAAAAGATACGATTTTGATAGGAAATGTAGCAGCTCTTACACCTGAAAAAGATTATATTACCTTTTTAGAAACAGCAAAATTACTCATTCCTAAACTAGAGAAAAAAAATAAGCAGGTGTGTTTTTTCTTAATTGGAAAAGAAGGAGAATCAAAAAACGAAATTCATAAGTGGTTCAATCAAAATCCACAACTAAAAGAGCATTTTATTTTGACAGGTTTTAGAAATGACATTGCTTTTATTCTAAAAGAATTGGATGTTTTTCTTTTTACAAGCCAAACAGAAGGATTAGGAACAAGTGTATTAGATGCTTTTGCAAGTAAAGTTCCAGTTGTGGCAACAGCAGCAGGAGGAGTTCCAGAGTCTGTAATTAATAACAAAACAGGTTTGCTTTCAAATATAAAAGATTCTTTTTCTTTAGCTGAAAATGTAGAGAAGGTTCTATTTGATGAAGAACTAAGAAATAAATTAATACAAAATGCTACTATTCACCTCCAAAATTTTACAAAAGAAAATACAGCCAAGAAGACTTTAGAAATTTATAAAAATGTAGTTCACTCTTCATAGTGACAAACAAGCATAAAAAAATCCCTTTCATATATAAAAAATGGAAAGGGATTTCTCAGTTATATTTTAAAAAAGTGTAACTGAATAGCTAAAAAATAAGGAGTTGTAAAAAATAAGTTCTTTTTTAGAAGAAACTTCAACACGCTTACTATTCAATCTTGACTTTCTATTTGATAGAATTTCTGAAAAATAAAGCTCTGATAAAAATAATGAGTTAAAAATTTTGAGAAATTAATCTCAATCTCATTGCAGATGCTTTTAGAAATTACTATCAATTTGTTGCTTACTTGACTTATATAATTCAAAGTGTTTGCCAATGCCAAAATAAATTAAACTATTTGTCAATTAATTGCAAAATGTACGTATGAAGCTCATATAAGGCTATTATTGTTTTTTGATATAATTATTCAATATATAAATATTCCCATTTTGAAAGAGTGTATTTTTCATTATGAAAATTTATTTCTGCTTTTCTATCTCTATCTTTAATTCTTTGAAATTCTTATTCATAAATTTATCAAAAAATTCAAATCCTTTGTATTCTTGCTTACTGATTCCTATTTTTTTTGCTTTTTGAAGCTTTTTGTCTTTAACAAAACTAAGCTCTAAAATTTTATAAACGTCATTAAAAGTTTTGATTTCTACTGCGTTCCATTCTCTCAAATCTTCAAAAAGCCATTTCTTTTTTGGTAGAAATAAATAAGAAACAACTAATTCTTTTTTTGAAAAATGAAATGAAGTAGGCATTGTAGAAATTTTGAGAAGAAGTAGTAAAACGATAATTGCAGCAATACCGATAATCAAAAATTTCCAGTTTGATTCTAAAGAAAGTGACCAAGCAGCAATTCCTATAACTCCTAAACAGAAAATAGTAAGTGAAAAAAGTGTTTGAAATTTGAAAGAAAGTTTATTGTTCATGGCTAAATGAGATTTTTAATGATTTACTCTTCTTCGTCTGTTTCTTTTTCCTCTAATTCTTCTAAATTTTCAGTCAGATTAGAAACTGATTCTATTGATTTTACAGGTATATTGTGATGTTCGGCAGGTAAAAGTTTATCTACATACAAAAGTAAAATATCTAAATGTACAAACATTTCTTCTGCATGAGGAAGTAGTCTTTCGCCATGAGGAAGCAAAATTTTACAATGAGGGAGTAGCTTTTCGACTTCTGGCAAAAGTACGTCTTTGTACTTTAAAAGCAAATCTGTATAAGGTAACAACTCATCTAAATACGGCTCAAATAAATGAAAATAAGGCAATAATTCTTCTGCATGAGGTAAAAGCTGGTCAGAATAGGGAAGAAGTTTTTCTGCATGAGGAGCTATCTGATTGGCATAGGGCAAAAGTTCTTCTTTATAAGGTAACAATTTTTCTATATGAGGCGCAAGTAAAGACGATTGAGGTAACAAACTCTTGGCGTGGGGCATAAACTCGTCTGCATGAAGAAGCAAGCGAAGACTATGAGGAAATAAAGAAGGCGCATTCCAAAGAAGTTGAGGCGCATTTTTAGCAAATCCTTTTAATAAATTTCTATATTTTTTGTTTGCCAAACCTTTTAAATGATGAATTATAAATGGTAAGTTGTAAATTATCTGAAATTAGATGATTCTACAATCATATTAACTTAATTTGGAAAGGATTAGTTTTAATAAGATACTAATAAAATCCTAAGAGTTTTTAGAGTCTCTTAGGATTTTTAAATTAATGTAAAATTACAAAAATTATTCTTTTGCAGCCACACAAGAAATTTCTACACGTACATCTTTTGGCAAACGAGATACTTCAACAGTTTCTCTAGCAGGAGGGTTTTCTGTGAAATATTCACCATAAGCCTTATTAATAGCTTGAAAATCATTCATATCTTTTACAAAAATACTGCACTTTACAATGTTGTAGTAAGAAAGCTCAGCAGCTTCCAAAATTTGTCCCATATTGTGCATTACTTTGTGTGTTTCGTCTTCTATGCTTTCTCCATCTTGACCTGTAATTTTGCCACTTTTTGCATCCATTGCAATTTGTCCAGACACAAAAAGTGTGTTTCCATTCCAAACAGCTTGACTATAAGGACCAATAGGAGCAGGAGCATTTTCTGTAAATACTATTCTTGACATTTTTTTTAAAATTAGGATTTGAGAATCAGAAATAGGTAAATAAATAAAACCGTATTCTGTAAAGTACAAAATACGGTAATTTGTTTATTTTGAAATAGTATCAATTATTTCTTCAAATTTTCAATAATAATTGCTGAAGCACCACCACCACCATTACAAATAGCAGCTAATCCATATTTACCATTGTTCTGACTAAGAACATTAGTAAGTGTTGTTACAATTCTTGAACCTGAACAGCCAAGTGGGTGTCCTAAAGAAACTGCTCCACCGTTTACGTTTACAATTTTAGGATCAATATCTAATTCTTTATTGAATGCCATCGTTACAGCTGAAAATGCTTCATTTACTTCGAAAAAGTCAATGTCATTTTTTGTAAGACCTGCACGTTTTAGAGCTTTTGGTGCTGCAATTGTTGGTGCAGTCGTAAACCATTGTGGTTCTTGTTCTGCGTCTGCAAAATCTACAATTCTAGCAATTGGAGTAAGTCCTAATTCTTTTACTTTCTCTCCACTCATCAAGATTGCAGCCGAAGCACCATCATTGATTGTAGAAGCATTTGCTGCCGTAACTGTTCCATTTGCAGAAAAAACAGCTCTAAGAGTAGGTATTTTATCAAATTTTACTTTTTTGTACTCCTCATCTTCACTTACTACTACTGGGTCACCTTTTCTTTGTGGAATTTCTACAGCTACAATTTCGTCTTTAAATCTGCCTGATTCTGTTGCATTTTTTGAACGAGTATAAGATTCTATAGCAAAAGCATCTTGTGCTTCACGAGTAAACTTATATTTTTCGGCTGTTTTATCAGCACTTACACCCATAGCAGAATTGTCATACGCATCAGCCAAGCCATCACGCATAAGTCCATCGATAAGTGTTCCATGTCCGTAGCCGTAACCACCAAAACGAGCTTTATCTAAGTAAAAAGGGATATTTGTCATACTCTCCATTCCTCCAGCAACTACTACATCCGAATGACCTAACATAATACTTTGAGCAGCAAACATAATCGCTTTCATACCCGAAGCACATACTTTATTCACTGTTGTACATTGAACAGAATAAGGAAGACCAGCCAAAACAGCAGCCTGACGAGCAGGTGCTTGTCCAAGGTTTGCTGAAATTACATTACCCATATAAACTTCTTCTACTTCTTTTGGGTCAAGATTGATTTTTTGCAATGCTCCTTTTATTGCTGTCGCACCAAGTTGTGTAGCTGCAACGGCTGCCAAAGAACCATTAAAACTACCAATGGGAGTACGAACTGTTGAAACTAAATAAACTTCTTTGAGTGTCATATAAGTTATACTTTTTGTGTAAATGTTGTATTGTAAAGATTACTGAAAAATTACTGCTATGCAGTAGTTGAGAGGTCTGCAAGTTACAAAAAAATGATATAAAAAACTCTTAACGAAGCTAAAGGGAAAGGTAAAATTAATTTTTAGAATTCTCATAAGTAGAGATAAAGTCTATTAATTCAATAGCTCACTTTCTGCATAATTATCTCCTTTATCTAGTTCTCTAAAATAAAAAACAATTGAGCCATTAGAAGAAATTTTGAGTTCAGAATAGCCTTCTATTTGCATTGTTTCTAGTACTTTTTTAGATTCTTTAAGGCTCAGGTCAGTTTTCATGGCTAGTTCTGTGGGGGTTAGATGTCCTCCATTTTGAGAGGCTGCTTCTAGTATTTGACGCTCATATTTGTTCATCAAAAATTTTCGTTGTCCTATGCGTGAAAACTTCCATAAAAAAAAGCCTGCTAATGCTGGTATTCCTCCCAAGGCAATTCCTCCTAACAAACCATCTACAAGTTCATTTCTGCCATTATTTATGTTAGCTAACATAATTATAAAAAAAATACTTCCTAGCACAACGAAAGTCATTCCGATTATCTTTCCAAGTTGATATTTGAGTGTTTGCATACGAAATAATATATAATTTGGTATTTTTAAATTTGTAATTACTTCAATATACATTTTTTCTAAAATTTGAACAAATCGTTATCCAGCAATTTTATTTTAAACTACTTACATCTTAGTCAAATCCAAAAGGCTTTTCTACCTAATAAAAAAACATTTTTACCGAAAGTAGTTATATAAAAAATTGTTTTGCTTCAATTTTTGTGTATTTTTCCATATAATAACTGCATTTAGTTATTAATCATAATAATTCTATCAAAATTTTAGCCCTAACAAAATACATGAGGTACGCTTGTACACTTTTCTGTATTCTAATTGTACATAGTTTTTCTATCTTCTCCAATTCTTCTTTTGCTCAATTTACTGATTTTGGAGATACACCCTTAGAAGCCGAACATCTGAGCATCGATCAAGGATTGTCTCAATCGACAGTGCTTTCTATTCTGCAAGATCAAAAAGGATTTATGTGGTTTGGAACACAAGACGGACTAAACAGGTATGATGCCTATAAATTCAAACTATTCAAATCTCAACGAGGAGACTCTACTTCCCTTCCTGACAACAATATACAAACACTTTTTCAATCTAAAGACGGTACAATTTGGGTAGGAACAGAAGCAGGTTTTTCAATGTACAACCTTGACTTTGATAATTTTACTAGCTATAGATATCAAGCTGCAAATAAAAAAACTATTTCTAATGATGATGTGAGTGCAATTACAGAAGATACAACAGGAGTTATTTGGATAGGAACAAAAAAAGGATTAAATAAATTTGATAGAAAAACAAAGACTTTTGAAAGATATTTTGCTGATGGAAAGACTAATTCTATTCCTAATAATGAAGTTACGGCACTTTACACAGATAAAAAAGGAAATGTTTGGATAGGAACACAAAATGGAGTTGCTCGTTATCAACCCAAAACAAATAATTTTAAAGTATTTTTAGCAGACTCTACTTTTTCCTCTTTACCAAATGGACATATTACCTGCTTTTTTGAAGACCGTTTTAAGGCACTTTGGATAGGAACAAAAAATGGAATAGGAAGATATAATCGTTTGGGTGATAATATGTCGTCTTACAAAGCCTCTCCTTTAGCTATTGAAGGGATAGAACAAGATGAAGATGGTAATTTATGGATTATCTCTGCTCTAGAACTTGGTAAGTTCAATCAAAATAATCACACCTATAAGCGTCAAAATATTGGCAATACCTTTGAGAATTATGGCTCTTTTAATGCTATTACAAGAAGTAAATCAGGACTTTTATGGATAGGAACAAATAAAAATGGAATTTTTAAGATAAATACTCGTACCAAACAATTCAAAACATTCCGTCATAACCCTGAAAATCAAAATAGTCTTCCTCCAGCATGGGTGTGGAGTATAACAAACTCTGATAAAAATAACCTTTGGATAGGAACAGCAGATGGTTGGAGTTATCTGAACGTAACTAAAGACTCTGCTTTCAATTATAGTACATTTTTTTCTTCCTTCCAAAATCCAAATACTAGAGATGTAACAGCTTTATTAAATGAAGGAGATTCTGTTTTATGGGGTTCTGTACTCAAAAATGGTCTTTTTAGAGCTACACTTGACAAACAAACTCATATTCCTTTAGATTTTCAAACTTTTGTAGCAAGTGAAAATGATTTTTTACAACAATCGCCGAGTGGAAACAGAATTACAACTATATATAAAGACAGCTTTGGTAAAATATGGGTAGGAACTTTTCAAAAAGGATTGAATGAAATTTATGAAGACACAACAGGAAATCATTTGAATTTTGAAAAAATTAATCCAAAAAAATACCGTTTTAGATACTTTATTCATGATAAAAATAATGCAGCATCTTTAGCAGGAAGTAGTGTCCGTATTATTTTTGAGGATAGAAATAAAAATCTATGGATAGGAACAGAAGAAGGAGGACTTAGTCTTGCCAAACGAGATAGTAAAGGAAATATCCTTTCTTTTGAAAATTTTTCTTATAAAGATGATGATCCTACAAGTATTAGTAGCAATGCAATCAGAACAATTTGGGAAGACGCATCAGGGTATCTTTGGTTAGGAACGCCAAATGGACTAAATCGTTTTGACCCAAAAACCAAAAAAGCCCTTCATTTTGGCGAACTAGATATAAAACTTAGCAGAGTTATTCATGGAGTTTTGGGAGATAAAAAAGAAAATCTATGGCTAAGTACAAATAATGGTATTCTTAAGTTTGATGTTGGGGATAGTATCGTATGGGAATTTAATCTTGAGGATGGAATACAAAGCAATGAGTTTAACTCAGGTGCTTCTTACTTGAGAAAAAATGATGGAATGATGTTTTTTGGTGGAATTGGAGGACTAACTATGTTTCATCCAGATACTGTAAAATCAAATAATTATCTTCCTCCTGTTGTTTTGACTGATTTCAAAATTTTTAATAAATCTGTGGCTGTAAGAGATGCCAATAATGAAGATTCTCCTCTCACACATCATATTTCAGTGGTTGATGAAATTATTTTGGATTATGAAGACCAAGTAATTACATTCGAATTTACGGCTCTTAATTTTTTACATCCTGAAAATAATAGATACTCATATCGTTTGGAAGGATTTGAGGAAAATTGGAATGAAGTAAACGACCGTCGTTTTGCTTCTTATACAAACTTGCCTAAAGGAGAATATAAATTTGTGGTTCGTGCTGCAAATAATGATGGTCTATGGAATAACGAAGGTGCATCTGTCAAAATTAGAATGCGTCCTCCTTTTTGGGCTACATTAGGATTTAGAGTTGCTGTTATTTTGGTTATTGCAAGTGGACTTTGGACAATCTATTATTTCCGAACAAAATCTATTAGAGAACAAAATACAAAACTAGAAAACTCTGTAAAAGAAAGAACAGGTGAATTGCTAGAAACTACTGAAGAGTTGCGTGTTCAGCGTGACCAGCTTGAAAATGCGTATGCAAATATTCGTTTGCTTAGTGATATTGGAAGACAAATAACAGCTCGTTTGCACCACAAAGAAATTATTCAATCTGTTTATGATAATATTCAAAAAGTAATGCCTGCTGATGCGTTTGGAGTGGCTCTCTTTGATGAGGATGCAAACTGTCTTACTGTTTCTGGTTTTATTGAAAATGGAAATGTACTACCTTTTCATATTTTAGATTTGAATGATAAGAGTGAGTTGGCTGTCAAATCGTTTAGTGAGCAGCGTGAGATTATAATTCATAACGTTCAACAAGAATATCTGAAATACATGGAAGAAAAGCCCCATCCAGATTTTGGGAAAACTACTTCTTCAGTTGTTTATTTGCCTTTAGTTTTGGCAGAGCGAAAAATTGGTGTCATAACAGCTCAGAGTTATAAAGAAAATGCCTTTGATTCAGAACACTTATCTATTCTTAGAAATCTAGCTACCTATATCGTAATTGCTTTAGATAACTCACAAGCCTATACAAAAATAGAAGCTCAAAAACATGAAATAGATGAAAATAGGATTTCTCTTGAATCAAAGAATAAAGATATTACAGATAGTATCAATTATGCAAAACGAATTCAACACGCACTTTTACCACCTTTATCTATACTAAAAGATGCTTTTGAAGCTTTTGTTTTATTTTTGCCTCGTGATATTGTAAGTGGCGATTTTTATTGGTTTACAGAGAAAGAAGGTAAAACTATCGTTGCTGCCATTGACTGTACAGGACATGGCGTTCCAGGGGCATTTATGTCTATTATTGCTGAAACACATTTAGACAGAATTATTAACGTGATGGGTATTATGAGTCCTGCTCTTATTTTGGAAGAGTTAGATAAAGCTGTCCGAAACACATTACGTCAGAATGAAACGCAAAGCCGTGATGGAATGGATATGTCAATCTGTGTAATTGATAAAAATAATAATGAAGTAGTTTTTGGAGGAGCAAAAAATCCATTGATTTATATTCAAAATGGAAATGTAGAACAAGTAAAAGGAGATATTAGAGGAATTGGAGGCTATTCAAGAAAATATTTAAAGAAAACCCCAACTTTTAATGAACATGTTATTAAAGTAAATGACCCAACTTCTTTTTATATATTTTCTGATGGTTATCAAGACCAGTTTGGAGGAAAACACGATGAGAAGTTTATGAAAAAACGTTTCCGTCAAGTTTTGAGAGATATTCATGCAGAAGACATGGATGCTCAAAGACAACTTTTAGAGCGTGGTTTTATACGATGGAAAGGACAAAGACAACAAATCGACGATGTCCTTGTGATTGGTTTTAAGATGGGATAAAAATAAAGTGAGAAGTTAGATTTTAGAAGTCAGAAGTGTCACATATGTGTTTTACGAAATACAAAGTGGGACGCTTAAATACCGTAGGTTCGTAGTGTGAAACTATGAACGAGTAGAGGGAGTCGTGTTACATTTTGTAAGAATACTTGTTCTAGCTTCTTTCAGGTATTGTTATAATTAGGTTTCCTGCATCGTCAAAGAATGAATTATTTATCAAAATAATTTTTTTATCTAATGAAAAGCTCTGTAATATTTCAACAAAATCTTTTGTGAATTTCTTTATCTGTTCACTAGGATTCGTTATACCTTTTTCCTGCATTTCTTTCCTTGTTGTATAAATATCAAGATAATGTTTCACGTCAAGATTCTTCCTGTGTCAGTTTACTTAGTTTTATTTAATTTTCTTTTCGCCATAAAAAGTGAGGTCATATAAATCATTGACACGGCTAAGATTGTCACTAGTTGAATTAGTCCGTGAGGAAACCTTTGAATATAACCGAATGAGAAATCAAAATATAGTGCTTTAACATTGAGAGCTAGTATTAGACTATACCAAAGTGCCATTAATAAGAATGGACTTATTGCATAAAATACTTTTTTCCTAAATTCTGTTTTAAACGATAATTTATTCACTTTAAGAATAGGAAGAGTAAAAATCCATGTCTTAGTCGAATAACCAATTATTGACCAAATTAGGACTGATATATAGCTTTTAGATTGAAAATCTAGCAAATTCAATGTTATAGTTATCAGAATCAGATTTAGGGTAATCCCTAAAAGATTCATGGATAGATATGGTCTGTTTCTAATCATTTTAATTAAGCCCACCTGACGTAAAACCCTTGTTAGTAGTAGTATTTTTTAGATAAAGTCTATGTGCAATCTATGTTGTTCGCACTTTACACACTGAAACAAATATGCTCCTAAATCGCTATCTTTTGTTAATCTTCTTGTTATATATTTCGTCGGAATGCCCGAATTTTCAATATCGTCTTTAAGTTCGTTCAAAAAAGGTTCAATAGATTGGCTGTCTGCATACCCAATAAACGCACAAGGTTCATTGCAATGTGTCAGCCAAACTTCTTGTTGCCAAGAAAAGTAGCTTGGTGTTTTATTTGTTATTTCTAGTAATAACTCTTTAGCTATTGTTGGTTCAGGGTCATTTGGGTCTGGTGACACTCCTTCAATTCCACAATAGTCATTAAAATCTCCTTTATACTTTTCTGCCGTCTGTCCGTTTACAATACACCACGGACAAATATAATCAGGTTTGTCAATGCTGTAAAATGAACTTACGTACTTTAAGCTTCTTTGTTCGTTGCAAATTGAACATACTCCGTCAACTTCCTTAAATATATCAAGGTCATATGCGTTTGGGCTGTATTTAAATTTTGGCAATTCCATATTTGTCTATTTAAAATTTTGATCTGTCAATATTACTACTAACATATTTATAAACGAACTACGTTCAATTTTTAAAAAAGAACTATTGTTATCTATTTCAAAGCAAAATATAGAAAGTGGAATTGAGTTATTCTAATTTCTAAAATCTAATTTCTAACTTTATTTATTCTACCACATAAACATCTTCACCTTCTTTTGTCATAAGGTATTTTTCTCTTGCAATTTCTTCTAGGCTTTTAGAATCGTTTATCTGTGCTTTTTTTGTTTCTAAAAGGTCAATTTGTTTGCTGTAATATTCTTTTTCGGCTTGTAGCTCTTCTAATGTTTGGCGCATACGGATTTGATTTAAGACATCATTTCCATCTAAGAAAAACATCCATAATACAAAAGCTACAAAAAACCAAAAGTAAAAATTATTGATACGTTGAAAAAAAGTCATAATCTAAATAGTAATTTATTTTTTAATTGAAATAATTTCTTACTCTCCTCTCATCATAGCTGCAATTTCTTCATCTGTTAGTTCTAAATCTTGTGAAGACATAAAACCTAAGCTACCCATTCCTCCCATACTTTCCATTCCACCCCCAAAACTTTCTCTTCCCATACTACCTAATGTTTCTCGTCTTTTCATGTTATTTAGGGAAGCACCAATGTTTACTAAAAAATCCATTTCTTTGAATATTTCATAAGGCTTTTCTGGATTGGTAATGTTTGCAAGATACGTATTAAACTCAAACATTGGTTTGTCGTAACGAATGGCAACGTACATTTTTCTACCTTTAAATGAAAAATAAATAGGTTCTTCGATAGTTTGAGCAATTTCGACAGCTTTATCCATGAAATCTTCACTAATCATTTTTTTAGCTTTTTTTCCATCTTTTGCATAAGCTGTAAAATAATCATTAAACTCTGGATGTTCTACATCTACAAATTCTCCGTGCTGTTCGTTTGCTTTTTTCGTTTCATATCCTAATCTTCCAAAACTTCCCTGTGAAGCATCAGGAATAATGACCATATCTGGAAAGCTTTTACTGAGTGTCGAAACCATAAAAATACCATCAAAAATTATGTGCCATTGACTAGAATCATTACCTTTTATATCTTCACTTTGCTCTTCCCAAGCAGCTTTTACTTCTGAAAATTGAACTTGTACACCATCTTGATTTGTTGTTACCAAATCATCGCCACCATAAAAATCAGGTTCACGCTTAAATAGCTCACTATCTACAAAATCGCTATAGGAAACAAAGCCATCAGAGTTATAATCTCCTCTAGGAGCTACAAATTCTATTAACTTAGAATTGACTGTTTTTTTGTAACGTAACTGAATATCTCTTCTATCTGCTAGTTTTCGTACTTGCCAAATTGCTCCTGCAATCAGAAAAACAGATAAAAGAATGACAACCCAAATAGCTAACAACTCCATAACAATCAAAACAAAGAGAACTATCAAAATAGCTGCAAGAGCTATCACAATCCCGAATTGAAGAATATTACGCCAAGAAAGTTCTTTTTTGAGGTCTTCTAAATGAGGAAGTAAATCTTCATCAAAAAGAGCTTTAAATTCTGCAAAACTACGCATGAAGTTAATTACGAATTAAAAATTACGAATTACGATTTTTCTACCAAAAAAAAATAATTCAGATAATAAAGGTTATCACGGGTATTTTTGTATAATAGTCTTTCAGATTGTTGAATTTGATAAAATACTGTTTTTGATGCTTGGTACGCCGTTTCAAAAGTTTCACAATGTTTTTTGTATGTTCAACTATCTAGAGTTGAACGAAATGCTTCCTCAGAAGTGTGATTCAAGCAAATAAATCACGCTTCTGAGGAAGCGAAACATTCAGTTATGAGCAACTGAATGCACAACAAAATATAACAAAAATTTTAAAACAGTATACTTAAACTGAAAGTCTGAACTACATTAATACAAACCGTGATAAGGTTTAATAAAAATCAAGTAAATAAAGAGATGCGACTTTAAATTTTAAATTGTTTTTTACAAATAGATAATCATATTATCTGTACTGTTTTTCAGTTCGTAATTTTTAATTCGTAATTCGTAATCGTTCTCTTGTTTCTAAATTTACTAAATAATAATTGAATTTAAGTGATTATTGTTCCCTTTTGCTCTATTTTATTTTTGGTTTTATGAAGTTTACCGAGCAATTTAATTGCTTTATCGAGAGTTTTGTTTTGTTTGTGTCCTAAGTTTTGAGTATGTTTAGGGTAAACTAATTTTTTGCATTAAATTTGCCTAAGTCTTACTATACTATTCATTAAAAAGATAAGATAAAAGACCATTTTTATAAATCTGTCTGAAGAAAATATACATCCTTATAAAATAAACTACCCTATGCCGACAATATTAATGGTTGTAGATGACGAACCAGATGTGCAGCTTTTGATGAAACAAAAATTCAGAAAGCAACTTCGCAATCATGAATATGAGTTTATTTTTGCTGCCAATGGTACTGAAGCCCTTGACAAACTAAAAGATAATCCGAATATTGATGTTATTTTATGCGATGTAAATATGCCTGAAATGGACGGAATTACGCTGCTTTCAAAAACAAAAGTAGTGAATCCAACTGTTCAGACAGTTATCGTTTCGGCGTATGGAGATATGAGAAATATCAGAAGAGCAATGAATAATGGTGCATTTGATTTTGTAACAAAGCCAATTAATTTTAATGATTTGGGTGCAACAATTGCAAAGACAATAAAACATGTACAACGCCTAAAAGAATCTATCACAGAAAAAGAACAATTACACCAAAAATTAGAACGATATAGTAGAGATTTGGAGCAGACAATAGAGGAAAGAACAAATGAAATTACAGTTCAGAAAGAAATTATTGAAGCTAAAAATCAAAGTATCACAGAGAGTATCAATTATGCCAAGCGAATTCAAGATGCTGCTCTGCCTCGTGTAGAAGAAATTAAAGAATCAATTCCAGATTCATTTATTTATTTCAAACCTCGTGATATTGTAAGTGGCGATTTTTATTGGTTTTTAAAGGAAGGAAACAAAATTGTCGTAACGGCTGCCGATTGTACAGGACATGGAGTGCCAGGTGCATTTATGTCATTAATTGGAAATGATTTATTGAATGAAATTGTAAGTGCTAGAGGAGTCATAGAATCAGATAAAATATTAAACGAACTGCACGATAGCGTTAGAAAAGCATTACGACAAGAAGAAAATAAAAGTCGTGATGGAATGGATTTGGCTCTTTGTGTGATTGATTTAGAAAACAAAAAACTACAATTTTCAGGAGCAAAAAATCCTTTAGTCTATTTCAAAAATGGAGAAATGACTTTAATAAAAGGAGATAAATATCCAATTGGAGGTGTTCAGTTTCAATTAGATAGAAATTACACTCGTCATGAAGTAGATTTGAGTGAACCTATCATGTTGTATCTTTTTTCTGATGGTTATCAAGACCAGTTTGGAGGAGAAAAGTCAGAAAAATTTATGAGCAAAAACTTTAGAGCTCTCTTGAAAGAAATTCATGAAAAACCAGTCGAAGAGCAAAAACAAATCTTAGATGAGGAGTTTAAGACATGGAAAGGTGATCGTTCTCAAATTGACGATATTTTGGTAATGGGAATGCGTTTTTAGAAAAAATAATACAAACAAAAAAGCTATCAAAATAGAATTGATAGCTTTTTTCATGAAGTAAATTTATCAAATTTAACACCCACATTCTCCTATAAAACTTTCTTTTACACTTTTTCCTTCTTGATTGGTTACTTTTAAAGTTCCTGTGTAAAGAAAAGTTTCATCTCCATTTTGGCTTTCTCTTTCTGTCTCTGTTTCTAGCGTATAGTTTTGTGTTGCATTTTCACTTTTATAGGTGTTTTTATAATGTGTTTCTGTAACCATTTCAGAATTTGTTTGTACAAATTTTACCAACACGCCATCAATTTTCACAAAAGCTATTTTTTCATAGTTGTCCATATAGCTATATTTTTTTCCTCCTTTAAAATCAGCTTCATTTTTTGAAAAATAACAAGAACAACCATCTATTTCTGGTGGGAAATCGGAAAAAGTATCAATACTGAAAGCAGGTTCTTCTACTATTTCTTCTTTAATAATTTCCTCTCTTAATATAGAGGTTTCGGTAGTGGAGTCTACATCAGAGGTGGTTGTCTCTTTTTTTGAGTTACAAGCTGTAAATAATAGTATAGAAAAACAGAATAAGATTTTTTTTAATAAAGTATTCATAGGTATAAATAGTAAAAGCAAAAATAATTTTCAATGATATAATAACAAGATAAGAATTTATCAAAACTAAAAGCAAAATAATCTGTTTTTATGTTTTCACAAAGGAATCAAATTATCAACTATGAACTCAATTAGTATTTTAGGCTGTGGATGGCTTGGATTAGAAACAGCTAAATTTTGTATAGAAAAAAAACAAAAAGTAAATGGATCAACTACCTCTACAGAAAAAATAGAAATTTTAGAAAAAGAAGGAATAAAACCATTTCATTTGGAGTTGAATGAAGAAAAAATAAAATCAGCTAATTCTAATGACTTTTTTCAAGATTTTTTCGAAACAGATATTTGTTTAATAAACATACCACCACCAAGAGAAAATAAAGAATTCTATAAAACTCAAATGGAATTTATCAAAAATCATTTGTTAGAAAATAAAAAAGTAACTAAAAAAGTGATTTTTATTAGTTCTACGTCTATTTATAAAGACTCTACTTTTCCATTGTCTGTGTCGACAATAGAAGAATCTTTTGAAAATGATGTGCAAAATGTAGAGGAGGCAAATCGGAAAGATATTTTTGAAGCTGAAAATGTGTTTATAGAAGCCAGTAAAAAAACAGATTTAGAAGTCGTTATTTTACGAGCAGGTGGACTTATGGGAGGTAAAAGAGTGGCAGGAAAGTATTTTGCAGGTAAAAAGGACTTAAATACAGGTCATATTCCTGTAAATTTCATACATAGAAAGGATTTGATAAACATTATTTCTCTAGTTGCTGAAAAAATAAGTGAAGATAGGCTTTTTAACGACACAAACACTAACAGTTTTGAGGTATTCAATGCAGTCTGTCCGATTCATCCAATTCGTAAAAAAGTCTATGAAAAGAATGCAATAGAGTATAATTTTGAATCTCCTACATTTTCAAATGATGAACAAATGATTGATTATAAGATAATTAACTCAAAAAAAATACAAGAAAAGTTAGGATATGAATTTATCTATCCCAATCCGTTATATTTTCCAGTAGAAAGTTAAATTAAAGTTTTTTTGATAAATAAACTATTTAAAAGGTACTTCAAAATGATAAAATCTATTGTTATATAAAAGTCCTGTTTTTCGATAAAAGTCATTTAAAAACTTAACTTTGTGTTAATCTATATTTATTCATTCCCTTAAAGTGAATAAATAAAAACTCATAAAATTGTGAAATGATTTATATTCATTATAAAGCCATCTTCCAAAACTACTCACTAGACTAATTTTTTTATGAAACTCAAAAAACTAATTCTTTTACAGCTAACTCTTTTCTTAGGTCTGGCAATCATGGTTGCTTGTGAACGTAACGAAGAATGTGCTTTAAGTGCTGCACCGAAAGTTAAAAAAGATTCAAAAAAAATAGAAGTTTCTCATTATTCAGTTACTTCCACTACTCCAATTATTAAATAGCATTCAAACGCTACTAATCAGTTATTTAATTCTATATCCCCTTTTTAGTTATTAAAGAAATTTGATTTTGTAGCGTTTTGATTTTACTACAGCCTTATTCCGATTCTGTATTTTTAGATACAAGTCAGAATAAGGTTTTTTTATGCAACTTCATGTGTAGTATTTATTTTATTGTAATATTTTTTTGCCTAATTTGAGGGTCAATTATAAATAAACCTAGAACAAAATGATAGCTAAAACTTTTGGAGCATCCGTAGTTGGTGTAGAAGCAAATATTATAACAATAGAAGTAAATGTAATCAAAGGAACAAAAATAGTAATTGTTGGTCTTGCTGATAGTGCTGTCAAGGAAAGCGAACAGCGTGTAGAATCTGCTGTTAAGCAATTAGGTTTTCGTATTCCTCGTCAGAAAGTAGTTGTTAATCTTGCGCCTGCTGATGTTAGAAAAGAAGGTTCGGCTTATGATTTGCCAATTGCGTTAGGTCTTTTAGTTGCTTCTGACCAAATTACTGCTCCTAACTTTGATAAATATATTGTGTTGGGAGAACTTGCTCTTGATGGAAAATTGCGTCCTATTCGTGGCGTTCTCTCTATTGCAATTGAAGCTAGAAAGCAGGGTTTCAAAGGATTTGTTTTGCCTAAAGAAAATGCAAAAGAGGCAGCTATCGTAAATAACCTAGATATTATTCCTGTCGAAACATTAGAAGAAGCCGTCGGTTTTTTTGAAGACGAACTAAATATAGAACCATTAAAAATAGATACAAGAGAAATTTTTGCTCAACAAAAGAATGAGTACGAAGCTGATTTTGCAGACGTACAAGGACAAGAGAATATAAAACGTGCTTTAGAAATTGCAGCAGCAGGAGGACATAACGTAATTATGATTGGACCACCAGGTGCAGGAAAAACAATGCTTGCCAAACGCTTATCTTCTATTTTACCTCCTCTTACTTTATATGAAGCCTTAGAAACAACCAAAATTCATTCTGTTTCTGGACATTTAGGAGAAAATGCTGCCTTAGTAGCTACTCGTCCCTACCGTTCGCCTCATCATACAATTAGTGATGTTGCTTTGGTGGGTGGTGGTGGAAATCCTCAACCAGGAGAAATTTCACTTGCTCATAATGGCGTTTTGTTTTTAGATGAATTGCCTGAGTACAAACGCAGCGTTTTGGAAGTATTGCGTCAGCCTTTAGAAGATAGAAAAGTTATTATCTCAAGAGCTAAAGTCTCTGTAGAATTTCCTTGTAACTTCATGCTTATTGCCAGTATGAATCCGTGTCCATGTGGATATTATAATCATCCAGAAAAAGAATGTGTCTGTGGAACAGGCATTGTGCATCGATATTTGAACAAAATTAGTGGTCCTTTATTAGATAGAATTGATTTACATGTGGAGGTAACACCTGTTTCTTTTGATGAAATGACTGCAAATAGAAAGTCCGAAAGTAGTGAAGAAATACGAAATCGTGTTATCAAGGCAAGAAAAGTACAAGAAGAACGCTTTAAAATGATAGATTCTGTACATTCAAATGCTATGATGCCCTCTCAAATGGTAAAAAAGATTTGTAAGATAGATGAAACTAGCAAAATTCTTTTAAAAAATGCAATGGAAAGATTAGGACTTTCAGCAAGAGCTTATGATAGGATTTTGAAAGTAGCTAGAACAATTGCAGACCTTCAAGAGAGTCAAAATATACAGACTGCACACATTGCAGAGGCGATTCAGTTCAGAAGTTTAGATAGAAGTGACTGGGTTTCCTAATTTATAAAGTAAGTTTATAGGTGTTTTATGATTGTATTAAGTAAAGATTAAATCTAAAAAAACAACTGACCGTTGGTCAGTGTTTAAACTGTACGTGTAAAATTCAAAAAAGTTTGCATAAAAAGGACTTTTTTTTGAGTAATTTTTTAGTGTGTATGTAAGAATAAAGTGAAGATTGCAGTTTCAGAATAAAGTATAAATTACATTGGTTATATAGAGACCAGATTCTGCAAAAAGGTTTAAATACAGAATTTATTTTGGTAAAAAGGCTATTTTACTTTAGTGTCAAAAAGACAATACCCTGAAAAACAATTAGTTAGAATTTGGATAAGTGAATGATAAGGTCTTACCTTTGCACTCTTTCACCATCAAATCTAAATATGAGATATGTCAAAATAGTTACTTTATCAATTTTTGTTTTATTCATTACATCGTTTAATTCGTCTTATAACTCACCAGTCCTTCAACCGACTACTAGTTTTGAAGAAGATGAAAATGAAGAAATCACAGAGGATGAGATAAGCACCCATTACACATGGGATAGTCTTGTTACTCGCATCAAAAGTAGAGAAGGACTAATGTTAGAGCCTTATAATTGTGCAGCAGGTTATCTTACCATCGGCTATGGTCATTTGATCACCGAAAAAGATAGCGTACTTTTAGGAGGCATTACCGAGCAGCAAGCAGATTCTTTATTACGTAAAGATTTGAATTACTCTAAAAAATGGGTAAAAAGAAATCTAAAACTTAAAGGAACAAAATTAATAGCAATTACTAATTTTTGCTTTGCTTTCGGAACTTCCAAACTTTATCGTAGTACGTTGTATAAAAAAATACAAAATAAGGAAAAGATAAACGAGGAAATTTTGCGTTGGGTCAATATTAATGGTTCGCCAAACTCCAACTTGCAAGAAGAGCGTGAATTTGAATTATGGCTATATACAGCTAATGATAAGAAAACAAATTCAAATCAAAGTTTGAGTCAGAATAATATTTTGAAATCTGAAAGTCAGATGAATTAAATAATTCAAACTCAAAAATGCTCCACTAAAAACACACATTACTTCCAAAACCTATTCACTTTTTCACTATCCCATTTGATAGTTTAAAATAGGTTCTAATAATTTTAAAAGCCATTTATCACAAAGTTAGATACTTTAGTATAGATGGCTTTTTTGTGCTTTTCAGTAACTCAAATAATAATTTACAACCCACCAAAAATTATTATTGAGTAATTTGTTGCCCAATGAACTAATGCGATAATCTATCCCTATTTCTAATTTGTTTTTGGTTTTAAGCACATATCCAAGAAAAGGAATTAATCTGATTTCATTACTCCACTTTTTATTTTGTAGAGAAATGAGATACTCATTATTTAGCTTAAAATAAAACTCTTTTGAGTTAAGTTTATTTCCTTTTAAAGGCTTATCAAAGCCAAATCTGTAACGCCACCTAAACTCTACTTTTTGATTGGGTCTAAAAGTTTGATCAGTAGAAAAACGGTGTGCTAGGCTTAATGAATTATATTTTTTTGATATAATAAATTGTTGAAATAAACGATTGTGCTGTTCATTATTTCTAAATCTACTCAAATAACCTAGCGAAAAAGAAGTATTCAAGCCAAGTTTTCTATTAACTAGAATAGAAATATCAGTTAAAGTATATTTAAATTCTTTTTGAAAAGAAATGGAGTCAGAAAAGTATCCATTATAAGCAGAAAAACGAGATTGTGTATTTAAACTAACTTTGTATTTTGGATTTATTTTTTTTGTTAGAGTAAAAGAAGGAAGAATTCCGATTTTATAAGTAGATTGAGCTAAGGTGAAATTAACAAAACTAAAAAACAGCATTAAGATTAAAAACTTATTTATTATTGTCATTTTTTTAGTATTCTAAATGATCAGTATTTCTAAAATCAAATTGTTGTTCTTTTTCAATCTCTCCCTTTTCTGAGAATAGGTATTCATAGAATAAACTTTGAGCATTTTTTTTGCCTTTTAATACAATCTCATATTTGATAATTAGATTTTCTGTATTTTTTTTTAGCTTAAGTAACTCGGTTGAGTTTCCACTATATTGAATCTGAATTTTTTTGATTTTAAATTTTTCAAAATCAGTAGTCATTTTTTTGCAAATAGCATTTTGGATAGATAAAGGTATTTGTTGCCATTTTATTACTACTTCTATATCTTCTATATTTCCCAAAGTATCAAACTCTATACTGTACTTTTTTCCTTTTGATTTTGTCTTAGCTTCATATGTTTTTTTGTTAAAATCTTGTTCGACAAACCATTTTATTTTTGAAGAAAAATATAAAGAATCTACAAATTTTTGAGCAGGCAAAGGAGCATTCTCTTTTTTTATTCGTTTCTCTATTTCTATTTTAGATTGTGAATAGGAATGAAAAGGTAATAGAAGTAAAATAATCAGAACTGCTTTTTTTGTCATATTAATATTTTTAAATTGCACTCACTGGTTTTTCTATTTTTTCAATAATAGGTTTCTGATTTTGAATACCTTGATGTTGATTAATAATTCTTTGCATACGTTTCTGACGATACCATGTATCAAATTGCTTATAAACATAAGCTGTTAATGACATTGCACCAAAGAAAATAGCGACTGTAGTATTAAAAAATAATAAACTAGTGATGATAATAAAAAGGAAGAACAAAACGCCCATATTTCTAAGAAAACTCATATACGAAATCACAGGTTTTACTTCTTTTATAAGGTCAGCAGCTTGTAAGACGAGTTGAGAAATTTTACGATTTAAGACTAATAAACGCTTATCTAACAGTGTATTATGAGGTGATTGTAGTTTAAGTATATAAACTTCCTCTTCTTTATCGTTGTAAGAACGGGCAAGACGTACAGTATTATCAATCTGTTCGGCTGTTTTACTGAATTTTAATCGTGCTGCAATTACCATCAAGAAAAACAAAGCACATAAAACAGTTTGAAACATTATCAGAACTAGTAAATGTTCTGGGTCAGTGCTAAAGATATGATATTCTTCAAGTCTTTTAAATTCAAAGACAATCAAATCAAGCATAAATTCAACAATATTATACCCAAAACGACGCATACTAACATAGTTAAGTCTATCAGTATCAGAGGCAATAATCGTTAGAAAACCTGAAAAAGTAAGCGCACCAAACATAACACTTTCCAAAATATAGGCTTCTACTCGGTTCATGAGATTTCTAACTTCCCCTTCTATTTCCAAAATTTCTGTATCATTTGTATCTATGGGATTGTTGTCTACTTCATTTATTCTACTAGCATGTAAATCAGCTTCTAAAAGTTCTGACAAATTTTCCTTTCTACGACTAGCAGCACTAATGAGAGCCTGTACAGGACGAAATTCTGAATCAGGTACACTAAAATGAGAAATAAAGTATATCCAAATACCATATATAAATAATGAAATTGCACCTACAAAACCAATTAAATTAGCTCTATATCCATCAAAAACTATTTCATCGAAGGAAGCTGAAATAACCATATAGGTAAACGTAACTACAAAAAAGAAACGTAAGAGCATAGAGAAAGAAGAGCCTACAATCTCATAATTCCGTCTTTTATAAAGCAGTTCCCAAAATTGTTTCCAGATAAGTTCAATAGAGTCTGGAATAGAATATTGTGAATCATTATTAACACGAAATACGTATTCCCTCCAAAAAACAAAGCCTAATGTAAAAGCAACAATTACTAATTGTAAAGAGAAAAAGAAAATAAGATGTGAGCCTTTTACACTTTCTCCAAAAAGTAAACGATAGCTACCCAAAGAAATCCAACGAAGCAGATAGTCAAAAGTCAAGACTTTAAGTGATAAATCAACAATATGAATTTTGTCTTCTTGTGTTTGATTATTTATCAAATTATGGGGAGTAGAGATGGGCATTTTTTATAAGAATAATATAGGACTAAAATTATAATCTATTTTTTATTATAGTCTAGCTACAAAGTAAATACCGAGAGTTAATAATCAAACCTATAACAGTATTTTTTTCGTCAAATGAATTAATTTACTAGATTAAATAAATTCATATTTAGATTAAGGTTAATCAATTCTACATAAACACACAAAAAAAGCCTTCTACTTTTAAAGTAAAAGGCTTTCAATTTTTTTGAAATTCTATATTTTAGTTATCGCTATCAGCACGAATCATTGCACAACGGAAACCGATGTGAGAAGTAGAAGAATCTTCTTCAATATAACGACGAGTACCTGGAGATAACCAGTAAGCTACATCTTTCCAAGAACCACCTTTATAAACACGTACGTGATTATTAATAAGTGTTTCAAAGTTGGCAAAATCATAATCCTCAGATTTGTCTAAGAAGTCATTACGACGAATAGGGTTTAAGTCTGCGTTTGGCTCTCCACCAAAATCTTCAAATGAACCTGGACGGTAAATATCCCAAACCCATTCGTTTACGTTTCCTGCCATGTTATAAAGACCAAAGTCGTTTGGTGGATACGAATAAATCCAAGTAGTAATCATTGCACCATCATTCAATGCACCTGCAATACCTGCATAATCACCACGACCACGTTTGAAGTTAGCCAAAAATTGTCCCATTTGCTTTCCATAAGGATTACGA
Source organism: Bernardetia sp. Wsw4-3y2 (assembly GCF_037126295.1). Classification (NCBI taxonomy): domain Bacteria; kingdom Pseudomonadati; phylum Bacteroidota; class Cytophagia; order Cytophagales; family Bernardetiaceae; genus Bernardetia; species Bernardetia sp. Wsw4-3y2. The sequence continues at coordinate 1,436,476 of NZ_CP147017.1, read as the reverse complement.
AGTGAGTGACCATCCCAAGGATAAAGACGAGCATAATCTTGTGCTTCATCTAAATATTGTGTTCCAATTAAGCCTTTAGCTGCATATTCCCATTCTGCCTCAGTAGGAAGACGGTAACCTGGTAAAACTACACCAGACTCTAATGGAATACGTTCACCATTTTTAGCTAATTCTTTTACATCTTTTTTGCCACTCTTCATAGCTAAGCCATTATTTACCATACTTGTACGCCAAAGTGAATAATCACTTGCTTGTTTCCAAGAAACACCCACAACTGGGAAGTAACGGAAACCTGGGTAACGTAAATAATGATCAACATAAGGATCGTTATAAGCTAATTCAGCAGACCAAACAGTTGTGTCAGGTAATGACTCTTCATAAGCTTGTTGAGAAGAATCTTGTAATAGATAGTGCATATACTCTAACCAGTGAATATTTGCAATTTCTGTTTCGTCCATATAAAAGGACTTAATAGTAACTGTATTCTCAATGTTATCAGAAGCAGTCATTTCTACATTCTCTTCGAAAGAACCCAAAATATGACGACCACCTTCAATAAACACGAGGTTAGGACCAGCAGGCTGTCCCTTAAATTTTTCTACTTTAAAGCCACCCTCTTCACCATTTGGTTTTTTCTTACCAAAGGCTACTCCTGTAGCTGTACTTTTTTTACCTGGGTCGGTACTTGTTGGTGGTTTTTTGTTACAACCTCCTAGCATTAATCCTAAAGCTAGGATAAATAATGCGCTGAACTGAAAACTCAATTTTGCCATAATGCGTGATATTATAATCTTTTTTTAATTGTATTGAATTTCTATAAAACCTTTTTCTGAAGCAGATTCAATAAAAAACAATAAATTGCTTAGTATTAGTATTTTCTAAATTGTTTTGGGAAAAGGATTATTAAAAAATAGCTACTTTCTTATAAACTAATTTTTGTAACCTAATTTTAACTTTCGTCATAATCTTGCAAATTTCAAGCAAGATTTTACTAAAACCTACTAAAACACTATGATAAAAGTTTAAAATAGTTTTTGAAAAGCTTTATTAGTAGAAGCTACAAATATACACAAAAACCATTTATATAATTTCCCTTACATCAATAATGCTTAAAATGCCATTTTATTGTGCTTATCAGACAAATTTATTCACAAATTTTAGAAAAAAAAGTTGAAATAAGAAATTCAAATCGTGATTTGAGAAACTAATTCTATTTTTAAGAAATTACAAATCATAAAATTCATATAAAAAAAGCTAATAGTAAAACTATCTTTGTAAATTTGTGTTACTACTTTTGCTTTTTGCTTATAATTCTATCAATTATTTACAAAAATATTTTACCTCATTTTCCTAAAATGAACCACTCAAACTACTTTTTTATAAAGTTACTTTTCATAACTTGTTTTTTAGGTTGCAGCCTATTTCCGTTTTCAGTTTTAAAGGCACAAGTACAAGATTCTATTCAGGTTGGAAATGTTATTCAAGACCCTTTACTTGAAATTGAAAATGTTGCCACTATTTCTGAGTTAGATATTGAAGATACACTTTCTTTGGCAGAAGTCTATGAAGTGATTTTTCAATATCATCCACTTATTCAGAAAGCAAAACTAATTCCTGCACTTGCTATGCAAGATATTAGAAAAGCAAGAGGTATGTTTGACCCAACTCTAATGGGTGAATGGACAGAAAAACAATACAAAGAAACTCAGTATTACCAAAAAATACATGCTGAAATAAAAGTACCTACTATTTTGGGTTTTGATTTGAAGGCTGGATATGAAAATAATTCGGGTAAATATTTGAGCAATGAATCAACTGTTCCCTCAGAAGGACTTTTTTATGCAGGAATTGAACTTCCCTTGCTTCGAAACCTAATTTTTGATGAGCGAAGAGCAACACTACGAAAAGCACAAGTTTTTGCAGAAATGGCTCAAGCCGATCAGCAAAAAGAAATCAATAAATTGTTTTTTAGTGTCGCAAAAGCCTATTGGGAATGGTATGCAGCGTATGAGAGTTTGAAGGTAGCAGAAGAGGGAATTGAAGTAGCTGAGTTTCGATTTGAAGGTGTCAAGGATGCTTTTGAGTACGGAAAATATCGTGCTATTGATACTACAGAAGCGTTAATGGAACTTCAAAAACGAAAAGTAGAACGACTGCAAGCTCTTGTAGATTTTGAAAAAACTCGCCTTGCTCTTTCGGGTAATATTTGGTCAGAAGAGGGAGAAGCACTATTTATAAAACCTACAATTGCACCTTCAAATATGGGAAGTCAGATAGAAAAGTTTGACCTTCAAAATATGTTGGCTATGGCTGCCGAATTTCATCCTGAATTATTGAAGCAAACTTTCAAACTCAATACACTTAAAATAGACAGAAAGTTATATCAATTTTCTTTGCTGCCCCAATTAGATTTATCGTATAAACCTATTCTTTATCCACGGAAAGCCGATAATTTGGCTCTTACAGAGGATTATAAATTTGGTCTGAAACTCTATGCCCCTTTATTTTTAAGGAAAGAAAGAGCTAGTTTTGCTATGGCAAAAATAAAGATTCGTCAGCAAGAGTTAGATTTGAATTTTACACAAAGGGATATTCAGATTGGTGTCGAACAGGCTTATATTCAAGTTAATCGTTTGGCACAAATGGTCGAATTACAAAAACGAAATGTTCAAAATTCCCTAATCATGCGTGATGGAGAACAAACACTTTTTCAGTTAGGAAGTAGCACTGTTTTTTTGATAAATTATAGAGAGCGTTATTATCTTGATGCCAAATTAAAGCTCATTCAATTAGAAATGAAATATGCAAAAGCAAAAGCAGAACTACTTTGGAATAGTGGGCAGAATGAATTTGTAGATTTGAGAAATCAAGATTAAAATCCACCTTTCTTCCTTTTGAATTTGCGTTTTTCTTTACGTTCTAGCTTTTTGAGTTCTCGTTTGCTCATGGCTGCTAAATCATCTAACCTTTTCTTGTGTTGGATGGCTTCTTCTAATGAAATATCTTCTTCTAAAGTATGAATTGTTCCTTTGGTTTGGATAGCAATATCCCAATATTCTGGGCGAATAGCATCAATTTCTTCTGTTCTGGCAATCAAAATATGAACAGGTATTTCAGATTCTGTAAGTTCTTCTAAAAGTTGTATATCACGCACACTCGCCATATTATCAGCAATCAAAACTAATGATTTTGCTTTTGGATAGTTTTTTTGTGCATAAATCAAGGCTTCAATGTCATTTTCAGGAAAATCGCCTCCTGTTCCTGCTGCTTTTGATTCTTCCATCATTTGCAAGGCTTCGTCAGTATTTCCTGTTTTGGTAGCATAAATTCCTCCTGTACTTCCTATTTTTTTTTCTTTATTAGGTGTATCATCGCCATCATTAAAAAAGACAAAATTTTGGATAGAAGAAGTATCACTTTGGGAATTTTTTTGATTGTGCCATAATAAAACAGGTGTCGCAAAGTGATACATACTTGCTGTCCAATCACAGACAACCACAACATCTTTCCAATCTTGACGGTCAAAAACTTGATAGGTAGAATTAGGTTTTGGTTTGCCTTCTTTTATAAAAGTAGCTTCTTCAGATTCATTATTATAAGCAAAGGTTGGAACTGGAATTTCAGGATTTGGAGTATTAGGAATGTTGGGAGTTTCAGGAACATCTTCTTTTTTGTTTTTTTGTTCCTCTTTCATTTTGTAGTAAACAACAAAACCGTGATATAATTCTTTTGCCTGTGAAGCTGTATTGACAACATGAGCCACAAACTCCCACTCAACATTAGTTTTAAACAATTGAGGAGCTGTTTTTTCAAGTTCTTCCAAACGAGCCAAATTAAGTTTTCGCTGTTGAATTTCTTGAAAATTATTTGTTTTTGGATACTTTGAATAGACAAGCTCTACACGATAAACCTCCACCTCATTAAGTAATTTTGAATGTGATGTATTGGTTACTGCAATTTTTCCAAAAGAAGTTGGGAATAAAAAAGTTCCTTCTACAGAAGTTGCTGGGTCATATTCTTGTGTTTCTCGTGTTTCTGCTTTCCCCATAATAAGACTTGCAGATTGGGCAAAAAGAGAAAGTGAGGTAAAAGCGAAAAGGAAAAAGAAAATTATTTTTTTCATAGATGAATATATAAACAGAACCTATCTTGCGTTTTTTTAGAAACCCTTAAGGTCTTAATAATAAGAGGAGTTTTATTTTAAAACGTCTTTATTTGCTATTCCTTATTAATAGAATAGAAATTTTAAAGTAATTATTTACAAAAATAAGCTATTCGAATGGTAAAAGACATAGTTAAAATAGAAAATCCTGCACATTTAATAGATTATAGAAAAAAAAGTACGTAATTCGTTAATTAGAAATCTAATCTTTAAACTCTATTTATGATTACTCGCTCTACTCTTCTTCATCTTCGCATTCCATTTTCTATTTTTTTGATGCCTGTTTTTTGTTTTGCAGCTAGTCAAGCTGTTCATTTAACGTGGCAAATGTATCTTATTGTGTTTGTGATTCTTCATATTTTTGTTTACCCTGCCAGTAATGGATTTAATAGTTTTTACGATAAAGATGAAGGAAGTATTGGAGGCTTGAAAAACCCACCTAAAGTAAATCAAGACTTGCTCACTACCTCACTTATTTTTGATATAATCGGACTTTTTTTTAGCTTCGTTTTTGTGAATTGGCAGTTTGCTTTACTTGTTTTTATTTATGGATTGATGTCTAAGGCATATAGCCATCCAAGTATTAGACTGAAAAAATATGCAATTGGTGGGTGGCTGACTGTCGGAATTTTTCAAGGTGCATGTACGTATTTGATGTGTGTACTTGCTTTTGAGAAGGATTTTTCAATGTCTTCTGATACTGCTTTTAATGGCTTTGAAATGTTTTTTCAAGAAAGACATCTTTTTGCTGCTGCTCTGATTTCTGTTTTGCTTTTGGGTTCGTATCCAATGACACAGATTTATCAGCATGAAGAAGATGCAAAACGAGGCGACAAAACAATTAGTTTGCTTTTAGGCATTCGTGGGACATTTATTTTTACTATTTTATTTTTTGGAATAGCAACCGTAGGTTTTTATTTTTATTTTTCTATGTATCAATATGAATTTTACTTTTGGCTTTTTCAGGCTTTCTTAGCTCCTGTGTTGCTTTATTTTGTTTATTGGACTTTTCTTTCGTGGAAAGACACTGAACAAGCTAATTTTCAAAGAACAATGCTTTTGAATGTTTTGTCGTCGTTAAGTATGATTGCTTATTTTACGGTTATTACTTTGATGGGATAAAATCATAAATAAATGCAATTTAAATATCTTGTGTGTTTCTAAAATTAGTTTTATACAATACCAATTTCTCTAGAATGTAACATGGCTTTTTCACTTTTGATAAAATAACACGTCTTTACATTCAGATTTTCCATATTCTGAAGAATTTTTTGTGTACTACTTTTTTGTTTCTTTTCAGTCTGACGAATATAAATTGCTTTTATACTTTGAGGAAAAGTCTTACAAATTTCCTCATAAATAGTAGGGTCTGCTTGAGAATCATCTCCTAAAAGAACAAAGCGAAGATGTGGATAAAACTCTATAATATCTTTTATTTTATCAAATTTATGATGATGTCCTCCTCTTCCTGTAAAAAGAAAATCTGAAAGATTAGTTTTGATGCTTTTTAGCTTAATGACAGCTTTAGGTAAATTTTGAATTTGGGTAAAACGTTCAATAAAATTATATAAATTCCACTCACTACTAGAAACATAAAAAAAAGTATTTGTTTCTCCTTTTTCTTGGTTGGCTTTACTAAGCAACTCATAATGTGATGTTACATCTTCAAATACTTTTCGGTCATTTACATTTCTCCATAACAAAACATATAATTTTTTTAATAAATTATTGGTATGAGAAATCAAAAAAGTATCATCAATGTCTGAAATAAAAGCTAACTTTCCATCATAAGGATGCAAAATTTCAGTAGTTCTTTTTATGCTTTTGCCTTCATGATTTAATTCTACTTCTATTTTATTCCAACCATTTTTAAAATGGTCATCAGAAAAATGGTTTAAAGGAATAGAAAAACGAAAATATCCATCTTTGAGCGTTTTGCTATGTATTTTTTTGTTATTATAATGAAGATACACATCTGCATTCGAAATGGTTTTTCTTCTGAAAGTACGAAGAACAGAATAAGCATGTTTGAATTTTGTTTTTTCACTCAACGGAACAGGCGATTTTTTGAAAACATGTCCAAAAACAACCAATAACTTGTCACTGGCATAGCCTCTATATAATTTTATATCAGCTTTTAGATTATCTTTTCTTATAATATTTGAACTCATAGAAGTTTTTTTAATTAATTTCTTTTCTGACATAACAAGCAAATCAAAATCTAGTTTGATATAAACAACTAAAACTCACATAAACCCATGAAAAATAAAAACGATAATTTCATTTTTTTAGTCATAAACCCTCTAGCAGGAGGAACAGATAAGAAAAATGAAAAGTATATAATAAAAGAATATATAGAAAACAAAGGATATAATTTTGTCTATTATGAAACAACAGGAAATAAAGAAGAACCTTCTGATGAGACAGAAATAAAAAAACTATATACTAAGTACAAACCTAAAAAAGTAGTAATTGGAGGAGGAGATGGAACAATCAAATTCGTTTTTGAAACACTTTTTAAAGAAGACATTATTTTTGGGATTTTACCAATGGGTTCTGCCAATGGATTAGCCAAGGATTTGGATTTGCCCAACGACTTAGAAACCTGTTTAGAAATTGCTCTACAAGATAATTTTAAAGAGGTGGATAGCATTTCAATCAACAAGATGAAGAGTTTTCATTTGAGCGATTTGGGACTCAATGCTGAACTTATTAAAAACTATCACGATAGCAAAATACATGGAAAACTAGGTTATTTTTTACAAATGTTTCCTACCATTTTAGAAAACAAAGACCCTTTCAATGCTACTATTTCTACTCCAGATACACAAATTGAAACGCAAGCAAAAGTAATTTTGATAGCCAATTCAAGTAAATATGGAACAGGTGTAGTTGTAAATCCACTAGGGAAAGTAGATGATGATGTCTTTGAAATTGTTATTTTTAGAAGTTTAGAACTGTCTCTTATATTGAAAATATTATTTGGTAATCTGCCTTTAGAAGATGATGCTATCGAAATTATAAGAACAAAAAAAGCACTTATTCAAACAGATTATCCAATTAGCTTTCAAATTGATGGGGAGTTTTGTGGAGAAGTAAAACAATTAGATATAGAGATGGAAAAACAGAAAATTAAAATTGCTACACCTAAATTAAATTCTACTCCACGTAAGTAGTCAGAAAAAATAAAAGACTAATTAGCAAGTGATTTGTAGTATGAAATACAAGGTGAGTATACTAAAAAATACTTCTTTTTATTATTATGAATAATTAAAATACAGTAATATATTATCCTGTAATTATCATAGTAATCCTAAAACCAATAACTCAGCGAAGCCAAATCACTCGCTAATTATTCTAATTATTCATTTTTTTAAGTCACAACTATTCACTAAACTCATTTTTAACTGACTTTTTGACATATTTTTTGAATAACAATTCAATTCTTTACGTATCTTTGAAGCATATTTGCAATTGTGTTATTATTATTTTACATAATTGATATTTTTTCAATAAGAAATAGTTTTTTCCTGCTAAAAACACGTAAACCTTGACTATGATAGATGTTCAGCCCATAAAATTACGTTTCGGAATTATTGGTCATTCTCCTTTGCTCAATCATGCCATAAAAGTCGCTGCACAAGTTGCCAATACAGATATGAGCGTTTTGATTACAGGCGAAAGTGGAACAGGAAAGGAGTCGTTTTCTAAAATCATTCATCAACTCAGTACACGCAAACATTCTACTTTTATTGCCATTAACTGTGGAGCAATTCCCGAAGGAACAATCAATTCTGAACTTTTTGGACACGAAAAAGGCTCTTTTACAGGGGCAGCAGGAACACGAAAAGGATATTTTGAAGAAGCTGACGGAGGAACAATTTTTTTAGATGAAATTGGAGAAATGCCTCTTGATACACAAGCAATGCTTTTGAGAGTTTTAGAAAATGGAGAGTTTATAAAAGTGGGTTCTTCAAAACCTCAAAAGACAGATGTTAGGGTGGTGGCAGCCACAAATGTACGCTTGGTTCAGGCTGTTGAAGAAGGAAAATTTAGAGAAGATTTATATTATCGTCTCAATACTGTTCCAATTTTTGTTCCTCCTCTAAGAGATAGAGAAGATGATGTGGAGCTTCTTTTTCGCAAGTTTGCAGGTGATTTTTCAGAGCGTTATCGTAGCAAACCAATTATTTTGGATGAAGATGCCAAACAAATTTTGCTTTCTTATCCCTTTCCTGGAAATGTTCGTCAGCTCAAAAATTTGGTAGAACAAATGTCTGTTTTAGAAGGTGATAATAGGAATATTGATGCAGAAATATTGAAAAATTATTTGCCAAAAAATGCTCCAAGAGCAAATACACTTCCAGCACTTTCGGGAAGTGAGCAAGCAAAAGATAACTTTTCAGAGCGAGATTTATTGTATAAAATATTGTTTGATATGCGTAGAGATGTGACCGAACTCAAACAACTCGTTTTGAATATTTTGGAAGGACAAGGAAGTGCAGGAATGTTGCAAAAATACGAACATCTTTTCGATGATGTAGCTAAGAATGGTGAACCTTATGCCGATAAAAATTCTAATTTGCCTTTGTATCTCAATCCGTCCAATCCAAATTCTGCTAATTATAATCATGTTGAAGATGAACAAGATGATGCTGCCATAGAATATGCTAAAGAAGTAGAAGATGACAACGAACCAGAGAAAGAACCAGAAGAGGAAACACTTTCTTTAGAGAAAAAAGAAAAAGAAATGATTATTAAGGCATTAGATAAAAATAATAATCGTAGAAAATATGCAGCACAAGATTTAGGAATTTCGGAGCGTACTTTATATAGAAAAATAAAACAATACGAACTGGATAAATAAACAATAGTTAATTGTGAGTTATTAATGGTTAATTGAATTTCTAGACTGAAATAAAATAGATAATTTTGTGTTTTAACAAGAGTAAACCTCATTAATAGTAAAGTATCAACACTGGTTACAAAATCAGAAAATAACGCTGAAATAAATAAAAATGATAAATAAATATATAAATAAAATTTTCCTTTTTAACTTGATTCTTCTTCTATCAAGCTGTACAGGTGCATCTCTTTTCAAACTAAATGGTGGAACAATTGATTATACCAAAATCAAAACGCTTTCTATCCAGCCAATTTTGAATGATGCAGGACAAGGACCTCCAACAATTACAATTAATGCAACTGAAAAATTGCGTGAATTTTATCTTCGAAATACCCGTCTAGGATTAGTTCAAGCTGGGGGAGATATGCAGATTGAAGGAAGAATTGTAGGTTATGAAGTTATTCCTGTTGCACCACAAGGAGGGTCGCAAGTTGCAACTATTCAGCGTTTGCAAATCAAAATGGAAGTGACTTATTATAATGCTGTTGAAGAAGACCAATCTTTTGATGATAAAGTGTATACACAATTTGAAGATTTTGAACAAAGTCAGACACTTTCACAGGTGGAAGAACAGTTAGTAGAAATTATTTTGGATAGAATTGTGTTTGACATTTTTAACGACACAGCAGGAAATTGGTAACAATTAATTACGAATTAAAAATTACGAATTGAACTAAAAATGGCTCTGTAGTACAATGGATAGTGCGTGAGCTTCCGACGCTCAAAATTTAGGTTCGATTCCTAACAGAGCTACTAAAAAAAACCGAATAAATTGTTTAAAACAATTTATTCGGTTTTTTTTATAATTCTTAAATCTTTTGTTTTTATATACTAGGTAAGCTGTAATTGTGTAAAGCCTCCATCAGCAATAATTTCTGTACCTAATATATAGGAAGCTTCATCAGATGCTAAAAATAAGGCTGCTTTAGCAATTTCTTCAGGCTGACCAATGCGTTTCATTGGATTTTGAGAAGCTAAAGATTGAATCATCTTTTGTACTTCATCTACTGAAAGTCCAGGCATATCCAAGATAGGAGTTTTTGTAATACCAGGACTAACCATATTAACACGAATTTTGCGTGGTAGCAATTCAGTGCTAAGTGTTCGGGCAAGCGAACGCAATCCAGCTTTACTAGCAGCATACGCACTCAATGAATGTTGTCCGATTTGATTAGATATAGAGCCTGTAAATACAATTGAACCTCCATCATTCATGTCTGGTAAAGCTGCCTGAATCAGGAAATAAGGTCCTTTAAGATTGATAGCCAAAACATCATCATATATTTCTTCGGTCATCTGATCGATAGGAGCTGCTTTAGCAATGCCCGAATTAATATACAATACATCTATTTTGCCAAAAGCTTTTACCGTTTCTTTTACAAGAGCTTGACGGTCAGCTGCTACTGAAATATCAGCTTTTATACTGCGTATCTTGTCGCCACCAAGTTCTTTACAAGCCTTTTCAAGCTTTTCTTGTGTACGACCACTAATCATAACTTTTGCTCCTTCAGCTAAAAGTAAACGAGCAGCAGCTAATCCAATACCGCTACCTCCACCTGTAACAATACAAACTTTATCTTGAAATCTTGACATAAATAGAATAGATTTTTTTTAGAATAAAAATTTACAGAGTGCAATATATAAAATATTCAATGCTTTACGAATAATAGGGCATTTTTTATTTTCTAGAATCTGTATAAATATCTCTAAGTAAATACAAGTAATTACTTCTAATTTTGAAAGATTTATTTTTTTCAAATAATCTATCTTTACCGACTTGAATAAATACAAAATATTATTCTGAGCTAAAGTTATATATACTCAAGTATCTAGGTGGTATTAGTAAATACTAATTTAGTAGAAAAACTATAAAAAACAATATGCATAATTTTAAGATAATCCCTACATAGGTGCTAAATACAAGCACTATAATTAGTTTATCGCAGGACAAATAACTAAATTTAGTTCTTAAACGTAAGCTATGAATAAGAATATTATCCTATTCTATTTCATTCTTCTGTAAGAGCAAATACTATTTCAATAATTCCTTAATTAAAAAATAATCTCATCCTATTTATCATGGAAATTTACAAAAGCGAATATCAAACTATTAATTTTGATGAATCTAAATCTATACTATCAAAATCTTGGACTCCAAAATCTGAAGAACTTGAGGAAGATAACTTTACTGCTGAAATAAATAAAATAGCAGAGTGTGCTGAAAAATACAATGCCAAATATTTCTTAGACGACACACGAGATTTTTCTTTCACTATTACGATAGAACTACAAAGCTGGGTAGATAATGAGGTTTTTCCTCGTTTTATAGCAGCAGGGCTTAAAAAATATGCTATTATCGTATCAAAAGAGTTTATTTCACAACTTTCTATTGAACAAACTATGGAAGGTCAAAAAGGAGCGCAGAGCTTTGAGGTACAGTACTTTGACAATACAGAGGAGGCGAAAAACTGGATTGAAAGTTCATTGTCTTCTGCTGCCACTGTTGCTTAGTTTGCATCAGTAAGTTATATATAGCCTGAATAGTTTGGTCTGACCAACTAACTCAAAAACTATTCAGGCTTATATAATTATTCAATTATTCTTAAACGTTTCTTTCTTTTTTTGTGCCTTTGCCACCAAATCATAAAACCTGTAACTGGCAAGGATGCACAAATAAGTGATACTAAAAAAGCTAAGATTTTTCCTCCTAGTCCTAAAATTGCACCTACATGAATATCATAGTTGGCTGCAATTACTTTTTCTCCAAAATTCTTTTCTTTGTGAGGACGATTATAAAGCATTTCACCTGAATTTTCATCAAAGAAAACTTCATTATTGATATAATAAACGCCTTTTTTCTGTTGAATATAAATTGAAAAAGCAGGGTGCGAATGTTCGTCTAAATGCTCATGCCCTAAGTCAATACTATATCCATAGGCTTCAGGATACAATTTTTCGACTTGTGTTGCTATTTTATCTGGAGTTATTTCTGTTCGTTCTGTTTTTGGAGAGGTTGTTTTGTATTCTGAAAAATCAGGATATTGTGTAAGTCCACCCGAAAAGACAAGATATATTAAGGCTCTAACAAAGAAAAAAGCGTAAAAAGAGCCTGTAATCGCAATTATGATTCCGACAAAAGAAGCATAAAATCCTAAAATATTATGCAAATCATAATTAAACTTTTTCCAATTCTTTAGATTTTTTTTAGGAAACCAAAAACGCTGTTTTCTAGCTTTTTTGTTTTTTGGCCACCAAATTATAATTCCTGAAATGAGCATTCCAATAAATAGCAAAGTAGTAATTCCGACTACCCAACTTCCAATAGGACGTGACAGTAATAAAGAAAAATGTATGCCTAAAACAACTCCGAAAAAACCATTTTTCTCATCATAAATGCCCAAAACTTCTCCTGTATAAGGATTAATATAGACAGACTTATAGATAATAAATTCATCAAAATAATTCCAAGTCGTTTCAGGATTTTTTTCGTAATAGTAAAATCTATAACTTTCATTTCTGTCAATTGGAATATTTACCCAGTGTACAGGATATTTTTCTTGTGTATATTCATTTACTTTTTTTTCTAGTATATGAATAGGTAATACTTGTTTTTTATCTATGTCAGGCTCATTATGAAACATAGCATCTTTTCGCAAAATGTCTTGAATTTCATCTTTAAATACATACAAACAACCTGTAACAGAGATAATAAAAATAATACTGCCAATACCCAAGCCAGCCCATAAATGAAATTTTCTTACCCACTGTTTGAATATTTTTTTTCTATTTGGTAATGTCATAATTATAGTCAAATTAGATAAACAACTAAACTATCCAAAGCACAAACTCTGGATAGTTTAGAAATATTAGGATAGAAAAGATTAAAATTTGTAGGCAAGAGCTAAACGCCAGTTTCTTGGAGCTTCAGCTTGATAATAGTAGAAAGTTCCATAAGGTGCGCCACTGTACAAATATTCATCAAGTACATTGTAGACATTGAGTGTAACTTGTACATCATCATTTCCCCAAAAAATACCTGCATCTACTTTTTTATAATCTCCAAGAGATTGTTGATTTGGAGTAGAAGCCCATCCCCATGTAGTTCTGTCAGCAAGTATAGTTGCACCTAAAGACAATCCTGCGCCTTTCAAAAATCCTGTTTGCTGTGTGTAAGCAATCCATGTATTTGCTGTATGTTTTGCATATCCTGGAACAAGGTCGCCTTCTTGTAGAGATTCTACATTTGATTTTGTAATTAGGTTTTCAGTTAAGGCATAATTTAAAGTAAGATTCAAACCTTTAATGATTTCTCCTCTCAAGTCAAATTCAATTCCTTTTGATTCTGATTCTCCTTTTATGATAGAATATTGTTCGGTTGGAGCATTGTTAGGATCACTTATCAACTCATTTTTCTTAGTAATTTGGTAAATAGATAAGGTAGTTGTCCATTTTTTATCAAACCAATCTCTTTTTACTCCTATCTCCAAATTATTTCCTGTAATAGGCTTAATTTTATCTCCATTTCTCAAAATGCCAGATTGAGGCACAAAACTTTGGTCATATAAAGCATAAACTGAAGTATGCTCATCAACTGAACCACTAAGTCCAATTCTTGGAGTCCATTGACTAGCTTTTTGCTCTGCACCACCATAACTTGATTGAGAAATATCTGTAAAACGAGTAGCCAAAGTAAGACGGATTTTATCGTCTAAAAATCCTAATTCATCTTGAAGATATATTCCTGAATATTGTAAATTAATTCTTCCATAAGGACTTGAACGGATTTCTAATGGTTGTGACAAATCAAAATCAGGATAACCATTTGTTACAGGTTGGTAGCTATCTGCTGTCATTGAAAAATAATTATCACCTGTTTCTAATTGATGCGACTGATTCCAGTCTGCCATATATTCTTTTGTTCCTACATCCAAAGCACCAACTAATTTATGACTAACACCACCTGTCATAACTTTACCGTTAACATAAACTTGTGCAAATTTCATGATATTACTAGATTCAAATAAGCTCACATTACGCTGAATCAAATCTTTTTGTACATAACCAGCCCACATACTTTGTCCGATTTGATAGCTATTTATATAGGTAGTTTGTGCTGTGATTTTCCAATCTTTTCTAAATTCGTGTTGGAAATTTACATTGAAAGTTTGGTCATCAACAAGACTTGGTTCAAGACCAGAATCTCCTAGAGTAGTTTCGGCAGGATATGTTGCATAGCCTTCTGTACTGAAAATATAAGATGCTCCAATGTTAGACATTTTTGCTTTCTGATAAATATATTCGGCAGTAAGTTTTGTTTTTGAATTGAAATCATAACGCAATGAAGGAGCAACAATATATCTGTCATTGTATTCATAATCTCTAAATGAGTTTTTATTTTGTCCCATTACATTGAGCCTTGCAGATAATTTGTTAGTAATTTTTGTATCTACATCAGCTTCAGCACGAAATAAATTATAACTACCTGTTGTAAAACGTACAGACCCATTAAAATCATCGCCTGTTGGTTTTTTGGTAACTATATTATAAATACCACTTGGTTCGCCACTTGACATCATAAAACCCGCAGGTCCTTTTACAAACTCTACTCGTTCTACATAGCTCATATCTTCCGTTAAAGGTCCCCAACTTGAAGTAATATTTACGCCATTGAAGAAAGCAGAAGCACGGCTACCTCTCATATTTACACGAGCATAAACATCGCCCCAATGCTCCAAACGCATTGTTCCACTCACATTACGCAACAAACCATCGCTCAGACTTAATACAATTTGATTATCTAAATCTTTTCTTTGGATGACTTGAATATTTTGAGGAAGTTTTTCAATTTCTGTTTGTAATCGCAATGAAGTAGAAACTTTTGACTTTGATTTTTCAGAAGATGCTCGTACTGATACTTCATTGAGATTGCCTGTAGATTCTTCAACAGTAAAATTTAAAGTTATCGTTTGATTAGCTTCTACTGAGATTATTTTTGAAATAGGTTTGATTGTAATCCCTGCAATTTTTAAAGTGTGATTGCCAGCTTCAACATTTTTAATTTCATAGAATCCGACAGCATTGGTAGTTGTTCCAATACTTGTGCCTTCTAAATAGATATTGACTGCTACGGCAGGTGTTCCATCATTAAGTTGGATAGTGCCGTTTATAGAGCTTTGTGCTAACAATACTGTATGTAGCAAAGCTGTGAATAGAAAGGTAAAAATAATTTTCATGACTTTGTTTTTATTTAGACTGGTTAAAAATAACAAAGCAAAAGTAGTAAATAATTCTATTCACACAAAAAAAACTATATTAATTTTACAATTTTTGTAGAATTGAAATGCCTAATGATTATTTTTTTTGTAAATGATTTTATAAAAGAAAAAAAGCAATTCAAATTATATTTGATTGCTTTTTTGATGGTAAGTAATGATTCTAAATAACTTAAGTTTTGGATTATAATTTTTCAGACTCTTATTTTAGTCTAAAACAACTCTTTTTTGCTTTTGCATAGATTAGAATCTATTTGAAACTTTCAAAAGTGTCTTGAGAGTTTGAATTCTTTTTAGTAACCCAGTAATTTTGTCTGAATGACATCTTGTAATTCTTGAATAGTAGTAATTTTTTCGGCTTCTTCATCATTGATAAAAATGGAAAAATAAGATTCTACTAAAAGAATAAGGTTGATGTGCATCAGAATATCAAAATCAAAATCTTCATAAAAATTTCTATGAGGCTGAATTCTTTCCTCTTCTATATTGAGGCTCAGTAATATCATTTTGACATAATGAGCAATTTTTGAAGAAGTCATGGTGAGTTTTTGCTCTTTTTGAGTAGATGAATTGCTAAAAAAATGATTTATAGCATTTTGATTAGACGGATTGAAATGAGGTTGAATATTCATAACTGCTTTAATTTTAGTATTAGAAATTGTATAAAAAGTATTCTCAAATTGAAAAATGCTTATCGTTTAAGAGGAAACTAGAATAAGGATTTGAGAATATTAAGAACTTATTTTGCCAGTTCTACATCTTGTACATCTTTATTTTTTGAGAAAAAACTGCTTGTTGCTTTCCATTTCTCAAAACGTTCTGCCATACTATCAGCTACTCGGTAGGCAATAGGGACAATTAAAAGTGTAAGAATCATAGAGCTAGTCAAACCTCCAATAAGTACCCAAGCAAGTCCGTTTTTCCATTCTGAACCTGCTCCACTTGCTATGGCAATAGGAATCATGGCAATTACCATCGCAATTGTTGTCATCAAAATTGGTCTAAAACGTTCCATTGTTCCTTCTATGACAGCTTGTGTGCTTTCCATTCCTTCTTTTTTAAGTTGATTTACAAAATCGACAATCAGAATAGCATTTTTTACAACCAAACCTACCAACATAATTATTCCCAAAATAGAGAATATACTGAGGTTTTGCATTGTTAAAGCCAAAGCGAGTAGTGCGCCAATGAGAGCCACAGGAATAGAAAACATAACTACAAATGGTTGAACCCAACTATCATAAAGAGCAACCATAATCAGATAAACAAGTAAAAGTGATGTAATCAAGGCAACCCCTAATGAACCAAATGCCTCAGACTGATTTTCCAAATCTCCTCCAAAACTCACTTCAATACCAGTAGGAATTTGAGTTTTTGCAAGAGCAGCTTGAATATCTGCTCCTACTGTTCCGACAGGTCTTCCAACTACTTGTGATTCGATATTGAGTGAAGGAATTTTGTCTTTTCTTTCTAAACGAGAAGGTCCCATACTCTGCTCTACTTCTGCAAATTGAGATAATTTGATTAGCTCGCCTTTGTCATTTAAAAAAGTAAGCTCTTTAATATCTTCTTGGTTTTGACGTTCGAAAGCATCTAATTGAACACGAATGTCATATTCATAACTATCTTCACTAAAACGAGTATCTGTATTTCCTGTAAACGCATTTTGCATAGTTGCACCCACTACATCCAATGACAACCCTAAAGAAGCCATTTTTTCACGGTCTATGTCTACAGCTATTTCAGGGCTACCACCTTCTACCGTTGGTTTTACTTCAGAAGTTCCAGCTACACCTTTTACGATCTCTTGTATTTTTTCACTCGTCTCCAACATCAAATTAAGGTCTGTTCCTTGTAATGTGATTTGAATTGGGGCTGCACTTGCTCCTCCAATCATTCCGACAGGTTCTGCTGTAAATTTTGCACCAGCAATAGTTTTTTGTAATTCAGTTTTAATAAAACGAGCATACTGTTCAGAATTCATTTCTCGTTTTTCTGATGAAACTAATTTTACGTTTAGTTCTGCCAAATATGCACTTGTAGCTCCTCCACTTCCTTTTCCTATGGTTGTAAAGACAGTAACTACTTCGTTATTTTGAGCTAAATAATTTTCTACTTTTTGAGTAACACTATTAGTTTGTTCGATAGGTGCATCTTTAGGAAGTTCTATATTGATAATAAATTCTCCATTATCTGATTCGGCTGCAAATTCAGCTCCTATAAATCCACCTATTACCAAGAAGAAAGAAGCAATAACCATTGAGAAAATTACAATAGACGTAATTATTTTATGTTTCAAAACATACACTAAAATAGACTCAAAACCTGATTTGATACCATTTATTAGGCTTTCAAACCAAATTAGAGGCTTGTCTAACCATTTTTCATTATTCAAGTGAGTAAGTTTGGAAAAACGAGAAGCCAAATAAGGCGTAAGTGTAAAAGAAACAAGTAAACTGATTAAAGTAGCTGCTACTACTACCAATGAGAATTGTCTTAAAATATCTGCTACAATTCCTGTAACCATACCAATCGGTAAGAAAACAACAATAATCACAAGCGTAATAGAAACGACAGACAAACCAATTTCTTTCCATGTATCTAAAGCGGCTTGCCAAGGTGACTTGCCTTTTTCCATGTGCATTTGGATATTTTCCAAAACTACAATGCTATCATCTACTAGAATACCAATTACCAAAGAAAGGGCTAATAAAGTCATCAGGTTGAGTGTAAAACCTGCCACAGCCATCACAGCAAATGTTGTAATTACAGAAACAGGAATAGCAACCATTACAATAATTGCATTTCGAATGCTATGCAAAAACAATAACATAATTACGGCAACTAAGACAATAGCAATTACTAAATCGTGAGTTACGGCATCGGCAGCTTCCATTGTAAAAATAGAAGAGTCAGAAGCAATAGTAAAATCTAAGTTGATACCTGCATATTGTTGTTTGAGTTCTTCTAATCTTTTTCTAACTTCTTTACTTACCTCTACTGTATTTCCATCAGATTGCTTTGAGATTTCAAGACCTAAAGATGTTTTTCTATTGATTCTTGAAATAGTAGAAGTTTCTTTTTTAGTATCATATACTTCGGCTACATCTTCCAAAAAAACATTTGTTCCATCAGCAAGTGTCGTTACGACTAACTTTCTGAGTTGAGGCAAACTTTTAATTTTTCCAGACAAACGAACCATAATATCTTGCTCATCATTTTTTACACTTCCTGTTGGAAAATCAAGATTGGCAGCCGAAATAGCATTCGTAACCTGTAACAATGAAAGATTATAGTAATTGAGTTTGTCACCATTTACATTGACATTAATTTCTCGTTCTTCTTTACCTACAATATTTACTTGAGCCACACCTTCAATTCTTGCCAAATCGGATGTGATTTTATTTTCAAATAAACTTGTAAACTCTACTTCATCCATATCAGAAGTTGCACCAATACGCATAATAGGAAGATCATCTAAAGAAAACTTACCAATACTTGGGTCTTTTACATCATCAGGAAGCGTTGAAGCAATGGCATCAATTTTTGATTGTGCATCTTGCATTGCTTTATCGATGTCTGTTCCATATTTGAATTCTACGGTAACAACAGAGTAACTTTCTTGTGAAAAAGAGTTTATGACATCTAAATTTTCTAATGTAGAAACAGCATTTTCTATTTCTTTAGTAACTGCTGTTTCTACTTCATTAGGAGAAGCTCCTGGATATTGCGTAGAAATAGAAAGTACAGGTGAATTAATTTCGGGCAAAAGTTCATAAGTAAGGGTTTGATACCCTTGAAGACCAAAAAAAACTAAAATGATAAAAAGCACCAAAATAAGTGATGGTCTTTTAACGGATAATTCTGTAATTGACATATATTTTTATAATTTAATGAGAGGTAGAAAAGTATTTTCTTAGCTAAGGTTTTATAAAGATTCAGGTGTTTTTGTAGTTTCTGATAAGTTGGAATTTTTATTTTCATCTTGATTCATAATAGTGATTGTTTTTCCATCACTAAGATTGATTTGTCCACTTATCACAACGGTTTCACCCATTTTTAATCCTTCTATTATTTCTACTTTATCACCTACTGTTTTTCCTATTTTTACTGTTTTGTAGCTTACTTGATTTTGTCCATTGACAGTATTTACTACATATATTTTTGGAGATTGTACACTTCCCACCACTGCTTTACGAGCTACAAAAAGTCCTGATTGATTTTGTGTATTATTTTTGTTTTGAGCATCTATGGCTACATTTCCATACATTCCAGGACGTAAAGGTGTTTTGTTAGGGTTTGGAAGTTCGATTTCTACTTCATATTTTCTACCTGCATCTGCTTGTACACTAATAAGTGTTACTGTACCTTTAAAGATATTGTCAGGATAAACATCTGTAGTTATTTCTACCGATTGTCCATTTTTGATTTTGACAATTTCTTTTTCTCCTACTTTTACAATCATTTTGAGTTTTTCTATATCTACAACAGTAGCAATTAGAGTTCCTGCTGAGGCAAAACTTCCTTCTTCTACTTTTACCTCTTTTATAATTCCTGCCATAGGCGAACGAGCCATAGAATATTTTAATTGTTGTTCAATTGCTGTAACATTTGCTTGAGCATTTTGATAGTTTAATTTAACTTCTTCATATTGTTGTTGGCTAATAGCACCTGCTTCTGTTAGCCTTTCATAACGCTCTACATCTTTTTTAGCTTTTGCTACTACTGCACGAACAGAAGTTAATTGAGCAAGAATATTTGTATCATCAATTTTGGCAACAAGTTGATTTTTACTTACTTGCTGACCTTCTCTGATGGCTAATTGTGTAATGCGTCCTTGTGCTTCTGCAATAATTTCTAGTTCTTTTCTAGCTTCAAAAGTTCCTGTGAAATTGATGTTTTTATCAAAAGAAATTTGTTCTACTTTATCAACACGAACAGGAATGTTAGTAATGACATCCTCTTGAACGGCTGCATTTGCATCAATAGTTTCTTTGTTGGATTTTAGGGTTAAAAACATCCAAACAGCAATGGCAATAACTAAAGAGAGGGCAATAATAGGAGTTGTGTACTTTTTCATTTTTGAAATAATATAATAGAATGAGATTTTTTATTTATAAAGATTGAGTAATTAATAATTGAATGATTTTATAGATTATTCATTACTACTTGTACTTGCATTTTGGATTAATTCAGCGAGCTGTCCACTAGATTTCATATAGTCTAATTCTGCCAAATTGAGTTGTAACAAAGAAGTTAAATATTGAGTTTGTGCTTCTTTAAGGCTTGTTTCGGCATCTAAAAGTTCTGTCAGAGGAGCTATTCCTTCCTGATAGGATAGGCGTGTAACATCATAGAGTTCTTCGGCAAGATTCATATTTTCCTTTTGTGTTTCTATGAGTGTTCTGTTTTGTTTGAGTGTTTGAGTGGCATTATCAAATTCCATTTGGATAGAATTGATTAAATTTTGTCTATCAAAACTGAGTTGATTTTGTGCTACTCGTACTTGTTCAGCCTTATGTTTCTTTTGAAAGCTATCAAAAATGGGAACGTTCAAACTAACTCCTACAATTCCTACCTTCGAACCTTGTATTTTATATTGTTCATCATTAGAAAATAATCGGTCAGTTTGTCCTTGCCATCCATAGCGAACAAAAGTAGAAAGAGAAGGAAAATAACCTGCATTTACATTCTCTAATTCTAAGGCTTTAATTTCTAGCTGTTTGTTGAGTAATTTTAGATCTGAATTCTGATTGAGAGAAAGCTCTTCCATTAATAAATAACCATTCTCTTCTTTTGTGCTGTCTTGTGTTTCTAGTAAAAGGTCAGTTTGAGGAGGAACACCCATATACATTTTCAAAAGATTGAGTTGTTGAATTTTTCCAATCTCAGTGCTTTGTTGTTCACTTAATAGATTTATGCGATTTACTTTTAGCTGGGTAACATCAATTTTTTTGATAAGACCTTCTTCCAATTGTACTTCTGCAATTTTGATAAGCTGGTCTATTCTATCAATATTTGCTTTCAAAACTCCTTTTTGTTTTTCAGTAATTTCAAGTTGCATATAAATTTGAGCTACATTATAAACTAAGTCTTCAGTCGTTTTGAAGGTATTTAATTTACTAAGTTCTTTAGTTGTTTGTGCTGCTTTTATACCTGTAAAATAAGATTTGCTAAAAAGAAGTTGTTGCAGTTCAATATTTCCACTCACCGTATTAGCTACACCAAATTTGACAGGAATAGTTGTTCCTGGTTGTCCAAACATTTCTCCAGGTAAAAGCTGTTGAGCTAGAGCAAAATTATAATTATAAGAGCCTGATCCAACAATTTTAGGCATTCCTTCTGTTTTTACTTCTTTGATTTGTGCATCGACTGAACGTTCACCTAGTTTTACACTTTTTAGATTTGGATTATTTTCTACAGCAAACTTTAAACATTCTTGTAAACTCATTGGCTTATCTAAAATTGCCTGTGTAGAACTGATTTCATTAGATTGAGAAAAGGCGTTCTGACTAGAAATAGAAAAGAATAAAAGAAAGTAAAATAGCGAGGATAAAAGATTTTTTTTCATAATAGATAAATGTGAAAGTTTTTATTTAGTTGTTTAGTTCTGTTTTTTGAGAACCTTTGTTTTAAAAAAAATAAAGTATAAGTTTTTATATAAAAGATATTTCTGTTTTGTGTAAATAGTTCTGAAAATTAAGAACCATTTTTGTTTTAAAAAAAGGAAAATTAAGTTTCCTTTTTAAATTTGTTTTATTTTCTGTTTTTCTCCCATTCTATGACAAACTCTTGTAAATGTTTATTGAGTTGTGAATGAAAATCAATAATTTCGGCTAGTTTTTCATTAAACTCTACATATCTATCATCAGAACGATTGCGTAATACTTTTTGATGTAGCTCTTTTAAGGTACTCACATATTGAAGTCGTTCTTTTGTATTTTCTAACCATCCTTCAACATTCACTTGAAAATAACGTTTTCTGTCACCACTAAAAGTAATATATTGAACCATTTTTCTATCTGTTAGAAATTTTAAAGCTGTACTAATAGCACTCTTACTAGCTTTTAGAAATTCTTGAATAGCATAAAAATCTTGATAAGGAGGTTCTGATAAAAGTAAAAAAGCAAACACACGTCCATGCATAGGTGTAAGTCCTAGATTTTCAAAGACAACACCCATTTCTTCTACCATTGTTTCTTTTTGTTGTAATTTTTGTGTTTTTACAGACTCTTGCTCAATCTCATTTTTATCTTGGTTGTTACTCTTCATGTTTTTATTTATTTTCGTGTCTTGATTACTCTTTGTAGATGATGATACAAATATAGTAAGTTTTTTTGGTTCTGCAAATTGAGAACTAAAATAGTTTACGAAAATATCTAAATTAAGTTGTTAGATTTTTGGGATAAAGAGTTAATTTTTATAAAACTACTTGTTGTCACTCTAAAAAAGGATAGTTTATGGATATTATATTCTATTTGTTTGGTTCTCTGACAATTTTTGCACCTCGCTAATTTTATCCGAATTACACCTTTTTAGTCAAAAGTTGCTGGTGTCACTACCATAGCCGTCAAGCTATTGTTTATCCTACCATTATCAACGTCTTGTTATCTTCGATAACTGACGATTGCTAAGGTAAAATAAACAAAATCAGCACTTTTCTCCCTTAGCAATCGTGTATTTTCGAAGAACTTTTAAGTCGGCGAAGCCAAAATGGACGTTGATAATGGGAGAAATAGAGTACAGTTTTCTTAACTTGACGGACATGGTGTCACTACCAACGACAGAAAGAACCTAAAGTAATTTTAGGACGAGATATATTTAATGCAAAAAAACCTCACTCAAAGAATGGAGGTTTTTTAACTATCTGCTTTGGTTCTTATAGAATATTTTATTGCTTTACTATAGGTTTTACCCAATTAAAAGTAATGTAAGTAGACATAGTTTTGGTATAAAGAGGATTAAGCGTAAGTAGTTTTAAAAAGTAAGTTGC
Organism: Bernardetia sp. Wsw4-3y2; assembly: GCF_037126295.1. Lineage (NCBI taxonomy): Bacteria > Pseudomonadati > Bacteroidota > Cytophagia > Cytophagales > Bernardetiaceae > Bernardetia > Bernardetia sp. Wsw4-3y2. The sequence continues at coordinate 1,413,143 of NZ_CP147017.1, read as the reverse complement.
AAGATTATCTGTACTTCATTGTAATACAAATTTACTGTTTTTGTAATTGGGCTTTATTAGTAAAATTACCTATTATTAAAAATAAGAGTAAACCCTAAAAACTCTGAGAAGTACATAAAAAAAACTTATCAATATTTTGATAAGTTTTTGTAAAGGAGAAAAATATCTTTTATGTATTGCACATACATTGGAAAAATAAGAAGTTTAATTTTTTATATCTTCCCAATACCAATCAATCGCTTCTGTAAGTCCTTTTTTGAAGGAATATTGAGGAGAATAACCAAGTAGTTTTTGAGCTTTTTCGATAGAAGCCAACGAATGAGGAATATCACCTTGACGATTATCTCCATAAATTGCTTCTATATTTGCAATTTCAGAATCATATTTACTGAGTAACGAACGCATTAGTTCGAACATCTCTTTTACTGTTGTTCGTTCTCCAAAAGCTACATTATAGACTTGATTTATAGCATCTGGATTTGTTGTTGTGGCAGCTAACTCATTGGCTTGTAAAACATTTTCTATATAGGTAAAATCTCTTGAAAAATCACCTTCCCCAAAGATAGTTGGCTGCTTATGTTCCATTAAAAGTCCAATAAACTTAGGAATAACGGCTGCATACGCACCATCAGGACGCTGTTTTCTACCAAAAACATTAAAATAACGCAGTCCGATAATCTCTAAACCATACAAATCTGAAAAGACATTTGCATAGAGTTCATTTACATATTTTGTAACTGCATAAGGCGAAAGTGGACGACCAATGTTTTCCTCTACTTTTGGAAGTGCTTTATGGTCGCCATAAGTAGAAGAACTGGCTGCATAAACAACACGTTTTATTCCTGCTTCTTTTGCAGCAACCAAAACATTTACAAAACCTGAAATATTTACATCGTTTGAAGTAATTGGGTCAGCAATAGAACGAGGAACAGAGCCTAAAGCAGCTTGGTGTAAAATCAGTTCTACATCAGCAACAGCTTTTTTACAGTCTTCTAAGTTTCGAATGTCGCCTTCAATGAGTGTGAAATTAGGATTTTCTAAAAGATGAGCGATGTTTTCTCTTCTTCCCATTGAAAAATCGTCTAAACAAACGACTTTGTTATCTTGAGCTAGAAATTTTTCACAGAGATTTGAGCCAATGAAACCTGCTCCTCCTGTAATGAGAATGCGTTTTGAAGTAAGTTTGTTATTTTCCAAAAAATATAAATTTAGAAGTTAGAATTCAGAAATTAGAAGTTAATTGTAATTTAGGAGTAAAGCAAACCTTCAATGACTTTCATTAATTCTTCTAAGTATTTTTGGTCTGTTTCATCAAAATCATTCACTTTATCGCTATCTACATCCAAGATGAGAGCTACATTTCCATCTTTTCCAAAAGCAGGAACGACAATTTCAGATTTTGAATCGGTACTACACGCAATATGTCCTTCAAATTTTTCTACATCTTCTACCAAAATTGTCGCTTTATCTTTCCAAGATTTTCCACAAACTCCTTTTCCATATTTTATGCGAGTACACGCCAAAGGACCTTGGAAAGGTGCAAGAATGAGAGTTTGTTTTTCAAAGTCAGTAGAATTATTTGTTTCTACACGATAGAATCCAACCCAAAAAAAGTCCATTCCATATTTTAAAGCTGCTGCAATATTGGCAAGATTTGCCGTAACGTCGCTTTCAACAGAAGTAAGAGCTTTGATTTGAGGAAGAAGTTCTTGGTATTTTTCAGCTTTGGTAGCCGTTTTTGAGATAGTTAATGTTTCTGCCATAATAAATTTAGAAGTTAGATTTAAGAAGTTAGAAGTAATTATAAATGATTTTATTGAACACAGAGTTACAGAGAATGCATAGAATGAGAATACATTTTTGAACCACAGAGTTAAGAGAGGTAAAAGAGAATGCTTTTTTATTTGTCTTTAGTTCTACTTTTTACAAACTTACGGATAATTTGAATGTTTCGTTTTGCTGTATTAAGAAACGATAATTTAATTTTTCATAACTTAGTAGCCAAACGCACACAAACAAAAAACGAAAGTCTAAAGAATCAAATTATCTTCATTTCTATTTAGTTTATGAATCCTACAAAAGACACTACAGAAAAGCAAAAATATTTTATCATAGATTTTGATAGCACTTTTACAAAAGTAGAAGCCATGGACGAACTCTGTCAAATAGCTTTGCAAAATCACCCAGAAAAAAAAGAGCGTCTTTCTCAAATCCAGTCTTTGACTGATCAAGCCATGGATGGAAATCTTTCTTTTAGAGAATCTTTACATAAAAGAATTGCGATTTTGGAAGCAAATAAAAGCCATTTGCCAGAACTTGTCGAAAAACTAAGCGAAAAAGTATCTGAATCTTTCAAGAGAAATCAGAATTTTTTCGATACCCATAAAGATACAATTCTGATTGTTTCTAGTGGCTTTAAAGATTTTATTGTTCCAATTGTTACCAAGTTTGGTATAAAATCAGAAAATATTTATGCTAACGAGTTTGAGTTTGATGAAGATGGAAAAATAAAAGGTTTTGATGCAAGCAATGTTTTGTCAGAAGATAATGGAAAAGTAAAGTTACTAAGAGAGCTAAATCTTCAAGGTGATATTTATGTGATTGGCGATGGTTATACCGATTATGAAATCAAAGAAGCAGGACTAGCTAACGAATTTTATGCTTTTACAGAAAATATAAAACGTGAAAAAGTAATTAGTAAAGCCGACCACGAAGCGCAAAATCTTGATGAGTTTTTATATGTAAACAAACTAGCTCGTAATATCTCGTATCCAAAAAATAGAATCAAGGTTTTACTTTTGGAAAATATCCATACTTCAGCAAAAGAAATGATGGAAAAAGAAGGCTATCAAGTAGAATTACTTTCAAGCGCACTCAACGAAGATGAATTAATCGAAAAAATTAAAGGGGTGTCTATTTTAGGTATTCGTTCTAAAACTAATCTGACTTCCAAAGTTATAGAGCATGCTGACCGACTTTTAGCTGTCGGAGCATTTTGTATTGGAACAAATCAAATTGACTTAGAAGCCTGTCAGGACAGAGGAATTGTAGTTTTTAATGCGCCTTATAGTAATACTAGAAGTGTGGTCGAACTTGCAATTGGAGAAATGATTATGCTTATGCGTGGTGTTCCGAAAAGTGTCATGGAAATGCACACAGGAAAATGGAATAAATCGGCAAATAATAGTTTCGAAATTAGAGGAAAAAAACTAGGTATTATTGGTTATGGAAATATTGGTTCACAACTTTCTGTTGTGGCTGAAGCCTTGGGAATGAAAGTCTATTTTTATGATATTGTGGATAAATTGGCGTTGGGAAATGCAACAATGTGCAACTCTTTAGAAGAACTTTTGAGTATTGCTGATGTTATTTCTTTACATGTAGATGGACGTGCCGAAAACTCAAATATTATTGGAAAAGAACAGTTTGATTTGATGAAAGAGGGTGTTGTCTTTATGAATTTGGCTCGTGGACAAGTTGTCGATATCCCTGCTTTGGTAGAAAATCTAAAGAGTGGAAAAATTTTGGGTGCAGGTGTTGATGTTTATCCAGAAGAACCTAAAAACAATCAAGAAGAATTTGTTTCAGAATTGCGTCAAATTCCAAATGTAATTCTTACGCCACACGTAGGAGGAAGTACAGTAGAGGCACAAGAAAATATTGCACTTTTTGTTCCTACTAAAATGATGGATTATATCAATGCAGGAAATACTTTTTCTAGTGTTAATTTTCCAGAGTTACAGCTTCCAAAACTTCAAAATGCTCATCGCTTGATGCACATTCATAGCAATGTACCTGGAATTTTGGCTAAAATAAATCAAATTTTCGCCAAAAATGAGGTAAATATTGTGGGACAATATCTCAAAACAAATGAGAAAATTGGTTATGTAATTACTGATGTCAATCAAAAATACAATGAAAAAGTAATCGAAGAACTTAAGAATATTGAAGATACTATTCGTTTTCGTATTTTGTATTGATATAATTTTATTACCAGAGCTTTTGAAAATATTTAAAAATACCACAAAAAACCTCATTCTCTTAATTGGAATGAGGTTTTTTGATTGATAGGAATTTCCTTTTTACTAACGCAAGATTGCTTCTTGTGTCTGTATATGTTTCCCTTTTTTTAAAGGAAAAGATAGTTTTACTAATTAATTTTATTATTCTAAAAAAAGTACATAAGTAAATATGTATAGATTTTAGCTACAACCTTTTTAATTGATATTAGTATAATACAATGTATAATAGCTTATTTAATAGCTATTTATCGTAATATTGGATTGTATCTATAAAATTAAATAATTAAAAAATTATATTTATCCTAAAAGCAAATGAATTATGAAAGTATACGAAAGTTCTTATCTTACTATTGAATATATACAAGAAGGAAATTACCAAGTTAATACTTGGCTTCCCAACTCTAAAACTCTTGATGAGGCTACTTTTAAGAAAGAAGTTTCAGAACAAACCAAAATAGCAGTAGAAAAAAGTACTTCTGCTTTTATAACTGATGCTAGTGATTTTTTATTTACCATTCATCCTGAAACACAAAAATGGGTAAATCAAACTATTTTTACAGACATGCGTGAAGTAGGAGTCAAAAAACTGGCACTTTTGTCAAGCAGTGATATAATTGCACAGTTAAGCATTGAACAACTAATTGATGAAGATACTCTAAAAGGTTTTGCAAGTGAGTTTTTTGATGATAAAGAGAAAGCAAGAGAATGGATTTTGAGTTCAGAAGAAGAATATTCATCTTCTACATAAATCTAAAAAATCCAACAAAATACAAATTCCTCATTCCCATCTAAGGAATGAGGAATTTGTATTACACTCAAAAATAATTTTAGTTTTCTAAACAGGAATATCTTTGACGATGGAAGAACGTTCCCAATTTCGATGATTTGCTATTGCTTCTATAAAATCTTTTGAATTAGCATTTACAAAGACTGCTTTATCATCTTTATGCTCTTTTACATAAGTATGATTGAGAAATTCTTCTCCTTCTCCTGTCACAGCTATTGCTTTACAATGCTTAAATGCTTCATTGACAAATTTTTTATACTTAGCCGTTTTCATTAACTGCTCAACAGATTTTTTTCCACTAGGTATAAATATAGCATCAAATAATACGCTTTCAGTTGTCATTATAGCAGCATCTACTTTATGCTCCATACCTTCATTACATGTAATTGAACCACCATGAGGAGCTATAATTTTGACTACGGCATTTTCTTTTTCTAATGCTTCTGACATTTTACCAAAACTCGCCATATCAAATCCATTAGCAGCTAAGACAGCTATTTGTCTAGTAGCTATACTTTTGGTTTTTATGTGGGTTTGGCTTAGTGCATCTGATTTTTCCAAATAGTTTTTCTTCTTTGTTGGTTGCTGACTTTCCACATCAGCATCTGCTCCTATTGCTTGATTAATAGGTCTTTCTATATCTTTTGGAATACTCATTCCCAAACCTTCTGCCACTTTATTAGCTAAACCTGTATCAATTTGTTCGATAAGCCAAAGCATTCTTTCTTGAATATGTGAATGTGTACATTTACCTAATTCGAAAGTATAGGCTTCTGCTACATGCTCTTTTTCCCACTCTTTTAAGCTGCGATAGAAAAGTGCAGGTTGTGAAAAATGATCAGAAAAACTTTCACTTCTACTTCTTACTTTTTTGGCATCTATACGCTCTTCAAACGAATCAAATCCTCCTTCAGCTATCTTTGCCAAATGTGGACATCCACCACTCAGACTGTTTGGAAAATAAGCTGTCTTTCCTTTTGGTATTCTGCCTTGCATGTGTCCATCACGTTGGTTATTATGTACTGGAACGATAGGCTGATTAATAGGAATCTGATGATGATTAACTGTACCCAAACGAGAAAGCTGTGTATCTCTATATGAAAACAATCGTCCTTGTAATAATGGGTCATTCGTAAAATCTAAACCAGGAATTATATGACCAGGCAAAAAAGCAACTTGTTCTGTTTCAGCAAAAAAATTGTCAGGGTTGCGATTAAGTGTCATTTTACCTATTTTCTGAACAGGTACTATTTCTTCAGGAATTAATTTAGTAGGATCAAGCAAATCAAAATCATATTTGTGTTCGTCTTCTTCTGGCACAATTTGAAAACCTAATTCCCATTCTGGAAACTGCCCAGCTTCAATAGCATCCCATAAATCTCGGCGATGGAAATCAGAGTCAGCACCATTAATTTTAACAGCTTCATCCCATGTTACAGAATGAACTCCTAATAGTGGTTTCCAGTGAAATTTTACAAAATGTGATTTTCCTTCTTGATTAATTAAACGGAAGGTGTGAATACCAAAGCCTTCCATCATTCTAAGACTACGAGGTATTCCTCGGTCGCTCATTACCCATATATGATTATGCAGTGTTTCAGTAGTCAAAGAAACAAAATCATAAAAAGTATCATGAGCTGAAGCAGCTTGAGGAATTTCTCTATCAGGCTCAGGCTTTACAGAATGAATCAAGTCTGGAAACTTCATAGCATCTTGAATGAAGAAAATCGGCATGTTGTTACCCACCAAATCCCAAGTTCCTTCTTCTGTATAAAATTTTACAGCAAAACCTCTCACATCACGAGCCAAATCAGGAGAACCTTTTGAACCTGCTACAGTAGAAAAACGAACAAATACAGGTGTTTTTCTTGATGTATCATTAAAAATGCCTGCTTTGGTATATTTCTCTTGACTTTCATATAACTCAAAATATCCATGCGCTGCACTTCCTCGGGCGTGAACAATGCGTTCTGGAATTCTTTCATGGTCAAAATGTGTTATTTTTTCTCGTAGCAAAAAATCTTCTAAAAGTGTAGCACCTCTTACTCCTGCTTTCAGAGAATTATTTGTGTCATTGACTTTTAACCCTTGATTGGTAGTCATAACTTTATTTTCAGGTTCTGTTTTATGCTGTTCTAAATCAGCCTGTTTTTTTGTTTTTTTGCTCATAATTGATTTTTAGATATTTTATAGGTTAAGAGTAACTGTCGTTAAATATGATAGTAGTTAAAACTCTATCTTTGTTTAATTCTTTATCAACATATAATTCTAAAAATAGTTATATAATTAAACAAAAAAATAAAAAAATCCTCATTCCCTTTTTTAATAAGAATGAGGATTTTTGTTGCCATTAATTTGTTATTCTATAATATAGCCTACAAAATAATGATGGAATATTTTATTAAGTTTAGTTGAGCGTATATTCTACACTAATTTTAGCATTTAAAACTTTTGAGATAGGACAATTTTGTTCAGCATCTTTTACTAACTCAGCAAATTTTTCTTCTGTAATTCCTTCTACTTTCGCTTTTAGTGTAAGATGCGAAGTAGTAATTGCACCATCTTCTAAAGCAATTTTACAATTAGTTTCTAAGTTTTGAGGAGTAAAACCTGCTTCTCCTAAGTTAAAACTTAATTTCATGGTAAAACAACCTGCATGTGCTGCTGCTATAAGTTCTTCAGGATTTGTTCCTGTTCCTTCTTCAAAACGACTCTTGAAAGAATACTGAGTTTCGTTTAGGGTTTTACTTTGTGTGGTAAGGTGTCCTTTTCCCTCTTTTCCACTTCCTTGCCATACGGCTGTTGAATGTCTTTTCATAATCTTTAAAATAAAATTGAGTTGATAAAATGATATTTGCTTGTTTTTAAAACTCTTTTCATTTTGAATTTGTTTCTGAAAATAAAAAACTCTAATCATCTTTTTGAGATAATTAGAGTTTTGAATTCAGAATAACACTTTATTTTTTACTAAAATAAAGTGTTAATTATGATTAAGGGAATGTTATTCCTTTATAATTATTAACATCAATCCAAGGAAGTTTAGAATTATATTTTGCATTAATTGCTTTAATAAACTCATTTCCTGCAAGTGCATAACCACGTTGTGTAAGGTGAATACCATCTAAGCTAAATGCACCACCCAATATAAATCTAGCGTCATAGTTTACACCTTGATATGTATAGCCACCTAGTACTTGATTGAAAAAGCCATTCATATCTACATAAGCGTACTTAGCACCAGCAGCAGCTTGAAGTACAGTATTATATTCTGCCACAGCAGCATCTACTTTTGCTTGCTCACTTGGGTCAAGTACAAAACGCTCTGGCAATAGTGGTGGTCTACCAGCAGCAGCCTCTGCACCAAGGTAATTACTAGCTGTGAGTAAAATCAAATCATCTGGTGTAGCTGGGCGTAAGCCAAGTGGAAACTCTGCCGAACGCTCTGTTGCAATAATGAAAGGATTAGCACCTACTGAAACTGTAAGATTAGCTAAAAGAGCATCTAGTTGGTTACTGAGTTGTGTTTCTATGATAGCTTGAACCGCTTCACTTTGCATTTGTTGATCTGTTTGAGATTCTATAAGAGCTTGGGTAGAAGGCAAAGCTAATTGTGTTTGTATTTCAGCTTCAATGCCTGCTTTTACTAGTTCACTATCCATTGCAGCATCTACTCTTGTAGTAATGTCTGCTTGCCCGTCAGCACTTGCAATATAAGCATCAGCAGCAGCTTCTGCTTGTGCTTGAGTTGCTCCTCCAGCAAGTTGCTGTTGAATAACTCCTGCACGCACTCCTGCTGTAACTTCTGTAGTTACATTTGCTCTAGCCCCTGCTACTACTGCAGGACGAATAATAGTTTCGATAGCTCCAGCTACTACTTGTGATCTAACCTCTGCACGCACACCAGCTTCTACAAGAGGTCTTACGCCTGCCGATGCATTAGCACGAAGTCCTGCATTGAGGGCTGTAACTAATGCTTCTTCCTCTGGCTCAAATTCAAAAGCATTATAAGCCACAGCCTTAAAATATGGCGCTCCTAAAATATTAGGAATATTGGCAATAGCTCCACCGCTAGCACCATCCAAACCTGCTACAATGCCATTGATAGCTTGCTCAAAAAGAGGTTTTGGGGTAATTTGGTCTCCACCTTGGTCTCCACCAGAAGTAGCATAACCTAATACATCGTTATTTCCAATCCAAAGTGTAAAGAAAGTAGGATTTTGTGCTGCTGCATCAGCTACTACACTTGCGTTGGCAGAAGTAGCAAAACGCACAAAGAAAGGGTTAGCCAATCCTGTACTCAAATTAGAAGGATTACCATACCCATCAAACAATAAATGAAAAGACCTTGCACCTGGTACTCCCAAGTTTTGATAAGGACCTCCAGCAGCTACTGAAGCAAAAACAGAAGGGTCATTTTGTGTTGGAGTTAACATAGGACGCCCTTTTTCATTAAAACCAGTAAGTTCAATTTTTCCAGTAGCTCCACCACTACCATTTCCTTCTGGAACTAAGGGTGTACTGAAAGACGCTGCTCCTCCTAATTTCTGCATACTCATAGCCATCATTTCAGGGTACGAGTTGATTTGTCCTTCACGATAAAGAGCCCCATCTGCATAACCTGATGTTAGTGAGTTTCCTAGAGCTACATAAGTAGTAAAATCTGCACTACCTGTTGTGAGTGTAGGCTCATCAATTTCTGGCTGACAAGCAAAGAGTCCCATTGTAGCAATCATTGCTACGCCTGTCCAGCGTGAGAAAAGTTTTTTGTATAATTTCATAATGAATATATGCTAATTTTTGTGTGTTTTGAAATAATATAAATTAACAGTAGTATAACAATTACGACCTGCTAAAGCAGCGAAGCTAATTAAAAATTACGAATTATGAATTTCAATATAATCTATTTTACTTGACAACTCATTAAAACGTATTTATTTAATTCAATGTTATCTCTAAATTGAATAATTTTAAAAAGTTATCTCTGATTTTTTTGATAATTGACTTTATACATTTATCACTAATCATTAATAACTAATCACTATTATTTTTTATTCAGAAGCCTTTGAAGAGCCACCAAATTTGTAAGAAAGACCAAGACCAAATACATTTGCACCTGCTTCGAAAGTTCCATCAATTCCACCAGAGTTTGGTGCTGCTACATTTTCACGTTCTGCTTTATCTACTAATAAATAATGAACATCAATAGTAAATCTTTCTCCAACTGTATAGCCAAGACCTAATGTATAACCAATTGTATTTGCATCTGGAGTTTCTGGAGTAATATAACCATCCTCTACTGCTGTTTGGTCGTAATAAATACCACCACGCAATGCAAGTGATTCGGTAGCCATATATTCTGCTCCAAATTTGAAGACAGAAGAATTTTTGTAATGACGGTCTGAAACTGTTTCTGTTGATCCTAATACTGGAGCATCATATTCAAATTTTAATTCTTGATAAGCATCCCAACCTGTCATATTCCATTCTAAAGCAAGTTGTAATTTTTCTATTGGCTTTATACCTACACCAACAGAAATTACAGAAGGCAAAGGAAGTGTAGCATCAAACTTTGTAGCTTGGAAAGCTGCTTGTATTGGACCTAATTGGGGAACTGTAAAATTAGCATCACCTTCTTCTACTGTTAAGTCAATCTTAGAACGATAACTGATACCTAATGAAACTTTATCACTTGCTTCATAGTATGCTCCAATGTTAAAGCCAATTGCAGGAGTTGCACTTCCTTCTAAAAGTACATTACTATCACCACCAGCTTGAGCTATAGGAAGGTTGCGCTCAAGAGAAACTGAACCTGTTGCAATATCAAGACCTACACCAATTCCAAATTTTTCAGATACTTTGTAACTTACTGTTGGTTGAATAACAAATGCTTTTAAGCTAAGCTCATTTAAAGAATAACGTCCAGACCACTCATTGCCCCAAGTTACTGTCGAACCAAAAGGAGTAACTACGCCTAAACCTACTGTAAGTTTTTCATTTACTTTGTAAATACCATACGCAAAGAAAGGTGGAGAAAGAGGAGAATCTGTTTCTTCTATTGTTGTACTATTAGCTCCTAAATATTGCACATTAGAACTTACAATATTTCCTCCCAACATAATAGAGCTATTTTGCTCCATTGCCATTGCACCAGGGTTGAAGAATAAACTTGGTGCTCCTGCTCTAAAACCTACTGCACAGTTACCCATTGCAGTTACTCGGCTACCTTGTAAAACTACTTGATAACCACTTGCCATAACATTAGAGCTTGAAAGCAGTACACCTGCACTTAACAGACCTGCTCCAATGATGCTTGTAGTTGCTTTTTTGAGAAATTTTTTCATAAAATTTTCACTGTTTGTGTGTGTGAATAAATAATTAATGAATTATTGATTTTTGTGATATATTCGATTAATAAAGCAAAAGAATAGTTTTTTCGGAAGTTTTCAAAACCTAATTTAGTCGTTTTTGTCATTTTGATAAAAAACAAAATGATTTTTTGCTAAAATACTAAATTATCTTGCTTATTTTTACCGAAAAGGTATAAAAAATTCGGCTAACATACTAATTTACGAAATAAATTTGCCTTTTATTTTATAAGATGTCTCAGTTTTTGCCTTTAATTTTAATGCAAAAGTAAAGTGAAATACTTTTTGAGAAATTAGACTAGGACAGAGGAACAGTAGAAAATTAATCTATCATAACAAATTTTTAATAAAGTTAGGCAGACAAAAAGCAGCACTATGAATTTCTTGATTGTAATAAAATAAATCTTTATAAAAGTCAGATGTAAAATCTTGATTTTGTTCTATAAAAATAGTTTGGTTTTTACTAGCACATGCAAATCCCCACATTCCAGTAGGTAAAGAAGCCACAGCACTCAAATAAGGAAGAACTGTTTTATTATTTTGATTAAATAAAAATGTGTCTTTTAAAGAATTAATGATACTCACAAAACGCTCTTGATGCCAACGGGGAGCATCACATTGGGTAGCCAAAACACCATTATCATCTAATAAATTATATAGCTTTTTGAAAAATAACTTATCTAAAATGGGTTCTTGAATAGTATCGGCTGCATCTACAATTATTATATCAAAAGTCTGTTTTTTATCATCCTTCGAATAACTATTTAAAAATTGATTTGCTTCTGAAAAAATAAGTTCTAGTTTTGGATTTTCTAAAGCACTAGCAAGGCTTTCAAAATGACTTTGCGCAGCTTGGGTAACTATTTCATCTTGCTCAATCATAACTACTTTTTCTACAAAATCATAACGCAAAACTTCTCTAGCTGTTCCTCCATCTCCACCTCCAATAATCAAAACTTTAATTCCTGCTTTTTTAGGTTCTGAACTGGAAATATTTTTTTTATAAAACGTAAAAGCAGGATGAACAAGCATTTCGTGATATGCAGCTTCATCTTTTTGAGTAGCCACCACCAAACCATCCAAAACGAGTGCTTTTCCGAAGGCGAAGGTGTCAAAAACCTCTACTTTCTGAAATGGACTTTGTTTTTTGAATAACGAATCGCCCTTATGTTTGAGTGATAAAGCTAGATTTTCGTCTCTTTCTGTAAACCAAATTTCTCTACTTATAGTATTTTCTTGATTTTTTGCATTAAAAACAGATTGTTTATTTTGAACACTAATATTACTGTTTTGAGAAATTGAGGAAGGTTTATAGTCATTTTTCTTTAAAAGTTCTAATTGCCCTCTTCTCATTTCTATTGTTGAACCATGGCTGGCTGAAAAAGCTTCTTTCAGGACATTATAGCATTTCCATGGATCTGTGCTTTCGCCACAAGTAAACAGGTCAATAGAAGCAAAACCCCACTCTGGCCACGTATGAATGGCTAAATGACTTTCCTGAATCACGACAACCCCAGAAACTCCGTACGGAGAAAAATGATGAAAGGTAAGATTAATAATGGTCGCACCTGCTTCTTGTGCTGCATTTTGCATAGCATTTTGTACATATATTACGTCATCTAATAATGAGGGTTTACAATCATAGAGTTCTACAATGACGTGTCTTCCTAGTGCATTCAATGGCTTTTTTCTTTAATTTACTTTGTTTCTGTTTTAGTTTTAGAAGTTATTTTAACTATCGTCGTGAGGGCACTGACAATGGCAGAATTATAAATTGAACAGGGTTTTAACCCTGTTTTACATGCAAAGCAAAGCAAAATAATTTATGTTACACTTCCCAAAGAATGTTCATAAAAAATTATGAGTGTGTTTGAGGAACATAATTCATAGCAATATCACGCTTCTGAGGAAGCGTTCCGTTCAGTTCTGAGGAATTGAACGCACGATTTTAAGCAGTTTTTATTTTTATGAACATACCTTAAATAACTTCTTAGACAAATATAATTAATCAAATCTGATTTTATGTAAAAATAAATTCGACAGAGTCGTCAAAACTACTTTCAAAACTTTCTTTATCAAACGGTTTTTCTTTTCCTTTTTCCAATCGTTGTATAAATTCTTTACGAGGAATCATATCAGCACCAAATCTAGATAAATGCTCAGTAAAAACCTGACAATCAATCATTTCAAATCCATTGTGTAATAAATTTTTTATCAAAACTATAAAGCCAACTTTTGAAGCATTATCTTCTAAGGCAAACATAGATTCTCCAAAAAAACATGTTCCTACAATTTCGCCATATAATCCTCCTACAAGTTTTTCATTTTTCCAAACTTCTACCGAATGCGCAAAACCTTCATGATGAAGGTTGATAAAAGCCTGTTGCATTTCAGGAGTAATCCAAGTTCCGTGTTGATTAGGACGATTTGCCATCTTACAGTGCTGTATTACTCTTTCAAAAGCTGTATTAATAGTAACTCTAAACTCTCTTTTTCTTAAAATAGGTCTAAGGCTTTTTGCAAATTTGAAGTTTTCTGGCAAGATAACAAAACGTGGATTAGGCGACCACCACAAAATAGGACTATATTCTGAATACCATGGAAAAATTCCGTTATTATAGGCTTTTTTAATTCGCTCTTCTGATAAATCTCCACCTACTGCTAAAAGTCCGTCCTCATCAGAATACTGAACAGGAGGAAAATCTAACGTATTAGGATTAAGACGGTAAGCCATAAGGAAGCGTAATTTTTAAATAAAAAATAACTTAATACTGTTCTATGAATATATTCACAAGCTAAAATTGAGGTTTTTTATATACAAAGTCAAGTTTAAATTATTTTGAGATAAAAAATAAAACGTGGAATTTTAAACTAACTTCAATTTTCCACAACTAATATTTAGCAGTATAATTTAGATAACATCTTATGACACATACTCTTTAAATATATCTTCTAATACTTCGTTGGGATTACTGCTTAATCCTGAGTAGGTTTTAGAACTTTGAATTATTGTACTTCTACTAGCTGTTAGCCATCCAAATCGTTCAGATAATTCTAATTGACCTATTTTCCCACTGGAAGAATTTCCTTGACACACTAATTTCCATGCTTTCAAATAATCATTTAATAGTTCTACTTCTATTTCACATGAAAATGCCTTTAATTTGTTCTCATTAATATTATATTTGATGTCTAAGAATTTTTTTCGTTTACAAAAAACGATGACCCCAACATTAAAAAATTCTTCTCGTTCTACTTTTGGAACAATTCGTAGGATGGCGTATTTGAATATAAATTTATCTTGCATCAGTGGCTTCTTTAACTAATAAATCAATATTAGTAAGTTTGGTGGTTATAAATTCGATGTAGGCATCTCTCATTTCTTTAGGAGACATAGTAATAGATTCGCTAGTTAGCCAATCTTCTGGAATAGCTGATACAATATCAATAATTTTCTCTTGACTTAAAGCGTGTTTAATTTCTATTGCAGCTTCGTTTAGCTTTGTAGCTTTCTTTAAAAGAACATGGTCTTTAATAAGAGGAAATGTCCTAGTCAAATGATTTCTCCAATTTTCCCAGTTGTGATGAAAATAAAAACTTGCTCCATTATCAATTATCCACAACTCATTATTCCAATGTAATAAATTAGTATTTTTATCTGTTCGGTCAATATTACTAATAATACTGTCTAACAAAACTACTTTAGAGGCAATAATTGGGTCTACATTATTTACAAGTGGGTCGTAAGTAATAGCAGAAGATAAAAACTGTAAGCCAAGATTTAAACCAACACTAAATTTGAGCAAATCTTGAATTTCTTCATCAGGTTGAGTCTTACTAAATGATTCATCAAGATTCATGAAGACCAATTCAGGAATTTTTAAACCAATTGCTCGTGCAAGTTCGCCACCAATAAATTCTGCAATTAACGCCATTTTTCCTTGTCCAGCACCTCTAAACTTTAGGACATATAAAAAATCGTCATCAGCTTTGACAATGGCAGGAAGTGAACCACCTTCTCGTAAAGGTTGTAAATATTGAATAACATCTACGGTTCGAATGTCTATTTTTTTCATACACACAAAAATAATCAAAATATAGATTGACAGCAATTTATATTTTATGTTAATCAAATTAATTAGACAAAAAAAGCAAGTTCATTTCTAAACTTGCTTTTCTATAAATATCTATTTTTTTGGAATAAATTTAATTCAATCCATCTTTAAAGAACATAAAGAAGAAGAATAAATAAACCCAAAGAAGGTCTAAGAAATGCCAAAAAGTCATGCACATAGCAATCGTATTAGTGTTTTTTGAATGCACATTTGATTGCATTGCTCTAATAAGTGTAATGGCAACAAAGACTAAACCAGCCACAATATGAAAAGCATGAAGTCCAGAAATAACATAGATAAAAGAACCAGCAGGATTACTTTTTTCTCCAGCAAAGAAAACACCTGCATCTACAAGCTGTCCCCAACCTTTTACTTGCATATATAAAAATACAAATCCTAAAGCAAGTGTAAGCCAAAGACCAATTTTAATTTGTCCGATTTCATTTTTCTTAGCAGCCAAATATGCCCAGTGCATTGTAATACTACTAAGCAAAATAACTCCTGTACTCCAGTAGAAAAGAGTAGGCAAATCGAAAACGAGCCATTCTTTCAAAATATCTCCCTGTCTTACGATATAACCCGAAGTAAGAGCAGCAAAAAGCATGATTATACTTACAATAAACAACCAAACATTAAATTTCTTTGGGTGCATTGTTGTTATTTCTTGCTCTTCTATGTATATATTTTTTGTAGTATCCATTTTCTAATTTTTATAGTTGATTTAGTATAGTTGATTTTAAGGTAGTTCAGACTTCCTAGTCTGAAAAAGAAATTCTATTACAGTGAATCCAACAGACTAGGAAGTCTGTTATATATTTTATTAAATTTTATCAAACAATAAAGCTAGTTGAACAATAGGCAAATAGAAAAATGAAGAAAACATCAGAAACAAAGCTGATTTGTTATCCCCTTTTTTGACCAAAAGCCACGCAGGAATCAAAAATAAAAGACCACAAACAAAGATGATTACTGCAGAAATTTTACCAGACATTCCATACACATAAGGCATAAGTCCGATTGGTAATAAGAACATGGTATAAGTCAAAATTTGGATAGAAGTACGTAAAGTTTTTCCACCACTAGGAAGCATCTTGAAGCCTGCTTTTACATAGTCGTCATTTCCAAGCCAAGCAATCGCCCAAAAATGAGGAAATTGCCATATAAATTGAATAGCAAAAAGAATGAGAGCAAACTGTGTAATTTCGCCAGTAGAAGCTACCCAACCAATAAGTGGAGGAAAAGCCCCTGGAAAAGCTCCAATAAAGACCGAAAGTGAAGAGATTCGTTTGGAAGGTGTATAAACAAAAGCATATAAAAAGAGCGAAAGCAAACCCAAAGCAGCCGTCAAAGAATTTACAAAGGTAACGAGTAAAGCCCCTCCAATAATTGCCAAAATAACAGCAAAGATAATTCCTTCTGTTTGAGAAATTATGCCTGTTGGAAGAGGACGAGTTTTGGTACGCTTCATATCTTTGTCATACTCTTTCTCTATCACTTGATTGAGCGTATTTGCAGAACCTGTAATAATAAAGCTACTAAAACAAAAGATAGCAAATTTTTTCCAGTCTGTAATCTGTTCTACTCCTAAAGCATAACCAATGGCAGAAGAAAAAACCACTAAAGCAGACAAACGAAACTTTAAGAGCGCAAAAAAGGCTTTTAGCTTTGAGGTTTCTGCATGAATAACATCTGTGTTATGTTTATCTATTGGAGTTTTTGGAAGGTCTAAGTTTATGTCCAAAGTGAGATCATCGGTTTCGGTAAGCATAATGTGTATTTTTTTGTTGCTTATTACTCGTATAGGACACGAGCAATGGTATATTTTTCTTTTTTCTTCAAATAATTTATTTATCCATTAATCATGTCCTCATGAGCGACATTTTTGCCAAAAAGAAAATCAAAATTAATAAATAAAATAAGCAGGATATGAATGCCCAATGCTACGGAAGCCAACAGCATGTGAACAGGTTGTAAGGGTTTTGGAATAGCAAAATAAGCCATAATAATTCCTGTGACTACTTCTATAACTAAGATAGAAAGAAGGCTTTTTCCAAATGTTGCAATACGTCCATTTTTATTGGCATTTTTCCAAATAGAGTAAATTAAAGCTACATGAAGAAGCAAAACTAAAATAGAAAAAGAACGATGTATATAAAATGTCATTCCTAGATTTTCTATCCATTCACTTCGCATATTTTCGCCTAGCATTTTGGAAATGTTATCAATATTTTCTCTTACTTGAGTTCCTAAAATAAGCTGAGCAAAAGCAACTCCTGCGCTCGCAAAAGCAATTAAATTTACCTTCGGAATATTATTTATTTTTTCAGTTTTCAAAACGCCATTATATGAACGAACAACTGTATAAATCAAAAGTCCTACAATAACAAGAGCCATTATCATGTGGATGGTTATCATTCCTTCATGTAAATCAGACGAAACTACTTTTGCTCCTAACCAACCTTGTATAAGCACTCCAATTAGAGCCAAAATAGAAAGAAGAGTAATAATTTTATCTTTTTTCCAAAATGAAACTGAAAGAACAGCCGTAATTAGAATAAAAAGACCAATAAGCGCACCCAAAAGGCGATTGATATATTCTATCCACGTATGAACAGCATTAAAATCTGCAATTTCACGTCCCTGAACAGCAAAAATAGTCTTGTAATCTTCTGGAAGTTCACTAATATCTGTTGGTGGAACATACTGCCCAAAACATTTGGGCCAATCTGGACAACCCATTCCTGAACCTGTACTACGCACAATTCCCCCTACCAAAATAAGTAGGTAAACAGCAATAATGGTAGTAATTCCGAATTTGCGATAAATAGCAGCCATATTTGTAAAAATCTGTGTTGTTAGTAAGTAGACCAACAACGGCTAATTTTTTAAGTTGTTGATAGTTAGTAAAATAAACGTTCAACAAGAAGGTTTTTGATTTGGCTGCAAAGATACGAAAATATACGATTTTTATGATGAAAAAAGTCTTTTTTAAGATAAAAAAGACTTTTTTGAAAATTAAACTCAAATCTAAAAAACTACTTCTTCTTCAAAATAATAACCTCACGATAGGCTTTATTTACTTCTTTTATCATTTTGTTCCAATCCTCAAAACTCTCATTATTCAATAGTAAATAATTTTTGTAGTAATTATGAGTAAATTTTATTTTGTTACCTTCTTTTTTGTATTCGATGTTATAACCAAATAAATCGTTATTGAAATCACTATTTTCTGGCAAATATTCTATTTCATATCCTTCAGGAATTTGTAAAAAAATGTCATTATTGGCTTTAAAAAGGTAGTCATTTTCAATAGGCGATTTTCTATCTTTTTCTATTTCATCATTACTAAAGGCTTTTTCCATATTCATATTAATATAAATTTCATCGCCTACAAACTTTGCATAATCTTCAATTCTGAAATCATATTCAATCTTTAGAGCTTCGTCTTTTTCGTTTAGATTATTGATTTTGTAATCATCTACAAAAAACTTATTATTTCCTTTTGTAAAATAACGATTCATATAGATTTTTTCATTTTCCTTCGAAAGTCCGTCTATATAATGTGTCATGTAGCCTTTTGGATAACCTTCTGCTGAATACTGACCTTTTCCAACTAAATTTTTATCTGAAATAGAAAGCGAAACAGATTTTTTTGAATAGTTCTTTTCTTTATCAATAATTGGAACTAATGCAACTTTATGCTTTTCTCTTCCCATTCCTAAAAGTGCTTCCTTTCCTTGTATCATCGAAGAAGGAAAACCAAAAGGAGAATAAGAGTCTGTCGCATCAAGAAAAATAAATTCGCCTTCTGTTGGTTGATAGGTCACAATCATGTGATTATCCACAATTGGAGTAGGAATTTCAGAGTATTTATAAGGTAAACTTCTTGAACCAATCCAAGTCAAATAAGTATTCTCAATTCCTGCCATATTGAGCATTTTATGGATGATAGAAGACATTCCCTTACAATCTCCATAACGTTTTGCATAGACAAAACTCGCCTCGCTAGGAATAAAACCTTGCATTCCATCCTCAAAAGCAATATACTTGATATTATCTTGAACCCAATAAAAAATATTTTTCACTTTCTCTTGTTCCTCTGTCACGCCTTTTGTAAGCTCTGTTACAGTTTTAAATAATTCTGCATCATCTTCTAAATTTACTTTACAAGACAAATTAGAATACCAATCATATAAATCAGCCACGCTTTTAGCTATTTTTTGAGTACGATTTGGATAATTTATTTGAGTTACATAATAGACAATATGAGGAGAAAAGTAATTTCTTCGTGGTGCATTATCTTCTGCTTTAAAATCTTTCAAGTTTTTTGCAGTCCACTCATAAATAACATAATTTCCTTTTTCAGTCTTATTAAAATCTAGTTTTATATCTTCTGTGTTGAATAATTTGTAATTAATCTCTATATTTTTATTGACTTTCAAAGTCAGTTTTGCTGATTTTATTGGAACATAACTATCCAAATAAAACGAACTCAAAAAACGTGGGTCTTTGATATTCTGTGTAATCGAAACCTGTGTGCGAGCCTGTGGAGAAACATTAGGCATGATAAAGTTTGTAGATTCCAAATCATCATAAAATATTCCAGAAGAAGACTCTTTTTCTTTTTTGAAATATTCTACTTTCATTTTTTTGTAGCGTTTTCCATTTGGAACAAGTGTAACTGCATCAATATTTTCAATTTTAGAAAAATAAGATTCATACGCTTTTTGAGAAGCTAATCCTGTTGCTCTGTCGGTCAGAAATAATAAATCTTCATATTCTGTGTGTAAAATGGAAACTGTATCGCCTTCAAAATCAATCGTTATTTCATCATTTTTCTCTAATAAAACACCCATTTTATCAGGAAATTCTTTTTTATATTGATTATAAATGTCTTCTGGACTTTGGCTAAAAGAAGTAGAAATGAAAGCCGAAAAGAAGAAAGCTAGAAATACAGTTTTGACTATAAAATTATTTTTAGGCATTAAAGTTATCATTATAGAATGGAGTAGATGATTTTTTATAAAATTAGCACATTTTTAATTTACGAATTTTTACCACAAAAGGATTTGAAGCAGAAATTTGTCTGTCAAAATAAATACCACAAAAAAAGCTGCAAATTTTACTTTTGCAGCTTTTTTATTCGAAAGCTAAAGCATTCGGTACGTTTTAATCATCCTAAAGTATAATCTACATTTAATCTTCTATCTCTTCAATTTCTGAAATAGGACGAAGATTTGGCGTAACTCTTTCTTCAGGTGACTTATAACGGAAAACTTCCACTAAAGGAGTTTTGATAATCTCAATGATTTCGTAAGGAACGAGCATCGACGAAAATTCTTTTGTAAGACGTGTATGAGCATCTAACAAGTCATCAGCAGCAATCAAAACTTGATTTTTTACTTCACGCTCTTTTCCTTTTGCTTCATCAATGGTTACATAACGGATTTTGCATTTGTAGTAATTATCAACATTTGGATAGGTAAAAACATCTACAAAGTTCATTCTGTTGGCTGCTGCCACCGAAAATTCTCCTCGCATCGAACGACCCACTTCTTCGTGCATACGTGCTTCTGCTTCTGTGAGTGTGGTTGCGTCAGTCAGATAATTATCTTTCATGCGCTTTACCGTTCCATCTTCTAATTCTTTTGTATAACTGACTTTGCAGAGAAACCAATAATTCATTTTTGTATGGGATTTATATTTTGTATTCTAATTTTTTCTGATTGATTCAGTTCTGAGGAACTGAACACACATATTTTTACCAAAAATACATATTTTTAGAGAAAAATGCCAATTCGATTAGCAGGTTTTGAAATATGTTGTTTTTTATTTGGGTTAAAGCAAAAATCAATTTTTAAAATTTTATTCTATCTTGGTATTAAAATAATAAACCTTATCATGATTTTTATTAAGGTAGTTCAGACTGGAAGTCTGAACATCAAAAACAGCATTTTATCAAATTCAACAGTCTTCCAGACTGTTATACAAAAATAACCATAACCTTTAATTAAGAATCTAACATAAATCATATTTGAATTTACTGAAATAAATACTTTTTTCTATGTTGGGATAATAAAAAGGTAATTCCTTTATTAACTTATTAATCAAATCTTTTAAACTCTTATGAAATGAAGTTTGTAAATAAATGTAAGTATGATTATGAGTTTTACAATATATTTTTTCATTATCTAAATAATATTCTATGCTAAAATCTCCTTGTTCATTTCCACAACACCACACTTTTTCTGATTTTTTACTTTTTAAATCTTTCCAAGCTACATAAGATTGATAACAGAAACTTAAAATACTTCCCTTGAAAAGTAAAGAATTTTCTTTATTTTCATTATCCCAAAAAAGAATTTTTGAATCGCCAAATCCATCTAAAAAATTAGAAAAACTGAACTTATTATGAAAATCTTCAAAACTTAAATCAGCAGTTTCAAGAGATTTTAATTCATTTAAAACTGATTTAATATTAATTATGTATTCTATTTCCATAATTGTAATATTTGCTTTTGTAGCAAAGTTAAGTTTATCTATTATAATGAATTCCTAAACCCTATCTTTGTCAGCTTTATTTTTATATTTTTCTAGTTCCAAATTTAGCTTCTCCATTTGATTCATCATAATATTAATAGTTTCACTTTGGTCAAAGTAAGGTAGAGTTTTTAGTCCAGAATCGCCCATGCCTAATTTATTATGAGAAATTTCGTGTTGAGTACCTACAATAGTATATTTTTTTTTGCCACAAGTAAATGTATAGACATTTTTTAGTTTTCCTTCTTTAAACGATAACTGTATAGTTTTTTTTTCAAAATGTGGAATTGTATTTATATACTCTACACCATAAATACGTATATCTCTGTTGATATATTCTTCTCCAACAAGAGTCATTTCTCTATATACTATTGCATCTCTAAAAGCTCTGTAATCTATTAAAGAGAGATTTTCAAATGTGGTTATTTCTTCCATTTTTTAAAAAGTATTTAATATTTATAATTCTAAAGACTAACTATCCAATCATTCAAAGAAATTCCTTCTTCAATATCTAGTTTTTTCTTTACTCTTGATTTGTAAGCCCTTACGCTTTGATAGTTGATATTTAAGATTCTAGCAATTTCTTTATCACTCATTCGAATATAAAGATAAGTCAAAAAACGCAATTCATGAGGTTTTAAATCTTGATAAACAGCCAGTTTTTGTACAAACTCAGGGTGATTTTGTTGCATTCGAAGCTGAAAATTTTCCCAGTCATGTTCAGTATCTATATTTTTTTTAAGTGTTTTTTTTATGTTTTCTAATTCACTCAAATAGCTAGAAAAATCTATGTATAAACTATTTTCCTTTTCCTCTTTTTGTAGTTGTTCTTTTCTTATTTTTTTTAAAAGCTCTCCAAACTGATTATCAATTTCTACCAAAATTTCATTTTGCCTTTGGACGTGTAAAATTTTTGCACTAAGTTCTTTATTCTTTTGCTCTTCAATGATTTTGAAAGATTCTTGTAACTTAATAGCAGAACGCACTCGTGCCACAAGTTCCATCTGAGCAATTGGTTTGCTAATAAAGTCTATAGCACCTTTTTCTAAAGCAAGTTTGAGGTTCTGAGATTCAATATACATTCCTGTTACCATTATAATAGGAACTTTACGTAATTTTCTATTCGATTGAAAAGCAGAAATAAGTTCTAAACCATTCATTTTGGGCATTTCCCAGTCAGTAATGAGTAAGTCAATTTCTGTTTTTTGAGCAATTTTGAAGGCTATTTCACCATTTGGTGCAAGTAGAATTTGATAATTAAAAGAAAGTCTATTTGTATCTTGACTTTCTTTAGCATCTTGTTCTAAATATTCAGTAATAAGTTTTAGATTTTCTTCAGTGTCGTCAGCGACTAGGATAGTATAAGTAGTAGTCAAAAGAGTAAGTTTTTAAATTCAAACCCTAAGAACACTAAAAAAATAAACTTACATTTTTAGTAATCTATAAAAACAGGGTTAAAACCCTGTCCAATTTATAATTCATAGCCTATTTTTGAAAAATATCCTTATAAAAAAATAGAAGGTAATTTTTTAATTGAACAGGGTTTTAACCCCGTTTAGTAATAAGTGAATTTAAAAAATGTAAATTTATTCATTTTATATTCCTAAGGCGTTATAGTTAAGTTTAATAATTTTTGATATTCATCTTCATCTACTCGGTAAAGAACTTCTTGAATTTCTTCTTTCCATTCTGAAATTTTTGTATTTTCATCATTTAGGGAATTCAAAATGCTTCGGATTTGAGTAGCTTGATAGACTTCTAAATTTTTTAATTCTTTGATAAAAGGTTGTAAATAATTGATTTCAGTTTCAGAGAATTGATACGAATTGCTGTTAGAAAATGTTTTGTTTTTGCTTTCATTTGATAGAAATTCTAATTTGTTTTCTTGATTGAACTTTAATATTTCTATCTCTAAAAGAGGAACAATAAAATGGAAACTTGTTTCAATATTTGGCACAGATTCTACCCAAATTGTTCTATCATTTTGTAGTGTGTTCTTAAATTCTTTTGTGTGAGCTTCCACAGCAAGTTTACAAAATGAAAGTCCCAAACCTGTAGAGGAAATACTTCCTACTTTTTGTGCATTAACTTGTGTGTATGAATCAAAAATAGTATCTAATTGATGTTTTTCTATTCCTAAACCAGTATCTGTAACAGTTATTTGAGCAAAATTAGATTGATTTTCTTTAATAGAAATTTTAATAAAAGAGCGTTTCGAACTATATTTAATTGCATTGGTAAGCAAATTTACAAGAACTCGCTCAATCAAATCTTTATCAACTTGTAGCCAAAAAATAGAATTTTCTTCATAAATAATTTGTATTTCTCTTTCCATCAAAAATACTTCAACTTCTTCAACAACATTATTTAAAATAGAATCAAAATTTGTTTTTTCCAAATGCAGTTGAAATTGTGGAGATTGTATTTTTTGTGAATCTAATAAAGCCATCAATAAATTCATCATTCTCTGACTCGCTTTTCTTATCGGAATGTTATTTTTTGCTTCATAAATGATTGTTCCCAAAGGATTTTTTAAATCATGAACGAGCATATTTGTTGTTTTTTCCTTAAAATGGTCTAGTTCTTTAAGTCTCTCGTTGGTAATCTGTAATTCTTCTGCTTGTAACTGAATTTCATGAGTTCTTTCTTCTACTTGATTTTCTAGGAAAATAGCTCTTTTTTTAGATTGTCTTACCTTTAATTTGTAATAAAAATAAACACTAGCCAAAAATATACAGATAAGTAAAGTTTGAAACCAAAGTGTTTGGTAAAAAGGAGGAATAATTTTTATCTTTAACTGAATGCCTTTTTCGTTCCAAATACCATGATTATTTGAACCTTTTATGTAAAGGGTATAATTTCCTGCTGCTAAATTGGTTAGGGTAAGTTCATTTTTTGTACCTAATTCGATCCATTCTTTTTGAATAGGTTCAATTTTGTAAGCATATTGATTCTTTCTACTTTGATAAAAACTCAGAGCAGCAAAATGAAAAGTAAGCATTTTAGCCTCTTCTTGTTCAAAAGAAATCTCTTGAAGCTCTGAAATAGGTGTATCAAAATTTATTTTTTTGCCTAGTTTTTCGAAACTGGTCAGATGAAGAGGAGGTACAAACTCATTTTTCTTCATTTTTTTTGGAAAAAAAGCATTTACCCCGTTTATTCCACCAAAAAACAACTCTCCTTCTTTACTCTTAAAATAAGAAAAGGTATTAAATTCATTGTCTTGCAAACCATCTTGTTTGTCAAAGTTGGTAAAGATTTTTGTCTTGGGATTAAACTTGAAAATTCCATGATTTGTGCTTCCCCACAAATTTTCTTCACTATCTTCTAAAATAGTATAAACAATATTATTGGGCAGTCCTTTTTTTTCGGTATAATGTTCTAAAAATTGTCTTTTTTTACTATCAAATTTATAAAAACCTGTTGTGGTGGCTATCCAAAAGATAGTTGGTTCGCTACTACTTTGAAGAATACATTTTACATAACAAACTGTATTTTCTTTGTTTTTATTTGGGTTGTAATAATCAATCGTTATTGTTTTGGCATTTTCTGAATTTAATTCATTTGAATAACCCAAAAAACCAATTCCTTTACTTTGAGAACCTACCCAAATCGCTTCATTTTTAGTCTTACATAAATGAGTAATATCTTTTAGATGAGGGTAAGAAATAATTTTTTTTGTACTTGGATTGAAATGATCTAAATTATATTGATTTGCTATCCATAAAGTCGAATCATTGAGAGGTAATATATCATTCAAAAGGGTGTTATCCATTCTATAACTTTCCAAAACCTCAAATTTTTCTTTATCTATTTTTCTAAGCCCTGAAGAAGTAGCAAACCAGAGAATATTTTTATGAGTAGAGTCTTCTTTAATTAAATGAACATAACTATTTATAAAAAGCGTCTTTTTGATAGAATCTCCCAAGAAAATATCAACTGTGTTTTTGTTGCTGTATGTGCCTATCCACATATCTTTAGTAACAGGGTCTTGATAAATAGCTCGTGTGCTAGGCTGGCTAAGTGCTTTTTCAGGTGTTTGATCATACTTATAGGTGCGAAAATTATTGATTGTATAATCTGCAAATAAAAATACTCCTGTTCCTTGTGTACAGACCCAGTAATTTTTTGATTTGTCTTTAAAAATCATTTCTACTGTATATCTATCTCGTCCTTTTGAGAAATGCTTCCAATAATACCACGCCTCAAATTTTTTGGTTTCTAAATCTACAAGGATAAGTCCTCCTGTATCTCCAAACCATATTTTTTTAGCCTTTTTTTCTGTAGTAAATTCATTGACTATTCCAGTAAAAGGATGAGTATATTTTGTGGATTTTGGTTTTTCTACATACACTGAATCTATTTTATAAACAGGATTATAAATTTCACTATAGGTATCGAAAAAGGATTCATCTTTATAAGAAGTCCAAATTTTTCCATTTTCATCTATGTATTGAAGATAATTAGGCGTTTTGATAATCTTCTCCCATTCTTTTTTCTGTTCATTCAATGAAAATAAATGATTGATATAGCTTATCTGTTTTGTTACAGCAACTAAAATAAATGTATTCTTTCCCTTAATTAATTTCTCTTCAATAAAGATAAAGTTTTGATTAGTATCCAAGTTGAAGGAATAATTTTGCCAGTTTTGAGTACTCGTTTCTTTCTTGAAAACACCTTTATCAGTTGCTACCCAAACATTTTTATTCTCATCAATAGAAACATAATTGACCAAATGTTTATCAAAGAAAGATACATTTTCAATCGTATCTTTTTGCGTATGTAGTTTGCTAAGTCCTGTAGTTGTTCCTATCCATAGTATATTTTTTTCGGCATCTTCTGCTAGGAAAGTAATATGATTGCTGTTAAGATGATATTTTGTTTCTGAATCTGATTTATAAATCTTGAAAGCATAACCATCATATTTATTTAGTCCTTCTTGTGTTCCAAGCCAAATAAATCCTTTTTGGTCTTGAATCATCATAGTTACAAAATTATTTGAAAGACCATTTTCTGTGGTGATATGTTGGTAAGCAAGGTCATAGTCTTGCGCCTGTATTTTTTGTGAAACACAAAAAATATAAAAAATTAGTATCCAAAAAAGAAATGGGCTAGACTTCCACATACCTATAATTTTCTCCAAAATCAACACAATATCAACTTTTATAATAACAAATTTACAAAATAGATTGCAGTATTTTTTATAAGACTTCCAACTTCTTGTTTTCCTAATAAATATTAACAAACTACTTCCTTTTCACAAAAAAACCTAAAGCCTTGCAACCTGAGTAATATCTTACTGTCTTTTTAAACTATTAGCTCAAATATTTCAATCTAACTACTTTTTAATTATTCAGAATCAAATTATGGGAAACTTACTTACCTCTTCTTTCAAATTGTCTTTATTAGTATTATTATTTTTATCTTCATTTTCTGCTTTTGCTCAAACTAATTCTCATTCTATCACAGGAACAGCAGAATCTGATAATGGAGAAGCAGTTTCGTTTGCAGCCGTCGGACTGATGAATGTTTCTGACTCTTCTCTTGCCAAAGCCTCTGTAGCTGATGCAGATGGGAACTTTAGATTTGTCGATGTCAGAAATGGAGATTATTTTGTCATTGTAACTAGTGTCGGTTATCAAAAATTTACTTCTAATACTATTTCAGTTACTGAAAATTCGTCTAAAGAAATTAATGTAAATAAATTTGTTATTCAAAGTAATAATGTACTGGATGCTGTTGAGATTACTGCTAAAAAACCAATGGTAGAAGTCTTGGCTGATAAAACTGTTTTTAATGTAGAGGGAACAATCGCTGCGTCTGGAAGCTCAGGTCTAGAAGTTTTGAGAAAAGCACCAGGAGTAATTTTGGATAATAATAATGGAATTATTGTAGAAGGAAAAAGTGGTATTCAGGTATATATTGATGGCAAACGCTCAGTTTTGCAAGGTGAGGATTTGACTAATTATCTCAACACTTTACAGGCTTCTGATATTGAAAGTATAGAAATTATTACTCAACCTTCTTCAAAATATGATGCAGCAGGAAGCGCAGGTATTTTGAATATTAAACTCAAAAAAAATAAAAACTTTGGAACAAATGGAACAGTAAGTTTAGGGTATTCAGTTTGGGACAATCAGCGTTATAATAGTTCGCTTTCATTGAATAATCGTACTAAAAAAACAAATACATTTCTTACTTATAGCAATCGTTTTGGAGAAACAGGACGTTTTCTTAATCTTTACAGAACACAAAACAACCTTATTTTTGATGCTCGTTCGGAAGGTATAATCGATGAAAGCAGCCATAATATAAAATTAGGTACAGATATTTTTGCAAGTAGCAAAAGTACATTTGGTGTTTTGCTCAATGGTAATTTTAGTAATATGGATTTTGATAACAAAACAAGAACTCCTATTAGCAGTCAAACAACAAAGGAGGTTTCTCAAGTTTTGGTAGCCGAAAGTTTGAATCGAAGAGATTTTTATAATCTACTTGGAAACCTAAACTATCGCTATGAAGACACCACAGGACATACTTTTAATGTAGATGTAGATTATGGACAGTACAAAAATGATGGAAAAACCTATCAACCAAATCTTTATTATGATGGAAATGAACAAACGTTGCTTTCTAGTTTGGTCTATGAAATGGTAATGCCTGTTACGATTGATATTTTTACTTTTAAGACAGACTATGAACAAAACTTCTTGAAAGGAAAATTGGGAATTGGAATCAAAACTTCAATGGTAAATACAGACAATACATTTGATTTTTATGACGAAACAGATGGAGTTAGAGTTTTAAATGAAAATAAGAGTAATAATTTTATTTATGAAGAAATTGTCAATGCAGCTTATTTCAATTATAATAGAAGATGGAAAAAAATGAATGTTCAATTTGGCTTACGTGCCGAACATACAAAATCAGACGGAAAACTCAATAGTACACAAGATGAAAACAACGAAAGAGTCAAACGAGATTATCTAAATCTTTTCCCTAGTGGAGGATTTACATATACTGCTAATAAAAATAACTCTTTTGGTTTGACATATAGCCGAAGAATAGAACGACCAAATTATCAAAACTTGAATCCGTTTGAACAGCAATTAGATGAACTGACTTTGAGAAAAGGAAATGCCTTTTTACAACCTCAATATACAGACAACATTAAATTTTCACATACTTACAAATACACATTAAATACATCTATAAGTTATAGTTATATTAATGATTTTTTTGGACAAGTAACAACCTCAAGAGACGAGCGTAGAAGTGTAATTCAAGAACAAAATATTGCAACACAAGAAACATGGAGTTTTAATTTGAGCTATCCTTTTGAAATAAATAAATGGTGGAATGCTTTTGTAAGTGTAAATGCTTATAACAGTTCATATAAAGGAAAGACAGATGAATTTGTTTCTATTTCTCAAAGTACGCTTAATTTCTATGGACAAAACTCATTTTCATTGCCAAAAGGCTATAAATTTGAAGTTTCGGGTTGGTACAATTCACCTTCTGTTTGGGGAGGAACGTATCAGACAAAAAGTTTGGGAGCTATGGATTTGGCTATTCAGAAGAGCTTTTTGGAAGACAAACTCTCTTTCAGAATGTCTATGAGTGATATATTTTTCAGTTCACCTTGGCGTGGAGATACGCAGTTTGGAGATGTCTTGATTCAAGGAGGAGGAGGCTGGGAAAGCCGTCAGATTAGAGTAAACTTGAGTTATAACTTTGGAAATAATCAAGTAAAATCGGCTCGCAAAAGAAAAACTGGTGCAGAAGATGAAAGTAATCGTGTTGGTGGATAATTAATTGCAAATAAACAATAATTGTAGAGACAAGGCTTGACTTGTCTCTACTTTTCTGTTTTTTAGATATGGTATTTTGGGCTTCTTAAAACTCCTCCTCCTTATTTATCTCAAATTTCTTGTGAGCAATCGGTTTTTTGATTTCTTCTTTTACTTCTTCCTCTATATTATCTAAAACAGGATTTTTCCTTAAATCTAGTTTTTCAATAATTGTATTCAGAATATCTTGTGCGACTTCTGTTTTAGATTTTAATTCAAAATCTGTTTTTCCTTTTGAATCAATAATACTGATTTTGTTGGTGTCGTGTCCAAAGCCTGCACCTTTTTCTTGCAAAGAATTAAGAATAATCATATCCAAATTTTTCTTTTTGAGTTTGGATTGAGCATTTTCTAATTCATTATTGGTTTCAAGTGCAAATCCTACCAAAAACTGACTGCTTTGTTTTTTTGCTCCAATAGTAGCTGCAATATCTGGATTTTTGGTAAGTTCGATTACCATTTTATCAATTCCTTCTTCTTTTTTTATTTTTTGAGTAGCAACTTCTAAAGGACGATAATCGGCAACGGCAGCAGCAAAAATAAAAATATCGGTTTCTTGAAAAGCTGTTTCGACAGCTAAAAGCATTTCATCAGCCGAACCAATTTTCACAACATTTACATCTTTTGGGTTCTCAAGCGTTGAGGTAGAAATAAGTGTAACTTCTGCACCTAATTTTTGTGCTTCTGCTGCAATAGCATAACCCATTTTTCCAGAAGAATGGTTGGTCAAGTAACGAACTGGGTCGATGGCTTCACGTGTTGCACCTGCTGTAAGGGTAATTTTTTTTCCTTGTAAAGGTAAATAAGGAGCTTCAATTTCTTTTATAACGGTTTCTTTTTCTTGATAATTTTCAAAGAACTCATTTAAGAAAGAAACAATATTCTCAGGTTCTTCTAGCCTTCCTTGTCCTATAAGTCCACTTGCAAGTTCGCCATGAGTGGCTTCAATCAAAATATTTCCATAGCTTTTTAGATATTCTAAATTTCTAAGTGTAGAAGGATGTTGATACATATCCAAATCCATGGCAGGGGCAACAAAAACAGGACAACGAGCTGATAAATACGTCGCAGAAAGCAAATTATCACAAAGTCCATTCGCTAGTTTTGCAATCGTATTTTCAGAAGCTGGAGCAATAATAAAAGCATCTGCCCAAAGTCCTAAATCAACATGATTATTCCAAACTCCTTCTTTGTTTTTTATAAAATCAATTAAAACAGGTTTTTTTGAAAGCGTAGCAAGGGTAAGAGGCGTAATAAAATCAGATGCCGATTTTGTCATAATGACCTGTACTTCACAGCCTTGTTTGACCAAAAGGCGCACCAAAAGAGCCGATTTATAAGCCGAAATACTTCCACAGACACCTAAGAGTATTTTTTTGTTTTGTAAATGATTGATAGAATTATCAACAGGATTTTTAGAGGTTGGAATAGTTGTCATATTGAAGTGTGTAGGTTAGTATAAAAAATGTCTGCCTTTAGAGTTACAACTGGTTCAAGCATCGATATTTGAGCCAGTTGTAATATTACAAAAATAGGCAAAAAAGAAACCTTTCCACAAATGGAAATTTATTATTCAGCTATGACAATAGCCATTTTTTTGCTTCCTCTTCATTAGTAAAATACTCAGTTTTAAAATATTTACCTACATTTTCATCCATCAGCAATTCTATAGACAATTGAGAAATAAATTCTTTACTTACTATATAAGCATATTTTAGAACTCCTGCTTTTACAAATTCAGCAAATATATTAGTTTCAATCCAGTCTTGCATGTCAGGTGCAATAGTAAAATCAAAATTTTGAGTATCAAAAAAGAAATACTTTGGTTGATACTTGTGGGCAAATTTGACTTGTAGGAGCAGTTCTTTTTGAAAGTCTTTCCATGACATATTTGTAGTGTCAATAAAATGAAACTCAAACATTGTGTCTGAGGCAATCCAATCAATTGTGTAGAAAGGTGAAGTGTATATTCTTTCCATAAGTGTTTTTTATTTTAATTAAGAATAGTTCAAAAATAAGTCAAAAAAGAACCTCAAACAAAAAATAAACGTTTAGCATTTATGTAGTGTACCTTTTAAGGTGCGAAAAAAATGTACCGAATGCTTTAGCTTTCGCAAAACTATAAAATATTATGGAAGATTACGAAATAGATTATTCAAAATATCCAAATTTAGAACAACTAGAAGACGAAGTAGAAAAATGTGCTTTGTGTGAGCGTCAGAAAAGACTTGGGTTTCATCATCTGATTCCTAAAAAAATGCACCGTAGAAAGAATTTTTTAAGGAAATTTGGAAAAGAAGAGATGAAAAAACGAGGAATCAGAGTATGCAGACAATGTCATTCTACTATTCATAAATTTTGGGATGAAAAAACACTAGGTGAAACCTATAATACTAAAGAAAAGCTAATGGAAACCGAAGAAATGCAGAAATTCGTAGCTTGGGTAAAAAAGGTGAAATAATTGATAGATTTAGAGTTGAAAATGGATAATTGAAGATATATTATTTTATCTTAGCTTTTGCTTAGTTTAAAGAATATCTGTAATTTTCATTATTCATTGTTAGTTATCCATTTTCAATTCAAATAATTATGCTTACTAATTTCCAAAAAAAGAAAATGACTCATTTATTTCATTTCTTTGATAGAAATGAAGATGGTTTTATCGAACCCAAAGAATTGGATCAAATTGTTGATAATTTGGCTATTTCGGAAGATGAAAATGAACAAGCACATCAAAAGCGTCTGCAACAAATGTTTCATCGTTTTTGGAAACAACTCATTGATGCAGCTGATGAAAATGGTGACGGCAAAATTAGTTTAGAGGAGTTTGTAGAAGTTCATGAAGTTTTGATTGCAGATTCGTCTTCCTATCAGCGTTATGTCTATCCTTTTATAGAAAGTTTGTTTCATTTGATAGATTTAGATAAAGATAAACGTTGGGATAAGAAAGAATTTACACACTTTTACAGCCTTTGCAAACAAAACCAAGAGTATGCTGAAGAAGCATTTTCAAAAATGGATGCAAATAATGATGGTTATCTTTCTCATTTAGAAGTTATTTTTTGTTTTAGAGAATTTTATCTTTCGAATGATAAAAATGCAACAGGAAATTATTTTTTTGGTAAAATGGAAGGATAAAGTAGTTCAGACATCTTGTCTGAACAAAAATAAAATGCTCATTTATACACACAGACTAGGAAGTCTGTGATACAAACAAAAACAATGAAATTAAAACTCCCAGACGGTCTTTCTATTTATTATGAACATCATTTTATAGATGATAGTAAGTACACACTTGTTTTTCTGAATGGTCTTTCTCAATCTACACTTTCTTGGTTTCCGATTGTGCAAGTTTTGAAAAATCAGTTTAATATCGTTTTGATAGACCAAATTTTTCAAGGACAGTCTGACCAAAAAGGTGAATACAGAAGTTTTGAACAGCATGCTGCTGATGTAAATCAAGTTTTAGAGAAAATAAATGCCAAACGAATTGTTCCTGTTGGAATTTCGTATGGTGGTGCTGTGGCTATGCGACTTTTGGTTAATTATCCTACAACTATTGAAAAAGCCGTTTTACTTTCTACCTTTGCAAACCGAACTCCTTATTTTGATTTTATAGGAACAAGTTGGAGACGTGCGCTTTTGTCGGGTGGTTATGAACTGATGCTTGATGTGATGTTGCCTGCTGTTTTGGGACAAGACTATTTTTTTAGTCCACTTATTCCAATTCAAGATATTCAGAATGCACGATTACTCAATAAAATTAGTTCAGATTCGTTGATGAAATTAATGGATGCTACTGAAAATAGTGGCGATTATAGAGAAGATTTAAAATCTGTAACTGTTCAAGTAAAAGTAATTCATGGTTCGCAAGATATTCTGACAACCCCTCAAATGGGACACAATATTGTAGATGCGCTTCCAAATGCAAGTTTTAAATTGTTATCTAAAAAAGGACATACACTTAATTTAGAGGCAATTCCAGAATTAATAACAGAAATTGAAAGTTTTTTGAAAGTATAAAGAATAAATTTAAACCTATAAGGTTTTTAAAAACCTTATAGGTTTGGAATAAAGAATTTCGAATGAAAAGTTGGCTTTATGATGCGTCTTTGTGGGGATATTGGCAGGGAATTAAAATAGCTGCTCCTTTCCACCAAAAAGCAAATTTGTTTAAAGAAGGACGGAAAAATTGGAAAACAGAACTGCAAGCAAAATTTAAAAAAATTAAGCAGCCTGTGGCGTGGTTTCATTGTGCTTCTTTGGGCGAGTTCGAACAAGGAAGACCTGTTATAGAAGCCTTCAAAGAAGAATATCCTCATTATAAAATTCTACTTACTTTCTTTTCTCCAAGTGGTTACGAAATTCGTAAAAACTACGATAAAGCTGATGTAATTATGTATCTGCCATTAGATACACAAAAAAATGCTGAGTTTTTTATTGAAACAGTAAAACCAAGAGTTGTCTTTTTTATAAAGTATGAATTTTGGCATCATTTCATTGAAGAAACTTGGAAACGTAAAATTCCTCTTTTTTCAGTTTCAACAATTTTTAGAGAAGACCAACATTTTTTTAAAGGAAATAACAAAGCAAAACAGGGAAAAGAAAGTGATTTTTCTGTGAAAATGTTAGAGCGTTTCACCCATTTTTTTGTACAAAATGAGCATTCAAAAAATTTATTGAACAGTATAAATATTTCAACTGTAAGCATTACAGGCGATACTCGTTTTGATAGAGTATCTCATATTGTGGCTCAAAGAAAAGAATTACCAATTTTAGAAAATTTTATTGGACAAAGTAAATTGCTTGTTGTGGGAAGTTCGTGGCAAGAAGATATTGAAGTTCTTGCTCCTGCATTTCAAAAATTTAGAGAAAGTAATAAAGATATAACAGAAGACAACACTAAAGTAAAACTAGCTATTGCATCCCATCAGATTGGAGAATCAGACCTTCGACAATTAGAAAAAGCATTTGATTATCTTAAAATAGAACGTTACTCAAAAGTAAATTTGAACGACAAAAAAAGTCTCCAAAATTTACAACAAGCTGACTTACTGCTCATCGATAATATCGGTCTTTTATCTTCCATTTATAGTTATGGCGATGTGGCATATATTGGTGGCGCATTCGGAAAAGGTTTGCATAATATTTTAGAAGCTGCAACTTTTGGAATGCCTATTATTTTTGGAAATAAAAACTATCAGAAGTTTCAAGAAGCGATTGATTTATTAGCTAAAAAAGGAGCTTTTTCGGTTTCAAATGAAAAAGAATTGGAAAGTTTATTAAAAAAACTTTTTAAAGACTATTATTTTAGAGAACAGATTAACGAAATCACACGAGAATACGTAATTCAGAATACAGGTGCAACTTCACAAATTATAGATTTTTGTAGAAAAATATTGAATTAGAAAAAAGAGTAATTCTCAAAACAAAACACTTATTTACAGATTTTTAATAGGATAGCTTTATAAACTTAATTACTTCATTGATATTTTTGTAATTCCATTTATCATTAATAATTAAACATTAATCATTATGTTACTGAAATTCCTTATCATTTCGGCTGTTATTCTTTATGTACTGTATGCCTTTTCTGGTAAAATAATGCAGTTTTTGGCTAAAATCTTATTACGAAAAGTTCAGAAACAAGCACAAAAACAGTACGAAACACAAAACGATATTCGTCCAGAAGGAGAAATTAGAGTCGAAACTCCTCCTTCAAAAAACATTCACTCCAATCAAGAAGGTAAAAAATATGACTTTGATAATATAGGAGAGTATGTGCAATTTGAAGAAGTGAAATCAGTAAACAGTAATTAATCAGTTACCAGTAAGTAGTAACCAGTTACCAGTTGAATTTCTCTGAAAATTATAATCAAAAAAGTATTTTAGCTACGCTGACTTTCAGTTGTATTAATCTGTATTCAAAATCCTATTAATCCTACAAGTTCTTTACAATCAGTTACAGTATTTTTCATTTTCAGTATTTAAAATTGTATTTGTATTTATCCTGCCTTTCATCATAAAAATCATATTAATCACTCGCTAATCAGTTACAGTATTTATGATCATCCAAAAAGCCTCCATTACCTTTGAAGTAGAAAAACTAAAACGAGCTATAAAACCCTTAAAAGAAACTTCTTTTGAGCAGATTAGTAAGCAGTTTTCAGAAGAAACGATTATTGGTTCTGCTGATGGAAAAGAGTTTGTCTATGCTGGAAAGTATTCTTTTTTGAGAGGAATGCAATTGGCTTATGCAGATCACCGTCCTTTTGTTTTGTCACCTGATATGATTTGGTTATTGATTTGTCAAGGTTTTTCGAAGCACGTAGAAGTAAATGCTGAAAAACTCCGTCATTTGTTTGTGGATTTTGAAAGAAAAAAGGAATTAGAAATTAGAAATGATAATTTATTAGAAATAGATAAGATAAAATTAAAAGCAGAATGGGAAAAGTCTATTGGTGAAATGAACGATGAAGTAGCCAAATACATAGGAGAAAATTTGATAAATAACCTTACAGCAGATTTTAGCACGACTTCACCAACTGAAAAAATTGTAAGTCAGATTACAGTTTTGAATACTTTTCAACCTTATTTTAATTATGATTTTTCTACTGTTTTATGTGGAATACCTCAAATTACTTTAGAAGGAACAATAGAAGATTGGCAAAAAGTAATTGATAAATCTAAAAAATTAATTATGTATGAATTAGATTGGTGGATAAGTGAACTCTTACCCATTCTTGAAGAAATAAAAGAAACTGCAAACGGAAAAATAGACAAGCAGTTTTGGATGAATATGTTCAAACAACATGCTCTTGATGAATACGGACAACCAAAAATTGTCAATGGTTGGATTACACGATTTTTTCCATACTTTCAAGATGGAAAAAGGAAAGATTTATTTGAAATAAGACTAGATGAGATTGGGCGTTTACCTCCTCAAATTGTCAATGTTAATTTTATTCATAGAATTACAGATTTTCCAACTTTCCAACAAAAGTCAGGTATGGAAATAAGAAGATTAGAGTTTTTGGCTGGTTTTTTTGGATTAGAACAAAATCCAACTGATTTATCTTTACGTCCTGTCATAGAATGGAGTATTATTCCAGAAAGGTAAGCATTAACGATTAAAAAAATATACAGAATCAACTAAAATGAATCAAAAAGGAACATATATCGGAATTACAGTCATTGCGCTTTGGCTTCTTAGTCTTAGTTTTCTGCTTGCGTTTTATGAAATAAACTGGTATAATCCTCTTACTTATCTGTTTTTTCTTATTCAAACTCATCTTTATACAGGAATTTTCATTACGGCACATGATGCGATGCACCACACCGTTTCGAAAAACACAAAAGTAAATAATATCATCGGAACGATTGCAACAGGACTTTTTGCCTTCAATTATTACCCAAGATTATTAAAAAAACACCATGAACATCATCGTTTTGTAGCAACAGACAAAGACCCAGACTTTCATCATGGAAACTTTTGGATTTGGTATTTTAATTTTGCCAAAAACTACATTACCATTATTCAGATTGTTTTGATGGCGATTACGTATAATGTTTTGAAACTCATTTTTCCGATAGAAAATGTTATTTTTTATTGGATGATTCCTTCTGTTGTGGCTACGTTTCAGCTTTTTTATTTTGGGACATATTTACCTCACAGACACGCACCTGACAACAAACACCATTCAAGAAGTCAGAAAAAAAATCACGTTTGGGCATTTATTTCGTGTTACTTTTTTGGTTATCACTACGAACATCACGACAGTCCGAATACGCCTTGGTGGAGATTATATCAAAAGAAATAAAGTTAGTTGAGAAAAAAAATCCATTAAAATCTTTTAAAAAATAATTTTCTCATATCTTATCCCAAAAAATAACCGTATCTTAACTATCACATTTTACTTCTTTACGTTTTCTAAAAAAATACTATAGTTATGGGTTTAAAAAAACAATTTTTCAAAGTTGCTTCTGCAATTACTGGAGGCATTTCTTCTTTTCTTAGTGTTGCGTTAGTATCTGAACTTATCGCTACAGGCGATATTGAGTTAATTATAGGTGTATTGAGTGCTGGAGGTGTTGCTACGGCTGCTAGTTTCAATACTGTTCGTCTTCATAAACAACAGAAAAAAGAACTTTTTCAGAAGAAACAATTAGATATTTTATACTTGGCTGTTCAACATAACGGACAACTCACACCAACACAAGTTGCACTACAAACCAACACACCGATTGATGAAACAAAAGAAATTTTGGATTCTCTTTCTGATGCTGGAGTAATGGAATTACAAGTTTCGCA
Source organism: Bernardetia sp. Wsw4-3y2 (assembly GCF_037126295.1). Lineage (NCBI taxonomy): Bacteria > Pseudomonadati > Bacteroidota > Cytophagia > Cytophagales > Bernardetiaceae > Bernardetia > Bernardetia sp. Wsw4-3y2. The sequence goes on along the minus strand of NZ_CP147017.1, from coordinate 1,375,153 downwards.
TAGAGGAAATTTAGTTTATACACTAATTGATGAAGTGTATTTGCAAGATTATATGGAGAAAATTGGATAAACATAAGAAGAGATTCAATTTTATAATAATTCCTCATATGTCTTCTGTGCTGCTTTTTCCAAAATAGCTAAAAGCTGTAACTCATATTTAGAATATTCATCTAAAAAACTAGAAAAAGACTTTCCAAATTCTGTTTTTTCTTTTCCTTTTTCCTCCAAGAATACTTCTGTTTGTTGTTCTATTTCTTCAGTAGATTTGTTTAAAACTTCACTCAAAACTGCTGGATGAATATAATAATTCCTACAAATTGAAACCGTATTTCCTAGTTTTTGAGCCACTTTTCTAACCAAAACAGTTTCTAGTTTTTTACGTGGATTGCGTTCTAATTCCTTTTTTGCTTCTTCAAAAAGCTCTAAAGTCAGGACACTTCCTCCCCAAGTACGGAAAGTTTTGGCAGTAAAATGATGTTTCATAGTTTTTTCTAAATATTCATTTACATCATGAGAATTGATTCTATGCCATTTTTTATCTGTGTCTTTATATCTAAAAAGTTCTTGTCCTGAGAGTGCAGCACATTCTTTTAGTTTTTTGATGAGCGATTTGTTTGAAAGACTTACTGTTCTTGTTTTGTTACTTTTAGCTTTGTAGCAAAGTGAAATTTTATTTCTTGCTTCTTCATCAATCTTTATATGTTTTCTGCGAAGAGTTGTCAGTCCGTATGTTTTATTTGAATTAAGGTAACGGTCGCTACCAATTCTGAGCAAACCTTCCTGCATAAGTTCGATAGCCAAAGCCACCACTTTTTCTTTTGTCCAACTTCTTTTACGAAGATCTTTTTTAATAGCTTTTCGCAGCGATGGAAGTGCGTACCCAAATTCTTGTAGCTTCAAAAACTTTGTTTTGTTTCTATATTCATTCCAGTCTGGATGGTAAATAGACTGTTTTCTGTTGCGTTCGTCTCTCCCAACAGCTTGAAGATGTCCATTCTTGTTTCTACAAATCCAAACCTGTTTCCATGCTGGAGGAATTCCTAATTTTTCTATTCTTTCTAATTTTTGTTTATTTTTTATAGGTTTTCCTCTTGTACTTAGATAAACAAATTTTTCTCCTTTCTTTTTGCGTGAATAGCCTTTTTCTGTGTCAGAAGAAGAGTATAAATGAGGAGGGTTTTTAGGATAAACATGATTTCCCACCACCATGATAGGAACATGATTTTGTTGAGAGCTAGAAGAAATAGGCATAAATAATAAAAAGTTTAAAAAGTGGATTTATTAAAAAATCTTGTGATTGAATAACTTACTTTTTAGGTAAAATGTTAGCCATAAGTAAAACATAAATTTATATTGAAATAACATAGAACAGAACCATTGAGATTAATTTATTAATCTCTTTTTTTGCATAAAAATAAGAATGAATACGTAGTTACAAGTATATTAAATTTGGATAAATTAAAAAAACTTAAAAAAATATTCGGCTTGCATCACTTTTTTTAAAATATATTTTTATATTTGCTCTTAGAATCAGTCAATTAACTTTTTTTGACTTAACACACAAATATAAATACCTTTTACAAAATGAAAACTTACCTTTTTAATTCGAAGTCGATTGTCCGACGTTATTCTCCTTTAGCTGTAGCAGCGTTTATGATGTTCTCTTGTCAGAATGAATCTGAAATTATTGTAGAACAAACCATTGAACATGCTACTATTGACCGTTCTGATTTAGATAATCACATTTGGCAAACTGTTAAAAAAGAAGGCTCTTTTGATTGGAACACACAGTCAGAACAAATTATTTGGAATGCTCTTTCTAAATCTGATGGAGTTTTGTCAGTAGGTTTTAAGCCTAAAAGTCAAAATAAAGATATTCGTACTATTATTGATAAAATAGATATTGCTACTGGCGAATGGAATGATGCTAAAAATTATGTTTTGGATATGATTTTTGAATCAGAAAGAAAATTAAATCCAGATTTGAAGCGTGAAGAATTAATTGCTTTTCAAGAAAATACACTTCCTGTATTGGATGTTGTTATCAAAAATCCGACTACATTAGCTCTTCTTCGTAAATCTGAATTTGTTCGTTATGCTGAACCAATGGGTTACGAACCAAACGTAAGTAAAGGTCAGCAGCTCAATAAAGAACTTTCTAGTAGTGGTTGTGGAGGAAGCAACCCAGAAAATGGATTAGTAAATGGAGTTGATTATACTACTTTCTCTCCAAATTCAAAGGCTTCTTGGAATCATCCTTTTCATAATGTTTCACAGGCTTGGAATACAGCTTCAGGAAGTGGAATTACAGCTATGATTATTGATACAGGTTCTAGTTTTGCACAAAATAATTATGGAAGTGGACTCAATCAAGGACTTTCACAAGGCAGAACAATAGAAAAATTAGTAACACTTCCTCGTGATACATTTTGGGGAATTCCGATTGGAAGTGCGGAAACTCCAGATGATGGATGTGGACACGGAACTGCAATGACAGGCGTTTTGGGTGGTTCTCGTGGTATAGATGGAAGTGCAGCAGGAATTGCTTACAATGCAAATTTGGTTACAGTTCGTGCAGCAGAAGATGTATTGATTGAAGGTTCTAGAGAATCAAAAGGTGTTTCTGATGCCTACGTAATTGCTGGTAATCGTTCAGATATTCGTGTTACGAGTATGTCTTTGGGCAGAATTACAAATAGTTCTCAAATTGCTGATGCTGTTCGTTATGCCTACAATAGAAATGTATTAATTTTCTGTGCTGCTGGAACTTCATTTGGTTGGTCTTCAGGTTGGTTTGGTGTTATTTTCCCTGCGACAATGAGCGAAACGGTAGCTGTAACAGGTGTAAAAGACAATATGCAACGTTGTGATGCATGTCATGACGGCTCGGCAGTTGATTTTGTAGTGGTAATGGAAAAGGCTTCAAATGGTCGTCATCCTCTTACGCTGGCTATGTCGGGTGATGTTCCTGCAACAGTTGGAGGTTCGTCTGTTGCAACGGCTCAAACGGCTGGAATGGCAACTTTAGTTTGGTCGGCAAACAAAAGTCTTACAAGAAATCAAGTACTTAACAAACTCAAAGTTTCGGCAAGTTATTATCCAAATCGTAACTCAAACTTCGGTTGGGGAAAAATTAATTTGCAAAATGCTTTGACTGCATCGGCAAACTAAGAAATAATTACGAATTAAAAATTACGAATTACGATTTTAATTTATTGTCAATTAATTAACAAGTTGAAAGTAGTCGTTTATTCAATTTTTATTCCTAAATATAGAATTTGTTAGTAGTTGAAACCTCCTCAAAAGATTGTTTATCTTTCTTTTGGGGAGATTTTTTTATTCTTCATCTAAAGAATTAATGATAGCCTTTATTTGTGCATTTGAAATAGAATCTGTTTCAGATTTATCGTAAATTGAAAGTAGAGTAATTAAAATTTCTATTTCCTCTTCTTCTATTTCTTCCAAATAGCTAATTATACGAAAACCTCCACTTTTACCTTTTCCTTTACTTTTGCAAGCAAGTCTAATTTTGTAGGCATTTTCTAAAATTTGAGTTCCTAGCTTTGGATTTTCTTTTAGTTCTTCAACTAATTCCCTGAGTTCTGATTTTAATGAAGCATATTTTTTCAAAAACTTCTTAGCTTCTCTTTTAAAATTCTCACTAATTACAATTTCAACCACCATAATTTAATTTTAAAACTCGTTTAGAAAATCATTCAAAGTTTGTAGTTTTTTTCCACTTTTACGAGCTGTTTTTACTTCTACCACAGCTTCTTTTATTCCTTGTAAAATCTCAATTTTTTTACGTAATTTTTGCATTTCTTCTTCAATCAAATTCCATTCGGCTATCGGAATTTGTACAGCTATTTTATTTCCTTCTGTATCAACTAAATAGGTAGTATTCATAAATTATAATTTTTAATGTTCTTCTAATTAACGCAAAAAATCTACTCTAAGTTTATTCCTCTTTATCTTTTAATTTAAGCAAACTCATTAAAGTTTGAAGATTGGTAGATGATTGTGTATTTTCTAATTTGCCTTTAATTGAAACCTACTGAAAAGAATACTTTATGGTTCTTTTGGGTAGGTTTTTATTTGCAATAACGAATATCAAAAGGAATAATTTCAAATTGTTCTCCATTCCATTTTAGAGTAGTTCGTTCCATAAATTTTCCTCCTCCTATTCTATTTTTATTTAGTTCAGTTTCTTCTTCTGACGAAATTGGATTTAATTTTCCATTTGGTAAATCAAAATAGGGAAAACGACTAATCCTAAGAGGCTTTGTATTAAAGGTAATTTCTTTTTTTTCTCTATCATAAGCAGGTAATATCCAATAAATTCTACTATATTTTGCAAAACTTCTTGAAGGTTTTCCTGCAATACATTCTTTACAGCGAATCATTTTTCCTTCACTTATTTCAAATCCTTGGACAACTACAAACCAACTATCTACTCCTCCTCCAATATAATCGTATATTACTACATACAAAGGATGTCCTTCTCTTTCAACTTTGAAAATTGTAATAGGTAAAGCCCAAAAATTTTCTTCGCTTGTTTCTAACTCTCCTTTTTCGTTTTGATATTCATGTTCAAATTTGAAAGTAGATATGTCTTCCGTAATAATAATATCTTCTGAAAAGCGATAAACTCCATAAGCTATTGCAGACCTATTATTCCAACCTTGATTATAACTAAAACTATAAATACGAAAATTTCCATCATCAGAAATAATAATTCCTTCTTTTTCTACATAGTGAGGCAAACCATACGCAAAACCATCAGGTTCTTTTAGTGCTTTCTTTAATAAACTACTTATCTGTCCAATAGAATCAACACGTTTATCATCAATCATGACAGGAAAAACATCAAGATAAGAAAGCAGTTTAGTTTCAATTTGCTTTAATTTTTCAGAAGGTTCTACTTCACTTTTAAAGTTGTTTTTTGCAATATCTTTATAATGAGCAGGAAAATATCTACCAAAATCTATTTTTGAAGTGTCGATAAGCATCTGTACAGCAGCTTTTCCTACTGCTGAATCTTTCTGGTAATTGCTTGATAGAAAAGCTATTGTTTTAAATTTTGGATTGTTCTCTACTCTACCTAAATCATACAATCCATAGAAAAGTTCTTCAATACGAGTAGTAGAATCAAGTAATTTACAATTTGCTAATTCTACATGAATTTGTGATAAACTATCTTTTTCTGTAACTGTATAAGCTGTTGAATTGTAGATTTTTTCTAGTACATCTTTAGCTCTATTCTGCATGTCTTTACTTTCTATTTCAGAAAGCCATTTTTGAACAGATTGTGGTTTTTCTTTACAAGAAATTATACAAAAAGAAACTAGAAATAGTATTGCTAATTTTTTCATTTCCCCAAAATCACTCCTTCAACTTCAAATAAATAGTTTTGCCTTTTGGTATGGCTATATTAGGGTTAAAAGATTGCGTAATTATTCTTCCTTTTCCTTCAAAGGCGACTTTCATTCCTAGATTTTCCAATAAATAAAGTGCATCACGAAGGCGCATTCCACGTACATCAGGAACAAGACTTGTAGCAGCTTGATTGTCTATCCACATAACCGTATCAGTTGCTACTTTAGTTTTTACCCATTGCTGAACCGTTTGGTTTTCTGTTTTGATTCCTAATTGAGAACATACCAAATCCAAATCTGGACGATAACCAGCACGAATATAAGGCAAACGCATGTGCAAACTATCCATTGCTGTTGGCTCAACTTCTGAAAGTGGTTTGTGTAAATAACGCTGATAAACAACATCTGAAACCTTACGAAAAACAGGGGCTGCAATTTCGGCAGCATAACGTTTGTCTGTTTTTGGGTCGTCAATAACTACAATACACGAATATTTTGGATTATCAGCAGGAAAATAACCAGCAAAAGAAGTATAATGATCTTCTGTATATTCTCCATTTCTGACTTTTTCGGCAGTTCCTGTTTTTCCTGCAATTTGATAGATTTTTGTATCAATTTTTTTAGCTGTTCCTCTTTCTACTGCTCCACGAAGCATGGTTTGTAAAATCTTGACAGTTTTTTCTGAAATAGTTTGTTGATTTAAAACTTTAGCTTCAAAACTAGTTAGTGTTTTTCCTGCTTGGCGTGTCTGGCTAACAATAATTGGCTCAACCATTACTCCATTATTTGCAATCATATTGTAAAAAGCAAGCGTTTGGAGAGGAGATAATTTGAGTTCGTAACCAATAGACATCCAAGGAAGTGTACTTCCACTCCACGAAGAATCGGAAGGCGATTTGATATAAGGTTGCGCTTCGCCAGCCATTTGAAAACCTAACGGACGATTAAGACCAAATTTTTTGAGATACTCAACGTATTTTTCAGGATTTTTACGAAAATATTTCCATACTAAAAGCGACATTCCAACATTAGAAGATTTTTCAAAAACTTCTTGAACACTCAGTTTTCCAAGTGCAGAAACATCACGCATAATGGCATCATCAAAATATTTATGAACACCATCGCCTGTCTGTACACTATCTGATAATGAAATAGGAATTTCTTCATCTTCAAAAAGAGCAGCCATAGACATCAACTTAAATGTCGATCCAGGTTCGGCAAGTCCCATATCTCCGACAGCATAATTATTGTTTTCTACATACGAACCATTTGAATTTATTCCTAAATTGACAAGGGCTTTTATTTGTCCAGTTGTTACTTCCATTAAAATAATAGAACCATAATCAGCTTTATACTGACGAAGGGCGTTTTGTAGAATTTGATGAACTGTATCTTGTAAATTTATATCAATCGTAGTCTGAATATCAATCCCAGGTTTGGGTCTGACTTGTGACATGTCATCGACAGGTTTCCAAAAACCACCTGCAATAAGTTCGTACAATGCTTCACCAGCAATTCCTTGTAATTCACTATTAAAACTATACTCTAAACCTCTACCATTCAAAGATTGGGTGGTGTCTTCTTCGGTTACAAAGCCAATAGTACGCCTAGCAAGCTCTCCAAAAGGCAAAAAACGTCTATCAGTTTGTTCATAAATAACGCCTCCTTTATTTCTTCCTTCTCTAAAAATAGGAAATTGAGATAGTTTTTTATAGTTTTCGTGATCAATTAATTCTTTACTAATTACATAATATTTCTTTTTGTTTTTACGATATTCTCTTAAAATATTTACGTAATAACTAGGTTCTTCTTCTTTATAAAATTTGGATAACAGAATTCCTAAAGAATCAATTCCACCTTCAAAAATGCTGCTATCTGCTACTGTTGGGTCGATAGCAACACGATAAAAAGGCAAAGAAGTAGCCAAAAGACTGCCATCATCTGCCAAAATGCTTCCTCTAGTCGGTTGTACATCACGCATCTCTACTCCTCTTGCTTTGCTGCTCCATTTTTCTCCCTCTACTATCTGAATGTTCATCATTTTATAAACAATCACAAGGGCAATCAATGCAACCACTAAAAAAGCGATTCGGACACGAGCGAGTATATATTTTCTTATTCCTGTTTTTGCCATATTTTTTTCGATTACGAAAAAATAATTACGAATTACGGATTACGAATTACGGCTACTAGACTTAAAACAGGAATAGTATTTTATCGTAATTCGTAATCTTTAATTCGTAATCGAAATTTCATTCTGATATTCTTACTAATGGTTTTTCTCTTTCTTTTAAGCCTAGTCGTTCGGCTTTTTTAGCTACTACTTGTCTTCTGCTATCATACACATAACGAGTTTGCAAAGCATGATAATCAATTTGATATTCTTCTACTTCTTGGCGAAGCTGTGTAACTTCTCTAACTACTCGTTCTGTATAATGACGATTTGCAATATAAATAATTCCGAAAAAAGAAACATATAAAACATAAGGCATAATTCGAAACAAAAAATCTTGGTCAACGGTAAAATCCCACTCAGCTAGATTTCTCCAAAAACCTCTTTTTGTAGGAATTTTGATTTCTTTTTCTTCCTCAATATGTTTGAATGTATTTTGAATTTTTGCCATAGATACAAATTTAGAATTAAGATTTTAGAAGTAATACAAATATAGATTTAGAAGTTAGGATTAGTGCTATTGGCTTTCAATTCTGACTTCTAAATTCTGACTTTTTACTTTATTTTTCCCCACATCCTTCAAACATTTGATTATCATACAAAAAGAAAGCGTGATAACTATAATCTTTGTCTGACATTCCATCCGAACACGGACATTCTTCGCCTTTTTTGACAACTAACTGAGCTGGCTTTCCATCTTGATCTTCTAAAAAATAAGTCATAAAATACTCTACTGGACGAGCAGTTGCTGCAATAGGTTCTTTATAAGCAAATAAAGTAGAGTCTATACCTGAATTAGAAAATAAAATACCACTTTTTCGAACTTCTAAACTCCAAAAAGGTTCAGTTCCAAAACTTTTGAATAAGACTTTATCTGTTCCTATTTTGATAGGTTCATTTTTAAGTTTTGTTCTTTCTGTTTTAATTTCTTGTTCATTCTCTTCTACATTTACTTCAGAATTTGTAAAAGAAACATCTGTATTTGATTGGCTGTTTGAAGGCGAATTGCAAGCAAAACAGATAAAGATTATAAATATAGGAATAATAAATTTCATAGTGTTTTAGATTAAATAAGTAAACTAGAAACCGTCAACGAGGTCAAGACCGTCGTTGAGGATAGAAATTAAAAACCAAGAGCTTGTTGGAATTCGGTTACTCTACGGTCTTTTTCTTGATTTCTGATGTCATCCATTTTTTGTTCGATTTCTAATTCTAATTTTAGCTCTTCTTCAAACGCATTTTTCAGAACAGTAAGCGATTGATACGCATCCTTACGAGTCTGAACATTGGAGTTTGTTTTGGCTTGATAGACCAAATACTCAATACCTTTTTTCTGAATATCTTTAGGCTGATTGATAAGATATTGGGTAAAATGATTTAAAAAATAACTCATTTCTGTTCCCGAAATTCTATCTGCATTTTTTACAAACCAATCATATTTTCCTTTAATTCCATACACAGAATAATATTCAGCAATCGCATAAACAATATGACGCTCTTCGATATTTTCGAATGGTTCGATTTTGTCTAAAGCCTCTACATTATAAACATTTATTAAAGAATAAATCGTATTACTAATTACAAAATAAGAAGAATCTTTTAGAGTTTGTTCCCAAAGTTTTGGAAAAGCTCCATATTGTGAAACAATATCAATAGCAGATGCACGAGTTAGGTTGTCTTTATCACTAAGAGCCATTTCTTTGAGTAAAGTTACGATTTCTGTAATCTTTTTCTCAACATCTTGAGCTTCTGGGTTTTCCAAGTTTTCAAGATTGTATTCTCCTAGTGAACGAATAGCTTGTGTTCTGTATGGTGCAAAGTCGTTATTTTTAGCTACTTCCATTAATAAATTGAAAGTTGTATCATTTTCTACTGAACCAGCCAAATTATACAAAGCAGATATTTTTGGAATATAATTTTCATAATTTTTTGCTATCAAACGCCATTCTTGCGCTGTTCTTTCCTCTTGATTTTTTTGAGCTAAAAGATAGCCAGAAGGGTCAAAGACAACTAATTCGGGTTTTTGAGTTTTGCTTTCTGTATTAAATTCAAAAATTTGTTCTGCTTTATCTAATGTAACTTTGTGTCGTGTAGATTTTCCATTTTCCCAAATATCAATTTCTAAAGGCAGACGATAAATAGGAGAGTAACGCAAATCTTGTGTTTGAGTAATAGTCATTTTGAGTGTTCCATCCTGATAGTTTTGGTCAATATTTAGTTCTGGATGACCAGCTTCCATAAACCACTGATTAAAAAACCATGTCAAATCTTGTCCTGTAACTTCTTCTACAATTAATCTCAAATTATCCAATTCAACAGCTTTAAAAACATTTGCTTTTACATACTTTTGAAGTGAAATTTTGAAAGCTTCCTCTCCAATATGATAACGTAACATATTCAAAACTACTGCCCCTTTTGCATAGGAATGAGAGTCAAACATATCATTTTCACTCGTATAGAAATAACGAATAATGGGTTCTCTTTTGGCTTGTGCTTCTCTAAGGTAACTTGATTTTTCATTGGCAATATTTTGGTCAGCTTCTTTTTTTCCTTTGCTGTGTTCTAACCAAAGATATTCTCCATAGTCTGCAAAAGATTCATTCATCGCTAAGTTTGCCCAAGATTCGGCAGTCATCAAATCTCCAAACCACTGATGAAAAAGTTCGTGAGAAATAATTCCTTCCCAGTCGTGGTCTTGAACCGAACGTTTATCTACCATAAGTCCTTCCATAAAAACGGAAGCACTTGTGTTTTCCATTGCTCCAGAAGTGTAATCCCGAACAATAATTTGAGCGTATTTTTCCCAAGGATAAGGATAGTCTAAGTAATTAGAATAAAATTCTATCATTTCAGGCGTTTTACCAAAAACATCTTTTGCATACGGTGCGTGCCATTTTTCGGTATAATAATACAAAGAAACGTCTTTCCATTTGTCTTCAATAATGGCAAATTCTCCTACTGCAACCATTGTTAAATAAGGCGCATGTGATTTTTCCATTTTCCAATAATCTGTACGTGTTCCATCTTCATTTTTTTGAGAAGAAACCAATCTTCCATTTGAAAGTGTCTGTAAAGAATCGGCTACTGTGATGAAAACTTCTTGTGTTCCTCTAAAATTTGGTGCTTCAAAAGTAGGAAACCACATGGAGTTATTTGAAGTTTCTCCTTGTGTCCAAATTTGTCTTGGTTTTCCTTTTGTTTTGCCTTCTGGATTAATAAAGAAAAAACCTTCTTCTTCAATATTTGAAAGCACACTATTTGTCCAAATCGCTTCATTTGGTTTGGCGATATAATTTATTTCTACTGTTATTTTTTCTTCTTTTGTATATTCTCTATCCAAACGAACAGTCAGCCATTTTCCATCATAATCCCAACGTAAAGGCTTTGTAGTTTCGTTTTTTGAGCTTCCAGCCAGTAGTTTTATAGATTCGATGGCTAATCCTTTTGCATCTAAATCAATTTTGTTTTGGTCATAAAAATGAGGCTGAACTGTCAGAGTAGCTGTTGAGTAAACCCATTGTCTTTCCCAATCTGGAGTGATGTTAAGTTTTGTATGAATTAAATCAAATTCTTTTGTTTTGGTAGCGTGATAACTTCCCTTTTTAGGCTTCCAAATTGGTTCTGGAATATCTTTTTTAAATTGATTTTCAGATTCTTCTATAGGAACAAGAAAATCATTTGCTGTATTTGTGGAGTCTTTTTTAGTAGAAGTATCTGTGGTAGATTGTGTAGGCTTACACGAAGACACAAAAAGCGAAGTAGAAACGAAAAAAAGAGCTGCAAAAAGTGTAGGCAGAATGGAAGAGAAACGTAGCGATTTATTCATACTGAAAAAAGATTTTTGTAAAATTTTATACAACTTACAAAAAAACTCAATTTTAATGAATAAAAAAAGGGAATTTTTTATTTCAAATATTTAATCCTTAGATATCACTAAAAATTTATACTTACCTACTTTTATTTTTTCGGTACTATCCTGTCAGAATATCCTATACATTAATAAGGAAAACAGAATGCCACCAAGCACTATTATTTTGAGAAAAACTCACTAGCGAGAACTATATTATTTAAATATAATGTAAAAAAAATTGAAGAGGTTAGTAAAGCAAGTAATATTTACCCAAAATTATATATATCTTATACATAAGGATTTACGAGTTGTTAAATTAATTTAGTTAAAATTTTAGCTTACTCATTTTAAAACCTACAGAAATAATTTATGAATAATTTTATATAATTATTTGTATATATTCTTTTTTCGATTACCTTTGTACTTTATTTATCTCTCAATTTAAATCATTAAATACAATGAAAAAGTTATTATTTTGTTTTTCTTTTGTTGCTTTATTATCTTCTTGTGATACTAAAGAAGTGATAATAAATCCTATTCAAAAAGAAATAGAAATATCAAAAAATAATGAACGATTAATTTTTTCTAACCAAGAAGAATTTAATTCTACACTTAATTTACTAAAAAATAAGACTGTAGAAGAATTACAAAAATGGAGCAAAAGTAAAGGAATTGAAAGTTTAATAAATGTAGAATTATCAGATAAATATGATAATTTTAATTTTCCAAATGTATTAAAAGCAATAATTAATGTAAACGGAGAATATCAAATTGGCAATTCAATAGCTTGGTATGACAATGGCTTCAAACATTTTGCTCAAAGTGAGGAAGAACTAAAGTACATCAAACAAAATCCTTCATTAAATACTGAAAAAGCTAAAGTTGAGTCGAAAATAGTCACGAAAAAGTCAGATAGTGAACTTCAACGAGTTGTTTTAGGAAGTAATACACTTGATGCTAGACATCAGAAAACATTTTTCCAAAATAATAATTCAGGTAGTGAAAGAAAGTATGTACATGAAGTAGTATGTTATACAGAATATCATAATGTTACAGATAGCTTTTTTGGATCTGGTTATTCTTCCTACTCTTCTGTATATGTAAGAGTAAAATTAGAATTTAAAACTAGAGGAAGATGGAAACCTGCTGGAGAAAAAAGAAATATTTCATATAGCTTATATGGAACATATACTTTAATTACAGACGGAGTTAATGTTATATCGGGTAATTTTAACCAAAATAGTGGTCGCTATAATGCTTCTGGTGACTTGCAAATTCCTATACAAAGTTTTGGTCAAGGATTTTCACATACTTTACCTATGTGGGAACTTGAAGTAAATGGAAGTATAGACCATAGTGTAGTAGGAGATGTAGCAAGTAATAGATGGATAAATTCAGGTCTGCCTCTTTGGTAGAAAATATCAGATGTGAAAAATAATCAATCACTTCTAGAAAACTAATAAAAAATGATTGCTCAAAAGGCAATCATTTTTTTGTTAATGTCAATGTTTCTCTTCTACTCAATTTTGTCATTTCAACAACGTAAAATAAAATTGCATTTTAAGAGTATTGAATTATAAATAAACACTATTATATTTGCAGTAAAATTCATTTCTATTTTACTTTTTATAACCTAAATCATTTATGTCATATCTTAAAGAATATAGCTCAATTAACAAAAAATATTTAATTGTATGTGTTTTAATCATTTTAAGCAGCTTACAAAGTTGTAAATCTGATGACGAAATTTGCACGAAAGATATTACAGATTCAACAAAAACTATTGAGGAGTTATATAACTGTAATACTACTTTTGAAACTTTGTCTCTAATTTCTAAAGAAGAGTCTTATACTATTATTACTACTAAAAGTGAGTATGATTCTAAAGTAGAAGGAGATTGTCATCCAGAAATAGATTTTACTACCTATAATTTATTAATAGGTTATTTAGGAAATGCTAAGAAAGTGACTTCTCTAGAAAACACTCTATACAGAGCTTGTGAGCCTAATACATATACTTTAGAGATAGATATAGAAGCTAAAGATGAAGAAGCTGAAAATCCTCTTTTTACGTATCATTTGTTAGTTCCTAAGAATGAGCAAATCGATGATCTATCAGTAGTTTTGTTGAATAATAAATAAAAAGGAACAATTTATATAGATAAGAAAAATGATTGCATGATGAAACTCTGAAGGCAATCATTTTTTTATTAATCTCAAAGCCTCTCTTCTACTCAAATTACTCAAGTCATTTGTTTGGGCAAAATTAACTACCCAATCAGGATTTGTTTTGCTGTATTCTCTCAAAATCCAACCAATGGCTTTATTGATAAAAAACTCCTTTGAACCTATCTTTGAATTTATTAAAGAATGAATCACAAAAGTAAGTAAGTTGGTATCTATTTTTTCTTTGTCTTTGAGTTGAAATAATAAAGCAGAACGTTGTAACCAAATATTTTCAGAAGCAATCCATCTTTTTATATAGGTATCTCTTTCTTTTGGGTATGTTTTGAAATAGGCACTGATGAGTTTTGGTGCAATAAAATCTACTGTATCCCACCATGAATTATGTGTAACCATAAACTCAAAAAGCTCTATATCTTTTTTATCAAGTTCTTTTGTGTATTTGAAGGCTAGTTCTTGTGCAAAATAATGATAATCTCGTTGTGGTTTTTGCCATAAAATTTTTACATAACTTTCTAAATCACTTTTTTTAGGTAAGAATTTTTTATTTAGAAAAGGCTTTGTGATTTCTCTTCTTTTGGGAGTTTTGATACCATAATACTCAAACTGATTTCGCATGTATGCTTTTTGCTCTAAGGCAATTTTAGAATTTGCATTTTCTTCAAATTCAGTTTGTAAGGTTTGTATAAATATATTCATGTTGAAAAACACTTTAACTGCTTGATTATTAGTTAGTTTTTGCTTAATTGTGATTATTGCTATTCGTAAGAGTATTCAATTTTTATGAGTCTACTACAAAAAAATAAAAAGTGTTTGTAAGAAAATTTGAAAATAAAGTTTAAATAATAAAAAAATAATAGTACCTTTGTGAACTCAAAGAGAAAAATATTTTCTCTACTGTATAAAAACTCATATATTTATTGAGTTTTCACACAAAAAAACTTATAGAGCTATTATCAGATAATAGCATATTTATTTACTTCTTATATAAAAACGATGAAATTAATTAAAGATTTTTCTAGAATTGCTTTAGTAGCTGCATTAGCTTGTTCATTTGCTCTTACTTCTTGTAAAAAAGATGATGAAGATGAAAAGCCTAGTTGTGAGGAAATAAAAGCACAACTAACAAGTGCAGAAACTGCTTATGATAATGATACTTCAGACTCTAAGGAGATATGTAATACTTACTTAACAGCTTTGAAAGCAAGTGCTAATTCTGATTGTTACACAGCTGAAGAAAAACAACTACTTCAACTTGAAATAGCCCTTTTTGATGGATTTGGTGGGTGTCAATAATCACTTTAATACAAAAAAGATACTCTAAATTTGGAGTATCTTTTTTGTTTAATATATTAAGACAACTTATTCTTAAACATTTCATAACCAATTTCTCTGACTAACTGAAATTGATTGCTTTCCTTCCAAATTCCAATACTCGGATGTGGAACGCCATTAAAAGTAGAAGTTTTGACCATTGTGTAATGAATCATATCATCAAACACAATTTTATCATTGATTTTCAATTCATTTTCAAAAGCATAGTCTCCCATTCCGATAAAATCTCCAGCTAAACAAGTAGAGCCTCCAAAACGATAAACGTGTTTTCCTTCACTCTTCGAACTTGTCGTAGCATCTTCCGAATCCCAAATTTTAGGTTTGTAAGGCATTTCCAAACAGTCAGGCATGTGAGCTGTAAAAGAAACATCTAAAATTGCTACATTAATTCCTCTGCTATCAATAATATCTTGAACAGAAGCTACCAAATAACCTGTTTGCCAGCCGACAGCTTCTCCTGGTTCTAGGATAACTTGAACATTATATTTTTCTTTTATTCTATTCAAAAGTTTTACTAAAAGCTCTACATCATAATCTTTTCTTGTGATATGATGTCCACCTCCCATATTTAGCCATTTTGCTTGGTGCAAAAGATGCCCAAATTTTTCTTCTACATGGATAAGTGTGCGTTCAAGTGTGTCAGAACCTTGCTCACAAAGTGTATGAAAGTGCAGTCCTTCAATTCCTTCTGGAAGACTTTCTCCTATTTTATCAAAGGTAAGTCCGAAGCGAGACCCTGGCACACAAGGGTTATACAAATCGGTTTCTACTTCGGAGTATTCTGGATTGATGCGCAAACCTGCTGATATTTTTTTGCCTGTTTTAGCTTCATTTTGATTTAATTTACCCTTAAAACGTTCATACTGCGAAAGTGAATTGAAACTAATATGATTTACATACGTCATAATTTCATCAAATTCTTTTTCTGTATAAGCAGGTGCGTAGGCGTGAACTTCTTGTCCAAATTCTTCAAAAGCCAAACGAGCCTCATAAAGCGAACTAGACGTACAACCATGCAAATATTGGCGCACCAAAGGAAAAGTACTAAACATCGAAAAGCCTTTCAAAGCACAAATAATATGCGCTCCTGTGCGTTTTTGGACACTATCCAAAATTTCTAAATTTCTGCGAAGAAGACGTTCTTCCAAAACAAAACAAGGCGAAGGAATTTGAGAAATATCTATCATTATAGTTATACATTTTAAAATTGTCTGACACTTATGAAAGCGTCTGACAATGCTAGATTTTATTTTTTCTGTAAAGTTAGTTTTATTTGAAATAGTTTAAAAAGAAATCCCTATTTCTTTCAATTCAACTTTTAAATTCTCATAATAAAGTGGTTTTTCATTTAGACCATAAAAGATATTATCAGATTCTATTATCCATATGTGCAAATAATGTCCATTTTTAAACTCTAACTTACAACCACTTTGAATTAATCCATTGTCATATTCTGTTGAAAGTAATTCAATAAAACATTTTCTAATCTCTCCTAATTCTAACAATTTTTTACTACTCAAATATTCTTTTATCTTCCACCTATATCTGTTGTCTTCAAAATCAGTTTCAAAATTACTTTTGTTTATAAATCCACCTAATTGAATATGTAAAGATTTTGCATCTTGGTTACAGTCAAAAGTTAATTCTTGTCCATTACTAAACTCAAGTTTTAATGTACCTAATGACTCTTTATCTAATTTACCTTCAGAAAAATATTGTTCTTGAAAAGCAGATTCAATTTTTAAACCAATGTAAGGATTGTAAATAACTTAAGTTTCTTGTATATATTTCTTGGTTCATTTGAGGTTATGTTTTAAAACAGACTAGGAAGTCTGTTATACAGTTACTTCACCTGCAAAAGCTCTTTTGCACTATTATATGTACTCGTACTTGGCGTAGAACCTCCAATCATTTGAGCAATTTCTTTCACTCGCTCATCGTTTGATAGTTTTTTGATTCTTGAAACAGTACGGTCTGCCGAGTTATCTTTATAAATAAAGTAATGTGTACTTCCTTGAGAAGCAACTTGTGGCAAATGACTAATAATTAAAACTTGGTGTGTTTTGGACATATCTTGAATGATTTTACCCATTTTAAGGGCAATTTCTCCAGAAATACCTGTATCAATTTCATCAAAAACGAGTGTAGGAAGTGAAATGTGTTTTGCCAAACGATACTTTATACACAACATCAAACGAGAAAATTCTCCACCAGAAGCTACATCTTTCAAGGGTTGTGGTGAAATTCCCTTATTTGCAGAAAACCAAAATTCTACCAAATCAGCACCTGAAGGACTAAGAGCAATCGGTGTAATTTCGATTTGAAAACGAGCATTTGGCATTCCTAATTCACCTAAAAGATAATTTATTTGGTTTTGTGTATCTTCTACCACAGATCTTCTTTGTTCTGTAAGTTGGTTTGCTAAGTCTGTCAAGTAGGATTTACTTCTTAAAATATCCTCTTTTAAGTCTTTCAAGTCATCATCAAAATTCTCTACTTTTCTTACTTTATCAGCAATTTCATCACGAATAATTATCAATTCTTCACTACTCTGAACATTGTGCTTGTTTTCCAAATGATACAATGCACTCAAAATCTGTTTCACAATTCCTGCCGTTTCTTCATCCGTTACTAACTCTCCAGATTCGCTTTCAATCTCTTTCGAAATATCTTGAATTTCTATCATTGCACTATTCAAACGTTCGTACAGTGCATTGAAAGAAGACGAAAATGAACTTGTTTTTGAAAGCGCATGAACAGCTTCTCTCAAAATATTTTCAGCCGAATATTCTTCATCAGACAGAGAATTGAAGGCAATAGACATTTGAGTTCTGATAAAATCTACATTTTCAAGACGTTCTAATTCTTGCTCTAGTTCTTCTTTATCGATTTTCTCTAAATCTGCTTTTTCTAATTCTTCCAAAAGGTGCATATTATAATCGTACTCTTTTCGAAGACGAATTTCTTCATTTTTTAGCTCTTCATATTTCTTTATAATTTTTCTATACTGTTTAAACTCTTGTCCATACATCTCTAAAAGAGTTTTTGTATTGGCATATAAATCCAAAACATCTCTTTGATAATCATTCGAAAAAAGCTGCATGGTATCGTGCTGGGCGTGAATGTCCATCAAACGAACAGCAATTCTTTTGAGAGAATCCAAGGGAACAGGCATATCATTAATAAAAGCTCTTGAACGACCGTTTGGTGCAATTTGCCTACGGATAATACATGTTGTATCATATTCAATATCTTCTTTCTCAAAAACTTTTTTAAGATTATAGTTTGCAATATCAAAAGTTCCCTCAATGACACATTTGCCATCAGGATTGAGAAGAACTTTTGTATCAGCTCGGTTTCCTGCCAAAAGCCCTAATGCACCACGCAAAATAGACTTTCCTGCACCTGTCTCGCCCGTAATGACGTTGAGGTGAGAATCTGGCTGGATTTCTAAATGCTCTATGAGCGCATAATTATCGATAAGCAAATGTTTAAGCATACTATTTTTTATCGTTTATGAGAACGGTTTTGGAAAGTTTCTTTATTGATTTATTCAAGCATTTTGCTTGAAGTCTATTTTCTATGACGAAAATACAAAATTTTGAATTCAATTTATTAAAAAAAGTAAAGAAGTTTAGAATGCTTCATAATAGTTCTTTATCTTTGCAAGATAAATTATTCTGCTCACAAAATTAGCAAAAAGTATTGAATTTTATCGAATGCAAAAAATAAAATCGATTTTTTCCTCTTCTTTGTCTTACTTTTTAGTAATTGCTCTACTTTTAGTGTGGAGTATGCCAATTTTATATCTTTTTACGGCATTTGATGGAGAAAGTAGTACAGCGTGGAAACATATTTCTGAAAATCTTTTATTGGATTATACATTAGGCTCTTTCAAAATGCTTTTTGGTGTGAGTTTGGGAGTGCTTTTTTTCGGTGTTCCTACAGCTTGGCTTGTTTCTACAACTCATTTTTTTGGACGTAAATTTTTTGAGTGGGCGTTAGTTTTGCCTCTTGCTATTCCTGCTTACATTTTAGCTTATACGTATGCTGCAACACTTTCTTATACAGGTGGAGTTGGTATTTTTCTGAGAGAAATGGGTTTGCCTTCTGTTTCGATTATGTCTGATTTTGGGGGGATTTTTATTTTAGCTTTGGCTTTATACCCTTATGTTTATGCAGTAACCAAAACAGCTTTTTCAAATCAATTAGGTAGTGTTTGGGAGGCTTCAAAAATGCTTGGCAAATCTTCTTTCTATACTTTTTTTAAAATTGTTTTGCCACTTGCTCGTCCGTTTATTTTTGGAGGACTTTTTCTTGTCACGATGGAGGTTTTGAATGAATACGGAACATTTAAATATTACGGAATTCAGACTTTTACAACAGGGATTTTTAGTGCTTGGGCAAAATTTGGAGATGTAAAAGCTGCTCTGCGATTAGCTTTGTGTCTTTTAGGTGTTATTGTCTTTTTAGTGATTTTAGAGAAAAATCAGCGTGGCAGAATGGCTTTTTCAGATGATAAAAATACAGCACAAATGCCACGAAAAAAATTGAATCTGTATCAACAAATTTTAGCATTCAGTTTTTGTAGTCTTATTTTTTGTTTCGCTTTTGGATTTCCTGTTTTACAACTTCTTTTTTGGACTTTTAAAGAATTTCAAGACAAAGGAATCAGTGAAGTTTTGAATCAAGAAATTTATGACCTTGCTTCTCATACAGTGACTTTAGCTTTTTTGAGTGCATTTGTTGTAGTTGTTGTGGCTATTTTATTAGGACTTTTTCAAAAACGAATTAGTAGTTTGAGTGTCGTCGGTGGGGACACCGACAACGGCAAAAAGAAAATAAATTTAGCCTTCATAAAAAACTATCCATTTTCATTACTCTTTCAAAAATCTATCAGTCGGATTGCTACAATGGGTTATGCTGTTCCAGGGGCTGTGATTGCTGTGGGGGTGTTGGGTGTTTTCCTTTGGGTTGATAAAAAATTGTATTCGTTTGTACTTTCAACTTTTGATATAAAAATTGGTTTATTTATTTCTGGAACTGTTATTTCTTTGATTTATGCGTATTCTGTGCGTTTTTTGTCAGTGGGTTTTCAGCCTATTGAAAGTCAGCTTTTAAAAATTGGAGATTCATTAGAATCAGCATCAAGAATGTTAGGCAAAAATTCTACACAAACATTTTTTAAGATAACTTTACCACTTCTTCGCCCTGCCATGCTAACAGCTTTACTCTTGGTTTTTGTTGATGTGAGTAAAGAATTACCTTTAACACTTATTTTACGACCTTTCAATTATGATACCTTAGCCACCAAAGCATACGAACTTGCAGACCAAGAATTTGTTGCTCAATCGGCTTTACCTGCCTTGTTGATTATCTTGATAAGTCTTTTACCTGCTATTTTGCTTTCTCAAATAAGTAAAAAGAAATAGTTGATTTATTGTTATTGTCGCTACATTAAAACACCAACAACGGCAAGAGAAAAAAATAACTGGTTCAAGCAAAGATGCTTAAACCAGTTACAGTAATCTCTGCTCACACTAAAGCGTAAGCTACATTTACATTTTGACAACTTTAAAAGTTTTCTGTATTGTATTAGTTCTTAATTGTATCAAATAACTACCTCTAGCTAAATTTTGTAGATTATTAAATTCTATTTTCTGACTTCCTTTTTGGAAAGACTGAGAAATAGTTTTGATGCTTCTTCCTGCCATATCTGTTAAAATAATCTCTACGGTTTCTTGTCTCTCTAAGTTAAAATCAAGTGTTAGAATATCTGTAAACGGATTTGGATAAGCTATAAAATCAGCTTGATTTCCAGAACCATTTATACTCCAATTTACCTTTCTAATATCAGAATAAGAGAAGATACCATCAGTATCAATTTGTTTCAAACGATAATAGGCTTCTCTGTTTTCTATTCCTACATTTTTATCAACAAATGAATAAGTATTTTTAGTATTATCTCTTCCAATAGGATTTTTTACGTTGCCAATTCTTTCAAAATTGTCTCCTGTAAATGAGCGTTCAATTTCAAAATAATCGTGGTTTAGCTCTCCTATTGTTGTCCAGTCCAAAATAGCATCATTTTCCATTGGTTTAGCATCAAAAGACAAGAGTGTAAGTGGCAAAATGGTAAATTCATCATCTGCGCCAAGTGTAAATGGACTGAAATTAGTTATTGTTCCTAGACTTAAAACACCTTGATAAGGCGTAGCGATAAGTCCACCATTGAAATGATCTCTCCAAATAGAACCATCCCATCGCAATACTTTCAAATCATTCTCTTCTCCGACAGTACAACTACGAATTTCATCATAACTTAGTGTAACAACGACATTCGAATTTCCATTTGTCCTGTCTAAAATCCAATACTCACATTGTCCAACATGATGAATTGTTGCTTCCTTAGAAAAAGGATCAAAAGGAGTAACTTGTTTGGTGTATTGTGCTGTAAAATGATGGTTTATGTTTGAAGGAGCAGAAATTCCAATTGGTGCGCCCCAACCTGCATTACCTACAGGAAAATTGAAAGCATCATTTCCTATTTTGCGTACTTTCATATCTGCATGACTTGCATTAATAGCAATTGTTGAAGTAGCATTATCTACAAATATAAGTTTATGGTCATTGTCTGCTCTGAAAACTCCATTTGTCCAAGTGGCAGCATTTAATATATTGATGTCAGTATTTTGAGTACGAACTCCTGCACCTGTATTGAGCATCAATAAATTATGATAGTAGAGAGTTGAACTAAGAGGAAAACTAACAAGTTGCGAAGTTGTAATATGTAAAGTAGCCGACATTATACGTCCTACATTTCCTCCAATTAAATCATATACCCTTATTGTCCAATTTCCTGACGGATTTTCATTATTAAACGAAGCTAAAGATTGATTAGGTATATATGTTCCATTTATACTAGGTACACCTGCACCACATTGATTTTGAACAAAGTCTGCTGCTTGATCATCAAATGTAACTCTGATACTATTTCCAGTACAACTACCTGTACCATTTAAAGGATTAGCAAGTAAGTCTCTGAATGTACCAGTAGGACTAAT
The DNA here is from genome assembly GCF_037126295.1 of Bernardetia sp. Wsw4-3y2. Lineage (NCBI taxonomy): Bacteria > Pseudomonadati > Bacteroidota > Cytophagia > Cytophagales > Bernardetiaceae > Bernardetia > Bernardetia sp. Wsw4-3y2. Next base: position 1,353,172 of record NZ_CP147017.1, on the reverse strand, counting down.
GAGACGTACATATAAATCACCTATACGAGTATGATCGATTTCAATATCTAGATTGACATCAGAAATTAAATTTGCAGTAGCAGGAATATTTATAATATGAGGAACACCTGTTGTATTATTATTATCAGGAATTGCAAGACCAGCATAAGCAGTAGTTGTAATATTTAGATTAACATTTCTGAATGCTCCTACATCAGCTCCTACACGGTCAGAAATATTGAGAATCCAATCTCCAGAAGGATTTTGTCCATCAAAAGCACTTAACGCTTGTGAGGGACGACGAGTACCTGTAATAGCAGTAGGATTGGTACATTGTGATTGTACAGTACTTCCTGCTGCATCAGAAAGCGTTACATCAATATTATTTCTACTACAAGCTCCAGTTCCAAGTGTAACTCTATTTATTAGAGTTATAGTTGTTCCTTGTGGACTTGTTAGAGTAACAATCAAATCACCTACATAAGTATGATCAATATCCAAATCAACTGTCATATCTGTAATAGTACCAAAAGTAGTAGGAACTGTAATAGCTCTATTTATACCAGCAGCATTATTATCTGGGATACTGACATCTGTAGTATTGTTATAGGTATTTGTAGCAGCAGGTGTAGCTAGAGCAGCATCATTATTATAAGAATTAGATACTGTTGTAATTCCTTGTCCAGTACTTGTTCCTGTGTGATTTATAAGCTGTTGTGCATTTCCATCGAAACGCATAGTAGATATATTTGAATTATATACTCCTGCATTTGTAAAATTACCTGCTAATCTAAATAATCCTGTATTTCCATTTAATGTAGCTGTATTGGCATTTTGCAAGTTTCCTTGTACGATAAGTGTTCCATTTCCAATATTAACAGTTGCACCTACTGTATTGATTAGATTCCCTTCAATTATTAATGTTCCTCCATTGGTATTAATTGTACCTTTATTAGTAACATCTCCTTGTACTCTAAGTGTTTGTCCTGTATTAAAATTAAGAATGCTTCCTGTTTCTACTAATAATGTTCTACATATATTGCTAACACTAGGCGTATTTACATCTACTGTATGAGGTACAATACAACCAATGATTACATCACTTGAAGCAACAGGTACAGCATTGGTAGTCCAAGTAGAAGCTGTATTCCAAACTCCATTTGTTCTAGAATAAACAGCATTAGCTGAAGCAGGCAATGTAGTAATAACAACAGTTCCTGTTGTAGATAAAGCACTTAGTTTTCCTTCTGTAACAGCATATACTTGATAATAGTAAGTAGTAGAAGGAGTAAGTCCTGTAATAGTAGTGCTGGTAGTATTGGCAGGTAATTGTCTATCAAAAGTATAATTTATACCATCTAAAGAGCGATAAAGAACAATTCCTACTTCATTTGTGGCATTATCTGTCCAATTTAAAATAAAAGAGCTATTAGAAAGACAACTTGCTTGCAAATCTATTTCTTGTCCTATTACAGTAGCAGGATTAAAAATATATCTTCTACGACTTGTATTATTATTACTATTGAGTTGTGTAATTGTACCATTTGGATAAGTATTATTTGTTGCTGTGGTACTGGCTGTATGATTAGCAATATCTACAGACAAAAAATCATTTCCAACTCCATCTATATATCCTATTCCTATATTTCCAGCTGTAATACTACCAGTAGTACCCTTAGTCATTGTTCCGTATAAAAAAGTAATTTGTCCACTATCTGTACTTACCGTTGGTCTTGAGGTTTCTTTAATTTGCATCTCAAAACTTGAATTAGAAGCTCCACTATTATAGCTTATTCGCATATTATTACATTGAACAACCATTATTCTATTAGGAGCTGTTCCTATAACTTTATATCTAACTTCTCCTGTTTGCCAATCTCCATCATCTAAAACCCCACCTATTGTACTACTAGCTCCAAAAGGAGATAAACGAGCATTATCAGGTATATTATATGTATTTCCTTCTGAAAGTATAGGAATATTACCAAAACGAAGAATGCCATTTGTATTAATACTAAAGGATGTAAAGCGTTCACCCATAAACCAAACCTCAAAAGGAATAGTAACTATAGAACCCACAGGTACGTTTCCAAAACCGTCATTAAAAGTAGTATGGTTTTGTCCTGTTCCAATAATAGTAGCCCATCCTGTTCCTGTGGTCAGGCTTCCTGTTGTATTGGTACTGAAAGTGTAATTAGCTGCATTTTGTGCTTTTATTCCCCACGAAAAGAAAAAAAACATCAAAAAGAATATGGTAATAATTTTTTTCATAATTTTGTTCTGATTAATATTCAAGTCCATTATTTTCAAGAAATCATTTATATTGCAAATTTAGGTTTATTAATTAACAGTTAAATTAAATTCATAAAAATCTTTATATTGTTATATTTTTTATGTGTAAGAGACAAGCAATAAAAAATTTCACAAAAATACACATATTATTTTGTTTTTTTAGCTAAAAATTTTATTAATTATGCTTTTTAATAATTTAACAAAACTTTGTTTTGATTTCTTTTATTTATCTAGTTTTATGTTTTGCAAAATGTTAATTATATTTTATTGTTAGTTAAATAATTGATAATCAGTCAGAGTATCTATTTTAATGTTTTATAAAAATATTGCTTTACAGAATAATTTTAAGATACAATTTATAAAACAAAATTCAAATAATCCTATTTCTAATCAAAAAAATATTAATGCTTGCTACTGTAATCTAATTCTAATTATTCTGACTTAGAAAAAATGTCTATCAAAGAACTTCTTTTTAACACAAAAAGAAAGTTAAAAATTATTTTTGCTATAAAATAAATAATGCTAGGGTTAGACAAGTTAATAATATGTCAAATTATAAGCCGAATATAAAAAAGCAGTCTGACTTTTTGTGTTTGTGCAGCAATAGCAGTAATAAGTGTGTATTTGTAGATTATTAACTATTTATAAAAAGTATTATATATGTAGCTCAGATTGAGTATTTCAGAGTCCCTAGGCTGAATAAGCAGCATTTTTTATTCAAAAAACTATTTTTTACAGATTGGCAAGTCTGTGATATACAAATTGAGTTATTTAATCAATTTTATTTTTTTTTATAAAAATAGCTATACTAACCTTTTTTAGAATTGACAGATAGTATAGCTAATTTTGTTTATCAAGTTAATCCTCAAAACTACTCATTTGTAGCTAATCTAACTATAGTTACATTTTGACAACTTTAAAAGTTTTCTGTAAAGTAGAAGTTCTTAACTGTATCAAATAACTGCCTTTAGCTAGGTTTTGCAGATTAGTAAATTCTATTTTCTGATTTCCCTTATTAAAGGTTTGAGAAATAGTTTTGATAATTTTTCCTGTCATATCCATTAAAATTATTTCGGCATTTTCTTGCTCAATTAGATTTAACTCAAGTATTAAATTATCTGTGAATGGATTTGGATAAGCAATAAAGTTAGCTTGATGATGAGAACCATTTATACTCCAATTTGCTTTCTTGACATCTGAGTAAGAGAAAGTACCATCTGTATTAATTTTTTTTAAGCGATAATAAGCTTCTCTATTTTTCATTCCCACATCTTTATCAATAAATGAGTATGTACTTTGTTGATCATCTCTTTTATCAGGGTTTTTGATACTTCCAATTTTCTTGAAACTATCGCTATCTAAAGAGCGTTCAATCTCAAAATGCTCTTGATTGTTTTTTCCTGTAGTTTTCCAATCTAAGATAGCATCATTCTCAAATGATTTAGCATCAAAAGATAATAAAGTAAGTGGTAAAATGGTAAATTCATCATCTGCGCCAAGTGTAAACGGACTGAAATTATTCACTGTTCCTGCACTCAAAACACCTTGATAAGGAGTAGCAATAAGTCCACCATTGAAGTGATCTCTCCAAATAGAACCATCCCATCGTACCACTTTTAAATTATTTTCTTCTCCAACCGTACAACTACGAATCTCATCATAACTTAGCGTAACAACTACATTCGAATTTCCATTTGTTCTATCTAAAATCCAATATTCACATTGTCCAACATGATGAATCGTTGGCTCTTTTGAAAAAGGATCAAAAGGAGTAACTTGTCTTACATAATTAGCTGTAAAATGGTCAGTTGTATTGGTAGGAGCTGTAATTCCAATTGGTGCGCCCCAACCATCATTACCTACTGGAAAATGAAAAACGTCATTTCCTATTTTACGTACTTTCATATCTGCATGACTAGCATTGATTGCAATAGTTGAAGTAGAATTGTCAGGAAAGATAATTTTGTGGTCATTGTCTGCTCTGAAAACTCCATTTGTCCAAGTGGCATTATTATTTACTACAATATCTGTATTTTGTGTTCTAACTCCTATATTAGTGTTTAGCATAATCAAATTATAGAATTGTAATCCTATTGGGGGAGGAATATTAGACTGATTAAGTGTAAGAGAAGTAGTATTTAACTGTCCAGAATCTCCGAAATTATCATCAATGATATACAAAGACCAAGTTCCTGTATATGTTCCTGCATATCCATTCCAGTTTTCTATAGGTCTAAAACTTCCTGTTATAGGTTGTGCATAGCCATCTGGAGGCGTGTTAGTGGCACTCATAGTGAAAATAACATTTTCATAATCATTTCCAAACCATCCCATATCAGCAGCTATTGTAAATACTGTATTGTCAGGACTTACTAGATATATCTCAATATCATCATTATAACTATGGTCTAAATCTATAAATAGATTATTTATTCCTGTATAATTCCCTGTCGGAACGTTAAATGTTACGGCTCTAATATCATCTGGGTCATAGCCTGTTAAATCTCCTATATCAGTATCTGTTGCTATGCCAAAACCACCACCACCACCAGTGCCTGATGGAGGAATGGAGAGAGGTAAAGTATTTGAAGTAGGGAAAGTAGCTGTAGGTGGAATAGTATAAGTACTTGTACCTGTGTGATTTATTAGTTGTTCACTATTTCCATCAAAACGTAGAGTCGAACTATTAGGATTAAATGCTCCTGCATTGGTAAAGTTTCCTGCTAAGTTAAATTCTCCTGTATTTCCATTAAGTACAGCTGTTGAAGCATTTTGGAAATTTCCTTGAACGATAAGTGTTCCATTTCCAATGTTAACAGTTGCACCTACTGTATTAATTAAATTTCCTTCAATGATTAATGTTCCTCCATTTGTATTGATTGTGCCTTTATTGGTAACATCACCTTTTACTGTAAGGGTTTGTCCTACATTAAAATTAAGGATACTTCCTGTTTCTATTAATAGAGTTTTACAGATATTACTAACAGCAGGAGTATTTACAGGTACTACATGTGGGTCAATACAACCAATGATTACATCGTCAGTAGCTATAGGAACAGTATTGGTAGTCCAAGTAGAAGCTGTGTTCCAAACTCCATCCATTTTAGAGTAAACAGCATTCGCTGAAATTGGTAGTGTACTAACTATTACTGTTCCCGAAACTGAATTTAAAACACTCAATTTTCCTTCTGTGACGGCATAAACCTGATAATAATAAGTAGTAGAGGGAGTGAGTCCTGCAATAGTAGCACTTGTTGTATTAGCTGGTAATTGTCTGTCAAAAGTATAAGTTACTCCTCCATCAGTAGAACGATAAAGAACAATTCCAACTTCATTTGTGGCATTGTCTGTCCAGTTTAAAATAAAAGAGTTGCTAGAAAGACAGCTTGCGTTTACATCTGTTTCATCACCTATTACTGCGGGAGGGTTGTAATTGTAGAAACGGCGACTCCCATTACTATTGCTATTTAGAGATGTTATAGTCGTTGGAGCTGCACCAAAACCATTACAAGATTCTAGGGTAGGTCCATAGGAACGGTTAGCTCCAGCCACATTAGGATGATTGTCAGTATTAATATACACTACTTGTGTATTAGAATCACCATATCCAATTCCTGTCCAAGAAGTAGTAAAAGGATCAGTATTGACTCCACAAATAGCTGTAGGAGCATGTGATTGTATAAACATTCTACCATATACTACTTTCACTACTCCTCCATTGATATTTGTTGGAGGTGAAGCCGTTTCGTAAATATGTGCTTGAAAGCGAGAAGTTCCTGTATTTGCACTAGCACTTCCTTCCATTCTTAGATTCACCCAATCAACGACTAGTATTCTATTAGGAGCTGATCCAATTATTTTATATCTGACCTGACCATTATTTTCTGTACGCCATCTATCAGCAGTAACTTCGATAGAAGCTCCAAAAACACAGACTCTAGCATTTGCTGGTATGCCTGGACTATTTGCACCACCAACTATTTGATTAGTACCAAAACGTATCACTCCTCCTGTATTGGCTGAAAAAGTAGTAAACCGTTCTCCCATAAACCAAACTTCAAAGCCTATATTCGTAACTGCTGAGGCAACATTAAGTTGATTTGAACCAATAATTTGAGTCCATCCCCCTCCATCGATTAGATTTTCATTTGAACCTGCTGTAATGACATAGTTCTGAACATTCTGAGCTTTTAATCTAAAAAAAATAAGTAAAAGCATAAAAAAAAGTATTGTGGATTTTTTTTTCATAATTTTGTTGTGTAAGTAAAGTAAGATAATTTTTTAATTAAAAGTATTAAGTGTTATAACAGAAAGTATAGTTAGCTTAATTAATTATAATTTGATTATGGGAGATAATCATTTTAAGTGACAAGAAATCTTAAATAACAAGTAATATCACAAAACAATATCACATAGCTAAGCATTTGACTTTAACCTAAAATTTAAAATTAAGAGAAATAAAACTTTTTTATTTTTTTCTGCTTTTCGTTTAGATTATGAACAGATTTAAGTGACATTATACGTGTAAAAAAGCATATAAAACACATGGTATAATTAATTAGTTGTGATAATTAAATACATTAATTTTTGCAGTAAATTGCTGTATATTAGGTGTTTAATGTAATTTATATTATTTAACACACGAAAATTTTTTAGTCAGGGTTATAAATAATTACATGAATAAATATTAAAATATGTTAAAAAAGAATACCACCGAATCAAACTCTAATTATTCTGATTTAGATAAAATGTCTGTTAAGGAATTACTTCATTCCATAAATAACGAAGACCAGAAAGTTGCTTTTGCTATAAAAGATGTCATTAGTAATATAGAAATGTTTGTTGTAGAGATTGTCAAGCAAATGAAAAAAGGAGGACGACTTTTTTACATTGGTGCAGGAACAAGTGGGCGTTTGGGAATTGTTGATGCTTCTGAATGCCCTCCTACTTTTGGTGTTTCACATGATTTAGTAGTCGGGCTTATTGCTGGTGGAGATTCTGCTATCAGAAAAGCTGTAGAGTTTGCCGAAGATGACAAAGAGCAAGCATGGAAAGATTTAGCAAAATATAATCCTTGTAAAAATGATACACTTATCGGAATTGCAGCTTCTGGAAGAACACCTTATGTAATTGGTGGATTAGAACAAGCAAATAAAAATGGACTTCTGACAGGTTGTATTGTTTGTAATACAGACTCTCAAGTAGCAAAAGTAAGTCAGTTTCCTATTGAAGTAATTGTGGGAGCTGAATTTGTAACAGGAAGCACACGCATGAAAGCAGGAACTGCCCAAAAACTAGTTTTGAATATGATTTCTACTTCTGTAATGATACAGTTAGGAAGAGTAAAAGGCAATAAAATGGTAGATATGCAGCTTTCTAACCAAAAACTCATCGAAAGAGGGACTCGCTTTTTGGTAGAAGAACTTGATATTTCAGAAGAAGAAGCCAAGAAACTATTATTAGAACATGGCAGTGTAAGAGAGGTTTTAAATCAGTTTTAAATGCCCCAAATATCAGCAGCAGCTTCTGCCTGTCCGTGTAGCATTTCCAAACCATTGATGATTTTTGCACCTTTATTTTTACCTTTTGTCAAAAAAGCTGTTTCTTCTGGGTTATAAACTAAATCGTATAAGAAATAATTTGCATCAATTTTTGAATAATTTTCTTCAGACAAAGGAGGAAAATCATCAATATTGGGATACATTCCTAAAGGTGTTGTATTGATGATTAATTTATAATTTGTAATATCAATTTCTGAATAAGGTAGAGTTTGATAAGTAAAGTTATCTTGAATTTGATTGATAGACGAAGAAACAAAATCAAATTTTATATTCAAATCTTCTAAAGCAATTTTTACGGCTTGTGCTGCCCCACCAGTTCCCAAAATCAAAGCTGTTTCTTTAAAACCAGTTTTAGATTTTTGATATAAAAACTTTTCTAAACTACTTTTAAAACCAATATAATCTGTATTGTAGCCTATTTTTGTTCCATCTTTTTCTATTTTAATAGTATTTACAGCTTCAATTCGTTGAGCAACTGGGTCAAGTTTATCTAAAAAAGGAATAATTGATTTTTTGTAAGGAATGGTTACATTCAATCCTTTTAAAATAGGATTTTCTCTAATTAAATTTTCAAATTCTTCTATTTTATCCAGTTCAAAAAGCTCATACATATAGCCTTCTTTTGGAGAAAGATTAAGTTTTTGAAATTTTTCTGTGAAATATTTCTTAGAAAAAGAATGAGAAAGTTTTTTGCCAATGAGTCCAAACATAGTTTTTAGTGATTAATTTTTAGTGATAAGTGATTAGTTAGAAATGCTGTCTTTCAACTAATCACTAACCATTAATCACTTATCACTAATTATTTTACATATTTAATTTCTTAGCATCTTCTAAAAATGTAGCTAATCCTTTATCTGTCAGAGGATGATTGAGAAGACTCATAATTACGTTGGAAGGACATGTAACTACATCTGCTCCTACTTCTGCACACTGAATAAGGTGTACAGTATGACGAACTGAAGCAGCCAAAATTTCTGTATGGAAGCCATAATTTCCAAAAATATCTACTAATTGCTCTATTAAAGCCATTCCATCAGAGCCAACATCATCCAAACGACCAATAAAAGGAGAAACATAAGTCGCACCTGCTTTAGCTGCCAAAATTGCTTGACCTGCTGAAAAAATAAGTGTGCAATTTGTACGAATACCCTTATCTGAAAAATATTTGATCGCACGAATACCTTCTTTTATCATCGGAACTTTAACGACAATTTTAGAATCAATTTCAGCAAGTTCTTCACCTTCTCTGATAATGTCTTTATACTCTGTACCAATAACTTCTGCACTTACATTGTCATCTACAATATCACAAATCGCTTTGTAATGACTAAAAATAGCATCTTTTCCAGTAATTCCGACCTTTGCCATGAGAGAAGGATTGGTTGTTACTCCGTCCAAAATTCCTAATTCTTGGCATTCTTTGATGTCTTGAAGATTGGCTGTATCTACGAAAAATTTCATGTTGTTTTCTTAAAAATGGTAAAGTGTTTTAATTATCTTGTTCAATTTATATCAAAAACTAAATTTAATTCATTTCGTTTCATACTATATAAAATTGACTCACAAGATTATCTTGCAAAGATGCGTTTTTTCTCTCAAAAAGCCTTTTTTTTATCACAAGAAAAATAAATTTGCTTTACGTATTTTTGTGGTGTAACTATTTCTTATACTACTATTTTATATGTTGATATTTCCCAATATCTAAATTCCAATATCTAATTACTATATTATGCACAATTTCCCCTTACCCACTGAATTTCTAAAAAAACATGACCTTCGCAAAACACCTTGTCGAATGGCTATTTTAGAATCATTTTTAAATGCTCAAACAGCTCTTTCACATCAAAATATTGAAGAACTTGTAGGAGAAGAATTTGACAGAGTTACTATTTATAGAACACTAACTGCTTTTGAGGAAAAAGGCATTTTACATAAAGTACCTGATATGTCTGGACAAGCAAAATATGCTCTCTGTGAGAGTAATTGTCAGGAGCATCAACACAAAGAAAATCACGTCCATTTTAAGTGTCAGAAGTGTGAACACGTATATTGTCTGTCCCAAATCCAACTCCCTAATTTACACCTTCCAAAAGGATATAAAGTAGAAGAAGCCGAATTTCTATTGAGTGGAACGTGTGAGAAGTGTAATTTTTAGATGAGAAATCAACAAAAATAACTATAAGTAATTTTCTTGTAAACACATTGTTAAAAGGTGTGGATTCTTTTTTATTTCGGTAAAGTTTTAATTTGTTTCGACAAACGTATTCTTTTTTACGGTAAAATGTAAATTTTTTATTATCTTTAAGTAGTTTGATATACTACTGGGTGAGTAATCTCGTTAGTAAGATAAATGGTTTGAACAAAGTAAATCATAAAAAATATTCAGACTAAAGAAAATTCAGAAAAAGAATCTTTTAAAGAAACCTAACCATGAAACAATTTTTTACTTATACATTTTACGCTAAGAAAATATTTCGATTTCTGTTATTTCTTCTTATTTTGTTAGTGGCAATGCCTATCATTGAAACACCAAAAGTTGAAGCACAGACAACTAAGACAGGAAATTTTTTTACTAGACGTTTCAAGAGAAAAAATAAATTTCGAAGAAAATCTAAAAATAGCACTGCTTTTCAGCGCAAACCTTTTAGCTGTGATGACATAGGCAAAACCAAAGTAGAACAAATAAAAGTATCCAAAAAACAGCTTCGTAGATGGGAAGAAGAGCGTTTGGTAAAAGCCGAACAACAAAAATTGAAAGAACAAAGACAAGCAAAAAATAATACAAAAACCCAAGAAGAAAATATGGTGTTGTCTGCTTCTTCAAAAAATAATATAGAAGAAATAGCTACTCAGAAAAGCAATACACTAAAAAAAGAAACAGAAACTAAAAAAGAAAAAACAGAAGAAGAAAAAAAAGAGAGTATAGAAACAGTAGGTTGGTATTCTTCTGAAAAACCTGATGTACCAAAAATCTCACCTATTAGAATCAATCAAAAAAATGAAGTTATAGGTCAAAAAAATAAAGAAGAATTAGAAATTGCTGCCAAATATTCAAGATTAGGTTATACTATCACTTTGGAAAGTAATAATCAAAAACAACTAGAAATAGTCAAACAATATTTACTTTCTATTAGCGCAGAAGAAGAAACTATCAAAATAAAACCTTCTGAAACAGCAAATCAGAATGAAGTAAATATAAAAATTGAAAAATAAATTTACTCTTTAGTTTACCAGTTTATTACATAAATATCCTTTTATTTCTATGAAGAGAAATAAAAGGATATTTTTTTAAAGTATTTTTGAGTATGTAAATCATTTTGTTTTACACAAAAAAGCATTGCTTTTTTATGGAACAAATAAGTTGAGAAATAAGTATCTTTGTTTTTTATTGAATTTATTCTGATTTTTCAGAAATACTAACAGATAACGAATTTTTTTGAGATGATTTTATATAATGTTACCGTAAATGTTGAAGATTCCATTCATGATAATTGGATTAAATGGATGAAAGAAACACACATTCCAGATGTTATGAATACAGGCATGTTTGAAGAACATAAAGTATTGAAATTATTATCCCAACTCCCAGAAGAGGAAGGAACAACTTATGCTATTCAATATTTTTGTAAGTCTTTAGAAGATTTGGAACACTATCAGCAAAATTTTGCACCCAAATTGCAAGAAGACCATTTAAAAAGATACGGAAATAAAGTTATTGCTTTTCGTACTATTTTAGAAATTGTTTGAGAAAAACTAGAAAACTAGAATTGTAGAATGAAAATAATTCTCATATTATTTTCTAATTCGCTTGCTAAATTTCCAGTTTTTATCTCCCTCATTCCTGTTTTCTAAATCTTATTTCTTAATTCCCAATCCCTATAACATGGCAGAAATCCGTCCTTTTCGTGCTTGGAGATATAACTCTTCACTTACTAATCAAATTCAAGAATTTACTTCTCCCCTATTTGATGTTGTTTCGCAAAAACAAAGAGATAAATTATATCAAAATCCATTAAATAGTATTCATTTGTCTGTCCCTTTGGGAGAAAATCCAGCAGATGATGCCAGAAAAACACTTACAAAATGGATAGAAGACGGAACAATTCAGCAAGATGAAAAGCCTACAATTTATGTTTACTATCAATATTTTGCTCTTCCTTCACGTATTTCAAAGAAAAAAGAGTATTGTAGAAAGGGTTTTGTTACCATGATAAAAGCGTATGATTGGAATGAAAATATTATTTTAAGACATGAGAATACGATTCCTGCTGCTGTAAATGATAGAATAGAATTATTAGAAAAAACGGGACTAAATGTTAGTCCAACTCACGGATTATATGGCGATAGTAAGTTTGAGTTAGAAAAATATATGGATGAAGCTATCAAGAATCCAATTTATGAAACAGAAGATTATCAAGGTGTAAGAGAAGTTTTTGCTAAGATAGATGAGCCTGAAATTGTAGAAAAATTTGTTCAAAAGGTGAAAGATAAAAAAATAATTTTAGCAGACGGACACCATCGTTACGAAAGTTCAATGGTTTATCGTCAGACGTGTAAAGAAAATAATCCCAATCATACAGGTGACGAATTGTATAATTTTCATTTGATGTATTTGACCAATTCAAACTCAAATGACCTTCGTATTTTGCCTACACACCGTTTATTAACAGATTTAGAAATAAGTGAAGAGCAGATTTTAGAAAAACTAAAAGAAGATTTTATTATCAAACCAGTAGAAAATGCCTCTGATTTGAATGAAATGATTTGGGGTAAAAAGTGGGCATTCGGACTTATCTTCTTAGAAAATGCCTATAAAATTCGTCTAAAACCAGAAAAATGGGAAACTTTAGCTTGGAAATTTCCAGATTCTGTCAAAAATCTTGATCTTACTGTACTTCATTATTTTTTTATAGAAAAAATAATTGGAATAAAAGGAAAAGATCAACGCAAGAGTACAAACATTGAATTTGAAAGAAATTTCACAGACTGTGTAACCAAAGTCATAAAAGGAGAAGCTGATTTAGCTCTCATTACAAATGCTGTTACGATGCCAGAAGTAAAAGAAGTTTGTAAGACAGGCTTTACAATGCCACAAAAATCAACTTATTTCTATCCAAAAGCAATTTGTGGGTTTTGCTTCGCTAGTGTAGAAGACTAGAAAAAGCTAGATACAAAAAACGTCATTCTATTTTCAAATAAAATGACGTTTTGTATTTTCTTTAACTAAAAAGTTACTGATTAAGATTATTCATTGGCATCTACTTTATAAGTAGTTTCAATATTTCCATCTGCCATAATTTCATACATTCTACCTTCAGTTTTCGCTTCTACCATCTTTCCATCTTTATCTTCATATTCCAAACAAGTAAATTTATTTTCTTCATTTAATTGACATACTTGTTTACGTGCTTGTTGCTTTCCATTGTTTCCAGCTGTGATATTGTAATGAACGTTTTGGTGGTCAATAGGATTACCATATTCATCAAAAGTAACTATTTTGGCATACTCATAAATGTTTCCATCTTTTGCATAAAACACTAAAGCATGGATTCCTTTTGGTGTTCCGTCCAATTTACCAATCAAATATAATTCTGCATTGGGTTCTTCTGGAGTTACAAAAATATGCTCTCCATTCTGATTTACAATATCAAAATATTTAGTAAACATTTCAGTAGTTACTTCCATTGGAGTCATTTTATCAGCACTCTCAATTCGCATGGGTGCATCTATTTTTGCTACTTTATTATTTACAAAATAATCAAAGTCGTACGAAACACGACCATACGTATAAAGTCGGTCTGCTCGTGTATCTAATGAAGGATCATAAACATTATCAGCATCTACTGTAACAACAGCATCAACATCTTTATAAGGATTTTCATTGCGTTGTGCATCTGCATCAAAAGAAATTCCACAGAATAAAACAGAGGCAACGGCTAACGAAGAAAAAATTGTAGTTTTCATAATAAAAAATTAAGGTTAAAAAATAATTTATTTATTGTATTTTGAATGAATAAAGAATACCTAATTTGTATTTGATACAATAATAAATTTGTAATAATTCTATCTTATTAACCTTTCAAATAACTCAATGTTTTAAAAAATATAGATTTGTGAGTTTTATTAAAAAAAGCGAAGTCTGGCTAATAGTTGGTTTTCCTTACAAGATAATTTAATTCAGATTTACTGTTTCAATTTTTAATAGATTTGCCTACTTTTATTTCGGAATAATTATTGAATTATTCTTATTCCTTAGTTTTCTCTGTTTTTTCGTATTTCCTCTCTATTTTCAACCAGTAATTACTTATTTCCCTTACTTTTTTTGGGAAATGATAAGTGATACCATAAATAAAATAATAATAATGATTAAAAATAATTTTAAAGCCAAAATTTCTATCCTCACAGGAATTATATTTTCGTTTTTGATAACGCCTATTTTGGCTCAAAATATTACAAGCGCACAAATTATAGCAAAAGCTGTAGCAGAAGAAAAACAAAGGATTGATAATTTAAAATGGGAAAAACGAGAAAAATGGGTCAATCAAAAACTTTCTAATTTAGATTTAGAACAAAAAATAGCTCAACTTTTCATGATTGCAGCCTATTCGAATAGAGATGAAAGTCATTATAAAGAAATTGATAATTTTATTACAAAATATAAAATTGGAGGCTTAATATTTTTTCAGGGAACACCTTCCAAGCAAGCCCAGCTAACCAATCGTTATCAAGCAAAAGCAAATATTCCTCTTCTTATCGCAATGGATGCAGAATGGGGACTAGGAATGCGACTAAAAAATACAATTAGTTATCCTCGTCAGATGGTTTTGGGAGCAATGAATGATTCTCTTGCCGTTTATGATTTAGGAAAAGAAGTAGCTCGCCAATGTTTGCGTTTGGGGGTTCATGTCAATTTTGCGCCAGTTATTGATGTCAATAGTAATCCAAAAAATCCTGTTATTGGTACTCGTTCGTTTGGAGAAAATAAATATAGAGTGGCAGAATATGGAATTGCTTACACCAACGGCATGCAAGATGGTGGACTTATCGCAACAGCCAAACATTTTCCTGGACACGGTGACACAGATTCGGATTCACATTACACACTTCCACAGCTCAAACACGACAAAAAACGATTATCCGAACTTGAGTTATATCCCTTCAAACGTCTTTTTGCTGATTCAGTATTGTCTGTTATGGTGGCTCATTTGAATGTTCCTGCGTATGATAGCACAGAAAATATTCCTACCACGCTTTCAAAAAATGTAGTTACAGATTTATTGAAAGATGAACTCGGTTTTGATGGATTAATTTTTACAGATGCCATGAATATGAAAGGCTTGTCTTCTAACTTTACGCCAGATGAAGGAAATGTACAAGCTATTTTGGCAGGAAATGATGTATTACTTTATCCAGCAAGTATTCCAAAAGGAATTGCACTTATCAAAAAAGCAGTAGAAGAAGGAAAAATTTCTGAAACTGAAATTGAAGAGCGAGTAAAAAAAGTATTGAGAGTAAAATATTTTGTTGGCTTAAATGACTTCAAACCTATAGAATTGAAGGGTTTAGATACTGATTTGAATAATGCAAAAGCAAATATATTGAATGAAAAATTGCATCAAAAGGCTGTTACGATTGTCAGAAATGAAAACAATCTGATTCCTTTTCAAAAGTTAGATACACTTTCTTTTGGTTCGGTTGTAATTAATGAAAAAGAAGGAAATGCGTTTCAAAAAATGCTTTCTAATTATGCGCCTTTTGAGCATGTTGTTATTTCGTCTGTTTCTACTTCTGCTTTTTCTGCTGCTAAATCTAAATTATCAAACAAAAAAGTAATTATTGTAGGTGTTTTTGGAGTCAATCAATATTCTGTAAGTAATACTTTTGGAATTTCGGCAGCTACACAAAATTTTGTAAAAGAATTACAAGATTTAGGAAAAAATGTTGTGGTTGTAGATTTTGGTCATGCTTATAGTTTAGAAAAATTTGAAGACCAAAAACATTTGGTAGCTGCCTACATAGAAAATGATATTATGCAAAAAGCTGTCCCACAGGTTCTTTTTGGTGCAGTCCAAACACAAGGACGTGTACCTGTTTCGGCAGGAGAAAAAATCAAAGAAGGTGATGGATTTACTACAAAATCATTAGGACGATTGAGATATTCAGATTATCCAGAAGGAACAGGAATGAACTCTAAATACCTCAATGAACGTATTGATTGGTTGGCAGGTGAAGCCATAAAATATAGAGCAACTCCAGGGTGTCAAGTAATTATTATAAAAGATACAACTGTTATTTTTCAAAAATCGTATGGTCATTTTAAGTATGATAAAAAACAGAAAGTAGAAAATGAATCTATCTATGATTTGGCTTCCCTGACTAAAATCGTAGCTACCGTTCCTGCCATGATGCAGCTCGTAAATGAGAAAAAAATTGATTTAGATGTTCCTATTTCTACCTATTTGACAGAGTTAAAAGATTCTGAAAAAGGAGATGTTACAGCTCGTCAGCTTTTGATGCACAGAGGAGGTTATCATGGAAATATGCCTGGTTGGTTCGAAACTTTTTCAAATGAAACTAATTACAATAAATTTTATAGTAATCATTGTGATCAAGAATATTGTGAAGAAATTGCGCCTAATCTCTATGCAAAAGCAGGAATAAAAGACAGTATTTGGAACTGGGTAGTAGAATCACCTATGCGAAACAAACGTGCTGATGGTTCGTATAGTTATCGTTATAGTGATAGAGGTTTTTATATGCTCAATCAGCTTGTGGCTCGTGTTTCAGGCACTTCTTTAGATTATTTCGTTGAAAATAGTTTTTACAATTCGCTAGGACTTTCAACAGCTAGTTATCATCCTCTTCGCAAACATGACAAAAATAATATTGTACCTAGTTCGATAGATAATATTTTCAGAAAAGATGAAGTTCGTGGAATTGTTCATGATTACTCTACAGCTATTTTGGGTGGGGTAAGTGGACACGCAGGGACGTTTGCCAATGCAAATGATATTGGTATTTTGATGCAAACTTTTCTTCAAGGTGGAAATTATGGAGGAGTTCAGTATTTTGATAAAGAAGTAGTAGATGAGTTTACAGCAAGACAAATTACAGGGGGAAGAAGAGCATTAGGGTTTGATATGTCTGTAAAAGGAAGTAAAATTCCTGCAACACTTTACGCTTCTGAAAATACTTTTGGGCATACAGGTTTTACAGGAACAGCAGCTTGGGCAGATGCAGACAAAGGAATCATTTTTATATTTTTAGCAAACCGAACTTACCCAGATGAAACCAATAGAAAATTAGTTACTAAAGGAATTCGTACACGTATGTTGGAAGTTGTTTTTCAATCGGTTATGGAGTGATTTAATCATACAATCTACTTTTTTCATCATCTAAATCATAAATATCTGTCCAGATCCAGCCTGAACTAGCTAAAAGAGAATCCATATTTTCTAATTTGATATTTTCTAACTGAATTGTAGTAACATTTACTTGTTCTTTTTCAAAAATTGGTAACCAATATTTTAGTCTCAGTTCATTTATTTCATCTTCTTTAAATTTAGTATTCTTCTTTTTATTCTTCATATGAATTTCCATGAAATAAGCTAGTGAGCGAATAAGAGGAAGAAATTTTATTTTTTGAGTTTTGTCTGCTTGGCAAAATATAACACGCAAAACTTCATACAAATTCACGATTTGAAGTGATTCTGAATTTGTTCTTTTGTTGGTAAGATAATTTTCTATCATCGGAAATGATAAATAATTGTGAGTAAAGGAACTCAATAATTCTCTCATGTCAGGAAGAACATCAAATAAAAGTTGAAAATTTTCTTCTTGCGTAAAATAAGCATACAACTCTTTAGGATTTTTGCCCATTGAAGAAATAGTAACAGCCAAATTTCGCTTATTACTAACAGCACCAGTAACTGAAATCACATAAGCTAGGGCAGTAGTAAGCAAGATAAATCCAGTAAAAGAAAGCAATCCAGTGACTACTTGTCCAAAATTAGTATTGGGCTTGTAGTCTCCAATTCCGACGGTAGAAAGAATATAACAGGTATAATAAAATCTATCTAAAAAAGTAGCAGGCTGATTGGTAGTCGAATTTACAACCATCGGTTCATTACTACTAAAAATAAATAAACACCCTACCAATAAAATAATAAGCCATAAATTAAGCGTAGCAGTAACATGTATAAAACCTGATATTTTACGTAGCCATTTCCAATTCAGTCCTAATATAATTTTGGAGAGAAGATTATTAAAATATTTTGTTAGAAAGCCAGAGCCATTTCCTGAAAGTGTAGTATAAAAAAAATCTATAAAAATGGCTATAATGAGAAGTAATCCGATAGGAAAAAATGAAAAATGGAGCATAAAATTTTTATAGAAGAATTATAAAACCAAAAATAAATTCAAAAATTCTAACCTTATAATTACTTTTTTGTTTAATTATAAAATGTTTTTGAGTGGTAATAACACACAAACATTTAACATAGAAATTAGCTCTCATCATTTGTAGCTATTATTTTTTAAACTTTTATTTTTCTCTAAATTTTATTTGATTATGTTTATTTTAGAAGTCAAAAACAATATTGAGGTCGAAACACCTCGTGGAAAAGGTAGAATCTTATATATTACAGAATATGGAATGGAAGTCGAAAAACTTTTTACTGTTGCTATCGACGAGAGTGGAGAGATTTGGGAATTTACCAACCGAGATATTCGTGTAGTTTCAAATCTTACTTTTGGAAGAAAACTTCCCAAACGTTCGCCTGATTTTTTTCAAAAGCAAGGCACAGTTTTTCCATCTCCAACTATTCATAAAAATCAGTCATTAAATGTAGATAGAGAAATTCCTATTCAGGCTAATGGCTTAAATGGACAAGCCAAAAAACAGGTTTAAAAGTCTAATATAGTGCATAAAAAAACCGTTTTTAAGCTATTTTTTTTTAGTTTAAAAACGGTTTTTTCTTAATATTACTTAGAAACTTTATAATTAAAAAACTCTACGTTTCTTTCTCCAATCACTCATTCCACTAGAATTATTATTGCCGTTGTTGGTATCTCCACCAACGACATTATTCTTACCTTTTCCATTTTCTAAAAGCTGACTTACAATAGCCACAGCAATTTCTTCTTCTTCTTTTGAAGTTTCAGCCTCTAAATATTCGGGTTTGAAATGATTTTCTACGAATTTTGTACTAAAATTTCCACTTCTAAAGGCTTCATGTTGCATGACAAACTTACAGAAAGGTAGTGTTGTCTGAATTCCAGAGATTTTGTATTCGTCTATTGCTCGTATCATTCTGTCCATTGCTTCTTCTCTGTCTGCTCCAAAAGTGATAAGTTTGGCAATCATCGAATCATAAAAAATAGGCACTTCCATTCCTTGCTCAAAACCATCATCTACACGAACTCCCAACCCTTTTGGCGTTTGATATTCTACTACTTTTCCAACATTCGGCAAGAAATTATTAGCTGGGTCTTCTGCATAAACACGCACTTCAATCGAATGACCATTTATTTTCAAGTCTTCTTGTTTGAAAGAAATTTCTCTTCCTTCTGCAATTTTGATTTGCTCTTTTACCAAATCAATTCCTGTAATCTGTTCTGTAATTGGATGTTCTACTTGCAGACGAGTATTCATTTCTAAGAAATAAAAATTTAAATTTTCATCTACAATAAATTCTACCGTTCCTGCACCATAATAATTACACGCTTTAGCTACATTTACAGCAGCTTCTCCCATTGCCTTACGCATTTTTTCATCAACAACAGCCGAAGGAGCTTCTTCTACTACTTTTTGATGGCGACGCTGGACAGAGCATTCTCTTTCGAAAAGATATAAAATATTTCCGTGTGTATCTCCTAAAATCTGAATTTCGATATGACGAGGCGAACCAATATATTTTTCAATAAAAACAGCACCATCTCCAAAAGCAGATTGTGCTTCACTAACAGCACGTTTCATTTGCTCTTCAAACTCTGACTCATTTTCTACTACACGCATTCCTTTTCCCCCACCTCCTGCGCTTGCTTTTACCAAAATTGGATAACCAATCTGTGCAGCTTCTTTTTTTGCTTCTGCAATATCCTCAACAGCATGATTAATTCCTGGAACCATTGGAATATCATATTTTGAAACAGCATTTTTGGCAGCCAATTTACTTCCCATTACCTCTATAGCCTCAGGAGAAGGAGCAATGAAAATAAGTCCTGCTTCTTTTACTTTTCGTGCAAAATCAGCATTTTCAGACAAAAATCCATAACCAGGGTGAATGGCTTGTGCGCCTGTAGTTTTGGCTGCTTCGATGATTCTATCTCCTCTTAAATAAGACTCGGACGAGGGAGACGCACCTACACAAATGGCTTCATCGGCAGCACGAACATGAGGAGCTTGTCGGTCTGCTTCACTAAAAACAGCTACCGTTTTGATACCCATTTCTTTGCAAGAACGAATAATACGAAGAGTGATTTCGCCACGATTGGCAATAAGAACTTTGGTAATGTTAGTAATATTCATGAGGTAGGCTAAAGGTCTTTTTTTATGTTGTAAATTTCTAGTTTTACAAAAGTCGACAAATTATTTAATAATTTAAAAAAAACTACGTTAGTTTTTCTTATTCTAAATGCTAAGCTATATCAGATTCGGTATTTCTAAATAAAATGTAGTCCCTTTTCCTAGTTCTGAATCTAGTTTTATTGTAGAATTTATTTTTTCTAAAGTTTCTTTGAGAATATAAAGTCCTAAGCCTGAGCCTTTACTGTTTTCACTAGCTCTATAAAACATTTCAAATATTTTTTGTTGGTGTTCTGTAGCTATTCCGATACCATTATCTTGAATTATAATATGAGCTTTATCTTTGTTTATATCACCTTTTATTTTGACAAAAGAATATTCTTTTTGTTTATCTGAATATCTAAAAGCATTTGATAATAGGTTATTAAAAATAATTCCTATTCTATACAAATCGGCATAAAACTCTTCTTCTTCTTGAGCAATAGCAATTTCTACTTCAACATACTTTGCTTTTGGTAAATACTCAAATTCTTTAGTAAGCTCAGTAATATATTCTTGCCAATTTATTTTTTGAGGAGTTACTTTAATACGAGAGTTACGGGAATAATCTAAAATATCTTTGATAAAAGAATCTAATTTTAAAAGACTTTTTTCTTTTAATATTTCATAATATTTAAGTTGATTAATATCACTCTCTGCTTTAGAAATATTAATCAAACCCAAAACAGAAGAAATAGGCGCACGCAAATCATGACTTACACTATAAACAAAGTTATCTAATTCTTGATTGGTTTTGGATAGCTCTATATTTTTAGATAAAAGAATTTTTTCAGATTCCATAAGTTGATTGAATATATCTTGATAAGACTTAATCAGTACCCAAGTTACGACAGGTAGAATAATAAATAAGAGCAACATATTTACTTTTCCAAACATATTCTCATAATAATCATCTATTTGTGGGAGGTGAGGAAAAATATCATAATCATATAACACTAAAATTAATGCAAATAATAAAGGAAAAATAGTATGAAAAATAACATATCGTTTGGAGCGAATATTAAGGATAGAAGGAATTAAAAGAATAGATACAAAAAACAAAAAATGAATATTACTATTTCTTCCTACACTACTTGAAAAGTAAAATACCATTATATTAAATCCTAATAAAAACCAATGAGCAGCCCAATCTGTTCCTAAATATACTTTTATTATAATGATGCTTATGAGATAACAAAAGGGAATTAACCAATACCATAAATTTTCCCATAACCCAAAATAAATATCAGGTACAAAGCTCAAACTCATTGAAACAAATAAAAAATACACTAAATAATTAATATTTTTACTGCGCTGTTTTTTTTCATTTTTTAAAAAATCCTGAATTGCATTTTCCATTCTCTTATAAAATATATTTATTAAAATAAGTCAATTTAATATTTTCATGGCATTTATAGTTTTCAATAGGAAATTAGGAATAAAACATTGATAATCAAATTTCTGTGAAAGCAAATTGGAAAAATTAAGGCAATAATAAACAACAAATTGTTTCGTGTTGGCACTAAAAAAAGTCAAAATTAAATATCTCTATACACTACAAATGATAATCTTTATGTATATTGCTTTTCAATTTTAAGAAATAAAAAATAGACAAAATGCACGCAAAAGGACTGAATATGAATATTGTTTTACTTACTGATTTTGGCTATCAAGATGGTTTTGTGGGAGTGATGAAAGGTGTTATCAAATCACTTTCTCCTCATGTAAACTTGATAGATTTGGCACATTCTGTTCCAGATTATGATGTTTTGCGTGGAGCTTTACTTTTAGAAGCACATTATAGTTATTTTCCGAAAGGAACAATTTTTTTGTGTGTCATTGACCCTGGAGTTGGGAGTGATAGACAGCCGATTATCGTCAAAAGTGGAGGGTATTATTTTGTAGCTCCTCATAATGGAATTTTGGATTTAATAACAGCCATTGAAGATATAGAACAATGTATCGAAATCACAAACAAAACCTATATGCTTGAAAGTGATTCGAATAGTTTTCATGGTAGAGATATTTTTGCGCCAGTAGCTGCACACCTTGCCAACGGAATTTCGATGGAAAATATGGGAGAAGAAATTCAGTACGATTGGTATCTCAATTATCCATTTAGCACTTACAATGAAGAAGAAAAAACAGTAACAGGAGAGATTTTGTCTTTTGATAAATATGGAAATGCCCTAACCAATCTTAGAGCAAGAAAAGGAATAAAGTATGGAAGGATATTAGAACAAGATGCCAAATTCTGTGATTTTTTCTTACAAGGAAATGAAAGAATGCCCAACCTTATCAATGGCTCTTTTGGTAGAGTAGAAATATTTGTTCCTGAAAAAAATGCAGAAAAACAGCTTCGTTTGAGAAAAGGGGATGAAGTAACTTTATATTTGAAATAGAATAAGGCTGAAAAATGAATTTTCTTCAAAAAATAAAAGAATTAAAATGGTTACAAATCTTCATCATTTATACTCGTTATTTGATAGGAGCAACATTTGTATTTGCTAGTTTGATAAAAATAAAAGGACATCGCTTTACTAGAGATAGTGGGGCAGATATGCCTGTTGATTCGGCTTGGCATTTTTTCGAAACGATGTATCAATCAGGTCTCTATTGGCAGTTTTTAGGTTTTGGACAGCTTGTAGCAGGTTTTTTCTTGATGACTCAACGCTATTCAAAACTTGGTGCAGCAGCTTTTTATCCAATAATTTTGAATGTTTTTGTGATTACTGTTTCGTATAATTTTGGAGGAACAATTTATATTACAGGAATGATGCTTTTAGCAAATACACTACTTATTCTTTGGGATTGGAATAGTTTTAGAATATTTTTTAATCAACCTCTTATTCAAGACAATAAAGACCGATTAGAATATGACTTGATTTGGCAAATAACAGGGCTGATTTTGTTTGTTTTTACAGCTTCTTACAGAATTTACACAGATAATTATGATATTTTATTTTGGCTAGGAACTTGTATTTTTATTGGATTAAGTGCTTTCCTAGTCTGGATTTGGAAAAATAGAAAAAGAACGTCTATTATAAAAAAACAGTTACAAAATTGAGTTTTTTATAAAATCTCTGTACCTTTGTGAACTTAGTCTGCCGATTAATCAATTCATAATCAGCAACTTACCAATTACAAAAAATACATTATACTATACAGAACAGTAGGGAAAGATATTCTTAGATTAAATCCTAAGTCTTTTTAAGACTCTTAAATTTTGGAAAACAATACTGTTCGTACTAAATTCATATACCATTTATGTCAATTTCCTCTTCTTCCTCTCGCATTTATTTAGACAATGCAGCGACTACACAATTAGATAAAGCTGTTTTAGATGAAATGATGCCATTTTTGACAGAACATTTCGGAAATCCTTCTTCTACACACAGTACAGGAAGAATTGTAAAATCTGCTGTTGAGAAAGCTCGCAAAACGGTTGCAAGTCTTTTAAATACATCGCCTGCCGAAATATTTTTCACGTCTGGAGGAACAGAAGCCGATAATACGACTTTACGCTGTGCTGTTCGCTCGCACAATTTAAAGCATATCATCACTTCGCCTTTGGAGCATCATGCTGTTTTGCATACCGTTGAAGAATTAGAAAAAAGAGGAGAAGTAAAAGTAAGTCTAGTAAATATTGATAAAAGAGGAAATGTTGATTTGAATCATTTAGACGAACTTCTCAGTAATCTTTCTACCAAAAATGAACGTGCTTTAGTTTCACTCATGCACGGAAACAACGAAATAGGAACAATCCTAGACTTGAAACAAACAGGAGAAATTTGCGAAAAATATAATGCTATGTTTCATTCTGATACTGTCCAGACGATGGGATATTATCCAATGGATTTGCAAGAATTACCTATTCATTATTTGGTAGGTTCGGCACACAAATTTCATGGTGCAAAAGGAATAGGATTTTTATACATTCGCCACGATGCAGGTTTTTGTCCCTTCCAAACAGGAGGAGCGCAAGAGCGCAACATGAGAGGAGGAACAGAAAATGTAGCTGGAATTGTCGGACTTGCAAAAGCCTTAGAAATTTCAATTTCAGAAAGAGATGCTCACAAAAAACATATTCTTTCTCTAAAAAGCAGAATGATAGACAAACTAAGAGCTATTTTTGGCGAAGATGTCAATTTTAACGGAGAATCTGGAAATCTTGAAACAGGACTTCCAAAAGTATTGAGTGTTCAGTTTCCAAAATCAGATATGGGCGATATGCTTTTATTCAATTTGGATATTCAAGGAATTTCGGCATCGGGTGGAAGTGCTTGTTCTAGTGGTTCAGAAATTGGCTCACACGTTTTGACAGCTCTCAAAAATGACCCTTCTCGTCCTTCTGTTCGTTTTTCATTTAGCAAATACAACACAATTGAAGAAATTGATTATGTTGTAGAAAAAGTAAATGAGATTTATGCGCCTGTATTAGCAAAATAGGGCGAAGTAGATTTTTGATTTTAGTTTAATTTTGAAACTCGTAAAGTATTGTGCTTTGCGAGTTTTTTTGTCTAAAAGATATATAAGTTCTTAAAGAAGAAAAACAATGAACCAAGAAAAAAATATTTGTGTTGAATGTGAATCAGAATACTATAAAGATAGTTCTAAAATGGCATGTTTATGCCCAGACTGTGCCTATCAACTATATCAATATCCGAATTGTCTTCACAAATTTGAGAATGGCAATTGCGTTAAATGTGGTTGGAATGGACAAACATCTGAATATCTAAAAAATAGAACAAAAGAAATGGAAATTAAAACACACAAAATAAACACTACACAAATAGCCGAGCTTATTTCAGATGCTATTCTTATTAATAATGATGAAGATAGTTTGAATTTATTAGGCAATTTATATTATCAAGGATTTGACAAAATGATTTTACATCAAAAAAATATTACTCCTCATTTCTTTGATTTAAAAAATGGAATGGCTGGAGAAATTCTTCAAAAATTTTCTAACTATAGAATGTCTTTGTTAATTATTGGAGATTTTTCTGAATTGACACAGCAAAGCAAAAGTCTGAAAGATTTTATTTATGAAAGTAATAAAGGAAAACAAGTTAATTTCATAAGTTCGATAGAAGAAGCAGTTGAAAAACTAGCAAAATAATATTCTCTTGGGTAAAAGCAAATACACATTTAGGGCATAAAAAAACAATCAAATTCAATATCAAATTTCTAAATCTGAATAATTTACTCTACTTTCGCTGTTTAATTGTTTTCTCAGTATATTTGAGAAAATGGATTTAAGAATTTGCTTTGCCGTTGTTGGTGTTTTCATCAACAACTCCTATTATAAAACTTTAATTGAATTATGGATTATTTGAGAGGATTGTTAGGAATGTTGGTTTTGCTAAGCGTGGCTTATGCGTTTTCTAGTAATCGAAAAGCTATAAATTGGAAATTAGTTGGAATTGGTATTCTTTTACAAGTAATTTTTGGAATATTGATTACTCAAGTTCCTCAAGTAGCACAAGTATTCCGAAGTGTAAGTGAAGGATTTGTGAAATTTTTGAGTTTTGCCAACGACGGAGCTAAATTTTTATTTAGTGATTTGGCTGATGTTCCCAAAAGTGGTTTTATATTCGCCTTCCAAGTTTTGCCTACTGTTATTTTCTTTTCTGCCGTAACAACAGGATTATATTATTTAGGAATTCTTCAAAAAGTATCTTATGGAATTGCTTGGCTGATGGCTAAAACAATGGGGCTTTCAGGTGCAGAAAGTCTTTCAGCAGCAGGAAATATTTTTTTAGGACAAACAGAAGCTCCTCTATTAGTTCGTCCTTTCATTGCCAAAATGACCACTTCTGAGCTTATGTGTTTGATGACAGGAGGAATGGCAACCATTGCAGGAAGTGTTTTGGGAAGTTATGTTGCTTTCCTTGGTGGTGCAGATTTAGTCAAACAAGCTGAAGTAGCTGCTCAACTTCTTAGCGCATCAATTATGAACGCTCCAGCAGGAATTGTATTTGCCAAAATGCTCATTCCAGAAACAAAACCAGAACTCATTGATTCAGAATTAAAAGTAAATAAAGAAACTTTAGGTGCAAATGTTATTGATGCTTTGGCAATTGGTGCAGGTGACGGATTAAAATTAGCTCTCAATATTGGTGCAATGCTTTTGGCTTTTATTGCTGTTATTGCTCTATTGAATTATATGCTTGAAGTAGTTGGAGATTATACTACATTAAATGCTATCATTGCAGAAAGTACAGATGGAGTTTTTAGTAAACTTTCTATGGAATATATTTTAGGACAAGTATTTCGTTTGGCAGCCTTTGTTATTGGTGTAGAGTGGGCTGATACACTTCAAGTAGGAAGTCTTTTAGGACAAAAAACGGTTATTAACGAATTTGTAGCCTATGTAAGTCTTGCAGACCTTCAAGAAAAAGGACTTATTTCCCCTAAATCTATTACGATTGCTACATTTGCGCTCTGTGGTTTTTCTAATTTTAGCTCAATCGCTATTCAGATTGGAGGAATTGGAGCAATGGCACCTAATCAACAAGCAAATTTATCTCGTTTGGGATTGAAAGCCTTATTAGCTGCAACACTTGCCTGTATGATGACAGCAACAATTGCAGGAGCTTTATTGTCATAAAGTTTTAATTTTAAAATTACATAAACATACTAGAGTACTGGACATGAATCTGTCAGGAAACTTTTAAAGTGTCAGACAATTCGTATATTTAACTGTCTTGACACCTTTGAGGTGTCCGACAGAGCAGAAAAAAAACATTTTATCTAATGTCCAGTACTTTATAAATATACACCCCTTAACTAATACTGTTTACAATTTACACAACAATTCAACTATTATGAATTTAATTAAAATTTCTGTATTTGCTATCCTTTCTTTTTTAGTAACTTTTCAAGCAACTGCCCAAATTCAATTTGGAGTTAAAGCAGGCTTAAATATTAGCAATATTGGTTTTGTCTCTGAAAATGAGGATGATGAATTAGATACAAAAATGTTATTTCGTTATCATGTGGGTGCTACAGCTAACTATGATATAAATGAGGCTTTGAGTTTACAACCTAGTTTATTATTTAGTGTCAAAGGGTTTAGAGTAAATGAATCTGCAAAAGATGATTTTTCTGAGTCTACACTGAAAGGTCATGGTAGTTTTTATTATTTAGAAATTCCTATTAATTTAGCATATAAAATTAATAATTTTCAAATATATGCAGGTCCTTATGCAGCTTTTGGAATAGGAGGAAACGGTAAATCAGAAACTACTCAAAAAATTAATTTTGGTGGTCTTGTTTCAGAACAAACTATAACGGATAAAATTACTTATAAACCTTATTACCGAGAAATTACTCAAGATGATGACTTTAAAGAAAGTGAAAATCCCTATAGTGGACTTGATTATGGTCTTAATATTGGAGTTGGCTACAAGGTAAATAGTCTTTTATTTAATGTAGGATATTCGTATGGGTTAGGAAACTGGCTTCCTAAAGTAGAAGGAAACAATGATTATAGAAAAGACAATAAAATTCAGAATCGTGTAATTACACTTTCAGCTAGTTATTTCTTTGGAGAATAAAAAAAACAAATTTTAAGAGCCTATGAAACTTACATTTTCATAGGCTTTTTTATTTTATATAAATTTTTATGTAAAACAATAGTAAATTTTATATCTTAGAGTATTCGTATGTACTTTGTGCATTATTTACTATTTCATTACTCTAATAAAACTATCCACAAAATGAATTTTTACTCTACTTTTAAAACCTCACAACTACCTATTTGGATATTCGTTTTGGGTTTTATCGGATTATATAGCATTTCAAACTCTTCATTTTCTCAAAACAATAATTTAGCAGAAGATATAGAGTTCTCCAAAAAATGGGAAGCAAGACTAAATCAAGCTCTTTCCCCTACTCATTCTCATACTAATAGAGGTGATAAATCTCATCGTTCTTGCTTATCTATGGTTCTTTTGGAAGGTAAACAGAATAAGCACAAACTCACAGAGCGTCTTCAGAAAGTTTTAAGAACACATGCTATACGTCCAGATCTTGATTTTTCGGTAGATTCACGTCATTTTCGTTTTCATTATGACAAAACAGGAAGCAATGCCGTCTCTTCTACAGATAATAACAATAATGATATTCCAGATTATGTAGAGTTTATGGCTTCTGAATTTGAGAGTGTTTATAAAAAAGAAATAGAAGAACTAGGTTATGTAGCTCCTCCAAGTGATGGTGATGAAGGAGGTGGAAATGGTTTTTATGATATTTATATTCAGAATCTACAACAAGGGTATTATGGTGCAGTAAACTATGATCAAAAAGTTGGAGATAATCCAAATTCCTCTGTAGTAGAAACAGAAGCTGCTACAAGTTGGATGGAAGTGCGTAATAATTATGATGGTTTTGGTTTGCAAAATGATGCACTTAAAGTAACGGCAGCACATGAGTTTTTTCATGCTATTCAGTATGGTTATAACGGTAGTGATTCGCCTTCTTATTTTGCTTTTGAAGGCTCAGCTTCTTGGATGGAAGAAGAAATTTATCCTCGTATAGACGATAATTTTCAATATCTAGATGGCGTTTTTGATGCTCCTGATGTAGCTATAAACTATAATGAAAAAGATGAAAATGACCCAGACTATTTTGACTTGCGAATAAACTGGTACGGCTCGTGGATATATTTCCAATATATAGGAGAAAATTATGGGAAAGAAGTAATCAGAACATTTTGGGAAAATTTGCGTTCTCAGTCAGAGTTAGAAGCTCTTAATGCAGCTCTTATTACAAAAGGAACAACTCTTAAAACTGCTTGTGAAGATTATTTCATAGCAAATATTGTTCTGTCTGCCAGTTCTGTTTCTCAACCTTTTACATATAAGAGAGCTGCTGACTATATCAATTATTTGAGAGAAAATACTGATTCTGAAAGAGTAAGAGTGGAAGGACAACTAGATTATTCAGGACAAAGTAAAGTATGGGATAGTAAGCAACAAGGAAATAGACGATTGATGAGATTTTCAGCCGATTATATAGAACTTACCACACAGCAAAGAGATTTTAAGGTTGAAATAACAACTACTGAAGGAATAGGTAGTGAAATAGGAGTACAGTTTGTGGCTTTGAAAGCAAATGGAGAAGTAGAAGTTATTAAAGATTATCCTAGTGTAGGAGAAGAAGCTAAAATTGAAGTACAAGATGTAAATCAGAATGATAAAATGTATTTGATTGTTTACCGATTAGGAAAATTAAATGATGATTTTACTTCTAAGCAATACAAATTGCGTATAGCAAATATCAATGAACCTTTAGGAATAGAAGATAATTTAGGAGAAAATAATTATTTCAAAATTGCATCAAATCCTATTTCAAATAATTTGCGTTTTATATATCAACTAGAAAATCAAAATCTAAAAGACTATAAAGTAAATATAACTGACGTTTTAGGTAGAAAAATGACTCAAAATAACTCAATTGAGAAGACTATTCCTACTTCAAAATGGGCAAAAGGAACTTATTTTGTTACCCTTTTGTATAATCAGAAGCCTGTTGCTGTTCGTAAAATAGTGGTTCAGTAATTCAAAAATAAATATATAAAACTACTTCCTGTTAAAAAGTCAGTTTAAATTCATATTGTTTTTTAAACTGACGTTTTGTCATTTTTTAAAAAATATGTATTTTATTTTACTTTCTTTTTAAATTATTTTTTGTTTAAAAAAATGTTTATTATTTATTTGTTTTAGCTGATAAAGAGAAAATTAAAGTTGGTTTGAGTTTTGATTATATTGTAGTAATCAAACAAAATTTAGATAATAAGCTAGTCTGAACTATTACCAGATACTAAAAATAGATATAATTATGATGACCATAGATAAAACCTTAACCAAAAAACTTGCTTTACAATCACAAGCAGAAAATATAGCTAGTGGAGGAACTGTTGCTACAAAGATGTTTCTTTCAGAAGAAGAAAATGGATATTTACTTCGTTTGACAGCAGCTTCTGTAAAGCCAAATTCATATAAAATAGAAATTCGTCAAGGACATTTAATTATTATGTCTCTAGTCAAAATTAGTGAATTTGAAGGTGTACCTCGTTTTATGCAAGCCTTTCCAATTCTGCCTCATGTAGATTCAAATGGAATTGAGGCTCGTTATACCAACGGAGAACTTCATATTTTTGCTCCTTTTAGTGAAGATAATGATAAAGGAGAAAACAGAAAAATTGACATAGATTTTTGAGTCTAAAACAATAACATATATAGACAAACCTTGCTTTTTTAAGAATATTCTTTAAAAGGCAAGGTTTTTTAGTTGTTTTGATAAAACAATTTGGAAAATGACACGACAACAACAACTTATTGCATGGACAGAATCTATACTAGACATTACTCAAAGATGGAAAAACAAAAATATACATGTCAAAATATCTCTAACAGATAGAGATTTTGATAGACACGGAACTAGTTTTACCCATTTTTCTATGATTTTCAACTCTTTTTATATCCGAACAAGTGGAGTAAGAATGATGTTTAGTGGAAAAAATAATGAACTTGTAGAAGTTTCAACAGATTTTTTGACACAAGTCGAAATCATAGAAAACAACTTAGAAAATCTAATTATTTTCACAGAAAAATTAGGCGAAAGTGAATTAAAACAAACTATCTTTAGAAAGACTACTTTGCTTTTACTATAAAATTTGAATTGATAATTATTTTTTAATTTTTTCCTTTTTATTGAAAAATATTGGTGTTAGTGTATATCCAGCTTCTTTCAATAGATTTACCATTCCTTCTTCACCTCCCAAATGACCAGCACCAACGGCTGCAAAAATAATATTTTTCTTACTCTTTTTATCTTCTTTAGTTAGTTCTTTTTTCATTTGTTCTTCCATTCGTTTTACCATCACAATATTTCTTCTAATAATAAGCGATTGATAAGATTCCTTTTCAAACTCACCTGAAATTTGGTTGTGCAAAAGCTCTATGTTTTCACTCAAATAAAGTGAAATTAAGGTTTCCATTGGGTTAGGAGAGTTTTTTAATTCGACTAAAGTGGTGTCATTTTCTTCTATAACAGCGACATCAATTTCTATATTTAGAGAATCTTGAACATCAAGATTTTGCTTTGCTTTATTTTTTTCTACAATATAATTATATAATTCTCTTGCTTGTTTATTGATTGGTGTAGAGTTCAGAGCAGTCATTTGTTCCTTTACAGTTTCTAATCCAATTACTTTTTGTTCATTTTTCCTTGCTCGGTTTTGTAGGTACATATCTAAAGCTGGAAATTTCTCTATTGTGGCATTTTCTTTAGTGGTATTTGCTGATTGTGCAAGTTTTTCTTGCTCTTTTTCTTGCAACATTGCCATAATAAAAATAGGACGAACCATATCTAAAAAGGGAGCTAATTGTCCTATGTTTTCTGCTAGATAAGGCTTTATTTCTTGATATTCTTCTTTTGTGAGTAGTTTGGAAAGTGTCGAATCTGATGGTGACATAATATAACCAATCGCCAAAATAGAAGTCATAAAATTCAAATCTAGCTCGCCAGCTACTGTCAGAGAATTATCCATATAAGGATAAACATTAGAAGCATAATCAATTACTCTTTCGTCACCTACATGCACAGTTCCAAAAAGATAAGATTTTTGTTTGAGGTTATTTCCACTTATTTCCCAAAGAAGTTGAGCCTTTACAAATGTAGAAGTAAAGAAAAATAGGATAGAAAAGAGTAAACCAATTAGATAGGAAGAGTTCGGCATAAGTAGAGATTTAGATTTGTAGTAAACTATTAAAGTTCATTATAAACTGACAAAAAAATAATTCTGTTTTTTTAATAGAACGGATAATTATGTTTTGTGTTCCCTACTTTTTTAAAAATAATGTTGATTTTGTTTTTCTACAAGTATAGATTGGTAAGTTTATAATGCAGTTAAGGAATATCCATAAACTTATGTGTTTGTAGTGATACTTGCCACCTAGGATTGTTTTTTACAAATTCTATCAAAATAGGTAAGTTTTTACTACTCTTACTCCATTCTGGTTGAATAAGTAACTTACAAGTATCAGAAACTTTTTCGGCTTCTTCTTGTGCCCATTCCAAATCACTGAGTGCATACACCACCATTTTTAGCTCATGTGCTTTCTGATAAATGTCCTCTAACGGTTTTTTGAATCTTTTTGGAGAAAGAGTAATCCAATCTAGAGTTCCTGAAAGTGGATGCGCTCCCGAAGTTTCAATATGAACTCTAAAACCTTCTTGTTTTAATGCTGCTGTCAGTTCATCTAAATTGTGCATTAATGGCTCTCCTCCTGTAATAACTACTAAACGAGCAGGAAAAGAACTAGCTTCTTTTACAATTTGAGTAATAGATTGTTGTGGGTGTGCTTCTTTGTCCCAAGATTCTTTTACATCACACCAAAAACAACCTACATCACAGCCCCCCAAACGAATAAAATAAGCTGCATGTCCCATAAAAACACCTTCTCCTTGAAGTGTATAAAATGCTTCCATTACTGGAAGAATAGAATCAGAAGGAGCTATGGATGGCTTTTGGGAAGTGGATAATGATTCAAAGTTTGGTTTAATCTGTTTTTTTGATTTCAAAATTGAATTTGATGGTTTTGATGAAGATATAGTACGCATTTTGATTTCGTAATTTAGAATGATAAAATGAAATAGAATACGGCGAAGGTGTGCAAACTCCACAGCGCAAAAAGAGTGCAAAGGTAGCTTTTTTTTTATAAAAAATTAAATAGTATTACTTACAGTCTCATAATATAGTTTTATATTTGTGTTATATTCTAGTTTTTTTAGCAAATAATGCTGTAGTAAAAATCCCTAATCTTAAAAATTAGGAATAATCCTAAGGGATAATGTTATTTATCAATATATATTTGTAATAATTATTCTATAAGAATTATGAACTAATTGCAAATTTTAAATTATTGATTATCAGTTTATTAAAAGTAAATAAATTACTACTACGAAACACTCAAATATTTGATAATCAGTGGACTCAATTCGTGATTTTTAATTAGCTTCGCTGCTTTAACAGGTTGTAATTGTTCCTAAGGTATATAATTTGTTAGAGCTAATTATAAGATAAATTTGATAATTAAAACAGATAAAATTTTATCTAAATTAAAGTATTACTGACCGAGATAAATTAGATTTTAATCGTAAAAAACAAACTCTATACGTAACTCTACGTATTTAAAACTAATAAAGGCATAAAATTTGGCTATTATCTATATAAATTAACTAATATAAATCTTATTGTTTATAATCAAAAATAAATATATAGTAATTTGATTTTTAATTAAAAATAGATTTTGATGAATTGCAAGAAGTGTAAAAAACAGAGAAATATATTTAATAGAAAAAATAAATCATTTATTTTAACCATGCTAACAACCTTACTTACAACCATTCTTATTACACTTTCTTCTTTTGCTCAAAACATACAAGAGAATGATGCTACCCTTGCCTACAAACAAGGAAAGCAACAGGAAAAAAGTGCTTCTACAACAGCACATTACGAAAAAGCATTTCAATTATATGAAAAATCTGCTGCTCTAGGCTATGATTCAGCACAGGTTGCACTGGCTCAGTTTTATGAGCTTGGTATAGGCACAAAAACAGACTTCTTGAAAGCTGCCGATTTGTACCAACGTGCTTTAGAACAAGGAAATGCACAAGCAGCTTTTCGCTTGGGAAATCTGTATGAAAAAGGAAATGGTGTTGAACAAAATATGGCACAGGCTGCCCATTGTTATTTGCAAGCTTGGGGAGGAAAGTATCCTCGTGCTTCGGAAGCTCTAGAACGCATAGATGCAAAACGTTGGTTGTCTTCAGACTTGCCTACCTATCGTTTTTATTTGGCCATGAATAATGATGAAAAAGCACAATATGAATTAGGAAAGATGTATTTGGATACAAAAACAACAGCAAAACCAAATTGGATAAAAGCAAAGTATTGGTTAGAAAAAGCAGCAAAAAATAATTTGGTAGAGGCTCAACTTCTTTTAGCAAAAACGTATGAAGAAGGACAAATTATAGAAAAAAATACTGATATAGCAACTAGTTATTATAATCAAGCTGCAAGACAGAATAATAAAATAGCTTTATTATGGCTAGAAAATCAGCAACTTCAAGAGAGTACTGAAAATATTAGACTTACAGCTACTACAAATAACTCAATTCAAAATGAAGTTGTAGTAATTAATCATTTTGAAGAAGGTGTAAAAGCGTGGAATACTAAAAATAATAAAGTTGCATATACTCATTTCCAAAAAGTATCTTCTAAAAAACAACCTCAAGTTTTGAAATATTTAGCCATTATGCATAAAGATAATTTGATTGCAACAGCAAATTTATCAGAAGCAATTTTGTATTTGAATGATTATACAGCAATTTATCCAGAAGATGCAGAAGCTTACAAACTCTTAGGAGAAGTTTATCTTGCCAAAAAGCAAAAATCAGAAGCAAAATATTATTTTGAAAAAGCAGAAGAAAAAGGAATCACAATAACAAAAGATGTTTGGGCTTCTTTAGATTAACAAACTAAATTGACATAATCCTTCATAAGAAATAAAAGCCGTTTTATTGATGTTTTTCAATAAGACGGTTTTTTATTTTTTTGACTTAGAAATACCCTTCTTTTTTACGATCTTCCATAGCTGCTTCCGAACGCAAATCATCTGCTCTTCCTGCTCGTTCAGTCAGACGCATGGCTGCAACTTCAGTCACTATCTCAGAAATAGTAGAAGCAGGAGATTCTATTGCTCCTGTACAAGTAGCATCACCTAATGTGCGAAAACGTACTTGCATCATTTTCTTTTCTTCCTCTGGGCGAAGTTCCATAAAATCTGTAACTCCCATAATTACACCATCTCTGACAAAACACTCTCTTTGATGAGTAAAATAAAGTGAAGGAAGTTCTAAATTTTCTCGTTCTATATATTGCCAAACATCTAATTCTGTCCAATTGGAAAGAGGAAATATTCTAAAGTTCTCATCGTATTGTTTTTTTCCATTAAATAAATTCCATAACTCTGGACGTTGATTCTTTGGATTCCACTCTCCAAAACTATCTCTATGGGAAAAAAAACGCTCCTTTGCTCTTGCTTTTTCTTCATCTCTTCTTCCCCCTCCAAAACAGGCATCAAGTTTTAATTCTTCAATGGCATCTAAAAGCGTGATACTCTGTAATTTATTTCTACTTGCATTATAACCTGTTTCTTCTTTTGCTTTTCCTTGATTGATAGAATCTTGAACATAGCGTACAATAAGTTTAGTATTTGTTTTCTTAACTAAATAATCTCTAAAATCAATCGCTTCTGTAAAATTATGTCCTGTATCGATGTGCAATAATGGAAATGGAATTTGGGCAGGATAAAATGCTTTACGAGCTAAATGAAGAAGTGTAATTGAATCTTTTCCTCCTGAAAAAAGCAATGCTATATTTTCAAATTGAGCAACTGTTTCACGCATTATATAAATTGCTTCTGCTTCAAGTTGGTCAAGGTGAAAAAAGTTATAATTCATTGTAAGAAAATTAAAAATGAGATTAAATTAGTTTGCTGAAATAACATGTGCGTTGATGTCAAAAAAGCCGTATGGAGCTGCTGGATTATAAGCCAACTCATCTTCATCTTTATTAGTAGAAATTTGAAGGGGAGGTAAAATAGCATCTACCACATCAAAAAACTTTTCAGGAGTTTCTCCTAGCCAAAAATACATATCGTATTCTCCTGCACGAAAAGGTGTATTTTCTAGTACAATAGAAAACGAAATGGTATAGTCTTTTTCATTTGGACGAAGAAAGACAGAAACATCTTGTTTTCTTGTATTGGTTATAATTTCTCCAGTAGGAGACTTGAAAATAAAAGATGCAAAAAGCAAAGATAAAGGTTGATTAATTTTGACTTCAAAGTTAAATTTAATATCCTGTCCACTCAAAAAATTAGGTGATTCGATGTTGTTTGTATCAGTAATTACAATTTTACTAAAACGAGCATTTCCATTTCCTCTTCTGTTCAGACTATTATGGATTTCACTATTTTCATCAAAAACTTGATCGTGCATAGAAGATAAATAGTTATTGATTACTTCACTTGTTGAGCCTGTCTGTTTAATTTGTCCTTTATCTAACCAAATTCCTTTATTACAAAGACTTCTAACAAATGTTGTGTTATGGCTAACAAACAAAATAGTTCTGCCTTGACTAGAAACCTCTCCCATTTTGCCCAAACATTTTTTCTGAAATTTACTATCTCCTACTGCCAATACTTCATCTACAATCAAAATTTCGGGTTCTAAGTGTGCAGCTACAGCAAAAGCCAAACGTACATACATGCCTGATGAATAGCGTTTTACAGGAGTATCTAAAAATTTTTCTATTTCAGAAAAATCAACAATTTCATCAAATTTAGATTTGATTTCTTTTCTGCCCATTCCTAAAATAGCCCCATTAAGAAAAATATTTTCTCTACCAGAGAGTTCTGGATGAAAACCTGTTCCTACTTCCAAAAGACTGGCTATACGTCCTTTGATAGAAATACTACCTGTTGTTGGTTCTGTAATACGGCTCAATACTTTCAAAAGAGTAGATTTCCCAGCCCCATTACGACCAATAATTCCTACTCTATCTCCTTGTTGTATATCAAAACTAACATCTTTTAATGCCCAAAATTCTGCAAAATCATCTTTTTGTTTTTGTTTAGAAAAAACAGATTTTACCTTATCTGTAATTACATCACGTAAAGACTGATAGTTTGCTTGTTGGTCATTTCCTATGATATATTTTTTTCCTAAATCTTCTACACGAATAACACTTTGACTCATTTTAATTTTGATTTTAAGAACATAAATTCTTTGATTCGTTTGATTCTACGCCTATTTTTGTAAGATAAAAATGTATGTGTAGATTAATTCTGATGTACAAAATCTGACTTTAATTTAAATTACATCTGCAAATGTTTTTTCTGTTTTTCGGAAATAATAAATTGCATAAGTCAAAATAAGTAAACACATAAGAATAGAAACACTAAACATACTCCAGTTCATCTGAGCATTACCAATAATAGACCAACGAAAACCATCAATAACTCCTACCATTGGATTAAGAGCATAAAGAGTAACCAGATAATCAGTTAGCCAAGCCAGATCCATTTCTATCATTTTTTTGCCTAGCTTCTCATAAACAATATTGCTACTAAATCCAACAGGAGAAACATAAACTCCAAACTGAATAATAAAAGGAATAATATACCTAAAATCTCTGTATTTTACATTCATAGCTGTCAGTAAAAGTCCTACACCAAAAGCAGCCAAAAATGCAACAAGTAAAAATAAAGGTAGAAAAATGATTTTCCAACTTGGAACATACTGATAAACAGCCATCAGAATGAGTAGAAGAACAAATGAAATCAGAAAATCTACACAAGCTGTAATAATGGAGGCTGTTGGAATAATCAAGCGAGGAAAATAAACTTTAGAAATTAGATTAGCACTACTAACCAAACTATTACTACTTTCTGAAAGTGCATTAGCAAAAAATTGCCAAGGTAAAAGACCTACATAAACCATAACTGCATAAGGAGCATTTCCCTCAGAAGGAAGACCAGCCACACCACTAAAAACAATTGTAAATATTATCATAGTAAGAAGTGGACGAATCACACTCCAAGCAACACCCAAAACAGTTTGTTTATAACGAACCTTTAAATCTCTCCAAGTTAGGATATAAAAAAGCTCTCTGTATCGCCAAAGATCTTTCCAATAATTCCCTTCTGTCTGACCTGCTTTAATAAATAAATCGTAATCTGAGGAGTCGTTTTTTTTCACAAGAAATATATAAAAGGATAAATGAAAGAGTTTGATAGACTCTTGTTAAAAACACTAAAAATAGATGAAGAACAATTTCATTATATGAATTATCTCAAAAATAGATTGCAAATATACAAAGGTTGATTGAAAATAGTAATAATTCAGAAAAATCAATTTTATTTTCCACCTTCTCCAATTATGAAAAATTATTGAACAAAGTAACTAGAAAGACATTATATACGTATAGAAATTAATTAATCTTTTCTGAAAAAAAGATGGTTTTTTGATTTAATTCTTAATGATATAGATATACTAATTTTAAAACAGATCAATTTTATCTCACTTTTTTATCGAAAAAATAATTTTTGTCTATAATTTTTAGTATTTTTGGGTTCAAATTTATTTTTGATCAATTTTTAATAAAAATTCCAAAAAGAAATAAAATGTTTTGGGAAAATCATTCTGATATAAAAACGAACTATTTCGTGTTTTGATGAAATTTTCTTGAAAAATCTTTTTAAGAGTAAAAACAAAGTGTAAAAACAGCAATTATTTTTTATTCAGAACAAATTTTTATTACTTTATTTTTTTATGTAAATTAACCTATTAATCTACTGTATTTCTTGCTCTATTTGACTTGTCAGCCAATAATCAAACATGGTTAGATAAGTTGAATTTGTATAGAAATAGAGACAAAATAGAATTCAATAGCTTTATTCATTCAAAATAAGTGAATAAAATTTGCGAAAAATCAAAAAAAATGCTTTCCTTTGCAGCAAAGTTTTCTATTTTGGAGAAAATTTATTTTTTTCGAACAAAATCCGTTATCTTACAACAACAACCTTTTAAATTATGAAAGTACCCTTTAACATTGAATTCTCTTTGAAACGTTCAATCCGTGCTATCGCTACTGCAGTATGTGCAGTTGTATTAACTTCAGGCGCAGCCTTCGCTCAAGACGGAGCTGGCGAAACTGAATCTAAACTTATGGTCGGCTTTAAAGCTGGTTTTAATCTTGCTGATATTCGTATTGGTGCTGATACAGAGTATTGGCAAGGACAAGAGGGAGCTGGAAAAAACTTCGGTCCTCAAATCCATGCATTTGGTCGTTATAACTTTACTAAATGGGTAGGTGCAGAATTGGAATTAGGCTGGACTCAAAATGCCTTCACTACTTTCACTGATAAAACAACTACTTACCGTACAAACAATTTTCAAGCAAATGCTTTATTGAACGTACGTATTCCTGTTCTTTCTGTATATCACCCACGTATTTACATTGGACCTTCTTACAACTACAATGCTTATACATATAGCCGTACAACAAGTAACGTATATGGATACAATGTTGATCAAACATATGATGTAACAAACAGCTTTGCACCTCATGATATTGGTGCGATAGTAGGTTTAGGTTTACAGTTTGATGTAAAATTTGCTACTTTATTAGTTGATGCTCGTTACCGTCA
This sequence comes from Bernardetia sp. Wsw4-3y2, assembly GCF_037126295.1. Classification (NCBI taxonomy): domain Bacteria; kingdom Pseudomonadati; phylum Bacteroidota; class Cytophagia; order Cytophagales; family Bernardetiaceae; genus Bernardetia; species Bernardetia sp. Wsw4-3y2. The sequence goes on along the minus strand of NZ_CP147017.1, from coordinate 1,313,486 downwards.
CGGATTCTCAAAATCTGTACGTAGAGCAGGTGATATTACTAGTGTTACTCCATTAGTTCGTCAGGCAAGTTTTAGTGATGTTGCTTTTATGGTAGGTTTAGGTTTTGGTCTATAATCTAACCATTTATATCAGATTGATATAACAATAAGAATTTATAAAAATCCTGTTTGAGTAATCAGACAGGATTTTTTGTGTTATATAAAATTAGCTAAAGAAGGTTTATACTCAAATATATGCTATATAATTTTTATATCTTTGTAAACTATTTCAAATTTATACAAATTATTTTTCTGTATTAGTAATGACACTTTCTCATCGTAAAGCTGCTTTAATCGCACTTGGTAATTTTATAGACTCTCTTTCAAAAGAAGAAAAACAACCTATTTTTCATCAAGCCTATAGTCATAATAATTGGTTTACACCTGAAAATACAGAGTTTGCATTAGCTTCTATTCGCAGCATGCTTACAAAAGAAAGTTTAGAGGGTTGGCTCAAAGACTATGATACCGATAAATTAAATAAAATAGGAGTAGATTTTCCTGCAAAAAATATAGGATTAATACCAGCAGGCAACATTCCTTTTGTAGGTTTTCATGATATTCTGTCTGTACTTTTGAGTGGACATAAAATATGGATAAAGCCAAGTCAAAAAGATACAATTCTGATAGAAAGTTTAATAGAATGGGCTTTCGAAGTAGAACCAAAATTTAAAGACTATATTTCTCTTCGTCCAAATCTAAAAGGTGCTGATGCCTACATTGCAACAGGAAGTAATAATACTGCACGTTACTTTGAGTATTATTTTGGAAAATATCCAAGTATTATCCGTAAAAATCGTTCATCGGTTGCTATTATAAAAGGAGATGAAACTGGGGAAGAGTTAGAACGTTTATCAATAGATATCTTTCAATATTTTGGTTTAGGCTGTCGCAATGTATCAAAGTTATATGTGCCAGAAGGGTATGATTTTGGAAAGCTATTAGATACTGTTTATTTACAATGGAATTCTATGAAAAATCACAATAAATATGCTAATAATTATGATTATTACAAGGCTATTTATTTAATGGAACAGATTCATCACTTTGATGCCTTCAATATTCTGCTTACAAAAGATACTTCTATTTCTTCGCCTACTGGAGTTTTGTATTACGAAGTTTATCAAGAAATAGAAGAAGTAAATCAAACCATAAGAGAAAAAGAAGAGCAAATACAGGTAGTGGCTTCTGCAAATGCTTGGTTTGAAAACAGTATTGATTTTGGTCAAGCACAACATCCTAAAGTGTCAGATTATGCTGATGGTGTAGATACAATGGATTTTTTAATAAAATTATAATAATAAGATAGTTTAATATAAAAATACTTATATTTTTGTCTTACGTGTTTTAAATAACTTTTTTTTGTGAGAGTATAAGAGTAATATTAATCATGTCTAAGTCTAAAATTTTAATAAAATCTTTAAATATTTTCCAAATAAAATTTAAGTATTATAATAAACTGCTACACAAACATTTCATATACTAATTCAAACCCTATTATTTTACTTTTTATGAAAAAAGAAAAATTAATTATCTCGTTTATTCATTTTTTATTTATTGTTTTATTTGTATTTTATTCTTCCCTACTCTTTGCTCAAAAACCACAAACCTCTACAAATACAGATTATTGTCATTTTAAAGGCACAATAAATGGAAATTTATCTATCATAATGGATTTAATCCAAAATGGAGATTCTTATTCAGGAAGCTATTATTACACAAAATACAATTTACCAATAAATTTGGAAGGCAAAGTTAATGATAAAGGTGAACTAGAATTATTTACAATGGATAGTGAAGGGAAAAAAACAGAATTTATAACAGGAAAGATAAATCAAAATACTTTTGTTGGAAATTGGAAAAATCAAGACAAAACCAAAACACTACCTATTTCTTTAGTAGAAGATTATTCAAAAAGTATTGCGTTTGATTTTGTTGCTATAAAAGACAGTGTAAAGTTATTCAAAAATAGAAAAGATACACCTCAAGCTACTTTTTCAGATATAATTGTAGAAGTAAAACAAGTCCCACAAGGAAGTAGTTTAGCCAAAATCAAAGAACTTCTAATAAAACATCAATCAGTACAGAATGAATCATCTTCCCAAACAGCTAAACAAATAATTGAAAATAATAAAAAATCATTCTTTAAAGAGTATTTGGAAGTAAATAAAGACCAAGATGAAGACTATTTATATGCAGCAAATTGGATCAATCAAAGTGATGTAGAAGTCGTTTTTAATGATAATTATTTTGCTACTATTGCATTTTCTAATTATCAATATTTAGGAGGAGCGCATGGAATGTTTGGAGAAACCTATCTTGTTATCGATACAAAAAGTGGTAAAGAATTAAAGTTGAGTGATATTTTTGACAAACAAAATCTTGCCATTTTAGAAAAAAGAATGATAAAAAAAGCCTACGCATATACAGGCTTTGAAAATCCTGTTTCATTACAAGATGCTGGTTATTTAGTAGAGAAAATAGAAGTTACAGATAATTTTTCATTGACAGCCAAAGGAATAACTTTTGTTTATCAACCTTATGAAATTGCACCGTATGCAGCAGGAATGCCTGCTTTTTTGTTTACTTGGGAAGAATTAAAAGAGCTTATTAAATCAGATTCTCCTGTAAATTTATTACTTAAGAAGCAATAAAACGAATTATTTTTGAGTATTTTGGAGGGATTAAAATTTCTTTACACTTACTTACTCCTATAATTATGAAAAAAAATAATTCTTTGCTTGTTTTCTCATGTCTTGCTGTTTTTCTCTTTGCTTCTTGTGGTGGAAACACAAATGCTAAAGCAGAGGAAAATAATGTTGATTCTGTTACAACACAAACAAATCAGAATATCGAAACAGATAATAGTATCAAAAAAATAGCTTTTGAAATCTTTGTAGATAGTGGAACAATCGAACTTGCAGCAGGAGAAGAGGATTCGCCTTCAGCTCTGTTCAAAGAAGAGATTTTGGTAGTTACAGAAGTGCCTAGTCAGACTAATTTGGAAGAAATTCAAGCTATTTTACAGAAAAAACAGAATTATAGTGGAGATGCAAAACAAGCCTTAGCCAAAAAGAAAAAAGAATATTTGGAAGGCTATGTAGATGCAAATTCAGAAGAGGTAATAGGAATGTCAGCAGAGTGGGACAGAGATTTATCAGTCCAAGTAATTTTTAATGATGATTATTTTACTACCATTGGTTTTTACCTTGATGAATATGGAGGTGGAGCGCATTCTTATTCTACGGCTTCTTTCGTGATTTTGGATTTGAAAAATAGTAAGCAAATTACTTTGTCTGATATTTTTGATGAAAAAGGACTTGCTTTACTCAAACAAAAAATGTTAGATAGGGCTTTGGAAATAGCAAAGAATAATAATGCATCTTCTTTAGAAGAGTATGATTTTTTTGTAGATGCAATTGAGCCAACTGAAAGTTTTACAATTACAGAAACTGGTATTGAATTTTCTTATGACCGTGGGGAAATAAGACCTTATAGCAGTCCTGCACCGTCTTTTTTCTTTAAGTGGAATGAGATAAAAGATATTATCAAAACCGATGCTTCGGTTCGTTCTTTGATTGTAGAATAAATTAAAATATCATCTTTGATAAATCCTTTTTTTGAAAATTCTTCTTTCAAGAAAAGGATTTTTTATTTCAATCAATTAAGATTGATATTTGTATGATTTAGGCAAACACAGATAAAATCAATTAGTAATGAATAAAAGTCAATTTATAGACGGAATAATTTACCTCAAAACGCTTACTTTCAGACGTTTTTGGAATGGTGTTTTGCTATTGTTTAGTTATTACCTTTCCAAAATCACAAAGAAAAACTATCAAAAAGGATTTCCGATAAGTATTGCCTTTGAGCCTACAACAACTTGTAATCTGAAATGTCCTCATTGTCCGTCTGGACTTAGACAATTTTCTCGTCCTACTGGAAATGCTACAAATGCTATTTTTGAAAAATTATTAAATGAAGTTTCGCCTTATCTGACCTATCTTATTTTTTATTTTCAAGGAGAACCGTATATCAATAAACACTTTTTGGATTGGGTAAAACTAGCCAACGAAAAAAATATCTATACAGCTACTTCGACAAATGCTCATTATCTGACAGAAGACGTAGCAGAAAAAACGGTTCTTTCAGGTCTTTCTAGGCTTATTATTTCTTTAGATGGCGCAAATCAAGAAACCTATCAAAAATATAGAATTGGAGGAAATATCGATAAAGTTTGGAAGGGAATTGAAAATGTAGTTGCTTTTAAGAAAAAACACAAAAGCAAAACGCCTTTTATTATGCTTCAATTTATTGTCTTCAAACACAACGAACACGAAATCGAACAAATAAAAGCAATAGGAAAAGAATTAGGAATCGATAAAGTGGCAATAAAGACAGCACAGATTTATGACTATGAAAATCAAGCTGATTTTATTCCAGAAAATTCAACATATAGCCGTTATAAAAAGGAAGAAGGTAAAGTAACTCTAAAGAATAAGCTAGAAAATAGCTGTTGGAAAATGTGGCATTCTTGTGTCATTACATGGGACGGAAAAGTAGTTCCTTGTTGTTTTGATAAAGATGCAACCCATCATTTGGGCGACTTAGAGAAATATTCTTTTAATGAAATTTGGCAAAATGAAACCTATGCAGCCTTTAGAAATTCATTATTACAATCAAGAAAAGAAATTGAAATTTGTAAAAACTGTACCGAAGGAACGAAGGTTTGGGCATAAAAAAACTTATTCTATTTTGAAACCCATTACTAAAATATCATCTATTTGATTGTAGTTGCCTTTCCATTTTTCAAATGTTTCTTCCACATGTTTATGCTGTATTGCAGAAGGCAAATGATTAGTTTTGTAGAGTAAATCATATAGATTTCTGCTGCCAAATTTTAAGTTTTGTTCTCCTCCAAACTGGTCTTGATAGCCATCAGAAAACATATAAAACTGTGTGGGAGTATCTACTTTTATTTTGTGAGTAGTATAGTTTCGTTCTCTATCTATCATTAATCCACCAATAGGCAAATTGTCGCCTTTTATGATGTGAAACATGCTTTTCTGTACATATAAAAGTTTGTTTTTCGCTCCTGCAAACCAAACTTCTTTTTTGTCCTTGTGATGAATACAAATTGTGGCATCCATTCCATCTCTATTATTAGTTTTCTTTTGTTTGAGCGTTTTGACAGTTCCTTTATGAAGCAAATCTAATAACTGAGCAGGATCTTCAATAGTATTATTTGTAATGATAGCTGAAAGTAAATTAAAAGCAATCATACTCATCAAAGCACCAGGAACACCATGACCTGTACAATCAATAGCTGCAAGTATGGTTTTTTCTTTTGTGCTATGCAAGAAATATAAATCTCCTGAAACTACATCTCTAGGTTTGAAAAATACAAAAGCATCTGAAAAAGTTCGTTCGATACTTCGTATATCAGGCAACATGGCTTCCTGAATGCGCTTTGCGTAGGTTATACTATCAATAATTTTGCTCTGTTTTCTTCCAATTAATTTATTGATAGAATGAATTTCTTGTAGTTGATTTTGTAATGTTTTTTTATGATTATCAATTTCCTTTTTTTGAAATTCAAGCGCATTATTTTTTTCTAGAACAGATTTATTGGTTTGCTCTAAAAGGTCTCTTTGAGAAATTATTTTTTCTTGTTGCTGTTCTAATTCTGTGTTTTTTGAAAGTAAATCATCAGCTTTTTCCTGAATGTCTAGCATATATTGCTTCAACGAATTAATAAGAAATTGAACATCTTTTGAAAGTTGGCTTAGTTCATCGTTACCTCTAAGAACTACACTCTTACTTTCTCCTTCAAAATTATTATTTACTAAAGTATTAATCAGTCTAGATAATCGGCGAATAGGTCTACCCATTTTTTGAATAACTAAACCAGCCAAAAGAGCATTTACTAATAGAGCAACCAATAAAATAGAGCCTAAAATAACTCTCATTCTATCACTTTCTTGTTCACTTTTTTTATTTAATTGTTCTCTAGTAGTATCTAATTTGGTGTTAAGCTGTTCGGATATTTGATTGAGTTTGCCCTTTAATCCTGTAATATTGGTATAGCCTATAATTAGTTCTAGCTCTGCCATTTCTCCAAAATGATAAGCATACTGGTCTAACCATTTTATATAAAGCTCTCTTTTGTCTTTATTATAGACTTGTTGTTGTATTGTATTTTTTAGTAGCTCAACAGCTTGAGCATGTGTAGTAATATACTTTGTGTTTTTTCTGATAATGAAGTCTTTTTCATGTCTTCTTATCATCAATATTTTATCTAATGGAAGAGTAGGATTTTGAGCATTTTCTATATAATGAATTAGTGTTCTCATTTTTCCTGTTATACCAAAATCTTCAAATCCTTTTTTATAAATGAGCTTAGAAGCCGAATCAAATGTATTTTGATATTTTTTTGTTTGGATAAGAAGTGCTTCTAGTTCTGAATCTATCTCTTTTTCTTTACTAATTAGCTCTGTGTTTTGGACTTTTTTTATATTTTCTTCAAATTCTTTTATTAGGAAATTATTATCTGTCAAGAACTTACTTTTTCCACCAGAATCATAAAAACGAGGATTAATAGATTCATAACTAAAGAAATCTCTTTGTAATTTATCTATTTTTTGGAGTTTTAATTGAGCATTATTTAAGCTCATCCTCAAATCTGTTAAGCTATTTATCTGCCTGTCATACCAAAAAATGCCTATCAAGATAGATAAACTAGTAAGAGCCAATAAAATAATAGAAAATATGAGTTTTGACTTGATAGAAGAAAACATAATGTAAAAATGCTAAAAAATAGAACTTGATAACTTTTTTGATAGTCATCAAGTTCGCATTCTGTTTCTTAAATGATTTGATGTTAGTTATTCTATAATAGAAAAACAGAACATTTTGTTTTATATAATTTAAGACATAATTTTCTTTTTCATGCGTTCATATTCTTCGTCTGTCAAGATTCCTTTCGCTTTTAGGTCATTGAGTTCTGCAATTTTGGCTTCTTTTAAAGCCTTTTCTTCTTCATCTTCCTTTTGTTCTTTCGATTCTCGTATAGATTCATTTTTAGGAGCTTTCGTTTCTCCTGCTTTGTTTTGAAACTGATGTTCATATTTTCCGTCTTTGGGTGCATTTGGGTCAGTTTCCATGGCTGGCTTACCTTTTTTACCTAAATCTGTGTTTACTTTGTTCTCTTCATTATTCATAGAATTTTTTGCTTTGTCTTTCATTTCAGCAGCATATTCTTTTCCTTGTTCGAATTTTTCTTTGTAGAAATTTTTGAATTTTTCGGTATCAATATCAAATAAATCTCCTCCAGATTCAAAATGCTGAACAAATACACTTCCAATGGCATAAGTAGAAGCTCCTGATAAAACGACCATTGCGCCACCCCCTAAAAAAGAACCAATAATAGGAATCGTTTTGACTGCTGATGCACCCATTCTGACAAGCGTACCACCTGCAAGCATTGAAATAAGGGATTTTCCCATATTTTCGCTCATTTCAAAACCATATAAATTAGAAATTTGCTTTAACATTTCGTACTGCATAGCAGAAACAGCAATCGTATCTAAAAAAGGAATTGGAATTGCGCCCATTCCCATAGACCATAAAACATGTTTTTGAACGATTCCTTCGGCTTGAACTTTAACTTGACTCATAATATTTTTGTGATTGATAATTTTTTGATGAAATTTTTTATTGACAGTATAATAAATCCTTAACGGAATATAAGCAAATGATGTTTTGCTTTAATGAAAAAAATGAAAAAGCATATCTCTTTTCCTTAAATATCAATTATTTTATAAACTGATGTTACGCAACGATAAAAATTCTTGTATAAAACGAAACCCACGATTTTAACCGTGGGAAAATAAGCACAGAATAGTAAAAAACAGCATGTTTTTATTTTCCCATAACTAAAGTTATGGGTTTCGTTTTTGTCGTTGTGTGTGGTTTACTGGCGACATTATCACCTAATTATTTAAATAATTTTCTATTTTCTCTTAAATATTCTTTTGCTTCTTTTTTGGTTGGGTGTTTACGGTCTGCATGGTCTTTTATTTTTTCGTAATAACCTTGTGCAGCTTTGTAATCTTTTTCTATGTGTGCAATTTGTCCTAAATATGACAAAGAATATAAGTAATAACCTGAATCTTGTGCATCCGAACTTTCTCCAAATTGTACAGCTTGTTCCAAGTATTTTTTGGCTTCTTCATAATTTTTCAATGCTCTAAAATTATGTGAACCTAAAAAGAAAGCTGCGTAACGTCCGATTGTACCTTCATATCCAAAAGCTTTTTGTTCGATAAGTTCTAAAGCATTTTTAGATTCCTCAATGGTTTTGTTTCCATCCCCTGTCATATATAAAAGTTTTAAGTATTGACGATGAAAAAATGCATTTTTTGGATAACTTTGATGTAAATATCCTGCTAAATTCAATGCCTTTTCTCTGTATATTGGATTTTCTTTTGCTTCGCCATCATAAATACGAATCAGAAAAGTTTGTGCTTCTGTTTTGGTATAAAATCCTTCTGCTGTTACTTCTTCTAATTGTTTTATTCCTTTTGCTTTATCACCATCTTTGAAAAACCAAAAGATAGGTTTTAGTTCTCCATAATTTTCTGGAATCCATTCTACATAATAGTTGTATAAACCATCTCCAAAGAGTAATTCTGGACTCAAATCACCATATCCTCTAGCATCTTCTAAGTAATTCAATGCTCGTTTTCCTGCAATGGTGGCAGCCGTCCAATTTCTTCTATTCGATTCTAAACGTCCTTTAAAGGCATAAGCAGCTGATAAAAAGAAAGCCGCTTCTATCTGTTTTGGAGATTTTTTTTCTGCATTATCATATATTTTTTCTGCATAGGTGATTGTAGTATCCATATAGTTATTAAAAACACCATCATAACTTTTGTCGTCTTCATTAGGCATCATTTTCCAAAAATTACTTAATCCCATCAAAAAATAGCCAAGTGGATGTTTGGGATAATGTCTTTTAATCCATTGAAACTGACTTTCAGCACTTCTAAAGTCAAAATTGTACATATCATTTAATCCTTGCGTTGCTTCTATCTGAATCGCCATGCTGTTGATGAGCATTTCGACACTATCTGGGTGAGGCAAATCTTGTGCTTTTGCTTGTTGCAAAGAAGAACTGAAAAATATTGAGAATAATGGAATGAGAATATAGAGTAAATTTTTCATTGCTTGATATTAGTGAGTGAGATAGGAATTTTAATATAAATTGTTTTTACTTAAACTCTAAAAAAGAACTTTAGATAAAGTAAAATCATTATTTATAACTACTCTAAATAACAAAATCATACCAAGTTTTTCAGTTAGTAATTATCAGTTACCAGTAATTAGTAGAATAAAATATAATTTTATTTATATTTATTTTTAACTCCTATTGCCCATTTTAATCCTAAATAATAAAGAATCAGCATTGTAATATAAATAAAAATTCCTAGCAAAAGATGACTTTGAGAATAGTCAATATAAGGAATCAAAAGAGGTAAGAATTTTATTGAAATAACGATTCTACCCGTATTTGCAATGATGGTAACCAGCCAAGCCAAACCAAAAACAGCCATAAAAGAATAGAAAAATTGCCACAAATTAGTTACTTTTTTGTACAAAAGAAAAGTTCCCAACAACAAAGCCATCAGCCAAAAATTAAGACCTGAACAGCTTTTATCAATAATTGTAATCGGCAGAGTGTGAGTACAGACATAGCCTTCATTCTGCAAAAAATCAAAATTTAGTCCTGTAATTTGTTCTACCCAAATCGTCGTAGGTTTCAAGAGCCAAACCGAATATTCTACATCAAGATTTGTAAAATACCACTTGAAAGCAAAACCAATACAGAAAACTGTGAATAGGAAAGTTAATCGTAGTTTTTTCATCTTTAAAATGAATCTTCTTCTTCGATAATATTTATTTCTGGTTGAGTTAAAACTTCTTTGCGAACCTCACTCAAATCTTCTGTATGTAAAATTTCATAAACCTCATGAATCCATTTCTCAAATATTTTATCTTTAAATGTATATCTTCTCATATCTCCACATAAAATACGATGTCCATTTCTAGCAGCCCAAACTCTTGGAGTAAAATTCATATTATGAATTGAGATAAAATATTTTTCATCTTCTAAGGTAAAAGGTTCTTTCATTAAAATTACTGTTTTCTAAAATTCAAAAGTATTTCAATACTTTCTTTCTTATTTTCATGATAAATAGGCTGATGAAAATCATTAAGACGATTCAAAAGTAAAATAAGCTGTCGTTTTTCATCTTCTTGCAAATCTCCCACAATAAGTTCTCCTATCTTTTGCATTCTTTCTACATGAGCAAAAAAGATTCCTCTTCCTGCTTCGGTAATGAATAAAGACTTGCTACGCTTATCTGTAAGTGATTTTTGTTCTGTTATAAAACCATTCTTTTTGAGGCGTTTCAAAATTTCTATCCCTGTTGTTTTTTCGTGAATATGATAATCAATAATTTCAGTTTTAGTGCTTCCTGCTTTCAAAAGAATACTTCCCAAATAGGTAAAATCATCTAAAGTAGTCAAAAGACTATCTTCTAAGGCTTTTTTTGTATAAAATTTTGCAAAACGATACATAAAACCAATAAACTTTCCGATGATACTATCTAAGGTTTCACCTGTTGGTTCTAGTTTTATTTCTTCTTTAGACACATGGCTGTGTGTCTTTTCATATAACCACTTTGAGAAAATAGCTAAGTCATTTTTTTCTAATTTTTGCCCTGTTTGGGTTTCGTATTCTTGAGCTTGATTTATAAGCTGATGTAAAATATCGTAGTTCATTTTTTTTACTGTGTATATCGCTCGTGGGGACACCATAGCCGTCAAGCTATTGTTTATTCTACCATTATCAACGTCTTGTTATCTTCGATAACTGACGATTGCTAAGGTAAAATAAACAAAATCAGCACTTTTCTCCCTTAGCAATCGTGTATTTTCGAAGAACTTTTAAGTCGGCGAAGCCAAAATGGACGTTGATAATGGGAAAAATAGAGTACAGTTTTCTTGACTTGACGGCTATGGTGTGGACACTAGCAATGGATAAGTCTTTTTCTGCTTTTCCAAGAAAAGCTAACCCTACCGTTGCTCGTGTCTCTAATTAGTTAACTTTAAAATAAAATTTAGTATAATAACGTACTAAATTGAAAATAGTTTTCTATAAATTTAAGAAAATAATTATTCAAATCTAAAACAATTCTCAATTATTGAGGTTAGATTTGCATTCTGAAAATAAAACACTTTCTGCAATTCTCTTATTTAATACGTAAACATACTATAAATTTAAAACTATTTTTTTATTTTATCAAAAATTCGAATGACTACTTCAAAATTTTACTATTTATTTTTTGCACTATTTTTTAGTGTTTGTATTTCTACTTTTGCACAAGACAATTCAACAGAAAATATAGTTGAAGAAGAAGACCCAACTAAAAAACAGAAATCAGTAAAAAAAGGAATTGTACAAGGAACAGTTAGAGATAAAGACACTCAAGAACCACTCATTGGCGTTTCGGTTATTGTTTTGGGAAGCGATCCTATTATTGGCGTAGTTACAGATTTGGAAGGAAATTATAAATTAGAAATTCCTGTTGGAAGTTATAATTTGGAGGCTTCTTATGTCGGTTTTGCATCGCTCAAAAAATTTAATATCGTTGTCAGTACAGGTAATGCAAATAATGTCAGTTTTGAGCTTTCTGAATCAGCTTCTAATTTGGAAGGTGTCGAAATTGTAGCACGAAAAGCGACTTCGGCTTCTCCTACAACCGTTGAAAGTCCACTTTCAACACAAAGATTGACGACAGAAGAAATAAAAAGCAATCCGGGAGGGAATTTTGATATTTCTCGTGTTGTACAGGCTCTTCCAGGGGTGGGAAGTACAAGTGGTTCGGTTGGTGGTTTTCGCAATGACATTATTATTCGTGGTGGTGCGCCAAATGAAAATGTTTATTATTTAGATGGAATTGAAATTCCTGTAATCAATCATTTTGCCACACAGGGAAGCGCAGGAGGACCTACTGGAATTTTGAATGTGTCTTTTATTGAAGATGTAACGCTTAGTTCGTCGGCTTTTGAAGCTCGTTATGATAATGCGCTTGCTTCTGTCTTTACATTCAAACAAAAAGAAGGAAATGCGGAACGTTTGCAAGGAAATATCCGTCTTTCAGGAACAGAACTAGCAACTACTTTTGAAGCTCCTTTAGGAAAAAAAACGACTATGCTTTTGTCTGCTCGTCGTTCGTATTTACAGTTTTTATTTGAAATTATTGACCTTCCTATTCGTCCAAACTATTGGGATTTTCAATATAAAGTAACCCACAAATTCAATGAAAAAACTACACTTACAGCCATTGGAGTTGGTGCGATTGATGAATTTACCTTTGAAGAACCAAGAGAATCTACACCAGAAAATGAATATGTTTTGCGTTCAAACCCAAGTATTAATCAATGGAATTATACGACAGGTTTTGCGCTTAAAAGATTGGTGAAAGATGGTTATGTAAATGTAGCCTTGAGTAGAAATATGTTTGATAATCGCCTTGACCAATTTGAAGACCGACAAGAAACCGAAGAGTTTAGAACGCTACTTTTAGAATCTCAAGAAATTGAAAATAAATTGCGTATTGATGTAAATAAGTCAAAAAATGGCTGGAAATACGCTTATGGTTTGGTAGGTCAATATGTAAAATTTAATAATGATATTTTTAGTAGAATAAGAAAAGAATTGAGAGATTCGACAGGAAATATCATTCAACCACAAGTTTTACTCAATTATAATTCTGCGATTGATTTCTTTAGATATGGAGCTTTCGGACAGGTTTCCAAAACGGTTTTGAATAATAAATTAGGTTTATCTTTTGGCGTTCGTACTGATATGAATACGTTTACAGAAACTGGAAATAATCCTTTCGAAACTTTGTCGCCTCGTCTTTCTGCTTCCTATTATATCAATGATGAATGGTCAATTAATGGTTCGGTGGGGCGTTATTTCAAAATCCCAATTTATACGGTTTTGGGTTTTCAGAATGAAAATGGCGATTTTGTTAATAAGTCAAACAAATATATTTCTTCTACGCATTATGTTTTGGGAACGGAGTTTTTGCCACGAGCAAGTACACGTTTTACAGTAGAAGGTTTTTATAAAAATTATGCAAACTATCCTGTTTCGGTGCGTGATGGCATTTCACTTGCCAATCAAGGTGGAGGTTTTGGCTCAATAGGAAATGAAGAGGTAGTAAGTATTGGAGAAGGAAGAGCCTACGGATTTGAGTTTTTATTTCAACAAAAATTAGTGAGCAAAATCTTTGCAGTCTTTTCTTATACATTTGTTAGAAGTGAGTTTTCGGGAACAGATAGCGAGCTTATTTCTTCAGCTTGGGATAATGGTCATTTGATTTCAGCTATTTTGGGACGAAAATTTGGCAGAGGTTGGGAAATGGGTTTGAAATATCGTTTTGCAGCAGGTGCGCCTTATACTCCCTTTGATTTATTAGAATCAAGAAGAAATTATTTAGGAACTGGAACAGGTGTTTTGGATAATTCTCGTCTGAATTCTGACCGATTAGGTAATTTTAGTCAGTTTGATTTCCGTTTAGATAAAAAAATCAATTTCAAACGATTGACTTTAGATTTATATATTGATATTCAGAATGCTTTTGTACAGGCTTCTCCTGCTTTTCCTCGTTATACATTTGCCAGAACAGATGATAATTCAGGTTTCCAAACTACCGACGGACAACCAATAAAAAATGACGGCTCAAATGCAATTCCTACTATTTTAGAAAATAGTGATCCAAGTGTTTTGCCTACGATTGGATTTATTTTGGAATTTTAGATAAGTCGTCGGTGGAGACACCGACAACGGCAAGAAAGTAATTTTAATAAGGATAAGGCTTTTGCTTTGTCCTTTTTTTACTATTTAATTTTATATTTGTCATTCTTAGAAAAAGAGGACTAAATATAACTAATGGTAATAGAATGACAGATAATATAATTTTGAAAACTCATTTGTATAAAATAAAAGTCAAATGCATGTATCCCAGTATTGAGGAAGCTAGAAAATTGGTTCAATTTTTTTACAAACATAGAATAAGAGAAGGAGAATATAGAGATTTAGAATATGAGGCAAAATATTTATCTTCAAAGTATTCTATTAAAGGAGTAAATAAATGGACTGCTAACATGGCTATTTCCGATAATATCTATATTCCTATAAAACTATTTAATTATCTTGTCCATCATCACATATACGTAAATTATGAGCTTAGATTAACTGATACAGATATACAAGAAATTCAAAATCTACAATTAAAAAAAATAAAAATTTTGAGTATTTGCCCTATTAGAACACTAGAAAAATGAAAAAAAGATATATTGTCCTGCTATTATTTATTTTAGGAATTGGCTTTTTTATTTACACAAAAATATATTGGATTCCATTCAACATAGATAGAGTAGAGAATAATCAGTACAAATATGAGAAAAATGGATTCGTCTTTGTCTCTAAAGATAGACTAACAAATTTCTTCTTCCCTAAAGGTAGATGGAATACTCTGCATTTACTAAAAGGAAAAGGATACTCCGTTTTTCATAATTATCCAAGTTTAGGAAGTTCTGGTATTCCTTCTTTAGGAGAAATTCTTAATCAAGAAAAACGTTCATCTCTATCAAAATATACATTGAATGAGTATCTAGGTCAAAAAGCTGATTCAATAGATTGGAGTAGCATCAAGCCTGTTATAATAAAAACTATTGTAAATAATAAAGACAGTATAGATTATAGTTTTCAAGTTTTAGTTGGAGTTGATACTGTAATAGTACCAATAGAAATTAATCCTGTACAAAAAAAATGGTTAAAAGAATTTGAGTTTATAGTTGATTCTGTAGATAATTGTTTTCGAAGAATTGCATACAAAGAACAAGATTCAGTTATTAAAATACAATGCTATTTAAGATATTCTAGTGATTCTGTCTATAAAGATGGTCTTATAGCATTAGAAAAAATAGATGATAGTGATGTCAAACTAGAGGAATTATTAAAAATAGCAAAATCTTTTAGAATAGTTGATTACTCTAAATCGCTTGAGTTTGCAAATGAGTAAATAGCTATCTTTTACATTCTTGGGTTCAAATTAGATGAGTACAAAAAAATAACATGATAAACCTAAAAAACGATAATGAACTCTCGTGGTCATCGGTTGTAGCGAATAACACAATGAATAGAAAAAGAGTAGCTTTAGGTGTGAACAGCTATGAGAAAGACATCAAAATTAATATTGAATCATATTTGAAAGGAATTAAAAATGAGCAAGAAGTTCGCTGGATAGATTTATGTTGTGGAGAAGGAAATGCGTTATTAGAAGTTGCGAACGTTCTTAAAAAAGAAGCAAATAGTTCTAGGTATAAATTGGAAGGAGTAGATTTGGTTGGATATTTCAACCCATCTGTTTTCGAAGTTGAAAATATATTAGAAGTCAGCGAAACAAACTTGTCAGATTGGACAACAGATTTCAAATATGATTTGATTACCATTGTACACGGCTTGCACTACATTGGAGATAAAATGAAGTTGATAAGATACGCAGCAAGTAGATTGAAAAGTGATGGAATATTATTGGCTAATCTTGACATAAAAGATATAGAAATTACAAATGAAGCAGATAGTAAAAAGGCAATTCAAGAATATTTTCAGAAAGAAGGTATAGATTACAATTTGAGAACAAAACTTATGAGAATAGAAGGAAATAAAAACATGCAACAGGATTTTGTATATCTATGAGCAGATGATGGAGCTGGAGCAAACTATACAGGTCAAGATGTCGTAAAATCATACTATAAAAAATAAAATCAATCAAAGAATAAAACTAATATTGGTAGTAGTGTTATTTTAGTAGCAATGAAATAAATTTTAATGAGAGAAACAGAAACATATTATCCACAAACCAAACAGCAATGGAGAGAATGGTTAGTTACAAATCATATTCAAAAAGATGCTGTTTGGCTTATTTTTTATAAAAAGAAGACAGGAAAACCAACTCTAACTTGGAGCGATGCTGTAGATGAGGCTTTGTGTTTTGGTTGGATTGATAGTGTCAAAAAAACGTTAGATGAAGAAAGGTATATTCAATATTTTTCTAAACGAAAACCAAAAAGCACTTGGTCTAAAGTCAATAAGGAAAAAGTAGAGCAGCTTATAGCCAAAGGATTGATGCTGCAAGCAGGCTTGGACTGTATAAAAATTGCAAAACAAAATGGTAGTTGGGAAATTTTAGATAATGTTGAAGCATTACTTATTCCAAAAGACTTGGAAACAGCATTACAATCAAATGAAAATGCAATGAACTTTTTTAAGAGTTTAAGTAAATCAGTTAGAAAAACAATGTTATATTGGGTTGTATCTGCCAAAAGACAAGAAACAAGAAATAAGCGAATTACTCAAATTGCAGAACTTGCCAGTAAAGGATTGAAACCCAAACAGTTTTGAGAATAAAAATTTAATCTACAACTATTTGAAATAGTGTAATAAAAGATTAAAATTTGCCAACTAAAAAGGCTTAGTCATATCACTAAGCCTTTTCAATTCAATAATAGAATAGGTAACTTTACTTTTTAACGACTCTGTATTTTCCCTAAGAAACTATCTAAAGCAGCTTTCATTTTATCAATAGATGCTGAAACTGCTTTTTCGATGGTATCTTCTTGAGCTGAAACAGCAATAGGTTGTCTGCCTTCAAACCTCGCTTCTAATAAACATTTTATATCGTTTAAACCTTCTTTTTTGCCATTTTCATCAGACAAATGAACTTCTACTCTAGTAATATGAGAATCATATCTATTAAGTTTTTTTGAAATCATATCAGAAAAGAACGCTTCAAGCCTTGCGTCTCCGTCAATAGTATTGTCTGTGTTAAATTGAACTTTCATGGGAGTATTTTTTAGGTTAATAGTAATTAATTTTATTTGCTTTACAATCTAATAAATTAGCGACATAATCCAAGTTGTATATCATTCAAAGTACAGAAATGGAAATATTAATCAAATCAATTTAATCTCTCTTTTTCTTTATCTTTTTCCAAAAATAGCACTTCCGACACGTACAAGTGTTGCTCCTTCCTCTATTGCTATTGGATAATCGCCACTCATTCCCATAGAAAGCTCTCTAAAGGCTATATTTTTTGTTGTATTATTTTTATTAAATGAATCTTGATTTGCTTTTACTTTATCAAAAAGAGATTTTAGTTTTTTAAATTCTGAGCGAACTTGATTTTGATTATCTGTAAAAGTAGCCATTCCCATCAGTCCGACTAGTTTTATGTTTTCAAAGGTCTTTACTTCTTCATTTTCTAAGATTTCATAAAGTTCCTTTTCGTCCAAACCAAATTTTGTGTCTTCTTCTGCAATGTGCATTTGTAAAAGACATTCAATGACTCTTTTGTTTTGCTTTGCTCGTTTATTTATTTCTTTTAAAAGTTTAAAGCTCTCTACTGAATGAATCAGCGAAACGAAAGGTGCAATATATTTAGTTTTGTTGGTTTGAAGTGTGCCTATTAAATGCCATTCTATATCTTGTGGAAGTTTTTCTTGCTTTTCGGTAAGTTCTTGTACTCGGTTTTCTCCAAAAACTTTAAAACCCAAATCATACAAAGTTTGTAATTTTTCTAAAGGATGAGTTTTGGTAACAGCAATTAATTTTGCTTCTGTATTTTCTAAGTTTGATAAAATTTCATCTAAGTTTTCTTTGATAGATTCTTTCATTTCTAATTCGTAATTTTTAATTAGCTTCGCTGCTTTGGCAGGTCGTAATTGATTTTTATTTTCCATATTTTTCTAAAAAATCTTCCCAATCTTTTGGAATGTTCTGTTCGATGGCATCACTTTTTGTAGCTGGTGAAATATGTAAAAAATTAAGTATAAATTCTACTTCATTTTTATAATCAAATTGCAAATCTGGGTGTAATTTGATGATTTTTTTCAATACAAAGTCAGTTCTTTTGCAGACATAGCCTCCAAACTTATCAGCACGATAAGCATATTTTTTTAGAAAATCGGTTTGTTTTTTGAATGTTTGAGAAAGCAAATATAAAGTGAGTTCTATTTCTCCTGTCTTGTCTTTTGTGATTTTGACATGTTTGGTAATTGCTCCGTTTTCTGTTCGCATTGCCATCATGAGCCAACCTGGTGTTCCATGATTGAAACTTGTCATATTGTCAATGTCTTCTTTTATCTCTTCAGCTAATGCTTTCGTTTCGTTTTCATCTCCGAAAAGCTCATGTTCTAGTCTTGCAATAAGCATTTGGTCTTTTGCAATCAGACGAAGTAATATCTTATCTTTTTCTTTTTGAGGCATCTGACAAATTGCCTCCTTTAATTCTTTTGCGATTTTTGCCATATTTTTAATAGTTCTTTATTTTTCTAATTGTTTTACATGCGTATTCCAGCCAAAATCACATCATCAGTTTGTGATTGTGTGCCTTTCCATTCTAAAAATTCTTTATCTAAAATTGCTTTTTGTGTGCTCATTGGAAAATTAGAAATTTCTATGAGCTTTTCTCTGAATATTTTGCTCATATATTTCATTCCATCTTTACCTCCAAACTGGTCTTGAAAACCATCTGAATAAAGGTAAAAAACATCTCCTTTTTGATAAGTAATTTCATGCATAGAAAATGATTTTACCTTTTTTGAAGTGCCTCCAATAGCAGATGTAGAGCCTTTTGTAAGCAAATGTTCGTTTGCTCGTATATGAAAGAGAGGATTTTTTGCACCTGCAAAATAGGCTTTATCTGTTCCTTCTTCAAAAACCAAAATTACAATGTCCATTCCATCACGGATTTGCCTTCCTGTACTTTGGCGTTGTGTGGTGGCTGCCGTAATTCGTTGGTCTAGTTTGTAGAGAATTTCATGAGGCTGCCATATTTTTTCATGTCCGACAATTTCTTCTAAAGAATCGACACCCATAACAGTCATAAACGCACCTGGAACTCCGTGTCCTGTACAATCTGCAACAACAAATATTTTATAGCTTTTTTCTTCTATTGTTATTTTTTTGAGCCAGTAAAAATCACCACTTACAATATCACGAGGACGGAAAAGTATAAAGGCATTTCCCAATTCTTCTTCTAGCTGATTGATATCACCCAAAATAGCAGCTTGTATTCGTGCAGCATACGTAATGCTATCAGTCATTTTTTTATTGGTCTCTTCAAGTTGATGATTCTTCTTGTTGATTTGCTCTTTTTGTTGTTCTATTTCTTGTGTTCTTTCTATTACCTTTTCTTCAAGTTCTTGATTGAGAGTTCGTTGAAGAATTTCGTTTTCTTGAAGTTGAATAATTAGTTTTTCTTGGGCATCTTGTTTTTCACGCTCATTGAGTTTCATTCTATATCCCAAGCCCATTGAAAAAAGCAATATTTCAGCTACAATTCCTACTTGGATAAATGCTCCTCCTACTATTCTTGGTGCAAGGTCTAAAAAATTCATTATGTTTCCTGTTGCTGCACCCACAATCAAAGCAAACGAACCAGCGACAAAGAAATACATTAGTTTCTTATTAACTTTTTTGTTTGTTTTCTTATTATTTAGAATAATTAAAACCCAAATTAAAAGAATCAAAATAAATAATGCTTGTAAACCAATAGAAAGGAAATAAAGAATAGCAATCAGCTTTATATCTTTTGTAAAATGATACAGCATTACAAAAGCAACTACCACAAATTGAACATAAATAGCTACTTTAATTGCCTTATCCATTTTTGGAAATAGCTCATCTGTCCTTAGAAAAGAACGCATAAAGAGAAAATAAAACGCTACACACAATCCTGCAAAATACCATATATAATGAAATAATTCGCCATTGATTCCATCTAAAGCAAGGCTACTCATGACAGCCAAGAAAAGACCTGTTCCAAGCAGATACAAAGAATAATAAAGATAAACTCTTTCTTTATTGAGTATAAAAATCAAGAAGTTATAGAAAACCATTATCCAAATAAGACCTTGAAAAATACCTTGAGAAAGGTTACGGTATTTTACCTCTTGTTCAAATTTATCTTTTTTTATCAATTTTAAATCTACCTTTATCGGACGATTATTGATATTTTGATAGCGAATAAATAATGTTTTCTTTGATTTAGGTAAAAAATTTACTCTTACTTTGGTTTGAGAAACTATTTCATCAATATTTCTTTCAGAGGGAGGAACAAAAATGCCATTTATTTTATGAGAATATTCATTGAGAGCAGGAAGAGGGTCAAAAACATCGACCAAATTCAAATCTTTACCTAGATTCAAAACCCATTCGTGTTCGTGAGGAAGCGTATTATTGATTGTTATTTTGACCCAATAAATACAATTAGGACTCCAAGTAACTGTATCTGAATAGGGTATAAAATCATTTTGTAGATTTATGATTTCTTGAAAAGGCTTGTTCTTGCTACAATCTACATATAAGTAAGCATAATTGAGCAAACTATCGTGAACTACTTTTTCATTTTTTATGTCAAAAATAGCCTTTGGTGTTGCATCAAAAGAAGCATCAATAATTACCTTCTCTATTTTCTCTTTTTGTGAAAAAGCAAAATTGAGAGTGAAAATTAAAATGCAAGAAAAGATTAATCTAAACAAGGTCATTAAAAGAGAAGGTAATTCTTAATAATAGAAAGATACGATACTTATTTATTACTGCAAAATCAAAAAAAAAAATTAGTTTTGTACTTAATTTATAATCTAGTGTGCTAATTTTTTGTTTTTGCTTATTTTATTGAGTTTCAATAGTTTTATTCTATGTCTTATTTTTCATTTATTATTCTTACTTTCAATGAGGAACTACACTTACCTCGCTTATTAGAATCCATTAAAGATTTGAATGCACCCATTTTTATATTGGATTCAGGTAGTACAGATGCAACTTTATCAATTGCAGAAGGCTATCAAGCAAAAATTATTTATAATAAATTTGAAAACCATCCGAAACAATGGGACTTTGCTTTAAACAACTTTGATATTCAGACAGAATGGATTATTGGACTTGATGCAGACCAAATAGTAACTCCAGAACTAAAACAAAAATTAGTATTATTCGATGAAAATACAGTTTCTAAAGAAGTAAATGGAATTTATTTCAATAGAAAAAATTATTTTAGAGGTCGTTGGATAAAACATGGAGGTTACTTTCCAAAATATTTACTCAAAATGTTTAGAAAAGGATATGGACATTCTGACCTCAATGAAAATATGGATCATCGTTTTGTTATTGAAGGTAAAACACAGATTTGGAAAAAAGGTTTTTTGATAGAAGAAAACACAAAGGAAAATGACATTTCTTTTTGGCTTGCCAAACACAACAAATATAGCGACCTTGTAGCACAAGAAGAAGTAGAACGTATTCAAAAACTACGTTCTCAACACACTACACGCAAACTTTCTGGTAATCCTGATGAAAAAATTGCATTTTTGAAAAACATTTGGTGGAAATTACCTCTTTATTGGCGACCTTGTATTTACTTTATCTATCGTTTCTTTTTTCAACTTGGTTTTTTAGATGGAAAAGAAGGACGAATTTTTCATTTTCTACAAGGTTTTTGGTTCAGAATTATTGTAGATATTAAAATTGAAGAGTTATTGAGAAGTAAAAAATAATTAAAAATAGGCTTATGTGTGGAATAAATGGAATTATAGATTTTTCGCTGCAAAATAATATGCACAGAGTGGCTGCTATGAACAAAGCTATGGCACACCGAGGGCGAAATGATGAGGGAATTTGGCAAGATGAAACCACAAATAGTGTAACATTAGGACATAGAAGATTATCCATTATTGACCTTTCTAATGCAGGACATCAACCAATGCACTCTCATGATGGGCGTTATACATTAGTTTTTAATGGGGAAATTTATAATTATAAAGCACTCAAAAAACAGCTTGATTATCCATTCAAATCAGACTCAGATTCAGAAGTCATTTTGGCAGCATTTGCAGAGTGGGGAATAAATTGTATCAAAAAATTTGAAGGCATGTTTGCCTTCGCTATTTGGGATAATTTAGAGAAAAAACTTTTTTTAGTACGAGATAGATTAGGTATAAAACCGTTGTATTACTATAGAGATGAAAATAAATATGTTTTTTCGTCTGAAATGCGTGCCATGTTAGCTTCTGGATTTATTCCAAAGAATTTAGATCACCACGGCTTAGAAGATTTTTTACGTTATCAGACTGTACATGCACCTCGCACAATGATTGAGAATGTTTGTATGCTTTTGCCTGCTCATTATGTAGAAATTTCTGATACAGAATGGATAGAAAAATGCTATTGGCAAGCACACCATACTGAACAAAAAATAGGAACTACCTATAAAAAAATAAAAAAAGATATTTATGAAAGATTAAATGAAGCAGTCGAAAAGCGTTTAGTGGCTGATGTTCCTTTTGGAGCTTTTCTTTCTGGTGGAATAGATTCTAGTATTATAGTTGGACTAATGAGCCGAATGTCTAACCAAAAAGTAAAAACATTTTGTGTTTCTTTTGAAGAAGAAGAATTTAGTGAAGCAAAATATGCTCGTTTGGTTGCCAATAAATTTGGAACAGAACATCACGATATTCATCTTAATCCAAAAGATTTTTTAGAAATCATTCCGAAAGCTCTTTCAGCTATGGATCATCCAAGTGGTGATGGAATAAATACCTATATAGTTTCGAAAGTGACTAAAGAGAAAGGAATTGATATGGCTCTTTCAGGCTTGGGAGGAGATGAGCTTTTTGCTGGCTACGACCTCTTTACAATGCTCAACAAGCTCAATAATAATAAATGGATAGGAAAATTACCTATTTTTTTGAAATCTAATGTTGGCAGGCTACGACAAAAATATCGTCCTTCAGTAGCTTCTGACAAACTTTTTGGCTTGCTTTCTCAAAAAGATTGGAAATTAGATTATACGTATCCACTTATCAGACAAGTATTTTTAGATGAACGTATAAAATCGTTTTTACGTAAAGATGAATTGACTGAAAACAGAGTGCGCTCAGCTTTCAAAAGTTTAGCAAGACAAAAAGATTTTAAAAAACTTCCTTTTTTATCTCAAATTTCGGTAGCAGAGCTTTTTACATATTTACAAAATATTCTTTTGCGTGATTCTGACCAAATGAGTATGGCGCATACTTTAGAAATTCGTGTTCCTTTTTTAGATCACAAATTAATTGAATACGTTCTTCAAGTTCCAGATTCTTTCAAATTTCCTCATTCTCCTAAAAAGTTGTTAGTTGATTCAGTGGGTAATTTACTACCATCTGAGGTTGTCAATCGTCAGAAAATGGGCTTTACTCTTCCGTGGCAAATTTGGCTTAAAAATGAACTTTTTAGCTTTTGTGATGAGCGTGTCCAAAATTTAGCAAGTCGTCCAGAGTTTAATGAAGAAGGAATTATGAGAGTTTGGAGACAATTTTTAGACAATGACCCTAGAGTATCGTGGGCAAGAGTTTGGAATTTGGTTGTGCTAGAAAATTGGTTGCAAGAACATCAAATTTCGGCTTCTCCTGTTTCGCTTATTTCTTCTTTTGATTCTAATTTGGTTTAAAAAATAATAAGAGAAATTTGAAAGTCATTTATTTACATAGAAAACCTCGTCAGTTTGGAAATTTTAGTATCGAATCTTATTTTGAAGATATTCGCTCTTATCTGCCTTCTATTTCAAAGAAAGTAGAACCAATTGTTTATCAATCTCCTTTTTTTAGTGATGGAATTTTGCCACGAATAAAAAATATTCTTGATGCAAAGAAACAAACTCAAAATCTCAAGAGCGACATAAATCATATTACAGGCGATGTACATTTTCTGACAATGGGATTAAATCCTAAAAAAACAATTCTGACTATTCACGATTGTGCTTTTTTAGAACAACACACCAACTCTGTAAAGGATAAATTAAAACGAAAATTTCTGAAAACCTTTTGGTTAGATATTCCTGTCAAGCAATCTCGTTTTGTAACAGCTGTTTCGGAAGCAACAAAAAATGAAATCATAAAGCATACAAATTGCGACCCTAATAAAATAATTGTCATTCCGACAACCATTTCACCAAAATTTGAAGAAGCATCAAAAAATTATATTCCTAAAGAATTTAATTCAGAAAAGCCTATTATTTTACAATTAGGGGCAGCTTTTAATAAAAACTTAGAACGTCTTTTTGAATCTTTAGAAGGGATTAATTGTAAATTACATATCATTGCTCCACTTTCAGAACATCACTTCAAATTACTCAAAAGATATAAGATTGATTACAAACATGAAGACAAAGTAAGTTTTGAGCAGCTCATTTTGGCTTATAAAAATTGTGATTTAGTTTCTTTTGTCTCTACCATTGAAGGTTTTGGAATGCCAATTATAGAAGCACAGACTTTATCAAAACCTATCATTACAAGTAATATTTCTTCGATGCCTTGGGTGGCAGGAAAAAATTCATTTTTGGTAAATCCCTATTCTATTACAGAAATCAAAGAAGGAATTTTGAAGATTATAAATGATGAAAATTATAGAAATGAACGAGTACAAAATGGACTAGAAAATGTAAAAAGATTCAATCCAAAAACAGTTGCTAGTCAGTATGTTGAATTGTATGAGAGAATGGAAGACAGGAAATTGGGAATTAGAAGTATCTCTTCCTAGCTGTTGTTGTTGTCTCCCCAACGATTATACAACATCCTGTTTGAGTTGATTATACAAATAGGCTTTTGCTACATTCCAATCTCTTTTTACAGTTGCAGGCGAAATTTGTAGTGCATCGGCAGTTTCTTCAATAGAAAGTCCTGCAAAAAAACGACATTCTACTACTTTTCCTTGTCTTTCATTTAAGTTTTCTAGTGTAATCAAGGCTTCGTGAAGTCCTAAGATATGCTCTCCAACTTGCTCATCAGGGATTATATTTTCTACTTTCTGAATATCTACATCAATATCCTTTCCCCCTCGTTTTTCGGCTGTTTTCATTTTGGCATAATTTACCAAAATATGACGCATTGCCTTTGCAGCCACAGCAAAAAAATGTCCTTTACTTGAATAGTTTTTACTGTCTTGGTCAGCTAGTTTTATGTAAGCTTCATGTACAAGTGCTGTCGTATTGAGCGTGTAATTTGCTTGCCAACGCACCCTCAAACTATGTGCAACCTTGACAAGTTCATCATAAACCAAAGGAAAAAGTTTTTCCATTGCCTGTGTATCGCCAGATTGTGCAGCTGAAAGAAGTTGAGTAATAGGAGGTTGATTATTCATATTGTATCAGTATACTTTCTATTTTTAAATAGATATAATTAAATTTTACGTTGTTTTATCTATTTTATTAACGATAAAACTTTTAATAATGATACTATGAAAGAAGATGAAATAGTATTTTGTTTTCATGTTTTTTGAAATAAAATGCTATTTCTAGCAATTTCATCTTCTTTAATTATTTCTAAATTTATCTAATCTTTGTAGGCATGTTACTGTGAAACCTTCAACAAATTATGATTTTAATACCTACTATAAAATCTTCTCATATTTCCTGTGAGTTGGTCATAAATAGGCTTGAATAATTCTACAAATAAATCTTGTGGTGGTGGTGGTGCAACAGGGCGAACTTTAACAGCCTTTTCTTGATCATTATCTAAAGCACGTTTGTCGCCTTGGTATGTTCCCCATTCATTTCTCCACACAAATTCTCCAGGGTATTTATCTTGCATCAAAATTCTGTTTGTCTTTGCGTCAATGACACGCACATCTAAACGTCCATTTGAAACTACATATTGCTCATGATGTGTATAATCTGCTTTTACAGCATCTGTAATAGTTTTGGTAGCACCATCATCAAGACGAACTGTACGTCTAACACTGTCTACTGCAGTTGTGGTTTTTTCCTTCATAAATACTTGTCCAACCGTAAATTCATCAAAGCTCATCATTAAAAGCTGGTCAGCACAACAATAATTAGGTGTTTCCCAAGACAGATAAAAAGTTACAAACTCATTCATTCTACGATTTGTGTTTAGATACTCCATTACTTGACTTTGCACAAAGTCTCTTCCCAAACTAAATGAGTTTGGAACTTGAATAGGCTGAACCAATACCTTTAAAGTAGCTGCATCTTTAGCTGTCGGAATCTGAACAGCAACATCTTTATAATTTTTGACCCATTGATTGGCTCTTACAAAATGATAATAGGCTTTTTTTGCATCTTCTCTATTTTTTAAACCCATTAGCTTTATTCCTTCATTATAATTTGCTTCGGCAGCCTTGTCTTTCGCTTTTATTTCTTCAGATAAATAACTTGTTGGGTTTTTGACAATTTTTAAAGCAGCAGGACTTTTACGAATTTCGTTACCCATTTCGTTGATTCTGCCATAGCTTTCTGCTACTTTTTCCCAATTAAGAGGATTTACTTTTGTATCTAATGTACGTGTTGTTCTCAAATTCTCTTCTACTGCTCTATAATAAGCCTCTCCAAGTGTATGACGTGCTTTTTTGTTGTTTGGGCTCTGACGCAGTCTATCAACAGCTTTTAGAGTTGCGTCGTAATAATCTCCTCTTTGTAGAGCTTTCTTTCCAGAAGAACAGGCAGAGATTACAAGTAATAAAATAATCAAAATAGATAAAGAACTATAAGTAGATAGTTGCCTTGTTAATTGATTGAGTAGTAGATGAGGTTTCATGATTTTGAATAGATTAAATGAATGATAGTTAAATTAGTGATTATAATGTGTCTTTTACTTTTGTAAAATATAAGTTAATCATTTACAAAACTTATTCAAAAATCTGTGCCAAAATGTACTTTTAGTTAAATAAAATAATTATTTTAACAAAAATAATTATTTTTATTCTCCAATTAATAAAATACCTGCCCAATAAAAAGGATTTTTGAATTTCTCAGATTTTGATAATTTCTGTTTGGCAAGTTGCAGAGATTCTGAATAAGATTTGCCTTCAGAAACAGATTCATAAAAGAATGTCATAAGTTCTTTAGTAGCTAAATCATCTATTTGCCACAGCGAAAAAAGAACATTTTTTGTTCCTGCGTTCAGAAATGAACGAGTAAGTGTAATTACGCCCTCTCCTTCTACTACTTGTCCTACACCTGAACGACAGCTACTCAAAACTACTAGTTCGTTAGGAAACGACATTCCATACAAATCACTTGCATAAAATTTTTGTGGAGTTTCTTTATCTTTTGTAATAGAATCTTTTCCAAATAACCAAATATGAGAATTGAAAGGTGTTTTTGTAAAAGTCTGGCTATGTGTAGCTAGATGCAATCTTCGTGTTTTGGTTGCATAGCTTTTCAAATTTTCTTGATTTGCTTTTAAATTTACAAAAGCTAAAGCATTTTTCTCTTGATTAGTAAACAAATTGGCAATTTCTTCTACTTCTTTCTTGCTGTATGGCAGAGAACTCAAATTACTTCTATTACTTGCCACTAAATTACTATTGTTTTCTTTTTGGTCTTCGAAAACAGGAGCAAAGCCAACAAATTCATATTCATAGTTTATTTGATTTTTGCTTTGTCTTTGAGCTGCCCAAAGTGAAGATGAATAATGAAAAGAAATTTCCTTTTTTAATAATGGATAATTGATATTTTGATTAGATAGGTTACTCTCTTGGTTAGATGTACTTAATAATGTAGAAAAAGGAATTTGTTGTAAAATAGCATCAGGAATAATAATTAGTTTTTGACTTGTTTTGATATGCGATTCGATAGGTTGAATTAGGATTTTATAGAGTGCATCACTTTGCACTACAAATTTTTCTATGCTACAATCTTTAGCTAAACAGTTTCTATATTTTTTCAGTGTTTCTTCAAAATCAATTGGCTTTATTCTATAAAATAATTGTTTGTCTTTACTAATGATTTGAACAAATAAATAAGGTTCAAACCATTGATAAACAATCATTTGTTCGTTTTCTTTTAGATTTTCTTTAATAGTTTGGGTAGTAGCTAATTGATTAGGTTCTTGAAGGTTTTTATAACTTTTGAATTTCTCTGACAATTCATTTTTAAGTTTTTGATTTTTATTTCTTGTTTCTAAAATTTGCTGATTGTAATACGCTAATTTAGCTATTTGACTTTCTGATTTTTCCTGACTATCTGTATTTTCAAGTTCTTCTATTTCACGCTGATAATAATCAATTAGCGAACTATAATTTACATCTAACTTTCTCAAATTTTCAGGAACTTGTGTCATTACAAGAGCTTCTTGAGTTTGTTTTCTTAGCAAAGATGCACGATTTTTTTCTGCAAAATAAAAGGCATCTTCATAAATTTGTTCCTCTACAGTTTTCATTTTTGTAGCTTCAAAACAAGTAGAAAGAGCCTTTCCATAAATTTCTGTTGTCAGTTTGCTGATAAGTAATTGGTCATTATCTGTATGCAATTGAGAGCGCATTTTATCAATTATTTCATCTGCCTTTCTGTAATAGTTTAGTTGTTGAGCAAAAGGAAACTTATTTAAGGTAGCTAAACCTTTGTAAGAATCTAAAGCAATTTCTATATCTGCATACTCTTTTCCTAATACGTTTACTTCAAGTGATTTTCTATAATTATTTTCGGCTTTAGTAAAGTCTGAAATGGCTGCAAAACAGTTTGCTAAGTTATTCAAAACATTTGCACTCGTCCATGTTTTTTCATTGTTTTGTTTTTCTATCAATGCTTTTTGATAATAATAAATAGCTGAATCATAATTTTGATGTTTTTCAAAAGCATATCCTAAATTATTATAGGCTCTTCCTATATTAGCATGATTTCTGTTTTTTTCGGGTAAAGTATTTTCAGCAGCCAAAGACAAATGATAATAATGGTAGGCAGAATCGTACTTTTCAAGACTTCTATAAACTATTCCCAAACTACTATATGTTTGGGAAAGAATATAAAATCTGTCTTTCAAAAATAGTTCTTCTAATATTTTTTTAGCTTGCAAAGAGTGAAAAAGAGCTTTTTCATTTTGTTCTAGTTTTAGATAAACCCTTGAAATAACTTGATGAGAACGAGCAATAGCTGTCGGAAAATTTTTCTGTTCTTGTGCTTCATAAATTTCAATTGCACGTTTAGAATACTCTACCGACTGCTGTAAGTTATTTTGTTCACTATAAATACTGGCAACTAAAGAGTAGACATTTGCAACTTGTACATGACTTTCTCCTAATGCTTTCTTTGTTAGCTCTAAATATTTTTCAGCATAAAAAAAAGACTTATCATAATTATTTATTTTTGAATAGGCAATTGCATTGATTTTATATACATCAATTTCAAGATAAACCGAAGCAACAGGATTTTGAAGTATTTTATCTGAATAATCAACTGCTTTTTGATAGAAATTTTGATAAAAATAAAGAAGTGATTTGTGAGCATAAAGCTGTTGAACTTGATGTGATTCTTGAGAATATAACTTTGAAAACTGTTCTATATATTCATCTAATAATTTTTCTTCTTCATCCCATTTGCGAGTTTCCAAAAGCATAGCACTTCGCACCCGAATATGGTCTTGAAAAACAGAATTAGTAGCAGGCGTTTTCTGACAAAGTACCCAAACAGAATCACTAATTTCTACGACTTCTTTCATTTTGCGCTCAATAAATAATTTGGTCATAGATAAGACATGAAAACGTAATTCTAATTCTGTTTGAGGAGCATATTTAGCCACTTTTTCTTGAATTTCATCTAAATAAACTTGACTTTCTCTTACTTTTAACTGATAAAGCAACAAAACTTTTGTGTAATGAATTTGAGCATCTACTTTTTCAATTTCATTGGCAGTTTGTGGAAGATAATCAATAGATTTTTGAGCATAAGAAAGGGCTTCTGTAGGCATTCCGTAGGAAGTGAAAAGCTGGCTAAGAAGCTCAGTTTGTTCGGATGCTGTTTCAAATTTGGAATCTTCAAATGTCTCTATTTCTAAAAAATCTAAATTTATATCTGATACGTTTGCATACCGATTGGCTAACTGATAACTTTTGAGTTCTTGATAATTTGGAATCTGTTTGAATAAATTAACTGCTTTTTGATAGAATCCTTTCCAATACAGATATTTTGCTTCTTGAAATATAATCTGATGAGCTAATTCAGTTTCTTTTTTATCATTTAATTTTAATTCTTTTAGCTCTTGAATAGATTTTTCTACGACTTCTATGTTTCCAACTAAGTAAGCTATTTTGAGTCGTTGTATTTGAAAATTGATATAGTTACTTGTTTCTTTTTTTGGATTCAACTCTGCTAAATATTCGCCATAAGCAATTAAAGTGCTATCTATTTGATTGTTTTGCCAAAGGGAATTTATTCTACTCTGATAAAAAATATCACTTTCTGAGTTGTTTTGAGCTTTTGAGAAAAATGAAAAACTAAAAAAAACTAAAAAGAAAAATAATAAAACAGAATAGATTTTAATTTTCATAGTAGAGTTGTTTTTTTGTAGATATTATAATCTTTGAATAAAACAAATCTAATGAAAAATTATATTAGATGGAATGAAAAATAGTATTTTTTCTAAGGCTTGATATGCGAAATTACATTCCATGTTGCATAAAACAATGATGCAAGCCATTTTAAAATAATGAAAGGTGTTGGTCTAGTTTTTTTATGAAAGTCATTTTGTATTGGTAAATATCAGGGGCGAAAAGGATTTGAAATATATTTTGAGCTTGAACTTATTTGTGGAATTTTACTTTTAAAGTCTTTTAGAATTTCATTTGTTTTAGCTATTTCTTTACTTTCTGTATTAGCATCATAAATTCTATCTTTCGAAAAATATAAAACTCCCTCATGATGAGAATTAAGAACCCAGTTTAAAGTTTTATCCCAAATTATTTCATCAGAAGCGAAAAAAATGCCGTCCCAAAATTTGATTATCATTTTCCAAGTCAATACAAAGGCATGATTTTTTGAGCAAGTCCAAATTACTTTTGTATCGAATTTAATTCCTCGTTGATAAAGCCATTTTTTCACCTCTTCACGTGTCTTTGCATCTGCAAATATACAATCTGTTTCTTTGAAATAATCACTATTATCCAAGAATAAAAATTTTTGAGAGAATTCAAAATCCCATAAAAAAGCAGACGCTTTATCGTTCAATGGAATAATTTGGTCTTTAAATTCTTTATATAGTTCTCGTTCATCTTCTAACTCAAATTTCCATTTCAAGATATGAGTAGAAAGAGGAATAGCAAATTCTTCAATATTTTCTAATGTTATCTCTTTATTCTTCATAGTATTTTTTTATTCTTCGATTTCAAAAACTCTATTATAGCCTTCATTAAAGTTTATATAAACACTATCATTTGCTACATTAATATTTTGTATATCCTTTTTTTTTAAGTGTTTATATGTATCACGTTTAGTAAATTCCACATCATTTCCTTCACTTATAACCTTTACAGAATGACCAGAATAAAAATATCCAATTCTAGTTTTAAAAATAAAATAATTTTTGTCTAAAAAGTAATAACCAGATTCAATACCACCACCACAACTATTAAGAAAACTCAAAACACCTTTCTTGTCATAATTGTAAATTTCATAATCAGACTGTTTATATACAGGTACATGTGTTCGTAATGGCTCATAAAAATCATACGGAAATACGAGAGTAGGGTGTTTATCAGTAGTAAAAATAATATAGGAAATCAACAAAGCAACAGCAATATAAAAGGTAGAATACAATCTTACTAAAAGTTTAAGTACTGGTTTGACATTGAGAGCAAACATTGAAATGCCACTTCCAAAAAGAAGAATTAGCAATGTCATTTTTGCATAGCTATTCAATCCAAAATTATAGCCATCAATGATAAATAAATTTACCACTAAAATAAGTAGAATGATGAAGTGAAATTTGATGAGTTTATTTTTCATAAGTGTTTCATAAAACGAACGGTTCGCTCAAAGCGAACCGTTCGGTACGGTAAAAATATTAAATCACAATATTTACAATCTTCTTAGGAACTAAAATAAAACGCTTCGGAGATTTTCCTTCTAACCATTTCTGAACTATTTCAGCATCCAAAACTTGTTTTTCGATATCTTCTTTTGGAGTTTCTAAAGCAAAGGACATTTTAGTACGAACTTTTCCATTTATCGAAATTGGATATTCAAATTCATCTTCTTTCAAATAACTCTCATCATAAACTGGAAATTCTGCTTTTACAATAGAAGTTGTTTTTTCTAAAGCAAGATGCCAAAGTTCTTCTGTAATATGTGGCGCAAAAGAAGAAAGAATAACCAAAAAAGGCTCTAAAATCTCTCTTTTGTAGCATTTCATAGCTGTAAGTTCGTTTACACAAATCATAAAAGCACTTACAGAAGTATTCAGAGACAAACGTTCGATGTCATCTTCTACTTTTTTGATGGTTTTGTGAAGTGTTTTGAACTCTTCTTTTGTTGGTTTTTCGTCATTCAAAACCAAATCGCCATTATTGTCATAGAATAAACGCCAAACTTTTCTCAAAAACTTCTGAACGCCATCAATTCCACTTGTATCCCAAGGTTTTGAATATTCCAAAGGCCCTAAAAACATTTCATACAAACGAAGAGCATCGGCACTATATTCTGAAACGACATCATCAGGATTGACAACATTATGAAGACGTTTAGACATTTTTTCTACCTGCGAACCACAAACAAAATTGCCGTTTTCTTCTTTTATAAATTCTGCATTTTCTGTTTCTGGTCTGAATTTTTGATATTTTTTAATATCCAAAATATCATCTTTTACCATACTTACAGGAACATGTAGAGGACTAATACTGATTGCTATATTTGCTGGAATAGCTTCATGTCCTGCAACTTGATTGATTCCTTCTATTTTTTCGGCATCAGAAGTTAATTTTTCTACTTGGTGATAAATTCCTTCACTCAAATATACTTGGAAACCACTAATACGATAAATCAAACTAGATTTTCCTTGAATCATTCCTTGGTTAACCAATTTTTTAAATGGCTCATCAAAATTCAAAAATCCTTTATCGTGTAAAAACTTTGTCCAAAAACGAGAATACAGCAAATGACCTACTGCATGTTCTGCTCCACCAATATACACATCAACTTGATTCCAATAATCTACGGCTTCTTTTGATGCAAAAACACGCATATTTTGAGGGTCGGTATAACGCAAGAAATACCAAGAAGAACCTGCCCACCCCGGCATTGTGGTAAGCTCATAAGGATATTTTCCTTGATAAGTAAATGCTTCTGCACGTCCTAGAGGTGGTTCGCCTTCTGCTGTTGGCTTGTAACTATCCACTTCTGGAAGCATTAAAGGCAATTCAGAATCTGGTAATGTGTGAGGAATTTCATCTTTATAATAAATCGGAATCGGTTCTCCCCAATATCTTTGACGACCAAAAGCTGCATCACGCAACCTAAAGTTTATTTTTCCTGTTCCAGCTTTTTTCTCTTCTAATTTTTTGATAGCTGCTTGAATGGCATCTTTTATAGATAGTCCATCCAAAAAGTCAGAATTCATTATATGTCCTTCTTTTTCTGTGTAGGCTTCCAAAACATTTCCGTTTTCGTCTGTTTGAGTTTCTTTGATGACTTGAATAATATCCAAACCAAAATGAGTAGCAAAACGAAAATCACGTTCATCAGATGAAGGAACACCCATCACAACACCAGTTCCATAACCCGAAAGAACATAATCAGCCACCCAAATAGGCGTTCTTTTTCCAGAAATTGGATTGATTACATAACTTCCTGTGAAAACTCCTGAAACTGTTTTTACTTCTGTTTGGCGTTCACGTTCCGAACGGTTTTTAGCAAATTTTACATAATTTTCTACGGCTGCTCGTTGCTCTTTTGTGGTAAGCTCATCAATGATTTCAAGCTCAGGTGCAAGGGCAATATAAGTAACTCCATAAATAGTATCAGGGCGAGTAGTAAAAGCGATGAGTTCTTTTAATTCTTCACTCTTTCTATTATTTGGATTTTCTTCAATTTGAAAACTAAGTTCTGCACCATACGATTTTCCAATCCAGTTTTTTTGCATTTCTTTGAGCGCATCCGACCATTCTACTTCTTCCAAGCCTCTCAAAAGACGATCTGCGTAGGCTGTTGTACGCATCATCCATTGAGGCATTTTTTTTCTTTCTACTGGATAACCACCACGTTCTGAAAGTCCGTCTTTGATTTCGTCGTGAGCCAAAACAGAACCTAATTCTGCACACCAGTTTACGATAGCTTCCGATTTATACGCCAAACGATATTTTAATAAAACGTCTGATTTTTCTTTTTCTGTAAAATTATTCCATTCCTCTGCTGAAAAAGAAGGTGTATCATCATCACAAGCTGCATTTATTTTTTTGTTTCCCTCTTTTTCAAAAATGGTAATTAGTTTTTGAATTTCTTCTGCTCTTTCTGTATCGTTATTATAAAATGATTCGAAAAGCTGTTTGAAAACCCATTGTGTCCAACGGTAATAATCAGGATTTGAAGTGCGAATTTCTCTTGACCAATCAAATGAAAAACCAATTTTATCAAACTGTGATTTGAATGTTTGAATATTTTGAGCCGTTGTAATGGCTGGATGTTGTCCTGTTTCGATGGCGTACTGCTCAGCAGGTAAACCAAATGAATCAAAACCCA
This sequence comes from Bernardetia sp. Wsw4-3y2, assembly GCF_037126295.1. Classification (NCBI taxonomy): domain Bacteria; kingdom Pseudomonadati; phylum Bacteroidota; class Cytophagia; order Cytophagales; family Bernardetiaceae; genus Bernardetia; species Bernardetia sp. Wsw4-3y2. The sequence goes on along the minus strand of NZ_CP147017.1, from coordinate 1,278,807 downwards.
TTGGATGAAGAACATTAAAACCCTTCAAACGCTTAAACCTACTCAAAATATCTGAAGCAATATAACCGAGTGGGTGACCAACATGAAGCCCAGAACCAGAAGGATAAGGAAACATATCTAACACATAATATTTTGGTTTTGTAGTATCATTTTCAACTTTATAAACCTCTTTTTCTTCCCATTGCAATTGCCACTTGGGTTCGATAAGGCGTGGATTGTATTCCATTTTGTCGTATTTTTTCTGTTTGTTAAGAGTAAATGTCGTTGGTGAGGACACCAACAACGGCAGGTAAAGATTATTTTACCTTATATACCTCAAAGGTACTAAGATTTTCAAACATACGAGTTTTTGTTTAGATTCGTATGGTAATAAAAGACAACAAAAAAAACTGTTACTTTTTACAAAAAGTAACAGTTTTTTTAGATTTATTTATTGAATGGTTACTATTAATTACCCTTACAACACTCATATTCAGGACTACCTGGCTCTGGTTGATATAAATAATTTCTTTTAGGACAAGCGACATAAGTGCAATTATAATATCCACCTTTAATTTGTTTTACTTGTGCTGTTGAAATAGCAAATTTTCCGAATTTTTTCTTGAGATTTTTCATTAATACTAGAGTTAAGTTTATGAATTTATTTAGGTAAAAGCTACATTGTTATAGCTTGATACAATAATAGGTATAATATTTTTAATGTTGAAATAATTACATTGAAGTTGTTTAAGAATGTTTTTTTCTAGTTCTGGCAAATATTAAAGTAAAGGCTAAATAGTGTAAACTTTGCCACGTATGAATTTTAGTTTCGTACCTCATAATTAAGGCTTTGAAAGCATCTAACCACGCATTAGTTCTTTCAATAACGAATCTCAATTCATACATTTCTTCATCTTTAAATGGTTGATTATCAAGGTCTTTTTTATTTCTTTTATTAAAATCTATATTATCTACAATATCTAAATGATTACAAAAAGAACGAAAGGCTTGTGTATCAAAGGCTGCATCAGCATTGAGAAAAATTCCTCCTTCTCTAATTTGAGAAGCATTCAAATCATCTATCATAGATTGCATATTTTTTTCAAGTTCAAAAGCATCGTGATGATTGCCTGCTCTTGGAACAGACATCGCTACTGGAATACCATTTTTATCCGTTAGAAAAAGTGCATTGGTTGTTTTTCCTGCTTTTCTTTTGGAATATCCAATACCTTCTCCTCCTCGTTTAGCTGAAGTGTGGCTGCCGTCTAGCTGACAAATAGAAAAATCTAATTCTCCACGATAATCTTCTAAATACTTGATCCATAATTTCTTCCAACTTCCTAATTTTGACCATTTATTATAATGGTAATATACTGTATTCCAGCTAATTGATAAGTTTCCGAAAAATTGTTTCATAGGAAGTTCTCGCCATTGACTCCCTGATTTTAAGCGATACACAATGGCTTGGATAATACGCCAAAGAGCTACTTTTATACGACGACCTTTTGTAAATTGATGTAAATAAGGTAAAATATTTTCGGTTATAAATTTTTTTGATAAGTTTACGTACATAGAGGGAAAAATAGTTAGATTGAAAATGTGATGATTTACAAGTATAACTATTTTGACCTCTTTTTAAAAAAATAAATCACCATTCTTAAACAAGTTCATTGTTTTTAACAGTTAGATCTATAATTTTTTTTATTTTCTATAATTGTACATCATCACTTTTCACAAACTTAACTCCTAATTCCTTTGCTTTTTGATAAATAGGTTCTCCCAAATGCCCCAAATTTGGAATATCAGACATACAATCTTCTAAAACGATTATTTTTTTGGCTAATTTTGGTGCGTAATCCATAATCTGTTTCAAACTTGTGGCAACACAATGTGACTTTGCTTGTCCTGCTAAATACACATTTTCATACTCATTTAAAGAATCTAAAAGTGATTGATTAAGCTGTGTTTCTGGTCGGTCTTTGACAGGAATTTGAGCTTGAAAAATACCAAAATGTTCGGTAAGTGGGTATGTTCCTTTTGTTACAGCTTGATATTGTTTGTACTGATTGTTTTCTTTATTTATTTTTATCCATTTTTCTAATGCTTTTGATAGAGTTTCATCTAGTGCAGCTCCTTTTGAACCAATCAAACAATGAGTTGTCCAAATAAAATGAGGAAATTCACCTTGTGCTTCTAAGTTTTTTAGGTATTCTTTGGTTTCCTTTGGGTAAAAATTAGGAGTCCATTTTCCATCTTCTACTTCTTTGAGCGTAATTTGAGTAAAAGGATTTGGTTCATCTCCAGTTGCATCTCTCCAAAAAGAAGGATGTGAAATATCGTTTACTGGATGAGTATCAAGTGTTACACAAATATGGTCTAATTGTGTTGCATTTGTTGTGATAAAATCAGAAAGACGCTGAATGTCATTTTCTGCATTGGGAACATATAAAGCACCAGCAGGATTACAAAAATCATATTGAGCATCAATTATCAAAAGTGCATTTTGTTTTTTCATTTTTGAGAAATTTAAAATAGTTTGTAAGGGTAAAAACAATGATTAAGAAATACTTTTATTTAGGATAACGTAAAAAATACACTAAGGTTTTGGCTACTTTAAAAAAACGGAATATTTTTTTTGTAGACTTACTTGCATAGTTTTTGAGATTCAAAAAAGAAACTTAAATCTCACTATAATCCCTTTTAATGAAATGAAAATAGAACTAAAAGATGAAACACAAACTGTTTTTTTTCAAATTGAACATTTGAGTGATAAAAATATTATTCAGACAACTTGGATAGCAGATGGTATAACAGTAGACCAAATAAAAGATGGAGCTATGATAATGTTAGAACAACTAAAAAAGAATAACACATCTTTGATTTTGAATGATAACAGGAAAATTACAGGGGCTTGGGATGAGGCAAATGAGTGGATTGCAAATGAGTGGATGCCCAAAGCAATAGAAATAGGAGTGAGAAAATTTGCTCATATTATTTCAGATGATATATTTGATCAACTATCTGCTGAGTTTATGCAAGATAACAGCAAAAAAGTGGAAGGAGAATTTCAAATGCGTTTATTTGATAATTTAGAAGAAGCTGAAGAATGGCTGTTAGCATAATTTTTGTATGCTAGTTTTTGTGGCAATATTATACTTCCATTTATTAAAAAATATACTTATTTTTCATTTTATATATTAACTTCAATTTTATCGAAATGAAAAAAGAACTAAAAGACGAATCCCAAAAAGTCTTTCTGCAGATTGAACAATTTACAGATAGAAATATTATGTATTCAAACTGGATTGGTACTGATTTGACAATCGCCCAAATAAAAGAAGGTGGAGCATTAATATTAAAAGAATTGGCACAACATCCTACTCCTTTGATTTTAAATGATAACAGACAAGTAGTCGGAGGTTGGGATGTGGTTGTGATAGATGCTTGGATTGCAGATCATTGGATGCCACAAGTAATAAAAGCAGGTGTGAAAAAATTTGCTCATTTATTACCTAATGAACTATTTACAGAACTCTCTGCCGAATTTATGAAAGATAATAGTGAACAACTAGAAGGAGATTTTAAGTTGCGTCTATTTCATAATCAAGAAGAAGCTGAAAAATGGCTCGCAGAATAAAAAATAAAAAACTATGACAAATAAATCTCAATTTCTTTCTTATTATTTTAGAAAAAATATTTCTTTTCTATTTATTATCTTTTCATTGTTTCTCTTTAGTGGAACTTTAGTTTCGTGTGGAGGAAGTAAAAAAGGCGCACAAGCCAGCGAACAAGAAGCAGGAAAGAAGAAAAAAAAGCCCAAAAAGTGTAAAGACGAAGGCTGTAGAGTAAGAATGTCACACTATCACGAAGGTTCAGAATTTAAAGGTAAACGAGGCAACTTCTTTATGCGACTTTTTACACCTAAAGAATCCAAATACGGACAGGGAAGATATAGAAATCATGGTTGGAAAAAAGGAAAAAAATAGCTTATAAAAGTTCCATTTGAGGATTCCAAAATATTTTGTCAAAATCCTGTATTTGGTCGTTTTCTACTTTTATATTTTCAGCTTCCAAAAGCTCTTGCATTGTAGTAGGTGTTTCGAAATGATGTCTGCCTGTCAGAAGTCCGTTTCGGTTAACTACTCTATGTGCAGGAATTTTTATATCTTTTTCTTGATTAATTTTTACACAATTATTCATTACCCAACCTACCATTCTTGCACCTCGTGTATGTCCCAAAAACTTGGCAATCGTTCCATAGGAAGTTACTCTTCCTTTTGGGATTTGTAAAACTACATCTATTACGTCGTCTTGGAAAGTGGTTTTCATAATTTACTGTGTTTATGTGATTTTTTTACAAGCTATTAAAAAAATAAGTGATTAATTTTTGCATTCAAATATATATCTATATATTTACGTGAAATAATCACAACAATTATGCTTATACGTTTTATAGTAGAAAATACATTCTCTTTTGGAGAAAAAAAAGAGTTTACCACAATTTGTTCCAACAATCATATTAAAACTCTCAAACATCATAAATATAATTTTGACGGATTAAACCTTCTTAAATTATCTTCTATATATGGTGCAAATGGTGCTGGAAAATCTAATTTAATTAAAGCCTTAGCTTTATTTCAAGATTTTGTAGTAAACCAAAAGATGACCTACACACTTAAACAATCTGCATTCAAATTCAACCCTAAATCTACTCCACAAAGTTTAGCCATTGAGTTTATTGAGCAAGATACTCCTTTTTATTATGGAATTGAATTCATTGGAGATATAATACTATCAGAAGAATTATATATTTCAGGATTAGGAAACAAAGATGATAAATTAATATTTCATCGCACTACTGATAAGGATAAAAATATAGAAATGATATTTTTAGACGAATTTGAAAATGATGAGAAAAGTCAGATATTAAAATCTGTTTTGATTGATGATAAATTAATAAAACATAACGAAACAGCATTAAAAATTTTAGCTAATAGAGAAAATAGATTTTTACAAGATATTAAGAAAGCGTATAATTGGTTTGAGTTTACACTCCAAATTATAACTCCTGACTCTCGTCCTACCGCACTTGCTCACACAATAGAAACTGATGAAAAATTTGGACGATATGTAGAAGATATTATTTGCTCATTAAACTTAGGAATTAGTTCTCTAAAAACGGAAAAAATAGATATTCACGAATTTTTCGGTAAAGATAATCCAGATGATTTGGAGAGAATATTAGAATTAATTGATTTATCGCCTAGTAATGCTGTTGGGGCAAGAAAAGAAATGAAAGGAGCTGAAACTATTTTTATAAAAGAAGGAGATAAAGTATGGGCTAAAACTCTCAAACTTGAGCATAAAGGAAAAACATCTAAAAAATTGTTATTTGAACTAGATGAAGAATCAGACGGCACAATACGATTATTAGATTTTGTACCAGCATTTTATGAGTTAATTAACCATAATGGAGTGTTTTTGATAGATGAAATTGAAAGAAGCATTCACCCTCTTTTGATAAAAGAATTAGTTAGAAAATTTTCTTTAGATGAAAATACAAAAGGACAATTAATTTTTACTACTCATGAATCTAACTTATTAGACCAAGAAATTTTCAGACAAGATGAAATTTGGTTTGTAGAAAAAGATAGTAGTGGTTCAACTGATTTATATTCTTTAAGTGATTTTAAAGAACACAAGACTATAGACATACAGAAAGGATATTTAAATGGACGCTATGGTTCTGTTCCATTTTTAGGAAATTTAAAAGATTTAAACTGGCATAACTATGATACAGAGAATCAATCGGAGATTTGAAAGACAACTTCCTAGTAAGAAAGCAAAAAGTATTTATATTTTTGCAGAAGGTCGTACAAGAGAAGAACAATACTTCAATTATTTCAAGGAAATTGATTCCCGTATTAATATTGAGGTTTATAAACTAGATAGTGAAGAAAACAATTCTCCACTAGGTTTGCTAGAAATAGCTAAAATAAATATTATTGGAACAAAAGATAACCCACCTCATTATTCTTTTCAAAAAAATGATGAAGTATGGATAGTTATTGATGTAGATAAAGACAGAGATGATTCTAGAAGTCCACAAATAGAAACTATTATAAAGGAATTAAAAGAGTTTGAAAATTGGTTTTTTGTTCAAAGTAACCCCTGTTTTGAAACATGGCTTTACTATCATCAAGAATCAGTTTTACCTCCTTTGAATGAGGAATTAGAATATTGTCCAGCTTGGAAAAACTTAGTTAATGAGATAATATTGGGAGGGTTTAATTCTAGGAAACACTCAATATACATTGGTAACGCAATTCAGAATGCTGAAAACAACTTTTTATTAGATGAACAAGGTAAAATAAAAATAGGCAGTACAGAAGTTTTTAAACTTGGAAAATCTATTCTACCTTTAGTAAAAGATAAAATACAGAAAAGATTTGACGAGGTAGAAGAAGAGAAAGCAAAATAAAAAATAGAGAAATAAGAAAATCATTCCTCTACAAAACATAATAATTTTTCTAACTAAAACTAATCCCAGCGTCTAATACTTTTTGAGGGCGAGTACGAACTCTTGCATCGGTTGCATTGGCTATAATTGTTTGGATTACTCGTTTTTCATCAATATTTTTAAGAGCAACTAATGAAGTAATTCCTGTTTGTCTAGCTACCTGTTCCATTGCAGGCGCAAAAATACGTAATGCCCCTGTAAGTCCTTGGTTTACAGCTAAATCTATCAAGACAGTTATTCCTCCTGCTGAATTTATGAAATCAGTTACAGGTTCACGATTTACATCAACTCCATTTGCATTGAGTGAAATTTTGGCTCTAAGTGCAGGTTTTACATATTCTTGTACGGCTGCCAAAACTTGTAATTTTGCTACTTCAATATTTTGTCCTGCTCTTACAAATACGCCATGTAAAACTTTATCAGCACGAATATATTTTTCGGCATCTGTTCCTACATAACGTTTTCCATCTGGTGTAAAGACTACCATACTTGCAGGTTCGTATTTATCGTTTTTGTAAGTATATTCTACATCAATTCCGAATCTTCCGAAGGCTTCTTCAAATAAAGATGGATTTCTGTCTTTGATAAGTGCCATCATATTTGGAAATGTTCCTCCACCTGTTTCTCCAGCAAATTGAATGAATCCAAAAGAAAAAGCAGCTTTATCATAACTATTGATAGCATCAAACTTTCCTTCATTTTTAGATACAAATTCTAGAGCCTCAGCAAGCTGACGAGACAAACCAACACTTTCATAATAAGCAGCAGGAATGTCATGAACAACTGTTCCTGAGTACGAAATTCCATACGGATAAACACTATAATTACTTCTGACAAAGTTAGAAAAACTAACTTTTTCTAGATTTCCTCTATGGTCTTTATAAGTAATATCGTATTTAGTATATTCTCTCAATAATTTATAGGTTACATCATTTGGATTGATAAGTCCATTAGAATAACCTGAAGCTCCAATTAAAGAAGATTTTCCTGCCCACCAATCAATTTTATTTCTTCTTTGGAAATTATCAATTGCTGAAATGGTAGCTTGAATTTGTGAAAGACCATCAACAGAATTCATATAATCTAACTGCACAAAGCGTCTTTGTACTTTCTCTACATCAGCTTGACGGTTTGCACCACCACGTCCAACGCTTGCAGAAAGTCCACTTCCAAAAATTTGAACACCATTTATTGCATCAAGATTAATAACTTCTTTTTTATTTTGTTCGTATTTTGAAATATTTCCTGTTTTGGGAACAGAAGAAGAGTTATCTCCTTGTCCATTACCCCCTCCACTACTTGAGTCTCCATCAGAATTATTATTTCCTCCACTACCAGAATTATAATTTGTTGTTTTGACTTCTTTAGTAATCATCAAACGCTGACCTAATGAAAGGGCATTTGAGCTAAGACCATTACTTTCTTTGATATCTTGAACAGAAACATTATATGCCATTGCAATTCTATACAAAGAATCTCCTGATACAACGGTATGATAAATAATTTTGGGTGCAGCTTGCGTAGGTTGAGGATTTTGAACAGGAGCAGCCTGAGAAGCTACTTCTGGTTTTTCTTCCAAGTAAAGCATCTGTCCAATACGCAAAATATTACTATCTAAATCATTGATACTTTTCAAATCATTTACAGAAACACCTACTTTTTGAGAAACTCGCCACATGCTATCTCCAGCCTGTACAACATAACTCGGACGAGGTGTAAAAACAGGAGCTTTTACAACTGTTGGCGAATTGGTTTGAACAGTAGGCGTAGCAACAGGTGCAGTATAGTTACTTCCACCACTTACTCTAAGTTGCTGACCAAGTGAAAGCGAATTTGAAGAAAGATTATTTAAAGCCTTTATCTCATTTACAGAAATATTAAATTTTGTAGCAATTCTCCAAAGTGAATCCCCAGCCTGTACAGTATAAACAGAAGTATTTGGCGAAGAAGCTGTAGCTGTATTTCCACTTCCATACGAAGGAGAATCTACACTTACTTGCAAACGCTGTCCTAATGAAAGACTAGCATCTGACATATTATTAAGTCTTTTAATTTCATCTACTGAAATTTGATATTGCCTAGAAATTCCCCAAAGTGTGTCTCCACTTTGTACTGTATGATAATTTGCCATTCAAAAAGAAGTATAATGCTTAAAAAGTAAGAGTTAGATAAATTTTAATAACTCTGATGGTAAGATACGTATTTTTTTGTTTTTTGAGAACAGAATTTTCAAAACTTATTTTATTTCATTAAAAAAGATATGAATCTTAAACCTAATTGTTTGAATTCTGTTTTGAAAAGGTAATCTATTAATTGCCAACTAAGCTATCAAAAATGAAACTTACCCTTGATTTCCTCAACCAACTACATCAAAACAACGATAGAGATTGGTTTAAAGAACATAAAAAACAATATGAAGCTGCAAAAGCAGAATTTGCTGTCTTGATTACAGCCCTTTTAGAACACTTTACAAACAAATTAGATCCTGCTTTTTCTACACTTACAGCAAAAGATTGTATTTTTAGATTAAACAGAGATATTCGTTTTAGTAAAGACAAAACACCTTATAAAACATATTTTGGAGCAGTTTTGCATCCAGATGGCAGAAAGACAGAAAAACCTCTTTTCTATTTACATATTGCCCCAAATAATAATTCGTTTTTGGCTATCGGAGTTTTTCAACCCAATAAAGAATATATCAAAAAAATTAGAGAAGAGATTGATTATAATGCTGACGAACTAAAAGCAATTTTTGATAAAAAAGACTTCAAAAAATACTTTGATAGTTTTGCAGAGATGGAAAATGGAGTTTTGAAAACTGCGCCTCGTGGTTATCCAAAAGACCATGAAAATATAGAACTTCTTAGATTAAAACACTTTATTGTAGAAAAAACAATTACAGATAAAGAACTTCTATCTGATGATATTGCTGAAAAACTAGCTGAAATAGCCATTACAGGACAACCTCTGAATGATTGGTTGAATGTGGTTTGGCAGGAAGTAGAAGAAGTTGGAAGTAAGCATTAGAAATACAGTTTGACCACAGAGGAGAGAGAGATTAAAGAGAATCCAAAACTGCAAATTACTGATAGCTAATTCATTCCAATTCCAAATAAATCTTGCGTTCTCTTTCTTTAATATAGGCTCTCAAATCTTTGTAAGGAATATAAATTGGAAAAAAACGTTTTTGGGAACGACTGTAAAGTGTTAATCTCAAATTATCTGGAAGGAAATTATAATGCTCCAAAACAGTAAGCGAATCATAGGGTTCGAATTGCATTTGATGACGTTGCGATTCTACTTCTACATGTCGTTTTGCTCGTAAATGAATACGTGCTTCAAAACTATTTTGAGGATTTTTCTTATCTATTTCAGTAGTAAATAAATGATTTAAATGAAAAACTTCATTCTTTTTAAGGTCATAATTAAAGGCTACATATTCTGTTCTCTTGCTTCCTTGGCGAATAAAAAATAATCCACTAATAAGATTTTTATTGGCAAAAAGGATATTGTAATTAATTTCTATATCACAATTTCGGTTTTGAGAGCCTGTAGTGTCTAGCTTAGCTAAAAACTCTTTTTGCCAAGCATTTACGTGTGATTTGATATAGGTCTCATTAAAATCTTTCAAAATATCTTCGTTTTCGATTCCTGTAATTTGTGGATAATAAACACAGAGTGAACTGCCATCAGAAGTTTTGAAACGCTTGATATGATTTTCTAATGAATAAGGAAGAATTTTTTCTTCATACAAAAAGTCTAGTTTTTGATTTGTTTTGGCTGATTCCCAAATACCTTTAAAATTATAATCATAATCAACAGAACCTTTGAAATATCCCGAAACAGTTTCGGCATCTAAAGCTGCACGCTCTTCGATAATCCATTCAAATTGCTTATTTTTATCATTATTTGAAACTCTATTGCTTTTATAATCTGTGGCATTTTCTAAATAAATATCTCTCCAAAATGTATCATAAAAATAAACACCACGTTGGAATTGAGGAGAACTTACATCGGCTGTTACACAGACATACGCCCAAAGTGAATAGTCTTTTCCTTCAATAGTTCCTTTCATACGTAGCCATTCGCCACGTTCCCACTGTGTTGAAATAGCTGTGTTTTGTTGTTCTTGTTTTTCAAAAGGACGTTTATCCCAAACAAAATAGGCATTTTTGTAAGGTAAAAAAACAGCAGATGGTTCTTGCCAACTCCCTATAGCTGGGTGAGTGGTTTGAGAGTAAGTAAGACGAGTAGTAGTATTTCCACCATTTTCTAAAAGGTAAAAAGTATAGTTATTTTCTTTTTTGATAAGTTTTTGGACGAGCCAAACACGCTGTGTTAAATTGGCTTGATAGCGAATTTGCATGCGTTCATTTGCCAAGTCATATTCAAACTTAAACGTTGGATTCATTCCCTCATAAGGTTCTATCAAAATTCGTTTCCCATCTTTTTCAGTGAGAAGAAACCATTCTTTAGGAAAGTTTTCAACAGCTTTTGCAATTTCTTTTGGCTTTTCGAATTCATCAGAAGAAGAACAAGAGGTCAGAGAAAATGAAGCAATAAAAAAAAACAAAACATAGAAGCGCAAAAGATTAACACTCAATTTTTGAGAAGTTGAACTAAGGCAAGAAAAAGAGAAGAGAAAATGGGATAAATACTTCAAGAGAAACAATTATTTGATAGGAAGACTTATTTTGTGTCTAAATTACAAAATACAATTTACAAAAAAATGCTATTTGGATATAAATTTCTCTTTTATGTTTTGAAATCTTGATGTGAACTGGATATATTTTATTTTTTACAAAAAATAGGGTTTTCACATAACTTTTTCAAACGCTCCAAACTTGTATTACTTTCTCTCTCTATTTTAGGCTTGTAATATAAATAACCCAAATAACGTATAAAAGGATTTTCTCCTAAATCAATCTCTAATGTAAAATTTAGTGTTGAACGTTCATTATTTGTATTATTTTCAATTACTGACTTTAATTCAAACTCGCCTTCTATGTGTGTTTGTGAGGTTTTAAAATTAGCAATATATTTTAGTTTCTCAAAGTTTGAGTTTGAGACGTTTTTGTTGGAAATAGACTGAATATATAATTCTACTTTTTCAATGTTTTTAGAATCATTTTTATCTTTGAATTTCATAAATGCTCCTACTCCTTGTGGAAATTGTGAGTAAATATATTCTGTATCAGAAGTTTCATCCCATTTTTGCCAGTCTAACCATTTTTCCCATTTGGGTAAGTCATATAAGTATTCAGAAATATGAGAAGAAGAAGAATTGATTTCTATTTGTTCATTAATGAGTAAGGTTTGAGGAAGCAAAAGACCTCCATATACAATGATAACAGAGATTACGAAAAGTAAAATAGTAGTTCGCATGAGGTAGTTAAAATTAGGATAGATTAAGTTCTAGGTTTGCTTGTGTTGATGTAACAAAGGTAATATCAGACACCGTAAAGGATGTGAGGAGTAAATTATTATAATGTCTTTTTAATATTTTTTTATCAAAAATCACAAACAGATTAACCTTCTAAAATGCTTTTTAATTCATTTTTAAGATTTTTATCAAAAAAACTTCTTCTTTTTATCCAAAAAAAATACATAAATATTTTGAAAACTCACTGATTTTGAGTAATTTAAGAAGGTGAATACAAATATTGAAAAAAATACAAGCCTATATTATCAAAAATACCTACACACAAAAAAAATCACAAAATTATGGTCGCAACTGCAAATCCAGCAACTGACAAGCATGTACAAAATTATCTACGTGGATTGGCTGAAGAAGTCAATGGAAAATACACCGATTATTCTGATGATACAGTTATTGTAACAATCCCTCTTAGTGATGGACGATATCAAAATGTAAAAGGATACATCATTCCTAGAGGTGATGGTGTGATGTTAGAATTTATGTCTAAAGTTTGTAAGCTAGAAGACTATCCAGATATTAGTCTAACAGAACTTTTAGAACTCAATCATGGACTTTGCTATTCCAAAATATTACTCAAAGATGGTTATGTAGAAGTAGGTTCTTCTACAAAATATGAACTGTGTACATACGACCAAGTTCGTTACATGATTTTTGAAGTAGCACGAGTAGCTGATGAACTAGAAAATCGTTTTACAGGTGAAGATGTGTATTAAAATAATATTCAAAAAATAAAAGTTAACCTGTTTTGCTTCTTACTCTACTAACTTACAAATCCTTACCACTATCTTTTTTTTTAAGAAATTGAGTAAGGATTTTTCTTTGAAATACAATTTCATAAATAACCCAAGAGTTTGTAAATTGAGAATTGAAAGCTACTTATAAATTATATCTAGCTAATTTTACAACTTATTTACTCACTATTTTTTTTAGAATTATGAATATTAGAAATTTGAAATTGTGTGCTTTTATTATTGTCTTGGTAAGTTTTTTTTCGTGTGGTTCGAATCAGACAAAAGAAGCAGAGTCTAATGAAGTAACAGACCAAACCAATGAAGAAACAACAGCAACAGAAGCCAAAGAGGAAATCATAGAAGCCAAAGTACAAGAAACGGATGAACTTATCATTTATGAAAAATCTTTTTTAGGACTTTCTTCAGGTATGGAGATAGCAGACTATACAGGAACATTAGAAAAAGGATTGCTACAAACAGGAGAAGGAGATTTTGATATTTTTAATGTCAAAGATAAAGATGGAAATATAGTTGCTTATTTTGATCCGTTTGAAGGAAAAGTAGGAACTATTACAATTACTTCCGAACTTGCCAAAACAGAAGATGGAATAAAGATAGGTGATACTTTCGGAACTCTTTTAGCAAAATATCCAGATTTGAAAGTGTATGGTTCAGAAATAGAAGGCTATACACAGGCTATTGTAAACGAAGGATTAGGCTACAGACTTGATGAACAACATTACAATTATGAACTCAAAACAAGTGAAATTAAGAAAGATGCTAAGATAATTGAAATTACGATTAAATAGGTTAATTATAATTTTGATTTTAAAATTCTTATTATTGCAAATCCTAAGCTAAAAGCTAGCTTAGGATTTTTTTATACAAAAAAATATTTTTACATAAATGAAAAATACAATGAAAGCTCTTACTTTTTCTGAATTTGGAAGTTCAGAGGTGCTAAATTATATAGATGTAGCTGTTCCTATTTTAAAAGAAAATGAAGTTTTGGTAGAAATGAAAGCCATTGGACTTAATTACGCTGATATTTATCGTAGAAAAGGTAATTATCATTTGAAAGGAGACCCTCCTTTTATTGCTGGTTATGAAGGAGCTGGAATTATTCAACAATCAAATTCCAAGAAGTATAAAATAGGTCAGCGTGTAGCTTTTACAGATGTTCCTTTTGCCAATGCTGAATTTGTATCTGTTCCCGAAACTCATATTATTCCTCTTGATGAAAATATAAATTTTGAGCTTGCTTCTTCTGTTTTATTGCAAGGGCTAACAGCTCATTATTTAGCAACAGATAGTCATGAAGTGATGAAAAACGAAGTTGTGCTTGTTCATGCAGCTTCTGGAGGAGTAGGACAGATTCTCACTCAGATTTGTAAAAATAAAGGTGCAATAGTAATTGGTCTAACTAGAAGCAAAGATAAATTAGAAACTATTTTAGAACAAAAATCAGATTATGCTCTACTTCTTGATGATAATTGGAAAGAGTATGTTTTAGAAATTTGTAACAAAGTTAAAAATCAAAAAGGAGTAGATGTGGTTTATGATAGTGTTGGAAGTACATTAGAGGATAGTTTTGAAGTGACTAAAGAATGTGGACACGTAGTTTTTTATGGAATGAGTGGAGGCGACCCAAAACCTGTCGACCCTAGAATGTTGATGGACACAAGTAAAACCCTTACAGGAGGAGACCTTTGGAGTTATCTCAATTCGGAAGAACAAAGGCACAAAAGAGCAAAAGAATTGTTTGATTGGATTAAAGAAGATAAAATTAATATAAAACCTCCTGTAACCTTCAAACTCTCAGAAGGAAAACAAGCACATGATTTCTTAGAAAAGGGAAAAAGTGCAAGTAAAGTTTTATTAATTCCATAATAGTTTTTAGGAGAAATCTAGTTCAAGCAGTACTGCTTGAACTAGAAAATAATAGTTCTTAAAACAAATCTTTTCCAATATCTTTACGATAATATTTTCCTTCAAAAGTTACCAATTCGGCAGCGTGATTTGATGCTGCTAGAGCTTCCTTTGCTGTATCTGCAAGTGCTGTAAGAGCAATTACTCGTCCTCCATTAGTCATGGTTCGGCTATCGTCTTCTTTTGTTCCTGCATGGAAAGCAATTACATTTTTAGGAAGATTTCCATGTCCTTTAATTGTTTTTCCTGTTTGATAGTCTTCTGGGTAGCCACCCGAAACGAGCATAATTGTAGTGGCTGCTTTTTTAGAAATTTTGAGTGAATGATTAGCTAATTCTTTTTTAGAAGTGGCATCTAACAAAGCTAAAAAGTCGGATTCTATACGTGGCAGCACAACCTCTGTTTCTGGGTCACCCATTCTGACATTGTATTCTAAAACATAAGATGTATTTCCGACAACCATCAAACCAATAAAAATAAAACCACAATAGTCTATATTTTCATTTTGAAGACCTTGTAAAGTTGGTTTTATGATAGTTTCCTCAGCATTTTTGATAAACTCTTCTGTTACAAAAGGAACTGGCGATACTGCTCCCATTCCTCCCGTATTAAGTCCTGTATTTCCTTCTCCGATTTGTTTGTAATCTTTGGCTTCAGGAAGCAAAACATAATCTTTTCCATCTGTCAAGACAAATAAAGAAACTTCTATTCCATCCAAAAACTCTTCAATTACTACTTTACTACTTGCTTCTCCAAATTTTTCATCTAAAAGCATTTCATCAAGTGTTTTTGTAGCTTCTTGATTTGTGTGAGCAATCACAACGCCTTTTCCTGCTGCCAGACCATCAGCTTTCAAAACTACAGGAAGAGATAATGTTTTTAAATATTCTTTTGCTTCTTGAATAGATTCTTTAGTAAAAGTTTCCGACTTAGCAGTTGGAATATTATTTTTATTCATAAAGTTTTTTGCAAAATCTTTACTTCCTTCTAGCTGTGCGCCCTCTTTGTTTGCTCCAATAATGCGAACATTACGAACTAGGTCACTATTTTTAAAGTAATCTACAATTCCTTTTACAAGTGGCTCTTCATTTCCTACTAACACTAAATCAATATTACTTTCTTTACAAAAATTAGCCAAACGCTCAAAATCAGTAGGTTTAATGGCTACATTTGTTCCTACTCGTGCCGTTCCTGCATTTCCTGTAGCGATATAAAGATTATCACAAAGTGAGCTTTGGGCAATTTTCCAAGCAAAGGCGTGTTCTCTTCCTCCTGAACCAATAATTAAGATGTTCATAAAAAATGGATTTTGTAGTGTTTTCTTTTTATTTATTTGATTAAACAAAACTACAAAAAATAGCACTTATAACCTGCTAGAATGTGATTATAATTTCACTCCCATAATTGTAATATCATCACGCTGTTTTTGCTTGCCTTGATGGAGGTCTAAAATCTCTTCTAACTTTGTTTTCTGTTCTGAAAGAGGAAGAGTATGAAATTCTTCAAGCGAACTTTTGAGCTTTAAAGAACCTATTTTTTGTTGATTCCGTCCATTTTGATCTACAAAACCATCAGTAGTAAGATAGATTTTATCCCCTTTTGTAAGAATGAATTTTTCTTCTTGAAATTCTACATCCACTCTTTCTTTTTTCTTTGTAATTCCTCCTACCGACATTTTATTGCCTTTTAGTTCTTCAAAAATATCATCTTTTATATAATACAAAGGACGCTTTGCACCTGAAAAAGTAATTTCAAATTGTTTCTTTCCAGTAGAATGATGAATAGAATCTACTTTTTTAATACTACACAGAGCGACATCCATTCCATCCATGTTATTGCTTTGTTTTTGCCTTAGAGCTTCTTGCAAACGCTCATCTAAACGTGCAATTATTTGTGCAGGTTTGGTAATAAGTTCTTTAGATACAATTTCATTCAGAAGCGCAAAACCAATAAGTGAGATAAAAGCCCCTGGAACGCCATGTCCTGTACAATCCAAAACAGCAATCAAAATAATCTCTTCTTTAGTAATTGGGTCATTGGTTTCATACACCCAATAAAAATCTCCACTTACAATATCACGAGGACGAAAAAGAACGAATGATTCTTCAAAGTGCGTCTGAACACGCTGCTTCATAGGCAGAATTGCCTTCTGAATTGTTTTGGCATAACGAACACTATCTGTAAACTGTGTATTGGCTGATTTGAGTTGTGTGTTTTGCTTTTCTATATAATCTCGCTGTGAAATAATTTCTTCTTGTTGTTGGTGTAACTCTTCGTTTTGAACCAAAATCTCTTCTTGTTTCATCGAAATCTCTTTTGTTCTTTCTGTTACTTTCTGTTCTAATAGCTTATTCTGGTTTTCTAATATTCTAGCATTTTCTTTTTCTAAATTCTTCATTCTATATCCTAATCCTAGAGAAAAAGTCAGAATTTCTAAAATAACACCTACTTGTGCAACCAAATATACATCACCCAAGGTGTCACCAAATAGAGCTTTCAATACATTGGATAGAAAAGCTCCTCCCATAGCACATGCAGAGCCTAGTAAAAAATAGCGTACTAGTGTATCAGACCAATAATTTTTAGCCAAATAACCTATGAAAATCAAATTACAAAGCAGAATAATTCCATGGGCTGCTTTAGAGGTTTTGTCATAGAGATAACTATTTCCTAATCCATAATTGAGTATAATATAAGGAAGCAGCATTCCGATAGAAAAAATAATTCCAATAGAAAAAAAGCGTTTCCAAAATTTATTAAATACTTTTTTGGGAAGAAATGTCAGAATAAAAGAGAAAAAGCCAACTGCTGTAATGGCAAGCCCAAACATTCTGAAAAATAATGAAAAGTAAGGATTTTGAGCAGAAAAATAATCAACAAATAGTCCTGCATTTTGTGAGGTGAAAAGAGAAAACCCAAAGATATAGATAGCATAAGCTAAATAGACCTTTTCTCTACTAGATAAAAACAAAAAGAAGTTATAGAGCAAAATAATCCATAACATTCCTTGAAAAAAGAGTTGAAAATCAACTGTATTTCGTCGTTCTTTTACATAAATACGATTAAAGTTTTTTTCATTTAATACTTCTAATTGAGTAGAAATAGGATATTTCTGACTACTTATAATTTCTATATAAAAAGGCTGATTATAAACTGGAATCTTGATTGCGCTAATAGCTATACTTAAAGGAAGTTGTTTTTCAGATTGTGCAACTAAACTTCCTGTCAGAAATAGGTCTTGATTGTGATAGACTTTTATGGAATCTATATTTTTGTTGAAATCAATAAATTCTTTATTTGCATCTTTAATCGTAATTTTTAGCCAAATTCTGTCTTTATATTCTTTTTTATTTAGTTCTGATAATACAATTTCTTTAAAGCAATTTTGGTCTAATTGATTACTACTAAAAATAGAGTTATCTTCACAAACCTCAATAGAAAAACCTGTATCCAAATTTACAGTCTCATTTTGTGCAAAAGTAGAGAGTAAAAATAAACTATTATAAAGAAAACAGGTAAACAAAACACTCAAAAATTGTTTTGTAGAAATTAGCGTAGGCAAAATAGAATAAATGGTTTGTTGTGATTGTGTTTTAGCGAACTGAATATACACATAATTTAAGAAAATACAATATGTAATTTATTGAAAGTTAAAGTTTTAAACCCAAAATTGTAATATCATCTCGTTGTTTTTGTTTTCCCTGATGTGTATCTAAAATTTGTTCAAACTTTTTTCTTTGTTCTGCAAAAGGAAGATTATGAAATTCTTTAAAACATGCTTTTAGTTTTGAAGATCCTATTTTTCTATTATTTTTGCCATTTTGGTCTATAAAACCATCAGAAGTGAGATAAATTTTATCATTTTTGGATAAAATGATAGTTTGTTCTTCAAAACTATATTTGTCTGTAATTTTCTTTTTGGTTACTCCTCCAATAGAAAGTTTGCTTCCCCGTATTTCATGTAATTCATTATTTTTGATAAAATGTATAGGACGTTTTGCACCAGCAAATTTGATTTCAAAATCAGCTAGTTTGTAAGAATTTGTTTTTTTAATGGCACATAAAGCGACATCCATTCCGTCTGAATTTTGCTTTTGTTTTTGTCGCAATGATTCTTGAATACGCTCATCTAATCGTTGCAAAATTTGAGCAGGAGAAGTAATATTTTCTTTGGCTACAATTTCATTTAATAAGGCAAAACCAATCAGAGAAATAAATGCTCCTGGAACGCCATGACCAGTACAATCCAACACAGCAATCAGAGTAGTTTCCTCACCAGTTTGTGTGTCTATAGTTTCATAAATCCAATAAAAATCTCCACTCACAATATCACGAGGACGAAAAAGAACAAACGAATCTTCAAAGTGATTTTGAAAGCGTTGCTTCATAGGCAAAATAGCCTTTTGGATTGTTTTGGCATAACGAATACTGTCTGTAAACTGCGTGTTGGTTGTTTTGAGTTGTTTATTTTGTGTATCTATATAATCTCGCTGTGAAATTATTTCTTCTTGCTGCTGGTGTAATTCTTCGTTTTGCACCAAAATTTCTTCTTTTTGTTTGCTTATTTCCATCGTTCGCTGATTTACTTTTTGCTCTAGCGTTCGATTTTGTTCTTCCAATATTCTAGCGTTTTCTTTTTCTAATTTTTTCATTCGATGTCCTAATCCCAATGAAAAAATCAAAATTTCCAAAATACCACCTACCTGTACAATTATGCTTACATTTTTTATTCCCAATGCTTGTAAAATATTAAATACAAATGCACTTACTACAAGAACTAGAGAAGCTAATAAATAATATTTTGTCATCGTATCTGACCATCTTTTGATAGCTAAATAAATGAAAAAACTAATTAGTCCTATCATCATTAAAGCATGGGCAATTTTGGAAAGTAGTGTATAGATTCTGAGGTTATTTGCTCCATACATCACACCAATATAAACTAAGGTCATTACAGAAACAAAAATAATAAAACCTTTAAAAAACTGTCTCCAAAAGCGACCAAAGACTTCTTTGGGTAAAAATTCTAATGTAAAATACGCATGTCCTAAGAAAGCACCAGCCAAGCCAAAAATGCGAGCTAGATTAGAAAAATAAGGATGATTTGGAATAATAAAATCAGAGAAAAAACCTGTGTTTTGAGCATTAAAAACCGAAAAACCAAAAATATAAATTGCATAAGCGATATACACTTTTTCTATAGTTGCTGCAAAAATAAACAGATTATAAAGCAAAATTATCCATAACATTCCCTGAAAAACAGCTTGAATAATAATATCTTTTTGTCTTGGATAAAATTGAGTTTTTTCAAATTCTTGTTTTGTCAATACATCAAATCCAGCAGTAAGAGGAAGTTGGCGACTGCTTATAAGTTCTATATAAAAATGCTGGTCATATTTGTAATAGTCAGGAATCTGAATAGTATTTATTTCGACACTTGTAAAAACCTGTTTTTCAGATTGTGCTACTAAGTTTCCAGAAAGAAAAACTGTATTTAATGATTTGAATTCAAATGTGTTTGGAAAGTAGGCTTTTATAGAATCAATTTTTTTATCAAAAACAATAAACTCTTTGTCTGTATTGGTCAGTTTAATTTTGAGTAAAATACGTCTTTGATACTCTTCTTGATTGAGTATAGAGAGAGAAATAGGTTTAAAACAAGAATTATCTAAATTTGGCGAATAGCTCTTATCTTGACAAATTTCTAAAGAAAAGCCATTACTTAAATCCTGACTGTTTTGTGCAAGAGAAAAGTTGAAAAACAAACTATTAAGTAAAAAAAAGCTACACAGAACACTTAAAAAGTATTTTGGAAAAATAGAAATTGACAAAATAAAAGAGTGATTTTTTGTATTTGTGTTTTCTTGTGATAGAAATATACAAAAAATGACAAACAAAAAAAGATTTATTTACCTAAAAAAGTAAATAAATCTTTTGTTAATTCTTAAAAATTCAAAATTTTGTTTCTTGTTTTATGATTATAATGGTTGATAATAAGGACTTATCATGAAATAAACAATCACACCCGTAATGGCTACATACGTCCAGACAGGGAATGTCCATTTTACCATTTTTTTATGCTTTTCAATTTGTCCTGTCCAAGCAAAATAAATTGCCCACAAAACTAAAGGAACAACTACAATAGAAAGTAAAATATGAGTAATGAGTAAGAATAAATAAACGCCTCTTATTAGACCTTCTCCACCAAATTTTGTAGAAGGAACAGATGCATGATATAATACATACGAAACCAAAAATAAAGATGATAAAGTAAAAGCTGTCATCATAAGTCCTCTATGAACTTTGATATTTTTATTTTTGATAGCAAAAAAACCAGCAATTAAACAAAGAGAAGTAATAGAATTAAAGACAGCATTGATATGAGGTAAAATACGAGTATTAAAACCAAAATCAATTTTACTTTCATTATTCAGAGAAAGTAAAACAGCTACCAATAAAGGAACAACAACAGACAAAATTCCAATTGTCCATTTCATTGTTGGGTTTGTAGTAGGTGGGTTATTTGAAGGAATAGTTGTATTCATTTTTTATAGTTAAATTAATTAATATCCGATTATTTCATCTCTACGAAACAGGACTATATTACTTCCCTGTTCAAAAGAAATAATTACTTCATTAAAATAGTTATCAAAAAGTTGGAGTAAGTCTTTATTACTTATATTGCCAAACTCTAAAACTAAAACTTTTGGAGGTGCACCATGAATTACATAATTATCTAAAAAATCAGAATCTTTTGTAATTATTGTTCTGTTTTATTCTTTAGCAATTATTACAATAGTGTTATCATCTAATAAATGACCCTCTTCATAAAAAGTAGTGTGTGTTGTTTGATAGCCAATAGAAGTTATATAATGAGCTAATCTAGCAGGAAGTTGAGTATCAACAATAAATTTTATCATATAATTAATTTTTTTATAGTTTTACTACTTGCTAACATAGCTGCATAAAATAAACACGCTTGTATGTCTTCTTTTTCTATGAAAGAATAGTCTTCTAAAATTTCATCAAAAGACATTCCTCCTGCAAGTAATTCTAACATATTGGCTACTGTAAAACGCATATTTCTTATAGTAGGTCTTCCTTTGTGAACATTTGGATTTAGGGTAATTCGTTCTGATAAATTCATAGTATTTTAGTTTATTGTTTATCTTCTAATTGTAGCACTTGTATTTCGTGTATAAGTCTATCTACATCGACAAGTTCAGTTCCTTTATAGTAGCCTCTAATTTGCCCTTTTCTATCTACCAAAACAAAACGCTCTGAATGGTCAATATTGACATACGTATCTTTCTTTTTAGCAGGAAGAAAATAACTACATTTTGCTTGCTCAAAAATCTGCTCTTCTGTGCCTGTCAAGAAATACCATTTTGAATTATCTGCGTTATATTTCTCTGCATATTCTTTCAAAATTTCGGGTGTGTCATACGTTGGGTCAATGCTGTACGATACTATTTTTACGTCTTTATCATCTTTGAATGCTTCCTGTACACGTATCATTTCGGAAGCCATTTTCGGACAAATATTTTGAGTACAACGAGTAAGAATAAAATTAGCCACATAAATATTTCCTCTTAAATTTTCTTGAGTAATTGTTTCTCCAAGTTGATTGGTAAGAGAAAAAGGAATAGTTCGGTGTGTAGAATCTTCGAAGTTAGGCTGACAACCAGAAGGTTCTATAAAAGTGGGATCAAATTCTGGTAAACGCAAACTATACATAATAGGAAGCGTTTTGTGCTTCGTTTCACCTGTCCAAAGAAAAGCAATGAATAAAGCAGGAAGAACTAAAATGACAAGTAAAATACCTAAGTTTTTATAATTTTTTTGTTCTGACATAACTGGTGGTTTTTGTATCACTCACGACTACATGAGTAATGATAGAGTTTTAGTTAAAATGATTTTTGTAATAACTAAATGAAGATTGTAAAAAAAGAAACTTAAATTATGTAGCTCTTTCTTGTATACAATCAAAATACTAATCTTTTGCAAAACAAAAATGTTTCTTATAGTTCTGCAAAAGACAGACGCTACAAGAAACATTTTTTAATAATAGAACGTGATTATTTTGAATTACATAACTAAATCTGGAAAACGAATTCCAAAGATAGTTGTTCCTTCGATAAGCATTGCCAAAATGAGCCAACAAACAAAAATAGTAGGAGCTATGATAGCAAAAATAAGATATTTAGCTTCGTGCTTAAGGTGCATAAACTCAGCTACAATATAGCCAGCTTTTACGAGTGTAAGCAAAATAAAGACAACATTTCTATAAATACTTGGTTCGATAGTAAAAGCAATGACATATTCTATTGCCGTAACGATAGCCAAAATACCTGCTACCATCCAAATTTTCTTGATATTCTTAGCTCTTTGTTCTTTTGGGCTAAGTGATGAATCTACGTGAGCCATAATTTTATGTTTTTATAATTGATATAATGTAGAGCAGACTTTAGTCTGCTTATTACTGTAGAATAGATTTTAGTCTGTTCAGTATTTTTGTTTATACAAGATAGAAAAATGTAAATACAAATACCCAAACTAAATCTACAAAGTGCCAGTACAAACCTACTTTTTCTACCATTTCGTAGTGTCCTGTACGACGATAAACGCCCATTACTACATTATAAAAAATAAGAATATTGAGTATTACTCCAATAAGAACGTGAGTACCATGGAATCCTGTAATGAAGAAGAAGAAGTCTGCAAAAAGAGGTGGTCCATATTGGTTTTGAGTCAAACTAGCACCAAAATAAGTTCCTTCTACCAATTTATCTCCCATAAACATAACTGATCCGTGGATAAAGTGACTCCATTCCCAAGCCTGACAGCTAAGGAAAGCTACACCACCCAAAATAGTCCAAAGCATCCATTTCTCTACTTCTGCTTGTTTTTCATCTTCATTAAGGGCAGGACTATGACCAGCCTCAACAGCCAAAACCATAGTAACACTACTCATAATCAAAATAAATGTCATGATACCAACAAAAACAAGAGGAGCATCTACACCATGAAAAAGAGGCATTGAATTAAATACCTTCTCTGGAATAGGCCAATATTCTTGAGAGAAAACAAAATCACTTGCTTCTCCTTGAAAAGAAGGAAATGCAAAACGAGCTACTCCATACGAGATAAGAAAAGCTCCAAATGTAAAGACATCGGAAAGAAGGAAAAACCACATCATTAGTTTTCCGTAACTTGCCTTTAATGGTTCGTTTCCACCATCCCACATGCTGCGTACAGGCGCATTTATTTGGGGTTTAGTAGATTCTGCAATAACTTCTGCTGCCATTGTATAAGTTGTATATAGATTTTTGTAATAAGATTTTTTAATAAAATAAAAGCAAGACTATTTTTGTTTAAAAAAATGGATTAGATTTATATATTTTTCTAACTGTTGTCTTAGCTCTAATTTGATTTATTGTGTAAAATTAGCTAGAAAACTGCAAATTTCCTTATGTTAGAGAACTAAAATATAGATTTTTTTCTAATTTAGAAATGTTAAATGGTTTAAATTGCTGAAAGTCAGCTTGTTTTGATATTTTCAACTCTTCTTTTTATCAAAAAAAATCCTAGAAAAATATGCCTACTTCACAGATAAAGAAAATATATGCGAAGAATATTGCTCTTATTCGCTTTTTGTTTAGCCTTCTTGTAAATGCTTTTACTTTCTTCGGCATTATTGTTTGGAAGTGGAATTTTTTTACCATTATTTATCTCTACTGGTTTGAAGAAGTAATTCGTATTATTTTCAGGCTCATAGAAAATAGAATCAATTATACTAAAAACATAATTTCTAAAGCAGAATTAAAGGTCATAAATGGGATTACTAGAGCAATGCTTTTTCCTATGTTCATTTATCTTGTCTTTATTATTGTAATTGTCGGAATTATTGCCTCCCCAAATAGCGATGCTACAATAGATAATCTATTTACAGTATTTTTTAGAAATATAGAATTTAATCTCAACTTACTTTTAGCAGTAATTAGCGAAATAATAATCTTGTTTATTGTTTTTAGAAAATTAAATAAAAATAATTTTGAAAGACAAAGTCAAGAGGAGTTAGAGAAAGAATTTTTAAGAATGCAACAAGAAGAATCTAAAGAGTATAAAAATCTATATCAAAAAGATATGCAACAGAATAAAAATCAACTCTTTTCTACTCAAATGATTGTTTTGCATTTGTCTATTATATTAGGCACATTTCTTTATTTTGCAGCCAATACAGACAAATTACCTATCCAAATTAATTTGGGAGCAGCAGGAGAATTTGCCTTTGTTATTGTTTTTGCTGCTGTACAGACAATAGGAGAAGTTTTGACTTTTGTGAAGGGTAGAAAAAAATGATTGTTTTGTTTATATTTAACGTGAACTCGGTAACCCATCTGTTCGTAGTGTCTCATTATAAACTTAAATATATTTAAGCGTCACGCTTGTATTGGAAATATAAAGCGAAATGCTTTTATTATTTTTGGTTGTAGCAAGATGATACAACCAGTAGAGTTTATTGTTTTTAAGTGAAAAAAGTCATTATGGTAATAGTTTGAAAAAACCATAAACTGATTAACTCTCAATTTTTCTTATATGTTCAATACTTTGACAACACTAGTTCAAAAATAGCGTATATTTTTTCAGCTTGTTATCTTATTATAGCGTTTAAAGTTTCAACTCCTCTTCTCAAAAATATCTTAAATTATGAAATATTCATTGCAGACTATTCAATCAAAAAAATATTTACTATTAGTATTTCTAACTCTAGTAGTATCAATAAGCGCAAATGCACAAACAAATACGATAGATTCATTAAAAAGTGTTTCACAGAAAGAACATAAAAAAATCTTGTTGTATTTCTCAGGATCTGATTGGTGTGGACCTTGCATAAAATTCAAGAAAAATTTTATTGAGCAACCCGAATTTATAGAGTTTTCAACTGAAAATTTATTGCTATTAAATGCTGATTTTCCTCGTAAAAAGGCAAATCAACTTAGCAAAGAAGCAATAAAAGAAAATGAAATGTTGGCTGAAAAATATAATCCAAAAGGACTATTTCCTTATGTTTTATTATTAGATGAGGAAGGAAATGTAATTAAAAAGTGGGAGTCGCTTCCCAATGAATCATTAACTGAATTTATAGAAAATCTTAAAGACTGATGTTATATCGTCGTGCTACAAAATTAATGGGAAATGGTTTTGAAATCGCACTACAAAGCCAAGATAAAATATGGGCAAATACAAAAATAGATGTCGCCATTGATGAAATTAAGCGAATAGAAAGGTTGCTTACAACATTTGCCGAAGATAGTATTACTAACCAAATCAATAATAACGCTGGTATAAAACCTATTCAAATACCTGATGAGGTGTTTCAATTAATAGCTCGTTGTCAAAGAATTTCTGATTTAACACAGGGTGCTTTTGATATTAGTTATGGTGGTTTTGACAAACGATTTTGGAATTTTGATCTTTCTATGAAAGAATTGCCATCGGTAGAAAATGCCAAACAAGCTGTTCGATTAATCAATTATCAGAATATCATTTTGGATAAAGAAAATCAAAGTGTTTTTCTTAAAAATAAAGGAATGCGAATTGGTTTTGGAGGTATAGGCAAAGGATATGCAGCCGAAAAAGCAAAACAGATTTTAAAAGCCAATGGTGTAGAAAGTGGATTTGTAAATGCTGCTGGCGACCTTACTACTTGGGGTTTTCAAGAAAATGGAAAACCATGGACAATTGGAATTGCTGACCCCAATCAAGGCAAAAAACTCTTTTCTTCATTGAATATAACCAATACTTCTGTGGCTACTTCTGGGAATTATGAAAAGTTTGTGATGATTAAAGGCAAACGTTACTCCCATACCATAGACCCCAAAACTGGTTTTCCCGTATCAGGAATCAAGAGTGTAACCATAATAACAGCAAATGCAGAATTAGCAGATGCTTTAGCAACGCCTATTACTGTAATGGGAATAAAAACAGGATTACATTTAATCAATCAAATGAAAGGTGTAGGTTGCCTTATTATTGACGATAACAACAAACTTTTTTTATCAAAAAACATAACTATTGACCCATGAAAAAAATGAGGAAAATGAAGAGATTTATGATTTTAGCAGTAGGTTTATTCTGCCTAGCAAGCTGTACGAGCGTAAAAGAATACCAAAAATCTAAAATTAATGATGCTGAAATGTCTTTGACAGCCAGACCATCAGAAAAAAACGAACAAAATTTTCAATTATATCGTGAAGGCGCATCAGGAGCTAATGGTGGAAAAACCAGTGGTGGTTGTGGATGCAATTAAACACACTTACTTATGTTAAAAAAGACATTATCAGTAGCTGCTTTATGCTTTATGTTAGCTTCTGAATCGCTCGTTGCTCAAAATACAGAAACAGACACTACAACGTATCAGTCTCGTAAATTGAAGCTTGAAGAAATAAATTTTGTTACAGGTTATTATCAACAAGATGGAAATAATGCTGCTGTAACAGGTGGAGTTGGCGATGAGCATCTAACAGATGTGGCTAATACATTCAATATTAGCTTATCCAAATATGATAAAAAACAACTCAAACATGCAGTAAATCTTGATTTTGGAATAGATGTATATACTTCTGCATCATCTGATCAAATAGACCCTAGCACCATTTCATCTGCTTCAAGTGGAGATGTTAGATTTTATCCTTCAATTAATTACACTATTTTGAATGAGAAAAAAAGGTATTCCTTTGGAGGTGGCTTATCCTATTCTGGAGAGTATGATTATACATCGTATGGTACAAATGTGCATTTTTCAAAATGGAGTAAAGACAATAATAAGGAATTATCATTAAAAGCCTCTGTATTTTTAGATCAATGGAAGGTTATTTTGCCTATTGAACTAAGATATTTAGGATATAATGAGGGAACAAGCCGTAATTCGTATAATTTTGGATTGATTTATTATAGGGTTATCAATAAAAATTTTCAAATGGCATTTTTAGCTGATTTTGCTTATCAAGAAGGATTATTGGGTACAAAATTTCATAGAGTATATTTTGATGATAACAGCGTAAAAACTGAAACTCTGCCAACTACTAGAACAAAAATTCCTTTAGGAATTAGAGCAAATTATTATTTAGGTGATAATATAGTTCTACGAGGTTTTTACAGATATTATTGGGATAACTGGGATATTAAATCCAATACAATGAGTTTAGAGTTAAGCTATAAAATCACACCTTTTATTTCTTTAGCTCCTTCTTATAGATTTTATAATCAGACAGAAACTAAATATTTTGCTCCTTATCAAAGTCATAATCCAACAGAAACATTTTATACAAGTGATTATGATTTATCTAAATTCAATAGTAATATGTACGGATTGAATTTAAGATTATCTAATCTGCACGACAAAACATTTTTGAAAAGATTAAATGTCATAGAACTAAGGTATAGTTATTATGATCGCAACACGGCTTTAAAAGCCCATAGTATAACCTTATCTATAAATTATAAATAATTTATGATTCAAATGGGAAAATAAGGTTGTTTGATGATTTTTGTGGTAAGTTTAGTCTATAAATAGTAAAATACAAATACACGGCAGGGAAATACATATAAGTCACTCGCAAAATGCGTGTGATGGCTTGTGTTCAAACATAAATACAAAATACCTATACTCGCAAATCTTTTTCTTTTTGGAACATGATGACGAACAGTAGGCATAAACATAAAAAAACTGATGAAAACATATCCATCAGTCTTTTTCACTTTGAGTATTTGAAATATATAGACACACAATACCTATAAATTCAAAATCTCCCCCTTATTTATTTTTAATGTGTAACCTCTACTTTTAGATTAGGATAAAATTCGCCTAATTTTTCGAAGAAATATTCAGAAGTAATTTTTGCTTTTGCCATATCAACAGCATATCCTCCCTTAAACATTTGAGAAATGTCTGTATCTGTAAAACTACTGTTTACAATGCGATCAATAGCTTGTAGAATACTTTTGCCTTTATCTGATTCTATTACAATGTCATATACTTTTGGATGGTCTTGTCCAGAAAGGGCTGACATATTCAATCCCATTTCCCTTTTTGCTCCTGCAAATTTTATTTCTGCAGTTTGAAGTTTTTCTACATCAAATACAATATGTTCAGATAAATCACTATGTTTATCTGTATTGATAAAATGAAGTTCCTTGCCACTCAATATGAAAAAAGCAGGCGTTTCTACTGTATTTGTATTATTATAGGTAAGAGATTGTCTTATTGTATCTTTGATGGCAGTTTTGACAAAATCTCCCATATTTGATGGTAAGGTAGCAGAAGTACAAGCGTCGATGGGGTTTCCTTTCATCCATTCTTTTAGATAAGGAACTTGTCTATCAAGAAATTCTTGTGATACTTGCTTCTTGTCGTTTCGGAGTGCATCCATATCTATGTTTTTAGTTGCTTTTTTCTGTTGTTGGCTAAAGACATAGGCTATTACTCCTCCAATCAATAAGACTGGAATCATGTATAAAAGAGTACTAAACATAAGTTTTTTTACTGAGTTAGAAATGTGAGTTTATTTTTCTTCTTTTTCTTCGGATTTTGATAAAGCACTAAAAATGCCTATTCCAATAAGGACTACTAAAATAATTTTTCCTCCCAATTTTTTCCAAATACCTAAAGGATTTTCACCTAGTTCTAAGTTATAAGTATTTTTGAGTCCCTCAAGATCCTCTTCAGAAACTTCATAATATACTGTTTCATCTTTATCACAGAGAACATATTTTCCATTTGTATTCCAAAAAGAAATAAATAAAAACCCATATTCTTCGTATAAATAACCTACTTCTAGGTAATAACCATCTTGTTTTAGAGCATCTTCATCAGGTAACTCCTCTACTACATCTATTGTCTCACATGGAAAACAAACAGGGATTGGTATTCTAGCTTTTGCTTGAGCATTAAGACTGGCAAAGAATATAAAAAACAAAATGAATAATAACTTTTTCATGAGCGTCAATTTTTAGTGTAGGTAATTTGGTAATGATTGCATGCTTGCTAAAGTAGTTAACTACTTAGTAGAGGCATTTTTTTTCATATAGGTTTTATATTCTTTTTCTGCTAACTCAATCATCGCATCAAACAAAATAGACTTTTGATCTAAAGTAGATAATTCTTCTTTTAAAGTTGTGTTTTGATTTCTAAGATTACGAATCTCTTGTTCTTGTTCTTGTAAGCGTTGTTCTACTGTTTTCATAGTATGTTTTAATTTGTAATTGTGAATAAAATTCTAACTTTTTTAGTCTAGATAATTTGAAGATTATCGTACAAAACCTAACTACTAAGTAGGTCTGTACCACAATCAACATTACAAATGTAAATACATATAATCAATGGAAGAAGCTGTATTTAGTAGATGTATAATTATAGGAGGAAAATGTAAAGAACGAATTAGTATTCGTATTTTATAATTTTTCAGTAGGATATATAAATAGGAGAATACAAATCAATTTTGCTGAAAACCATCAATAATAGGGAGTTTCAGGCAGACAGTAGTTCCTTTTCCTTGCTCTGAAAAAATTTGATAGTCTGTAGGTATTTTATATTTTTTAGATAGAATTTCTAAACGTTCTTGGGCAATCTCACCAGAAAGTGATTTATGATTTTTCTTTGGAATTGTATGTATTCCTACTCCATTGTCAATAATTTCTATCTGTAATTGCTGGGTTTCTGTCAATTCAGTTATTTTTATTTCTATATTCCATTCTTTTTCTCCATCAAAACCGTGTAAAATACTGTTTTCTACAAAAGGCTGAATAAGCATAGGAGGAATAAATAAAGCATCTATTTCAAGTTCATGAGGCACTTGTATTTGATAAGTAAAGTAATCTTTGAATCTAGCTTGTTGTAGGCTAAGGTAATTGTCTATTGTTTCTACTTCATCTTCTAACGAAATCATTTCTTTTCGACTCAACTCTAAATTACTTCTTAACAATCTACTAAATAGGTTTAAGTAATCGATAGCTTTTTGGGGTTCTTGGAATCGAATCAGACTTTGTAAAGTAGAAAGCGTATTAAAAATAAAGTGAGGTTCCATTTGTGTACGTAACAGTTTTTGTTCTAATATTACCTTCTCATACCCTTGTTGGAGTTCACTTTTTTGAGCTTCTTCTTTTTCTTTTCGATATTGATTAATACGCATAGCCAAAGCAATAGAAAACAAAATAACTTCAGCAGCCGAACCAATGAAAATAAAGTTTTGAGTTATAAAATTAGAAGGTACGACACCATTAATTTGTAGCATCAATAATGCAATACCAGTTAAGTACCCTATCCAAGCAATACCATAAATTAATGCTTGTTTTTGTTTTTTAAAAATGAGTAAATAAAATCCTACCACAATTAGATAAAGACTAATTACTAAACTCACTACTTGAGATAAAGCAATTAAGATAACACTATCTATAAATAAGTCAAAAATTGCCATTATTAAAGATAATGAAGCAATAATTTTAAGAACCCAATAGTTTTTTATACTATTTTCTTTTAACTTCAAATATTGAGAAGAAAACTTTATAATAAAAAAAACAGCTAAACCCAATATAAATACCAAATAAGAGTTCAAACTAGGTTTATTAGGATACAAAAATATCTGTGCAAAACCTGTCAGCATTGCATACAATAATCCTACACAAATAATATAGCCTAAATAATATATATAGGCTTTATCTTTTACATTAAAGGCTAAAAAAAAGTTATACATAAAAAGAGCAAACAAAATCCCAAAGTAGAGTCCAAAGAAAAAATTAGAACTCGTTTGTTTTTTATCAATTTGTTTTTGGTCAGTCAAATAAATGGGAATCTCTAAAGGAAATTTACTACTAAGTCGTATATAAATCAACTCACTTTCATCAACATCAAATAAAAACATTCGATTGTTATAAGCACGTTGGTCAAAAGGTAGATGTGAACCATAGCGTTTTTTGACAAATGTATTCTCTCTGCTATGATATATATCAAGTGTATCAATTAAGGGATTAGCAATTTCTATAATTTTATTTTTAGCAGATATAGGTACTTTTATACGAACCCAAATAGCACTACTTGTATTAGAAAAATTTAGAACATTGTTTTGGGATTCTATAAATTTTACTTTATTTATTTCTTCAATCGTATGGTGGTGTAGAGAATCAACAAAATAAGAAATCTCTAACTTCTGTGCTTGGGAAGTAAATATAAAACCTATAAAAAAGAAAAGAAAAAATAATATATTTTTTAACATGTTTTTAAAAAAAATAAAGCGAATAGTATCTTGTTCTATTTCGCTGAGTTTACGAACCAAGTAAAATAATAGCCAGATAATTTTTCATAATCCATTCAAATGATTTAGTATGTATTCTTTTTTTAATCAATTTTGTTGAAAACCATCAATGATAGGCAGTTTCAGGCAAACAGTAGTTCCTTTTCCTTGCTCTGAAAAAATTTGATAGTCTGTAGGTATCTTATATTTTTTAGATAGAATTTCTAAACGTTCTTTTGCAATATCACCAGAAAGTGATTTGTGTTTCTTTTTTGGAGTTGTATGAATTCCTACTCCATTATCAATAATCTCTATCTGTAATTGTTTGGTTGCTACTAATTCCGTTATTTTTATTTCTATGTTCCATTCTCTTTCTCCATCAAAACCATGCAAAATACTGTTTTCCACAAAAGGCTGAATAAGCATAGGGGGAATAAACAAAGCATCTACTTCAAGTTCATGAGGCACTTGTATTTGATAAGTAAAGTAATCTTTGAATCTAGCTTGTTGTAGGCTAAGGTAATTGTCTATTGTTTCTACTTCATCTTCTAACGAAATCATTTCTTGTCGGCTCAACTCTAAATTACTTCTTAGTAATCTGCTAAATCGGTTTAAATAATCGATAGCTTTTTTAGGTTCTTGGAATCGAATCAGACTTTGCAAGGTGGAAAGAGTATTAAAAATAAAGTGAGGTTCCATCTGTGTACGAAGTAATTTTTGTTCTAATATTACCTTTTCATATTCCTGTTGGAGTTTCCGACTCTTTTGGCGATAATAAAGAATAGCTAAAATTGCTAGTATTATCAAAATAGTCAATATTGTGATAGCGAGAAAATATTTTGTTTTTTGTAATTCACTTTCCGTTATTTCTACACTTTGGTTTAGATTTTTTATAGATCTCTTGTTTTCTTCAAGTTGATACATTGTGTGCATTTCTTCTTTTGCTTGTAGCTCGGCTTTTTGATGTTGTTCTTCTGTCAGTTTTTGGAATCTTTTAGTAGCTTCATGGTATTTCTCCAAATTCTTTGTTTTGTAGTAATAATTCATCGAACTTGTTTAAGAATGGTGATTTATTTTTTTAAAAAGAGGTCAAAATAGTTATACTTGTAAATCATCACATTTTCAATCTAACTATTTTTCCCTCTATGTACGTAAACTTATCAAAAAAATTTATAACCGAAAATATTTTACCTTATTTACATCAATTTACAAAAGGTCGTCGTATAAAAGTAGCTCTTTGGCGTATTATCCAAGCCATTGTGTATCGCTTAAAATCAGGGAGTCAATGGCGAGAACTTCCTATGAAACAATTTTTCGGAAACTTATCAATTCGCTGGAATACAGTATATTACCATTATAATAAATGGTCAAAATTAGGAAGTTGGAAGAAATTATGGATCAAGTATTTAGAAGATTATCGTGGAGAATTAGATTTTTCTATTTGTCAGCTAGACGGCAGCCACACTTCAGCTAAACGAGGAGGAGAAGGTATTGGATATTCCAAAAGAAAAGCAGGAAAAACAACCAATGCACTTTTTCTAACGGATAAAAATGGTATTCCAGTAGCGATGTCTGTTCCAAGAGCAGGCAATCATCACGATGCTTTTGAACTTGAAAAAAATATGCAATCTATGATAGATGATTTGAATGCTTCTCAAATTAGAGAAGGAGGAATTTTTCTCAATGCTGATGCAGCCTTTGATACACAAGCCTTTCGTTCTTTTTGTAATCATTTAGATATTGTAGATAATATAGATTTTAATAAAAGAAATAAAAAAGACCTTGATAATCAACCATTTAAAGATGAAGAAATGTATGAATTGAGATTCGTTATTGAAAGAACTAATGCGTGGTTAGATGCTTTCAAAGCCTTAATTATGAGGTACGAAACTAAAATTCATACGTGGCAAAGTTTACACTATTTAGCCTTTACTTTAATATTTGCCAGAACTAGAAAAAAACATTCTTAAACAACTTCATCATTATTTCTTCGAACATCAAATAATGTGAAACATCTAAGTAAGTGGGAAACTCTTTTTCTATTTCGCTGATTTTACTCCTTATACTGTCAGTTTCATCCATTTTACCTATATCTATGTTGTTTTGTAAAAGTGCACAATAAGCTATATGTATATTCCTAGGAGTATTATATCTATCTTTTAATTCGTTTTGTAAAAGTTCTATAGACTTTTGACGATAGACTATAGCAGAATCAAATTGTTCATTTTTTTCGAAAAAAAGAGCCTTGTTTGCATAATAAATTGCGTCGTATTCAGCCGAGGTTGAGTATTGCGCTATTTTTTCTAAATAATAGAAAATTGAATCATGAGATATTTTCTGCCAAATGCTACTAGAAGAAAGTTGTATGTAGATTAGAACTTTCAACTCATCGTCTTCAGAAAGAGAATCTAGATAAGCTCCTGCTTTTTTGGCTAACTCATAAGAACTTTCTTTAAGACCTATATGACTATGGTTTTGTGCAGCATACAAATAGACACGGACTTTTCGTCTAACTGGAATACCTATGGGATTAGCATCTACCACAGAAACAGCTTTATTAGAATAAAAAGATGACAGAAAATAATTACCTCTATGACCAGCATTAACAGCTAATCCATTATAAACTTGTGCTTTTACTTTTGCAAACCCTTCTACATTTTCGACTAAAATGAGAGCCTTTGTCATGTAAACATCTGAGCTGTCTAAATTTGAAGGATAGAAACTTAGTCCTATGCGAAAATTTATGATTGATTTGGCTACTGTATTAGAAGCATATCTATCCTTATTTAGCATGTTTTTCCAAAATAGTGTTTGATCATCTTGTTTAGATGCTTGTGGTACAACTTCATCTATTTCGTTGATGAGTTGTTGTGTAGAAGGTTCTTCTTGAGTTTCCGTACAAGAAGATAGTATAGCAAAAAGGCTGAATAAAGCGATAGTGAGATAGTTTTTCATAATCCATTCAAATGATTTAGTATGTATTCTTTTTTTTAATTAGTTTTGCTGAAAACCATCAATGATTGGCAGTTTCAGACAAACAGTAGTTCCTTTTCCTTGCACTGAAAAAATTTGATAGTCTGTAGGTATTTTATATTTTTTAGATAGAATTTCTAAACGTTCTTTGGCAATCTCACCAGAAAGTGATTTATGTTTCTTTTTTGGATTTGTATGTATTCCTACTCCATTGTCAATAATTTCTATTTGTAACTGTTTGGTGGCTGTCAATTCAGTTATTTTTATATCTATATGCCATTCTTTTTCTCCATCAAAACCATGTAAAATGCTATTTTCGACAAACGGCTGAATAAGCATAGGAGGAATAAATAAAGCATCTATTTCAAGTTCATTTGGTACTTTAATTTGATACGTAAAATAATCTTCGAATCTAGCTTGTTGCAGATTAAGGTAGTTGTCTATTGTTTCAATTTCATCTTCTAAAGAAATCATTTCTTGTCGGCTCAACTCTAAATTACTTCTTAATAATCTACTAAATCGGTTTAAATAATTAATAGCTTTTTTGGGTTCTTGAAAGCGAATCAGACTTTGCAGAGTAGAAAGCGTATTAAAAATAAAGTGAGGCTCCATCTGTGTACGAAGTAGTTTTTGTTCTAATATGACTTTTTCATATTCTTGTTGTAGTTTCCGACTCTTTTGGCGATAATAAAGAATAGCTAAAATTGCCAGTATTATTAAAATCACTAAAATGGTGATAGCGAGAAAATATTTTGTTTTTTGTAATTGATTTTCTGTTGATTCTACACTTTGGTTTAGCTTCTTTATAGATCTCTTGTTTTCTTCAAGTTGATACATGGTTTGCATTTCTTCTTTTGCTTGTAGCTCAGCTTTTTTCTGTTTTTCCTCTGTCATTTCTAAAACTTTTTCAGCGAGTTCATAGTATTTATCAAAATCTTTAAATCGGTAATAATAACTCATCATGGATTTACTAAAAGTTATATGGTTTGAGTAAGATAAGTTAATAGAAGTATTTTGTTTCATTTCGCTGAGTATGCTAATTATACTATCAGCTTCATTTTTTTTTCCTCTTTTTATACTGTTCTCTAAGAAGAAACAATAAAACAGATACCTATTTGCAGGTATCATTACTTGATTTTTTAATTCTTTTTTTAAGTCATCCTGATTCATTTCTAAACCTGTCTGATAATAAATTTTAGCAGAATCCAGTTCTTCTTGTTGTGAAAAAAAATGTCCTTTATATATGTAGTAGAATTGCTTACTTTCTGACGATTGTGCAGACTGTGCTATTTTATTTAAATAATAGCGAAGTGAATCGCTATTTATTCTTTTTTGAAGCCCACTAACAAAAATCTGTGAATAAATTCTAAATCTCAAATCATTATTCCCTTCAGGAAGAGAATCAAGGTAGCTTTCAGCTTTTTTTGTTAAGTCATAAGTCCTTTCATAAAGACCTACCTTTATAGTGGACTGAGCATTATGTAAATAAATTTTAATTTTATCTTTAGCTGAAATAGTTGATATGGAGGGATTAGCATTTAGGATAGCCTCAGCTTTATGATAATAGTTAGAAGCAAGAAAAATTTGTCCCCTATTATCGGCTATAAGTCCCAAACCAGTATAAATATCTGTTTTCCTCTTTTCAAACCCTTCTACATCCTCAATAAGAACAAGAGCTTTTGTTGCATACATTTCTGTACTGTCAATATTTGAGCGACCAAAGCTCTCTGCTATGTAAGAGTATATATATGCTTTAACTACTTTATCAGAAGTATATTTATCTTTATTTAGCATGTCTTTCCAAAATAGTATCTTGTCTTCTTGTTCAGTAGGTTCTGTGCTTTCTATTTCTTTGAGTAATTGTTCTGTAGAAATATCTTCTTGAGTTTCTGTACAAGAAGATAATATGGCAAAAAGGCTAAGGAAAACAATAACAAGGCAATTTTTCATAATCCATTCAAATTATTTAGTATGTATTCTTTTTTTAATCAATTTTGTTGAAAACCATTAATGATAGGCAGTTTCAGACAAACAGTAGTTCCTTTTCCTTGCTCTGAAAAAATTTGATAGTCTGTAGGTATTTTATATTTCTTAGATAGAATTTCTAAACGTTCTTTGGCAATCTCACCAGAAAGTGATTTGTGATTTTTCTTTGGAATTGTATTTATTCCTACTCCATTATCAATAATCTCTATCTGTAATTGCTTGGTTTCGGCAAGCTCAGTTATTTTTATATCTATGTGCCATTCTTTTTCTCCATCAAACCCATGTAAAATACTGTTTTCCACAAACGGCTGAATAAGCATAGGAGGAATAAACAAAGCATCTACTTCAAGTTCATCAGGTACTTGAATTTGATACGTAAAATAATCTTCAAACCTCGCTTGTTGTAGACCAAGGTAGTTATCCATTGTTTCAATTTCATCTTCTAAAGAAATCATTTCTTGTCTACTCAACTCTAAATTACTTCTCAGTAATCTGCTAAATCGGTTTAAGTAATCGATAGCTTTTTTGGGTTCTTGGAATCGAATCAGACTTTGCAGAGTAGAAAGTGTATTAAAAATAAAGTGAGGTTCCATCTGTGTGCGAAGTAGCTTTTGCTCTAATATTACCTTTTCATATTCTTGTTGGAGTTTCCGAGTCTTTTGACGGTAATACAAAATAGCCAAAATGCCTAAAATTACTAAAATAGCCAAGATGGTGATGGCGAGAAAATATTTTGTTTTTTGTAATTCATTTTCTGTTACTTCTACACTTTGGTTTAGCTCCTTTATAGATTTTTTGTTTTCCTCAAGTTGATACATGGTGTGCATTTCCTCTTTTGCTTGTAGCTCAGCTTCTTTTTTTACTTGTTCGGTTAGAACTAATACTTTTTCAGTAACTTGATAGTATTTTTCAAAGTCCTTAATGTAATAATAATAATTCATCATTATCTTATTAAAATGCACATAATGCATGGGGGTCAGTTGGTCAGAAATTTGAGCTTCTATTTTTTTAAGTTTAGTAATTGTACTATCAGCTTCACCTATTTTTCTTCTATATATACTGTTTTGTAAGAGATCACAATAAGCTATGTATATATTTTGAGAATGTATAGAATTTTTGCTAGATTTGGTTTCTTCATTTTTTAACATGTTAACACTAAGCTCTAATTTTTTTTGAAGATAAATTCTAGAAGAATCAAACTGTTTATTGTACTTAAAAAAATGGGCTTTGCGTGCATAATATATTTGTTTACTTTCATCTGAATCTGAATGAGAGTGTTGTGCTGTTTTTTCTAAATAATAACGTAAAGAATCAAGACCTATTTTTTTATGTGCACCACTAGAGTAAAGTTGTGCATAAACTCTAAACCTTAGGTAATCATCTTTTGGAAGAGAATCAACATACCTTTCAGCTTTTTTACACAAATCAAAAGCAGTTTCGTGAAGACCTATATACTCATTAGACTGAGCACTGTGCAAATAATAACGGACTTTTCGCTTAGCTGAAATAGTTGATATAGAAGGATTGGCATCTACTATAGAAATAACTTTGTTATAGTAGAAGGAAGAAAGAGCGTTTTTACCTCTACGGTCAGCAATCACTCCTAACCCATTATAAATAGATAACTTCTCCTTTTCAAATTCTTCTACATCTTCAATTAGAATAAGTCCTTTTGTCATATAAGCTTCTGCACTATCTAAACTTATAGGAGAAAAATTTTTTGCTATCTGATAGTTTATACTTGCTTTAGCAACTCTATCAGAAGCATACCTTTCTTGCTGTAGCATGTTTTTCCAAAATACTATTTGGTCATCTTGCTCAGAGGCTCTTAATTTAGTTTCCTCTATTTCTTTGAGTAGTTGTTGTGTAGAAGGCTTTTCTTGAGCTTCTCTACAAGAAGATAATATACTACAGAAGCCAAGTAAAATAATAGCAAAGTATTTTATCATAATCCATTCAAGTTATTTAGTATATACTCTTTTCTTCTAACAGAAACAGAAATGTTTTTGCCGTTCTTTAATAGAATATAACCTGTTTTTAGATATTTATCAATGTGAAATTTATTAACCAAAAAAGACTGATGACACCTTAAAAAAAGCTCTTTTGGCAAAATTTCTTCATAAAATTTAAGAGTTTTAGAAGCTATAATAGTTTGATTATTTTGTAGGTAAATTTTGGTATAAGAAGAGTCACTTTCACAATAAACAATGTCTTTCAAACTAACCATTTGTATAAAATCTACTGAGGAAATAGAAATCATATCTTCCAAAGTAAGTTTTTTTCGCTCATAAGTAGAATTTGTTATAGCCAATCTTTCATCAGCTGTTGGTAGTATCTTTTGTTCTAATCGTTCTATGGCTTTTTCAAACTCATCATCATTTATAGGCTTTAATAAATAATCAAAAGCACCATAACGAATAGCTTTTATGGTATGCTCTTCATAGGCAGTTATAAAGATAAATTTGAAATTTATATTAGGGAAATGATTCAGAATATCAAAGGAAGTTCCATCTGAAAGTTGAATATCTAATAAAGCTAAGTCTGGCTTTAATCTTGGCAGCTCTTGAATCGCATCTTTTACTGTTGCACTACTTCCTATATACTCTAATGAAGGATGATTAGTAACATGCCATATTATTTCTTCTCTAACCATTGGTTCATCTTCTATTACAAACGTTCTTAGTTTATTCATAAACTGATATTGATTTTTTAGTATTTTAATATAAATAAGATGGCGAAAGATACTAAAATTTGACTGTTTTAGATTTTGAAATTTATTTCAAATAATTTAGGTAGAGTTTTTTTAAGGAAAAAGATAATATATTCTCTACAAATTATAATTTCGTAATTTTAGCACGGTTTTTTAAGTAATACAATTATTATCTAATTTTTCTATTTAATCAATTCCTATAATTTCAATGAAATTTTTAATCCCTATTATTCTAATAAGTATTCTTAGTCTTTCTTTTATAAGTAAAAATACAAATACGTTTCAAACTGATAAAAATGGACTTACAGTAAAAGAATTTATTTCTTTTTTTGAAAATCGTAATAATCCAGATGCAGTTGATAAAGAAATTGGTAAAAAAGAGTGGATTTATGTAAGCTCAGAAAAACATGGCACTACACAAGTTGATATGTGGATGTTTGAAATCTATTACCACGATGTACAGTATATTATGCAAAGTATTTTTTCTCCAGAAAAAGGATTGAAAACCAATCAACTTCAACTCCATTTTCAGCATCGTCAGCCGTATGAGGATTTTGTGGCGCAGTTTGTAGATTCTAATTTAGATCAAATTAAACAAGAAAAGAAAGGAAATATTTATATTACGCATTATGCAAACGATAAATATTTTGTTTATACAATCATTGATAGAAGTCAAAAAATGCCTTATCGTGTTACGATTGCAGAATTACCTTAACAAATTGTATCTTAGTAGCGTTTAACTAATATATTTGTAGCATACACTTTAGTATGATATATGTCAAATCAAAAAAATTATGACTGAATTTATATTTTTATCGATTTTTGTAGTCTTTATTATTCTATTTGTTATTTATTCTCGTACCAAAAAATTGAGAGATAATTTTAGACATAACATGGATGAAGAAGAAATAGTGATCGAACCACCAAGACCAAAAGCTAGGCGTTCTTTAGAAGATACATTAAAAGCTCTTACACAGCGTTACGAACTTCCAAAAATAGAAGAAGAAGAAAATCCTGCTGAAAATCTATTACAAGAAGTAAGAGAACGACGAGCTAGAGAATTGGTAGAGCGAAATAAAAGTTTGAAGGATATTCCTGAAAAAAAACCTATCATTCCACAACTTGGAAATCCTATTGTAGAAAGTCCAGAAACAAGACGTTTGAAAGAACAGCTATCACGAGGAACTAGACAAAATGATACAGGAAATCAAAACTATTATTCCATGAATAGCAATGAGGCACATTATAATAACTATAAAAACAAGCAGCAGAGTAGTGACAATAGATTTGGTGACCTGATGAGAAATCCTAATTCTGTCAAAGATGCTTTTATAGCTTCTGAAGTCTTTAAAACTAAATTTTAATGAATAAAAAATGTCGCTTGTAGAACTATAAGCGACATTTTTTCTATCTGTTTTTAACAAAGTAATACCGAAAAACTATTTTATAGATTAAGATTCGTAAATTTGTTTAGCAATCTTCTACTATCCTTTTATTTAAACTGTCTTTATTCAATTATTTATATAACTCAAATTGGTTTTGATAAATTTCCCTTTAAATTAAAAAAACGAATTTGATTTTGATTATGCAAAAGTCCCCTGTTTTTGTTTTTTGTTGGTTTATTTTTTTTATCTCTCTTTTTTTTGGAGAGAATGGGAAAATTATGGCTCAAAATTCATTCAAAAGCCAAAACTCAGCTTTTGAAACAATAAATAAGATAACAGATAAGAATAAAGTAGAATTTATTTTAGACAAAACATTAAGAGGACATTCAGCAGGGGTACAAAATATTCGTTTTAGTCCTGATGGAAAATGGATTGCTTCTGCTAGTCTTGACCGAACCATTATTATTTGGGATGTCAAAACAGGTATTTTGAGACATCGTTTGCGCTCTCATTCAGCAAGTGTTTATGAAGTAACATTTAATAAAAAAGGCAATTTGTTAGCAAGTGCTTCCGAAGATGGAACGGTTTGTTTGTGGGATTCTCGGTATGGGAAACTATTAGGAACATATAAAAATAAGCCTCTATCTCTTACAAATGGACTTATTTTGCGTTCAGTTTCTTTTGTTGTTTTTTCTCCAAATAATAAATATTTATATTTTGGTGGTGATAATGGCTATATTATGCGTGTCCGAATTGATATTCCAAATCAAATTCCGATGCAAGTTTTTTCAATTAATTCTGAAAAAGACCTTCTTTCAAATACCATTACAGGAGGAACAATTGCCAGTACAGGCAAAGAACTCATTTTTAGTGTTGATCATTATGTATATGCTATTTCTCTTCAAAACCATCAACTAGTTCGTCGTTTTCATTATTCAAAATCAGATATTAATGATATTGTAATTGGTGCAAATAAAAATCAAATTACAGGTTGGGGATTTGATGGAACACTTATTACTTGGGATTATTTCTCTGCTAAAAAGCTAGATGTTTTTCAGGTTTCTCCAAAAGATAATTATAGTGCAGCTTCGTATAGTAAAAATGGAGAATATGTAGCAACAGGTGCAAATGGGACGGTTGCCAAAATTTGGGATGCACAGACAAAAGAAAACATAGCTGTGCTTTCAGAACATAAAAAAGTAGTACGAGTATGTCGTTTTAGCCCAATAGAAAACAAAGTAGCAACAGCTTCTTACGATGGAAGAGTTTATATTTGGAAAGAAAAAACAGAAGAAGATAAGGCAGAAGAAGAAAAACAAAAACAACAAAAAATTTTGGCAAACACTACCAAAATTGAGCAACAACAAAACAAAAATCAATTAAAAGAACAAATTTTAATAAGTACAAATCAAAAGTCTGATGTAGTAAATGGAGCTTGTGATACCGTTTTTATTGATAGAATTGTAGAAAAAGTAGTTGAAAAACCTATTTATATAGAAGCCAAAGCAGGAGGTAAAAACAATAATGGTTTGAAGACTAATTTGACAGAACTAGCTAAAGAACAAAATTCAAATCCAATTATAAAAGAGAAGATAGTCTATATTCGGGATACTGTTTATATTAGAGACACAGTTTATCAGAAAGTCTATGTAAAAGTAGATTCTAAGGAAATAATTAAAAATAATACAGAAAAGGAAAATACAACAAATGCACTTACTGCTAGTACAAAAAAAGAGATTATTCAAAATCCACTAGAAGAAATTGAAAGTAATGAAAATAAAGAAGAAGTAGGAAATAATGATAAAGTGAATCAAGAAGAATCTGAATTTGACAAACAATTTGTAGTAGGCAAAACTCTAAATCTTCAAAATATTCAGTTTGAACAAGGAACGTCAAAGCTACTTTCTAAGGCGTATGAAGATTTAGAAAAATTGCTATCAATGTTGAAAAAACACCCAAAAATGAAAATTTCTTTGGGAGGACATACAGACAATGTTGGTTTACATACCGTTAATCTTCGTCTTTCAGGTGAGCGTGTCAGAACAGTTCAAAATTATTTAGTTGCAAATGGAATTTCTCGTACACGTATCCAAACACGAGCGTATGGAGGAAAATATCCAATTGCCAGCAATAGAGCAGAAGAAACACGAAAATTAAATCGAAGAGTAGAAGTTACTATACTTTCGAAATAAATTAAATCAAGTCTAGTATTTCAATATAAAAAGTCTTACCTTGTTTGTGTATATACTTTGTTAAGGTGTGTGTACTATCAACAATTTCGCTTTAGTATCTAATAACCTAGAATTTTTATACTGCTCATTTATTTAATCAAACAAAAAACTATGAACAACAAAGCTAATTTTGTGTCATTTTTCTTACTTCTGAGTGTTTTTTTAAGCCTTTCTTTAGCTTCTTGTGAGTGGAAAAATGAAGAAGAAGAATTTGGTGTTGTGGTCTGTGACACCTCACAGGTAACACTTTCAGGAAGAGTAAAACCTATATTACAGACCAATTGCTATGCATGTCATTCTAATGCTGCTGCATCATCTTTTGGAGCAGGAATAAACCTTGAAGATTATTCTGCCTTACAAGGTAGAGCGAATAGTCCTTCTTTTTTAGGTGCTATAAACCATGCTTCTGGATTTTCTCCAATGCCTAGAGGGGCTGAAAAACTATCAAGTTGTGATATTAGATTAATCGAAACTTGGATAGAAAATGGAGCAAAAAATGACTAATTTTTATAAAAAATCTTATAAATTGATTTACTTACAAATAATACTACTAAAAAAAATAAAATAATGAATAAAAATTATTTACTTCTGACTGTTTTTTTACTCCTATTTCTTACGTGTTTTTCTTCCCAATTTGCATTAGCACAAGATGACTTAGATGCTCTTTTAGACGAACAAGAAAAAGAAAATACTAAAACAGAATATACAACAAGTGCATACAAATCTACTCGTCTTATCAATCTTCATACTACTGAAAAAGTAGCTGCTGGGGCATTAGATTTTAGAATTTCGCATCGTTTTGGAACTTTAGATGGTGGAGGATATGAGTTTTTTGGTTTAGACCAAGCCACTTTGCGATTAGGTTTTGAATACGGAATCAGCGACCGAATTATGATAGGAGTAGGTAGAAATTCTTTTCAGAAAACGTATGACGGACTTTTTAAAACAGACCTTCTAAGACAAAGTACAGGTGAAAAAAATATGCCTATTAGTATGACTTATGTAGGTACAGTAGCTATAAATACCTTGAAAGCAAATGCA
Organism: Bernardetia sp. Wsw4-3y2; assembly: GCF_037126295.1. Lineage (NCBI taxonomy): Bacteria > Pseudomonadati > Bacteroidota > Cytophagia > Cytophagales > Bernardetiaceae > Bernardetia > Bernardetia sp. Wsw4-3y2. The sequence goes on along the minus strand of NZ_CP147017.1, from coordinate 1,234,591 downwards.
GGACAAGACAAAACTTTTGCAAACCGTTTGACTTATACAAATCAAATTATTTTGAGTAAGAAGTTTAGTGAAGGCTTTTCATTTTTGCTTGCACCTTCTTGGGTACATCGTAATCTTGTTCCTACAGCAGAAGATAAAAATGATTTGTATGCCTTAGGATTGGGAGGAAGAATAAAATTGACAAGACGTACTTCTTTTAATGCTGAATATGTTTACAGAGTTCCAATTTCAAACTCACTACTTTTTGATGATAACCATAACTCTTTGTCTGTTGGTTTTGATATAGAAACAGGTGGACACGTTTTTCAATTACATTTGACAAATTCTCGTTCGATGATAGAAAAAGGATTTATTGCTGAAACTGGTGGCGACTGGTTAGATGGTGGCATACATTTTGGCTTTAATATTACTAGAGAGTTTGTTCTTAGAAAAAGCAAATTCAATTAAACTTATTTACTAAATCATTACCTCTTTCAATTATGAAAATCTATCAATCATTATTTTTTGTTGCAATATTATTTGTTTTTCAAAGTGTTTCTTCTAGTGTCGTTGCACAGCGTTATACCTTGGAAGACAGTAAAGTTCATTTTTTTTCTAGCGCACCTATGGAAGACATAGAAGCTAATAGCAAGGACTGTAAAGGAGTCATTGACACCAAGACAAATGCTTTTTCTTTCAGAATTCCTATTAAGTCATTTATTTTTCCTTCTTCTTTAATGCAACAGCATTTTAATGAAAATTATATGGAAAGCGAAAAATATCCCAATGCAACTTTTAAAGGAAATATTGAAGGAAACTATGACCTCAAAACTGACGGAACGTATGATGTTGTAGCAGTTGGAGATTTAGAAATTCATGGCAAAAAACAAGCTCGTAAAATTCCTAGTCAGATAATTGTTAAGAATGGAAAGGCTTCTATCAAAAGTACATTTGATGTGAAATTAGAAGACCATGATGTCGAAATCCCATCTATTATGTTTCAAAAAATAGCTGAAACTATCAAGGTGGATATGAATTCGGATTTGAAATTATATGAATAAAATTAATTAGAAAACTTTATTCTATCCACAAACGTCTGTTTGGAGTATTATTTTTGCCCAAAGTAAGAATAGCATTTATTCCAAAAACAGGCGTTTGTTGGTTTAGGTTTCTTGTAGGTTTTAGTTCTTCACCATTCATCCCAAACTGAGCCAAAGCAATAAATTGTTTGGTATGAAGTCCTGCAAAAGCTCCCAAATATATGTTTTTATGAATAGGAAAAAACCACTCTGTTTGTATGCGTTGTTCTTGAAAAAAACGACGTTCTGAATTAGGATGTATTTTCTGAATTTCTTTAAAAAGCTCAAAAGACAATGTTCCGATGAGTTTTTTTTGTGAGTTATTTTTTGAAATACTAAAATATTTATTTGCTGCAAACTGAAAACGAAGCCTAGAAACAGGGTCATAAAAAGAATTGTTTGATAGAATTCTTTCAATAGCAACTTGTTGCCAAAAAGCCAAATCTATTTTTTTGATAGAAGAATAATGACGTAAATGTCCACGAAGTGTAGTTTTATTAACATTCAATTCACAATATCTAAAAGAAGCCCCTCCAATCCATTTTTGAGAAAGTAAACGTTCATAACTTATATAAACACTTTTCTGATAGAAGTAATCTACATCTGTCATTTCCATTGTAGAATGTTGCCCTAAAACTTGAATAAGAAAAATATTTTTTGTCCCAAAACTAGGATAAAAAAGTGTAGAATCTGAATCAATGGCTAAGTCATTTTTGCTTTTTAGACTAATTTGAGCATTCAAACCAAACCAAATATCATTTTCTAGTCGTACATTTTCTTTTGGATAATTCTGACTATATAAGTTTTGACATAAAAAAAAACTGATAGTCATGGAAATAACATACAATAGTGTTTTCATAATTTATCATTTACAACTCACCATTTTTACAGTACATTCAAAGTTTGTTCCTTTATTTTCTCTAGTTCTTCTTTCATCTCAACGACAAAATGTTGCATATCAGCATCATTTGCTTTCGAACCGATTGTATTTATTTCTCTTCCCATTTCTTGAGCAATAAAATTTAGTTTTTTTCCACTTGTGTTTTCCTTATTCAATTCTTTCAAAAAATAATTAATATGCGTTTTCAAACGAACTTGTTCTTCTGCAATATCTAATTTTTCGGCATAATAGATAACTTCTTGCTCAAAACGATTTTTATCAAAATTATCAGAGTTTACAACACTTTCAATGTTTTTTTCTAATTTCTGACGGACTTTTTCCATTCTACGAGGTTCAATTTTATTGATTTCTGCAAGTGAATTTTGAATAGAATTCAAACACTCTTCTATCTGATTTTGTAGCGATTTTCCTTCATCTTTTCTAAACTCATTACAATCTAAAAGAGCCTTTTCAATGGTTTGATAGATAGCTTTCCAATGTGATTCGATGACTTCTTCGTTTGCTTTTTCTATAAAAACATTGTCTTGCATCATCGCAATTCTGAAAATATCATTGGTGGGTGCATTTAATTCTTTAGCCGATTTTATCATCGCTTCGTAATAACTACTTACAAGCTGCTGATTGACAACCAATTCAGAAAAATTATCAGCCTTCGAAACATAATTCAGATTAATATAAACTTTTCCTCTTTCTAATATTTTTTGTACTAAATTTTTCACTTCAATTTCTTTATCTGCAAACAGTTTTGGAAGGCGAAGACTACAATCTAAGTATTTCGAATTGACCGTTTTTATTTCTGTATTAATAGTATATTCTTCGTTTTCTAGGTTGCTACTTCCGTAACCTGTCATTGATTTTAACATAGTCTGCTTATTACTTATAAATTGAATTTTGTTTTTTTGAAGTGATAAAGATAAGAAAGTTTGATTGAATTTAGTGGTTATCTGTTTCAAATTCCTTCTTTTATACAGTTGATTTTAGCTTATTATCTTGGAGACCAATAAAGACAATAATTATACTTAAACAGTGTCTGTAATGATGCAACCCTTCTTTTTTTCTTCTGTCTTTGAATAGAAATAAGTGAGAGTATTTTTGTGCATAACATAAAAAAACAGTCAATAAAACATGCCATTAAAGAAACACCTTATAGTATCATTCTTACTATTTAGCATTCTAATTTCTTGCAAATCATCAGATGAAGAGAATGTACATCAAAAAATAGAACACCAGACAAATGAAATCTTTGATTCTTTAGTAAAAATAAGAAGAGATTTTCATGAATATCCTGAATTGGCTGGAAATGAAAAAAGAACTTCTAAAATTATTGCAGAATATTTATCCAATTTAGGACTAGAAGTAAAAACAGGTTTTGCAGGTCATGGTGTCATTGGAATTTTAAGAGGTGGAAAAGAAGGGAAAAATATCGCTTGGCGAGCTGATATGGATGCTCTACCAAATGATATGTTAGATGGAGTACCCTATAAGTCAAAAATTGAGGGAGTACAACATGGTTGTGGACATGATGTTCACATGGCAATCGGACTTGGAATAGCTGAAGTATTAGCTAAAAATAAAGAATCGATTAAAGGTACACTATATTTCATATTTCAACCAGAAGAGGAAACGTTTGTAGGAGCAAAAAATATAGTTGATAATAGTCTATTCTCAGAAATGAATCTTGATGAGATATATGCTTTGCATGTTACTGCGTTGCCTGTTGGTCAAATAATGGTTAAACCTAACGAATTATTTGCTTATCAAAAAAGAATAAAGATGAAATTCAATAATAAATTTTCAAAAGAAGATGCAGAAATTCTTTATAAGGAAATAAGAAATAAAACTATGCGAAAAAAAGATGGATCAAGTCCTTGGGAAATCCCAAAAGCTTTTGACTCTGAAATTGGACTAGTCAATCCTAATACTATTTTTAAAGATTATCTTTTTATGGAAGAAAATTTCCTGATTGATTCAGATGATGAAAGCCTTGACATACAAGCTTATCTTTATGAAACAAACCAGTCAAATCTACAGAACATACTACCAAAAATAGAGGAAATAATTGAAAACTCTATCTACAAAGATAAATTTATTTCTGTGTCATATATTCAAGAAAATCCAACAGTATTAAATGATGAAAAATTGACAAATAACGCTATAAATACGCTTACCAAAATTTATGGAGAAAATGCTATTGTGATGGATTATGGTCAAATTCCATATTTTAATGATGATTTTTATTACTATCAAAAAGAAATATCAGGAGTTTATTTCTTATTAGGTGGCTCAAACGCTGAAAAAGGAATCACTGCTATGAATCATGCACCGAATTTTAGAGTGGATGAAGAGTGTATTAGAATTGCTGTAAAATCTTTTTCATCTTTGATTTTGGAAAGAAGTAATAGCAAATAAAGCATAGTACATAACATAATACCCTACTGTGCATTTGCAACTCATTGTTGGGCGTTGTCTTTAGCGAAGCGATGACTACGATCTATCATTTGTTTTTGTAATTACTTTATCACATAAATCTGAAGATTTATATAAATGATACGTGATCTTGCAATATACAACAAGAAAAATATCTTCATTATCTTTAGAAATTGAATAAATTTAAGTAGCATTTTTAATTCAAAAAAAGTGGATTCAAAAAAAATAAAAAAGTTAGGAGAAAAAAGTGAATACCATCATCTCCCTATCTTTGATGGATTGGAACTATTAAATGCCAAATATCACACATTAGATTTTCCTTTTCATACACATGAAACATTTAATATTGCATTAATTTTAAATACGACATTTAATACTAAACTTTCTGATAAGTTTTTAAAAGCACCTATTGGAACATTATCTATTACTAATCCAAAAGAAGTTCATGCAACTCCTTGTGATCAAGATTTAGGCAATTCATTTTTTACTTATTATGTTTCGCCAGAAGTCATTAAAGAATTGAATGGAGGACAGTTCACTTTTTTTGAAGATCGAATTATATATGATCAAAATATATTCAATGAATTATATTTCTTATCAAATAATTTATATAATAAAACTGTTGATTTTGAAAAAAGATTAGGAATAATACTCAGAAATTTAGTGTTAAAATATGCAGCAGTCAGACCAATTAGTTATAATAGTAGTAAATTTTTTCAAAATTTTATTAACGAGACATCATTTGAGAACTTTTCCCTAGAAAAAACAGCTTTACAATTTGGTATTGATAAGTACAAGTTTATTCGTTTGTTCAAACAAGAAACTGGATTAACTCCTAATAATTTTGCTATTATGCAAAAAATTGAACAGAGTAAAGGTATGCTTAAAACAGGCAAACCAATATTAGATGTTGCCATTGATTGTGGGTTTTATGATACATCACATTTTTATAAAAATTTTAAAAGGTTTGTAGGTGTAAATCCCATAAGTTTTCAGAATACTTTGTTTATTGACTAGTGCAATATTTTACAATAGATACCCCTTTTAAATTCCTAGTTTTGTTTAATTATTTAATAACTAAACAAATATAAAAATGAACAGAATAAAAATTTATCTATTTATCTTATTTGCATTTATTACTACCATCACAAAGGCTCAAGAAGTGATTCCTTTTACTTTAGGAGAGGATAATCGAATATACATAAAGGTTTCACTTAATGGATCAGACTCATTAGATTTTGTATATGATTTGGGGGCTAATTGTGTTGTTATTAATAAAAGCAAAATTGAGGAAAGTAATATCCAAATCAAGTTTGATAGTTTGACGGAAAATGTTGGAGGTCACGGCACTTCACAAGAAATGATGAGTTTCAAAAACACAGTTTCAATAGGAAAAATTACACAACAAGATGTACAAGTAGTGGGTATTGATTATCCAAAAGAAGAAAAATTAGATGGTATAATTGGATGGAATTTTTTCAAAGATAAAATGATACGTATCAACTATGAAAACAATGAATTAGTCTTATATGATAATAATTATTTGGTTTCAGATAGTTATACTAAACATAAAATAAAGTTTGTTAATGGATTGCCATTTATAAAATTTACTCTTTTTGAAGGAAACAAAAAAATAAAGATTTTGGGAATGATAGATACAGGATATAATGGAACTATATCTATTTATTATACTTCAGTTTATGAAAATAAGTTGAAAGATAAATATCAAATAATTGGAGAAGCCACAAGTACAGGTTCGGATGGAAATATTTCTAAATCAGACCTAGTTTTACCTTTGAAAGTAAGTTTAGGTGATTTTGAGATTTATAATATGCCTATAATACTTGAGACTACAGAGTCTGTATCGCCTTATGAAGCTTTATTAGGAGGAGAAATTTTGAAAAGATTTCATATTGTTCTGGACTTCAAAAAAAATGTAATATATCTACAACCTAACATTAAAATAAATAGTAGTTTTAATTAGAAGAGTAGAAATAAGTGAGAGGACCATATAATTTATCCCAGTTGAGCTTAGAATAAATCGTAGTTAGTATTGGTGTATTGACTACGATTTATCAGTAAGACAACTTTTAAGTCAGTATAGCTTAATCTTCAGATTTGCGAGTATAGACATCTAGTTGAAATTCCATATTTTACTCATACTCATTACTCTCAAAAACCTTATTCTCTTTTCTATAAAAAAACATATCCATTTGCCAAAGCATATCATCTTTTTTTCTTCTCATGATATCCACCAAATCAGCAGGGTAAAAGCCTTTGTTATCCAAATATTGACACAATTCATAAAAACGAAGGCTATTCTGTGAGTTATCTTCATCATTTTTGACAATCTGAAAATTATATACTTCTATTATTAATAAATCGGCTTGTTCTAGCGTTTTGGTTGCGCCTTCCAAAATAGGAATCTCAAAACCGTGTGTATCTAATTTTATGCAAAAAGGAGGCTTTAGATTATGTTTTTCTACCTGCAAATCTATTGTCGTAACAGGAACAGTAATACAGTTTTTCTCTAGTTTTTCTTTAGAAGCCAACCCTGCATGAAGGTCAGAAGCATCAAAATAAATTTCTCCCTCAGCATCTCCAGCTGCAGCCATACAAATTGAAATGTTTGGATTTTTTAATTGAAAATGCTCTAAATCCTTACGGTGTCCTTCTTGCGCCTCAACAAGCAAATAGTGTGAGTTTGGAAAGAATTGCATGGCTAGTTCTGTCCATCTTCCATCAGAAGCTCCCACATCTATAAAACTTTTTGGCGAAGTATGTTTTGAACTGCGTTCTAATCCACCAATCATAGTAAGTGAATTTCGGTCTATTTTATCAATATGATACCCTAATTTATTGATAAAAGATTTGATAGAGCGTACTAATTTCTGTTTCAAGATTGGTTTTATTATTTTTATAGATGGAAATGAATATGCAAAATTAGGAAACCCTTTTTCAAACTCAAAACAGAAATAACGTTTGTTTATTTAAGGTTATTGATTTTTGAGAAAAGAAATTACACAGAAATTATAAAATTTATGGTTTAGTAGTGGATTTTTACCATTATTTTAAGCAACTTTGTCTGTTGAGAAGTTTATTAACTTCAAGATAAAGATATTTGCTTTCTATATCATTCATTTTTCTGCTTTTACTTTTTTGAATACTTATAAAGAAAATATAATTTTTACTCTAAAAACTCCTTATAGAACACTCTTTTTAAAACACAAGTTTTCAAAACGTTTCTTGACGATTTTGTATTCTATGGTTTTTATAATGAGTTGTTTTGCTTTGCAGAGTATATTTTCTACTTCGTATGCACAAAGCAATATGTCTTTTGAGCATATCACTATTGATGAAGGACTTTCTCAAAATACACCTAATATTTTCTTTCAAGATTCTCGTGGCTTGCTTTGGATAGGCACACAGGATGGACTTAATATGTACGATGGAATAAAATTTCATCATTACAAACGAGCTGTCGATGATGTAAATTCTATTTCGGATAATCTTATTCTTTGTATTACAGAAGATAAAAAAGGAAATATATGGATAGGAACTGAAGGTGGCTTGAATGTTTTTGATTTTTCCAAACAGCATTTTACTAGATACAGAAACAATCCAATTGATGAGACCAGTATTATCAGCAATACTATTCGTTCGCTTCACTGCGATAAAAATGGAGAAATTTGGGCAGGAACAGATGAAGGGCTAGTTCATTTTATGGAAGATTCCAAAACTTTTGAAGTTTTTAGAGAAAAGAATCTTGATGAGTGTATTGTTCGTTGTTTTTTAGAAGATAAAAATGGAACATTATGGGTAGGAACCAATGCAGGTTTAGCAGCCTTTGATAGAAAAACAAAACAATTTGAAAAACGAGGATTTAAGCGAGATGCTATCAATGGGATAGTAATAGATAATACAGGTAATATTTGGGCAGGTGGAGCATCAGGACTCTTTAAGAGAACTTTCTTAACTTCAAATTATATAGATGTCGTTCAAAATAGATATTTAACTATTAACAATGTTTTTTTGGATAGTAGAGGATTGCTTTGGCTCATGACAAACGATGGCTTGCAGTATCTAAAACCTTGGCAGAGTTCTCCTCGTCTACGTGTTATTCGTTCTCGTAATACAGACCCTTCTAGTCTTTCTTCGAATGATATTTTGGCTATGTTTGAAGATCAAGCAGGTATTTTTTGGATTGGTACAAATGGCTATGGCATCAACAAGTTTGACAAAAATAGAATAAAGTTTGATACCTATACAGTATCTCGGACAGGGTTGAGCGATAATACAGTACGTAGTGTTTTAGAAGACCATCATGGTATTCTTTGGATAGGAACAATACAAGGACTAAATAAATATAAAGAAGGAATGGAGCAGGTTTCTGTTATAGGAATTATGGCTAGAAAAGGAATTTATGCTTTATATGAAGATAATAAAAATCAAGTTTGGGTAGGAACAGTTGAAGACGGACTTTATGTATTTGATAATAATCAGTCTAGTTTGGGAGCAAATTTTAAAAAACGATTTACTACAAAAACTACAAAAGGACTTTTAAGTAATTCTATTCGTGCAATTTATCAAGATAAAGCTGGAACAGTTTGGATAGGAACAGATAAAGGAGGTCTTTCAAGATATGATGAAAAAACAAACTCATTTAAAGCCTTTGTTAATGAACCAAATGTTCCTAGTTCCTTGTCCAACAATAGAGTAAGAGGTATTTATGAAGATTCAGAAGGTACTTTATGGGTAAGTACTTATGGTGGTGGACTCAATAAATTTGATTCAAAAAATGAGATTTTTTCTGCCTATAAGAGTGATGTAAATGATAAATATAGTATCAGTACAAACCGAGTATATCCTGTTTATGAAGATGACAGAAATCATTTTTGGGTCTTGACCTATGGTGGAGGACTAAATTCTTTAGACAGAAAAAGTGGGAAGTTTAGACATTTTACAGAAGAGGACGGACTTCCAAACAATGTATTATATGGAGTCTTAGAAGACTCTAAAAAGAATTTATGGTTTAGTACAAATAGAGGAATTAGTAAATTTACACCTTCAGATACTACTTTTGTTAATTTTGGGGTAGAAGATGGATTACAAGCTAATGAGTTTAATTCAGGTGCTTATGCAAAAGGAAAATCTGGAATGATGTATTTTGGTGGAATCAATGGGCTTAATTATTTCCATCCTGACAGTATACAAGGAAATAGTTATGTCGCACCTATTTTATTTACTGACTTTCAAGTCAATAATAAGAAAGTAGAAATTGGAGATAGTAGTATTATTCAAAATCATATTTCTCTTGTAGAAAAAATACAGCTTAATTATAATCAAAACTCTTTTTCCTTTTTCTTTGCTTCTTTACATTACTCTTTTCCTCAAAGAAATAAATACAAATATAAGTTAGAAGGATTTGATGCTGATTGGATAGAGTCTGATAGAGGAGAAGCACAGTATACTAATTTAGATGCAGGTAATTATACTTTTTTGGTAAAAGGCTCTAACTCAGATGGAGTGTGGAATGAAAAACCTATTTCTGTTGAAATTTCTATCACAGCAGCTTGGTATAATAAAATTGAAGCAAAAATTGCTCTTGGAGTAATTATTCTTTTAATTCTCTATTTAATTTATAGATGGAGAATATGGCGAGTAGAACAAAAGAAAAGACAGCTAGAAGAAAAAATTGCATTACGTACTCAAGAACTTACTAAAGAAAAAGAAAAAGTAGAAGAGCAAAATACACTAATAGAATCAGCTAATAAAAAAATAACAGATTCCATTCGCTATGCACAACGTATTCAAGATGCTATTATCCCTTCAGAAGAAGAAATGGTAGATGCTTTCACAGAACATTTTGTGCTTTTTCAACCTCGTGATATTGTAAGTGGAGATTTTTATTGGGCTTGGAAAAAGAATGGTACAAGTCAGTTTGCTGTTGTAGATTGTACAGGTCATGGTGTTCCAGGGGCAATTATGTCTGTTGTTGGCTTTGCTATGCTTGAACAGACCACAAAAGTCAAACAAATCAATGAACCAGCCAAAATTCTAACTGAAATGAATTCAGGAATTGTAGATTGGTTGAAGCAAAATGAAGGAAATGTTTTGCACGAAACAGGAAAAATGTGGAAAAGCCGTGATGGGATGGATATGTCAATGATTAGCTTAGATAAAGCAAATCGTAAAATAGTATTTTCAGGTGCAAAAAACTCTTTATTTTATACTGAAAATGGAAAAATCAAAGAAGTAAAGGGAGATAGATTTTCTATTGGTGGAACTCTGCTCAAACAAAAACAAAAAACATTTACAGACAAATATATTAGCCTTCAGAAAAATGACATGGTTTATCTTACTACTGATGGGTTTTTGGATCAGTTTGGGGGAGAGGATAGTAAAAAATTCTCTAAGAAACGTTTCATAGGCTTGTTAGATAAAATACAACACCTACCTCTTCAAGAACAGCAAAAGAAGCTACAAGAAAGCTTTGTACATTGGCAAGGACTGCAACGCCAAATTGATGATGTACTTGTAATTGGGATACGAATGTAAATAGCACTTCTACGTTAGTATTTTAATATAATAGGTCAACAAATATACTAGTAATCCTTTCTATATATAAGTGTATTAATAGTTTGATAAACAGTGAATTACACAATTTAAATACCTCTTTGGTAATTATTTTTATAAAATTCTGTGAAAATCATTTTGTCTTAATATAAATTTTGACTTAATTGCGTTCAGAAAAATTACCTTTTGTTAAAGAATATAAGAGAGTATCTTGAAGAAAAAAGCATATTTTAAATAAAAATGAATTATTTTAATTGTTTTTTATTTAAAATTTCTTATCTTAGTAGTCCCTTCAGTTCTAAAATAACAATACAGCTATTTTTCCTGCTTAATTTATGATAATTAGTTATTATAACTCATTTTAGATTTATCAGATATTAGAGATAAATTCAAATGTTTTATTTAGATAACTATCAAAATAAATATACCCTCCGAAAATTAATTTTTAAATTTTTCATTAACAAATAATCAATTTACTCATGAAGAGAAAATTATTACTTAGTATGATGTTGATGTTCTTGCTTGTTAGTTCAGCATGGGCACAACGAACAATTACAGGTACTGTAACTTCTGAAGAAGGATCATTACCAGGTGCTACAATTCAAATCAAAGGAACAACACAAGGTACACAAACTGACATGGAAGGAAAGTATACTCTTACTGTTCCAGAAGGAAGTGATGTACTTGTATTTAGTTTTGTAGGCTTTACTGCCAAAGAAGAAACAATTGGTAACCGTACAGTTATTGATGTTGTTTTGACAGAAGGTGATGCACTTAGTGAAGTAGTAGTAACTGCTTATGGAACTCAAAAAAGAGAAGCTCTAACAGGATCAATTTCTGAAGTTAGTGCAAAACAAGTTTCTGACCTTCCAAGTGGAAACGTACTTCAAGGACTTAATGGTAAAGTTGCTGGTGTTCAAATTATTCAACAAAGTGGACAACCAGGTAGTTCTCCAACAATTCGTTTTAGAGGAATTGGCTCAATTAATGCTTCATCAGACCCTCTTTATGTAGTAGATGGAGTTCCTTTTTATGGAGATATAAATACTATCAATAACCAAGATATTGAAAGTATTGTATTCCTTAAAGATGCTTCTGCTGCTGCTCTTTACGGAAGTAGAGGTGCAAATGGTGTAATTATCCTTACTACTAAAAAAGGAAAGAATAATAAAGTACGTGTTACTTTTGACACTCGTATAGGTATTTCTACTAGAGGTATTGCAGATTATAATGTAATCACAGATCCAGCTAAATATTATGAAGCTCGTTTTCAAGCAATTCGTAATGATTTAATTTTAGCAGGAGAAAGTGCTGCAGATGCTTCTTCACAAGCTTCTGAATTTCTTATTACAGACACTGATGGTGTATTAGGTTATCCATTGGGTTATAATGTATATGATGTGGCTGATAATCAAGTAATTGACCCTACTACTGGAAAGTTAAACTCTAGTGCTAATTTACTATACCAAGAAGATTGGTCTGATGAATTATTCCAAACTAATAGTACATATTTACAATCTTATGTGTCGTTAGCTGGTGGTAGTGATGCTACTGACTATTATGTTTCATTAGGATATGATGATAATATCGGATATATCATCAACTCTGGTTTTGAACGTTATACAGGAAAAATGAGAGTAAATACAAAAGTTAATAAGTATATTGACTTAGGTGCAAATATCAATTACTCTTATACTTCACAACGCAATGTAGATGGAGACGGAACAACTGCTTTTAGTAATCCTATTAGTTTTGCTCGTAATATTGCTCCTATTTACCCAGTATATGCTTATGTAGATGGACAACAAGTAAATGACGCTAACGGAAATCCTTTGTATGATGATGGTACAGGTAGAGTTACAGGAGTTGCTCGTCCATATGCATCATTACAGAATCCAGTAGCTACTGCACAACTAGATGTAAATCGCAATAACAATAACAATGTTTTTGGTACTACATATGCTAAAGTAAATTTCACAGACTACTTAAACTTTACTTATAATGTTGCTGTTGATTTGAGAGATAGAGCTATCACAGAATTTGATACGCCTCAATATGGTGATGCAGCAGGTGATGTGAATGGTCGTTTGAATGAGTATGCTATTCGTAATCTCAATGTTACGCAACAACAAATACTTAATTTTGACAAGTCTTTTGACTTACACAACATAACAGCACTTTTAGGACACGAGTATAACTCTCTTAATTTCCGTTATTTACAAACTCATAAAACTAATTTCCTTTTACCAGAAGAGCCTATTATGGACTTTGGTGCAAATATTCAAGGTGTAAATGGTTTTGAGCAAGATTATAACGTAGAAGGTTATTTTGCTAGAGTAATGTATGATTATAATGAGCGTTATTATTTCAATGCAAGTTTCAGAAGAGATGGTTCTTCTGTTTTTGCTCCTGAAAATCGTTGGGGTAACTTCTATGGACTAGGTGCTGCTTGGAGACTTTCTCAAGAAGAGTTTTTGGCAGGTGTAACTTGGTTGAATGAGCTTAAATTAAAAACAAGTTATGGAGAGCAAGGAAATGATAACCTTCTTTATCCAAGTGATACAAGAAAAAGTGGCTACTATGCTAACAGAAATTTCTATCCATATAGAGATCAGTTCCAAGTTGTTCCAAGTGATGGAGCATTATCTGTTCAGTTGGCTTTCTTAGGAAATAAAAATATTTCTTGGGAAGTAAACAGAAATTTTAATGTTGGCTTTGACTTAGCTGCTTTCAAAAATCGCTTAAATGTAAATGTAGAATATTTTACTCGTACTGTGTCTGATATGCTTTTTGATACACCACTTCCTTTATCTACAGGAAATCCATCTTTTCCAGAAAATGTTGGTGATATGGTAAACAGAGGTATTGAACTATCTATGAGTGGAGATGTATTGAAGACCAAAGATTTTTCTTTAGGAATTTCTGTAAATGCAACACATTTTCAAAATGAAATTACTCGTCTTCCTCAAGAATTTATTGATGATAGTCAGTTCCGTTTAGAAGAAGGACGTTCTAGATATGAATATTTCTTGAGAGCATATGCTGGATATAATCCTGAGAATGGTAACACAATGTGGTACAAAGATGTTCTTGGTGATGATGGAGAGCCAACTGGTGAACGTGAAACGACAGAATTATATGCTGAAGCAACAGAATACTTTACAGGAGAAGATGCTATTCCAGATGTATATGGTGGTTTTGCATTTGATTTTAGATATAAATCATTTGATTTGGGTCTAAATTTTGCTTATCAAATAGGTGGAAAAGGTTATGATGGAGTATACTGGGGACTTTATGATATGACTTCTTTAGCTGGTAGTAATATTGTTGATGAAGCATATGGCAATACTTGGACTCCAGAGAATACAACAGCTGAATACCCTAGATTAAGTGCAAGTTCGGCTCCTAATAACTATGATCCTTCTGATGTATATTTAGTAGATGCAAGTTATTTGAGTTTACAAAATGTTAGTTTAGGCTATACTTTTGATAAATCAATTACTAGTAAGTTAAAGGTAGCTTCTTTGAGAGTATTTGCACTTGCTAATAATGTAGGGATTCTTTCGGCTAGACAAGGATATGATCCTAGACTAAGTCTTACAGGTACAAGTTCTAATGAGTTTAGTATCATGAGAACAATGACCTTTGGTTTGAATGTGCAATTTTAAATGTTCAACTTTAAACTTTAATTAAATTATGAAAAAGTGGATAACACTAGCGATTCTGGCAGTAGGTTTTACTAGCTGTGCAGAAGACGCTTTAGACACAGAAAATAAAGAATTCGTAGCTCAAGAACAATTACAAGCTTTAGCAGCGAATCCAGAATCATTACTTACTTATACAAATTCTGTTGAGGATGGTACTAATTCTTTTCTTAGACAATATAAAACATATCAAGGTACAACAAGCTCATCTCACGATGATTATGGACAAAAATCCATTGAGTTCGGTCTTGATTTAATGTCTAATGATGCGACAATGCTCGTAAATCAATGGGCAAGTGGGTATTATACATATACAGGTAGAGTACAAGAAAGCAGAATAACTACTAAAGTATGGAATTTTTACTATACAGTAATTAGAGATGCTAATCTTATTTTGGCTACTACACCTGCTGATATTGAATCACAAGAACTTCGTTATACTAGAGGTAGATTATTAGCTTTAAGAGGTTTTTCTTATTTCAATCTTATTCGTTTGTATGCTGATGGTGAAAAAGGTATTCCTTTGAGAACTTTAGAAGCTAATCAAGATGAAAGAGTAGCAACTTCAGTAATTGTGGCTCAAGCAAAAGCTGACTTAGAAGAGGCATATGACCTTTTGGGTGGTTTTGCTAGAACATCTAAAGTTCAAATAGATCAAAATGTAGTAGCAGGTATTTTAGCTAGATACTATCTAGAATATGGGAATTATGCTCAAGCAGCCACTATGGCTAGACAAGCATATAACTCAGCTGCTCCTGACACAGAAGCAACCTTGTTAGATGGTTTTGATGAGATTACAAGTCCTTCTTGGATTTGGGGTGCAGAAATTACAGCTATTACTTCTGGTATTTATGCTTCTTTCTTCTCTCAAGTAGGTACGCTTAATCCAGGTTATGCAGGACTATTGGGACACTATAAAGCTATAGACAAGCGTCTTTATGATAAACTTTCACCAACAGATATACGTACACAAAACTGGTTTGCAGAGCCAGGTAATGCAGATTATCCTGCCTATGTAAACTTTAAGTTTGTGGATGCAACTTTCTTTGAAGGTGATTATGTATTTATGCGTACAGCAGAAATGTTACTTATTGAAGCAGAAGCAAAAGCTCTTAATGGAGATAATGCGGGTGCACAAGCAGTATTATCTGAGTTTATGGCAGTAAGAGATCCTCAATATACTGCTTCTAGTAATGTAAATAACAGTGTATTGGATATGATTCGTACTCAAAGAGGAATTGAACTTTGGGGTGAAGGTTTTGCATTCTATGATATGAAACGTTGGAACAATGCTTTAGTACGTGATTATCCAGGTAGTAACCACCCTGCATTTGGTAAGAATTTAAACTATCCAGCTAACTCACCTAAATTCCAATTACAAATTCCTATAGCTGAGCTTAATGCAAATCCGTCTATTAACGCTGCTGATCAAAATGCTCAATAAAAATAAGTAAAACTTATTTGTTTGATCAATAGAAGTATTTTAGGACAAAAAGTAGATCAAAAAACTACTAAGAATTCACTTTCTTAGTAGTTTTTTTAGTTATATACAAGCCGTTTTTTTTGTGTCTTAAACTCTGTTATTTCCTATGTAGAATATAAAAGCGACGATATAAGGTAATATATATTTCGTCGTTATTAGTTTTTGCAATGGTAAAAGATTCATTCCTTTTACCATTTTTTATTAAAAATATATTATAGAAAATTAATTCCTTTCTAACTTTCTGTAGTTCTTTTATCTCTTTATAAAATTGTGTTGTCAAGCGTTTGGGTTGCTTATTATTGAATGTAGAAACAAAACTATACTCCCAATAATATTTCGCATTTGGGAATGATCTTGCCGAAGAAATATTATACAAATAATTCTCATTATTTATTTTGACTGAATCCTTTGTAAACTGTATGAGTAAAGTGTCTATTTGATATTTTGAGTATCCACTTGTATCAATTTGATTAGACTTGTTAGCATACCAAGTTCCATATATTTCTTTTAAGGTTGTATCAGAGGTAGTCCACTTTATACAGTAATTGCATCCTAAAGGTAGGTTTATATTAAAATCAATAGGAGGGTACTCAAATACTTTCAAGAAAAGTTCTATAATATATTTTGCTCTGTGTGCATAAGCATTTTCCATCTTCAACCAAACTACTCTGTTCGAATCAACAAAAATATGATTTGGTTTCTTATTTATACCAAAATCACTAACAAATTCTATTGTCATTAGCTCATTGAAATAATCTGTCGCTTCTTCTTCTGTATCAAAAACATACACACTAAAAGGAACAAGTTGCTTATGAAAATAATCAACATTATTTTCATTGATTATTGTATCAGTGTTGATATTAAATTTGTAGTCTTTTCTTCCCCAACCAAATGTTTGGAAATATGAGTTGATAGAATCGCCATATTCTTTCAACTTTTCATAGCGATAAGGATTTATTTCTTGCTTTGCCACAGTATCATTAACTAAAACAGTATCAATAATTGCATTAGTTTTCTTAGATATTTTTTCTACATTTCCACCGTTTTCTACTCTTGTATTACAAGAAAACAAACAAATTAGCCATAACAGCAAAAATGTAGATTTAAACTTAATCTTGCCGTTGTCGGTGGGACACCGACAACTATCAATCATTGAAATGTGCCTTAGGAAAACACCCTCTAAAACCTTTTGAATCTAATGTTTTGGCAAAGTCTCCTGCTTGTGTAGCATTCATATCTCCTACTGAAACTCTAAAAAGACGTTGCGAACGGTTCTCTGTCCAACTGACACGAATATAAACTTCATCAAAACCTGCTTCCATTGCATCTTTTCCTTTTTGTACAGCATTTTTCAAGTCTCTATAACTTCCAATCTGTACACCAAAATCTTCTGGGTATTTTTCTGTTCCCCAAATACTATAAATTCTAGGAAGATATTTATTTTTCTTTTGGGCTTTCTTGATATTAACTTTTCTGCGTGGTTTTCTTTTGCCTTTTTGTGTTTCCGAACCTTGTGGAGAAAGTGTTTCGCCATCTGCACCTGCACGTAAAAGACGAATTTCTATATCTACTACACCATCACGAACCATATCTAACTTTTTAGCTGTAGCATAAGAAAGATCAATGATTCTACCAGGTTTGAAAGGACCTCGGTCGTTTACTCGTACGATAGCTGTTTTACCATTGTTTTTGTTGGTCACTTCTACCAAACTATTAAATAATATTTTCTTGTGGGCTGCTGTTGCATCATACATATTGTATTTTTCGCCACTTGCTGTAGGTCTGCCGTGAAATTTTGTTCCGTAATAAGACGCTTTTCCGTTTTGTGTATAACCTAGTTTCTGATAATCGTATTCGTTTGTTCCACTCAATTGCAATAATGCAAAAGGCACAACAGCACAGTAAAAAATGTGTTTTAACTTCATAAAAACAGTAAGGAGATGGAATTTTGGATAGAATATTTTTGCTAAAAAAGAATAAATTAAGTCTATGAATCACTTATATTCTATTTTAGGAGGAATTAGTTATGCTAATTAGTGATTTTTAAAGAAATTTGCAATTTTAAAACGCTTATTTTTGTATTCTATTTCATACAAATTGGCTAAAAGTGCTACATTTTATAAAAAACCTCATTTTTAGCCTATTCATCAATCAATATTTCACTATAATTAACACTATCTAATTCATGAAAAATCCTAAAACGACAAAATTAGACTCTAAACTACTTCAATTTTTACGTATTCTTGGTGTGGTAGAAGGAATTTCTTTTCTAGTTATTCTTTTCGTTACAATGCCTCTCAAATATATTTGGGAAATGAGAGAACCTAATCAGATTGTTGGGATGGCACATGGAGTTTTATTTATTGCTTACTGTGTTTTAGTTGTAATTGTAGGTTATAGATTCAAATGGAAACTACTTACCATTTTTTGGGCGTTGTTGGCTTCTATTATTCCTTTTGGAACTTTTGTAGCTGATAAGAAAATTTTTAAAGAAGAGCAGAATATTTAATAATAAAACTTTATGGCTTATCAATTAGATTTAGAAAGAGGATTTTTACACCTAAATTTATTCTATCAAGATGATACAGAATTCATTGAAGAACACGACGAAATTTTTGATAAAATTCAAGGCTTAGATGCTATTAGCTTATCTAAATTTGAAATAAGAATAAACGAAGTAGATAATGCAATAAAAAATGTAAAGGATATTCTGTTTCTCTTGTTAGTTAATATTTTAGCAGAAATAGAAACAATCTCAAAAAATAAATTTCCTGCTACTGTTTTTTGGTGCTACAAAAATGAAGAAGAATTAGAAATGGGTAACGAAATAAATGATGTTCTTGATGAAAATGTAAAATTTGAATTTATAAAAGTAACCTAAACTTTTCTCTAAAAAACGTAACTTTCAAAGTATTCTACAAATCTCCCTTTACAACCTCAAAAAAATATGAAATATACAGTCTTATTCCTTTTATTATTTGTCTTTGCGTGTCAGTCCTCTGACCAAAAAAACGAAGAAAAAAACGAAACTACTTCTGAAATTATAGAAACAACCTTTACTATTTCACAATGGAAATCCTACGATGAATCTGAAGAAATTGCTCAAAATGCTGCTCACGAATCATCACGAATGCAGTACAAACTCATTCAATCTAAAATTTTAGATAAAAATGATATTTGGAAAAACGTAGCTCCTCAAATCAGTAATTTTTCAGAAGAAGAATATCAAAAACTAAAACCTTTGATTTTGGAACAAAATATTCCAACTATTCAAAATCATATTAAAGAAGGTAATTTAAGTTATGAAAAACTGGTGCAATGGTATTTGTACAGAATTGTAAAATACGAAAACGATAGAGAAACTTCTCTTCACACTATTATTTCTATCAATCCAAATGCAGTAGAAGAAGCTAAAGAAAAAGATAAATCAAAAGACAATCAGAACCATGCTATTTTTGGAATGCCTATCTTACTAAAAGATAATATCAATTTTGATAAGCTACCAACAACAGCAGGAGCAGAAGCACTCAAAAATAATATGACTTCAAATGCTTTTATAGTAGAGCGCATACAAGAAAAAGGAGGAATTATTTTGGGAAAAGTAAATCTAAGCGAGTGGGCAAATTATTTACACGATAATGGACCTAATGGATATAGTGCAATCGGTGGACAAACGCTAAATCCTTATGGAAGAAAACAATTTGATACAGGTGGTTCTAGTGCAGGAAGTGGAACATCAGTAGCTGCAAATTACGCTGTTGCAGCAGTTGGAACAGAAACAGCAGGTTCTATTTTGTCGCCAGCTAGTTCAACTAGTGTTGTTGGTTTGAAGCCTACTATAGGTCTTTTGAGTAGAGGTGGAATTGTTCCTATTTCTAGTATGCTAGACACACCAGGTCCAATGACAAAAAATATTATTGATAATGCTATTTTATTATCTGCAATGATAGGCGAAGATGCAAAAGATAGCGTAACAAAAGGACAAACAGCACAAACAAAATACAATCAGAATTTAGAAATAGATTTGAAAGGAATGCGTTTTGGTGCAAACAAAGCATTTATGGAGGATTCTCTTTATCTTTCTATGATTGAAAAAGTAAAATCTTTGGGAGCAGAGGTAGTAGAGTTTTCGTTTGATGAGATGAATTTTGATGATTTTCTGCAACTTTTAAATGCTGATATGAAGCGAGATTTGCCTTCTTATTTTCAAAATTATGCAGGAAATTCTATTTCGTTTACTTCGGCAAAAGATATTGTAGCATATAATCTTCAAGATACTTTGGTTCGTATTCCGTATGCACAAGCTCGTTTTGATGGAATTGTGGCAGACAAAACTTCTGATGAAGAATTAGAAAAATTGAAAGTTCGTATGAATACAGAAGCAATCAATCTTTTTGAAAAACCAATAAAAAAATTAAATCTTGATTGTATTTTGTCTATCAATAACTGGAATGCTGCTGAAGCTGCACTCGCAAAATATCCTTGTTTGACTCTTCCAATGGGTTACAGAGCTACTGGAGAGCCTGCTGGAATTACGCTCATTTCTCGTCCTTTCGAAGAGCATAAATTACTGCAAATTGGCTTTGTAATCGAAGAGACTACAAAAAGCAGAAAGCTACCTAAGGGATATAATTGATTAGGGCAACCTATAAAGTAATTTCTATTTCAGGACTAGACATAATTTTGTAGTTTTAGATAAATAAACACACAACACAAAAAATAAATAATAAAACAATGGCAACAGAAAAAAGTAGTATTTTTGATATGATAGGTCCTATCATGATTGGTCCTTCTAGTTCACATACAGCAGGTGTGGTTCGTCTTGGTCTTGCAGCTATCGATATTTTGGGAGCTATTCCAGAAGAAGCCGAAATTATTTTTTATAATTCTTTTGCTCGTACTTACGAAGGTCATGGAAGCGATAGGGCTGTTATTGCAGGACTTTTAGGTTTTGCAACTGATGATATTCGTATCAAAACTTCTTTTGATGAAGCTAAAAAAAATGGATTGAAATACAATTTTCGTTCTGTAGGAAATGCCTCTACTTTTCATCCTAATTCTATTCGTTTCAAACTTAAGAAGGGAGAGCGAAATGTAGAAATACTAGGAATAAGCAGAGGAGGAGGATTAATAGAAATTGAAGAAGTAAACGGCTATAATGCAGGATTTACGACAGGACTTTTTACACTTCTTATATTTGCAGAAGATAAAACAGGAAGTATCGCATTTATTTCAAATATTCTTGCTAATGATGAATGTAATATTGCTACAATGAATGTTAGTAGAAAAGGAAAACGAGGAATTGCCTGCTTAGTGATTGAAATTGACTCAGAAATTCGTCCTTTATCATTAGAATATTTACGAAGTTTGCATTGGGTAAAAGAAGTCATTTATATGCTTCCTATAGAATAAATTTAAGCTAATTATAAAATTACTAATGAAATTGGGGTTCTGTATTCTATCAAAAAAACAAAGTCAATATTCTGTATTGATACTATTTTCTGTATTGACTTTGTTTCTAAGCTTTAATCTTAGTTCTTGTAAAAATAGTAATGAAAATACAGCACCTGAAATTTTGCCCTTTGATGAAGCTATTGAACATCAAATTTCCTTTTTAGAAGTTCCTATAACTTTTCAAGTAGCGCAAATTGAGCAAAAAATAAATGAAGCCATCAAAGGAACGCTCTATGCAGATCAAAGTTTTGAGGATAAAAAAAGTGATGGCATTAAAATCAGAATCAAAAAGGTAGAAAACATCAAAATTTCTGTTAATAGTAATTTTATGTATTATTCTATTCCTATTCATGTTTGGGTAGAAAAAAGAATAATCAAAACTAAACTTTTTGGAAAAAAAATAGAGAAAAGTAAAGAAATAGATTTTTCGTTACGACTAAAATTTCATTCAGAAATAAATCTCAATAAAGATTGGAAGCTAGATACAAAAACAAGATATACAGGGATTGAATGGATAAAAAAACCAACATTTAAAGTATTAGGAGTTAATTTTGACTTAGCAGGGCTTTTAGAAAGTCAATTGCTACAGAAAAAGTCAGAACTAGAAAAAGTGATTGATAAAGCATCCTCAAACTTAAAAGTAATAGAAAAAGAGGTTAGTAAAATTTGGACAAAAATTCAAGAGCCAATCTTAGTAGAAAAAAAAGTAACAAATGGAACATGGCTTTTGGCAGAACCTATACAAATAGAAGCTAGTAAAATAGAAGGAAAAAATAAACAATTGTTTATTACTACTCGTCTAAAAACACTTTTACGAACTGTCGTCACTAAAAGAAAAGGAGAAAAACCAAAAGTAATCTTCAAAAAGTTACCTCTATTAAAGCAAAACAACTCTCTGTCTCATAACAACAATGACTTTGAATTGCATCTAAAAGGTGAGCTTCCTTATAAAGCTGTTAATGATTTATTAGATAAAAAAATAAAAGATACCATTTTAGTTATTCCAAATACAGATTATAAAATCAAAATTAAAGATGCTGAAATTTTTGGAAGTGGAAAAAAGCTATTTATGAAACTTACTGTAAAAGGTGATATAAATAGCACTATTTATTTGAATGCAATACCTCGTTTTGACTCGTTGAATAATTCACTTCATTTTGATAACTTTGATTATGATTTGCAGAGTGAAGAATATTTATTGTCGGTTGCAGATTGGATGCTCAAAACAACTGTCAAAGAAGAACTACAAAAATTACTTATTTTGCCAATGGATAATTATGTAAAACAATTACCTGATATTATTCAAACAGCACTCTCAAAAGGCAAAACGGGAAAAACAGCTTTGTTTGACTTACGAGAATTTGAGCTTTCACCTCGCTTTATTCAGATTGATAAAGACCACGTTCGTATCTATGTAAAAGCAACTGGAAAAGTAGGTATCGAAATTATCAAACTCTGATTTTTAGTGGTAAGTTGTAAGTAATAAATTATAAATAAAATTCTGAATCATACCTAAAAAATGAAAAAACTATTTGCTCTACTCATCTTATTATTGATTTATTTTCCTTCCTACTCACAATTTACAGGAGGTTCTGGAGGAGGTGCAGACAAAGCACAAATCAGAACAAGAACTATTCTATCCGTAGAAAATGAACAAGAAAAGGCATTTTTTGAACAAATAAAAATGACTTCTCAATCTAATTCTTTTTCAATAAAATGGAATGATAAAGTTAAACTACAACAGATAGAAATAATTGATATTTTAGGAAGAATACAAAAGATAGTTTCTATTTCAGAATTTCAAAAGTCTATTTCTATTTCATTTGATGGAACAAATAAAGCAAAAGGAATTTATTTTGTTCGCTTTAGAGATGGTGAGGGTAGATTTTTTAGTAAGAAGATTGTATTTTAATATTCTAACTTAATAAGCACAAATTCGTACAGTTATCAAAAAAAATCTTGATAAGAAACACCAAATATAAATAACTTACTCCGTCGAATCAAATAAGAAAAATAGAAAAACTGTCATTCAAAATAAAAAACAAAAGCCTAACTGTCTGATTTTAAGAAGTATAATTTTAGTTCTATCCTTCAATCTGTCACTTTGTCATTTTTTTTGTCATTCTTTTTGTTAAACTTCTATTTTTTGAGGTTGGTATATCTATTGTAAAATACTTGACATACAATTTAAAACAGAGTAATGAATCAAATAAAAATTCAAAACTCTTATTTTAAAAATTAAGGAATATCACTCCATTTTTTAATATATACTTAAATCACTAAATAGAAATTGATTTTGACTTGAACTACTGAACAGACTAAAGTCTATTCTACAAATTCAATCAAAATACAGAAAAAAACTAAAAGATATGGGAAAAATTATTGGAATCGACTTAGGAACAACCAACTCATGTGTATCTGTAATGGAAGGCAATGAGCCAGTAGTAATCACAAATAGTGAAGGAAAACGTACAACACCTTCAATTGTAGCTTTTTTAGATAATGGCGAGCGTAAAGTAGGAGATTCTGCAAAACGTCAGGCTATTACAAATCCAGAAAAAACGATTGCTTCTATCAAGCGTTTTATGGGAGACAGCTTTTCTCAAGTAGAAAAGGAAATGAAATATGTTGCTTACAAAGTAGTAAAAGGAGCAAACAATACGCCTCGTGTTAAGATAGACGAACGTGAATATACACCACAAGAAATTTCGGCTATGATTCTTCAAAAAATGAAGGCTACAGCAGAAGATTATTTGGGTACAACGGTTTCAGAAGCAGTAATTACTGTTCCTGCTTACTTCAACGATGCACAGCGTCAAGCGACAAAAGAAGCTGGAGAAATTGCAGGTTTGAAAGTTCGTCGTATCATTAACGAACCAACAGCAGCAGCTTTAGCTTACGGTCTTGATAAAAAAGAAAAAGACATGACTGTTGCAGTTTTTGACTTAGGTGGTGGTACTTTTGATATTTCTATCTTAGAATTAGGTGATGGCGTTTTTGAAGTAAAATCAACAAACGGAGATACTCACTTGGGTGGAGATGATTTTGACCAAGTTATTATCGGTTGGTTAGCAGACCAATTCCAAAACGATTATAATGTAGATTTGCGTAAAGACCCAATGGCTTTACAACGTTTGAAAGAAGCAGCAGAACGTGCAAAAATTGAACTTTCTAGCTCAACTCAAACAGAAATCAACTTGCCTTATATTATGCCGATTGACGGTGTTCCAAAACACTTGGTTACAACACTTTCAAGAGCTAAATTTGAGCAATTGACTGACGAATTAGTAAAAAGAACATTAGAGCCTTGTAAAGAAGCATTGAAAGATGCAGGTCTTTCAGCATCAGATATTGATGATGTAATCTTAGTAGGTGGTTCTACTCGTATCCCAAGAATCCAAGAAGAAGTAGAAAAATTCTTTGGCAAAAAACCATCAAAAGGAGTAAATCCTGACGAAGTAGTAGCATTAGGTGCAGCTATTCAAGGTGGTGTTTTGACAGGAGAAGTAAAAGACGTTTTATTATTAGACGTAACTCCTCTTTCTTTAGGAATCGAAACTATGGGTGGTGTAATGACAAAATTGATAGAGTCAAACACAACTATTCCTACTCGTAAATCACAAGTATTCTCTACGGCAGCAGATAATCAGCCGTCAGTAGAAATCCACGTTTTACAAGGAGAGCGTGCAATGGCAAAAGATAACAAAACGATTGGTCGTTTCCACTTAGATGGTATTCCACCAGCACCTCGTGGTATTCCACAAGTTGAGGTTACTTTTGATATTGATGCAAATGGTTTATTAAACGTATCTGCGAAAGATATGGCTAGTGGAAAAGAGCAAAAAATCCGTATTGAAGCTTCTTCTGGTCTTACAGATGCAGAAATCGAAAAAATGCGTCAAGAAGCTGCTGCAAATGCAAGCGAAGATCAAGCAGCAAAAGAAAACATTGAAACAATCAATAAGGCTGATTCAATGGTTTTCCAAACTGAGAAACAACTTAAAGAATACGGAGAGAAACTTTCTGAAGCCAACAAAACAGCTATCGAATCAGCATTGAAAGATTTACGCACTTCTCACGCAGAGAAAGATGTAGAGAAAATCAAAGTTGCTTTAGAAACATTGGAAGGTGCATGGGGTGCAGCTTCTCAAGAAATGTATGCTAATGCTGGTGGAAACCCAGAAGATCCAATGGGTGGTGCAGCAGGTCAGCAAACTGACGCTTCACAAGAGCCTTCTTCAGCAAATGCAGAAGACGTAACAGATGTAGATTATGAAGAAGTAGATTCTGAAAAGAAATAATCTGATAATCTCTTCAATTATATAGAAATTAACTCCTCTAAAGTTCTTTTGAATTTTAGAGGAGTTTTTGTTTATAAATTTAGCTTCTTCCAACTTTTTATCGAAATGACTCATTTTAGTTTAGCTGAGAAGCATGTTGTTCTCAAAACTGCATACAATATTCTATTAGAAAACTATGGTAAAATCAAACCTAATAATAAGAAATATATGGAAAGTAGTATGCCAATAAATCTAATCAAATCGATACTTTAGTTAAGCATTGTTGCAACAATCAGTTTGCTCTAAATACACTTTTTGATTTTTATATAGGCAAAAAAGCTATACTCATCCGTAATTAGATTTCAAAAATATCTAAATTTTGATTATTTTTAGCTTATGAATTTTCAACTTAGTATTTCTGAACGAGATATTTTAAAAGATTATCGTAAAAGTTCTTCAGGAAAGAAGGACTATATTCGTTGTACTGTTCTTTTAGGTCTTGACCAAGGTAAGTCAGCAAAGGAGTTGTCAGAGCTTTTAGGTGTTGATTTAAGTAGTGTTTATAATTATGTAAAAAGTTATAATTCCTGTGGTCTTTCTAGTTTTATTTCTTCTAATTATTTAGGTTTTTGGGGTAAGTTGGATAGTTTTGATTTGGCAGCTTTAGATAAAGAACTTCGTTCTCACTTGCATAAAAACTGCCAGTCTATTGCTTATTGGATAAAAGAAAATTTAGGTATTGATTACGCTATTAAAAGTCTTCCTAGTTTGATGAAACGTCTAGGTTTTTCTTATAAAAAGACAAAAACAGTTCCTGCTAAAGCTGATAAAGAACTTCAAACTCACTTTATAGAAGATATAGAGGCTTTGATAGAGCGTTTAGATTCAGAAAATGCTGTTCTACTCTACGCAGATGCTGTTCATCCTCAATGGAATACCCGAAGTAATTATGCTTGGATTCCAATAGGAGAGGAAAGAGAAATTAAAAGTAGTAGTGGTAGAAAGCGCATAAATTTGACAGGTACAGTAAACATTCAAAATCCAAGCGATATACTCATTAGTGAATCAGAAACAGTTGATTCAGAGAGTGTAAGAGAATTTTTAGATAAAGTAGAAGCAGCGTATTTAGATAAAAGCAAGGTGTATATGGTCTTAGACCAAGCCTCCTATTTCAAATCTTATTTGGTGCAAGACTGGGTATATGGCTCTAAAATAGAACTCATTTACTTGCCTGCCTACTCGCCTAATTTAAACTTAATTGAAAGACTTTGGAAGTTGATGAGAAAGAAAATAATTGATTATGAATACTACAATACATTTGAAAAATTTAGGACTAATGTCCTTGCATTTTTTGAATATATCGTTGATTATAAAGATGAGCTAGAAACACTTTTAGCCCCTAATTTTCACGTCCAATTTTCGAAAACCAATTTCTATTGAGTATATCAAAATCACAAATTTTGATCTAAAATGAATTATAAAATGCTAGTTTTTTCAAATACTGCGTTTCCAATTTTTCAGTCAATGTAACAATACCCTTTAGTTATGTAATACGTAAACTCGGTATTATATTCTTGCTTTTATGTCCCTGTCAGACACTTCATAGTGTCAGACAGCTATGTTGGGCTAAATTGTCTGACACCTTGAAAGTGTACTGACAAGATAATTCGCAAATCACCTAATAAAGAAGCATAGACTGACAAATACATAAATTCTAATACCGAGTTCACGTTATATAATTTACAAAGGATTATTTTTTTAACTTTGAGAGTCCTTTCAGAAGGTTGTAAATAGTTGGGAAAATAGGTTCATTTGTACCCAAACTATTGTCAGAGTTATTTTGGATTACCAAAAACTACTGACAAAGTTTTTATGAACATGCCCTGAATGACTCTTTTACTATTGCCAAAACGAATAACAACGAAATATATATTACCTTATATCGTCGCTTTTATATTCTACATAGGAAATAACAGAGTTTGATACATAAAAAAACGGCTTGTTTTACTACAAGCCGTTTTTATTTGAATCCAAAAATACTCTTATTTCAATTTATCCTTCTTATTTGGATTTTCTTTTTTCGTATCAACAGTTGGCTTTCCTTTGGCTTGTGCTTGTTGCTCTTGGGCTTGTGCCATTGCATCTTGCATACGTTGCATGAAAGAAGAACCTTTTTTACCACTTTTCTTTTTCTCTTCTCTACGTGTTTCTAGTTGCGCTCTAATTTTTTCTTCATTTACAAAGAATTTACGAATAACAAGAGTTTGCGTAAGTGTAACAAGGTTTGAAGTTACATAATAGAGTGTCAGACCAGCAGGGAAAGAGTTCAAGACAAACATAAACATAATTGGCATTCCGTACATCATCACTTTTGGATTGATAGGAGAATTTGCCATTGAAGTTTGTTGTGTACTTACACTTGTTACTAAAATCTGTGAAGCAGTCATCATCAAAGTAAACAAACTGACATGATTTCCATAAAAAGGAATAGTAAATGGTAAATTCAAGATTGAATCATACGTAGAGAGGTCACTTGCCCACAGAAATGCTTCATTACGAAGTTGAATCGCACTAGGAAAGAACGTAAATAACGCAAAGATAATCGGCATCTGTAATACCATCGGCAAACATCCACTCAATGGATTGACACCAAACTCACTATTGAGTTTCATTGTTTCCTGTGATTGTTTGGCTTGGTCGTCTGGATACTTTTCTTTAATCTTCTGGATTTCTGGTTGCAAAACTTTTGTTCTAGCTTGTGCTACATACGATTTGTAAGTAAGAGGAGCTAAAACCATTTTGATAAGAAATACCATTACAATAATCAGAATTCCGTAATTAGAAATGAATTTTTCTAAAACATTAAATAATGGAATAATAACATACAAACTTATCGGCTGCAAAACTGCCCAACCTAAATACGTATTTTCTTGGAAACCTTCTGTAACAGCTTTATTAATATCGTGCTTGTTAGGACCAAAATAAAAACGAGCATTTGCATCAGCAGTAAGCGAAGAAATAGGAATAGAAGTTTCTACTTTTAGTGTTTTAATAGTAGAAGAATCCATTTCATTGACAGCAGCAGAACCAATAGTCAATTCATCAAACTTTTTGTCAGTAATAAGGGCAGCATTGAAAAAACGTTGTTTCATAGAAAACCAAGAAACTGAATTTTCTAAAACTTCTGTTTGTGCATCTGTACTTCCTTTAATCAAATAATCAAAATCATCTTCAATAGTATAATAATTGACAGTAGTTTCTCTTCTATCTAATTCAATATTTTGGTCAGTGCGTTTGATAGCGTCTGTCCAAGAAAGTTGTAAAGACTGAGTAGCTGCATCAGTTTTGATAGCATAAAATAACTCAAAGCCATCTTTAGGCAATGTATAAGTGATTTCTAAAGGCTTTCCATCAACTGTACCAGCAAAAGTAACTTTATCTTTTGCAGCATTCTGAACAGTAAAACCGAGTTTATCAATTCTGACACTTCCAGAAGAAGTAGGTATCGAAAGTTCGATTTGACTATTTTGCTCATCTACCAAAATCAATGGTTTTCCATCAAAAGTTTCGTAGTTTTTGAGTTCTACATTCAAAATTTCTGCTCCTAATGAAGACAAAGCCACTTTGATATTATCATTTTCCAAAACAATTTCTTTTGCACTTGCAATCAAGGCTTTTGTAGCAGAGTCTAATTCTACTGATTGTTCTGTCTGCGTGTTTGTTTTGGCTGCAACAGCTTCTTGTGCTATTCTGATGCTGTCTTGTATTTGTTCTGTTCTCTGTTTTTGAGCTTGTTGTTCATCTTTGCTAGGACTAAAAAAGAACATATACGCAATAAGCAAAGCTGACATCAAGACGAGTCCGATGGTTTGATTTTTATCCATTTATACTAAAGTAAATTAATTTTCGATTTTTCTTATCAAGAATAGGTTTTTTATAAAACAAACCTTTATCCTTTGTTTGGAATAATTCAAAAAACTGCCAAGTAGTCCGAAAAATTCTTTTTATTTATTTTTCAACCGTCAACGAAGTTCAAATGAAACGTCGTTAAGGTAAAAAACTATTCTACCACTTCTTCCAAACGCTTTTGAAGAGCAGCTTTAATAAATCCTACAAAAAGAGGATGAGGGCTAAGAGCCGTACTTTTTAGTTCTGGATGAAACTGAACACCTACAAAATACGGGTGTTCAGTTTGTTTCATTTCTACAATTTCTACTAAATTTGATTCAGGGTTTATTCCTGTTGGAAGAAGTCCTGCCTTTTCGTAATCCTTCAAAAAAGTATTGTTGAATTCGTAACGGTGACGATGACGTTCATGAATCAAATCTTTTCCATTATAAACCTGTGAAGCCAATGAGTTCTTTTTGAGCTGACAAGGATATGCACCCAAACGCATTGTTCCTCCTTTTGTAGTAATATTTTTTTGTTCTGCCATTAAATCTATGACAGGGAAATTAGTATTTGGATTCATTTCTGCCGAATGTGCGCCTTCTAATTTTAAGACATTTCTAGCAAATTCTACCACAGCAACTTGCATTCCTAAGCAAATTCCGAAAAACGGAATTTTATTTTCTCTTGCATATTTGACAGCCAAAACTTTCCCTTCTATTCCTCTATCTCCAAAACCAGGGGCAACCAAAATGCCGTCCATGTTTTCTAAATATTTTTTTACATCATCATCAGAATCCAAATCTTCTGAAGAAACCCATTTTAGTTTTACTTTTGTTTCAGTTTCTGCACCTGCATGTATGAATGATTCGACAATAGATTTATAAGCATCAGGTAATTCTACATATTTTCCAACTAAAGCAATTTTTACTTCGTCAGTCGGATTTTTTAGCTTTCCTAAGAAGTGTTTCCATTCTTCCAAGTTTGGTGTACTATCTGTTGGTAAGCCTAATTTATCTAAAACAATATCGTCTAAATGTTCTTTTCTCATCAAAAGAGGAACATCATAAATTGTATCTGCATCAATCGATTCGATGACTGATTTTATATTTACATTACAAAACTGTGAGATTTTTCTACGAATGTCATCAGGCAAAGAATGTTCGGTACGACACACCAAAACATCAGGCTGAACACCTTGTTCAGAAAGCATTTTGACAGAATGTTGAGTAGGTTTTGTTTTCAGTTCTTTTGCTGCACTTAAATAAGGCACTAAGGTAAGGTGAATAACTAATGAGTTTTGGTCACCCAATTCCCAACGAGCTTGACGAACAGCTTCCACAAAAGGTAATGACTCAATATCGCCAACACAACCACCAATTTCAGTAATTATAATATCATACTTTCCAGTTTCTCCCAAAAAGTAAAAATTACGTTTTATTTCATCAGTAATATGAGGAATTACTTGAACAGTTTTTCCTAAAAAGTCGCCTTTTCGTTCTTTATTAATGACTGTATTATAAATTCTTCCTGTCGTTACATTGTTTGCTTGTGAAGTGCTGACATTTAAAAAACGCTCATAATGTCCTAAATCCAAATCGGTTTCTGCACCATCATCAGTTACATAACATTCACCATGTTCATACGGATTGAGTGTACCTGGGTCGATGTTGAGATAAGGATCAAATTTTTGAATGGTAACAGAAAATCCTCTTGATTGCAAAAGTTTGGCTAGTGAAGCCGAAACAATGCCTTTGCCTAAGGAAGAAGCAACACCACCTGTAACAAAAATATATTTTGTTTTACGTGGAGAAGAAGAAGTGGAAGTATTTTTTGAAGTTTCTTTATTGGAATTTTTAGTCGTACTCATAGCAGTTTGCAAACAGGTGTTTTTTTTGATGCCACAAAATTACGAAAAAAACGATTAATTCAATTACGAATTACGAAATAAGTATTCGGCACAGCTAATTAAAAATTACGATAAATGGAATAAAGGTTAGTTTAGGAATGTTTATTTTTTTGTAATCTATATTTTTTAGTTCTCAATTCTCAAACCTACTGTTTGTATTCCTTCTAATGAATCTTTACGCATCATCTGTTCTAATTCTATTTTGTAGATTCCTTTTTCAGAAAAATCAAAGTTTTGTTCTAGTTGAAATTCTCTGCTATAAATAGTACCAAATCCTTCACCTAGTGGTTTTCCTGTTGTACAGTCGAAGAGTGTATCTAATTTCATTCCTTCAGTAATTAAACTTCCTTTAGGTGAAAAAATTTTATAACGAACATAGCTATTACAATAATCGTAATCTGTATTATAGCGTAAATGATAAAAAACAGAGTGTTTTTGAGAATCATCTATTTCTACTTCAAAAGATTGATGGTTATCTTTTTGCCAAACTCCATTCTCTAATTCTTTGTGATTTTCATACAAACCATTATCTCCACACGAAACAAGAGTAAAAAATAATGATACAATGAAGATAGAAAGAAAGAGATTTTTATAAAATTGCATAGTGGTAGATTAAAGGATTGCCTTTGACTAAATAAGAAAAAGGGAATTTGTTGTTGATAAATAAACGCAATTAGATATTACTTATTTCTTAGCTTTTTGATAAAAAATGTTATTTCAAAACATAATTCATTAAAGGTTATCACGATTATTTTTGTATAACAGTCTTCCAGACTGTTGAATTTGGTAAAATATTGTTTTTGATGTTCAGACTGGAAGTCTGAACTACCTTAATACAAACCGTGATAAGGTTTATTAATCATAAGCTGCTACTATCCAAAGCTCAATAGTTTGTCCTACAATTACCTTTGAACCTGCCGAAGGTTTTTGAGAAATGATTGTTCCTGCTTCTTTTCCTTCTGCTTTTTGATAATGAACTTCTACATCTAATCCATTTCCTTCTAGTTCTAATTTTACATCTTCCCCATACTGCCCTATATAATTTCCTATCTTAAAATCATCATTAACACTTCCACTAGCAATAAAAAGTGTAACTTCAGTTCCTTGTGGAATATAAACTCCTTTTTCCAAATCAGCTTTTGTATATTCTTTTCCATCGACAGCTATCTTCAATACTACATTTCTAGCACTATTGGTAACATATTCTGGCTTACCCATTTTTAATTTCACATTTTTGAGTTGTGTATGTGCGCTTGTATAAGGAAAGTCTATAATTTGAGGAATACGTGTTTTTGGGGGTGTTTCTGAATTAATGGTCAGATAAATCTTTCTATTAATCTTTACAGTAGAGTTTTTTGCTGGGTTTTGTTGCAAAACGGTCAGAGGTGGATAATCTGGGTTGTAAGATGTATCTGCAATTTCATAACGCAAATCACGTTTTTCTAAAAAAGATGTGACTTCTTCTATTTTCATTTTGTTCAAATCAGGTACTGTTATCGTTGTATCATGATTTGTAGTGCTTGGTAAATACATATAGAAGAAAGCATATAAAATAAAAGCCACCAAAATTCCCATTAAACCTAAATGAATAAGTAATGTAGAATAATGATTGCGAGTAAGATAATAATGCACTTTATGCTTTATTTCCTTGAAGTCTATATTATTTATACGATCTTTAAACGAATTTGTATCCATCTTGTAATTAGCAAAACTTAGCAGAACATAATTAGGTAAGACACAAAAATACAATATTCTATCATATTCTTTGCTTTATTCTGTATTTAAGTAGAAAAAAGTTAATTAGTTTTTTTAGAATTTTAAATTTTGACAGAAAAAAAGCCAATTATTAGGATAATAAATGGCTTTCTTAAAATTGTAAAGTTATATTTTTTAATTTCCTGCTTGTGCATTGTTTGGATTTTCAGTTGCTTTTGGTTCTAAATAAACCTGTGAAAAATCTCTGTACTGCATTGGATTGTTAGGAAAGTTTTTAACGTAAGGTTGTAATAAACGATAACCTTCATCATACCATAAAACAATAATTGGAGCATCTCTCATGGCTACATTTTCAGCTTGAGCAAAAAACTTAATTGCTTCCTCTTCATTGGCTGCATTCATTGCTTTATCATAAAGTGCATCAAATTCTGGATTTTGATAACGAGATAAGTTTGGATAAGAAACTGTTCCAACTGTGCTAGGAACATCTTTTCCATAAAACATACGAATAAATGCCTCTGGACTAGGAAAATCTGCAATCCAAGAAAGTTTGATAAGTTGGAAATCTCCTGTCATCATTTTGTCAGTAGATTGAGCCATTGGAACAATGTTAAGTTCTACATCAACACCCAAAACATCTTTCAAATCTTTTTTGATTTCTACAGCTACATTTGTATTTCTATCACCTTCTGCGTTGAGTTCTAATGTGATTTTAGGAAAATCTTTGGCATTTCTATAACCTGCTTTATTGAAATAATAACGAGCAGAATCTGGGTTATACGAGTATCCATATACATCATCTGGATATCCTTTATCTTTAAAAGAAGGTGGTGTAATTCCGTGATGACCTGCTTCATATGCCTCTCCTCCTAATACATATTCAAAAATTTCGTCTTTATTGATAGCAAAAGAAAAAGCACGACGTACATCTGCATTCTTAAAGATTTTATCATCTGTCATAAATGTCAAAATCTGTGTTTGCATTTCTGGTTCGTGTTCCAATTCAAAAGGTAAAGAGCCGTCAGCACGTTGGTATTCATCTATGATATCTATAATATAATCTGTTGGAAGACGATACACCATATCTAGTTTATTCTTACGGAATTCAAAAAGTTCTGTTTTCTTGTCTTTAATAAAATATACTTTTACAGCATCAAGATAAGGCAAACGATTTCCAGCTTCATCTATTCCATGGTAATTGTCATTTCTTTTTAAGATAACCGAAACATCTTCTTCTACGTCTGCCAAAACAAAAGCACCTGTTCCAACAGCTTTTCCACCCATATCTACACCATATTTTTCGTAGGCTTCTTTTGCAAAAATATAGGCTTCTGGGCGAGCTAAATAATTGAGAAATAAAGCATTTGGTTTTTCAAGTGTAATTTGAACTGTGTGAGTATCAAGCACTTTTATACCTTCTATTTCATTAGTTGGTTTTGCTCCACTTGCTGTTGCATTGTAGTAAGTTGTTGCTCCTTTTATTACTCCCCCAATAACGTGAAACCCTTGATTGTCACGGCTCTGTGTAGCTAGACGAGTTAAACAATATTTTACATCCTCAGCAGTAAATTCTCTTCCTTTTCCAGATGGGAAAGCTGCATCATCATGAAAATACACTCCTTTTTTCAAACGAATTGTATATACCAAACGGTCTTCACTAAGTTCATAGCTTTCTGCAAGTCCGTTAGCTACCTTTAGTGTTTTCGGATCTAATTTAAAAAGTCCTTCATAAACTTGTGAAGCAATTCGGTACGAATAAACATCCACAATATTTAGAGGAAATAATGTTCTGAAGTATTCTGTTTCGTTTACATTAAATACTCCTCCATAAAAACGTCCTCCTTTTGCTTCTCTGACATTTCCAGCTTCTGTAGAGCTAGAATTATCACAAGAAGTAAGTGATAAACAAGAAAAAAGAGCGAAAAGTAAAAATAGAGAATAAAATTTAGTAGGTATTTGCTTCATACGAATGTGCCTTAAGTAACATTGAAGATGAGAAAGTCTGAATGATATATAATTAGATTTCAATTTTGATTGAGTGTAAGTTGAAGATTTTTTAAGTTAAGAGTAAGACTTAATTTTTCCTAAATTTAGAAATTAAAAATCCTTTAAAAAAACAATTTGTAGAAATAATTTAGTAAATCAAAAAACTTTGCTCATAAATTATGTAAATATAGTGATTTTTGTCTTGTATTGTCAAACTAATTTGCTTAGTGGTTATTACTGGATTGTATCTTCAAATCTATAATGCTAAAGAAAGCAAAACAGGACAGTGATCTGAATGCACAACTTCTGAAAGAATTTGACAATTTGTCATATATTCTGAAAAAGGTTGTGATACAAAATGATAATCTATACGCCAACCCAAATTTTTTGCTCTACAATTATTGCGATATGTCCACCACGAATAGTTGTGAGGTTCTTTATTGAAATTTCTAAACGCATCAATCATACCCTTTTCTTCATAATCGTCTAACCATTTTCTTTCTTCGGGCAAAAAACCAGATGATTTCTTGTTAGCTTTTGGATTATGAATATCAATTTCTTTATGACAAATATTATAATCTCCACAAACAATAATGTTTTGTTGTTCTTGTCTAACGTTTTCCAAATACTCATCAAATTCTGCTAACCATTTGTACTTATATTCTTGACGGTGTGTTCCTGAAGAACCTGATGGAATATAAACATTTATTAGCGAAAAAGAAACTCCATTTACTTCAAAATTAGCTTTCAAAACTCTTCCTTCGTCATCAGACTGTTGCATAGATGAGCCTTTTTGTACTGAAACAGGTTTTATTTTAGTTAGAATAGCTGTTCCACTATATCCTTTTTTTTGTGCAGAAAACCAATATGATTCATATCCTAAAGATTCAAAAAGAGCTTTGTCTACTAATTGTTCATCAATTTTAATTTCTTGTACACACACAATATCAGCATCAATTTCTTTTAGCCATTCAGCAAAGTCTTTTTTTAAAGCTGCCCTAATTCCATTGACGTTATAAGTAATAATTTTCATGTAGATATAATATAATTTGCTTGTGTTTTTCACTTAATAACACTAAAGTAATAAAACTATTGGAAATTCTGTTTTTTTATAAAAAAACTCTCTTTCAAATAACATTTCTTTTTATCTGCAATGAATCAATTTGGGTTTTTAATAGTTCTCAATGAGCTTTTATATTTCTTTTTATTGTGTACAAATAAATAATTATGTACAACGATAAATTTTTCAAGTCAAAAAAAATAAATTTTCTATAGCTCCTACTCATTATTTTACAGACTTTTTTATTTTTTTATCGTATTAAATAGGCAGTTCACATAAAAATCATCCTAATTAATTGTATTGAATTAAACTTTGGTAAACTATTGGATATAGTATAAATAACATGCTTATATTTTTTGATTAACAACGTAGTGTCTGTATCTTTGTAGTCAGTAAAAATAAATTGCAATTGCAACATCTTGTTTACTAAAGAGTTATATAGTTGAGATTATTCCTAAATCTGTTTTGGTTAAGAAAAACTATAATTCAACACATTAATATACAATCTATATCTATATTTCAATTAGGCTTACAACTTTGTATTTGTTCCTTATTCGTCATTTTTTATACATGAAAAATACTATTTTTTTAATTATTTTGCTGTTTAGTATATTTCCTTTGTTGTCAGCTCAATTAGCAGCCCAACATTCTGGAGGTGGACTAGAGGAATATGTACAAGCAGAAACATTTAGAGCCAAACGACAGTATACAACAGCCATTTCATTGTATGACAAAGCTATTGCCAAAGACCCAAGTAATTATAAATATTTTGTACAGCAAGGTAAATGTTATTATTTGCTCAAAAGAGTAGATAATGCAATTGATTGTTTGGAAAAAGCAACCCAATTAAAAGAAGACCATGTAGAGTCTTATATCGCTCTTTCAAAGCTATATGGCTATAAAGGAAATATGTCAAAAGTAATAGTTTATTTGGGAAAAGCAGCACAGTTTGAAGATAATACACAGCGTCGTTTGTCGTATCGTTTACATATTTTGAAATTATTGTATTCTCAAGAAGAAGTTGTAGGTTTTCCTGTTCATTTGCAGGATGCTCGTTCGATTGCTCCCCAAAACTCACACGTTTGGTATTTTTCAGCTTGGTATCATAATCAAGAAAAAGAATATGCACAGGCTATTTCAGACGCAGAAGCTGGATTGAAATTATTGAGTGATTCTAAAGATGCTCCTCGTTTTTATTTTCAATTGGGTTATGCGCTACATGAAATTGGAGAGTATGAAAAAGCAAAAGATGCTCTAGCAAAGGCAAATGTAGGTTCTTTCAAAGAGAAAGTTTTCAAGATGATGCCCAATTATCAATATAGATTAGCACAAGCCTATCACACTATTTTTGAATATAAAACAGCAAAAGAATATGTTCATCAGGCTCTAAAACAAGACCCAAATTATGCACAAGCTAATGAACTAGGAGGACAATTAGCAGTAGAAGAAATTAATCATACAACAGTTATAGAAAGACTGAAAGTTGCAGTCGGACATGCAAAGGATTATGATACAAAGGCTCGTTCTTATTCAGAATTGGCTCTTTTACAGTTTCAGAATGAGGATTATCAGGAAGCTATCCATTCTTCAGATTCTTGTTTAGCTATTCAACCTTTGCGTTATGATGTTCGTTTTTTGCGTGCAGTTTCACTTTTTCATTCAGGAAATACAGATGAAGCCATTACAGAAATGAGACAGCTTTCTCATTTGAGTAACATTCCTCCTACTCTACAAGCCCAATTTACCTTTGCAACAGGTGTAATGTATCGAAAAATAGGAAAAAATGATTTTGCTATTCAATATTTTAAGAATGTAAAACATGGAGATTTTAGATACGCAGCACAAGAAGAGATGAAGAAATTGAATGCTGTTTAGTTGTGAGAAAATGTCGCTCATAAGATACCAAAAACGAATTATAATTTCATACAAAGAGGAATTTGAATGCTTCAAATTCCTCTTTGTACTAATTCTAAATTCTACCTTCTAAAATCTAAATTTGTATTTTTATATATCCCATTCGTTGTTGATATGTGTAATTCCGTGGTGTGCTGTCATATCGAATTGACAAGGCACAATAGAAACATACCCATTATTTATTGCCCACTCATCGGTATCATCGCCTTTGTCTGGATTTACAAAATCTCCTGCGAGCCATAAATATTCTCTACCATAAGGATCTGTTCGTAAATCAAATTTTTCTTGCCAACGTGCGTGTGCTTGTCTGCAAATTTTTGTTCCTTTTATATCGTTTTCTTCTTTAGTTTCTTTATCAAAGCGTGGAGGAAAATTGACGTTCAAGGCTACATTTTTAGGAAGTCCATTTTTAAGTGTTTGCTCTGCAATTTTTAATAAATGAGGACGAATATGAGAAAAATCAGCATTTTCTCCATAATCACACAATGAAAAACCAATTGAGGGAAGTCCTTCAATAGCTCCCTCAATAGCTGCTGACATCGTTCCAGAGTATAAAATACTAATTGAGGTATTACTGCCATGATTAATTCCACTCACTACCAAATCAGGTGTTCTGTTTTGGAACAAATGAAATTTGGCAAGTTTGACACAATCAGCAGGCGTACCAGAACATTCATAGGCTTCGACATTCAAATCTTTAAAAACATCAGATTTTCTAACTTTCAAAGGCATGTGAATTGTAATAGCATGTCCCATTCCAGACTGTGGACTATCAGGAGCAACTACAATTACTTCTCCTAAGAGAGTCATCATTTCTACTAACTCTCGTATTCCCTTTGCTGTAATTCCATCATCATTCGAAACTAAAATCAATGGTTTTTGATTTGTAGCTATTGATTTATCGTTTTTCATAATCTATTCCTCTTAATTTTTTTGTTTAGTTGATAAAGTAAAGGTAGGAATTTTTGATTGTATAATAAACCTTATCGTGGTTTGTATTAAGATAGTTTAGACTTCCATTCTGAACATCAAACAAATTATTTTATAAAATTCAACAGTCTGGAAGACTGTTATACAAAAATAAGTGTGATAACCTTTATTGAAAGTTTAGAAAATATTCGAATTGTATAAAATAAATTATGCTTCTTTTATAAACCTCACAAGCTGCCTAGCTTGATTCAGAAACTGAGCATCTTCTGAAAGTGATGCAATTTTGTTTTCAGTTTGTTTAACTAGTGCTTGATGATTGGATTGTGTTTGAACGTTCAGAGTTTCAAAATTCTGACGAATTTGTCGCATAGATTCTCTAAGTTCTTGCATTTCATTTTCTTTGCGAGTTACCCAAGAGTTTGAATTTTCTATATCTAGTTTTTCAGTGAGTGCTGCAACTTCATATTTTAATTGCTCCAAATCAGAAGTAACCTTATTTATGTCTTCTCTAGGATATTTTATGCGTTGGCTCATATTCGAAAGACGGTACGAAATATACTCATACATCCTGACAGAAGGGCGAAGCACCGTCAGGGCAAGTGCAAAACCAGCTCCCACATAACCCACAACACTAACACCTGTTTTTGCTAAAATATAAAGACCAATAGCTGATAAAATATGCAGAAGTATAGCAACAAAAAGGTATATTTTTGATATTTTTTGAGCATACTCAATATCAATATTTTCAACTGAAATTCCTGTCTTTTCCGATTCTTTTACATCTGACAAAATTTCTTTTGCTTTAAAGTGCATATTCCAAGGAACAGTAGTGATAAGTAAAAGCCACCAAAAAATACCTACTCCGATTGCCCAATCCATAAAATCGCCTGTCGGAATTTGAAGCCATTTTAAAACTCCAAAAACAATTAAAACTAAAAAAGTTATGCCTACTAAAGATGAGCCAAGGTCTGATGATGATTTTTTCATGAGTATAAAATAAAGTTAAATTTAAAATAAGTAAACTGTCAAGATACTTTTAAAGTGTCAGATAGTTATCAGAGTAAAATAATAATTTTTCATAAATGTATTTTTATTATCATTCTTTCGAGCAACAATTTTTTTTACTCAAAATCTTTCAAAACTCGTTCAGTTTTGGCATTTTTGATTCGGTTAATAATTTTG
Organism: Bernardetia sp. Wsw4-3y2; assembly: GCF_037126295.1. Taxonomy (NCBI): domain Bacteria; kingdom Pseudomonadati; phylum Bacteroidota; class Cytophagia; order Cytophagales; family Bernardetiaceae; genus Bernardetia; species Bernardetia sp. Wsw4-3y2. The sequence goes on along the minus strand of NZ_CP147017.1, from coordinate 1,194,123 downwards.
TCACTTTCGTGGTCGTCTCTAATAGTTTTTGAGAGTGTGAAGGCAGAACCAACTGTAAAGAACATACCCATTAATAAAAATCCTTTTATCCACCAATCGGCTGGAAGATATGCAATTCCTGCGCTTGTGCCTACAAAGGCAAATAAAAATGAAATCCAAGTTTGGATTCTCCAAGCAGAAGTGTTTTTTTGATGTAATTCTGTATTGTCCATAATAAAGTTTAATTTAGAAGTATATTTTTGTGATATAATAGACTTAACGCAAACCTAGAATCTACGTTGAGCAACAAAAATAAAAAACTGACTTTATTAAAAATACGATGATTTTGTTAAGTATCCTATAAATTAATTTTAACGAGCTTCTTATTACCTATTTTAAAATAAAACCGACTTTATGAAACAGCTTTTTTTATCGAAAATAATTTTTAAGTTAGTAACCTTTTTACTATTTCTATCAGTTTATTCCTATTCTATTCTATTAAAAGCACAGCAAACTCAAGAACAAACTACAAATCAAAATCAGGTGTTGCCTCCCAAAAAAACGGCTATTTCGTTTGTTCCTACTTATATTTTTCGTTCTACATTACAAATCGGAATTCAACGTTTTAATAAATATCAAGACCGAAGTTTTGTTTTGTATGGAGGACTTACAGGACTAAGTAATGAATATCTAAAAGAAAGTGGATATAATTTGGAAGCTCAATATCGTTTTTATGTAAAGCGTTTTAAAGTTCGTACAAACTCAAACAATAAATCTTATCAACAAGGAATTTATGTGGGTATTTGGGCAAGAGCAGAGCAGTTTGAACAAAATTATGACTATAAAGATATTTCTTACTTTGATGATACAGGAAAAGAAAACTTTCTTACTTATAAAGGAATTCAAAATACAGAGGCTTTAAGTGGAGGAATTCAGTTTGGTTTTCAACAAACCTTTGCTCAATATTTTTTTGTTGATTTATATGTTGGAGCAGGATACAGAGGTGTAAATACAGAAATACAAACAGAAATTCAGAATACAGAAAAAATTCAGCACAGTGATATTATCCGTTGGCACAATGGTATTTTTGATAGAGGTTATCAAGGTGTTTTGCCGAGAGCTGGTTTTGGTTTGGGTGTAGTTTTTTAGTAGTAATATTTAACAATTGTAGCAAACAGTTTACTAATTGTTTGAGTTTAGGTTGTAATAAAAATGATAATTGTCAGAATACTTTAAAGTGTGCGACAATTTACTAAGACAAATAAAAAAATCCATGAAAAATACGCTAGTTTGGCTTCGCAACGATTTACGATTAAATGATAATCCAGTTTTAAAAAAGGCTTTTGATACTAAAGAAGCTACAACTAATGTAATTCTAGTTTATATTTTTGATGAAACTAATTTTGAAAAAACAAAACTTAGTTTACCTAAAACAGGAGTTTTTAGAACTAATTTTTTACTAGAATCTGTACAAGACTTAAAGAAACAACTTCAAAGTTATGGTTCTGATTTATTTGTTTACAAAGGAAAGACAGAAGATATTTTATCAAATCTTGCCCAAAAATTAGAAATAGAAACTATTTTTAGTTCGAAAGAAATAACTTATGAAGAAATAAATTTGGAAGGCAAAGTAAAGCAAGTGTTGTCAAAAACGAATACAAGATTAGATTTAACTTTTCAACAAACTCTTTTCAGTTTTGAAGAATTACCATTCGAACTAGATAATTTGCCAAATATTTTTACAGAATTTAGAAAGCAGATAGAAAAATCTTCAATTGTTTCAAAACCCATTACTATTCCTAAAGAGTTAGAAAATTTAAAAGATAAAAGTGAATTTTTTTCTGAATTAGAATCTACACAACTTCCTACTTTACAAGACTTTGGTTTCACAGAAGTAGAAATAAAATCGTTACATCATCCAAAAGCAGTTCTGAGATTTGAAGGAGGAGAAACAGCAGCTTTACAACGATTAAATTATTATCTTTTTGAATCTAATTTACTTCAAACCTATAAAGAAACACGAAATGGACTTTTAGGAGGTGATTATTCTTCTAAATTTTCAGCTTGGCTATCCAATGGTTCTATTTCTCCAAAAATGATTTGGTCAGAAGTAGAACGCTATGAAAATGAAATAACTAGCAATGAATCTACATATTGGATAAAATTTGAACTTCTATGGAGAGAATATTTTAAATTTATTGCAGCCAAATATGGCAATAAAATTTTTCTTTTAGAAGGCATGAAAGATGATGAAAATCTAGAACGTATTTATGGAAAAGATAGAGAAACATTAGAAAATCATTTTGAAAATGACCCATCTAAAAAGTTATTTGATAAATGGAAAACAGCCAAAACAGGAATTCCTTTTATTGACGCAAATATGAAAGAACTCAATGAAACAGGTTTTATGTCTAATAGAGGAAGGCAAAATGTAGCTTCTTTTTTAGTAAAAGATTTGAAGCTAGATTGGCGTTGGGGAGCTTCTTATTTTGAAACAAAATTGATAGATTACGATGTTACAAGTAACTGGGCAAACTGGGCATATATTGCTGGCGTAGGAAATGACCCAAGAGAAAACCGTTATTTTAATATCATCAAACAAGCTAGAGATTATGATGAAAATGCTGAATTTGTAAATTATTGGTTGCCACAGCTTAGCGATGTTCCTACTAATTTGGTTCATACACTTTACAAACTCACACCCAAAGAACTAGAAAAATATGAGATTTCTTTAGGTGGGAATTATCCATATCCTTTAGTAAAACTTTAAAATAGAAAAAATTTTGTTAGTAGTTTTTTGACAATAGTTTGTAATGAAAATACTTATTTATTTGAAATAAAGAGTTATGAAATTAATCTGTTCAATTCTGTTTCTACTACTATTTTTTTCTCAAAATGCTTTTCTCAAGATTATTCTAAAATATTTGCAAATGAAAAAGCTAAAGTTATAATTTATGGAGATTTGTATCCTTACTCTTTGCTTTTGAAAAGTCGGACAACACTATCATAAAAAAAGCCTATTCCGTTTTGGAATAGGCTTTTTCATGAAAATCTAGGTTATAAAATTAGGATTTATTTCATAATCGTAATTTTTTGTTGATAGACTCCTTTTTCAGTTTGCACTTGAACAATATAAACGCCACTAGAAACTCCATTCAGTTCGATGTTTTGTTTTGAACCATTATTCAAATCTGAAAGTGATTGTGTAAGAATAACCTTTCCTGTTAAGTCAACAACAGTTAAGTTAGCCTTTTGTGCCTGAATTGCTTTAAATTCTACTGTAAAGCTACCATTAGATGGATTTGGGAAAAGAGAAATTGCAGAACGTTTGTCTGTTTCATCTTGTCCTAAAACGATAGAAGGAGTTAAATAAACAATATTTGAATAAGCTCCTAGTTCATAATTGTTTCCTCCTTGGTTTACATAAATAGGACGAACACGGAAAGAATACTTTCTGCCATTTAATAAATCTACTCTTGCAAAAGTATTTGGAGTAATGCTAGCAAGTATAGTTGGTTCTTCATCACCTATTCCCATATAGACTTCAAATTCTAAAAAGTCCATACCTTCTGGTACATCTGTCCATTCTAAGTCTACATATGAATAACCTGCTTGTCCTGTCAGAACTGGAACATATTCTGGAATAGGGTCTTCATTACACTTCAATACGAATGATTCTACACTACTACAAGTAGTTCCATTGTTTAAAGTCGCAGTAACTGTGAGTGTGTAAGTACCACTTCTATTTACTAAAACAGAAGCTGTAGTTGAAATTTCATACTGTGTATTAGCTCCTGAATACATCCAAGAGTAAGTTAAGTGATTATCATTTTGATTACTAATCTGAGCTGTCAGTTGGTTAGATGTACACTCTACATCAATTCTATCTGCAATAGGAATAATAAGAGGTTTGTAATTATAAGTAACTTTCAAATCATTACTCACTGTTGTACAACCTAAAGATGTGTTATCAGTTGCTTTAACTCTATATGTACGAGTTTGAAGAGTTGTTGCATTTGGCTCATTTATAGAAACTGAAAATAGTGGGCTGTTAGAGGTAGCTATTGATGTTCCATTTTCGAATAATTCATAGGTCATATTACCACTATGAGTAGCATCTGAAGCATTAATATTAAATTGGAAAACATTTTCACAATACTCTAAATCTTGACCTAAATTGACTACCAAATTAGGTTTGAAAGTAACCTCAACTTCATCAGCTTGTGTACAACCTGTACCACGAGAATCAGTAACTTCTGCACGATAGGTTCTTGTTTGAGCTACACCAGCTTGAGAAGCAAAAGAAACATCTAAAGTAGCATTTGTTGCTCCATTAATAGCCACTCCATTTCTAAACCATTGGTAAGAAATAGTACTGCCATGAGAAGCATCAGCAGCATTAAGTGTAACTGTGCCAAAAGCATCACATGCTATAATATCTGCCCCTAAACTTATAATTGGGTCTGGAACAAAGGTAACATCAATTTCATCAGCTTGACTACAACCTGTTGGAGAAGAATCTGTTACTATTACTCTGTAAGTATTTGTAACAGGGTTACCACCTGTAGAAGTAAAGTTTACATTTAGAGTTGAGTTTGTTGCTCCATTAATAGCTACTCCATTTTCAAACCATTGATATGTAAAACCTGCTCCTTGAGAAGGGTCAGAAGCATTAAGTATAATTTCACCTGCTGCGTCACAACGAGAAATATCATCCCCTAAATCAAGATCAAATTCACCTGCTCGTATAGTAAGTATTATATCATCTTGTACATTACAACCAAATGCACTATTGGAAGCCTCTACTCTATAGTTTTGAGTAAAAGTAGTTGATGCAAATTGTTCTGGAACAGTATAATTTCTATTTGTAGCACCTGTAATAGCTGTACCATTTAAAAACCACTGATAAGACCAAGAAGATGAGTTAGGAGTAACACCTGCTGTAAGAGTTGTTGTTTCTCCTGCACATATAGAATAATCGTCAGGCAGTTGTAGTGAACAAGGATTGGTTACAATTGAACAAGTTGTACTAGCGGTACTACCTGCAAGCTGAACTAAAGTATGAGTAGTTTCTGTATCGCCATATCTACTAATCATAAATACATAATATTCATTTGGGTTTACATTAGTTAAGGTAACAGTTTCATTAGATGTAAAACTAAAACTACAATCAGTAGGTGCACCTAAATCAGCACCACATACATCAGGTCGTGTAAAAGGTCCCCAAACAGCATAATCATAGTCTGCATTAAGATTTCCAATCATTTGAAAGCTAAGTGTAGAGTTAGTAGGAGCTGATGGATCTACCTGCAAATAATACCAAGCTGAATTTCTTTCAGAAGCACCTAAACAACCAAAATCAACACCTGTGATAATCTCATTAACAGCACCACGAGCTGTACCAGAAGAAAATGTAAGAGTTGTTGTTAAATCTACACATAAAGGACGTTTGAATTCACAGTCTGCAAAGCCACAAAGAGGAATTTCTATAGGCACTATCTGAGTTGTACCTGAGCCATTTACTTCTCCAGATGCAATTAAACTACTTTCACAAAGAGAGGAATTACCTGCGGCATATAAAATCCAAGTAGCATCACCAGTAGAAGCAGAAATACCATCTCCAAAATTATCTGTGAAGGTAACAGAAACATCATCTCCTATAGTTTGACAACCTAAATCTAACATAATAACGTTTTCTTCTGGTAAAGTACCTACTGCTCCTGAAGCTACTACAGTTCCTCCTATGCTTATAGAATATGAATTTTCTGTATCACTAAATGAGTCAGTATAAATAGACATATATAAAGGTACTTGATTTGTCCCACATGTTGGTTTAAGTTGTAACCCACCTGGAGGAGTTAAAATACCTCCATCTCCAACCACAAGACTTGATAATAATGGAATGCCTCCATAAGACATTCTCCAAGAAGGACTGTTATAATTTCCATCAGGTTCAATACCATCTCCAGAGTTATCTAAAATTTCTACTTCTACTATGTCAGTAGGAGCATGACATCCTACATAGAGATTATAATCAGTACCTGTTTCGTCAGGAAGACTTCCTACTGCACCACTTGCGACAACTGCTCCATTTATTTTGATAGAATAGCTATTTTCAGTATCTGAAAAACTATCAGGATATAGCTTTATAATTAGACGTTCATTTGTGCCTGAACAAGAAAGAGGTAATCCTCCAGTAGGAGTGAGTAAACCACCAGATTCTATGACATCACCAGACAAAATCACTACTCCTTCATACTGAATGTTAAAATCAGGAGAATCTTCATCAGAACCGTTAAGTGATATGTCACTTATTCCATCGTCGTCATTGTCATTGACTGTTACTTCTACCATGGAATTATTTGCATGGCAACCAATATAAAGTTCTACCACCTGTTGATTTGCTAGGCTTCCTATAGCACCTGTTGCTACTGTTACTCCATCAACTTTTACTGTGTAATCATTATCTACACTACTTTGTCTATCTGTATAAAGGACTACTTTTAGTTCTCCTTGCCCAACAGGACATTGAGCAAAAGTATTAGTATAAAATAAGAATAAATTTAGGATTGAGGTTATTCCTATTAAGAATATATTTTTCATTATGGTTAATTTTTTTTTACTAGCTGATTGAATTAAAGGGGATTATTTGATAATTAATGACTTGAAATGTTCTTGAGCTGCTTCATCATTTGTGAAGTTTTGCTTCATTGTAACTATCTGACTTTTGATATTGGCTACTTTAGAGCGAACAAAAGCTAATGTAAAAGTACTTTGTAGATTATTTTTTACCACTAAATACATTGTGTTTGTGCCAACTTTAGAGAATGAAATCTCTTTTGGATTAAAAGAAGAGAGGGATTCATTTAATAGTTGTGCAAAATAATGTCTTTCATAAAGAGGTATATCATCTTGTCCGATTAAGAAAAATAGTTTATCATTTTTTTCTCCCTTAAAATATACCTTTTCAGGATTGGAATAATTGATCTGTGCATTTGCTGAATATGAAATAGCAAATGTAATTAGAAGCAGAAATAGTAATTTTCTCATTTTATAAAAAATTAAATTAAAAATTAAAACAATATACAGACTAAACACACTATCCTTATTAGTGAATATTTGGTTAGATTTTTTTTTACCTAAACTAGTAAAGTTAAGCAGGGTTTTCTCATAAAAAAATAAAACCCTGTTGAGTGTTAAAGGCTACTGTCTAAAATTAAACATGCTATGTTTAAACATAATAACCTTATAAAACAATGCAGAAACAACCATTGAGGATTTTTATAAGAAAATCCTGTAAAGTTAAAGATGATATAAATCTCCAATAATCTATTTAATTTGCATTCTGTGATAATATATAGTTTGCTTTGAACAGATTTGTTAATAGAATATATGTCAAAGTATTATTATTTCAGAATTTTAGTAATGCATTTAGTTTGGCAAATATATGATTTTTTCCTTTTAAACCATATTATTTATGTAAATAACAATGTACAAACAAAAAAGCCTTTTTATTATATTAATATATAATAAAAAGGCTTTTAAAAAATTAGCTAATACTTTTTATGATCGCTCAAATGTATATCTATAAGTTGTAGTTTGTTTACCTGGTTTAGATACTTCCCACTCCCAAGTCATGGTGTTTCCACTAAGAGTTACCAAACGTACAGAAGTTGAGCCATCAAAAACTAAGAAGCCACCACTAGCTTCATAAGTACCACTTAGTTTTGAAGGAACAGGATTAGACATTGGATTAGTGATAACATATGAATTACTAGAATTTAAAGAAACAGTAAATCCTTGAAAAGATGATTGTTCTGCTACCTCAGTTCCATAATTGGCTTTAGTAAGTGTCCAACTACCAACGAAAGCTCCATCAGTAACTCCATTTGGATCTGATGTGAGTGAAGAACAAGATGTAAATGCTCCTACGCTTATTAATAAGATGAAAGAGGCGAGTATACGCACATAATTAAATTTCATATAAATTTCGTGTTTTAAAGATGATTTTTGATAAATGATACAATCAATTTGATTATATCAAAAATTAGGATGAGTATTTTATAATAGAATTGCTCATACTTTTAAAAGCTATAAGCAATTCTATTTTTATTCAAATATTAGCGTACAACACTGATTTTTTGTTGATAAGTACCTTGAGCAGTTTCTACAAGAATAATATACATACCAGAAGCTACATTGCCTAAGTTAATAGAGCTTTGAGAAGCATTCAAAGTAGTAGTATAAACTCTTTGTCCAGAAATGCTTGTTACACTAATAGTAGCAGAAGCAGAGCCATCTTGTAACTTAATATTGAATTCTCCACTATTTGGATTAGGGAAAAATGCAAATCCTGCTTTATTTTTATCATCTTCTCCTAATACAACAGAAGGTCTCACTGTTACTACATTAGAATAAGGACTATATTTACCATCAGTGTAAACAGCACGCACCTTAAAGTTAACATTTTGACCATTCATAAGACCAATTGCTCCATAAGAAGTTGTTGGACTAAATCCAAACAAGAAGTAAGTACCACCTTGTCCTGGATCTCCATATACTTCATACTCACGGATAGGACGAGCTCCAGTAGCTGTCCAGTTTAAGTTAGCTGAGTTATAACCAGCAGAAGCTGTCAAATTAATAGATACTTCATCAGAACAAGAAACAGATACAGTAACAAGATTACTCTCACAACCAGTAGTTCCTACAGCTCTTACAGAGAATGTTTTAGGTCCTGTTTGTGGTAATGCTAAAGGATCAACTTCATAAGAAAGTCCAGTAGCAACTGCGTTATTATCTTTATCATACCAAGTAAATGTAAGATCACTTAGCAAGGTATTACTAGATTCTACATTTAAAGTAACTGGTTCACAAGAAAATACTGATGTTCCTTCTGTAACAGATATAATAGGAGTTTCCTTCACTACGTTCACTACAACTGTTGATTGACAGCCTGTAACACTAGTAGCTCTTACTCTATAAGTTTGAGTTTCTAGAGATGGTATTGTAAATGTTTGACCAGTTCCCACAACAGTATTATTAGCATTGAGCCATTCAAAGGTAAGATCGCTTAATGAGAAATTACTAGAAGCTACACTCAAAGTAGTTACTTCACAAGAATTAACTGTAGTTCCTTCTACAACAGAAATAATTGGAACATTCTTAACAACATCTACAGTAGGTTGATTTGATTCACAACCAGTAGTTGATACAGCTTTTACAGAATAAGTTTCTGTATCTAAAGAAGTCAGTGTAAAAGTAGGACCAGTAGCAACAGCATTGTTGTTCGAATCATACCAAGTTACGGTAAGGTCGGACAATGCAAAGTTAGTTGAACTAATACTTAACGTATTTATATCACAAGAAGAAATTGAACCCCCTTCTACGATAGAAATTACTGGCGTGTTTTTGATTACATTTACAGTAGGTTGATTTGATTCACAACCAGCAGCTGATACAGCTTTAACAGAATATGTCTCTGTATCTAAAGAAGTCAGTGTAAAAGTAGGTCCAGTAGCAACAGCATTGTTGTTTGAGTCATACCAAGTAACTGTAAGGTCATTTAATCCAATATTAGTTGAACTAATACTCAACGTATTTACATTACAAGAAAAAATAGATGCTCCTTCTACTATAGATATTTCAGGTATTACTTTTGTGTCTTTATAAATAAATAAATCAGAACTCTTATTACCTACAAATGCTTCATAATTTCCATCTTGATCTATATCAACAACTGTAACATCATAATCAGTATCTGCATTATCATCAATTCCAAAACTATTTCCAGCATCTACAAAGTTAGGTGCTGTACTAGTGCCAGTATTGAGATAAAATGATATAGCGGCATCGTCTCCATAAGCAAGATCTAAATCACCATCATTGTCAATATCTACCTCGCCAAAACTTGCTCCTGCAGCAATTCCACTAAGACCAAATGGATTAGTTACTGCTGCTGCATAGGCAGGTGCTGTTGAAGTACCTGTGTTTTCAAAATAAAGAGCTCCAGCTATGCCACGACCTACTAAAATATCTTGATCACCATCGCCATCTATATCCATAAATTCAGGGGCACGTAAGCTACCTCCTGCTCCAGTCAAACCAAATGGACTTACTACAGGGGCTGCAAAGTTAAAGGTAGTTGCATTGCCTATATTTTCAAAGTAAGTGAGGTTAGTACCTGCAAAACCACCTACCAAAATATCTATATCACCATCACCATCTAAATCTGCTACAGTAGGATGAACTTCAAATCCACCTACAGTTATAATAGATACAGGAGCTGCAAAACTAGCACCAGGAGTAGAGGTAGTAATGTTTTCCATGAAAAGGACATCTCCCCCATCATTTCCCAAAATTATATCAATATCTCCATCACCATCCATATCGGCATAGTCTAGCGCATTGTAACCATCTGCTAGAGTTGCTATATCAAAAGGAAGATTACTATATTTAGGTTCAGTAGGTGTACCATAATTTTCATGATAGATATAATCTCCAAATTCTTCTCCTGAAATTAAGTCAAAATCTCCATCATTGTCTACATCTGCAAATGAAACAGAACTCCAAGTGCTGTTACCACCTCCTATGAAGAAAGGATTAACTTGATTTGATGCAAAAGAAGGAGCAGTAGCATTACCTGTATTTTCATAATAAGTGAAATTACCATAATAATCTCCCATCATTACATCAGAATCACCATCATTATCTAAATCTGCAAAATTTAGTCTAGTTACATAGCCTATGTTATCAAAACCAAATTGATTAGCAGGAGTTCCAGCCACAAAAGTAGGAGCAGTTGCCGAACCTGTATTTTCAAAGAAAAAAATGTTAGTATCTAAAAGATCCCCTATAAACATATCTTGGTCACCATCACCATCGATATCAACAAAAGAAGGTGCTGTAAAGAGACCAATTCCAGCTGTTGTGATACCAAAAGGGTTAGCTATAGCAGCTGCATAGTTAGGAGCTGTTGCACTCCCTGTATTTTCTTGATAAAGAATACCACTGTCAAAAGTACCAATAAAAACGTCTAAATCACCATCATTGTCAATATCAACAAAAGAAGGAGTAAAATTACTAGCTGCAAAGTTAGCTATTAAATCTGCACCACTTAATCCATTCGGAGCAAGTACAGGTGCTGCCCAGTTTGGAGCAGTAGTAGTTCCTGTATTTTCAAAAAGACGAAAATCATCTGAAGCAGGAATTCCTCCACTACCAGAAATGATATCTATATCCCCATCTCCATCAAAATCTACGAATACAGGAGCAGTTCTGTAAGGAGTATTAGTAAGACCTTGAGGATTAGTTAAAGCACCTCTGCTTTCTATCTGTTCAAATGCAGGAGGACAGTCAATAGCTTGAGCTTGAGCGTCATTAGCTGACAATACTGCTGAGGACACACTAGCTATTGCTACTACTTTAATAGCATTACGTTTCCAAGATTGGGTAAGTTGATGAGCATTGAAGCCATTAATATAATCTGAACAGTATTCTGAAACAGATTTTTTATTGATCGTATCGTTTATTTTTTTCATATCAAATAATATGGAAAGTTGTTTAATTTTTTAATAAAATAAATCTATTTATTATTCTCCAAGTTGAGTTACAACAAGTGCAAAAAGACGCTCTATGTTTTGAAGATATAAAGTATATTGTGCTGAAGTAAGATTCATTTTCATTCTGTTACTATGAAAAGCTTTTCTCTCTTCTGTAATTCGATTTACTTTACTTAAAATAGTTTCTTGTTCTTGAGTAGAAAGAGTACTTGTTCCTGCCATAATAGCTAAATAATCACCATTAGAATCTCGCTTTGCTACAAGCTTTTCGTTCTTTCTATAATAAACACGATTTGTTATTTTCACCATTGCCTGCTGTTCAGCAGTAAGAGATAATAGCGTATTCATTTCGCTGGTTAAAAAATCTGCTTTCTCTTCTGGAGTTTGTGCAAATGCAACAAAGCCTATAAAAAGGAACAGAAATGTTAAAATAATTTTCTTCATACTAGATATGATTTAGAGTTAGGGTTAAATAAATTATACATTTTGTGTAAGTTACCACAAATATATAAATTCTTTTTAAAAAAAATGAAAATTTAGGTTTTATATTTGATTGATATATAGGCGTTTTTACTTTTTTGTAGTATATGATTTTGATTATTATAATGCTTTATAAGATACCTTCTGTTCAGTAAAATTAATGAGGTAAGGTTTTAAAAAATGCTCTACAAATCTAAACATAGTCTTATGATCTTGTGGTATTTGCCAAATGCCATATTTATAGCCTTCCTCTAAAACTAAACTAATGGCTTTTTTACATAGTTGTAACAACAAACTTCTTTTTTGAAGACCTAAAATTTTAAAATCAACAAAAGAACCTGTAAATTCTATTGTATCTGCTTTGATTTTGTGGGTAATAATCCATCCAACTATTTCATTGTTATAGCGTAAAATAACACTTGTGTCTAGGCTTACTAAATGAGGAGACTGAAACGGTGATACAATGTCAGGATACCAGTCTTGTGTGTTTTTCTTTTCTTGAATGATTTTCTTTTCTTCATTGGTTACATCTTTCCACATTCCAATTTCCATAGTAGATGGAAGAGGAGGAAGATTCTTGAGCCAAGGGGCTTTACTGATAGAATCATTGGAAGCTTTACAAAGACTAAGCTTGGCTATTGGTTTTTCCCATTTTTGTTTTGCTAGTATAGCTTCTATAGTATCTTTTTGAGTCCAGTCTGATACATAATCCATTATAATACCTTGCAACTTTACTTTTCTAATTATTTTTTCAGCTTTTATAAGAAGTTCTTTACCAATGCCCATACTACGATAAGGAGGGATTACATACCAACTTAATATTCTACCTACTTTATTAGGCATTGCTTCAACCACAATACAGCCTACTTTGTGCTGACCATTATGAGCTATCAACATCATCAAAGGTTCATTTACTTTCCTTGCCTTAGCTAATTGATCTAGTTTAGGAAAAGTCAATTGTCCAAATTGTGTAATTATTTGCTCCAAAGAAACATTTACACTAGCTTGATATTTTATAGCTTCTTTAGAAGTAGCAGCCATATCAGGATTTGTATGTTGTGTTGGGCGTTTTGGAAGTGGCTGAGATGGTTTCGTTTCAGAGTGGTTAATGCTATATACTGATTTTTTAGGTTTTTCAATGCTAGTAAGAGCTTTAAAATCTACTTTATTATCATCTTCTTCAATGGAAATGAAACGAGCAATATCATCAGTTTGTAAATCTATTGCAGAAGGACGTTTTGTATTGGGTAAAACTTGTACGTCATAAAGCTCAACTATTTCACCTTCTGACTCTAAACTATGTACAATTTCTCCAGTATTAATATCTACTACAAAAACACCACATTTTGGTTCAGTTTTTCTCTTTTCTAATAACTCTTCTAAAGGAAGTCCTGCAAAAGTACGCTCGTGTCTTGGTTTGGAAAGTCCAATAAGAGCATAGTTTTTATAGAAGGCTAACCCACGTAAAAAACCATCTAGCCATGTAATAGGAACAAATTTTTTATTTTCTACATAACCAAACTCGCCTCTACCTGCATTCAAAACCCATAATTTATCTTGATAATAGCGAGGAGAATGAGGCATAGAGAGACCTTCTGCCAAAACTTCATTTGTATCCATATCCATGACAACTCCACCATTGTGTCTGTGTTCTCTCCAAGCATCAAGCCGATCTGTTTGAGAAACCATAGTAACATAACGAGGTTTGCCATCACGTATAGCCATTCCATTGAGATGACAACGGTCTTCAGAAATCATTTTGGTAATAAAAGGAGGTGTCCAAAGAGGTTTGAAGTTATATTTTTCGCTTACCTGTGCAATACAATTATAACGAGTATTGACAAAAACAATATTTCCATCTTTATTCCTAGAAATATCATGGGCATCTAAATCTCCAGTAGTGAAAGCCTGACGAGGAATATATACTTTGTCTGCTTCTTTATGAATTTGTCCTTCTGCAAGAGCATTTTCAAAACGCCAAAGCAAGAAACGAGTACTTAAATAAAATGAATTTTCAGATTCTACATGCAAACCCATCGCTCTTTCAAAAGAACGCTCTGAAACAAATAAGTGTTTTGTGGTATCTCGCCCTATCAAAAAAAGTTTATTTGTTTGATACGTCGAAACAGCTAAACTAATTTCTTCTGTTTTAAGCCATTCCAAAAAATCAGAATTATAATGAAAAACAGTATTTGATTCTGTTTGATGAGATAGTGTAGTAGTAGTTGCGATAGTATTTGATGTTTGCATTTATATATAAATACGATTACTTAGAAATAGATGATAAAAAATATCACTTTCTATGAAATAAGATGTAGAAACGATTGAATTAATTAATATTATTAATTAATTTTGTTTAATAATCCTGAAAATTACGTATTAATCATTGTTTTGCCAAATTTTGCCCAAAAAAAAATACAGGCAAATGTAGCATTCAACTGTATTTTTTAATTTATCCAAAATAAATTTATAAAGAAGTTTTGTCATCTTCTGACTGACGATAACGGTAAAATAATTTTCCTTCCATAAGTTCGTCTGTTGCTAAAGAAGTTGATTTTGGCATGCGTTCATATTGGCGAGAAACTTCAATTTGTTCTTTGTTTTCAAAAATCTCTTCCAAAGAATCTGTTCCTACATTAAATTCCGATATTTTTTGATTTAGCTCTTCTTTTGTCTCTGTTGAAATTTGACGAGAACGTTTAGAAATTACAGAAATAGATTCGTAAAGATTACCTGTTGCTGCAATGATGGCTTGTACATCACGAGTATGAAGGTTAGCAGTCTGAACACGACGAGGATTGAATTTTTTAGCTGACATATTTATATAAATTGATTTGTTTTATTGTAGTATAACTTTTAAAAAAGAAAAAAGCAACTTGATTTTTTATAATTCTATAACTTATTCAGATTCTCCAGCAGAGCCTTCAGAAGTAGTTATTTTTTTAGGATCTTTCTTGTCTTTTTCTTTTATATCAATAACTTCTCCTTTTTCTATGTTTTTAAGAGCTTTTTCTATGTTTTCATAGATATTTTCAGCATCTTTTACAAAAGGACTTTGTGGGTAACGGTCTATCAAATAAAAGTAGTACGTTTTAGAAATCTCATAACGCTCTTTTTGTTTGCTATAAATACTGTTTTTTGATAAATCATATTCAGACTTGAGACGTAAAAAAGCAGCTTCTGCAAGTTGGGGAGCATCAGGAAATTCTTTTTGAAAGTTTTCTAATGCAATTACAGCAGCTTTATAACGACCTAAATTATAGAATAATTCTGCATTTTCGAAGGCTTTAAGTTCTAATTTTGCTCTTAGTTCGTCCAAATGATTACTTGCTCTTTTGGCATAATCAGTTTCAGGATAGGTATTGATTACATCTTGAAAGGCCTGAATGGCTTCTTTTGAACTTTCTTGGTCTAAATGTACTCTCGGAGAATCTTTATACAATGAAAAAGCATTCATAAAATAAGCCTCTGGAGCATTCGGACTTCTACGATATGTAAAGTAAAAATTTTTGAAATAATAAGCAGACAAAAGATACTGCTTTTGATAAAAATGGCAATAGGCATATTTGAATTGAATGTCTTCTGCTCGTGGGTCGCCTTTTACTATCGGAACTACATCTTCCCAAAGTAATCCTGCACGATAATAATCGCCTTCTTCGTAGTATTTTTGAGCTACTTTGTCACGTTCACGCCAGTTTGGGTCTGACATTGCCTTTGTGAATTTACTACAAGAACTAAAAAAAACTGTAACTAATAAAGTACAGATTAAAAGAAATAAAAGATTTATGTTTTTCATTTGAATGAATTTCGTGTTACTGTTTGGATAATACGTTTTGAGAATTAGATTGATTTTATTTTTCTTATTCAAGATTTAATTCTATCATAGAATTCGTGATAGTATCTACATCATAAATTTCTTTAGCTGTTTTTTCAATAAAGGCAATACAAAAATCATATTCCTTTGTTGAATTAATACTCATCTTACAACTATAATTACCTTCTTTTTGAGG
This sequence comes from Bernardetia sp. Wsw4-3y2, assembly GCF_037126295.1. Lineage (NCBI taxonomy): Bacteria > Pseudomonadati > Bacteroidota > Cytophagia > Cytophagales > Bernardetiaceae > Bernardetia > Bernardetia sp. Wsw4-3y2. The sequence goes on along the minus strand of NZ_CP147017.1, from coordinate 1,178,093 downwards.
TTCTGTCCAGCCTAAATCAATTATTTTTTTCTGTAAACTCAAATTTAATTGTTTTGTAGAAGGTAAATAATGGTTAGAAACGGCTTCTAGTAATAAATGACTTGAATAATATTCTCCAGCGACTTGAATATAATACTCTCCTAAATTAATAATTAGGAAGTTTTGTTTTCCTCCTTCTTCTATCAATCGTTTGAGTGAATCGTGGAGTGCATTTTTCATAAAATAGACACTTTTAAAGAATTGATAATTAGATGATTATAGAATAATCTATAATTCTGTTACAATATATTTTTTTCAATCTGCAAAGATACAATAATATAATTTGATTTTCAATTTCTGAATTGTCTACCAATTACTTAACAAATTATTTCTTTCATTTTTTGTCTTAAAAATGAATAATTTGCAAGAAATAAAGCACTGTAAAGGCAATACCTAAAAGAATAATACCGACAGTAAAACCAATAAAAAAAGTCGAAACTGAAAAAGGAGGTTTGTTTTGAGCTTCTAATTCTTCAATGACTCGTTGTCTTTCAGCTATTTGTTCTTCCAAAACTTCTGCCTGTCTTAATCTTTGTATGCTATCTTCTTCTCGGTCACTAATTTCTGTACGTAAAGCTTCAATGGTTTGCTGCGTACTTTCAGTCATTGTTTTGAGTTGAGTAAGATATTCTTCTCCCCAAAGTCCATTTCGCCAACGTCTGTAAGCCAACTTTTCAGATTTATCAGCCGTAAAAACAACCTTCAAAAAGGCGATTAAGATGATAATAAAAAAAAGACTTGCAATACCCACAAAGGAAGCAAGCAAAGTATCATCCATCAATCGCTCCCAAAATAAATTCAAATTCTCCATAGAATCAGTTACCAGTTTTTTCAATTATCAGTCATCAGTTACCAGTTATCAGTTAAAGACCAATACAAGTAGTTGAAAAGACAAGATAATTAAGTTCATAATAATTTGTATTTTTTCTATCCCATTTTCTAATTCCTGCCTCCCAAAATCAAACAAAAAAAGGAAGTAGCCAAACCACCAAAACAATAACAATTGAACCAAAAAAGCCAAAATAAGAAACATATTTCAAACTATCATCCAAACTCTTAAAGCCACTCAAACTAAGCCCAAGAGCAAGAAGCCCACAGATAGAAAATAATGATAGTATAGTAGTATGATGAAGTGCATCAGCAAATTTTGGCATGCTTCCAAGAGTTTGTTTTATTTGATACAAACTATAAAACATGGTAGCTACCAAACCAGCACTAATATAGGGAGAGAATCTTTTCATTGGAATAATTTTGCTCAATTTAATTATAAAATTACTCAAATATAAGGTTTTCTATCCATTTTATTGCGCTTTGTTTGTCTTTAAAAATTTGGATATTACTATTTAATAGTATTTTTTAGAAAATCAACTCGTAGTTCAGTTGTACTATTTTTTTTTAATAAACAAAAAAAATCATGAAAATCTGAAAACTAAATCACAAAAAAATAAGAATACAGACAAATCAATTTTAGAAGTCCAAAAGAGTTATGTAATTTTGTAGATTAATAGAAAAAATGAACATCAAAGTTTGCTTTATAGGCAAAACTCAAGTGAAAATTCAGAAAAAACAGGAAATAGTATTTCCTCAAAAAATAAATTATGTCAAATATTGTAGCTATTGTAGGACGACCAAATGTCGGTAAATCTACTCTTTTTAATCGTTTAGTTGAAGAACGCAAAGCTATTATGCACGATGATAGTGGCGTTACTAGAGATAGACATTACGGGCAAAGCGAATGGAACGGTAAATTTTTTACAGTCATCGATACAGGTGGTTATGTTGTCGGTTCAGAAGATGTGTTTGAAAAAGCAATACGTGAACAAGTAGAAATTGCGATGGAAGAAGCCAGCGTAATTTTGTTTATGGTCGATACCCATGTCGGAATTAGTCCTCTTGATGAAGAATTTGTAAAAGTATTAAGACGCTCTAAAAAGCCTCTTTATTTAGTAGCCAATAAAGTAGAAAGTTTCGAACATAGAACAAGTGCATCCGAATTTTATAATTTAGGAATAGGCGAACTATATTGTGTTTCTTCTCAAACAGGAACAGGAACAGGCGATTTACTAGATGAAGTAGTCAAGAACTTTGAAGAAGTAGGAGAGGAAGATCCAAATGCAGGGTTGCCAAAAATTGCTATTTTAGGTCGCCCAAATGTAGGTAAATCTTCATTTTTAAATATTCTTTTAGGAGAAGAGCGAACAATCGTTTCAGATATTTCGGGAACAACTAGGGATTCGATTGATACACATTACAAAGCTTATGGAAAAGAATTTATCTTAACTGATACAGCAGGAATGCGTAGAAAAGCAAGAGTAAAAGAAAATATCGAATTTTATTCGGTAATGCGTTCTTTGAAGGCTTTAGATGATTGTGATGTTTGTATTATTATGATTGATGCAACTCAAAAACTAGAATCACAAGATTTGACATTGATACGCTTAGCTATTGATAGACATAAAGGAGTCGTTTTGATTGCCAACAAATGGGATTTGGTAGAAAAAGATTCCAAAACAGCTCATGAATATACATTAGAAATGCAGCAAAGATTGGGTTCGGCTGCTTGGGTTCCAATTATTTTTACTTCTATGCTAACAAAACAACGAGTTTTTCAGAGTATAGAAAAAGCAATTGAAGTATATGAATCAAGAAGCACCAAAATTTCTACTTCAAAACTCAATAATGTATTATTGCCAGATATTAAAAGAACACCACCACCTGTTCACCGTGGAAAAAATATCAATATAAAATATATTACACAACTTACAGGAAGTGCGCCTTTGTTTGCTTTCTTTACTAATTATCCTCAACATGTACACGAGTCGTACAAGCGATTTCTAGAAAACAAAATTCGTGAACATTTTGGATTTGAAGGTGTGCCGATTCGTATTATTTTTAAGGAGAAATAGTATTAGAATTACGAATTACGAATTACGAATTACGAATTTTATTTTTTTGATACTGGTTTTGAATTCTGATTTTATTATCCTGTATTTATCATATCAATCATAAAAATCACTTGCAAATCCTATCTACAAGTTATTTAGAATTTTAAAAACATAAACCAAACACATGAGCCAACAAAACCCATATAACGGACAAACTCCAAACGAAGTCTTAGACCGAAAAAATGCAGAAGCAATGCTCGGTGGTGGACAAAATCGTATTGATGCACAACACAAACGAGGAAAACTTACTGCAAGAGAACGCATAGAATTACTCTTAGATGAAGGTTCTTTTGAAGAAATTGGACGTTTTGTGATGCACAGAGCTAAAGATTTTGGATTAGACAAACAACATTATTTAGGTGATAGTGTCGTCACTGGTTATGGAACTGTAAGTGGTCGTTTGATTTATGTGTTTTCACAAGATTTTACTGTTTTTGGTGGTTCGCTTTCAGAAGTGCACGCTGAGAAAGTGTGTAAATTGATGGATTTGGCAATGAAAAATGGTGCGCCTATTATTGGTCTCAATGATTCGGGGGGTGCAAGAATTCAAGAAGGTGTCGTTTCTTTAGCTGGTTATGCAGATATTTTTTATAGAAATACAAGAGCATCAGGCGTAATTCCTCAACTTTCTGCCATTATGGGACCTTGTGCTGGTGGGGCTGTTTATTCTCCTGCTATTACAGATTTTATTATGATGGTCGAAAATACTTCATATATGTTTGTAACAGGACCAAATGTTGTCAAAACGGTTACACATGAAGAAGTTACAGCAGAAGAATTAGGAGGAGCAAGTACGCATAGTACGAAAAGTGGTGTAGCTCATTTTTCTTGTGCCAATGAAGTGCAGTGTATCGAAGATTTGAAAAAACTTATCTCTTACATTCCTCAAAACTGTGAAGAAATTGCACCAGTTTATCCTTATGAAGCAAAAGACGACGAACTTCGTCCAGTTTTAAATACTATTGTTCCAGAAGATGCCAATAAACCGTATGATATGCGTGAAGTTATTGAAGGAACAATCGATGAAGATAGCTTTTTAGAAGTGCATAAAAATTATGCTGAAAATATCTTAGTTGGTTTTGGTAGAATTGGTGGACGTAGTATCGGAATTGTAGGAAATCAACCTTCAAATTTAGCTGGTTGTTTGACGATTGACGCAAGTAAAAAAGCAGCTCGTTTTGTTCGTTTTTGTGATGCTTTTAATATTCCGTTGCTTGTTTTTGTAGATGTACCTGGGTTTTTACCTGGAACTGACCAAGAATGGAATGGTGTAATCAATGATGGTGCAAAACTCTTGTATGCTTTTAGTGAAGCAACTGTTCCACGTATTACGGTCATTACTCGTAAGGCTTACGGAGGTGCGTATGATGTAATGAACTCAAAACATATTGGCGCAGATATGAATTATGCTTATCCAAATGCAGAGATTGCTGTAATGGGAGCAAAAGGAGCAGCCGAAATTATCTTCAAAAACGAAATTAAAGCCTCTGAGAACCCTGCTGAAAAGCTAAAAGAAAAAGAAGACGAGTACAACCGAAAATTTGCTAATCCGTATCGTGCAGCGCATAGAGGTTATATCGATGAAGTGATTTTGCCAGAACAAACACGTCAAAAATTACTTCGTGCCTTCAAAATGCTAGAAAATAAAGTAGATTCGTTGCCAAGGAAAAAGCATGGTAATTTGCCTTTGTAAGAGTTTTATGACTTCATGAAATTTATGTAAAAACTTAACAATCTATTTTGTTAAGTTTTTTTTGTGTAAAATATATCCTAATTTAAAGCCTTTTAAAAGACATAAAGAATAGTTTAGAGTAAGTTCATACAACCATCAATGATATTTATAAAAATGCCTCAACTCCACAATAAAAGTTCTCACCAACTAAAAGAAATAGAAGATAATTCTATTGATGCTCTAATTACTGACCCTCCGTATGGTATTTCTTATCAAAAAAATGATTGGGATAAGAGTTTGCCAAACAGAAAAGTATGGAAAAACAGCTTTAAAAAGATGAAATTTGGTGGTTTTGGATTAGTTTTTAGTTCGGTTCGGCTTATGCACAGACTGATGGTAGATTTAGAAGATAGTGGTTTTCTGATAAAAGATGTTTTGTTTTGGTCGTATCTCAATGGAATGCCAAAAAGTAGAAATGTCGGACTTTCAATAGATAAAGAATTAGGAGTAGAAAGTAAAAAAGTAGGAGAGTATAAATATGTACAAGGTTATAAAAAAGAAGGTGCAGAAAGTTATAAAACAGATAAAAATCACAAATTATCCCCAAACTCTGAAATAGGAAAAAAATATGATGGAACTGGCTTAGGACTCAAACCTGCCTATGAACCTATTATTTTGATTCAAAAACCAATTGAAGAAGGATTAAAAGTAGCTCAAAATGTTATAAAATACGGAACAGGAGCTTTAAACTTTGAAGAAACTAGAATTCCATATCAAAAAAATGAAGGCAAAGTAGGACATAATCCTCATGAAAAAGGAAGAGTACCTGCAAATATTATCCGAACAGATGCTTTTGAAGATGGATATGATAAGTTTTTTTTAGTACCTAAAGTAAGACAAAAGAAAGATGATTTTAATTTTCACCCTACTTTGAAACCTGTTGAACTGATGCAACATCTAGTAAAACTAATAACATTTGAAAACCAAGTTGTTTTAGACCCTTTTATGGGAAGTGGCTCTACTGGGGTAGCCTGCAAAGAGTTGGACAGAGAGTTTGTAGGTTATGAATTGGATAAAGGTTATTTCAAAATAGCAAAGAAAAGAATAGATGAGAGTTTAAAAAACAAATGATTCTATGTAATTTTAATTATGCTAACACCTTTATTATTTTGTTCCAATAGATGATGCAATATCTTAATAATAAAAAAAGCCTAATTTTTTCCAATTACCAAAAATATTCCATACATTTAAGATATGAAAATCAAAATAGTTACATATCTTTTTTTGTTTTTATTTCCTGTTCTAATTTCTTCCTGCTCTACTCAATCTACCTATTGCAATGAGCGTTTTGAGTATTGTTTGGACTATCCTGCTGTTTTTGAACCTTTTGGAAGTTCGAAGAGTAACGATGGACAAATTTTTTACATCGATGGTGGCAAAATAGAACTCCTAGTATGGGGAAGTGTAAATGGGCAAAACAGAACTTTAGAGCAAGAAAAACAATATATTTCTCAAAATAGAAAAGTAGAGTATCAAACCATTAATTCTAATTTTTTTGTGATTTCTGGATTTGAGAATGGGAAAGTATATTATTTGCGCACTGAAAAAACAGATACAGGCTTTCGTTCTTTCGAAATTCGTTATCCAAAAGAAGAGAAAGAAACGTATGATAAATTTGTAGAAAAAATTAGTTTTCAAGAAAAATAAAAAATCGTGTGACTGCAATGTCTCAACGATAGTCAAAATTTAAAATAATCCTAAACCTATAAACCAACTAATTCCTATGAGCCCAAGAGATAAACCTCTTTTTCGTTGGGATTCGTATCCACTTGTACGTCCTGTTTTGGCATTGATTATTGGTATTTTGGTAGGAGAATATTCTCAAATTGGGTTAGCATTTTCATTAGGAATTTTTACTGCTTTTGTAGTCGCTTATTTTGGACTTCATTTTTTTGTAAAAGCAACTTCAAAACCTCGTTTTTCTTGGCTTCATTTACTAACTTTAGTAGGTGTTTTTGTAGGGCTTGGAATGAGTTTAGTAGCTAATATAAATCCAAAAGAACGTCCTTTACATATCAAAAATATTTCTCAAAACAATCAAAATACAGTTTTAGCATATCAAGGAAAAGTTGTTTCAGAGATTCAAGAGCGTGAAAAATCATATAAATTTGAGTTTGAAATAGAAAAAATTCGCACTGAAAAAGCGTGGCAGCTTGCAGAAGGAAAAGTTTTGGTGTATCTGAAAAAGAATCAGTTTCTAAATGACACAAATTTTGCAAACCATGTAGATAAAACGTATAATTTTGGAGATGAACTATTGATAAAAGGGTTTCCTATTCTGACAAATCCACCAGAAAATCCATCGTCATTTGATTATCAAAAATATTTAAAGTACCATTATATTTGGCATCAAGATTTTATCAATTCGTATGAAATTGTCTTAGTAAACAATCAAAATAATTCTGAAACTCAAAGTAACTTAACTCTTTTACAACAGTTTCGTAAAAAAGCGATTGATTTTCGTATGTATTCGGATAGTGTTTTGAAAAAAATGATACCTTCAAAGCAAAGTTATGGAGTAGCAAGTGCTCTGTTTTTAGGAATTAGAGATGGAATTGATAATGAAGTACAAAATGCTTATCGTTCTGCTGGAGCAACTCACGTTTTAGCTGTTTCTGGTCTGCATGTAGGTATTTTGAGTGCTATGATTGCCTTTTTACTAGGGTTTTTGAGAAAGCATAATAAACTTAAATATCTATATTTATTTTTTGTTTTAGGTGTTCTGTTTAGTTATTCTTTTCTTACTGGACTTTCACCTTCTGTGCTTCGTGCGTCAGTAATGTTTGCTATTATTCAAATCGGACTTACTTTTAGTAGACGTACAAATATTTATAATAATTTAGCTTTTTCTGCTTTTTTATTGCTTATTTTTAGTCCTTATATGATTTTTGAAGTAGGCTTTCAACTTTCTTATTTGGCTGTTTTAGGAATTGTACTTATCCAACCTAAAATAGTTAGAGTTTGGATGCCTTCTAGTTGGGTTATTAAAAAAGGATGGGAGTTGCTGACAGTTTCTTTAGCTGCCCAACTTATTACTTTCCCAATTTGTCTATATTATTTCCATCAATTTCCTTCTTATTTTTGGTTGTCAGGTTTTGTAGTAATTCCTGCTGCTATGGTTATTTTGGGGTGTGCAATAGCTATAATTTTGTTTAGTTTTTTCAGTATGACAGTAAGCTCTTTTCTAGGAATGATTTTATCTTGGATTATATATGCTGTCAATTATTTAGTTTTTGGAATAGAAAAATTACCCTTTTCGGTTTTAGAAAAAATCAGGATTAGTTTTATGGAAAGTATGCTTTTGTATGCTTTAATGATAACTGTGTATTGTTTTTTTGTTTTACCAAGAAGGATTTTCTTTTACTTCTCTTTGCTGTTTAGTCTGTTGTTTTGTGGAATAAATTTATACAAAAATATAGATGCAGAAAATCAAAAACGATTGGTTTTTTATCAGATAAGAAAAGGTTTTTCTTTGTCTTTACAAGAAGGAAGGAGAAGTGTTACACTTTTAGATTCGGCTAGTTTTTACAATGAAGAAGCTCAAAGTTATTGGCTTACTGGAGATTTACTTTCAAATGGAAAAACTGAAAATAAACGTATCAATTTGGATTCAATTTATACTGAAGAACCAAATACTGAAATAGTACAAATCCGTGATTGGAATGGAGGAAAAATTATCCTTTGGAATAATAAAACTATTCTATTATGGAATAAAAGGCTAGAAAAAGATACTAAATTTCTGCCAAAATTAGATAATATTGAAATAGTTTGGATAAGTAATAATCCAATTTATACACTGGCAGACCTCAAAGATATCAAAACGAAATATATAGTTTTTGATGATACAAATTATAGTTCAAGAATAAAACTACTTTCTAATGAAGCAAAAGTCAATAAAATTCCGACTGTAATTTTGAAAAATGGTGCTTTTCAGAAAGAGTATTAAATTTTAACCATAGTTACTCTAACCGTAAACGAGGCTTTGACACCTAAACGACAGCTTCACATCTCATTTAGAGTTATTTACGAACATATTTCTTAAAAAAACTATTAATCTTCATTTGAAGGACACCAAAAAAAGCCTCTTTAAATATCCCTGAAGACATTTTTGAAGTTCCTTTGGTTCGGTCTGTAAAAATAATAGGAACTTCTCCCACTCTAAAACCATATTTCCAAGCAGTAAATTTCATTTCTATCTGAAAAGCATAACCGACAAATTTTATGGTATCCAAATTTATGGTTTCCAAAACCTCTCTACGATAACATTTGAAACCTGCCGTCGCATCATGAATCGGCATTCCTGTAACTATTCTGACATAAATACTGGCAAAATAAGACATCAAAACTCTGCTCATAGGCCAGTTTACTACATTTACACCTTGCACATAACGAGAACCAATCGCTACATCATTTCTAATTCCTTCTTCATTTTCAGTTGCACAAGAAGTATAAAGACGAATCAAGTCCTTTGGGTTATGGGAAAAATCAGCATCCATCTCAAAAATAAACTGATATTCATTTTTTAAAGCCCATTTGAAGCCATGAATATAAGCTGTTCCTAAGCCTAGTTTTCCTTTTCGCTCTTCAATATGAAGAAAATTAATAAATTCTTTTTGAAGTTCTTTAACTTTCAAAGCTGTTCCATCTGGCGAGCCGTCGTCAATAATGAGGACGTGAAATGGAAGTTCCAACGAAAATACAGCACGAATAATAGCTTCGATGTTTTCGATTTCGTTGTAGGTCGGTATAATTACAATGCGTTCTTTCACAGTCCAAAAATACGTACAATTATTTTACTCGCAATAGAGCATAGATAAATTTTGAGAAGTTTTAGGAATTTAGAGAGTCATTTTGTGAAATTTCTCTCTCTTTATATCTTATTACCCCTTTTGGTAAATTATCTAATAATTTTTCGGCTGCTAATTCATCTCTTTTTTGTTGTCGTTTTTCTATATAATTTTTGAAAAGCCAAAATTTACTCCAATCTTGCATCATGGAAAGCAAAATAAGGAGAGAACTAAACAAAGTAACTTCCCAAATAAAAACGATTGTGTTCATGATGATTGTGAATAGACTTGATAATGTGTAAAATTTTCTCTTAGATTGTTTCTTAATTTACAAAAAAATGTACTGATAAAAAATTATGATTAATAACTTCTCTGATTCAAGTAAAGAAAATCTACCTTCTTATACCAAGTCTCAACTTGCTTTACGAAACGGACAAGATCGTCCTGAGATTTGGTGTGCTTACAAGAACTTGATTTATGATGTTTCTGACTCTAGACTTTGGGTAAAAGGAAAGCATTATCAGCATTGGGCAGGACAAGACCTCACATCAGAACTTCAAAATGATGCTCCTCACAATGAAAATGTTTTTGATAAATTTGAAGTAGTAGGAATATTGAGAGTAATTTGATAAATAAGGGGAATTTATTAATTAAAAGATACTCTCAATACGATTCAAAATATATCACATGAAAATTTTAGCTAAATCTTTCTCTATATTACTCAATTTAGTTAAAACTTGTGTATCATCAGGTGTATTATTATTATACTCAGTCGGACGTATGCCATTCAGAAAAAGACGTGATTCAATTACCTTTTGAATTAGCTCATCTTCTTTTGCATAGGTACTAATGAGTTTATCAATGAAGTTACGAATACTTCCTTGATTTGGATTATTAGCAGACTGCTTTTGTATAGAATTCATAATGGTATAAATAAAAAAGGGGACTCTTTGGATTAATTATAATATTGAAGCAGGTTTATTAGTTGGTTGATATTAAATAGAAACTAATATCAAATTAATAATTTTTGTTTTATTTTAACAAACGATAGGCATTTTAAAAAAGTTACATTTGAAATAAGGAACATACAATTTATCATAATCACTCCAAAAAAAGCTCCAATATTAAATATAAAATCTAATTTTTCATGAAAAAAACACTAAAAGTGCTTATTGCTGACACATTACATGACTCCTTTAACTTTCACTTTTCAAATAATAAAATAGAATATATCTATGCTTGTGACTGGAAAGATAGTGATATTATAAATCAAATACAAAATTTTGATGGATTAATCCTAAGAAGTAGATTTGCTATTGATGAAGACTTCTTAAAGCACACTAAAGAGTTACTTTTTATTGCTCGTGTAGGTTCAGGTACAGATGGAATAGACAAAAAAATACTCATTCAAAAGAATATCAAACTGCTTACAGCTCCTGAAGGAAATCGAAATGCAGTTACCGAACATACATTAGGTTTAATATTCTCGGTATTGAATAATTTTAAGAAATCACAAAGTAATATTGCTAATTTTGAATGGAAAAGGGAAGAAAACAGGGGAGTAGAATTAGCAGGAAAAACAGTCGGAATAATAGGTTATGGAAATGTAGGAAGATTGCTTTCTCAAAAATTACATGCTCTAGGTTGCGAAGTTTTAGCTTATGATAAAAGAAATAAAAAACAGGATAGTTTTGTAAGGCTTGTTACTTTAGAAGAATTACAAGAAAAAGCGCAAATTGTATCAATTCATATTCCCTTAGATGATGATATAAATGGAGAAAATAAAAATTTTCATTTTGTAGATGCTACTTTTTTTAAAAACTTCAAAAATGCCATTTTTTTCTTTAATACTTCAAGAGGAGAAATTGTAGATACAAATTCGCTTTTGAAATATCTAGAAAATGGAAAAATAAAAGGTGCAGGTTTAGACGTTCTTGAAAATGAAAAATTAAAAACATTTACCACCTTACAAAAACAACAGCTTGAGCAGCTTATTGCTATGCAAAATGTAATTCTGACTCCTCATGTGGCAGGCTGGACTTTCGAATCTTATGAAAACCTCAATAAAGTTTTAGGACAAAAAATAAATGATTTTGTAGAAGAATATTTTCAAAAACTTTAAAAATCTTCAAAAAAGGTAATTTTTTCTTCTCTTTTTCTAAATTACAATAATTTAATCCAAAGAATATATACTAGTTGATAAACTTTTCCTATTTTCGTGTCTTGAAAAGAAATTTCTAATAAAAAAGGTTATTCAGTCTATTTATCAAACTGTATTTACTGATAACTGATTACTGGTAACTGATAACTGTAAAAATATGGGTTTTAATCGTCTTAATACTATTGTAGGTTGGCTAATCTTTTTGATTGCTACTACTGTTTACATACTCACTCTTGAAAACACAGCTAGTTTTTGGGATTGTGGAGAATTTATTGCTGTTTCATACAAACTAATGGCTCCTCACCCACCAGGTGCGCCTTTCTTCTTATTGGTAGGGCGTATTTTTTCTTTATTTGCCTTTGGAGATGTTTTGGAAGTAGCATATTGGATAAATATGCTTTCTGCTCTATGTAGTAGTTTTTCTATTTTGTTTTTGTTTTGGACAATAACTATGCTTGCTCGTCGTATTGTACGACCTACTTTACAGAAAGTAATGGATGCAAAAACTGAAACAGACCTTAAAAAAGGCTTAGATGCACAAGAAAATGATTATACACTTGCCGAGAAAATAATGATTTTGGGAAGTGGTGCTATTGGTGCTTTGGCTTATACTTTTTCAGATTCATTTTGGTTTTCGGCAGCAGAGGCTGAGGTGTATGGAATGTCATCTTTTTTTACTGCAATTGTAGTTTGGGCAATTTTCAAATGGGAGCGTATAGATGATGAGAGAGATTCTAATCGTTGGCTTATTTTTATTGCTTATTTGGTAGGGCTTTCTATTGGTGTTCACCTTCTTAACTTACTTGCTTTGCCTGCATTGGCTTATGTTTATTATTTCAAAAAATATAAAACTGAAAGTACATTGGGTTGGATTATGACGTTCTTGGCAGGAACAGGAATTGTTGTTTTGATTACTTATGGTGTAATCCCTGGTTTGCCTTCTATTGCTGCAAAATTTGAAGTTGCTTTTGTAAATACTTTTGGTTTACCATTTGGTTCAGGAGCTTTGTTTTTTACAATTGCTTTTATAGCTGCTCTTGTTTGGGGAATTTTTTATTCTATTAAAAAACAAAATGTACCATTAAATACTGCTCTTTTGTCATTTGCTTTTATAATGATAGGTTATAGTACGTATTCACTTATCGTAATTCGTTCGAACGCAGATACACCAATTAATGAAAATAGTCCAAAAGATGTAATGACCTTTGTTTCATATTTGAAAAGAGAGCAGTACGGAGATCGTCCACTTGTTTATGGAAGAACATTTGCTTCTGAACGCACAGGACAGGATATAGGAGCTGCTATGTATCGTAAAGGGGAAGAAAAGTATGAAGTTTTTGACCATAAGTTTGAAGTTACTTATGATAATAAAGGCAATATGCTTATGCCTCGTATTTACAGTCAAAGTGGTAATCACCCAGAACTCTACAAACAATGGCTCAAATTAGCAGATGGAGAAAGACCAAATTTTGCTGATAATATAAATTTCTTGTTTACTTATCAATTCGGACATATGTACTTCCGATACTTTATGTGGAATTTTGCAGGAAGACAAAGCGATGACAAAGAAGCAGGATGGCTTGCTCCTTTTGAAGATTTAGGAAAAGAATTACCAGTAGATTTAGCTACCAACAAAGCAAGAGATAATTTTTATATGTTACCTCTTATTTTGGGAATACTAGGCTTTATTTTCCAAGCTAGTAAAGACCAAAAAGGTTGGTGGATTACCTTCCTGATTTTCTTTATTATGGGCATAGGTCTTGTGCTTTATCTCAATTCTCCTCCTGTCGAACCTCGTGAACGAGATTATGTATATGTAGGATCATTTTATGCCTTTTCTGTTTGGATAGGTTTGGGAATGCTTGCCATAGCTAATTTCTTGAAAAAACATATTTCTGGAATGGCAGCTTCTAGTGTTGCACTAGTTATAGCACTTGTAGTGCCTACTATTATGGGCGCAAAAGGTTGGGATAACCACAATCGTACAGGGCGTTATTTATCAGTTGATCAAGCTAGAAATACACTTGCAGCTTGTGAGCCAAATGCTATTTTATTCACTGGTGGAGATAATGACACTTTCCCACTTTGGTATGTACAAGATGTAGAAGGATTCCGTACTGATGTTAGGGTAGCTGTTTTGAGTTATTTTTCAACAGATTGGTATGCTGACCAAATGACAACTCAAGTAAATGATTCTCCTCCTCTTCCAATTTCTTTAGAAAGAGAAGATTATGTTCAGGGAAAAAATGATTATATCGTTTATGTTGGAAATAGAGATGGTTCAGAAGACAAAAACATCAATTCACCTGTTAATTTGGAAACGTATATTGATCTTCTTAAAAAAGAAGACCCTCGTGTAATGGTTCAGTTGCAAGATGGAAGTAGCACAGGAAAGCTTCTTTCTAAAAAGTTTGCTTTAGCTATCAATAAACAAGATGTTTTATCAAAAGGATTTATCCCTAAAGGAAAAGAAAATCGTGTTGTTGATATAATGGAATTTGATATTAAAGGAAATAATATTTACAAAAATGATCTTTTGTTACTAGATTTAATTGCGACCAATAAATGGGAACGTCCTATTTATTTCAACCAAACTTCTGCTAATACAATTAATTTCAATTTGAGAGAATATCTTCAAATGGATGGAATGGTGTATCGTTTGATGCCAATTGCTGCACAAAACAATGGCGATTTGGGAGAAGTAAATTTTGAAGAAATGAAAAAGGCTGTTGATGAATTCCAGTTTAGAGGAATGCAAACAGAAGGATATTACGATGACGAATACAAGAAGTTTGGAGCGCAATTCCGTCAGGTTTATTTCCGTTTAGCGCAGGAGTATTTTGAGCGTGGTGATAAGGAAAAGGCGATTGAAACACTAGATAAAGCCTTCGAACAGTTGCCAGTTATGAATGTTCCTTACAGTTATTATGAGCCTTATTTTGTTCAGTTGTATCACTTAGCAGAAGCAGATGATAAAGCTTTGGCTCTTGCAGAAGATATTTCTAGTCGTGCTATGGGAAATCTGAATTTTGTCTATAAAAACAATTTGAATCAATTTAATTATAGTGATATAATTCAGCGTAGTAGTATTCAGATGCGTGTTTTGATGTCAGTTTACAGACAACTTGATGCCATGACAACACAAGAAATTCAGCGTTTGGAAGCTAAAAAGTCAATGATGCAAGAAGAAAATAAAGTAATAGTTGATGATGATGGAAATCAAGTGCAAATAGAGTTTTCTGATAGTGACCAAGCTCGTTTGGATAGTTTGAAAAAACGTCAGAAGATATTTACTGATGCTATTCAAAAATATAGTGCTGCAGGTGGAATGCAGTAGTATTTTTGTAGGTCATCGGTGAGGACACCGACAACGGCAAGTCAAAAATCCATTCTTTATTTTTATAGAGAATGGATTTTTTGATTATATTTGAAAAAGAAATTTTTTAGAAAATTGAATTAATAAAATTTGTATGCAAAGGATTGTAATAAAGAATTTTGGAGTAGTTAAAGATGCCGATATTGAGCTAAAAAAAATAACTGTTCTGATAGGAGAACAAGCAAGTGGAAAAAGTACAATTGCTAAATTAGTGTATTATTTTAAAACGCTTAGAGATGATTTTTTGAGAGAGTTCCATAGTAGAATTGTAAAGAAAGAAGAAAAGTCTATTGATTTTTACCGTATTTGTAAGGAGAAGTTTTATAATTTATTTGGTTCAATTACTTACCTACCAAAATTTGAGGTTTATTATTACACCTCTGAAGAAAGATATATTCTTTTAACATCCGAAAACAAAGAATTACAAGTATTTTTCGCTGAGAAAATTCCAATGAATATTCTTTTAGAATATACAAGTGAAAAGGTAGAGTGGTTAGTCAATAATCCTAAATTAAAGAGAGATTTTGCTTTTATGTTAGAGCAAATGAACATGTATGATGATTATTCCGATTTGTTAAATGAAGTATTTGAAAACAAACAATCATATTTTACATATATCATAGCAGGTAGAAATGCAACAGTTAGTTATTCAGAACTATTTGAGAAATATTTGTTTGCCAATGTTCAAAATAAAGTATTAGAAAACAGTAAGTTATCGTATAGTAAGAAAAGATATAATGTTGATGAAGTTCTTATGTTAGAGTTTATGAAGCAAACTTCTTTTATAAAAGAATATTTTGAAGAATATGGAAACTTTGATAACTTAATAGATTACAACTTAGATGCAGAAGATAGTGCGAAGATAGTCTTGGAACAGATAAATAAAATCATAAAAGGTAAATATATAATAGATGAAAACGGAGAGAAAATAATTTATGATAATCAAGAAGATAATTATGTTCTGTTATCGAATGCATCATCAGGACAACAAGAAGTGATACGAATTTTGCAAGATATATTCATTAATATCATAGAAGAGAGAAAAGTATTTAGAGTAGTAGAAGAACCCGAAGCACATTTATTTCCTTCTGCTCAAAAACAGTTGATAGAATTATTAACTTTTTTAATGAATCAAAATGAAGATAATCAAATTATTATCACTACACATAGTCCGTATGTACTTACAGTTTTTAATAATTTGATTTTTTCAAAACGAATTACTGATAAAAACCCTGATGCAAATAACGAAATAAACGAAATTATCCAAAAAGAATTTTGGATAGATTCAGATGACTTTTCTGCGTATAATTTAGGGAAAACTGATGATAGTGAAAGAAAAGCACAATCTATAATAAACGAAAAAACAGGACTTATTGAGCAAAATTATTTAGATGAGGTTTCTGAAAAACTAGGAAATGATTTTCAAAAGTTATATTCTATTCATCAAAAATCATTTAGCAGAAGATGAGTAAACAAGAATCATTTAAAGAACTTTTAATAGAAAAATTCTCAACTGCAAAAGAAATTATCCAAGTAGAAAATAGAGAAGTTTTTTATATCACAGATTATGAAAACCAATCTTATATCGTTTTTGAATATGATGAAACCGATGCTACAATTTATTTTCAAGGAAATGATGAGATAATCAAAATTGAGAATATAAATGAAGACAATTTATTCAAAGTGGTAAATAAAAAGCAGACTGTTTTTGTTCCTATTGATGGCAAAAAAGGACTTATACAAGCTGAAAGTTCAAAATGTGATTTTATGATTTTTGATGAAAATACAGTTTGTTTTGTAGAAGTAAAACTAAATGCAACTAGCATAAGAGATGGGAAAATCAGCCATAATAGAAGCAAAGCACTTGAACAAATCATCAAAACGATATACACTTTTGATAAAAAATTAGATGAAAATTATAAAGGATTAAAATTAGAGGGCTATGTTTGTACACCTAAAATTTACCCACGCCAAAATGCAGCATGGGAAAATTTAGCCGTAGAGTTTTTGGAAGAATATGGTGTTCCTGTCTTTGAAACAAATATCAAAATATTTTAAAAAAGCGAAGGCATATCATTTTTTGTTTCTGTTTCAATTTTCTTTGGAGGCACTATGTTTTTATATCCTTTTTCTTTCAGTTTTTGAATCAGAAAAACAGCCATTTCTGCCGTTTTGATATTTTCTGGTTGATGTAACCAAAAATAAAATTCTTTTAAACCTTCTTTTATCCAATTATCCATTCTTTCTACCCAATCTTCCATTCTTTCATAATCTGTTTTGTCTAAAGAATTTCCCACCAAACGCAAAACCATGGTGTCAGAAGTCAATCGCATGTGCATTACATCACGCCTTCCCGAAACATCAGTCATGAGAGCAGTAAAATTATAGCGACGCATAACCGAAAAAACTTCGCTTACAGCTTCTCTACTTTCTTGGTTGGGATAATCAAACCAATCTTTATGACGAAATTCGATAGCAAGACGAGTATCAGCAGGGAAATTTTCTAAATAATTAATTAAAACTCCTGCTTTCTGTGGTGAAAAATGAGGGGGAAGCTGTAAAAAGCAAATGCCTAATCTATCTCCAAAAAGCGCAACTCTATCACAAAAGACATTTGTCAAGTCTTCACAATCTACAAGTTGTTTATGATGACTAATTCCTTTATATATTTTGGGGCAAAATAAAAATCCTTTAGGAGTCATCTCTTTCCATTTCAAAATTCTCTCTTCAGGTGGAATTTGATAATGAGTAACATTGAGTTCGATAGAATCAAACTGACGTGAATAATGATATAAAAAATCAGTGGGTTTTGCTTTTTGGGGATACCAAATTCCTTTCCATTCAGGTGTTCCCCAAACAGGTGCAGCAATACGAATAATAGGTTTTGGTGTTGGTTCTAATTTTGATAAGAATGCCTCCGTTTCTGGATGGTTATCTAGCAATGTAAAATCTATATTATTTATATTTTGTAATTTTCCAAATTCCATAATTGAATGATTTCTTGTATGTGTTACTGTCGTAAGGCGAATAGATAATCAAATTAAATTATACCACACGCTGATTTAAGTTCTGGTTTGTTTATAAAATATTGCATTTTATTAAATTTGACGTGGTTTCATCTAAAATAAATTAATTTTGTGGTATTTAAGTTTTAAAAAAGGTGTATTATTGTTATATTGTTTGGTGTGATTAATTTGATATAATCTTTATTTGTATTTTATCAAGATTTTTTGTTTGAAATAATTCCTATATTCTTTCAAACTTAACTCCCCAAATAATTTATTGTTTTTCATTGTTTTCCTTATTATGCACCCTTTTTTTTTCCATAAGAATGCCCTTAAAAATCTCTACACTCTTTTTTGTTTTATTATTTCTACTACCTAATTTTTTAGTTGGTCAAGATATTACTATATCTTACAATTCAACGGAAAAAACAATTAGTATTGCTGATAAATTGACCTATTTGGAAGACACTACAAGTCAGCTCATTTCAAATCCAAATCACATTTTAGATTTCAAAGCTAACTTTATCAAAAATGAAGGAGAGGTTCTGAATTTTGCTAATACTCAATCTGCATTTTGGTTTCGTATTGAAATAGAGCGAAAAGTAGATGAAAAGATATACCTTGAAATTAATAATCCTATGTTGGATTCAGTTATATTTTTTGAAAAAATAGATAATAAACTACAACAATTAGGTGTGTCAGGAGCTTCATTTGCCTTTCAAAAAAGAGAAATACAATATACAGAGCCTAACTTTTTATTACCACTGAATGAAGGAGAAAAGAAAGTATTTTATCTCTACATAAAAAGTAATTTTCCTACCCAAACTACTTTATCTATTGGTACAGCAAAGAAAATTCTTGAAGCACAACATCCTTTTGATATTGCAATTGGTGTTTATATTGGAATTATGCTTGTGATGGGACTTTACAATTTATTTGTGTTTTTTTCTGTTCGTGACAAACTCTATTTATATTATGTAATTTATGTTTTTGGAATTTGTCTAACTTATACGATGTTCAAAGGATATTCTTTTGAGTTTTTGTGGTCTGCTTCTGAAAAAATCAATTTTTATATTCCTGTTATTTCTTCATTTGTAGTATTTTTTATGCTTCTTTTTGCAAGAAGTTTTTTAGAACTACACAAAAATTATCCTAAATTAGACAAAGGTATATTTGTATTACTATTTATGACAATAGTGAGTATGATTGTTGGCTTGCTAGGAGTATATGGTATAAGTGCAATCATTGGACAATTAGCTGTTATTTTGATGGCTATTTATTTATTAGCAACAACTATTTATCTCTTAATTAAAGGATACAAACCTGCTCGCTTCTTCTTATTTGCTTGGTTTATTTATTTGGTTGGCTTAATCATATTTATCTTGCAACTTAATGCGGCAATTCCTCATACTTGGTTTACTAATAATGCTGTTCTTTTTGGCTCTGCTTCAGAAGTAATTTTATTGTCTTTGGCACTTGCAGACAGAATTAATTTATATAAAAGGCAAAAAGATACAGCTCAAAAACAAATTTTGGAAAAAACTATAGAAAATGAAAATTTAATAAAAGAACAAAATAAAGTATTAGAAATAAAAGTAAAAGAAGCTACAGAAGACTTACGTATTTCGAACGAAGAGCTAAATTCTACCAATGAAGAATTAAATGCAATGCTTGAAACAGTACAATCTCAAAATCAAGTTATTGAGAAAAGCTCAAGAGAGATTCTTACAATGAATGATGAATTGAATGCTACAAATGAAGAACTTAGTTCAACTAACGAAGAACTAAACTCTACCAATGAGGAATTAGTTGCGACAGTAGAAACAGTAAAAAGACAAAATAAAATTATTGAAGAATCAAATAGAAACATTACAGATAGTTTGCGTTATGCTCAAACGATTCAAGATGCTATTTTGCCTTTTCAAGAACGAATGGATAACCATTTGAGGGAATACTTTACTTTTTATCGTCCAAAAGATATTGTAAGTGGAGATTTTTATTGGCTTACAGACTTGAAGGGAAAAGTATATTTAGCAGTTGCAGATTGTACAGGTCATGGTGTTCCAGGGGCATTTATGTCTATGATTGGTTCGGCTGCTCTTGATGCGCTTGTTGATAGAAATGAATTAGAAGATTCAGATAGAATTTTGGAAGAGCTTCATCTGACTATCCAAAAAGCCTTAAAACAAAAAAATAGTACCAATGATGATGGAATGGATGTCGGACTTTGTATTATGGAATATTTAGAAGATGGAAAATGTAAAATCCTTTTTTCAGGTGCAAAACGTCCTTTGTATTACTTTAAAAAAACAACTCAAAAACTACACGAAATAAGAGGAACTAGACAAAGTATAGGAGGCTATTCAAAGAAAGAAAGAATACAATTTGAAGTAAACGAAATAATCTTAGAAAAAGGAGATGTTTTTTATTTGTGTAGTGACGGATATGCAGACCAAAATGACTCAGATGATAAGAAATTTGGTTCTCATAGTCTTAAAAAGTTGCTTCAAGAAATAGCTTCACTTTCTATGAGGGAACAAGGAGTAATAGTAAAACAAAAGTTTGAAGAACATCAAGGAAATGAACCTCAACGGGATGATATTGCTATTATTGGAGTAAAAATAGTGTAATTGAAAATTAGTTTTATTTTTCTTGTAAAATGGAAATAAAATTATCAATTAATACACAGCAAGTTATTTTGAGTTAATTATCACATCATTAAGTAAATGGGCAAAATAAAGCCTTGCCATTGTCGGTATCTTACCGACGACATAATAGATAATAAAGAATATTATAGTTGTGCTTTGCTTTATTCTGTAACTAAGAGAAAATTTATCTATTTTTTAGAAATTGTACTATTTCAAAAGGATATTTTGTTATAAGTAGGTTTTATGAAATATCTACTATCATAAGGCAATGTTTTAAAAAACTTAAATATTTTAGGTTTTTTGTCAAATAACTATGTTTTTCTTAAAAAAAAATAATACATTTATACTATCGCTGAAAAAAACAGACATATTTATAGCGTCTTCATGAAAAAACGTTTTTAAATATTATATAAAAAAATATTTTTTATGAAATAAATATGTGCTACTTATTACAATTAACAATCATTTACACTTCAATTTTGATGAATACGAAAAATACATACTCAAAGTTACGGATTGTTTTGTGTTTGCTTGCTCTTGGTATATTTACTACCACAGGACTTTGGCTATTTCAAAAGCTAAATGCAGATACTGAGCAAGTCATGACTTATCAGTTCGATGAGAACACAAATCCTGAATTCTTAAAGGGAAAAGAAAAACTGGCTTACTATCAATACTTATCTGAAAAATATGCAGGATGGACAAAGAAGGACATGAAAAAACTTCCTAAAAAAGATCGTATTGATTTAGCATTGCTTCAAGATCGTGCACGTACTGCTGATCCAAATACAGGAGAGGTTCCTGTCGATGCTCGTATAAAAGCGAATGAACAGACAGATATTAGAGTTGCTGATGCTATCAATCAACGACGCATAGACAATGTCAATTGGGTAGAGCGTGGACCTAATAATGTTGGTGGACGTACTCGTGCAATTATGTATGATCCAAATGATGTTACAGGCAAAAAAGTATGGGCTGGTGGCGTTGGTGGTGGTCTTTGGTACACCAATGATATCACTGTAACAAATCCTACGTGGGTTGCTGTAAATAACTTTTGGGAAAATATTGCAATCTCTACTATTGCTTATGATCCTTCTAATACACAAATTTTCTATGTAGGAACTGGTGAAGGCTGGCTTAATGGTGGTGCACAATTTGGAGCAGGTATCTGGAAAACTACTGATGGAGGTACTACTTGGAATCGTTTAGCATCTTCTACATTAGCTGTAACTGCTGAGTTTGCTTATATAACAAAACTTGTTGTTACACCTACAGGTAGAGTTTTAGCTACTTGTCGTAACGGAGGAAATGGAGGAGTTTACTCTTCTATTGATGGGGGCGCTACTTGGATTGAAGTTCTTAATGGAGAAGGTGGTGCTGATTTAGAAGTAGCAGCAAACGGAGATGTATATGCTTCTATTAATTTTTTGGCTCAGTATGCAGGATTTAGCACAGGACAGATTCATAAATCTACTGATGATGGAGCGACTTGGACAAATGTTACGCCTGCTTCTATTCCTGCTAATAGTGGTAGAATAGAATTAGCCTCAGCACCTACAAATTCTCAGATAGTTTATGCAGTTGCAAGTGATGGAAGTAATATTGCCTTTTTTAAGAAAACAATAAATGGAGGAACAACTTGGACGGATGTAACTGTACCAAAGTATCTTGAACAAGGAACATGTGCGCCAGGAACACAAGATTTTACTCGTGGACAGGCTTGGTATGATTTAATATTAAAAGTGAATCCAACTAATGCAGATCATGTAGTTGTTGGTGGTATTGATGTACACCGTAGTACAGATGGAGGAGCTACTTGGACTGGTATTTCTTATTGGACAGGTGGTTGTGGAGAATATGTTCACGCAGATGTACATGAATTCGCTTACAAGCCAGGTAGTGCTGATGAAATGCTTGTAGGTAGTGATGGAGGAATTTCTCGTACTGCAAATGTAACTGCACCAACTCCTAACTTTGCTGATAAAAATTCAGGATATAATGTTACTCAGTTTTATGCTGTAGCTATGGATCCTGCAAATCTTTCAGCTAATTTCTTAGCAGGAGCTCAAGATAATGGAACTCAACGTTTCACTATTTTAGGTACAAATCCTACTACTGAAGCAACAGGTGGGGATGGAGCATTTTGTTTTATTGACCAAGACAATTCTAATGTCCAAATTAGTTCTTATGTATATAATAACTATCGAATTTCTACTGATGGTGGAAACTCTTTTACGCCAGTAGCAACTTCAAATGATGGTTCTTTTATCAATCCAACTGACTATGATGATGCTGTAAATTTATTATATTCTTATAGAGCTACTAATGGAGGCTTATATAGATGGGCGATTCCTGCTGGAACAAAGACAAGTATAACAGTTTCTAATGCTACAGGAAATACTACACATTTAAAAGCATCTCCTTACTCTCCTGCTGGTACAACAACTCTTTATGTTGGTACAAGCACAGGTAGAGTCGTGAGAGTAGAAAATGCTCATACAGGAACTTCATTTACAGGTACTAACATAGCAGCTGCTGCTATGGAAGGTGCAGTTTCAGTTTCTTCTATTGAATTCGGTGCCAGTGAAAATGAGATTATAGTTACTTATTCTAACTATGGTAGTACAGTACAGAATGTATGGTATACAAATGATGGAGGAACTACTTGGACAAGCAAAGATAATGGACACGGATTACCTAATATGCCAGTACGTTGGGCTATGTTTAATCCTAATGATACTAGACAAGTATTAATTGCTACTGAAACAGGTGTTTGGAGTACTGAAGATATTACTGCTGCTCCTGCTGCGGATTTTTGGGAGCCTACTAGCACAGGACTTGCAAATACTCGTTGTGATATGCTTCAAATTCGTAGCTCAGATAATTTAGTCGCAGTAGCTACTCATGGTAGAGGTTTATTTACAACAAATGCATTCTCTCCAGCTGCTGCTCTCTTTGGCATAGATAAAAAAATTACTTATGCAGGTACAAATGTTCTTTTTACAGATTATTCTGCTAAAGCAACAAGTTGGAGTTGGGATTTTGGAGCTGGAGCAACTCCAGCTACAGCAACTACAGTAGGACCTCATAATGTAACTTATAGTACAGGAGGAGTAAAAACAATTACCCTTACTATAAATGGAGGAGGAAGTGCTGAATTAACAATGTCTAAAACTGTTACTGTAATTCCAAATCGTAATGTACCTTATACATTAGCTGATGGAGGAAATTTTGAAGTAAATACGAGTGACTTTGCTCCAGAAAATGTCAGTGGCTCTACACCATGGGAACGTGGTAACTCTGCTATTGCAGGTAAAAATGGAGTTGTAAGTGGTGCAAATGCTTGGGTGACTGGGTTGGCTGTTACTACATATGGAAGTAATTCTAATGCAAATCTTTATGCTCCTAACTTTGATTTTTCAGCAGCAGGTAATTATACGCTATCTTTTCAGGCTAAACACTCATTTGAAAGTGGTTGGGATGGAATGATAGTAGAATACTCTACAGATAAAGGAGCATCTTGGTCTAAATTAGGACCAAGTGTTACAGGTACAAACTGGTACAACTCAGTTACAGCAGGTAATGGAACAGGTTTTGGAGTAGGTGGTACTCCATTCATGTCGGGAACACTTACTAATTATACTACAAAATCACTTGATGTATCTAGCTTAAGCGGAAACGCAAATGTAGCATTTAGAGTAGTATTTAAATCAGACACAAATACAGAACAAGCAGGTGCAGCAATAGATGATTTTGAAATTTCATTTGTTCCTAATACACCTCCTGTGGCTGTGAATCTTTCAGTAAGTGCAAATACAGGCTCAGAAGCTGCTGCAACAGCTATTACAGTAACAGCAACTGCTGCCTCTGCTGTAAATGGAAATCAAACAGTAAATTTAGGTGTTAGTGGAACAGGAATTACAACAGGAGATTATACTCTTAGTAGTCCTATTATCACTATTTTAAATGGTCAGACTACAGGTACAGCAACATTTACTATAGTAGATGATGCACTTTTTGAAGGAACAGAGACAGCAACTCTTACTATTTCATCTCCTTCATCTGGACTTACATTAGGTGGTACAACTACTCAGAATATTACTATTACAGATAATGAGGCTGCTCCTACAATTTCATTGGGTGCAATTGCTCCAACAACATATTGTGCAGGTTCTACTATTAGTGTTCCATTCACAACAACAGGAGTATATGCTGCTGGAAATACGTTTACAGCTCAGCTTTCTGATGCGACAGGAGATTTTACTACACCAACAGCTACTCAAGCAGGTACAACTCCAATATCTTTGGTAATTCCGAATACAGCAACAGGAACAGGTTATAAAGTAAGAGTCGTTGCATCTAACCCTAACACAACAAGTAATTCATCTGTTGATATTACAATCAATGTACTGCCTACTAACATAACAACAGTAGCAAACCCTGCTACTATTGCTAGTGGAGGAAATAGTGATATTGAGGTACCATTATCTCAGGCAACTGTAAGTTATCAATTACAAGATGCAGGAAATAATAATATAGGAACTCCAGTTGTAGGAACAGGTGGAACGATTACATTAAATACAGGAAACCTTACTACAACTACTGTCTTTAAAGTAGTAGCAACAAATACTACAACAAGTTGTTCTCGTACATTAAATAATGTAACAGTTACAATACCAGGCACTGGAGGAGGATCAGCTCCTGTAACTGTAGGTGTTCCTACTCGTTTTGTAGCTACTGGAGTTTCTACTTCACAAATTGATTTGAGTTGGACTGCTGTTGGTGGTGCAACAGGTTATCTTCTTTATGAAGGAAACACACTTCTTGCTACTATTAATTCAGGTGCTACTGATAGCTACGAACATACAGGTTTAGAAGCAGATACCTATCACGCTTATAGATTGTTTGCACTCAATGGTTCTGTTCGTTCTTCACGAGCAGCTCAAACAAATGATGCTACTTTCCCTAATGCTCCTACTGTTGTTTCTACCACACCAAGTTGTGGAACAGGTTCAGCAGGTGTTGTTCTTAGTGGAAGTGGAGCAATATTTAATGTTTATACAACAGAAACAGGTGGAACAGCAGTTGATCAGACTGATAATAACAACTATTCAACGCTTACTATTTCTGAAAACACAACTTATTATATTAGTATGATTGGTGTTTATGGAAAAGAAAGTCAGACTCGTACCCAAGTAGATGTTGTAGTAAATACACCATTTGAAGCAACTATTTCAGAAGGTACTTCTGTTCGTAGTTGTGGTGCAAGTGCTACCTTGACTGCTAATGAAGTAGCAGGAGCAACTTATGTATGGCTAAAGAATGGAGTTGAACTTACTGATAGTAATTCAAGTTCTTATACAGTTACTGGTAGTGGAAGTTACCAAGTACGTATTATGAGAGAAACGTGTACAACTACTTCAAGTAGAAGTCGTGTTATTCTTAATTATGCTCCTATTGCTGAAATTACTAATGGTACTTTAGCTCGTTTCTGTGATAATGGAACGCTTAGAGCAACTGAATCTGCTAATGTTGCTTATTCTTGGACTCTTGATAATGTAGTTGTTGGCACAGAAAGAGAAGTTTCAGTTTCTCAATCAGGACAATATATACTTACAGTTACTGAAGATGGTTGTACTGCTAGTGATAGCATTGAAGTTGAAGTTACTTCTTTAGCTCCTATATCATTTACTGCTTCTGATTCTGTATTCTGTTTAGGTGAACAAGTAACTCTTACAGCTGATTCAGTTAGTGGTGTTACTTACAACTGGAGCAGAAATGGAGTTGTATTCCGTAGTAATGTAGGTAATTCTATTACAGCTAGTTCAAGTGGATCATATAGTGTTACTATTTCTCAAAACGGTTGTACAAGTGCTTCTTCTGCCTCAGTAAGCATTGAGCGTTTAAACATTGGCACAACTTATCTTCGTAATACAGAAACTACTCTTTTCTTAGAGCCAGCAGACGAATCTACTGAAATTAGTAGTGTAGTTTGGTTCTTCAATGGAGAAGAAAGTGCTAGTTTGAGTGGTGAGACAATTACGCCAACAGAAAGTGGTAATTATTCTGCTCTTGTGACATATTCAACAGGTTGTACTTTCCAAACTCGTACAGTATCTTTCAGTATTCCAGTAGTAGTGGTAGGTGAAGAAGAAGAGTTCATCAAAGCTCTACGTATTTATCCAAATCCTAGTAATGGAACTTTCTTAATTGAATTAGGAGAAGTTAAAGATGCAGTTACAATTACAGTGGTTGATGCTCTCGGGCGTGTAGTAAAAACTGATATTATTCCAGCTAATACAAGTTCTTATAACTTGAATTTGGCAAGATTTACTTCAGGAGCTTATACTGTTCAACTCAAAACAGATAAAGGTATAATTGTTAAAAAATTGATGAAAGAATAATTGTCAATTTTATATAATTTCTTTATATAGAATAAATAAAAAAAGGAAAGTCTTAATTGACTTTCCTTTTTTTTATTTGTAGATTTTTTTATTCCATAATCAAAACAATAAGTACAAATTTCGTCAATCTCAAGTTTAGATAATTTTGCTTCCAATTTTTAATTTAGTTGTGTTTTTTATAGTATGGTAAATTTTCGTTGGTTTGTTCATTTTTGTATTGTGCCCAATGTTTTGGCTGTGAGTAGATAACATAATAGTCAACTATATCAATCAAAAAAATTCCTCACTCCTTTTTTTGATTGGAATGAGGAATACTTGGTTATTATAAATACTTTTAAAGCATGATATTTCAATACATTTATAGGTTCTTAGTCTATTGGAAAAATCTCAAAATCAGTATATTCTTTCCAATTACTTGTCCATTCATCAAATAACTCAGGTTTATTTGTTTCCATAAGTTGAAAACAAATACTTTGTTCTTTATTAACCCAAGAGTTTAAGTAGTAAAGACCTTCAGGAAGCATTCTTCCTTTCTTATTCCATAGTTCATTATTTTTTTCTAGGCAATTAGGTTTGAATTTTTCAACAACCATAAATTTTTTCATAGCTTTATTTTTTTAAAATGTCTAACTTGTTTAGTAATTATATTCCAAAATAAGAAAATAATCATCAACTACACAAAAAAACTCCTCACTCCTTTTTTTGATTGAAATGAGGAAATTTTCTAGTGCAAGATTCTATCTTGTACTTGTTCTTTTGCAAGCATATGCTTGTTGAAACGATAGACACAAAGTAGAACCTTGCGTCAGAAGGGAATAAAAAAATGACTAGCTACACAAGTCTAAGCCCAACAGAGGAAACTAAATAGCAAATACAAAAACCACGGCTACAAGCCGAATACATATAAATCACTCGTTAAAAACGAGCGATAGCAATTTTTGGATAGCCGAGCAAGAGCAGGGTTACATAATATTTGCTAGTTTTCCAAATTCGTCTTTGGTGGTCATCATAACGGCAAGCCGAAACTAAAGACTAACAACGGCAGTAGAATATTACTAACAGATGAGATTTATGGCATTTTTTTATAATACCTTCTGAACTTATCAGACTGTTTCAATATTTTATTGATTTCAATTTGTTCTATTCCTATTAGATTTACTATCATTGCATAAAATAGAATTTGAGAGTGATAAAATAAATATGATAAGTCATATATTTCCTCAATATTTCCATCATGATTTACATGAGTTAGTGTATTTCGACAATCCTTTATATTTTTTACAAACTCTTCAAATTCATTCTCGTTGATAAAACCATCTAAAGCCACTTTTAATTTGTTCAGATAGTGCATTACCTTTTGCTTATAATCTATATCACCCACCTGTTTAGGTACTTTAAAGTATTTGTTATAAAATTCTAGCTCTTCATCTGTAAAGTTTAATGTTTCCTTATTTTTTAGAATTTTATCATACCCTTTTTGCTTTAGTTCGTTTAATGCCTTTCTATTTTGAGAGTAATCTATTTCATTATCTCGGTTATAAAATGTTTCAATGGCTTGACAGATATTAAGTAAACCATTAGTAAATTGAACATTTGTTAACCTAGTATTTCCTTTTTTCCAAAAAGGTAAAACAGCATGTAAAAAAATATCAATAGAACTGTGATATATATCATAGTTTTTAAACCAATTAGACAAATAGTTAACTAAAACTTCTGGTCTAATATGTTGAGAGCAAAAGAACATATGGTGAGCAAAAAGTCTTTTATTATCAATCTCTTGATTTGAGTAAGTATTAAAAACTTCGATGCCTCCTCCCTTATGCCATTCGTCTGTACTGTTTGTTATAGCAAATTCATCTATAGTTGAAATGGGGTAGCCAACAGCAAAGGTTAGAAATGCTCTAAACTTTGCTGATAAATTGAGGTAGTCTTGAAGAGAAGTAGGAGTATCAAAGTTAAAATTGACATAATGTTTAATTTCTAAGTCATAGTTTCTTAATAACAAACCACCTTTAGAGTAAAACTCTCTACTTATAGTTACAGAGCAGTTTTTTTCAATTTGAAACTCTGTATCAGGGACATAAGGTATTGTAATAACATTGTCCTTTTGAGACGAGTGTGTTTTATAAAAAAACAGTTGTGTCGTATCAATCCAAGAATCCAAAAAGTTATAACGAAATGAATAGCTGTTGAATTTAATGTTTTCAGTAGAGTAGAAGTGTGTACCAATAAAAGCAAAATTAGGTCTGTAAACAGATTCATAGAATTTATTAGTAATGGATTGTTCTAACATTGGCGCACCATCTTCACCCCCAGAGTGATCATAAAGTGTTATATAATCTCCTTTAGAGGTAACACCTAAGATGATTTTACAGCAATTAATAACTTCCCATCCTTGTTCAGTTATAATTTCACCTGCAATATCTCTTTCAGAAAAGAGTGTTAATTTAATTTCGTTTTCTTTCTGATTGATAATAAGAATGCCTGGAATTTTGATTTCTTGTTGTTTGGGAGAAAACCACTCACCTCTATATTCTTGTAATTCTTTCACTTTAAATAATTTAAAAAAATACTATATCTATAAAAACCCACCCGTATAATTCCCTTCCACTTTAGCCAATTCCTTTGGTGTTCCTTCAAAACAAAGATGTCCACCATTTTTTCCTCCTTCTTTTCCTAAATCAATGACCCAATCGGCTGCACGAATAACCTCTACATTGTGTTCGATGACAAGTGCCGTATGTCCGTGTTCGATGAGTGCATTGATAGATTTTAGGAGCTTCGAAATGTCGTGGAAATGTAAACCTGTTGTGGGTTCATCAAAAATAAATAAAATATGTTCTCGGTTGGCTCTGTCGCTGGCACTTTTGGTAAGAAAAGCAGCTAATTTTACACGCTGAGCCTCTCCACCTGAAAGCGTATTGGAAGACTGTCCCAACTGAATATATCCCAAACCCACATCTTGCAAAGGCTGCAAACGTGCCATAATCGGTTTCGAATCTTTGAAGGTAATCAAGGCTTCATCAACTGTCATATCCAACACATCAGCGATATTTTTTCCACCAAACTCTACTTCCAATACTTCCGACTGAAAACGTTTTCCTTTGCATGACTCACACGTCAAATAAATATCTGCCATAAACTGCATTTCTATTTTTATTTTTCCTTCGCCTTGACAGGTTTCGCAGCGTCCACCTTCCACATTAAACGAAAAATAAGCAGGCGTAAAACCTCGCTGTTTTGAAATAGGTTGGTCTGCAAAAAGCGCACGAATGTAGTCATATGCCTTCACATACGTAACTGGATTAGAACGAGAAGATTTACCAATCGGATTTTGGTCGACCATTTCTACGCTCGTTACTTTCTTCAAATTTCCGTCTAATTTATCCATTTTTCCACTCTCGTCATTGTGATTTCCTAAGTGTTTGGCAAGAGCAGGATATAAAAGCTGACGCACCAAAGTAGATTTTCCAGAACCCGAAACACCTGTAACTGTCGTCAAAACCCCCAAAGGAAATTTGACCGAAATATTCTTTAAATTATGCTCTCTTGCGCCTACTACTTCAATATATTCATTCCATTTTCTTGGCGTTTGAGGAACAATTACTTGCATTTCATCACGCAAATATTTTGCTGTATAGCTTTCCGAATCCTTTTCCAATTCTTCTAAAGTTCCTTGAAAAATAAGATTTCCTCCATGCGCTCCTGCATCAGGTCCAATATCGATAATTTGGTCAGCAGCTCGCATAATTTCCTCTTCGTGTTCGACTACAATAACTGTATTTCCCAAATCACGCAGTTTTTTTAATACTTTTATCAAGTTTTGTGTATCTCTTGGGTGAAGTCCAATACTTGGCTCATCCAAAATATACATCGAACCCACCAAAGCAGAACCCAAAGAAGTTGCTAGTTTTATACGCTGAAATTCTCCACCTGAAAGTGTTGCCGTTTTTCTATTTAAGGTCAGATATTGCAAACCAACTTCATTGAGATATTGCAAACGGTTTCTAATTTCTATCAAAATTCGTTTCGAAACGCTTTCTTGATGTTCTGTAAGCTCTACTTCTTGGAAAAACTGAGTGAGTTCGTCTAAAGGAAGCAAAACTAATTCTTGAATTGATTTTTCACCTATTTTGACATAACCAGCTTCTTTTCTGATGCGTGTTCCCAAACAGTCAGGACAAACTCTTCTACCTCTATATTTTGACAACAAAACTCTATATTGAATTTTGAAACTCTCTTTTTCTAAATCTTCAAAAAACTCATCTAATCCTTTAAAATATTTATTTCCAGTCCAAAGAAGTTGTTGCTGTTTTTCTGTCAAATCTTGATAAGCACGATGAATAGGAAAATCAAAATCAATTCCTTTTTGGATAAGTGGAGTAAGCCATTTACTCATTTTTGGCGTTCTCCAAGGCGCAATTACACCTTCATAAACCGACATTGTTTTGTCAGGA
The DNA here is from genome assembly GCF_037126295.1 of Bernardetia sp. Wsw4-3y2. Lineage (NCBI taxonomy): Bacteria > Pseudomonadati > Bacteroidota > Cytophagia > Cytophagales > Bernardetiaceae > Bernardetia > Bernardetia sp. Wsw4-3y2. Next base: position 1,146,539 of record NZ_CP147017.1, on the reverse strand, counting down.
ATTACTAAGTCATCATCAATTCCCAAAACCGTTCCGAATCCTTCACACGTACGACACGCCCCATAAGGACTATTAAAACTAAAAAAATTGATATTTGGCTCTTCAAATAACATTCCGTCGGCTTCGAAACGGTCTGAAAAACTCGTTGTTTCTACTTCTTTTCCTTTTTGATAAATTTCCACAACACAATCTCCTTTACTTTCATAAAATGAAGTTTGAACAGAATCAGCAATACGGAAACGGTTTTGTTCGTCGCCTTTTTTGATTACTCCTCTATCAATCAGTATGTAAAGCGTATGTTTTTGAAGACGTTTGAGTTCAGCTTGTTGTTCTTTTGTTAGTCTTGAAATAGGTTCTTTTGCTTTAGTCGCTTTCTTTGTTGGCTTTTTTCCTGCCTTTTTTAATTTTTTCTTTTCTTCTAAATAATCTTTCTGGTTTTCGCCTTTGTGTTCTTCTAAAAAGCTCTCCAAATTCTGCTCGGTTTGGTCTTTTCCACTTTGTGCTTCTGGGTCAATTTCTTTTGGTAATAATTGCTCTATAAAAATGACCTCTTCTCCAGCTTTTATTCTTGTAAAACCTTGCTGTAAAAGGATATTTAATTGGTCTTCAAAAGTTCGTTCTTCAGGAATTACCAAAGGCGCAAGAATCATATACTTTGCGTTGCTTTCTGTCTGCTCATCTCCATAATTTTCAATAAAATCTACTACATCAGAAATAGTATCTTTCTTTACCATCTCTCCAGAAATAGGTGAGTAGGTTATTCCAATTCTTGAAAAGAGAAGTTTTAGATAATCATAAATTTCTGTCGTCGTTCCCACTGTCGAACGTGGATTACGAGTATTTACCTTCTGTTCGACGGCAATAGCAGGAGAAACGCCACGAATCCAATCCACATCGGGTTTTTCCATTCTACCCAAAAACTGACGAGCATAACTACTCAAACTTTCCACATACATACGTTGCCCTTCTGCAAAAAGTGTATCAAAGGCAAGCGACGATTTTCCAGAACCCGAAACGCCAGTAATGACAATCAGTTTATTTCTTGGAACGGCAAGACTAATATTTTTGAGGTTATTTACTCGTGCACCTTTTATGACAATATTTTGTTTGGTATCATAACCTTCTAACTCTTTTACTCGCTTTTCTTCTGCTTCTTTTGCTGCTATTTCTTCTTTTGTGAGGGCTTTTTCTGTGGTAGTGGGCATTTTGGGAATAATCTATATTTTGAATTATGTAAAACAGACATCCCTGTCTGTTTGAATTTATATTTATCGTTTTTAGACAGACTGGGAAGCCTGTCATACAGTTGTACAATTAGCAAAAATAACCATTTTTAGCCAAAAAAGTTAGCAAGAAGTTAGATTTTAATTTAAGAATTAGCAATAAGATGGTAATTTCTTGATTTAAAAAAATCGTCAAATTCTGTATTTTTTGTAGATGGAAACTCTGTTTCAATTTCACTATTTAAGGTTTCTATTATTTTATTCCCTATTAGTTTATTATGAGTTCCTCGTAAGGCTTTTTCATACCAATTTATCAAATCTATTTCTGTTACAATAGTCTGTATTCTTGACTTCCAACCTAATTGATTGAGAAGAGAAAGAATTATTTTTTCTTCTGCTTTTTTACACACAATCACTATTCTATCTGCTGTAATAGAATTTACAATGCTTTCAGCCATTTCTTCATTCAATGATAAATGCTTTATTTGAATAGCTAAACCAAAACTAGACCACATGTCCAAACCTCTATCTGCTGCATTTGTAACACCAACTCTATGAATTTTTGCTTTCGTTTTGAAATGATTTTTATCTGTTGAAAGGTTAAGAATACGAGAAGTAAAATCAGAAAAGTCTTCTAAAATAGGCTTTTTAGAAGGGTTATAAGAAACTTCAATATCAATTTCTAAGGTTTCAATTAATGACGAAAAAAGCGCAAAAACCACTATTTCATAAATTTTATCAATACTTCTTTTTAAACCTTTCTCTTTCCAAAATAAATCTAAAAATTCTGTAAGTTGGAAATTAGTTTTATCGTGCAATTTGCAATAATCTAAAGCACTATTCATTTGAGTAAAACGCTTTGAAAATTGTGTATAAATATGAGCTTCTATTTTTCCATTTGTTTTTCTATTTTCTTTTCCTAAAATTTCTAATAAAGCAGGAGGAACAGCATTCTGATTGAAAATATCATCTTGATAGCGAGCTGAAGAAGTGCTAACTCTACCCAAAAATTTAGTACAAATTATGTCTCTCCATTTTTTAGAAGGATTGCGATACGTTTCCAAACTGGCAAGGTCAATATCTTTTTCTACTCTATCTCTATACAAAATTTCAGCAATTTGGATAGGTTTGTATAAATGAACTCTTGACTTTTTGATGACATTATCTAGTGCCTGTATTGCTATTTGAATATTCATAAGTAGAGTCTAAAATAGTAAGTTGTTTTATTATAGGAATGATTTTTTTGTTTTCTATTGCTTCTATCATATTCTTTGCAACGGCTTCAAAAACTGGAATAGCGACACTATTTCCTGTCAGTTTTCGCATGGCTGTATAACTAACTACCACTTTAAAATCTTCTGGAAAGCCCTGTAATCGTAAAAGTTCTTTTTCAGAAAGTCTTCTGTTTCCATTTACTAATAAATAATTATAAGAACCTCCTGCACGCAAAGCACAAGAATAAGGCAAAACAGAAATATTTCCTCCTTTGTTTTCGTGCCAAATAGAAGGAAAAAAAGGTTCTTTTTTTAATCTTGTTTGTCTTTTATCTACGATTTTTTGAGAAGCAAATAGTTTTTTATCAACTTCGTTTTCAGGTATCAAAAATTCAGTAAGTGGAGGGTATTCTCCTACAGGTTTTGGAAATTGAAAATCAATATTTTCTTTAAATCCTACAATAATGGTACGTTCTCTTTTTTGTGGAAGCCCAAAATCTAAAGCATTCAAAACGGTATGATGTACGAAATATCCTAACTCTTTTAATTTTTGTAAAATAACTTTAAAAGTTCGTCCTTTATCGTGTGAGCGCAACTGTTTTACATTTTCTAATAAAAATGAATACGGTTTTTTTGCTTTCAAAATTTCTTCAATAGTAAAAAAAAGTGTTCCTCTAGTATCTGCAAAACCTTCTCGGTTTCCAATTACTGAAAAAGGCTGACAAGGAAATCCTGCTAATAAAATATCATGGTTTGGAATTTCTTGTGGCAAAATTTGAGTAATATCTCCATACGGTTTTTCATCAAAATTTGCTTCGTACATTTTTTGAGCGTCTTTATCCCATTCTGAAGTAAATACATTCTGACAATTATACTTCTCAAAAGCCAAACGAAGTCCTCCAATTCCTGCAAATAAATCTATCGTTTTTAAGTTTTTCATAGAACAAAAATAACCATTTTTAGCCAAAAAAGTTAGCAAGAATTAATATTTTATAGAAATGTCGTAACAAATATCTAAGCAAAAAAACTCTATAACTACGTTTTGTAATTATAGAGTTTATATCAAAAAAAGAAAACTTTAATTTAATTGTCTGTTTTTTCAAAGTTATCTACTATCCTAATAAAAATATTCTAATTGAGCAATTCCACCCCACTCATTAAAATTGCGTTCTCCTTCTGTTAGGATAGTTTGGTAGGTCGGAATTTGTCCATTAGTTATACGAGTATTTGGAAACACTAAATACACTACATCACCAGATTGCCCTCCATTTTTAGGATTATTATTGATTCCTAATAGTTCGGCTGCTTTAATAGATGCTTCTCCCAAATGATTTGTTGGTCCTACATCGGCATAAATAGCATAACAAAACTTACCATTTCTTTGATTATAAATCACTCCAAAATCGCCTAATTTTGCTCCCATAGCCTTACTAGCTGGCAAGACTAAAAATGGAATTGTCTCAGAATTTGCATATCTACGAGGTTCACGGTCAGTATATCTAGCATCTACCATTGCTGTTGTAGAAACATAATACCCTGGAGTAGGTTCAAAAGAACGTTGAATGTAAGGAGTTCCACTTGAATTAGTAGCAATTCCCCACCAATTCCCTGGATAACCTGCATTCGCTAAATAATCTAAACCAGTATTGCTAGGATTGTAGGCATTAGGAGAACCATCAGCATTGATTGTCATTTCATTTTCAAAGAAAAATCCATTTCTACCTGAAAGTTTCCATACTGTTGTTCCTACTGCGACATCATACTGCTGGCGAGAAGTAATTAAAACTACATCATCTTTGATAGTAATTGTCTTGTTTTGAGTCGTAACAAGCGTACTTCCATTATAACCTTCAATTTTTAAAGCTCTATTTGTACCTACTCCATTAAATGTATAGTCAAATGAATAAGCATAATTAGAAGGTATGAGTGTATTTAACAAAAAATTATCTACATAAAACTTAACAGAAGTAAGATTTGCAGCTTTTCCAGCAAAAGTAACTGCTTGTCCTTTTGTTGCAGGATTTTGATACGTAGAAGTTAGACCAAAGGTAACTAAATAAGCATTTTGATAATTAGGAGCTATGTTTTTGAACATCATTGCTCTATATAAAAGTGAAGTTGCATCAGCACGAGTAGCATTTTTGGTTGGTTCTAATTTACGTTTATCGGGATAATTAATAATAAATTTATTCTGAACTGCATTTGCTATGGCTGTACTTGCCCAAGTCGCTATTTGAGAATAATCATCAAAATAAGCAGGTAAAGAATTAACATTTCCACCACTCACATTAAGACCATTGGCAATAGCAACAGTAGTTTGAGTTTTGGTAATGTTCTCTTGTGGTTTAAAAGTTCCATCTGGATAACCTGACAAATAACCTGCTTTTGCAGCTTTGAGAATATTTTGTTCTGCCCAATGCCCACTAATGTCTGAAAAACTAAGATTTGCATTTTCAGGTTTTGGTGCTGGATTCAAACAACTGACAATCATTGTCGCAAACTCAGCTCGTGTAACATTATTAGCAGGTCTGAATGTCCCGTCTGTATAACCTGACATATAACCATTATTTGTCATGTAATTAATCTCAGTTTCTGCCCAATTTCCTGCCACATCAGTACTGCTCATTTGGCTTATTTGAATAGAAGAAGAGGTTTTTTTGTTCTTTTTGGTATCACGATTTAATAAAACTTCAGTTTCATCTTCTTTGAGTTCACAACTGAACACTAAAAATGAAAGAATAAACAATAGCACACTTAACTTTTTCATAATAAATTTTTATAACAATAATAAGGGAATAAAAAATAATAGGTAGTAAAATTTATTAATATTGAGTTTTAAAGTTAATTTAATTAACTTATAATTCCTAACTATTTATTGAAATAATGCAAAACAAGCACTTTTACTCAAAATGAATTAGTATTTCTTTAGCATTTTATCACATATGCTAAAATTTGTTAATTATTTGTTGTTTTTAACTCAACTATAAAAAAATATGAATAATTTTATTTGGAATTAACTCAAAAAATAATTCTAACAACTAAAAATAAGGGGAGAGCGTAAATTTTTAATCAATAATTTTTGTTTTATTAAATCTTACAATCTCAATGCAATTACTTCATTTTTTCAAAATTTTATTTAAGAATAAACTTCATTTTATTGCCTTTTTAGGCATTTTTTTACTTCTTTTCGTTTCCTGTAATAAAAAAACAGAAGAAGTTTCTCCAATACAGATTCCTGAACGTTTGGAAATATCTCCACCCTCTCAAAGCATAGCTATTGGTGAAACAGCCAATTTTACAGCTACTTTTTTTGATAATATGGGAAATACAGTTTCTACTCCTTCTGATATTGTTTGGACAAGTAGTGATTTGTCTATTGCAAGCATGACATCGCAAGGTACTGCAACAGGACTCTCAGCAGGACAAACGACTATAAAGGCAACCTACCAAACCATAGAAGCAACAGCACTTTTGACTGTCGTAACTGATAATAATCAAGTAGCTACCGTGACAATTACTCCATCAAATACAGAAATTACATTGACAGAAATGGCAAGTTTAGATTTTTCTGTAAAGAATAATTTGGGACAAGAAATTACAGGAAAAACAGCTACTTGGACAAGCAGTAACATAGAACTTGTAACTGTAGAAAACGGACAAGTTACAGCAGAGAACTATGGAACAGCAAATATTACAGCAACAGTCGACGGAATCCAAAGCAGTCCTGCAACAATACAAGTAATACGCAAAGGAACATTTACAAATAGAGGTTCGGGAAGTGTAAAACTTCGTATTGAGAACGAGGTTTTGCAAGTTGTGTTGGGAGATGATTTTTCTACGTCTTCTTCTCCTCCAGATTTGAGAGTATATTTAGGAGATACTAATAATAGTGTCAATGGTGCAGTAGAATTGGCTTCTTTACGCTCTTCTAGTGGCTCTCAAACTATCAATGTTTCTTCTGAGATTTCAATCACACAGTACCGTTATGTAATTATTTGGTGTAAACAATTTGGTGGCGTTTATGGTGTAGCTGATTTGGGAGAGTAATTTTAGTCTAAATTTTACCTAACTTTGATAGAAAAGTCGCTCAAACTTTGTCAGTAGTCTGTAATCAGACTCTGACAATAGTTTAGATTAAACTGACACACTGCCTTTGTTGGTGTTTTAGCGAAGCGACACCAACAAAAATAAATTACAAAAATGAACTTCAAAACTCGTTCCTACAAAAAGGAATTAATGGACGACTTAAATCTCGCTTCCGAAGACCTTAAAAAAAACCTTGATGAATTAGAATTCATAAACACAACTTTAGGAGGGTATAAAGTTCTGACTTCGGCTTTAGATACACTTTACAAAGAAAATAAAATAAGTAAGAATCAAGAAAAGCAAAATCAAAAAACGGTAACTCTTGCCGACATTGGAAGTGGAGGAGGTGATACGCTTCGTCAGATTGCCAAATGGTTTGAGAAAAAAAATATCAAAGCAAAATTGACAGGAATTGATGCCAATGATTTTATGATAAATTATGCTCAAAATAAATCACAAAATTTTCCTCAAATTAGTTATGAAAAGCTAAACGTCTTTGATATTGATTCAAAGAATGAAAATAGATATGATTGGGCTACGATGTCACTTTTTTGTCATCATTTTACAGATGAAGAGCTTGTTTTGATTTTTAAAAATATTCAAAAACTCACTTCAAAAGGTTTTATCATCAATGATTTGCATAGAAATCCAATTGCTTATTACAGCATTTATTTTCTAACTCGTCTTTTTAATGGCTCATATTTAGTCAAAAATGACGCTCCTCTTTCTGTTTTGCGTGCCTTCAAAAAACAAGATTTAATCAAAATTTTAGAAAAAGCAGAAATAACAAACTACAGAATAAAGTGGCAATGGGCGTTTCGTTTTCAAGTAATCGTTGAAAAAACCTAATGGTAATTTATAAGTGATAAATGAATTTCTTTTGAAAAAGGTGTGTTCTATTTTATTCTATCAAAAACATATTCATTCAAAAAACAAAATTATGGCTTACTCTCTCTCTTGGCTCATTTCAGAATACGAAAACTTGCAAAAACAAGATAAAAACTTTGATTATTTATTCTTTTGGGGACACAAACCAACTCCTGATGGAAGTCTTAGCAAAACTATTTTTAGTCAGTGGTGGCAAAAGGAATTTTCTGTGAATGGAATAATTTATCCCACAGCAGAACACTTTATGATGGCAGAAAAAGCTCGTTTATTTGATGACACAGCTACTTTAGAAGAAATTTTGAAAGCAAAAAGTCCAAACGAAGCCAAAAAACTAGGTAGAAAAGTGCAAAACTTCAATGATGAAATTTGGAAAGAAAATCGTTCTAAAATTGTTGTAGAAGGAAATTATCATAAATTTTCTGACCCAGAATATAAATCGTTTTTACTTGGGACAGGAACTAAAATTATTGTTGAGGCAAGTCCGATGGATACAATTTGGGGAATTGGTCTTTCTCAAAATTCTAACAAAATCTATAATCCAAATACGTGGCGAGGACTAAATTTATTAGGTTTTGCGCTGATGGAAGTAAGAGATAGATTGAGAAATGACAATTAACTTTGAATTATAAAAAAAGCCATCATAAAAATTATAATGGCTTTATAGATTCGCTACTACTACGTGTGCGAGTTATTTTTTATGTTTTTATAAAGCTTATGGTTTGAATTATTCATCATACCATTCTCTGAACTGCTTAAACCACTTTTCCATTTTGGCTGCTTTATAAACAAAATTGATTGTTCCTTCTGCAATTTCAGCTTCGTTGTTTCCATCATTATTAGAATACATTTTTACAGTCATTTTGTAAGTTTGTCCTTCTTTAAACTCAGCTTTGTTTTGGTATAATGTGTACATAAAAGCATAATCAATGATGTTTTCACGAGAAGAAATCATTTGATGACCACTATTGTAACAAAAAATATCAGTTTTCTTTTTAGCAGAAATCATTTTATTCCATTTTGCAGTAGAATTACGAAGTGCTACACGGTCGCCTTTTTTACCATTCATTTCATAAACAATATTTAGCTGGCAGTCAGAGCCACAACTTGTCCCAATTTTTTCTTTGAAGTAAGCACCTAAGAAAATATCATCTCCCATATCTCTTGTTTTGATGAAGTTACTAGGGTTTTCTGTTGGCTTATCTCCATATTTATAATTGAAACGAGTGTAACTATCTACAAAAACTACTTTACCCACATTTTCTTTATAGGCTTTGTATTCCATCAGTTGCGCTCGTTTTTTCTCATCTTCTTTTGATTTGCCTTTGTTCATCATTTGCTCAAATTTTGCTTGACCAGTTTCCATGTCATACACTTCTAGCTTGGCAGCATCTTTAGCAAAAACGTCAGTTACTGTTTCACTACCATCTAGCTCATATCTATGTGTACTTTTGTTGTTCAAGCCTATTAGAACACCCTCTTCTACTTCTATAAGCCAAATAGATTGAAAGCTACCATAACGATATACATTTGCTCCTAATTTTTTGGTTTCTTTATCGTTGAGTGTAAACTCGTACTTAGCTCCCTCTTTGTTATAGAAAACTTCTAGTTTGTTTACAAATTTATCGCCATCACGTCCAGTAAATTTCATTTTTAATATTCTCTGGCGACGTTTTGCACCCATTGCATTCTCAAATTCTACTCCGTCTAAGGCTGTGTATGTTCCTGAAGTTCCTGTATCATCTGAAAAATCTTCGCCATAAGGGTCACCTGCTTCTTTTGCTTTTTTTGCTTGCCCAGCAACTTGCCCACCACCTTCGGCTGCTGCTGCTGCTTTAGCTAATTTTTCTTTGAGTTTTTTTCCAAATTGTGCATTTGCATCATTTGAAATTCCGATTGCACAAAACATTGCTGTAGCAAGTGTAGCTGTTTTGAATAAATTGACTAATTTCATAATATTTTTTTTAAGTAGTACGATATAATTTAAAATGGTTTTTCTGATTAGATACAGAAATAAAATTGTTGTTATTGAAAAATAGGATTAAGTTGAAATTTGATGATTCTTTTATTTTTCAAGTTAATTTGATTATAAATACTTTGAAAGTTTGACAGTTTTCCCACACATACTATCATCTACTTCAAAGATAAAATCGTCTTTACTACCATTTGGAGCAGTATATATTTTTCTCCCATTATTGCAGCTAATACTTGTAGAGCTTCCATTATTCAAACTCACCACACCCGAACCTGTATGAATACGGATTTTGCTGCCTGTGTCATTTATGAGTTTGAAAGAACTTGCATTTGGAGCAACAGTAGCTTCAATCTTGATAGAATGATTTGTAGTTTTTACACTTTGATTACTATAAAAGCTCATCATGCATGCCATCATTAAAAGAGATAAAAAAAGAGTTTTCATTTGATTTTTGAATTAAATTGAGATAAATAAATTTAGTATGTCGTTGGTGAGGACACCAACAACAGCAAAAGTGTATCAGTATTGGTGAAACTACCAATAAGAGTGAAGTGAGATTGATATTTCTTGGCTTTCTTTTTAAAGGCTATTTTGGTTTACCAGCCAAAACTGACTGAAGAGCTACGAAGGTTTACAGAGCCTTTTGAACCTTTTCTTCCATCATAAGGACTATGATTTTCGTGTTTTCCACCATTACCTCCTTGATTATTAATGGTATAATTGAATGTTGTTACACTTGGGTCTTTGATGATAGTTACATCTCCACCGTCTCCACCATTTCCTCCTCGTGTGCTATCTCTGCCATAACTTCCACTTCCACCTTGTAAATTGAGCGTAAGAGGAGCATTTGGACTCATTTTTAATTTTCTCAAAACTTGTCCTGAACTGGCATCTTTGATTTCTATTTGATTGACTTTTTCTCCATTTCCTGTTGTGGTTGCTTTTACAGAAACAATTACATCTTTTCCATTTCCTCCTCTATATCCTGCCGAAACAGTCAGATGAACAACCCCTCCACGTTCTCCAAAATAATTGACATGTAAACCTGTATTGTAATGTACTGGAAGTTTTGCTGTAGTTTTTATAGTTGATTGATATTTGGATTGAACATTTACTACAAGATTATCATTCGGAATTACATCTGCATTTTCTGCTATGGTAATTGTTTCTTCTCCAAATAATCCACCTTTTACAGTGATTTTGAAGTCGTCCCAAGGCATTTTCCCTCCTAGATTTTTTGTTTTGAGAATTTTTCCATCTGCTAGAGTTGTCTCAATTCCGTAATTTACTTTTACCAAATGCCCTGTTTCATTTTTATCGCTAATCCATTTTAGAGCGATACTTTTTACTTGTTTTCCTTTTAGAGAGTTAGCTAATGCTTCGGCTGCATCTATTTTGGCTTGATTGGCTGCAATTTCTGCACGGTCTTCAGATTGTGCAGCGACTGTTTTTTGGATATAATTTTCTATTTTACTGATATGTTCGTCGTGGTCTTTTCCAACACTTTCATTTTCTGACAAAATATATTTGATAGTTGCTTTTCCTCCCGACCATTTGATGTAATAAAAGTTGCCATCAATAAATACAACTCTGTGTTTGATGTCTTTAAAATAAGCAGGATGTTCTGCCAAATCAGGTTCATACGGCTCTTCTATAATACCTGCTCGGTTGATGACAACTTTTGAAATAGCATCGCCATTTTTTTCAATGGTAATAGGCCAAGGTTTGGAGGCTTTTTCAAAAACGTATTTGTGATATTTTGGCTCTGTGAGTTTGAAAACATTGAGCGAAGTTGCTGTAAAGTTTTTTAAGAGTTCGTTTTGGCTTTGTTGTGCAAAAACTGTATTAGAAAGCAAAACAGGATAAATACACAAGAAGAGAAAAGCAATTTGAAAATTTTTTGTTAAAAGTCGCATTGTACTAATTGTTTTAAGTTAATAGTTGTAGTAGTTTTTTGGCTTTTTCCGTTTGATTATGTTTCAAAACTACGCTATTACTATGGAAGTACAATGTTTAGTTTCATAAATGGTAGGTTTCATTACACAAATGGTACAATATTGCTGTTAAGCTATTTTAAGAAATTGTATATTTGTGAAAACTTACTTTTCAACTATTATTTTATTCTCATGAAAAAGTTAATTTGCTTACTTGTCTTTAGTTTTATTACTTCATTGGTTTTGGCTCAAGATAAAGAAATAGATTCTTTAAATCAATTAATAAAAAGTGCAAAGGGAGAAGAAAAAGCTAAATTACTAGGAAAACTTGCTCCAATACAATATTTATATTCTACAAAAGATGCCGTTCAGACAGCTTATATGGCTTGGGAGCTTATTAAAGATTCTGATAATAAAAAGCTGAAAGCGAATATTGCAGCCTTACAAACTGGCATACAAGCAAGTGTTTTGCATCAGCATGATAGTTGTGTTTTTTGGGCAAGAAAAGCAATTGCATGGCAAACAGAGATTCAAGATTCTTTAGGTTTATCTAAGACGTTGAATAATATAGGTAATAGTTATGGTTCTTTAGAACAGTATGATAGTGCTATTTTTTATTATTTAGAGTCTATCAAAATTGATGAAAAACTAAACAATCCTAGAGATTTGGTTCATTCTTATGGAAATTTGGGAATGATTTACGGAACATTAAAGCAACTCGATTTATCTCTAAAGTATCAAAATAAGGCTTATGAATTAGCAAAAGAAGGTAGTTTTCAAGGAGAATTATTGCAGTTATCTGTAAATTTAGGACATTCTTATCATTTGATTGGAGAGTCAGATTCATCTATTTATTATATGAAAAAAGCTGTACTTCTTTCTGAAAAACTTAACTCTCAAATTGGTTTGTATCGAACACAAACCAATTTAGCAGAATATTATTATCTAAGAAATGAAAATAATCAAGCCCTAGAGTATATCAACCGAGCCATGGGTATTTTAGAAAAAGAAAAACTCCCCAATTATTCAGGACATGCATTATATATAAATGCCTTAATTCTAAAAGAAAAAAATCAATATCAAGAAGCAAAAGAAAAAGTGTATCAGTCTTTATCTTTTATGAAAGATAATAGCAAAGAAATAAAAGAAAATTATAGTCTGTTGGCTAATATTTATGCCTATCTCAATAAACCTGATAGCGTAAATGTGTATTTGAAAAAGCATCAAAAAATAACAGAATTACTCAATCAACAAGATATTTCAAAAGCAATTGCAACCCTCCAAACCAAATATGAAACTGAAAAAAAAGAACAACAAATAAAGGATTTAGAACAACAAAAAACGATTGATGAACTAAAGAGTAAAACTGAAATATCCTCTCTTCAAGCACAGCGTTCAATTTTAGGATTAGTTCTTTTAGCTCCTATTTCTTTGCTTATTGGTGGTGGCTGGTATGTAAATCGTCGTCGTTTGTATTTAAAGTTGGAAGCCGAACAAAAAGAAAGAGCCAAACAACTCAGCGAACTTAAAGCCTTACGCTCTCAAATGAATCCTCATTTTATCTTTAATGCACTCAATTCTATTCAAGATTTTATTCTGCTTTCGGAAAAGGAAAATGCACAACATTATTTAGGTAAATTTGCAACGCTGATGCGTGGATTTTTGGATTCTTCCTCTAAAGAAAAAATTAGTTTAGAGAAAGAATTACCTCTATTAAAATCATACATTGAACTGGAAGGTTTGCGATTAGGAGAAGAGTTTAGTTATGAAATTATTTTTGATAATAAAATTGATGAAGAGCAGTTAGAGGAAATTGAAATTCCTCCACTACTTATTCAGCCTTATTTAGAAAATGCTTTTAAACACGGACTTTTACATAAAATGGGAGAGAAAAAACTACTTTTAGAATTTGATAAAGTAGAAAAACAAAACGAGAATTTTCTTCAACTAAAAATCACAGACAACGGAATAGGAAGACAAAAATCAGCAGAAATAAATGCACGAAAAGCAAAAACACATCAATCTTTTGCCACTCAAGCCACAGAAGAACGACTAGAACTTCTGAAAAATCAATCTACAACAAATAAAAACATTGAAGTAGAAATAAATGATTTGAAAGATAATCAAGGAAATGGAAAAGGAACAGAAATTGTAATTTTGATTCCCACTAATGAATAATAATTAAAATGACTCTTTAGTTGTTATACTAAAATCAATATTAAATTGCACTAATAAATAATTGTAGCTTACTCTTTAGAGTGAGAAAATGTACCAAATGCTTCAGCGTTCGGCTGATACACAAAAATAAATTTATAGAGCAAAATAGATTTTATTTTGGTATTACAACTTTTTAATGTAACAAAACATTGTTTTTTAAAACCTGTATCATTCTCTTGGAGGAAATAAGCTTTTATAGTATATATAAATACTCATTTTAACTTGATCTGTACCATAAGTCTGACCAAGTTAAAATAAGATGAAATTTTTTCTCTTTTTTAGAAGAAAAATTTAGCTAACGGCCAATCAAAATTTGTAGAAGTGGCTTCTCCACCTTTGACCTTAGTCATCAGTTTTTTGTCAATAGCAAATTTTTCTAATTTTTTTAATTTATTTTTGTTCATAATATTGAGTTTTTTAGTATTTGGAATTATATATAACTAGGATGTTACATTTGCACAATATATGTAAAAAATATTTTTAGTGCAATTTGTTTTGAAGAAAAAAAATACTAAAATGGTTTTTAGTCATAAAAAGAGTATCTAGAACTTATGAAAAATCAGTCTGTTTCAAATAAGAACATCGAAGTAAAGATTAATGATTTGAAAGATGAACATGGAAATGCAAAAGGAACAGAAATTGTAATTTTGATTCCCATTAATGAATAAAATAATGTAGGTTAAAGGCTCGCCTTTGACTTATTTATCCAGTAATTTTTATAAATGCAGTCAAAGGCAAGCCTTTTGACCTACCAACTGAATATATGAAAGCCATAATTATAGACGACGAACTCCGAGCAAGAAGAATTTTGAAAACTCTCTTGACAGAACATTGCCCTCAAATAAATATTGTTGGAGAGGCTGAAAATGTTCCTGATGCTGTTCAACTTATTCACAAAACAAATCCAGATATTGTTTTTTCAGATATCGAAATGCCTGAATATTCGGGTTTTGAGCTTCTCAAATTTATAACAAATATTGACTTTGCACTTATATTTGTTACGGCATATCAAGAGTATGCCATTCGTGCTTTTGAGGTTTCGGCAGTAGATTATTTATTGAAGCCTTTAGAAATAGATTTACTCAAAAAAGCTGTCGAAAAAGTAGAAAAACACCTTCAACTAACAGGAAATTCAGAAAACAATCAAAAAATGGAAACCCTAAGACAAAACTTAAAAGGTGAATATATTACTCGTTTTGCACTTCCAATGGCAGACGGATTGATGTTTGTCGAAGCTGATGATATTATGTATTTGATTGCAGAAGGTTCTTATACAGAAATTGTTTTTTCAGATAAAAAGCGAGTATTAGTTACCAAAAAAATAAAATATTTTGAAGAAAATTTAATAAATCCTTGTTTTTTTCGCTCGCATCGGTCATATATTGTTAATCTAAACAAAATTAGTCAGTATATCCGAACAGGAAATTATATTATCATGGATGATGGTTTTAAAGCAAGCCTAGCAAGAGATCGAAAAGATGAATTTTTGCAAATTTATCAAGGTTAGAATAAATGTTATTACAGTCAATTTTTTATGTGTGGAGTTTCCAAAGCTGAATTTTGATGTTTGCTCACAAACATGATTGAAGCAAAATTTGAAGTGTTTGTATAAATCTTTCAAAAACTCAAAACTTATTCTCCTTTTTTCTGTTCTACATCCATACTTATTACCGTATATGAAACAGATATTTTTTTATTCTTTGTTCTTTACTTTTCTCGGTATCAGTATTTTCTGTTCTACACTTTCTTTTGCACAACAAAATAGTAAGCAAGACCAAAATACACAAAATGTTCCTAATGTGCCTTATCAAGAGGCAGGGTTACTTTTTGTGAAAAATTATTCTCCAAAAGAATACGATGCTTCCACTCAAAACTGGGCAATTGAACAAGACAAAAATGGTGTAATCTATGTAGGAAATACAACTCATTTACTCTCCTTTGATGGCAAAACGTGGGAACGCATCAAAATTGGAGGTTCTGGTGTAGTGCGTTCATTAGGTTACTCTTCTATTACTGATAAAATGTACATTGGTGGTGTCAATGATTTAGGATATTCTTATATTGATTCTTTAGGAAAAACAAAATACATTTCACTTCTCAATCAAGTTCCAGAAAAATATAGAAAATTTAATGATGTTTGGAAGACAGTTGTTTTGAATGAAGAAGTATTTTTTCTCACAAAAAACTTTATATTAAAATATGCTGCCAATAGATTTGAAGTTATTCAGCCACGAGCAAATACATTTTTATCAGCCTTTGTAGCTAATGAAAGATTATATGTTCAGGAGTCAAAACTAGGCATTTTTGAATATAAAAATGACTTTCTCAATAGTATAGAAAATACACATTTTTTATATCAAGAACTCATTACAGGAATAATAAATTATACTGAAAATGTGGTTTTGATAGCAACAAAAGAGGGTGATTTTTATACATATAATGTCATTAAAAATACTATTAGCAAATTTGAAGTAGAACGCAATAACTTTTTTAAGAAAGCTAAAATTCATCACCTTTCAGTTCTCAAAAATGATCAAATTGCAATTGCTACAGCTAGTGAAGGCATTGTATTGATAGATAAAAATGGAAGATGGAAAAATCAAATCTCAGAACTAAAAGGTTTACAAGATAAATCTGTTTGGAATCTTCACACAGACAAAAATGGTAATTTGTGGGCTGCACTCAGCCAAGGTATTTCTCATATTCAAACCTCATGGTCTTATACTTATTTTGGAGAACAAAGCAGGTTAAATAAAGTACATAAAGTAATCCGTTTTGATGATATTTTATATGCAGCTACCGAACAAGGAGTTTCTTATTATGATACTCAAAAACAAATTTGGCAAAATATAGACGGAATTTTAGGACAAGTATGGGATTTAGAAATTTATCAATATAATGAAAAAAACTCAGCCTTACTTATTGCAGGGCAAGCAGGAATTTTTGTATTGAATCCACTTAGAAAAAAGATAGAAAAAGTAAGTGAGATAGAAACAAAACATTTTTTGGTTGATAAAACAGATAAACGAAGAGTATATATTTCTACGTCGGAAGGACTTAAAGTAATGATGTATTCTTATTATCAAATACAAGATACTTTTTTGGAAGAACCCTTAAAGAGAATTGTACAAATAAAAGGTAATCAACTTTGGGCAGAAACACAGTATAAAGGAATAATCAAAATTGATATAGATTTAGACAATGAAAAAGAGTACAAAATAACTTCGTATGATTCTCTAACTAACGTTCCGAATGTAGAAATAAAGCAGTTGGTCTCAAGTAATAATCAGCTTTTTGTAGCTACATCAAAAGGAATTTACTATTTAGATACACTCAAAAACGAGTTTGCGTCTGCTGTCGTTTTAGATAATACTAAAGAAAATACTAATTTTTCGGCAAATGAATTTGTCAATGCTGATATTTCTTTGATTGATAAATTTGTTCATTATTCAAATCAGAATAATGTAATTTCCAAATCTTATTGGGTCGTAAAAGACAAACAACTTTTCTATTATAAGAATGATACATTAGTTGAAAGTGCACATCTTAATCTTCCCTCTGCTGAGTTTTATTCTATCTATGAAGATAAAAAATACATTTTTGAGGAAAATAATATCAAAAAGCCTATTTTTACTTGGATAGCTACTTCAGAAGGGCTGTATAGATATGATAATACACAAACACAAAAGGTACAACAAGACTCTTTACAAATTTTTTTACGTCATATACGGATTGGAGATTCGTTAGTTTCTAATTTTGAAAAACATAAATTACGTACTGGCTTTAGTAGTTTTTCAGTTCAGATGGCAAGTCCTGCTTTTGGAAAGAATGAAGCATTGTTATATCGCTATCGTTTACTTCCTTCTACAACCAACTGGTCACCTTGGATGCCAAAAGATAAAATTGAATTTGCAATTCTACCTTCTGGACAATATACACTAGAGATTCAAGCACAAAATGAAGAAGGAGAACTAAGTAATACTTTTTTACTGGATTTTGAAGTCGAAACGGCTTGGTATCAACGTTGGTGGGCATACGTTATTTATATTGGACTTGTATTTTTGATAGCTGTTGGTTTTACTTATTTGCACGAAAAAAATCTAAAAAATAAAAATAAAGAATTAAACGCACTAATAACAGAACGTACACAGGAAATTAGCCAAAAAACAGAAGAGTTAGAAGCTCAACAACAAGAGCTACTGAACCAAAGTCAAGAAGTATATAATCAAAAAGAAGAATTAGCTTCTCAAGCTGAATATCTCAAGAAGGCAAACCGAGAAGTAATGAAGCAAAAGCGTGCTTTAGAAAATTCTAATAAACGTCTTAAAAAGTTAAGTAATATTACGCAAGAAATTACATCTATTCTTGATACAGAAGAACTAGTAGCGAAAGTCTTTGAGCGTGTAATTGGTCTTATGCCAGCAGAAGGTTTTGGAGTTGGTCTTCTAAATGAAAATAAAAATACGATTGAATTTAATGATTTTATAGAAAAAGGAACTAAACTTGAGCCTCATGAAGACTCAATGAAAGAAACTCATCTTCCATCTGTGGAATGCTTAAAAACAGAAAACACAGTTGCTATAAATAATGTAGCAAAAGTTTGGAAACAAAAATTTGAAGAACAAAATATAAAAGTAGAAAAGGGTGATTTACCTTATGCGTTTATCTATGTTCCTCTAATTGCAGAAGGACATAAATTTGGTGTAATGACTGTTCAGACATTCTATGAAATGGATTATTCAGAGCAAGACATTCTACTTTTGCAGTCTATTGGTTCTGCCACAGCCATTGCTCTTTCAAATATTAAGGCTTACAATTTAATCGAACAAAAAAATAAAGAAGTAACAGATTCTATCCGTTATGCACAAACTATTCAAGAATCAATTTTGCCAACTGAAAAAGAAATAAAACGCTCAATAGGAGACCATTATGTAGTTTATCAGCCTAAAGATATTGTAAGTGGAGATTTTTATTGGATTGGTTATAACGATGGCTATCAATACGCAGCTGTTGCAGATTGTACAGGACATGGAGTTCCAGGAGCATTTATGTCAATGGTAGGAAGTTCACTTTTGAGAGAAATTCTGTATGAAAAAGAAATTACTTCGCCAGCCGACATGTTGGAACATTTAGATGATAGCATTCGTCTTTCACTTCGACAAACAGGAAAGGAAGGAAGCAATACAGACGGAATGGATGTCGTTTTGATTCGCTACCTATATAGAGAAGATGGAAAAATAGAACTTGATTTTGCTGGTGCAAAACGACCACTTATTTATAAAGAGGTAGAAGGAGAAATTATACAGTTACGTGGAACTTCTCGTTCTATTGGAGGATTGCAGCGCAAGAAAAAACCTTTTGAAGAAAAACATTTGACACTTTCACCTCGCACAATGCTTTTCCTGACTTCTGATGGTTTAATAGATCAGCCAAATCAAAAGCGTAAAAAGTATGGTACAAAACGTTTCTTAGATAAAATTTCTGAATGGGGACATTTACCAATCTCTATGCAAAAGACCTCTTTATTAGAAGATGTAGAAAATTTTAGACAAGAAGAAGAACAGCGAGATGATATTACAATAATGGCAATTAATTTGTAATTTTGTAGCAAAACAACTCATTCACCAAAATCCTAAGACTTTTAAAAAAATAGGATTTAGATATGAAAATTATGCGTATAGATATTATTAGTTGCCTTCCTCAACTCATCGAAAGTTTTATTGGTCATTCTATTTTACAAAGAGCACAAGAACGCAATATTGTAACTCTAAATCTTCACGACCTCAAAAAATATAGCCAAGACAAACACGGACGAATCGATGATTATGCCTTTGGAGGTGGCGCAGGAATGGTCATGACTCCAGAACCGTTAGCTGCCTGTATTGAAGAATTATTGAGCCATAGAAAATATGATGAAATAATTTATATGACACCTGACGGAATTACATTCAATCAGACAATGGCAAACTCATATTCTCTGAAAGAAAATATAATGATAATCTGTGGACATTATAAAGGTATAGATGAAAGAATACGCCAAAAATACGTTACTAAAGAAATTTCAGTAGGCGATTTTGTGGTTTCTGGTGGAGAAATTCCTGCTGCTTTGGTAGCTGATGCTATTATTAGATTAGTCCCTCGTGTGATGAATGATGAAACCTCTGCCTTGACAGATTCTTTTCAAGATGATTTATTAGCTCCCCCTGTTTATACTCGTCCTGCCAATTGGGAAGGAATGGAAGTTCCTGAAGTGTTGCTATCTGGACACGCTGCCAAAATTGAAGATTGGAGATTACAACAAGCTATGGAAAGAACAAAAAAACGTCGTCCTGACTTGTGGAAAAAATATAGTGAATAATACTATTTTGTGATTGCTTCGTTTTTAATTAAATTGGGTATATAACAAATACGATTTTAATGAAAAAGCTATTCCATCCTCTTATTCCTTTATTTATCTTGTTTCTTTTGGCAGGAAAATACAGCTATGATACTTTCTTTTCTGAAAAGTATGATGAAAAAACACTTGACCTTTTAGCTGCAACAGCAGGAGGAGGCGAAAATGTTTCTAGTGGTTATTTATATTTAGAGGATAAAATTAAAGGGAGTATCAAAAATCAAATTACAGAACAGGGAAATCCTAAAAAGCTATTAACTATTTTTCCAAAATTAGATAGTTTGGAAGCAATCTATAAAAAATACGAGCAGCAGTTTGATTCAAATAAAGACCTAAAAGCCCTTCAAATTGAACGAATTAAAAACCTTACAGATGATAAGTTTAATAAATTTTCTAATCAGAATTACTCTATTCAGAATCTCAATTTACAAACTCTTTTTACAAATTATTTGAAGGAAATAAAACAGTTTGATAGCTTCCTCTTTGATAAATACAAAGATTATGTTTTTGAAGAAAATCAAACAGACAAAGAACTAGAAAATAAATATCTAAAAGGAAGAAAAATAGAAATTTTGATTCATTTGGCTCGTTTTAAAGCAGAGTTAGCACAAATTTATGTACAAGCTGTCGATACTTTGGTAGAAGAATATGTTTATTTTCCAGAAACTGACAAGTATGAAAATGCTATATTTCGTCCTATCATAGAAAAAACGTCTTATTCAGATTGTAAAGATTGCTATGAAATTGAAGTACAAGAAATCATGCCTTTAATTATATATAGAGATACAACAGAATTGCGAAAGCAAATCGAAACAAACGTAAATTATTACTTTGATGAAAAGGGGTTTTTAATAATCGATGAAAAGAATTTTGACATCAAAAAATTGAAACTAAAATGGAAACTTTATGAAGGGGTTAATAATTTTATGAAACAAACATATTTAGAATATGGAAAGGAGGGAGTACAATATGAAAAATAAAACTATTTTTTATTTTATCTCTGCTTTTTTATGGCTTGGATTAGCTTTTTTTACGTACTTTATTTATCAAAATTCAGATGAGCAAGAAATAGAAACGATTGTAGAATCTTCTACTAAAATAGACGATTTGTATCAAGAATATTATTACTTAGAATATGCTTGGTGGGAAAGAAACAAATTAGCTTCATTTGTTTATCTAAATAAGAGAGAGATAGAAATAATTAATAATTTAGAGAACTCAAAACAAGCTATTAAAACATTTAGAAAGTCTGATAAAATTACTTTTTCAGAAATTGAAAAACAATTTCCTAAACTAAGTGAATATCAAAAAGAAAATTATGTGTATCCAATTGAAGACTTAGTTGCTAATGAAAGGGTTTATTTGAATTCTAAATTAACAAATTTATTGTACAAGAATATTCTCTTACGGGCTTTCAGGATAGAATGGCAAATAGAAAGAGATTATAAAATCCACGAGGGATGCGTGTTTTTTAATACTAAACCCAAACTAGATGAGGTTGAAAAAAGGAAAATTGCTCTTTTCACTCAAAGTATATTTGATCATTATACAGTTGGGTATTTTTCTTTTCCAAATAACAGGGAACATGTAATACTTACTGAATCTAGTAAAAATTTTGAATTTGAGATGACTACTAAAATACTAGGCAGAAATCCAAAAGTGATAACTAAAAAATACAGAACATTGCTCAAAGAAGGACAAGAACTAAGAGCTTTTGATTACGAAGAAATAGAATGAAAAATAATAGTAATTCTTTCAAACTTTATTTTATCTCTGCTTTTTTGTGGCTTGGGGCAGCTTTTTTTGCGTACTTTATTTTTGATGTGAATAAAAGAAAACTAGAAAACACAGAGCACAATATCATCAAATCAGCCAAAAAATTAGAAAAAAGTCATCAAAATTTGTTTGCAATAGATGAAAAATGGTGGGAGAGGAGAAGTGCAAGAGATATTTATTTTGCTACTAAAAATCCAAGAGATAGAGAAATAATAAAGTTTTTATAAAAATTCTAATAAAATTATTTTAAATGATATTAAAGATTCATTTTCTAAAGATACCTTGTTTCTGAATAAGTTCTTTATAGACCAAACTAATCAACTTATTTCTAATGAAGAGTTATATTTGAAATCTAATTTTACAAGTATTTTGTATAAAAATGCCTTGCTCCAGCAGTTTAGAAAAGAACGAAATAGTGTAAAAGTAAGATTTTTTGAATCGTGTGGATTTGATAAAATGTTTTCTAAACTAACCATTATAGACAAAAATAGAATTGGAACACAAAGTGATAAGAGTAGGTTTGTTCTCAAAAATGTTGTCTATAAAAATTACCCTTTCACAACTTCTCAAATACTCAAAAATGATTTTGAGTTTGAAATGATTGTTAAAACCTTAGGCAGAAACCCAAAAGTGATAACCAAAAAATATAGAACATTACCAAAAGAAGGACAAGAATTAAAGCCTTTTGATTACGAAGAAATAGAATAAAATACTATACAAGAAAGAATAATTTTTAATTCGTACAAAAAATGAATACATTTAGTGTATTAAAGTTATTTCAACTATCTTTTTTACCTAAGATAATAATTTTATCACAGCAAATAGTTTTAAATTGTAAGTTGCTAGTATTTAGTGAATTACATTCGTAATTAACTGCGTTGTCTTTCAGTTCGTAATTTCTAATTCGTAATTATCCTCTATGAAATCGGTTTCTACCTTCATTACTTTTTGTGTTCTTACTGCCGTTCTTATTATTTCGGCTGTTCAAATCATTCCTGTTGCACCACAAAATACAGATGTAAATTTTTCGGCTGATAGAGCTTTTACGTATGTACAAAGGATAGCCAAAACACCTCATCCAACAGGTTCGGCAGCCCATGATAGTGTTCGCAATTACATTGTTTCTCAGGCTAGAGCAATGGGTTATCAGACTGAGGTACAATCGACTAGTTTTATTAACGATGGAAAAACACCTCAAATAGCTTTTTTAGAGAACATTTTAGTGCGAGTAAAAGGCAAAAATTCTATTGACCAAATAGAAAATACTGTTTTATCAGATTCTATATTGTTAGATTCCACTACAGCAGATTCTACAATTAATTTGGTAGATGTAGCAACACCAAAAAATACGATTTTGATAGCTTGTCATTATGATTCACGTAGCAATGCAGCAGGAGCAGCAGATGATGGAGCAGCCGTAGGAGCAATTTTGGAAATAATGGATATGCTCAAAACACAAGTAACTAACCAACCTTTCGAAAATGATATAATTTTTCTCTTTTCTGATGGCGAAGAAATAGACCTTCTAGGAGCGCAGGCATTTATGGAGCAACACCCTTGGGCAAAAGAAATTGGAGTCGCTTTTAATTTTGAAGCACGAGGAGCAGGAGGAATGTCAATACTTTTTGAAACATCTGACAAAAATCAAAATCTTCTTCATCATACACAAACAGCTTTCAAAAAAGCTAAAAAAACAGGAAAACTAAGAGCCTTCGGAACTTCCTTTGCAAATATTGTTTATCAAAATATGCCCAACGGAACAGATGCAAGTGTTTTTGGAGAAAATGATATTCCCTTCCTAAACTTTGCCTTTATAGGAACACATACACATTATCACACTCCATTAGACCGACCTGAAAACTTAGATAAACGCTCATTACAACAACATGGCGATTATATGCTTTCACTTATTCGTTATTTTGGTGACTTAGAAAACCTCAAAACTCAAATTACGTCTGATGAAAATGTTACGTTTTTAGGAATTCCATTTGGTAATATTTTAGTTATGGATATTAACCAAGAATACTTAGAATGGACAATTTATGGAATGATTATCTTTTTTGTTCTGCTATTTCTTTCTGGGTTGCGTTATTGGTTTTGGAAATTGGTTGCAGGTAGCTTGTTTGGTTATTTAATTATCGTTTTAGCTATTGGAGGACTTGCGACACTTCTTTGGAAAGGAATTTTGATGACACATTCTGCTTACACTTGGATGCCTTATGGCACTACTTATTTTGCTTTTTGGTATCAAATTGCTTTTGCTCTTATCTTTGTAGGTGTTTCTTTACTTGCTTACTCAATATTTTTTAGAAGCAAAAAACCTGCATCTGTTCTTTTGGGTGTTCTTCCTTTTTGGATTGGATTGAGTGCCCTGACTGTTTTTGGTCAAGATTGGATAGGAATGGATTTGCGCCCTGCTGCTTATCTTTTTGTTCTTCCTACTTTATCTATGCTTGTCGCTTGGTTTTATTTACTGTTGCGTAATAATGCTAAGTATCTTAATCCATTTGATACAATTCTTTTGTTACTTCTTTCTATCCCTACAATTTATATATTCTATCCTGTTTTGGCTATCGTTCCAGAAGCCTTAGAAGCTGTAAATGTAGGAGGTTTTGTTTTATATGGTTTCGCCCTAATGGCTTTAATTATTGCTCTTTTAGGAGGACTTTTAGTTCCTGTAATGCAACTTCTGACTCAAAGTTGGAGTTGGTCGCTTTCTTTATTTTGTATGATGGTGGGAATAGGAATTTTATTTTGGGGAGCTTTAGAAGCTAATTTCACACAAGAAAAACCAAAACCGAATAGTATTTTTTATCTCTACAATCTAGATGAAAATAAACAAACTTGGATTTCTTATGATGAAGAAAGTGATGAATTTACAAAACAATTTTTTAGTGATTCGGCTGCTTTTGATTCTATTCCAAAAGGTCTTTTTCCAAAAAGAACAAAAAATCTAAGTGGAAATTGGAATTTTCTACAAGAAAGCAAAATTATAGAATTAGATTCTTCATTTAATTTTGAAGCTCCTTTACTTTCTTTAGTTTCTGATTCAATGATAAATGACACTACTTATCGTTATCAATTTTCTATAAAATCGGCTCGTAGTGGAGAATGGATTCAAATCCATAGTTCTGTTTTGGAAGCAATTTGGAGTGATACAACTAGAATTCCTTTGATTGGGATTGATAAGTATTATAGAAATGTAAGCATTTGGGCATTACCTGACTCGGGTGCAGTTATAGATATAGAAACGTCAAAGCCTAATCCAGAAATTTGGATAAGTGAGTTAAAATACGGTATATATGAAGTAAATAAACTTATAAAAACACCAAGAAAGGAATATAAAAATATGATGGCTGCTCCCTATCCATATAGTGAAAGTGTTATCATTCAGAAAAAATATAACTTCTTAAAGGAAGATAATTAAGGACACTGTTTCTAAAGTCTGTAAGTTTTAAAAGGTGCTTTTAATTTTCATCACTTTTGAAAATACTTGTTCCATCAACTCCTCTGTTGTAGATGTGATATATCCTTCTTTTAACATAGTTGAATTTTTATTTGCAAAAAAACTTTGTTAGTAGTTTTTGGTAATTCGAATCATCGTAACGTTACTTAGGAGAAATATAACTGAATCTAAAAATAAAAATGTTATTTTGAAATTGATACATCAAACCTAATAAGTATGCAGAAAAATTTAGAAAATAGAGTTTTAGTAGCGATAATGAATAATAAGAAAGATTTTTTAATAGCTCAAGAAAAGGGTTGGTACAGAATTCCTGTCAAGTCTGCTCCTAAAAATATACGTGACGAAACGGTTGTAAAGTATTTGGCATTTTATCAAACCAAAATATTTGGAGCAGAAAAATATACTATAAAGTGGTATGCTGAAATAAAAAATATAAACAAAGTCTTTCGTGAAGAACTTTTTAAAAATGAATCTCCAAGTAACAAATCAAATAAAGAATATTACAAAATAGATTTTGAGGAGTTAAGACAACTAAAACAGCCAATAGTAAGTAAAAAAGGACGTAGAATATTATTTATTCCTACAACAGAACAGAAATTCTTTTCAGCAAAAGAAATAAATTATCTTTTCAATGAAAGCCCAATAGAGGATAAGTTTTGGGAAGCCTTAGTCGACCATAATATAGAAGCAGAACGACAATATTTTATCAATGCACAAGGAAAAAATCGTTTTTTAGACTTTGCTATTTTTTGTAAAGACAGAAATATAAATGTAGAATGTGATGGCGACCAGTATCACACAAAAATAAATGATGTAAAATATGATAAAGTCAGAAACAATGAAATTAGTAGCTTGGGATGGAATATCTTGCGATTTACAACCTACCAAATAGAATCAGAATTAGAGCAGTCAATCTCTTTAGTAAAAGACACTATCAATCGTTCTGGAGGAATTATACAAACTACTAATTCTAAAAAATCTACCTATTTTCCTAAAGATGATGGTGGGCTTTTTAGTTAGTCGTGCCAACTATTGACAGCCTTATGAAAGGACTGTCAAAGTTTTAAGAAATAGTGTAAACTTATTACAAACTTTTGAGCTTGATTAAACTTTTTACTTGATTTTCCATATAGTTTAACTTAGGCTGTACAATGTCTAGTCCTGAAATAGTGTTACAGTTTTTTAGATAGATTAAATATATATCAGGCAGTCTTAAGATTGTCTGATTTTTCTTTTTTATAGGTTCTTATTTCAATATTTTCCTTTTGATGTGTTTGCTCTGGTGTTTGCATATATAAAGAAAAATGAGGTCTTTCTTGATTATATATTTGTACACTTTGTTGTACTAATTGTTTCATCCAAGTCAAATACGATTGTTGAGTTTCTAGTAAAAACTCTTGTTTGAGAATACCATTGACACGTTCTGCTACTGCATTTTCGTAAGGGTCATAACATTCTGTCATACTACAACGAATACGATTTTTAGTTAAAATCGTCTGATATTCATCACTACAATATTGGACACCTCTATCTGAATGATGAATCAATTCTCGTAACGGATAATTTCTGTTTTTCAATGCCATTTTTAAAGCATTTGAACAACCAACAGTCTCTAAGCTATTAGAAACATCAAAACCAACTATTTTCTTTGAATACGCATCAGTAACCAATGCCAAATACATCGGATTTTCTCGTGTTCCAATATAGGTAATATCACTTACCCAAACTTGTTCTGCTCCATCTACCTTCAAGTTTGCAATTAAATTTTTATGCTTTTTGAAACGATGAAAGGAGTCTGTAGTAACATGATACCTCCGTTTAGGTAAAATAAGAAGATGATTAGCTTCCAAAATACGAAATAGTTTATCTCGTCCCACTTTTAAAGCCTTTAAAGGAATTTTTAAAATGTGGTAAAGTTTACGAGTACCCACTCGTGGCATTCGATGTCTAACTTCTTTGACTAAATCAACTACTTTTTGAGCTAATTCTTTGTATTTATCTGTCCGAAATAAAGAATAATAATATACCCGTCTAGATATCCCAAGCAATTTACAGGTCTTTTCAATACTGGTTGCAGGCTGTTCACTAAATGAACTAACTACTTGGGGTTGGAGTTTTTTCGTATAGAAATTTTATATTCTTTTTCGGCTAAGTCAATCATCATGTCAAACAAAATGGCTTTCTTATCTAAGGTAGATAATTCTTCTTGTAGAGTGGCATTTTGTTTTTTAAGAAGACGAATTTCCTGCTCTTGTTCCATTAAACGTTGTTCTGCTGTTTTCATAGGACGAATTACTTTATAAGAATGATCAAAATTACCGTATTTTTTTAACCAGTTCACAACAGTATGACGACATTGAATACCATAATTCCGTTGTGCTTGAGTTATTGTAAAAAGACCTTGTTCTATTTCCTTAACTACTTGAAGTTTGAACTGCATGGTATAGTCTTTCTGTGTACGTTTTACATAGGTACGTTCCATAATAAAATTGGTTGTGTAACACTATGTTAGGACGAGACACAAACTATAAAAAAAATTCCTCGTATTTTTGAGTTACTACACAACAAAAAATACCGAGGAATATGTCTAAACGACAGTATGAATATAGGATAAAAAACTGGAAATCCAAAGCTATGGCACGCAGAAAAGAAAACGACTATTTAAAAAGTCGTATTAAAGAACTCTTAGATAGCCGAGATTCTTGGAAAAAAAATATCAAGCAGAAAAATTACAAGGCAAATTAAACTTGTCTACTAAAAAAGCAAAAAGACACCAGTATAGCTTACAGGTAGTCAATTTTGTACTAGAACTATATAAATATGGTGGTATGAGTTTACGCAGTTGTCGTCATACGTTAGTTTGCTTACATCTTTGTTTTGGTTTACATGGCAAATTACCAAGTCATAGCAGTATCCGTAATTGGTTATGCAAATGTGGAGCTTATCGTCTTGAACACACAGAAAACCAAAGTAGCGAGTATGTGGTCTATGTGGATGAAAGTATTAGTTTTGGTAGTGAAAAAATACTTTTGCTACTAGGTGTTTCAGTAGATGCTATTCCTAAAAACCGAAGTTTATCTCATAGTGATATGGAAGTTTTGGCAGTAGAAATTGGTAACGAATGGAGAGGCGAACAAATAGCGAAAGAATTAATTAAAATAGCCTCTGAAACAAAAATAAAATATATTGTTAGTGATGAAGGTACTAACTTAAAAAAGGCTTATAAATCATTGAATTATACCCATATAGAGGATTGTACTCATATTTTAGCTAATCATTTAAAGCGACTTTACCATCAAGATGCTGATTTCAAATTATTTAGTAACCTTGTCGGTCAATTACGACAAAAATGGAATTTAAGTAAAGATAATAGTCAGTATATGCCTCCTTCTATGAGGGGAAAAATGCGTTTTGCAAATATCTTTCCTTGTGTTAATTGGGCAAAAAAAATAGTACAAAATTGGGACAATTTACCCTCATGTTTTCAAGAACAAGTTCTTTTTTTGAAAGAAAAAGAGGAGTTTATAAAAGGAC
This sequence comes from Bernardetia sp. Wsw4-3y2, assembly GCF_037126295.1. Lineage (NCBI taxonomy): Bacteria > Pseudomonadati > Bacteroidota > Cytophagia > Cytophagales > Bernardetiaceae > Bernardetia > Bernardetia sp. Wsw4-3y2. The sequence continues at coordinate 1,117,835 of NZ_CP147017.1, read as the reverse complement.
TAATACAGGTAGAAAAAGTATTTAAAATGGTTTGTCAAGAGCTTAAAACTACAGGATTTGGAGTTTTACAAAAGAAAAATATTCTTAATAAATTGCTACTTATTGAGTCTCAAGCAGGAGACAAATTAAACCCAAAAGCAAAAGTTTTTATGGAGAACGCTAAATTATATTTGAATAATTTAGAAAACAAAAGTAAGAGTTTGAAGGAGGAATTTATTCTTTGTAGTTCTGATATTATTGAGAGTTATTTTGGAAAATTTAAAACTAAAATAAATCCCAACAGCAGAAGTGGTTTAACTGAATTTATTTTTACAATAGCTACTTTTGGAAGAGCTTTTTCAATAGAAGAAACTCAAAATGCGTTAGAAAACATAAAATGCAAAGAGTTAAAGTTGAAAAAAATAATGAAAAATGTTGCTTAAATCAAGGTCAAAAAATTAGGGAACTTTTTGACCTTGATTGAACAGCCTAAGTTTAACTGCATCTCAAAATCATCTTTCCATTCTGTTATAGAGTTGTTTTTTATATTATTCAATTCATGCACACTAATTCCAAAAGGCTTATAATCTATTATTTCCTTATATGCCTTTTTTTGATTCTCAATATAATTTATCTGCATCTCAAAATCATCTTTCCATTCAAGTTTAGCTCTTTCTCTAATTATTTCATCTACATTCGTTTGTCCAGTTGAGTTGTAAACTTCTTTTGACAAACTTTTCTCTTCAGATTTAGATATTAGAGTTGATATGTTATTCAGTATTCTGTCTCTCTTGGATTCCCAAATTTGTTGTTTAATGTGGTTTTCAATATTAAACTCCTTTTCTAATTGTTCTTTTAGTTGATTAAATCCAGCTTTATTATTTATAATAAACCCTTGTGTAAGAGGAATAACTTCCCCTATGTCAGATAGTGTCTTTGGAGGAACAATTAATGGAATATGGTTTATAGTTTTTATCCAAGTCGCTCCCATTTCACAAAGACATATACGACTTTCATAAAAGTTTTCTGATAAAATAAAAATTACAGTAACATTATCATCTAGTTTCTCTTTAAGAACTTGTAACCAGTTTTTCCCTAAGTCTATACCATAACCATCTAACGAAGTACAGAATATATCTTTGTGATTAATTCCTATTGTTTCTAAAATATCTACTACACTTCTAGCAATTTCTGAATCCTTTGAGGAATGACTGACAAATATGGATGGATTTTTACTCACTTTTGTATTTGATTTTGTTATTAATGGAATTCTTTCTAACAAGCTTTGTAGATATTCTATTCCATTCTCAAGAATAGTATTGATTTCAATAGCTTTATAATTTTCTATTAAAACAACCTCACTTTTGGTAGTTTTTCTGTATTCTAAAAGATAAATAGTATTAGAAAAGGAAGTTTCCAAAAGAGTACTGTTAAACTTATGCCATCGCTTACATTTCTTGTATAATTTTTTAAATTCCACACTTTCATAACTAGGGGTAGACGACATTAATTTTTCTCCTTCATTTATTTGTTTTTTTAGATAATTAGCTAAATCAATTACATTAATTTTTAGTTCTGTCATAGATGATTTAGATTTTAAATTACATAATATCAATAATTATACTCTTAAAAGAAGTATAAAGTTACAGAAAAATAGTGCTTTGCTAAAATAAGTTAGAAAGAATTAAAATCTAGCCGAAAAAACCTCAACTCCAAATACTGCACATCGCCATTGAGATTGTATTTTTCTAAAAGCAGAATATTTCATTCAAATTAGTTTAAATAAACTTTAAATCAAATAAATTAAAACTTTGACAGTCCTTTAATAAGGCTGTCAATAGTTGGATTTCAGTTTTTATAAAAAATCGTCGTCGTCTTCAATTATCCAGTTTTCAATCAAACCTTCATCAATTTCTTCATTATGAAATAGCGTGTATTCTTCTTTATTTCCAAACCATTCTAAAACTTCTTTTCTATCCAAACGAGTTGTTTTATCTGATAAATGACTGTTGTAAGAAGAATAAGGATAGATTTTATAATCTTCTTCAAATTTATGTTTTTTTGGATTTTTATGGATATACGAAACAAGATTTGAAAAATAACTAGCATTATCAACTTCTATTCGTTTAAATGGACGTTGAAAAAGTGTACCTGTACGTATTGGTCTAAGATATTTATTAAAACCTTGAGCATACGCATTAAAAAAGTGAGAAAATTGTCTGCTTGGTTCTACCGTTTTGGTAGCTTTTTTATTGACTTTATCCTGCGAAAACTTTGGATATAAATCGCCATAAGTAGGCAAAATTTCTTTTATTCTTACCAAAAAATGAAAATGATTTCCTAGCAAACAGTACGCATACGTATCCACGATACAAGAACAATGCTCGTCATAAAGTTTCAAAAAATGCTTATAATTTTCATCACTTTTAAAAATGCTTGTTCCATTAACGCCTCTATTGTAGATATGATATGCCTTTCCTGCTTCTAAAGGTAGGTAATAATTTTTTGCCATAGTTGTATTTTTATTTAAGAAAACTTTGTCAGTAGTTTTTCGGTAATCCGAAATAACTCTGACAATAGTTGCTCGTCGTTTCATGCGTATGCGTATTTCTAACTATTGACAGCCTTCTGAAAGGACTGTCAAAGTTAAATAAGTAGTTCTATTTAAAACCTAGTCCCAACCACCACTCTCAATTTCAAATACTGCACATCACCATTGAGATTGTATTTTTCTAAAAGAAGAATATAATGTCCTATTCTCACTTTTCTACCATCATCGGCTGTTCCGTCCCAACGAATAAAGGTGTTTTCTAAGGCTACTGACTGATTTTGAACCAAATCACGAACTTTCCTTCCTTGTGTATCATAAATTTTGATAGTGATAAGATCGCCTATTTCGGCACAGTCTAAATAGAGTTGTGTAAAATCTTCAAAACCGTCGTTGTCTGGCGAAAAAACTTGTGGTTCTGCTCTCAAGCATTCATCAGAACTTGGTGTAGAGTTCGATTTGCTTTGTGAGTTTTTGTAGGCAGGTGTTCCAAAACCTACACTCTGTGCTGCCGAAGACCAATTATTTCTGTCTTGTGTTGGTGCGTCTGCGCTGATTCGTTCCAAAGAAACGCCTTCATCATCTTTCAGAAGACCTAAATGAAAATCTTCATCGTAAGCAAAACGGTCTAGTTCAGTATCTTGATTATCAAACAAAATTACTGTTCCTTCTGTATCTGAATAAGTTGGTAATTTTGCTTCAAAAAATCCTTCTTCGTTTCCATTTGGATATTGATTCAAAAGCTGTTCGTTTGAAGTAGAAATAGCAATGTATTCGAAGGGTTTCAAAATCAAAACTTCTTCCGAAATGGTTTCTTGCGTTCGGATTGTTCCGTCGGTATTTAGATTGGCTAAACTGAAATTTTGAAGATTAATATACTTATCCGAATTATTGAAAAGTTCGACAAAATCCGTTCCGTCAGTAGGTGGATTAAACAAAATTTCATTCAAAATAATATCTCCAATTTCGGCAGCTTCTGGCAAAATAACTTGTGTCGTGGTATTTTGAGCAATTAAATTTCCTGCACAATCTGTAATCGCTTCTACTTCTAATGTATAAACCGTTTTGAGTTCTAAAGGATTTGAAAGTATCAAAGTCAAGATTTTACGAGTTGCATCTAGGTTTTTATTTATAATTGTAATGTTGCTATTTTGAATCAAAATTCTTGACTGAACGGCTTGTAAACTATCCAGTTTTTCATCAAAAACAATGCGTACCGTTGTTTCATTTACAGCTTCTGCTCTCACTATTTTTGGTGCAACATTATCGCCACTTGTTCCATTTACAGAATTTACTTGCGCTGGCGTTCCTCCCAAATTAGAAATCGAAGAAGTCCAATTTTCTCGCTCTTGGCAAAAACTAGACATATCAATCATTTCTAAAGAATAACCTCCGTCTTTTTTGTCGTTGTCGGAATGCCATGCATCATCATACGTTATTTCAAAAAGTAGTTTTCCTTCATTATTTCTCAAAATCAAAGGCTCGCCACCATTATCAAGCGTTCTAAAACTAGACATTCCGATAGTCTTTCCAAACCTTGAAAAAGCTGTTACCGAACTTGTTGGACACAAAATAATACGTTCATTAGGCAAAAGTTGAAAAATAGGAAGTGCAGAAGTTCCTGTCGCATCTGTCAGTGTAACTCCATTTATACTCAAAATTTGGTCTGTATTATTGGTCAGTTCTAAAAACTCACTTTCCGGAAGCCCAACAACTGGCGCAGGGTCAGCCATAATTTCAGTAATTAAAAGTTCTCCAAATTTTGGATTTGTTCCTTGTCCGAAAGGCAAACGCAGATTTGAAATCGTATTATTCGAACAATCTTTAATTCCATTTACCAAAATTTCATACAAAGTAGCTGTTTGAATGGCATTTTGTAGGTTGATTTGAATGGATTTTGAAGTAATAAATTCTATACTTTCAATTATAATAGAAGGCGAAATAACATAATTAGAAGCCGTAACAGCTGAAAGAGAATCTACTTTTTCATCAAAAATCAAAACTAAAGTCTGATTATTTACCACTTGTAAATTCGTAACCTGTGGACTTTGCGTATCAGGATTTACTCCAAAAACAGAATTTTGTGCGCTTGGCGTTCCTCCTCGTGGGTCGTTTGAAGAAGTCCAATTGTTTTGCTCTGCACACGGATTATTTGTATCAATCATTTCTAAAGAATAACCACCGTTTGCTTTCTCTGAATCTGTGTGCCAGTTACTTTCATAATTTATTTCAAAAACAAGCTGTCCATTTGTGTTTGTCAAAATCAACGGTTCGCCTTCATTTGCCAAACTTGGAAAAGAAGTTACTCCCAAAACATTAACATTCGCATTTTGAAATTCTTGTGCTGCTGTAGTACTCGTTAAAGTCAAATATTCATTCGGTTGTAAGATTTTTGAAGGCAACGAAATTGTATTTGTGGCATCAGTCAAAGTCAGTTCTGATAAATCTAATCGCTTATCAGAATTATTGAAAATCTCAATGTATTCACGATTTGGCAAACCAATAACTGGGTCTGGGTCAGACATTATTTCGGTTATCAAAACTTCAAATTTTAGTGGCATTGCACCAATTCCTAATTCAAAAGTTTGAGTTTCTGAAAGCATATTTCCTGCACAATCTTCTACATTACTTATCGTCAGAATTACAATTTGATTGGGTTGTAAAATAGGAGCAAACTCAATTTCTACTTGTTGATTGGTTTGCCAAATTATGTTTTCAATACTTGCATTTTGTAGCGTATAATTTGAAAGATTCACGATAGAACTACTATCCATTTTTTCAGAATAAATAACTGAAATTCTATTATTTCCAACTAAAGAAACAGTCGTAATTGTAGGTTTTTCATTATCTGGATTTGGTGCAGCTACTGAATTTTCTTGACTTGGCGTTCCTCCTCTTGCGTCATCGCTACCTTTCCAATTTTGAGATTCTCCACACAAATTATCTATATCAATCATTTCAAGCGAATAACCTCCATTTGATTTATTCGAATCTCTGTACCAAGAAGTTGAATAATTTACTTCGTGTAAAAGCTGTCCATTTGTGTTTCGAAGTTGTAAAAGTTCGCCTCCATTATTCAAGCTAACCATCGAAGGAACACCCAAAATATTTATATTTCTAACTAAAAAAGAATCTACTTTTGAAGTTGTTGTAAGAGTAAGATAGGTTTGTGGACTAATAGCCACTTGTGGCAAAATTATGTTACTTGTCGCATCAAAAAGACGAACTGTTCCTAAGTTTAAAAGGTCATTTGTTTTATTATAAATTTCTAAATATTCAGTTTTTGGTAATCCTACTGTTGGATCTTCATCTGCCATAATTTCGGTAATTAAAAGTTCTCCATAAATAGGCATTCTCCCAATTCCGATTGTTTTTGTAGTTGGTAAAATTACGTTTCCTGCACAATCTTTTACATTTTGAACAGTCAAAGTATAGCTGTTTGCAGGATTTAAAATAGTTGAAGTAATTATTTTTATCTCGTTATTTGTAGGTTGAGAAATCGTAGCAATTCCAATTCCTGTAATAGAATAATTTGCAGCATTTACGGCAGAAAGTGAATCTAATTTTTCAGAAAAAGTAAGTAAAAGCTCTGTCGAATTTGCCATATTTGCAATTATTCTAACCGTTAATAAAACAGGTTTTTCAGTATCAGGATTTGATGCAAAAACAGAATTTTGAGTGGCTGGCGTTCCTCCTCGTGGGTCATTGGAAGCTATCCAATTCGAAATTTCTCCACAAAAATTAGTTGGGTCAATCATTTCTAAAGAATATCCACCGTTTGCTTTTGCAGCATCTCCATACCAAGAAGTTTTGAAATCTACACTATGAATTTCTCTATTTGCAGAATCTCTCAAAACTAATTTTTCGCCTGTGTTATTCAGAGATGGAAAACTCGTTGTACCCAATACATTCTGAACACCACCCGAAACACTAGCTAAACTATCTACTTTTGAAGTCGAAGTCAAGACTAAATATTTATTTGGCGCAAGAAGATAAGAAGGTAAATTAATTGTAGCTGTTGCATCAGAAAGTTTTACAGTTCCTAAATTTAAAGGCGAATTTGTCGTATTAAGAATCTCTATGTATTCTGCTTTTGGTAAACCTACTTGTGGGTCTTCGTCAGCCATAATTTCAGTAATTAAAAGCTCAAAACGATTTGGCATTCTTCCTTGTCCAAAAGTAATTTGGTTATCAATTCTATTTCCTGCACAATCTTCTAAATTCTGAACTGTCAAAGTATAAATTGCTGTTGATTGTATGGCAGTAGAAAAATAGAGAATTACTCTTTGAGTATTTTTATAAACAATTCTTGAAATAGAAAGTCCGTTATCAACTGAATAAAAAGTTGTGTTTACTAAGTCTAAACTATCCAATGATTCAGAAAAATTAACTTCCAAACTATCAGTTGTTCCACTTCTTCTTAAAAAAATACTTGTAATACTTGGGGAAATGGTATCGTTTACTGTTCCAAAAACAGAATTTTGAGCTGCTGGGCTTCCTCCTCGTGGGTCATTTGAAGCCTTCCAATTTGCAGGACTTTCACAGTCTGAATTTATATCAATTCTTTCTAATGTATAACCTCCGTCGTCTTTTTGTGCATCCTGATACCACGCAGACGAATAGGTAATTTTTGTAATTTCTACGTTATTTGCACCTACCAAACGCAGCGTTTCGCCTGTATTGGAAAGCGAAGGAAAAGACGTAACAGCAAGCGTATTTCCAAACTGTGAAAGACTATTAAAAGCTGAATTTCCACACAAAATCAAATATTGACCTGCTGGCAAATCATAACTTCCCAAGGTAGCAAAAGAAGAAAAACCTGTTCCATCATATAATTTTGTTCCTTGTAATTGTTGTGTTGTATTGGAAGCATTATAAATTTCAATAAACTCGTATGCAGGAAGTCCAACTTGTGGGTCTTCATCAATCATTAATTCTGTAATTACTAATGAATTTGGAGTTGGAGGAGTTGGTAAAGCAAAACTAACGGTTTGAGAAACAAGTGTATTTCCGAGCAAATCTTGAACAGAGTTTACAGTCAAAGAATAGGTTGTAGAAGGCTGAAAATCAGAATTAAATTCTAACTCAACTTTTGTAGGAGAAGTCAAATTTGCATCAATCGGCTGTCCAAAACTTGTCAGGTTATAATGATTTAAGGCTTCGGCTGTTTGTTCTTCAATCGATTCTGAAAAAGTCAATTCAATTTCATTACTACTCAAAACTGTAACAGTCAAAACACTTGGTGGTTGTGTATCTCTACGGAAAATATGCTCAGAAACTGGCGCAATTTCTTCGTTTTGAAGATTGAAAAAACCTGCTGTAAGCGTATAATCGGTATTTGGAACAAAAACAGAGCTAAAAGTAAGGCGTACTTTTCTAGGTTCTCCACTAATAATCTGTGCTGATGAAGGACCAAATATGGAATTATCAACGCCATATTTTCCAACATTTTGTGCATCGGCTATAGTAGGAGGATAATCAAAATCAACCTCCAAAACTGTCGGTGAAACAACCAAAACATTTGTAATTCTAGGGCGATAAACGAATGTTCTTGAACTTGAAATAATAGCATTAGAACTCGCATCCTGCACGTTCTGAACTGTTAGGGTATAATTTTCTGATATAGTAAAGTCATTTGGAAAAGTTAAAATAATAATATTGGGAGAAAGTGGAGCAAGTACTATCGGATTACCAATACCATTATTTACGTTATAATTTGCTGTATTTTGAGATGTCGAAGCCTCTATATTTTCTGAGAAAGTGACTTGAATCTGTGTTCTTGAAAGAACATCTATTTTAGAAATACTTGGAGGAAGTGTATTAAAAACAAAGGTTTGAAGAGCCGACGGATTGCCTTGTAAATCATTTACATTTTGAACAGATAAAGTAAGATTTGCAAAATCATTTAAAGAACTTCCAAAAGTAAGGCGTACTCGCTTTGTATCAAAAGACAATAAAACGGCACTTGTAGGATTTCCAATTCCATTATCAAGAGAATAATTTGCTGTATTTTGGCTTGATGAACTCTCTACTATTTCTGAAAAAGTAAGTTCAATTTGATTGTTAGGTAAAAGAACAGCAGAAACAACTGAAGGAGAAAGAGGGTCATACGAAAAATCTCTTGTCCTTGTTGTCATTGCATTGTTTTGTAAATCTTTTACGTTTCTGATTCGTAATTGATAGATTTGTTGAGGCGTAAAAGCAGAAGAAAAATTGAGTAAAACTGTACTTGAAGTTTCCAAAACAGTAGAAGTAGGATTTCCAGTAGCTCCCAAAACTTCATAATTTCCTAAAATTTGTGCAGAAATTGGGTCTATATCTTCGTCAAAAATTACTCTAATTTGATTTGTAGAAATAGCTTGTACACAACCAAAAAAACATACATCTGGACGATTTGTGTCATACGTAAAAGTTAGATTTTGAGGCGTTGGCATTGTATTTCCTGCTGGGTCTGCAATATTTGAAATTTGAAGAATAAGAAGATTATTATCATCAAATTCACTAGAAAATGTCAAATAAACACGCTTAAAATCACTATTGTCCCGAACGGCAGATAATACGGTATTTCCTACAAGAATATAATTTGCATTATTTTGTGCTGTAGCTATGGTTACTTCTTCTGTAAAATCTAATTGTAAAGTTGTCGGACTCAAAACTGTAAGAGTTTGCCCAAGTGGTGCAGCATTATCAGCAAAGGTAAAAGGCGTAGAAGAAGGCACAATTATATTTCCAAAACGGTCTTCTATTGTCTGAACATTTAATGAATAAGAAGTTCCCACTATGAAGTTGTTGGCAAAGGTAAGTCTAAAATTTTGTGCTTGATTGGGTTCGGCAGTGATTGACGTAGGATTTCCAAAACCTGCAACTGTAAAATCTGTATTTTGAAGAGAAGATAAATTTAATGCTTCATCAAAAGTAACTCGTAATTGATTTGGCGCAGCACCAAAAACACCTGTTATCGTTGGAGGTGTATTATCAATATAGGGCGCAATAGTTACATTATCAAAAATGAAGTTATTACTTCTTGAATTGGCAGAGTAATTATACAAAATGCCAAAATGATTGGCTGCAAAAGTAGCTGTTTCGGTTGCTTCTCCTTGCAAAATATTGTTTGCATAAACGAGCCAAGAGCCACCTGAACCCGAATCAGCAATATAAACAACACGAATATTTACACTAACAGGACTAGAAATAGGTGTAACTGTTCCGTTTGAAAGTGGTAAAACCGTTTCCGTTGTACCAACTTGTTTTTGTAGAGTTACTTGGTCAGCAATTTCTATGAAATAACCATTTAGAGAATTGGAGAGATTATTTTGGTCAGAAAAAAGATAGATTTTGGCTTTATTTGTGGTATTTGGTGGATTTGGACTTGAAAAAGTGAGTTGTACTTCAAAATTCCATTCGTAATTTGTAGTTGCTAAATCTAATGTAATTGGAGTGGATAAATAGGCGAAACGAGTTCCACTTCCTCCACTTGGAATATCTGTTTGAAGGCGATTACTTCCATTTACTACAAAACCAGTTGTTGCATTGACAGAGTTTGCACCTGTCCAAGTAGGATTTGCTGTAAAGTTTCCATCTGAAAAATCATCAGTCAGTTGAGAAAAGGCAGGAATCAAAAAAGCAAAATAGATAAAAAGGGAAAGTAGAAATGATTTCATTTTCTTATATAGTTTTAGGAGAGATTTAGCAATTTTTTAGTTTTCCCTAAATTACAAGATTTTTTTGAAAGTGTGTTTCTTTGAAATTAAATTGTTTGAAGGAGAAGGGTTTGGGGATAAAAAAACTCTCTAACAAATATATTTTTGATAGAGAGTTTGATAATTTTAAGAAAACAAGTCATTATTCAATAATAATCTGCTTAGAATATACTTTATCATTTTGGTTGAAATTAATCAAATACATTCCTTTCGATTGATTTTTCACATCAATAACAAACTCTTGATTTCCTTTTTCAAAAGTTTGTGTATGTATTTTTCTGCCAATTCCATCAAAAATAGTTACTTCTGTATTTTCTGATAAAGCAGTTTCAAACTGAACTTTGAATATTCCATTACTAGGATTTGGATAGATTTTAAAAGTACCTACTTTTAGGTCTTGTTCTCCTGTAATGATTTTGGGAGAAAAGTAAGCTACTCTTGTTTGGAAAATACATCCGTTTTGATTGGTTACTTTTGCAGAATAATACCCTTTCTCTGTTGGTGTAATTTCTATATTATTGCCTAATTGAGGGTTTAATTCTCCTTCAAAATACCATTCTACATTTGTAATTTGACTTTGAGAGTTTGCTGTTTCTACAAAAATAGATTCTCTGTTTTGATTTTTTCTTAGATAGACAACAAAATCGGCAAAATGACTGATTTGAATGGAATTAGAAACCGAATTGCAAGAACCATTTTGAATAGAAATTGCTCGTACTTGATATTCTCCTTTTTGATTTGTAGTGATAGAAGAAGCATTTTGATATAAGTTTCTGCCATTTCTAAACCATTGATAAGTAATTCCATTTTCTATATTTTCAACAGAAATTGTAGTTTCATTATTTTTACAAATACTGTCTTTTGTAACTGCTAGAATTGGAATTTGTGGTTTTTCTGTAATGATTACTTCAATTGAAGTGCTATCTATACAAGTTGCTGTACTAACAATAAGTAAATAGATTCCTTCTTCTGAAATCTCTAAATTAGGATTGTTTCCTACAACTGAATTATTAAATTTCCATTGATAAGTAGCATTTAACATATCATTTTGAGAAGTTTGGATAGCATTTAGAATTCCATTAGCACAAAAAATAGTTGTTTGATTTTGCTCAATTTGTGCTTTAGGACTTTGATTCAAAAGAACTTTTATTTCTTCCGACATATAGCTACAATTCCCTTTTGTGGTGCGTAATTGATAATTTCCTGAAAAAGAAGCTATTAATTCTCTTCCTGTATTTACTTGCACTCCATTTCTAAACCATGTGTAAGAATCAGCATTTTCCACTAATTTAGCTTCTAAAAGCAGAGAGTTAGTACAACTACTTTGAGTATTCTCTCCCAAGATAACAGACTCAAAAGGAGTTTGTATCTCTACATTTACAGGAAGTCTTTCACTTTCTTTTCTACTATTTCCTACAACAGAAACATAAAAAATAGTATCTTGATTTGTAAAAGGTAACTCAAAATTATCATCAAAACTTTCTAAAAGCAAAGTTCCATTTGTTAGTTGATTATAAACTCTATAAATACTTCCTGTGGCTGTTAGTTTTATATTGGGTTTACCACCATTTCCACAAACAGAACCAAGAGAAACTAAGATAGGTTGCTCTGGTAATGTCCATTCATTATCAGCAGAAGGTAAAGAGTTTATAGAATTAATTACAGCAATGAGTTTGTATTGATAGAATGTATCTGGAGTTAGATTTTCATCAAAATAGGTATCGGTAGTTGATGAAATTTGTTCTACAAAACGTTCATTTCTATATAACAAATAAGAAGTAGCTTGTGTATTAAGAGTCCAATCCAAATTTATTTGTGTGCTAGAAACGGCAACAGCATTTAATTTTAGATTTGCTTCTATTGGTGCTGGAGGTGGTGGTGGAGTTACATTTATTTTTGTTGCTTGAACGGCAAAGTCATAAACAGACTCATCACAATCAGTATTATTTATAGTAATAATTGCAGAAGACAGTCCCAAATTAGCAGCAGAAAAAGTAACATCAAATGTAGAAGTAGAACCTGCTAAAACCGTAGTAGGAATTGTAGATACTACAAAATCTGTATTATTACTGGTAATAGAAGTAATATCTATGTTTTCTGTTCCCGTGTTTTCTAGTGTATAAGTGATTGTCCTAGAAGCACCAACATTACCAAAATCTGTATTGTCAGTTGTTGATGTTGTAGTCGTTCCGTCTGCAATAGAAATTCCATTTCCTACAAGATTGATTTCTTTTGCATCTGAAATAGTTACAGTTTGATTTGCTGTTACTGTATTTCCATTTCCATCATTTGCTGTCCAAATTACGTCTGTAACGCCGATTGGAAAGTTTGTAGGAGCATTGTTTGTAAATGTTACTGTTCCACAATTATCTGTTCCTGTTGGAGTTCCTAAAGTTACGTTTGAAGCTGTACAAATTCCTAAATCTGTATTTGCTGTAATGTTTGAAGGTACTGTAATTGTTGGATTTTGAGTATCAGAAACCGTTACCGTTTGATTTGCTGTTGTTGTATTTCCGTTTCCATCGTCTGCTGTCCAAATTACGGTCGTTGTTCCAATAGGAAAAACAGAAGGCGCATTATTTGAAAAAGTTACTGTTCCACAATTATCTGTTCCTGTTGGTGTTCCTAAAGTAATGTTTGAAGCCGTACAAATTCCTATATCTGTATTTGCCGTAACATTTGTAGGTGTTGTAATTGTTGGGTTTTGTGTATCTGCTGTTCCTGTTGCTTTTATGGAAAAAATATAAGGATTTTCATCAGCATCATTATTTGTAATTTCGATGTTTGCTGTGCGAGTTCCTGTTACAGAATTAAATGTAATTGTAAAAGTTTGACTATTATTTGCTGCAATATCAAAAGGAAAAGAAGGCAATCCACTTAAAGCAAAATCAGAAGCATTTGTTCCAGTAATAATTAAGTTGCTAACTGTTAAAGGAGCAGTTCCTGTATTTTGGATAGTAAATGTTTTGACTATTGTATTTGAATTACAAGCTAGAATATTTCCAAAATCTGTATTGTCATTGATATTTGGTGTAATATCATTATTTGCAATATCAATTCCGTTTCCTTGTAGATTTATTTCTGATAAATTTATGGCTTTTTCATACGCTCCCATATCTACAGTAGTACCTTGAATACGAGCATTTCCAGCCAAATCTATAGTAACACCAGTAGAGTTTATAGCTGCATTACTTCCCATATCAAGAGCAGGAGAACCATCTTGAAGACGCAAATCTCCAGTAGTTGTATTTACAAATAGTGGGTTTTGGTTTATATTTCCTATACCTGTGTAAGTATTATTTTCTATAATGCTGTATGTTACTGCTAATGTAGCTGTTCCTCCTCCTCCAATTTTCATAGCTGTATTATTCCAAAAAATACAGTTACTAAAATTAATAGGTATATTGCTTGAACTCCATCGATCAATTTCTATAGCAGCTTCTGTTGCTCCTGTAAAAGTACAGTTAATAAATTTAATATCTTGATTTGCATCTACACCATCATATGCTATGTGTACATCGTTTTTATCAAAAATAGTATTTATTATTTGAGCAAACGTATTTCCTTCTGTTGCAGCAAAGAAAATTGCTCCTTTACGGTATTCCCCATGATTTTGAGAGAATGAACAGTTTGTTAGATTTACACCACTAGTACCATCAGAATATCCATCATTATATATTGCACTTCCAGAATGTGATGCGTAATTTTGAGAGAATGAACAGTTTGTTAGAGTTGGGATACTGACACTACCAATAAATGACCCATTATTATGCATTGCTCCTCCAACAGAAGACTTATTTTGAAAGAAAAAGCAGTTGGTTAGATGTGGACTACTAACACCTTGATATCCATGGTTATACATTGCTCCTCCTACTGCTATACTATTATTTTGAGAAAAAATAATATTCTTTAATGTTGGGTTAGAGCTATTTCCTAAACCACTTCCATCATTGTACCAGCCTGTACCACTTATCCCATTCCCACCTTTAACAGTAAATCCATCTACTTTTGTGGCAGAAGAAACATTTTTTGTATAAACTATGTGGTAAGCATTATCTGTATAGTTTTCATATACCAAATTAGGAAAAGTACCTGTAACAGCATCATTTCCACTTAAATCTCCACTCAAAATAGTAGTATTGGTAATGAAGTTACGAGCATCTAAAACAGTTTGTGTAATTTCTATTTCATTACCTGCAAAACCTCCATAGACTTCTACTCCATCTGGAATTTGAAAGGTAACTTTATGAATATCTGCCCCAGCGACCATGTTAACATCAACCTGCCTAGTAGGGTTATAAATACCTTTTGCGACATAGATTTTATCTCCAAAATTAGCTATTGATAATGCTTTTTCTAGGGTAGCATACGCATCGGTAAAACTCGTTCCTCCATTTGTATCATCTCCTCCTGTAGTTTTTACAAAAAAATCATTTGGTACACTAGTAGGACTTATTCCTTTAATAGCAAAGTTATAAGTACCTTCATCAGAATCAGTATTATTAACAGTAATAGTTGCAGTTTTTGTTCCTGAACCAGTAGGGGTAAAAATAATATCAAAATTAGCTGTATTTCCTACTACAATGGTAAGAGGAAAAGTAAGAGGATTTAGTACAAATTCACTAGCATTTGCACCACTTATAACAATAGAAGAAATGGTTAAGTCTCCTGTTCCTGTATTCTGAATGGTATAAGTAATAAGTCTAGAAGTAGCTACATTTCCAAAATCTGTATTGTCATTGATATTTGGTGTAATATCATTACTTGCAATATCAATTCCGTTTCCTTGTAGATTTATTTCTGGCGTAGGACATATAAGGGCATCTCCTGTTATAGTCCAGTTATTTGGTGCAGAAGTAAGTGTATTTCTTGCTGCTTGTCCTGCACAATAGGTAAGTCCTGCTGCTCCTAAGTTTATGTTTGGTTTTACATTTTGAGCTGCCCATCCTATAAGTGTTGCATCGTAATTGGCTGTGTTTAGACCTGAATTGTTGAGCATTGTACCCATTCCGTCAGAAAGAAAAACAATAACATTGCTTATATTCCAGTTGCCTAGAGTTTGATTAAAATTAGTAGCATTTCGAAACATGCCATACATATTTTTTACGTTCTGTGTATTCCAACCACTAATATTTTGATTGAATTCTCTAGCTTCTAAAAACATTGCGCTCATATCGGTTACATTTTGTGTATTCCATGAGCTAATATCTTGATTGAAAAGACGTGCGCCACGAAACATCGCATTCATATTAGTTACATTTTGTGTATTCCAATTATCAAGAGGTTGATTAAAGATAAATGTACCTAAAAATACAGCATACATATTTGTTACATTTTGCGTATTCCAGTTATTGAGAGGTTGATTAAAAACGAGATTATTATGAAATAAAGCACTCATATCGGTTACATGTTCTATGTTCCAGTTATTCATAGTCGCATTACCATCAAAGACATCACAGTCTTTAAACATTCTTGCCATACTTGTTACTGAAGATAAATCTGGACTATCAGTAGCATTGTAAGTGAGTTGAGAACAGTTTAAAAACGCATTTTCCATAGAAGACCAAACAATATCTCCCCATTCTTCAATAGTTCTAATTTTTGTTCTTTCTGTCGTATTACTATTCATATAAAAACGAGGGAAATCTCCAGTAATAGCGATTTCATACGTGCTATTATTTTCTAATCCTGTAATGGTATAATTTCCTGTCTGTGCTGTTGCAGAGCCATTTCCAACTCCTGTATTGGTTAAGTTTGTCCAAGTAATATCATAGTTGTAGCCTGTTCCATTTGTAGGAATTGTAATTGTTCCATCATCAGTTACCCAAGTGGTACGGAAAGGTCTAGTCGAACAAACAAAATTATCTCCTGTAATAGTCCAGTTATTTGATGCAGACGTAAGTGTATTTCTAGCTGCTTGTGCTGTACAATACGTAAGTCCAGTTGCTCCTAATACTATTCCTTGATTTATGTTTTGTGCTGCCCAGCCTATTAGAGTTGCATCGTAATTAGCTGTGTTTAGACCAGAATTATTGAGCATTTCTGTCATTCCATTACCACCAAAAGTTTGGACTATATTAGTAATATCCCAATTTCCAAGATTCTGATTGAATGCAGTAGCATTACTAAACATCTGATCCATACGAGTTACATTGCGTGTATTCCAATTTCCAATAGGTTGATTAAATGTAGTAGCATTCCTAAACATATGACTCATACTGTTTATATTCTGTGTATCCCAGTTGCTAATATCTTGGTTGAATGCAGTAGCATTATCAAACATACCATCTGTGTTTATTACATTTTGCATATTCCAGTTACCGATATTCTGATTAAATGTAGTAGCATAAGCAAATAGGTTATTCATACTAACTACATTTGGAGTATCCCAATTTCCGATATTTCCATTGAAAAGTGTGCAAAATTTAAACATGTTAAGCATATTTGTTACTAAGCTCAAATTAGGAATATCTGTAGCATTGTAAGTAAGGTTCTCACAGTTATAAAAAGCCCCTCCCATACTTGTCCAAGCTTGATTGCCCCATTCTTCTATTGTTCTTAGCTTCAATCTCTCACTATTTCTAGATTCCATGTGAAAACGAGGAAATATTCCTGTAATAGCAACTTCATACGTACTTCCATTTTCTAAGCCATTTATGGTATAAATACCTGTTCTATTTGTTCTAGAACCATCTCCTACACCTGCGTTGGTTAAGTTTGTCCAAGTAACAGTATAATTATATGATTCACCAAAAAAGGTTGGAATTATTATTCTATTATTATTGGTTACCCACGTAGTACGAAAAGGTATTGTTGCTGGATTATCTCTATAAATTCCTAAATCAAAATTAGAATCATTTCCTCTATAACGCATGTATAAAGTAGAACCTAAAACATAAGGGTCTTCATAATACCCACTATTATTTCCTGTATATCTTGAAGGACTAGGAATAGAAGTAAGTGTAGTTTCGTCATATTTGAACAAGTCATAGTTTCCAGTTCCATTATTGTCAATATACTGCATATATAATTTTCCATTCATAACAACAGGCTTTCCATTATATCCTCTTTCACTTCCTGTGTATCCTGACGGACTATTGATTATTGAAAGTGTAGTACCATCGTATTTTGCTAAATCATAATTGTTATCGTTTCCTTTGTACTGCATATAGAGATTATTTCCTATTGCAATAGGATTTCCCATATATCCTTTTGTTCCGTTTGCATGACTTGAAGGACTAGGGATAATTGAAAGCGTAGTGCCATCATATTTTGCCAAAACATAATTCAAATCATTTCCTCTATATCGTATGTACAAAGTAGAACCTATCACTAAAGGACTATCCGTATAACCCATAGCTCCATTTTCATATCCTGCTGGACTCTCAATAATAGTAAGTGTAGTACCGTCGTATTTTGCTAAGTCATAATTTCCATCATTTCCTGTATATTCCATGTAAATAACGTTATCCATCACAACGGCACTACCTGAATAACCTGCTGCATTTCCGTTGTGTCCTACTGGATTTGGAATAGCAGTAAGAGTAAGCGTAGCCTCATCAAATTTGAATAGATTCGTATTTCCTGTATTACTTGTATAACTCAAATATACATCTGTACCTATTGAAGCCACAACGCCATTATAACCTCTAAAATTATTTTCATATCCTGCTGGGCTAGGCACAAGTGTAATTGTATTTCCGTCGTAGATGGCTAAATCATCATTGCCATCATCTCCCAAATAACTCATATAAAGTTTGTTTCCTACAATTTGTCCTCCTTCATATCCTTTGGAATGACCTGAATAACCTGCTGGATTTGGAACAATAGTGAGCGTATTATTTTCATATTTTGCTAAATGATAATTGAAGTTATTCTCTTGATAGCGCATATAAAGCGTTGTACCTATAACAAGATTATTGTCTAATAGACCTTTTCCATCTGCATCAAAACCAGTCGGACTATCAATAATGGTAAGTGTAGTACCATCATATTTAGCTAAATCTCGGTTTCCATTATTTCCTATATATTTGGCGTATAAAGTACTTCCTACGACAACAGATTCTCCACTATAACCATTTAAAATACCATTATAACCAACTGGATTAGGTATTATATCTAATAAAGCACCATTAAACTTGGCTAATTGGTAATTAAAATTTGCATCTTGATATCTTGTATATAAAATATTATCCATACTTGTAGCACTCGGATAATACCCTCTACCACCTCCAGTATAACCTGTAGGACTAGGAAAAATACTTAGTTGTGCTACTGAATTAACAATAAAAATGAAGAAAAAGGAAATAACTAAAGTAGTTTTTTTCTTACCCAAAAATGAGAGCAGTAAATTATTCATGAAATAAATATATGAGAATGATGAAAGAAAATATCTTCTAATAAATAATGTGTAGTAGATTGAAAACGAACTTTTTACGGATATGCAAAGGTAAGATTATACTTTTTATCAAACAAACCTATTTATATTTATTCGCTTAAATAGTACGTCTTTAAATAAAGAGATTCGTTATTAAATTTTGATGTAAAAATGCTTTTTTGAGCTTTTATAGCCTTTTTTTAACAAGAGAGTGTAAATTATATTACATCAATACAGAATAATAAAAATAAATTATATCATAGTCTATAAAAAACCTCTCTAAAATATACTATTTTTAGAGAGGTTTGAGTTTTTATTCTTTGTGCTTAATTTTATACGAATAAAAATTATTATTCTTGCTTTATTCCAAATTATGATATACTTCTTGAATATCATCTTCTTCTTCTAATCTGTCGATGAGTTTCATTACTTCTTCTTCTTGCTCGTCAGTAAGTTTTTGAGTTGTTTTTGGAATACGCTGAATATTTGATTTTTTTGGTTCAATGCCTTTTTCATCTAAGAATTTTTGCATCTGTCCAAAGTCTTCAAATTTGGTATGAATGACAATTATTTCTTGTTCTACACCTTCTTCTATTTCAATAGTTTCTGTTGAGATGTCTTCTGCACCTGCATCAATGAAGTCAAGTTCTAGCTCATCCATATCTACTTTGTCGGCTTCAATTTCGAAAACTCCAGTTCTATCGAACATAAATTCTAATGAGCCTGTTTTTCCTAAAGCTCCTCCACAACGATTGAAGTGCATTCTTACCATAGCAACTGTTCTGTTTGAGTTGTTGGTAGCACATTCTACCACTACAGGAATTCCGTGCATAGCATAACCTTCATATACAATTTCTTCAAAATCGCCATCTTCTTTTGAGGAAGCTCTTTTAATAGCAGCTTCTACTCTATCTTTTGGCATATTGAAGCCTTTTGCATTTTGCATTGCCGTTCTTAGGCGTGGATTTGTGTCTGGGTCTGCTCCTCCCTCTTTTACTGCAATAGCAATTTCTCTTCCTACTTTTGTAAAGTTACGAGCCATTGCGCCCCAACGTGCAAATTTGGCTTTCTTACGATATTCAAATGCTCTTCCCATTTCTCTATTTTTTTATAAAAGTGTGTTCTAACTGATTAATCAAAATTATTTGCAAAATTAAAAAAAAATAGTTGAAGGCTGCTTATTTCTTATAAATCTTTGTTGTAGAAAAAAATATAAATTATTCCTCAACCACTCTCAACTTAGCAAAACTCAAAATAAGCGTTTTATCGCCTTCGGTATCAAAACCAATAATGGCACGTTTTCCACTTGTTGAAGAATCAATTTTTTTGACTGTTCCAAAACCAAATTTTGGGTGTTCTACTCGTATTCCTTCTACAATATCTTCTGATTTACTGGAAACAAAAGGTGTATTTTTGACTGAGCTAATCGGTTTTAAATTACTGCCTGTTTTTGTTGTCTCTGTGTCTTTTTCCTTCTCTTTTGCAGCACGATGACGCATAAAATTGGTCATGTGATTTGGGTTATTTCGTTGAATGGAACGAGAACGAGCATTGAATAATTCTTGGTCAATCTCAAACAAAAAACGTGAAGGTTCACACGAATTAAAACTACCAAAACGATAACGCTGTAAAGCATACGAAAGTGTCAAGCGTTCTTTTGCACGAGTAACAGCAACATAAAACAAACGACGTTCTTCCTCCAAATCTTGCTGCGAAGTTATCATTCTTGATGAAGGAAAAAGCTCTTCCTCCATTCCGACCAAATAAACATATTCAAATTCTAGTCCTTTGGCTGCGTGAATAGTCATCATCGTAACAGCATCTTCATCTTCACTGGCTTGATCGACAGAAGATAAAAGTGCAACTTCTTGTAAAAAAAGTGAAAGTGAAGTATCAGGTTCTTCTGTTGTAGCTTCACTGAGTTTGTTTTGTACAAATTCTTGTGTTGCATTCAAAAGCTCTTGAATATTTTCATATCTTGCTCTTCCTTCTAAGGTTTCATCATCAAAAAGTGCTTTTACAATTCCTGAATGTTGAGCTATATATTTTGCTGCTGTGAAAGCATCATTTTCAGAGGCAATAATTCGGAATGCTTCGGCAAGTTCTCCAAATTTTTCTACACTTGTTCCTGCTCGTCCTTTTCCTAAATAAGCTGATGCGTGGCGAGCTACTTTCGAAAGAGGAACATTATTTTCTCTTGATGCCAAAAAGACTTTCAAAACGGTTGTGTTTCCGATTCCTCTTTTTGGATTGTTGATTGACCTTCTCAAGGCTTCTTCGTCTTCTGGATTGACAGCCAAACGAAAATACGCCAACATATCTTTGATTTCTTTTCGTTGATAAAATGAAAGTCCACCAATGATTCTGTATTTTATATTTAGTCTTCGTAATGCTTCTTCCATTGTTCTGGACTGTGCATTGGTACGGTACAGAATAGCAAAATCGTTTAGTCTAGCATTTTTTTGCGCTCTCGTTTCAAAAATATTTCCTGCTATTATTCGTCCTTCTTCTTGGTCTGATGTAGCTCTAATTAATTCTATTTTTTCTCCTGCAATATTTTCTGTCCAAACATTTTTTGGAATCTGATTTTTATTGTTTTTTATAATCTTGTTGGCAGCTTCTACAATTGTTTTGGTAGAACGGTAATTTTGCTCTAATTTAATAATTTCTAAGTCTGGATAATCTCTTTCAAAATTCAAAATATTACGAATATCTGCGCCACGAAACGCATAAATACTCTGTGCATCATCTCCCACAACGCAAATATTGAGGTTTACGGCAGCTAATTTTTTGATAATTTTGTATTGAGCAATATTTGTATCTTGAAACTCATCAATCAAAATATATTTAAAACGATGCTGATATTTGTGTAGAATATCTTTATGGTCACGAAAAAGTACAAAGGTTTGATACAATAAATCATCAAAATCCATTGCATTGGCTTTAAAACAACGAGCTGCGTACGTTTGATAAATTTTTCCAAAATGTGGACGTTTTGCCATCGCATCTTCTGACAAAAATTCTGCATTCTGATTGTATTCTTGGGGAGAAATAAGTGAGTTTTTCAAACTACTAATTCGATTATACATCGCTGCTGCTGCATAAATCTTGTCATCTACTCCCATTTCTTTGACGATATTTTTTATCAAAGACTTCGAATCATCTGTATCATAAATACTAAAACCTTGACGGTAGCCTAATCTATCGCCATCATGACGCAAAATACGAGCAAACATAGAGTGAAAAGTTCCCATCCACAAATCTCTGCCTGTCGTTCCTACCAAATTTTCGATACGCTCACGCATTTCTTTGGCTGCTTTGTTGGTAAAAGTAAGAGCCAAGATTTGCCAAGGAGCAGTTCCGTTTTCTAATAAATTAGCTATTCTATACGTCAAGACACGAGTTTTGCCCGAACCTGCTCCTGCAATCAATAAACATGCGCCTTCGGTTTTGAGTACACCTAATTGCTGTTTTTCATTTAAGTCTTTTATAAAATCTATCATTTTCTGTATATTTTGTTTAACCGTCGTTGAGGTTCAAATGAAACCGTCAAACGAGGTTTTTTTTCGTTTCTATTCTACTAAGCAAAGTTACAGAAAAATTAGCAAGTCTTAGCAAGTCAAGATTTTATCCTTTCTATTTCTTGTACTTATCGATTAGATTTTCTTTGGTTATAAAATATTTTCCTTTAAACCAATCCCCTTGCATCTGATATGCTTTTCCATTTGTGTATAATGTATCAATTGTATTATCTGTTTTGTAAATCAAAAATTGATGTGTTTTCATAAATTTCACAACTTTTGCTTTTTTTGCTTTCTTTACTTCTACCATAAACTTCTCTTTGAAATCATCTTGCATTTCAATTTTAGTAGATGATTGATAAACTTCTATCTTTTCAATTTTATCTAATCTAGAAATAATTTGTTTATTTTTAGAAGAGCAAGAAAACATAAAAAAGGACAGAAGTACGACAATAATGGATTTCATAGTTTTTTTAGAAAATGAATATGTTTTTGATTGGATATTTTGTGGATGTGCATTTTTTACCAATTAAATCAAGTAGAAATAGTTAGGATAGGCTATTATTGATACTATAAACAACCAGTTTATGCTGTGTTTTAGTGTAGTTTATTTTTCTATAAAGTAGGATTTATAAAACCCTACTTTATAAAAAAAAGGTCTTTATTGGTGCTTTAACATGCCAGTAAACAATTATATCAATTACTTACTACTTAAAAAGACTTAGCAATCTCTACAAAATCTCTTGATGCTAGTGCAGCACCTCCAATAAGTCCACCATCTACATCAGGACAAGCAAAAAGTTCTTTTGCATTACTTGGTTTGCAACTTCCACCATATAAAATTGGGGTTTTGTCAGCAATTTCTTTTCCGTATTTTGTCGAAATATGTTTTCTTATTTCTGCGTGAATTTCTTGTGCTTGTTCACTAGAAGCAGTCTTGCCTGTTCCGATTGCCCAAATAGGCTCATAAGCAACTACTACCTTTTCAAAATCAGAAGACGATAAATGGAAAAGACTTTCTGAAATTTGTTTTTTTATAAAATCAATATGATTTCCTTCTTCTCTAAGTTCTAGTGTTTCACCACAACAAAAAATTGGAAGCATTTTATTAGAAAAAATTAAATCAATTTTTTGAGCAATTTCTTGATTTGTTTCTTTAAAATATTGTCTTCTTTCGCTATGTCCGATAATTACATATTCCACTTGATAGGAAGAAAGCATAGTAGCCGAAACTTCTCCTGTATAAGCTCCATTTTCTTGAGAAGCTACATTTTGCGCTCCCAAATGGATGTTTTTTGAGTTTTTGAAAAGAGACTTTATAGTAGAAATATGGATAAAAGGAGGACAAAGAATAAGTTTTACATCTTTTTGATTTGTTCCTAGCTCGTCATTACTCATCCCTACAATTTCAGAAGTAAGACTTTGTGCCTCTTCTTTAGTAAGATTCATTTTCCAGTTTCCTGCCACAATTTTTTGACGCATAATAATTTGGATTAAGTTTGGTGTATGTTTTGAATATAAAATTATTTTCTGCTTTTTTGTTAAAAAAGATCAATAAATACTAATTAAATAATCTGATTTTTTGTGTCAAACACATTACAGTTTAGAAATTATGTATTTTTGCAAAAATAAGAAAACTAAATTTCCCTTCTTACTACTCACAAAATAAATACGTATGATTGTTATACTTTCGCCTTCCAAAACACAAGAATTTGAAAATGAAAATCGGACTGATATGCAGACTCAGCCTGAGTTTATGTTAGATACCAAGGAACTTTTAGATGCGATTAAACAAAAGGAAATTGATGAATTACAGGAGGTAATGCAAGTCAGTGAAAGACTAGCTTTTTTAAACTATAATCGTTTTCAAGATATACAATTTCCATTTGATCCAAAGTATGATAGGCAGGCAATTGTGGCATTTCGTGGAGATGTCTATTCAGGCTTAGATTCGGATACACTTACAGATGAAGAGTTACATTTTGCACAAGATAATTTGCGTATCCTTTCAGGTTTCTATGGGATTTTGCGTCCTTTTGATTTGATTCAACCTTACCGTTTGGAAATGAAAACGCCTTTGAAGACACCAAGAGGAAAAAACTTATATGAGTTTTGGGGAAAATTTTTGACAGATTATTTCAATACTCGTTATCCAGATGAGGTTATGATTAATTTGGCTTCTCAAGAATACGCTAAAGCAATTATCAATAGACATTTTAAACTAAAAACTATAACACCTATTTTTAAAGAAGAAAAGGATGGAGAGTTAAAAACAGTGGCTATCTATGCCAAGAAAGCAAGAGGAACAATGGCTCGTTATATTATTCAAAACAAAATCAAACAACCTAGCAAATTAAAATTATATAATGAAGACGGGTATAAATTTGATGCAGAAATATCTACGGATAAAGAATGGGTTTTTACTAGACCAAAACCAAAAAAAATAGTAGAAACAGAAACTAAAGTAGCAAAAAAAAGAGGTAGAAAACCAAAAAATACAGCTTCTGAAACAGAAGAAGAATAAGTAAAAGTAGAGCAAATTATACAAACCAAGATTTGAGTAATAAAAAAGTATTCAGAATTTAACCTATTAAATTTCTTTGTTTTAGATTTCTTTTTTGAAAACAAACATAAAATTGCTATTTTGGTATCTTAGATTACATCTTACTTTGTTTTATTATATTTAGTAATAAGAATATAATTATTTGTTTTTTATTTTGTACTAATACAAGTCTTTTTAAATATCTCTGCTATGATTCATCACGTAAATAACGAATTTGGTTCTGTTTGTCTAACCGTAGAATATGACGAAAAATCACAATGGGTTTTTTATCAATGGAAAGGTTTTATTCGTATGCAAGACATCAAGCTAGGATATAATAAAATTATTGAACAAGTAGCAGAAAATAATGCCATTGCTGTGTTGGCAGATCATAGTCAGATTGTAGGACCTTGGAATGAAGCAAATGACTGGCTTACTAATGACTGGACTCCTCGTGCAATAGAAGCAGGAGTGTTTTACTGGGCAATCAATACAGGAAATGACCTTTTTTCAAATATTTCTCTAGAAATGTTTTTGAATAAAAATAGCCAAGGGCAATATAAAGTACAAGTTTTTGAACAATTATCAGATGCAAGTAAATGGTTGGCAAATAGAGTAATGTTAGACCCAACTCCTAAAAAGGTCTCTCAAATGCAGAATTCTGTAAAAAAAGAATTGCCTAATATAGCAAAACAAATAGAAGCTAAAAAAGAAAAAGCAGTTATGGATACAAAAACCAGTGGAAAAAGATTATAAAATAAATACAATTAAAAAACCTTCTCAAAATCACTTATCAAAAAATGAAATTAGGAAGGTTTATTTTTTATAAAATTTGAAGCAATCAAAATCTCTTTTGTATAGCTGTTTTTCATAGAATTATTTTAGAGAAATGGTTTAGGCATGTTGTAAAAATGGTTTCCAATTTTCATCTCCCATTCTAGAAAACTCACGTAAGAACATCACAAACGTAGGTCTGAAAGGCTTATAAGGCAATGTCATACCTACATCTTCAAGACTAAAATCGCTTTTCTTTGAATTACAATGCTGACAAGCACTTACCAAATTTGTCCAAGATGTTTTACCTCCTTGTGAGCGTGGAACAACGTGGTCTAAAGTAAGGTTTTTTGTGCTTTTGCAATACACACATTGATTTGCGTCTCGTTTGAAGATATTTTGGCGTGTAAGCATCACTCCTCTGTAAGGAATATTAACGTAAGAATTCAGACGAATAACAGAAGGAGCTGCAAAAGATTTGTTTACTGTTTGGATAAAACCATCAGGGACAGAGTTTACCATTTCAGCTTTTTGTAGATAAACAAGCAAAAATGCTTTGGCTACACTACAAACAGAAATTGCACGATAATCTGCATTCAATATTAATACTTTCCGACCAATCATGATTTTATAGTTTTGGATTAATGGACAATAAATAAAAGAAAAATCTAATACTACAACTTAAATTGCGTTTATTAAATTTTGTATATGCCAAAATTATGCAAATTAAGTTTGCTATAATATTAATTTCACGTAAAATTAATATTAATAATTCGTATTATGCCTAATTTTTATTATATACTTACCCAAAACCAAAAACTCAATAATAAAGTTCAAAATTCAATTACAAATTACGAAATGAATATTCAGCGCAGCTAATTAAAAATTATTTAAGCAATTCAATTCGTAATTTGTAATTGAAAATTCGTAATTACTCAACTACTTCTCCATTAAAACGAAGTACAACAGGCTCATTATCTCCAGCCATTGTAACGGTTACCGTTTTGCTGAAAGCTCCAATTTTGGCAGCATTGAAAGTTGCCTTTATGTTGCTTGATTGTCCTGCTGGAATAGCTTCTTTCGAAAATTCTACGCCTGTACAACCACAAGAACCTTTTGCAGATTGAATCACAATTGGTGTTTCACCTGTATTGACAAACTCATAGGTTGCTGTTACAGGTTTGTTATGTTGAATTTTTCCAAACTCAATGCTAGTTTGTTTCCAATTGATAGAATTGTAAGCAGGAGAAAAAGCGAATAAAAAAGAAAGTGTAACTAATGTAAAAAGAAAACCAAAAAATTGCTTTTGCATAATTTTGAAAATTTAAAGTGTTTATAAAAATAATGATTTGATAAATTAAGTTATCGTTGCAACAAGAACTTATACAAACATACGGCAAAACCTCTTTGTTTGCTGTTAATGACTTTCAAAGGTTTGTTAATGGGATGTTAATGGAATAAATTTAGATTTTAGAAGTCAGAATTTAGAAGTAAATTCAAAATAAAAAGGAACTAAAAATGTGTTTTATTTTCTCTTTTATCTCTTTATTTCTCTGTGCTTAAAATGTATTCTCTATGAACAAACGAACAATTACCCTCCTTCTAGTTTTTGCTTTACTTTCTATTTTTGGAATTATCTCTATTCAAATATATTGGGTACGACGAGCATTTGATGCAAATAGAAAACAAAACGAACAAAAAATACAGGTTGCTTTACAAAATATAGCCGAAAAAATTGCTGATTATAGCAAAACTACTTTGCCTTCTCAAAGTCCTATCAATCAGCTTTCTAGTGATTACTATACAGTTAGTGTAAACTGTGAAATTGATGCAGCAATTTTAGAGTATTTTCTCAAAAGTGAGTTTTCAAAGCGAAATATTCAAACAGATTTTGAATATGGTATTTATGATTGTGATAGCGAAAAAATGGTATATGGAAGTTATATTTCATTAAATCAAAAAAATAATGCCTCTAAAAATATCAAAAAAGAGCTTCCAAAATGGGAAGGACAGAATTATTATTTTGGGGTTCGTTTTCCTTCTGTTTCCTCTCAGCTTGTTTCAGAAATGGATATTTGGATATTTTTATCTATCATTTTGCTATTAGTAATTTTCTTTTTAGTCTATGGAATGTTTTTTATTATTACACAAAGACAGTTTTCACAAGCTCAAAAACAGTTTATCAATAATATTACTCATGAGTTGAAAACTCCCATTTCTATTTTGGGAATTGCTGCAAAGGTTTTGATAAATAATGAATTAGAAAATAACAAGTTAGAAAAAAAACAAAACCAAGAAAGAAAAAATCAATATGCCATTATTGTAAAAGAACAAACGGAAAGATTGAATTCTCAAGTAGAAAAACTAGTCGAACTTTTGATGTTAGAACGAAGTAGTTATGTTCCTCTATCTTTAGAAAAAATCAATCTTCAAAAAATTATTCAAGAAACAATACAGAGTTTTGAATTAGAAATTTTGGCAAAACAGGATTTTCAACATCCAATATTCAAAATTCAATTTGAAGATATAGAAAATGAAATTTTTATAAAAGCCGATAAAGTTCATTTTCAGAATATGATACATAACCTTTTAGAAAACGCTTTTAAATACAATCAAAAACAACCTGTTATAAATATTTCTATTTTAAAACTATCAAAAAACAAACTCATTCTTTCCATAAAAGATAACGGAGTAGGAATTGATAAAAAATTCCAAAAACGTGTTTTTGATAAGTTTTTTAGAGTCCAAAGTAACGATATTCATACAACAAAAGGGTTTGGATTAGGACTCAGTTATATTAAGCAAGTAGTAAAAGCGCATAGTTGGAGAATATATTTGGAAAGCAAAGTAGAAGAAGGTTCAACTTTCTCTATTCATATCGTCTATTCTTAAAATTTTGTTTTAAGAACACTAAAAAAAGCCTAAGTTAAAATTGAATATTTCAATCTTACTTAGGCTTTATCTTTCTTTATTTTATTCTAAAAAATTAGCTTCTTAAACGAAATCTTCTTGAATAATGTCAGCGTGATCTACTTTTTTACGGTCAGACATAGGAACAAAAGCTCTTTCATTTTCGCCAATATAAATTTGACGAGGACGACCAATAGGATGTTTCATTTCTAACATTTCTTTCCATTGAGCAATCCAACCTGGTAAACGTCCCATAGCAAACATTACCGTAAACATATCTGTCGGTAAGTTCATGGCACGATAAATAATTCCAGAATAAAAATCTACATTAGGATACAATTTTCTTTCAATAAAGAACTCATCTTCTAACGCAATTTTTTCTAATTGTTTAGCAATATCTAACAATGGATCTTCAATACCCATTTTAGATAAAATATCATCACATGCTTTTTTCAAGATTTTAGCTCGTGGATCAAAGTTTTTATATACACGATGTCCGAATCCCATCAAACGCATTTCACGATTTTTTACTTTGGTCATAAACTCTTCAATCGTTGCTCCACTGCTATGGATAGCTTCTAACATTTCGATAACTTCTTGATTTGCTCCACCATGAAGAGGACCACTCAAAGCATTTGTTGCAGAAGCAACAGAAGCATAAATATTAGCTAATGAAGAACCTACAATACGAATTGTTGATGTAGAACAGTTTTGCTCATGGTCTGCATGAAGAATCAAAATCTTGTTCAATGCACTTACCATTACAGGGTCAATTTCATATTCTTGTGTAGGCAAAGCAAACATCATTTTCAAGAAACGTGCTCCATAATTCAAGCTATTGTCTGGATAATTAACAGGGTGTCCCATTTCGTTTTTGTAAGACCAAGCTGCAATAGTTGGAACTTTAGCGATCAAACGAACGATAGACATATATACTTCTTCTGGAGAACGATTAGATTTCATCGACTCAGGATAGAATGTACTCAAAACCGAGATAAGTGAAGACAACACAACCATCGGGTGCGAAGTAGTTGGGAAGCCATCAAATATTTTACGCATATCTTCATGGATAAGCGTATGATTAGTAACATCATTTTGGAATTTTGTAAGCGAAGCTTGGTCTGGAAGCTCTCCAAAGATAATAAGATAAGCTACTTCCAAAAAACTTGCTTTCTCTGCTAGTTCTTCTATATTATAACCACGATAACGCAAAATTCCTTTTTCGCCATCTAAAAATGTAATTGCGCTCGTTGTTGAACCTGTATTTTTATAACCAGGGTCAAGTGTAACAAGTCCTGTTGTAGCTCTTAATGTTCCGATATCTATACCTACTTCTCCTTCTGTTCCTTCCACAAGAGGGAGTTCATATTCTTTTCCTTCGTAGTTAATTGTAATTGTCTTTCCGTTCTGTGACATACGTAATATAGGGTTTGTTCTGAAAGTTGTGTTCTAAAATATTCTTACTTATTAGAAGGTGTATTATAATAAAATGCCTTTACTAATATAAGATGAAATAAGTTGTTTTTACAGTTCTGTGAATAAGTTCACAATTTAACCAAAAAAAAGGCACAAAAACAAGTTTGAATGGTTTTTGTAGCTAAAAAATAATAACTAATTAGACAATAAAAATAAATCATGGTAGGTGATAGAGCAGTAAAACAACTTTTTAATTAAAAATGTTTTCTTTTTTTATAAATAGATTATACAATAAATGAAACGGATTTTTACTAAAAATAAATTGGGTTTTAAGCCAAAAAACATCTTCTTATCTTTGGAGTTCTGAATAAAAAGTGATAAGTTTGCACTCTATTTGTAATTTAAACAAAGTTTATCTCATGTACGCAATCGTAGAAATAGCCGGACAACAGTTCAAGGTTGAAAAAGATCGTTTTATCTATACACACCGTCTTCAAGGAAATGAAGGTGACGAAGTAACTTTTGACAAAGTTCTTTTGGTAGAAGATAACGGCACTGTTAGTATTGGCGAGCCTCAATTATCTGGGGCTTCAGTGAGTGGAGAAGTTCTTGCTCAAGTAAAAGGCGACAAAGTAATCGTTTTTAAGAAAAAACGTCGTAAAGGCTATAAAACAAAAAACGGACACCGTCAGCAATTCACTAAAGTCTTGATTAAAGACATTCTAATTTAGTTTTAATTTATTTATTTTATTTACAATTTTTTTATTTTATCTAGTTCGTTTTTTAGAATAAGCGTATAAAAGAAAAAATAAAATCCAAACTTTAAAACAATACAGATATGGCTCACAAGAAAGGTGTCGGTAGTTCACGAAATGGACGAGATTCGGAAAGTAAACGTCTAGGTGTAAAAATTTGGGGAGGGCAAGTAGCCAAACCAGGTAGCATCATCGTACGTCAACGTGGAACAAAATTTCATGTAGGTGAAAATGTAGGAATTGGTAAAGACCATACTATTTTTTCTCTTATTGATGGCGAAGTAACGTTTCACAAAGGATACAAAAAACGTTCTTTCGTTTCAGTAGTTGCTAAATCAGAAACTGCCGAAGCATAAATTTATTTTGTGTTATCTTGTTGGTAAGAATACCAACCACAAGAAGATTAACATACAAAAAAACCTATACTAGAAATGGTATAGGTTTTTTTAGGTCTTATAATTTGTAAAACTACTGACAATCTTTTTCCAATTAGTCTTTCAAAATTTTGATTGTTCCTTGGTAATTTTGTCCTTCTACTCTTATGATATACATCCCTTTAGGTACAACAGGAAAGGCAATTTCTTTTTTGCTTGTAGTTAAGACATCAGTCAAAATCAATTTTCCTTGCAGATTATATATTTGAAGATTTAATGTTTGATTAGAGACAAATAATTTTTCATCTACTTCTATATTCAAACTATTTGCTACTGGGTTAGGAAAAACACGAATTTGAGATTCTTTACTCGTTAAATCTTCATTTTCTTGTCCTAGAATAATCTCAATTTGATTTAACCTTTGAAAGTTAGGAATACCATAACCATATTCTTCAGTTGGATTAAAGTAACTGTCTCCAGCTCGGCGAACAGCAAACATGATTTGTTTTTGAGTAAGATTAGGATTTTTCTGCATAAAACCTGCTACTAGACCCGCTAATAATGGAGCTGCATAAGAAGTTCCACTACCAGAAGTAAGTTCATCATCGATATTCCAAAGTACAGCTCCTTGTCCCATTGCCATGACATCAGGTTTTATTCTTCCATCTACTGTCCTTCCAAAAGAAGAAGTACCATCTCTTTGCTCATTCCTATCTACTGATCCAATAGCTAATACAGAAGGAGCATCAGCAGGAAAAGATATTTTCCCCCATGCATCACTTCCACTATTTCCTGCACTAGTTATAACTACAATTCCTTTTTCAGTTGCTATTTCGGCAGCCCTAGAAATGAGAGCTGTTTTGCCATCTAAATCTTCTTGAGTATAAGTATAACCCACACCACTAAACTCAGGGTAATCTACATAACCTAAAGAAGATTGAATAATATCTACTCCCAAACTATCAGCTTTTTCTGCTCCTACTGCCCAAAATGCTTCTTCAATAGGCATTTCTTGACTTGTATCTTCTGTTCTGAATAGATAGTAAGTTGCTTCTGGAGCAGTTCCTATCATTTGTCCTTCCTTTTTTGAGAGCATTGTGGAAAGAACTTTAGTTCCGTGTGAAGAACCTTGATAGACATTTCGTCCGTTTCCAACTACGTCATAAACAAAAGGAATATCAGCATGAGAGAAAGCAGAAAGTGCATTTGCATTAATAAAGCCACCATCTAAGACAGCAATATGAATTCCTTGCCCCAAATATCCTTGTTCGTGCATCTTATCTACACCTAACATCTGAATTTGAGCTAAAGAATTACCGTAATCAAAATTTTCTTCTGTGCCTTTTATTTCTGCTATTTTATTTACTTCAAATTCTTGACAAATCTCTTCTTCTGTGGCTTGTACTTCACAAGTTGCCGAAATTCTAACTCTTCGATTTGGGTCATTATGAAGAACTATTTTATTTACTTTTTCTACAAAAGCTAAGTTTTCTATTTCTGTGAAGGTATCTTCATCTGCCGTTACGATAGCTGCATTAAACCATTTTATGCCATGACTTACAGTTGCCCCCAAATTATTTATCTGATTGATATAATCAATATTGACAGGTAAATCTTGCTCTGTGATAGAAATTCCTTGTTTAGTTCTTCTATCAATTGCCTTTTGAGTAAGAAATTCTAAAGGACGGCTAATTGAAAAAGATGTTCCATTTTTATCTTTAAAATAAACTAATCTTTCTTCACTGGTTTGAGAAAAAACGGTATGAAAAAATCCTGTACCAAAGAAAATAACAGTGATTAATTGTACAAATAGTAATTGTTTTAGTTTCATATATAATATGTCGTTAGTTTGAGCTACTTTTTTTAAGTATAAATAATATTCGGAAGAATATAGTATTTACCAAAGGCTAAATTGCATAATTACAAATATAGCATTTATTTATTTTTAAATAACTCAAATCCCTTCTAACATCTTCTTTATTGCCGTCTTTGTCTGATTTATTTTAGACTATTTAACCTTTATTTGGGGAAAAGATAATCTTTTATTGCTTCTTTATTTTGATAAATAAGAAAACACACAACTATTTTAATAACTATTACCTTGAACATACAAAATCTAAATTTCATCATAAAGTTCCAAAATCTTTTTTGCTAGATTTTCCCACGAATACTTCTCTTTAAAATCTCTTAGATTTTCTCCATAATCAATATCTTTTTTATTTTTAAAAAGCTCTTCTATTGCATTCTGAATAGCTTTTGGCGTTGGACTTTCAGCTATTGTTCCTGCATTATAAGGCTCTATCAAATCACGAAGTCCACCCACATCAGTAACCACAGAAGGGACTTCAAAATGAAAGGCAATTGCTGAAACTCCACTTTGAGTAGCGTGTCTATATGGCAAAACATTGGCATCAGCAGCCGAAAAAAGTAGATTTACTTCACTATCTGAAACATAACGCAAACGAGTATCGATATTTTGTTTTTTGGGATGATTGTCTAAAATAGTTTGAAGTTCTTTATTTTCATTATCTGATAAGTAGGATTCTCCTGCAATAATCAAAAAGTAACTATCATCAAGGTTTTTAAAGGCTTCTAAAAGCAAATCTAATCCTTTATATTTTCTTACAAATCCAAAATAAAGCAGTATTTTCTTGTTCTCAATTCCTTCAATTTTTGAGAGTTCTAATTTTTGTAGAGCTTCTTTTCTAGCTATTTTTTCTCCAAAATGTTCATAAATTGGATGTGGGTGGAAAATATATTTTGCATTTGGTTTTCGTTCTAAAAGGTCTTTTTCAACAGACTTACTCATGACGATATAGGCATCAGTATTTTTTAAAAAATACTTTGTAAAGGCTTCATCAAAAAAACGCTTTTCGTGAGGAATCATATTATCTACAATGACAATAGATTTTGTTCCTTGTTTCTTTAATTTTTTTGCAACTGTTCCTAAAGCAGGCGCAAAAAAAGGCAACCAGTAGCGCATCAAAAGTAGAGTAGGCTCTTCTTTTGACATTTTGGAAGCCGTTTGCAGATATGAAATAGGATTTATACTACTAATTGTTCGCTGTGTCGGAATTTGGTCTGCATTGTCTTCCGAAGTAGAATATTGAGTCTGACCTGGAAAAAGAAATTCAGGATATTGTGTAGTAAAATTATAAGCAGAAACAGGAATATCAAGTTTTTCGAAACTACGATATAAAAGAGCATTGAACTGTGCAATTCCACCACGGAACGGATAAAAAGTAGATAAATAAGCTATTTTCATTGTACATTATTTTGTTGGTCTCGCTTCGCCAAAATACCAAACAAGGCATTTTTTTTAGTTTGCGAAATGTAATAAAAACAAAAACCATCAACTAGAAAATGCTAATTGATGGTTCAAAGGACGGTATTTTTTATTTTAAAGTAAAGTTTTATTCGTATTATTTGTTTTCTTTATTTTTCTATGATTATATTATAGGGCAGGTAAAAAATGAGGTACTTCTGTGCGATTAGATGGAGTTAATTTAGCCTTGCTTGTTGTAGCATTTGGATATTTTGAGCTTTGTTTGTCTGTGTTATATTGCAAACGCATCATTACAAAAGCCATAACTATCAGTAACATTAATGCCCCAATCGTGACATTCTCTTTTTGCTGTAGAAAGATGTATTTTTTCATTAGGCTGTAAGTTGTTTAAAATAAAGTAGTTAATAGTGATATTAGATTGTTAGTTTTTTTTCAAGTTTATAACTATAAAAATTTTACTGTAGCACTTTGTTGTACGAAAATAAAAAATAGTTGTTGCTGCAATTGTCTGTTTTTTTAAAATTTATCTTTAAAAAAATATAAAACAATCTTATTTATCTTTATTCTTCTACAAAATAACATCCTAATGATTACTCATAAGTTACATTACTTAGGCAGATTGATTAAGTTATTGATTTACTAGTCTATGAGTGGAAATTTCACCATTTTTCTAACTCAAACCTTCTACATATCCATCTTTTATATCTATTTGTAATGCTTGTGGCTCTTTTGGTAACCCTGGCATTCTCATAATTGTACCCGAAACAGCTACGATAAAACCAGCTCCACTGTTGATAACTAAATCTTCAATATTTAAGGTAAAATCCTTAGCAACTCCTAACTTATGAGCATCATCAGAGAATGAATATTGAGTTTTGGCAATACAAACAGGAAAGTTTGAGAAACCTAGATTATTTATCTTAGAAATCATTTTTTGAGCTTTATCAGAAAGTGAAATGTCATTTGCACCATAAATTTTTTGAGCCACTTTTTTGATTTTAGTTTCTATATTGTCTTCATTTTCATAGGTAAACTCTAAGGGTTTTGATGGATTATTCTGACAGACTTCTACCACCGTTTTAGCTAACTCTTCTGCTCCTTTTCCTCCTTCTAAAAACCCATTATTGATAGCAAATTTTACATTTTTAGAATTACAAAATTCTTTTAGGAACTCAATTTCTTCATCAGTATCAAAATCATATTTATTAAAAGCAACTACTACAGACTGACCAAAAGACTGCATATTTTCGATATGTTTTTCTAAGTTTTTTGTTCCTTCTTTAATTCCTTCTAAGTTTGGCTTCTTGATTTCTGATTCTGCAACATTACCATGAAGTTTTAAAGCCTGAGAAGTAGCTACAATAACTGTAATCTTGGGAGATAATCCAGATTTACGACACTTAATATTCATAAATTTTTCTGCTCCCAAATCTGCCCCAAACCCTGCTTCTGTAACTACATAATCAGCAAAATGAAGAGCCATTTTTGTAGCCAAAACAGAATTACAACCATGAGCAATATTTGCAAAAGGACCTCCATGAATAATGGAAGCTGTATTTTCAGTTGTCTGAACCAAGTTGGGTTGAATAGCATCCTTCAAAAGCACTGTAATTGCACCTTCAAAACCCAAATCTTTTACAAAAACAGGTTCTTGACCTACTCTATATCCTAAAAGAATGTTTCCTATTCTCGTTTTCAAATCTTCTAAATCATTTGCCAAACACAAAATAGCCATAATTTCGGAAGCAGGTGTAATGTCAAAACCCGTTTCGGTTGGAATTCCATTGCTAATGCTTCCCAATCCTGTAACTACATTTCTAAGTGAACGATCATTGACATCCAAAACTCGTTTCCAAAGAATTTGACGAAGCTGATTTTCAGAACCTCTATTTTGAAATTGATAATTATCCAGTAAAGCAGCAATCATATTATTTGCTGAAGTAATCGCATGAAAATCGCCAGTAAAATGCAAATTGATATTTTCCATCGGCAAAACCTGTGCATAACCACCTCCTGCTGCGCCTCCTTTCATTCCAAAACAAGGACCTAAAGAAGGCTCACGAAGTGCTACAATAGCTTTTTTTCCAATCTGTGCTAATCCTAACCCCAAACCTACTGAAGTTGTGGTTTTTCCTACTCCTGCTTTTGTAGGTGTAATGGCTGTCACTAAAATTAAGTTTGATTCTTTTTTATCAGAGTTATTTTTGAAATCAAGTAAATCTAAAGGTAACTTGGCAATGTATTTTCCGTAGGGAATTAATTCTTCTGTCGGAATATCTACATTTTTAGCTATTTCTGAAATAGGTAAAAGATTGCTTTGACGAGAGATTTCGATATCTGATTTCATAGAAGGAATTTTTTGTGTTATTTAAAATCTAAAGGAAAATTCAAGGAATAAAAAAAATAGTTAATTGGAAACTTTTAAATCATTTTGAGTAATTTTGAAACAAAAATATTAAAAAAAATGTCAAACTCTCCTTTTTCTACTCAAAACGAAGAATTAAAAAACAGTATTCAAACATTAATTCTTTTACATGTTTCTCAAAACAAAATTTCAGATTTGATAGCAGAAGCCTATAAAAATACACCCAAAAAATGGCAGGAAGAAATCTTTTATTTACTCAATAATAAGTTACAAGACGAAGAAAATAGAAAAGAATATTTAGTAGAAGAATTAAATTCTGATTTTTTAGAAAGCATATATGATAGTCAGATTTGGCAAAAAATAAATCAACTTTCTTTTGAAGACAAACTACCTTATTTATTGCATCATATTTTGGGTTGGAACAATGAAAAAATAGCTCTTTTACTTGATATTTCTATTTCAGAAGTAGAAATTTTATTAGTCAGTGTTTTGAAAAAACTAAGTGAATGAGATATTTCTTAATACTGGTCACTTCTTATACTAAAAGAAGTATTTAAATTGTAGAGTTTAAAATTGCCGTATTTTGCTGAATATCAACTCTGTACGGCAATTATATTTTGCAAAAGTCCTATATTTGTTTTTACCACAAAATAAATAATTAGATTTTGTAAAATACACTACAATGATAAAAAAAAATAGCCACAAAAATAGTTTCTTTGACAAAAAAATATTTTGAACAGGAATTTTCAGCTACTTCTACTCTTTTTCAGAACTCTTTTTCAGAATTAGATATTTCTAATGTAGATGAATCTGATACATTACTTTTTGAAAAAATGCAAACTGTATTTTTTCTAGGTCAATTACTAGGTTTGCCTACCTTGAAAAGTATTTTAGTCAAATTTGGTATCACAAGTAGTCAAGTATCCATCAATTACAAAAAGTTGTATAAAAAACTGACAATCAACAAAATACGTGTACTTTATGAATATGTATTTAAAACTCAAGTGGTTCATTTATTGAAAGAAATGGCTTCAAAAGATAGTAGTATTTGGTCAAAAAAAAGAGTTACGGCAGTTTTAGATGACAGTATTTTTCGTCAATGGCTCTCTGAGTTAGGTAGAGAAAATGATTATTTTGGAAGTTTCTTTAGTGGACAGTATCGTGCTACTACTCTAGGCTTTAAAGTGGTTTGTTTTGGATTATATATTGAAGATGTTTTTTATCCTTTATTTTTTGATTTTGTTAGAAAAAAAGAAAAAGCTGATAAAAAAGAACCTATTCAAATAGCTAAAAAATTAGTGAATCGTTGGGGAAAGTTACAAGAAAAATTAGCTAAAGAAAATAGTGTATTACCTTCTATTCATTTTAGTTGTGATAGTGGCTATAGTGATGTTTCATTGAGTGAAGAATGTACCAACCAATCAACAAGTTTGATTTATATTAGTGTACCTAAAAAAAATCATATTATTATAGTAAATAATAAAAAAACAAACTCAAAAGAATATATAGATCGTGTTTTTTTAGAACAAGAAAAAAAACATCAAGAAGCGCAAAGACATCTCAAGGAAGAAGAAAAAACACCTTTTACTTTACGTCTAAAAGCGTTCTATCAATGCCAAAAAAGAGAAGTTGTTTTATTATTTTTTAGGTTAAATGGCTCAAAAAAAGTAAGTGTTATATATACCCCAAATTTGACCGTTTTTGCAAAAACATTACGAAGACATTGGTTCAATAGAACCTATATAGAACAGTTTTTCAAAACACTCAAACACGTATTAAAAATTAGTGAACCTAGAACAAAAAATAAAGAAGAATTTGAAAATAAACTTTTAAAATTTGCATTTTTGGCGATTGAAGTTCAAAAAATAGTCCGATTTATTAGAAGAAAATGTAAACAATTTAAACAAAAAGGATTTATTTCTTTACAAAGGATACTCTGCTCTAACAAAGAAATACTAGACCTTTTGCAAAATCAAATCAATATAAAAACTTGATAATCAAAATAGTAAACTAAAATCAAACTCTACAATTTAAAATTGCTGTAAACTGAGTTTGTTCAGTAACAGGCAAAATAACAAACTCTAAAGTAGGTTCTTTCCCATATTTTTGCTGAGTCTCTCCTGCTAATATAGAAACAGAATATAAACCATTAGAAATTTCAATTTGTGCTTTTCTAAAGACTAATAACCTTTCAATAGTTTCTAAATTAAATTTATGTAAATAAGGAATAGTGAAAAGACAAATTTTTCCTTGTGTTACTTCTAATAAATATCCGTCTTGACGTATTTGTATATTGTTTTCAGCCTTTTCTAATTCAATATTTTTACCTGTTAAATTGAAATAAATCGTATAAGGATAATTTTGGATTCTAGCAAGCGCAATCATTTTACCTTTTTCAACTACTTTATCTCCAAAATCTGTAGTCGTAAAATTAGAAATTAAATTATCAGGCAAATTATTTTCTTTTTTATAATCTAAGAGTGTAAACGGATCAGCTAAAATAAAATAATCTCGTAAATCATTTAATTCTTCGACAAATTTATATGTATTCATAATTTTTAGTTACTTCATTTTAGCTCGTTTTATCAGATAAGGTAAAAGAATTTTATCCATTGGCTGACGAATATCTACTTCTACAAAATCAATTTTATATTGTCCACTTTTGAGTTTTAGAGCTTGTTCTTTGGCTTTGGTTTGCTCACGATAATATTCTCTAACTTGTGCAGGTTGAAGTTTTATTTTTTCGCCTGTTTCTACATCTGTAAAAATATAAGGACGGTCTTCAAAATCAAATTCGGTTTCTGTTTTTGAATCTTTTACATGAAATAGCAAAACTTCATGATGACGGTGTTTTAAGTGTTGAAGAGCTGCAAAAAGCTCATCAGTATCGTTCATATTGTCTAGCATATCACTAAAAATAATGACTAACGAACGTTTGTGTAATCGCTCTGCTATTTCGTGCAACACTTTTGCTGTCGATGTTTTTTTATTGTTGGGAGCTGGAGCATCTAAAAGTCGCTGAAACTCCAAAAAAAGTGTGTGAATATGTTTTGAAGTCGCTTTTATAGGCGTTTGAAGCTCTAATTTATCCGAAAAAGTGGTCGCACCGATAGCATCACGCTGTTTTTGAAGCATATAAGCAATAGAGGCAGCAGCCATAATTGAAAAAGTGATTTTGCCATTTTCGTACTTGCCTTCTCGTGGATAATACATAGAAGGCGAAACATCTATTAAAAGCTGCGCTCTCAAATTGGTTTCTTCTTCATAGCGTTTTACAAAAAGTTTGTCGGTTCGTGCATAGACTTTCCAATCAATATGACGAGTGCTTTCTCCAGTATTATAAAGACGGTGTTCGGCAAACTCTACTGAAAAACCGTGATAAGGTGATTTATGAAGTCCTGAAATAAATCCTTCTACTACTTGGCGAGCCAAAAACTCTATATTTCCGAACTGACGAATGGCTTGTATATCTAATTCTTGCATAATTTTTTTTGTGTTTCATCAAAAATACAAACAAGTTGCTAACTTTATTCAACTTACTCAAAAAATGACTTATAAAAAATCGCAAAAAACATTCTTTTTAGGATAATCTTCTACTAATGAAATCTACTTTTTACAGAAATTACGAAACGTCCAAAAATCTATATTTCCTACTTTCTATTCTTTTAATCAGCTTACTAAGTTCATTTTTAAGAGGTTATGCGCTTTTTCAAACCGATTTTGCAAACGGTTGGGATGGTTATTTTTATTTGGTACAAATGCAGTCTTTAGCCGAAACAGGAAATGCACATACAAATGATCCTTCTATTATTTATTGGTATTTGACAGGATTTTATTTTTTATTTCAAGATTATGTGGTGGCTTATAAAGTTGGAATTTCTGTGTTGGTAGGAGTTTTTACATTTTTAGTTATTGTTTTGATTCAAAAATATTCTACTAAAAAAATGGCTCTTTTTGTAGGAATTATGATTTTATGTAGTCCTCATCTGACCTATTTTGTATCTCAATATCCTAAAAATCTGTTGGGAATTATTAGTTTGATTTTGTTTTGGCTAGTTTTTCCTAAAGAATTTTCATCAAAACACAGAAATCTAATTTATCAAATTATACTTTTAGTATTTGTTCTGATTCTCAATTATTTCTCTCACAAACTCACTTTTTTTATTGCTCTTCTTTGGCTTGGAGTCTTTTTTTTAGCCAAAATCAATCAAATCAAACTCATTTTTATAGGAATTTTGATTTTAATTGTAATAAGTTTTTTAAAAATAGATTTGACAGAATATTGGTCGCAATGGCGAAGAATACACGATGCTTTGGGTGGATTTTCATTTGTGCCATATAAGTTTTGGGCGAGTTTTGGAAATGAACGAATTTCTGTTTTTTGGAGAATTGAAATTATAATTTCAATTTTTGTAGTGCTTTTTTGTTTAGTTACACTTCTTTTTGATAGAAATAAAATAACTCTATTTCACAAAGTAACTGCAATTATACTTTCATTACTTCTTTTGCCTGTCTTGAAATGGGATTTGGAAGGAGTTAGTTTTAGATTGTTTATGCTTTTTGGTGTTTTGTGGGTGGTTTTGATTCCTGTTTTGGTAGAACAGGCATCTTGCCTGTTCAGTAAATTAAACTACAATATTATTTTTTTACACAGACTGGAAGTCTGTGCTACTTTATTTTTAATTATCCTCTCTTTTTTCTCTTCACAATCTTACAAACCAACTCTTCACGAACCAACAAATCAAACCTATAAAGTTATAACAGATAATTTTGAAAAACAAAGTTATGGGTTAGAGTCAAAAGTCAAATTGTTGATTTTACACAAATCGTTTGCTGAATATTTTACTTTCAGAACTAAAATTGATGCATTACCTTGGCTTCCAGAGCCTACATTAAAAGAGGAGATTTCAGAAGAAAGTCTGTATCGTTTGGCTACGCACATCAGAAAAGAAGAGTTTGAGTATTATCTAAAGGATACTGAAAAAGTAAAACGTTTGGGTTTGAATTATTTTTTGCTCAAAGAAATAGATTATCAAAGAATGCTTTTATCTGTCAAAAATGAAAATGATACAGTATTGATAGAACGAATGACCAATCATAATTATAATCCTTCTCGTGTTCGTCCTTTGTTTTTATTGGAACAAAAAGAAAAATAAAATCTCAAACCTTCCTCAAATTTCTAAATCAAAAATGGTTTTTGTTTCTTTGTAAAAAATTAGAATAAACTACACATTCAAAACCAATAGAGAAACACTATGGCAACAATGACAGAAACATCTTCGATACAAAATGTATTGAACGAATTAGGAATAAAAGAACACAATGCTTGTTATTCAACAGGCTTAAATTGGGCTTCTACTGGCTCAAGAGAAACTAGAAAAATATATTCTCCTGCTGACGGAAAACTTATCGCTTCAGTTGATATGGCAACAAAAGAAGATTATGATACAGTAATCAAAACGGCACAAGAAGGATTCAAAAAATGGCGTACACTTCCAGCTCCTGCTCGTGGTGAAATTGTTCGTCAAATAGGAGAGGCTCTTCGTAAGCACAAAGATAATTTAGGCAAACTCGTAAGTTATGAAATGGGTAAAATTTATCAAGAAGGCTTGGGCGAAGTTCAAGAAATGATTGATATTTGTGATTTTGCTGTCGGACTTTCTCGCCAACTTCATGGATTTACGATGCACTCTGAGCGTCCAAAACACCGTATGTATGACCAATATCACCCACTTGGTGTAGTTGGAATTATTTCAGCATTTAACTTTCCTGTTGCTGTTTGGGCTTGGAATTCGATGTTGGCTGCTACTTGTGGTGATGCTTCAGTTTGGAAACCATCTGAAAAAACTCCATTTACAGCTCTTGCTTGTCAGAATATCATTACAGATGTTTTGAAAGCGAATGATGTTCCAGAAGGAATTTTCTCTGTAATTATTGGTGATGCAACTATCGGAAAAGCAATGGCAGAAGATGAGCGTGTACCTTTGGTTTCGGCAACAGGTTCTACTCGTATGGGTAAATCAGTTGGCGCAGCAGTTGGACAACGTTTGGGTCGTTCTTTATTGGAATTAGGTGGAAACAATGCAATTATTGTTACTCCAGAAGCTGATTTGGAAATGGCAATTCGTGCTATTATTTTTGGTTCTGTTGGAACGTGTGGACAGCGTTGTACTTCTACTCGTCGTTTGATTTTGCATGATTCTGTTTATGATACAATCAAAGAACGTTTAGTTAATGCGTATGCAAAACTTCCTATCGGAAATCCATTAGAACAAGGAACTTTAGTAGGGCCACTTATCGACAAAGATGCCGTTAAAGGTTTTGAAAATGCTCTTAAAGAAGTTCAAGCAGAAGGTGGAAAACTTATCTGTGGTGGTGAAGTTTTAGAAGGCGAAAAATATTCTTCTGGAACGTATGTAACTCCTGCCATTGTAGAAGCCAAAAATGAATACAAAATGGTACAGGAAGAAACGTTTGCACCAATTTTATATTTATTAAAATATTCAGGCGATGTAGAAAATGCAGTTGCTATGCAAAATGATGTTCGTCAAGGACTTTCTTCTTCTATCTTTACTAAAAATATGTTAGAAGCAGAAGGATTTTTAGCGCATTGGGGTTCTGATTGTGGAATTGCAAACGTAAATATCGGAACATCAGGTGCAGAAATTGGTGGTGCTTTCGGTGGTGAAAAAGATACTGGTGGAGGACGTGAATCAGGTTCTGATGCTTGGAAAGTATATATGCGTCGTCAGACAAATACAATCAATTATGGAACAGAACTTCCTTTAGCTCAAGGAATTAAATTTGATATATAAAGTATAAATAATGTCGTCGGTGGGGACACCGACAACGGCATTTTTTTTCAAACCTATAAGGATTTCAGAATCCTTATAGGTTTTTTGTTTTGAGGTTAAATAGGAAGCAAACATTAAAAAAGCGATATTTTAATGTTTGCTCATTTAAGCGCATCATTTTTAATGTCATAATACTAACCACACCTTAAAAAAACAATTTTTTGATGTATACTCTCTCAATTACATCAACTTTGACGTAAAATACTGACCAAACATTAAAATATCGCTTTTTTAATGTTTACTTCAAAAAAAAACGTACCTTTGAGGTAAATATTTTACCAAACATTAAAAATCAGTTATTTTAATGCCAGAATTACTTTATTCTATAAACCCAGATAGAAATATACCTTGGAATGATTTACCACCATTACCAATTAAAGAGGAATTGTACAAAACTATCGAAATTCTTGAAAAGTTAGGAAATGCTAAAGCTGCTCTAGCAAGACTTCACGGAA
Organism: Bernardetia sp. Wsw4-3y2; assembly: GCF_037126295.1. Classification (NCBI taxonomy): domain Bacteria; kingdom Pseudomonadati; phylum Bacteroidota; class Cytophagia; order Cytophagales; family Bernardetiaceae; genus Bernardetia; species Bernardetia sp. Wsw4-3y2. The sequence goes on along the minus strand of NZ_CP147017.1, from coordinate 1,073,979 downwards.
GAAGTGCTGTTATACCTAATCAGGGCTTGCTTATCAATACGATAAGTTTGCAAGAGGCAAAAACTTCTACTGCTATTGAAAATATTTTTACTACTGATGATGAATTATATAAAGCATATAGTGAAAAAAATAGCGAATCAAATACCAAATCAGCACCTAAAGAAGTATTGAGATATAGAGAAGCTCTATGGTCTGGATATAATTATTTACAAAAAGAAAATTTATTTACACGAAAGTATTTTATTCAAGTATATCAACAAATAAAACAGACTACAGATGAAATAAGATTACCTTTTTCAAATACAGTAATCAAACAAGGAGGAACTGGTGCAAATGCTGGTAAGGTAGTTTACACTCCTCCTCGTGGAAAAGGAGTAATTGAGAGTAAATTAGACAATTTGATTGATTTTGTTAATGATGATGAAAAATATAAAATAGACCACTTATTAAAAATGGCTATAGCTCATTTTCAGTTTGAAGCAATTCATCCATTTACTGATGGAAATGGTAGAACAGGACGAATTTTTAATATTCACTACTTAACTAATAAGGGTTTACTTGACTTCCCTATATTATATTTAAGTAAATATATTCTTGCACACAAAGACGATTATTATGAAAATATAATGGGTGTTTCACAGCGAGGGAATTGGAAAAACTGGCTACTTTTTATGTTGAAGGCAATAGAAGTAACTTCAAATAATACTTTTGATATGATAAATGATATTGTACTATCTAAAAATTCGATTTTAGAGTATATAAGTAGCGAGGGCAAGTTTAAAGATGTAGAAAAACTTTCAGAATTTCTATTTATGCAACCCTTTATTAAGGTATCACATTTGGTAGGTGGGGGACTCTATGCTGAAGGTACTGCAAGAAAATACCTAAATACCTTATCAGATTTACGAGTATTAGAAAAGAAAAACATAGGAGGTAAACAGTATTATCTAAACAATGAATTATATAGAATTTTGTCTAAATAGATTTGACGCTTGCTAAGATCGGATTACTGACTGTTATCAACGTCTTTTTGAAATCGCATTTTTAAACCTATAAGGATTAGCTTTGCTCTTGTCAGTTCTGAAATCCTTATAGGTTTTTTGTTTAGAGCATTTTACACTTTCTGACTTTATATTTTGAGGTCAAATAGCAGGCAAACATTAAAATATCTATATTTTAATGTTTGGGCTGTTTTTTACATCAATTTTAAGGTTGAAATAATTTACATTCCTTTAAATCCTTTCTCTTTAAGAAAATTTTTTACTTTATCTAATAGTTCGCCTTGAATTATTATTTCTCCATCTTTTGCAGAACCACCTACACCACAATGATTTTTGAGTTGTTTGGCTAATTCTTTTAAATCTTCTTCTTTTCCTTCAAAATTTTCTATCAAAACAACCGTTTTACCTTTTCGTCTTTTACGGTCTAGACTTACTTTTAGTCTTTGCTCTTCGTTTGGAAGTGTTTCTATTTCCTCTTGTTCTTGAAATTCAAAATCTGGATTTGTGGAAAATACCATTCCACCACCACTTCCATCTGTTGAAATTCTTTTTTTCTTTTTATCTCTTGCCATAATTATTGATTTTGAATTTATGTTTTATCTAGCAAAAATAGTAGATTTAAAGTTACTAAGACCAATTTATCATTTTTATTAAAAAAAGCCAATTTTACAACTTTAAAAACATAATTCATAGTAACTAGCGTTACTTAACGATTAAACAAGAAAGTATAAATAAAGACATAAGATATATCTCAATCTTTGTGGTTTCTCAGAGTTTTGAACGATTATATAAATTTGATTGGCAAGTGATTTTTATTAAAACAAAACTATCTTTTAAGAGTTTTTATAAAAAAATAAAGTCAAAATTGTGTTTTTAGGTACAGTAATGGTAAATTACTTTATCAGACAATAATAAAAGGGGAAAATCAAAAGCATATAAATTTTGTTTTTGAGTATAATTAGATAATTCAAAACAATACTTTTAATCATTTTTTTTTAGCTTAATTCAGTTTACATTATGAAAAATAATATTTTATTTCTTCCTCTTATCCTCCTTTTTATGTTCGGATTTACATTTTCAAACTCTTCTACTATTGAAGAAACTATCAATACTACCTATAAAGTAAATCAGACAATTGTTTCCTCTATTACTTTCAAAATCAAAAATGCAGGAATTGGCGTTGATGGAAGTTTTAAAGGTTTTCAAGGAACAGTTGACTTTAACCCTGACAATCTTGAAGCGAGTAAATTTGATGTGAGTGTTGATGCAAAAACCATTGATACAGATAATGGAACACGAGATAACCACTTGAGAGAAGAAGAATATTTTGGTGTAGAAAAACATCCGAAAATTTCGATGAAATCAACAAAAATAGAAAAAATAAGTGATGGAAAATACAAAGCAACATTTAATCTTACTTTAAAAGGAACAACAAAAGCAGTTTCATTTCCTTTTTCGTATAGCAAAACAAGTACAGGCTATAAACTAAATGGTTCTTTTGAAATAGATAGAAGAGATTTCAAAGTAGGAGGTTCTAGCTGGATTCTATCTGATGATGTAAAAGTATTTATTGATTTGGAAGTAAAAAACTAACTCTAATAATTAAAAACGATTACAGTATTTTGAAGTAATACTATTCGTTTTGCATACTTTTTAGTTAGATTAGTTTCTAAAATGTTATTAATTCTTATACTTTCTGTATTTTTACAGAAATATAATTACCCTTTTTAACTGATTTGATTGTAAGAATCAATTTTAAAAAGGGTTTTTCATAGTTTATAAGATGTTTAATAATTACCAAGCATTGGGGAAATAATAAAAATGACACTTTTATCTCAAAAAAATCTTTTATGAATCATTCGAATATAGCTGTTTTGAAGCAGCTCAAAGATCTTCTCAATCAACTTTCAGATAAAGAATATGCTCAACCTTTACCTATAATTTCTCAAAATACAATAGGAAAACATGTCAGACATATTTTAGAATTTTATACATGTCTGTTTACAGGAATAGAAAATAAGTCAATAGACTATGATGCACGAAAACGTAATCTTGAATTAGAAAACTATACAGAGAAGGCATTAGAAACTTCAAATCTTATTGCTGAAACATTACTAAACTTAGACAAAGATGTAGAATTAGAACTTTTTGCAACACTTCCACATCAAAGAGTAAAACTGACTTCTACTGTCGAAAGAGAACTTTTATATGTATTAGAACATACCATTCATCATTTTGCAATTATCAAAATTGCTGTCAAAAATGAATTTCCTCATGTGAAAGTGGCTGACGATTTTGGCGTGGCTTATGCAACACTTCAACATCAAGAAGTAATTAAGAATTAAAAATTACGACTTGCCAAAGAGACGAAGCCAATTACGAATTAAATTAAAATTATTTCTACTTTTTAGTAACTAGCCGTTGTCGGTGTCTCCACTGATGACATCATTATAACATGAAAAAACCTTTATGGTGGATAAAACTGACTAATTTTGAATATTGGTCATTTTGGTTTTTCTATTTGCCTACAGTACCTTATGGTTTGTACTTGGCTTTGCGTTCGGGTTCGTTGGCATATTTTACCTCTGTCAATCCTGCTGTTCCTTTGAGTGGAATGCAAGGACAACCCAAACAAGATATTCTCAAACTTTTAGATAATAAATATCTTCCCAAGTCGCTTTATTTTAAGCATAATTCGGAATTTGAAATTGTTAAATCTGAAATAGAAAAAAAACAAATTGAATTGCCTTTTATCATAAAACCTGAAGTAGGAGAGCGTGGAAAAGGTGTAGAAAAAATAGAATCCTTTGAAGAATTAAGAGATTATTTGAAGGAATACATGCAGGAAAATAAAGCTGATTTTATTATTCAAGAATTTTTGAAAGAACCAATAGAATTAGGAGTTTTGTATTATAGATTACCAAATAATTTGAAATACAAAGTAAATGAGCTAAATAATAATAATCAAAATAAAGGACGTTTAAAGAAATTCAAAAATTCTGCAATTACTTCTATTGTACAAAAAGAATTTCTGACCGTAACAGGTAATGGGAAAAAAACTTTGGAAGCACTTATTGAAGACTCTGATAGAGCAAGATTTCAAAAGAAAAGATTAGAAAAAGAGTTTGCCCAAGAATGGAATATGATATTGCCAAAAGATGAAAAAATCGTTTTAGAACCTATTGGAAACCATTGCAGAGGAACAAAATTTTTGGACGGAAATAAATACATTACAGAAAAAAATTTAACTACTTTTGATGAAATAATGAAGCCATTAGAAAATTACTATTATGGAAGATTCGATATAAAAGTTTCTTCGCTAGAAGATTTTAAACAAGGAAAAGGAATTAAAATAATGGAAGTAAATGGTGTAGCTTCCGAACCAGCTCATATTTACGATCCAAAAATGCCAATTTTAAAGGCTTACAAGGATATTTTTTGGCACATGAAAATTATTCAAGTAATTAGTTGTCAGAATAAAAAAGATGGAACTCCGTATGCTTCTTTTAAGCAAATTTGGAAAATAGTGAGTGATGAATTCAAGAAAACCTTTTTTTAATTCAATTTTATAGGTGAATTAGTCAATTATTTCACTTGTTTGCCAAAATATAATAATTAAACCTTTTTTCTTTCTTGATTTTGTGATTAATTTGCTTTGATAATTATTAGAAAAACGGAAACTTTATAAATTATTACGCTGAAAAATATACCAAATGAACTTAGTTTTAAAAATAGTTCTTTATAAAAGATGTCTAATTCTTTTTTTCATTTTGTCATTTATATTTCAAAGTTCTAGTTTTGCCCAAACTACTACTCAAGATAGTTTACAAAATTTACTTTATAAATTTTCTTTAGACGAACTCACTCGTTTAGATAATCAAAATCTAGTCACAACAGCTTCTAAGAAATCTGAACGTATAGAAGATGCTCCTTCTGTAATATCAGTAATTTATAAAAAAGATATTGAGAACTATGGAGCTACCAATATTTTGGATTTACTCAGAAGAGTTACAGGAATTTATGTGGCTGGTTCTGGATTTATTCCTGATAATATGATTGCCTTACGTGGCGATGCAACAGTACATTATAGTAGCCGAGTTTTGATTTTGCTTGATGGAAGACCAATTAGAGACAACAGTAGTGGAGGTCTGCGCATGGCTTTTAATTTAATGTATCCGATTGAGCGCATCGAACGTATTGAAATTATACATGGAGCAGGTTCGGTTTTATATGGAACAGGAGCATATTTAGGAGTAATAAACGTAATCACGAAATCAATAGGTGAAGAACCTCTAAGTGTAAATATACAAGGAGGAGGCTTTGGTAGATTGCAGACAAGTATTACAAAAGGATTTAAAAAAGAAAATTTTAAACTGTCTTTATCAGGACAAATTATTCAAGAAAAAGGCTGGGATTTTACAGCAACAGATGGAATTCCTCAAGTCACTCGCACTATTAAAATGCAAGAAAATGGATATGGACTTAATGCACAATTAGAATACAAAAAATTCAAGATTCAAGCCTACAATGGACAAGTTACACAAAGAGCTATGTATTTTGCTGGTGCTTGGTCAGCGTTTGATATTATAAATGGAAATGATACCACTTTTAGTTATAAAGATTATAATGGAATTCATAACCTAACTTTTGCAGACGCAGGATATAAAATTGATATTTTGGAGGGTTGGTCTTTGAATGCAAACGTTACATTGAATCACAATATTTTTAGAGAAACAGCAGAAGATGCCCTTGATGATATTGCAGTTACGAGTGCTACAGACGTTTTGGGCGAAATTTTCTCTTCTGTAGATTTAGGCAAGAAAGGAACTTTTGTAGTAGGTGGACTTATTAATCAGGCTTCTGGAGAGCAAACTTTTCCTGTTAGTTTGAAACAAGAAAAAACAGCAGAACAACCTTTTGAAGCTGTAGGTTTTGGTTCTTTTAATATCTATAATTCAAATATTGGTAAAAATCCAAATTCTCCTTTTATTATTGAACCCTACAATGAAATTTATTACTCTTTGTATGCTCAAGCTGATTATAGAATTATTCCTCAACTTAAGTTAGTAGCTGGAGGACAGTTTAATAAAGCTCCTAATGTAGATATTGATTTTGTTCCTCGCTTAGGTGTCATTGCTAATCTTTCAGAAGAGTTTACAGCAAAATTTTTATATAGTGAAGCATTTAGAAATGGTTCTGCAATAGAGCGTCTTATTCGTGTAAACTTTGTTTTTGGAAACGAAAATCTAAAACCTGAAAAAATTCGTACAACTGAACTAAATCTTTCTTTTAAAGATTTAAACAAACGTTTTTCTACTTCGCTTACTTATTATTACAATAATCAACAAAATTTGATTGTTCGTTCTCAACAAGCAGCACAAGATGAAGACCTGCCTACTTTTGAATATTATATAAATAGTGGTTCACGAAAATCACAAGGAATAGAACTTGAAATAGGTTATTCTCCTATTGAAAGACTAGAATTGACAGCATCAATAAATGTAAATGATAGTTTTGATGAGCTAAATACAAGAAGTCCATTTTCAAATCAAGATACAGTTTATGTGGCACAAAATATACAAGCTGTTCCACAATCAAATGCCAAAATTGGTTTTGATTATAAGTTTAGAAATGGAATTTCTATTGGTATTTTTGATTGTTTTTGGTCAGGTGTTACTCGGGTTTCACAAAGTCCATATAGAAACACGTTAGCAAAAGAACTAAATCCTCCAATACATTCTTATCACCGTTTGACAGCAAACTTGAATGTAAATGTAGGCGAACTTTTTGATGTTATTTCACTTAATAAACTCAGATTTTCTGTTTATGGAGATAATTTACTCAATCAACAAATTATGATGGTTGAACCACAAAATAATGTAAATACACTTCCTGCCTATGGTGGAAGAGCTATTTATGGAACTGTAAAATATGTTTTTGAGTGATTTTTAGTAATTGTCTGACACTTTTAAGTGTCTGACAATTATATACTAAGACATTTCTTTCTCCAATTCTTTCAATTTTGCTTCTACTTGCACTTTTATAACAGGAATAGCTTGTAAGACAAACTCTAGTTTATCTTTAATTTGTGCGATTGTCCAGCCGTTTTCTTGACTTGATTCTATTTCTGAAAGTGTTGTATTAAATTTTGTTAGACCTGTATAAGCTGTACATGATTTGAATTTATGAACAGTTTGACGGAGTGTGTCTAGTTCTCCATCATTAAATTCTTGTTGCAACTGTGCTGGATATTCTCTTAAATTTTTATCCAAAATTTGTAACATACTTTGAACAAGCATTGGCTCATTATCTACAATTTCATAGATTTGAGAAAGATCAATTTTTTCGTGGTAACTCATAGTATTAGTGTTGGTAAAGGATAGTAGTTGTTGCCAAATCTGAAAAGGATATAAAGGATAAATCAATAAATTTGTTTCATTGTTTATCAAATGCTGCTCTTTTTCTAAAAAAGTTGGTTCGACAAGAAGGCAGGCTGAAAATGAATCTTTTTTTGTATTATTTTTAATAAAACTCTGCTCTATAAAGATAAAATCTATTTTAGAAAAATCAAATTCCGAGTTTTGGTTTATCTCAATTTCTACAAATTTTCCTCCAGCTAGTTCTACTATATTTTTAATTAGTTTTTGATGTATAGAATTTTTCCCTAGATAAGAAATTGTTTTTTGAGCAGATAAGAAAGTCTTTATTTTTTTAGGAAAAAGACAAATACCACTTATCTTTTCGAAAGAATCAGATAGAGAAACTAGATTTTCAAAATGATTTTTATATTCCTTCTCAGAATTAGACTCAGAATTAGATTGAATAAAGTTTTGTGTAGCCGTTTTTTTGAGATTATCAGCCAACAAGTTTGTCCAATCTACTCGTAACTGTTCATTGAGTGCAGTTAATTCTTTTTGATGGTTGATTTCTAAGAGTTCAGTATCTTTGGTCAGTTGCCATTTTTCATTTAAAAACTCCACCTCTTGCAGCTTTTTATTTTCCTCTGCATTTTTCAATGATGTATAATAATCAGTTTTATCTTCTAGTAAACATTCTAAATAAGGAGTTGCATCTTTATCTGTTTTTTTTTTGATGGTAAATAAAGCATCTACAAAAAAAGTTTCTTCTTCAAAAAGAAGTTCTAGGTTATTAATAGAAAGACTTTTTTCTTCCTTGTTTGTGTTCTTAAATAGAAAATCAATAGCTTCTTTATGCGCTCTGAATAGTGTGAAGCGTTCAAAAAAATCAATATCTTCCTTTTGATTGATTTGCCAAATGGCTTGACAGGTATTTTGAATAATTCCTTTTTTGTCTAAATAGAAAATTTGAATGCGATTCGCAACAAAAGAGAGTTTGCGAGCATTAAATTCAGAAACCAAAGATATATTTTTTGATAGGATTTCTTTAGGCACTTTTAAAAATGAAATAGAAAAGGAATACAATAAAAAGCTAAATTCTACTTAAAGTTACAAAAAAAATCTATTCTTTTGGCAAAACATTCGAAAACTCAAATGGAGAAATCACTTCTCCTACGGTTGCTTTGTAAGTTTGCCCTTCTAGTTGTTCAATACGCATAAAAAAGGTCATTGTTTCATCAAAGTATTCCCAAATAGTGAGCTTGTTTGCACTTGTTTTGGCTGTTAATTCGTGTCTCCAACCTGTTTTTGTATTTTCTCTAAAATAATCTATCTCTTGATGATTTAGAACTGATGGAGGACGTAAATTTGTCTGAATTTCCTCTTCTAATTCTCTATCAATAGAATGAATATTTACTTTTCTAGCTAAAATAGTATGCAATTGAGTACCTTCATTTCGTATGTACAAATGCAGTGTTTCTTTTTCATTTACTAAGCGAAACTCTTTTCCACTATTTCCATTATCCCAATCGTATTGCCATTCCTGTACAGTTTCCCATGTCGTCAAATCAAAATCTACTAAGTATCCTGCTTTTATATTTATGATACTTAATCGCATTGGGTCAGCTTCTGGAGAATCTAAAATACGAGGCGCAATTGGACGTATTTTGCTAATACTGCGTTTTTCTAAGTTTATAGAATTATCTTTTCCAGTATCTTTTTTCTGTAAATCATAAGGTGTGCGAAGCATAAAACGTGAACCTTTCGCAGAAGAATAAGAAGAGGAAGAAATAGAGTCTGCTGTTGTAGGATTTTTGAGACCATAACGATACTTTACAAGCACATGACGAAGTGTTTGGTCTGCTATTTTGTTGTTATGAGCTTCTATCATAGAGGGAATCCTGAATAAATCAATAAACCACCAAATACCAAAACCACCTGCCGTAAACCAATATAAAAATTGTAAAATCCATTGATTGAGATAAGCATAATGTGTCCCAAAGACAAGCAAGTGCAAAATGTATCCTATGGAAGTCGTACGTGCATTTCGGTTATATTCTTCAAAAAATTCTCGTTGAGCTTCCTGTGGGAGTTCTGAAAGTTGAGCAGTAACAGCATAAGGAAGTTCACGAGTGAGTGAAGGTGGTAATATTAGATTTCCCATTTATTAACTTAATCTTTTTTACTTGTGATGTAATTTATATTCCTAATTTTTTAAATTTGTTTTCATCTATCTACAACTTACGTAAAAAAAAATTAAAGGATTATAGAAAAAACCTGATTTAGGAATATTTAGTGATTAAAACTAGAAAATCTATTTTCATGACTTAATTTTCCAATTCCTAATTAAATTTACTCTTTTCTACAATGTTTTGTTTTAATTTTAATTCTAGTTTTAGAGCTTTGGGTAGTAAAATTCTATTTTCTATATCTGCATGTATTTTCAATTCTTCTTCAAAATCTTTTAATTCTGCATATAAAACTTTTATTAAAAGAGGTGTTTTTGCTGTAATTTTATAGTTACAGGTAAGTTCTCTAATTCCTTTCATTTCATCGTCATCTTGTTGATGCTGACGTAAAAAACGTGAAATAGAATGTTCTTTCATTGGGTAAAACACTTTTGTTATTTGTATTTTTCCATAAAAAGCATTGTCTAAAAGACTAATATAATCGAAGAGCGAATCTTCTTCTTCAAAAATATGATGAATAAAATCTTCTGCAAATAAAGGAAAAGCAATTTTTAAATCTCCTATGATGGATTTATATTTATTTTCAAATCCACTACTATCACAATCACAAACCAGTTTTGACATATAAGGCAAACTACGACGCATAAAAATACGATGAGAATGCTTCAAATAATCAATAACAAGTTGTACAGGATAATGAGAGATACTTTGATATATTGCTTTTGATGAATTAGTGTTTTTACTAACTGCTAACTCTAATTGTTTTATTAAAAGTGCAGCATCAATTCCTTTTTCAGCACAACTTTGTGCTAATGTTTGATGAGCATGATTATAAAAATCTATTCCAAAATAATGAAGCACAGCAGCATACACATAGTTTTTAGAAACTAAATGGGTTATGTTTTCAGTAGGTTGGAGAGTAGTATTATTTTCTCTATTATTTTCTTTCTTACTATTATCTCTATTTTCCATAGGCTTCTTGTTATTTGAAAGAACAATTTACTAATCTACAAAAATATAGATTTTTGAGCAAACCTGAATGCTTTTTTAATAGGAAGAAAAATTAAGTTGTTGTGATTTAAATTTATTTTGAGAGTCTTAAAAAATTAAAATCATAGAATAAAAAGTAGTTTATTCCTATTATAAAACAGATAAGTACAATAAAATAATTAAATGAATAAGAATATTTGGTAGTGTTTATAAAATAGTTGTAAATTGCGCATTCATTTATAAGGTAGCTAATCAAAAAATAGTTCCCTTAATAAATAAAAAATATTGAAAAGGTCTTGTTTAGAAATTTAATTTCTATTTATAGCTTTTTACGTTAGATACTATCTACTCACAAAAAAATATTCTCAAGGACTTATTAAATTGATTTTTAGACTATATAACTCAATAAATAAGTGGTATGATTACTCATAAAAAAATAGATAAGTTTTGTAGCCAAACAATAGGTTTTTCTATAAAATTTATGAAAATAGAATTTCCCTTTTAATGTATACTATTTCTATTTGATAAACTATTGATTTTTATGCCTTAAATCCCAATTATCTTCCCAAATGGACTCGAATAATTACTCAAAAAAAATATTTTATTATGCTTTACATTATAATAAAGCAATAAAATTTGTTAGTTTCTTTTTTATTCTATTCACTTTTTTAGCTCAAAAAAATAACGCTACAGCTCAAAATAACACACAAAAAGATAAAAATAATCAAAGCGATTTTCAAACTATCATTATTCCCAACTTATTAATTCTTCCTACAAACACAGAAATAGATAAAGAGAAAACGGAAAAAATAGCTTCAAAAGACAATACAAAAGATGAAAAAATAGATTCTCTAAAATTAACTGTGGCTATTTCAAAGACCGATTCTATAGATGCTTTTGGTAATTTAAAAAATAATGTAGATTCTGCATTATTTATGTCAGCTTCTGAAAATGGAAAAATCAAAAGTGATTCTGTAAAAGGAATGACTTCAAAAAAAGTAGAAAACTCAGATGTAATCAATACAACTGCACCTTCTATTGGTGGAGATAGCTATGATGATGAAAACTTTCGTCCTGCAAATGCCACACTTCTAAATCTCTCAGATACAACCATGTTACGACTCAGTACGCTTGGTGGAAGTTGGGGATACTCGCTTTTTTTAGATACACTTGCTATCAGTATGAATGCCAGAAAAAGTTTGTTTAGAGAAGATACAAGTAATTATGATAATGTCAAGATGAGTAATATTGTCATGATTTCAGAAGAGATTGCAATTGACTGTGTTTGGATTACGATGCGCCAGTATTACAAAGTTTGGGATTCAAATTCAGTAAATCCTTACGGAATTGATGCTTCTAAATTTAGAGATACTGTTCAGATAGCTCTTTATGATTCAGCAAAAAATCAGTATTGGTCTGCACCAATGGCAAGCAATAGAATAAATTCAAACTTTGGTTATCGTCGTTATCGTTGGCATCATGGAACAGATTTAGACTTGGATACAGGAGACCCTATTTATGCTGTTTTCGATGGAATAATTCGGGTAAAAAAATACGGTAGAGGATTTGGAAATCATATTGTCATACGGCACAGCAATGGACTAGAAACTGTTTACGGACACCTCAGCGCAACAGATGTAGAAGTTGGAGATTATGTAAAAGCAGGTCAGATGATTGGAAAAGGTGGAAGCACAGGACGAAGTACAGGACCTCACTTGCACTTTGAAATGCGTTATGAAGGAAATTCAATAGACCCAGCCACTATTTTTGATTTTGAAAAAAATGAAATCAAATTAAAAGATTTTGAACTAACGGCTGCCAATTTCAAGCACTTAGGCGCACGTGTAAACAGTACACACACACACGAAGACGACGGAGAAGATGATGCCGACGAAACGCACAGCGTAAGAAGAGTAGTTTATCACAAAATAAAAAGTGGAGATTCGCTTTGGAAAATTAGTCGTCAGTATGGCGTTACTATCTCCTCAATCTGTAAGCTCAATAATATTAGTACACGAGCTAACTTAAGATTGGGAAGACGCTTAAGAGTACGATAAAAAAGTTGTAAGTGATTAGTTATAAGTGGTAAGAAATAACAAAAAAATAACCTTTCAAAAACTATGTTTTTGAAAGGTTATTTTTTTGTTTGCTGCCGTTGTTGGTGTCTCCACCATAGTCGTAAGGCTATAAATGAAATAGAGTTATTTACTCCTTTAGGAGTTGTATATTGGTAGAAAAAAGAGAAAGCTACAACCTCATTTACTCCTTTAGGAGTTTCATAATGGTAACATTTCGTCTTTAAATGTCATAAATTCTACCAATATAGTTCCTACGGAACAAGGAACAATTATTTATTCTCATTTTTTCTAACAATATGAAGTTCCTACGGAACAGAGTTACAATAAAAATTTTAACCTTACGGCTATGGTGACTCCACCAACGACATCATAATGATTTTTATACTACAAATTTCTCAATCAACTCATCAATAGACATCATTTCTTGCGAACCTTCAATCATATTTTTGACAGCTAGTTTTCCTGTCTCCATTTCATTTTCACCTACAATTACACAAAAAGGAATATTTCTTTTATTGGCATAATCAAATTGCTTTTTGATATTTTTATTTTCTGTATAAACTTCAGTAGCAATATTTCTATCTCTAAGTCTTCTGACAAGTGGCAAACTCCAAATTCTTGCAGATTCATCAAAGGCTAAGAAAATGACTTTTGTAGATTCTGAAACATCTTTTGGGAATAAACCTAACTCTTCCAAAACATCATAAATTCGCTCAATTCCAAATGAAATTCCTACACCTGAATATCCTTTTAAACCAAAAATTCCTGTAAGGTCATCATAGCGACCACCTCCACCAATGCTGCCCATTTCGGCTTCGTCTGCTTTTATTTCATAAATACAGCCTGTATAATAGCCTAAACCTCGTGCAAGAGTTGGATCTATTTGTAAGTTATTGACAAACGGAATTCCTTGTAAAAACTGTTGTACTTGTTCTAATTCTATAATTCCAGCTTCTCCTGCTGCATTTCCACTAAAGAACGATTTCAAGTAATCTAATTTTTCTTGATTGAAGCTGGTATTTTTTTGAGTCATAAACTCTACAAATTCGTTTATTTTGGAAATAGCTTCTTCTGAAAGTTCTCTTTCTTTGAGTTCCTTTGAAACTCCTTCCCAACCGATTTTATCTAATTTATCAATTGCAACAGTAATGTCAGTCATTTTCTCTGGAAAACCGACTACTTCGGAAAGACCTTGTAAAATTTTTCTACTATTGAGTTTGATAGTAACTTTTAGATTCAATTTTTCAAAAACCTCATCAGCCATTTGTAATAATTCGGCTTCATTAATCAAAGAATCTGAACCCACAACATCGGCATCACATTGATAAAACTCACGATAACGCCCTTTTTGTGGACGATCGGCACGCCAAACAGGTTGAATTTGAAATCTACGGAAAGGAAAAGTAATTTCGCTTTGGTGCTGAACTACATAACGAGCAAAAGGAACTGTCAAATCATAACGCAGACCTCGCTTACTTACTTTTGTTGTAATTTCTTTATAATCTAATTCTTCTACTTTTTTCTGACTCTCTTTTTTGCGTACATCTTTCAAAAAATCGCCTGAATTAAGCACTCTAAAAAGAAGTTGATCACCTTCATCACCATATTTTCCTGTCAGAGAATCTAGGTTTTCCATGGTTGGTGTTTCTAAAGGCAAGAAACCATATTTTATAAATACTTTTTTTATAGAATCAAAAAGCCATTGGCGTTTGAGCATTTGTTCGGGCGAAAAATCACGCATTCCCTGTGGAACAGAAGGTTTTTTCATAACTTATTCTTGATATTTTCTCGTAAAATTTTCTTTTGAATGTTTTAGTATGACAAATATACCAAAAAAAGTAGGTTGAAAGTTCCAAATTTGAATTTACTCTACCAAAATCTCTTTCAAATTTATGTACAAGGCTTTCAAAATGCCAATTTCAAAATGAGCTTTTAGATTGGTAATTTGCTTTTTCTATGCCTGTTTAGTTTTGTATTCTTTTAAACATTTTTCATCACATTTTTATTTAAATAGTGTGATATTTCATTTTTTAACCTAAAAAACATTTTTATTTTATGTCAAATTCCATTTTACCTATTATTGAAGAGCGTTGGAGTCCAAGAGCTTTTTCATCAAAATCTATTTCCAAAGAAGATTTGAATCTACTTTTCAAAGCAGCAGGAAAAGCAGCATCTTGTTTTAATGAGCAGCCTTGGCGATTTGTCTATGCACGCAAAGAAGATACAGAAAATTTCGATAGATTAGTAAGTTGTCTGACAGAATTCAATCAAGTTTGGGCAAAAAATGCTGCTGTTCTGGTTGCTACTTTAGCTAAAAAAAACTTTGAGCAAACAGGCGAACCAAACAAACATTCTTGGCATGATGTAGGACTTGCTATGGGAAATATGAGTTTGCAAGCGATGTCAATGGATATTTATTTGCATCACATGGCAGGTTATGAGAGCGAAAAAGCAATAGAAAAACTAGATATTCCCACTGATTTTGAACCTGTTAGTTTTGTAGCAATAGGTCATTTGGGAGATAAAGAACAACTTCCTAATGACTTAAAAGAAAAAGAGTCTCCAAAATCTCCTAGAAGAGATTTAGATGAAATTACTTTTGTCGGACAGATGGGGACGTAAAATAGTATTTGTAGGCTAGAGTTATTCTAGCCTATATTTTTTACTCCACCAAAATCCCTTTCCAATCCACAGGCAGCACCTTCGAAATACCAATTTCAAAACGACCTTTTGGGATTAGCTATTTATTTTTCGGTGGCTAAATTGCTTTTTTCTATGGCTGTTTGATAGATGATTCATTTCAATATTAGACAGAACAAGATTAAAAGTTACAAAAAACTTATTGTATTTTAATTCTAGGAATATATACATCAAAAGCAATTTCTTTAAGTTGCTTTTCTATTTCGTCAAAGTCTGTATTCCATAAACTAGCTTCTTTTAATTTAGATTTTAATTCAATATATTCTTCAGAGTTTAAAATAACACAAGAAGTAGTAGCAGAATATGCTTCACTAGGCAATCCTTGTTTCATTATCCCTTCACAGGCTTTAACAATTTTATTTTTAGTTCTTATTGTGTTATTTGAACTATTGATATAATTGGTAACTATATCAATTTGACTTTGCAAACTTTCTTGGATTTGATTACCTATTTCAAATCTTACTTTAACAAGTCTATCAGAATCATTCAAATCCAAGACATCTATGGTAAGTTTTCCCAATTCATCTTTTCCCTTTATTCTATAACAGTATAACCATAAATGATCTTTTGGATTGTTTAGAGTAGGATTTATGATTGGGTGTTTTTTAGTATCATGAGTTGATTTTTTACCATTACACCTTTTACAACTAGGCAATAAATTTTCCCACTCTATAACTTCACTCGGATAGGTATGTTTATCATGAAAATGCTCAACTTCCATGTATTTACTTTCTTCTCCTAGTTTTACTTCACAATAGCAACATTTATTAGATATATCACTCAATGCTTTTTTGATGTAGCTTTTTATCCAAACCGATTTAGTTTTGCCTTGATCTTTAGAATTGATATATTCTTCTGTCAGAGATTTCACTAATTCATCAGTAAGTTCTATTGGTTTGTCTGTTCTTTTAAGTTTAATCATCACTTCCTAGACTTGCTAATTGTATTTTTAATATTTTATTTAATGAGTTTTCTGGATGCAACATTTTATTCAATACATCATAAGCCTGTTTTGCTTTTTGATAGCTTTCTTCTTTCATTGCTTCATCAAACTGATTTATCATAGAAGTATAAAAATCTGTTCTAGTTTCTGTCATTCCCATTACATCTCTCAAAATTTCTTCTACTGTCCAACCTTGACAGCCATATTCTTCATTAACAATATTATTTCTATATACTTTACCTTCTTCATCAGCAATTAATGCAATAATTTCAGAAGGTTTAGCTATTTGAATAACATGAGGACTATGAGTTGAGGTAAATATTTGTGCATTTGGCAATATTTCTTTTAAAATCAAGTACATCTTAGCTTGCCATTCGGGGTGCAAGTGTAAATCTATTTCATCAATGATAATTATTCCATCAAAATCTTCTACTTTTATTCCTGGATTTTTATATCTAAACTCAATCTCTTTTATTAAGCCTAAAATAACTGCTAGACAAGATTTATAACCTGATGATAAATATTCAAAATGAATTTTACCATTAGGAGTATTCAACATTAAATCATAAAAATCTGGGGTAACGCTATCAAAAAGGACTGTTTCGTTTAATTTACCAAAACAAGAAATTGCTAATTTATAGTTACTAGTCTGAGTTGGAGTCAAACCTTGTTGTTTAACATGCGAAAATAAATAACGGTGTATAAACCATTTTTTTATATCTTTAGGTTGAACACCTTGAACAACTTCACTAATATAGTTTGATTGATGTTTCTGAGCATCTGCTGCTACTGCATTTAAACTTGAATAAGGAATATCTCTATGTGTCTTAAATACAATAATTTTTTCAGCAAAATTTGTTAAAGTTTGATTTAGATGTATTCTAGAACCACGACGAGGCTCAAAGTTACTGGTTTGAAATGGATATGTGCTAGTTTGTCGAACCTGATTATTAGTATTAGACAAACGAATATTCCAAGTACCTTTTTCCGTATTTGCAGAGCGTTTAACTTGTGGTTCTTGAGAAAAAGATTGAGCCAAACAATCTAAAATAGTTGTTTTTCCAATTCCATTTTTTCCACATATAATATTAAAATTACTATTGAAATTTAGTCTTAAATTCTGTATAGCTCCAATATTATTTATTACTATTTCTTCTATTCTTATCATTTTTATTTTTTATTAGAATATGAAACCAATATACAATTATTTTTCTGTATCATAAAAACAAAAAAATGATTACTCCACCAAAATCCCTTTCAAATCCACAGGCAAGACTTTCGAAACACCAATTTCAGGCATCGTAACGCCATAAACGACATCAGTACTTACCATTGTACGCTTGTTGTGGGTAACGATAATAAACTGTACTTCTTCTGAAAACTTCTTGATAATTCTATTGAATTTATCAATGTTTGCATCATCTAAAGGCGCATCTACTTCATCAAAAATACAGAAAGGAGCAGGACGCAATAGATAAAGCGCAAACAAAAGTGCAACGGCTGTCAGCGTTTTTTCTCCACCCGAAAGCTGTTTGATAGTAAGAGGTCGCTTTCCTTTTGGCTGTGCAATAATCTCAATTTTTGAAGAAAGTGGGTCATCAGGATTCGTCAAAGTCAAATCACAATTATCTTCTTCTGAAAAAAGAGAACGAAAAACACGAATAAAATTCTCTCTAATTTGATTAAAAGCATCTAAAAAGGCTGTTTTGGCAGCCTCATCAAGTTCTGCAATCGTATCTTCTAAGAGTTTTTGAGCGTCGAAAAGGTCGCTTCTTTGTTCTGTAATAAAATCATGTCTGCCTTTTATTTCATCATAAGCCTCTTTTGCTGTGGCATTTATTGTCCCTATGCGTTGCAAACGACGTTTTGCTGCTTCTATTTCGTCTATTAATGTTTCGTCTGGAAGCTCATCTTCTTCTGTTTTGGCTTCTAAAAGCTCATCTGTCAATTCAATTTCAAATTCGGCTGAAAGTCGTTCTCTTGTTGCTGTCAGTTTTAGTTTTGTTTCATTGAGTTTGTTTTGAAAAGACATCGTTCTTGTATCGCAGTTTTCACGCTGTCTTTGCAATTCCTTTATAACTTTTTCTACTCTCGTTATTTCTTCACGCAACTTATAAAACTGACTTTCAATTTCTGATAAATCGCCTTGTAAATCGCCTTTTATTTCTTCTAAAGAAGTTATTTCTTCAATCTGTAACGTAATTTTTTCTTTAAGCTGATTTACTTCTTCTGCAATTTCTTGAAGCTGTTGCTGACTTTGGGTAATGCGTTCTTTTCCAGTCAAAAGAGAAGTTTGTTTGAATTTTATTTCTTGTTTTAGATTTTCTAATTTACTTTCAAACTGAATAAAAGACATGTTTTTTTCTTGCAACTCTTCTGCAATTTCTTGGAAACGCTCATTTTGATTAGAATATTTATCATTCAAATCATAATAGCCTCTTTCGGCTTCGATTATGGCTTCTTTTTTCTGACTTACTTTTGGTTTTAATTTTTCAATTTGTTCTGCCAAAATACTCAAACGCTCTTGCGCTGCTTGTTTTCGCTCTTCGCTTCGCCTAACATTTTCTTGCATCTGTTCGGCTTTTGCTTGAAGTGATATTTTTTGCTGCGAAATAGTATTCGTTTCTTTTTGAAGGTTTCGAAGCTCATCAAATTGAGATTGTTCTTTTAAGTCTTCAATTTGATTCAAAAATTCATTTCTTTGATTTTCTAAAACAGAAATTTCTTCTTCTAAAGTCAGAATTTCTTTGTTCAATTCTTCTAAACGCTGTTTTCTACCGAGTTGAGAATTCTGATTTGCATTTTCTTTTCCTTTTCCACCTGTCCAATTTCCACCCGTACGAGCTACAAACTCACCATTTTTGAGTGCAATCGTAAAACCTTCAACATCATTTGAATTATCATTTTCACTAAAATATACATTATGAAAAAGTGAATAGGCTAATTTTTTATACGAATCGTCAAACTGAATAACTGCCAATGCTGCTACAGCATTATCAATTGGAGGAAGACTTGGAATAACACTTTCTAATTTTTCCAAAACAAAAAAGTTTGCTTTTCCTTTTTCGTTTTCTGTCAGTAAAGAAATAGCTTTTCGTGCTTCTTCTTCAGTTTGGACAACATAAAAATTAAGATACGGCTCTAAAATTGAAAAAAGGGCATCGTTATATTCTTCTTGTGCTGTGAAAATATCAGCTAATAAAACGGCTTTTTCAGACCAACTTTCGTTTTTATTCAAGAATTTAAGAGCGTTTGAAAAACCTTCCATATTCTCTACTAGAGATTTGGTAAGATTTTGTTCAGCTTTCAAACTGCTTTCTTTTCGCTGTTTTGTTCCTATTTGCTCTTTTAAAGACTCAATTTGAGTAGTAAGCGAGTTTATTTTTTGTGTTCTTTCAGCTTCAATTTTTTCTAGTTCTGAAATTTCATTATTTCTATTCTTTAATTCGTTTTCAATTTCCTGTACTTTCTTTAATGTAATTTGCAATTCATCAGCTTGTCCAGAAAAATCTAGTGCAATTTGGTCATTTTCTTGTTTTGAGCCACTTTGTTGATTTTCCTTTAATTCAATTTCTTTTTGAAGAATGAGAATATCATTTTGAAGTGTTTTGAATTTTTCTTGTGCTGCTTGCATGGCAGAGCGCAAATTTTCAGTTCTTACTTTTTCTTCTGAATGAGACTTTTTGAAGTTTTCTAAAATACTTTGAGTTTCTAGAAATTGCTTTTCTTGACTTTCAAGATTTTGTTGCAAAGTCTCCAAACTGCTTCCTGCTTGTTTCGTTCCAGTTTCATCTTCCAGTAATTGCTCTTCAATTTGATTGCGATTACGACTTAAAAACTGAGTTCGGTCTTCATTTCTAACTTTTTCGTTTTGAAGATGATTTATTTTTTCTATCTGAGAAGACAAATAACGTTTCTTTTCAGAAATAATTTTTTCTTGTTCTTGTGCTGTATTTTTTTGCTCTTCAATAGACTGCTCTAAACTTTCTTGTTCGGCTGTGAGTGTTTCTTTTTGTGCTAGAATCTCATTAATTTGAGTATTCAAATCGACAAAATCATCAGAATTACTTTTTACTTGACGTTTGGCAAGTGCAATACTAAACTTCTCGTAGGCTTCTTTAGTAGAAAAATATTTTTCGGCTTGCCGAGCTTGACGTTCCAAACCTTTCATATTTTTATCAATTTCGTGCATCAAATCCTCTACACGTTCCAAATCGGATAAAGTTGCTTCTAGTTTTGCTAGTGTTTCTTTTTTACGCTGTTTGAACTGAGCCACACCAGCAGCTTCTTCAAACATCACTTTTCGTGCATCTTCTCTATCGGTCAGAATATCATCGACCATTTTTAGCTCAATGATGGCGTAACTATTAGAAGTTGCACCTGTATTCATGAGCAAATTTGTGATGTCTTTTCGACGGCAAGGTGTACCATTCAAAAAATATTCACTAGAACCCGAACGAGTATAACGTCTTGTAATACAAACTTCTTTATACTCTGGTGGCAAAAGTTGTCTATTATTCTCAAAATATAATGAAACTTCGGCAGCATCAGCAGCCTTTCTTTTTGCTGTTCCATTAAAGATAATATTTGACATTTTATCGGAGCGCAAATGACGAGTACGGTGTTCGCCCAAAACCCAACGCATGGCATCAATAATATTTGATTTTCCACAGCCATTTGGTCCTACGACACCTGTAATTCCTTCGTCAAAACGAACGACTACTTTATCTCCAAAACTTTTAAATCCTTTTATTTCTAATCGAAGAAGTTGCATATATTATTTTCCTGTAGCCAATATTTTCAGATATATTAAACTGGAAAAGGTTTGTCTTTTCCCTATAAGCACAAAATACGATTGTAAAATTACGAAAAAATAATAGGCTTATCATAAATTATATTCTCTTATAAAAAAGCTACTCATAGAAATAATAGTAGGCTTCTGTTGAATAAATTAATCATTTTAATCAATTAATTTTAAATTTATTCAAACAAAAGCAAGTTCAAATTTGTATATATAGCAAGAATTTCATAAAGATGGCAATTACTTTTTTTTGCTCTCTTAATTATTTTTTCAAAATTCTTATTTTTTTATCTTAATTAATTATGCCTACCTACTCAACAAATAAAAAACAGGATAAGTCAGAAAAAGACTTATCTATTTCTTCACTAAATTTAAAAGAAAAATTAGATGCTGCTCAGGCTTACGAAGGACGCAAGAAGCAGAATACTAATGTGAAGGATTTGAATATTACTATATTTGAAGAGGGAGAGGAAATTGTTATTCCTGTCTTAGAAGAAGAACTTCATATAGACAAGGAAGTAATCGAATCGGGTAAGATTCGCATTATTAAAAAAGTAAATGAAGAAAAAAGCACAGTAGAAGTTCCTATCAAGCATACAGAGGTAAGTGTAGAACGCAAACCGAAAAATGAGTATGTAGATGTGAATCATCAAGCTATTCGCTATGAAGGAGGTACTATGATTGTATCTGTTTTGAAAGAAGTAGTTGTGGTTCAAAAAAAGATTCTTCTTGTGGAAGAGTTGCACATTAACAAAACGCAACATAAAGAAATTCATACAGAAGAGATAACGTTGAAATCCGAACAAGTTTCGGTAGAACGTTCAGAATAATTAAATTATCAATCAAGAAAACAATCAGAAAAAACATTAGAATGAGGTATTTTATGCTCTTGTGGCTCTACCTCTTTGTCTAATTTTTATTTATATATTTTTTAAACTTAATTTTTTAAACGTAATTTATTATGAGTAACACAGTAATCGGAATTTTCAGAACAGGAGAAGAAGCACAATATGCAGCCAATCAATTGATGAAAAACGGCATTGAAGCAAATGATATAGATTTATCAGCACGTCCAGCAGGTAAAGATTATACCTATGATGACGACTATCACAATGAAAATGCAATTACACGTTTTTTTGAAAATCTTTTTGGAGATGATGAAGATGAAAAACGTAAAGCAATGTATTGTGATGTAGCAGCACGTAATTCACTTTTGACAGTACACGCAGATTCTAAAGAAGAAGCTGCACAAGCACTCACAGTATTAAACAACTGTGGAGCTATTGATATCGAAAGTGATTATGAGTATTATCAAAAAGCAATTTCAGATGATCATACAGATTATTCTTTAGAACATTATAATAAGTATAGAGACAATGGATATGCTAATGTAGAAGGCGAACAATCGGCTAAAGTAATCAAGGAAGAAATGCATGTTGGCAAACGTGATACTGAAACAGGTCGTGGAGCAAGATTGCGTAGTTATTTGGTAGAAAAACCAGTAGAAGAAACAGTACGTTTGCGTGTAGAACATGTTTATGTAGAACGTGAACCAGTAAATCGTCCTGCTACAGAAGCAGATTTTGCCAACTTTAAAGAAAGCGAAATCGAAGTAACAGAGCATGCTGAAAAAGCAGTTGTTTCAAAAGATGCTCGTGTAGTGGAAGAAGTAAGACTTGGAAAAACTGCCGAAGAACGTCAAGAAACTATTAAAGATACTGTTCGTGAGACAAAAGTAGAAGTAGAAGAAGTAACAGCAGATGGTGAAACTCGTAGAGTATAAACTATCTAAAGTCTAGCTTTCTTTCTATTAAGTACAGAAAGTAATATAAAAAGACCTCTTATTCTAAAATAGGAGGTCTTTTTTGTGTTTCAATACATTTTTGAAAACAGATATTAAATTTTATCAATCGCTTCTGCTAATTTTTTGTCTTTTGCAGTAACTGTGTTTCCTTCATCATGGGTAGTGAGTTCAATATCTACCTTATTATAGACATTGCTCCAGTTTGGATGATGACCTTGTTGTTCTGCCAAAAAAGCAACACGAGTCATAAAAGCAAAGGCTTCTTGAAAATCTTTGAATTCGAATGTTTTGGTTAGTTTGTTGTCTTTTTCTTGCCACATATTGTTTTGTATGTTTCAAGACCCTAAGGGTTTTTAGAAACCCTTAGGGTCTAAATTAAATGAATTTATTTTGTCAAAGAAGCTACAATCATTTTCAGAATACTTCTAGTTCTTGGCGACCACCATTGTTTGAGCATTGGTTCTAGTATTTCGTCCAAATTATCCATATTCATTCCTGCTAACATTCCTCCACGCAAATTCGACTTACTTAAAGACCATGTTTTTCCATCAAAATTAGCGTAATCTTCCATTTTTTCTTCTGCGTGTGCCAAAACTTTATCAGCAGCAACTACTTCATCAACCAATCCAACTTCTTTTGCTTCACTTGGACTGATTAACTTTCCTTCTAAAAGGAATTGATAGGCTGTTTTGTTTCCTATCCAAAAAGCATATAAGTCAAAAATTACTTTTGGTACAACAATTCCAACAGGGATTTCATTGAGTCCAATAATATAATTTCCTTCTGCCATCACACGATAATCTGCACAAACTGCCAATACACAACCACCAGCAGGGCTATGACCAGTAATAGCTGCAATGAGTGGCTTAGGAAAAGAAGCAATTACTTTTGTCATTTTCATGAAAGCTACCCAAAATTCTTTTACATCTTCCTCATTCATATCATAGAGTTGTTTCAAATCTAATCCTGAAGAGAAAAAATGCTGTTTTCCTGTCATGATTACACCATTTACATCCTCATCATTTGTTGCCTGTTCGAAAAAGGTATGTAAGTCATTAATCATTTGACGATTAATCGGATTTGCTTTTCCTCTATTTAATTGTAATGTTACAATATTATCTTTACTTGAAACGGCTAAAGTTTCAAAGTTGGTTTGTAGGGTTTCGTTTGTCATATTTTTATAGTGTATTTCAGACTTTCTAGTCTGTGCAAGAATTGTATTGAATATTTTATATTTATTAAAGGCTAGAAAGCCAGTGTTATTTTTAAAGTATAATACTACTAAAAAAAAATCAGAAACAGAAATTAGGCTTGCATACTATTTTGTTCGTTGAGTTTTTCAATAAAGTTATATAAACGCAAAAAATCCGAATACACTTATTCCTATAGACAAAATTAGAACTATAATTAGTGTAATCACTTTTATAAATATCTTTTTAGATTCAGAAAAATGATGTCCAGCAAAGCCAATCAACATTCCAAAACCTCCCAATATAATGGTAAAAAGTGGAATCATTTCTTTATATTCATCTATTTTCAAACCTACGTTTGCTAGTATGGCAAAAGGTAAAATGATTGTGAGCAGTTTGAATAATTTGTTCATATATTATCTTTTTAAAATTTCTTTTGCCCAAATTACAATTTTTTCAAATGCTTCTATAGTAAATCCGTGTCCTTCATCTTCTATTATTTTTGGAATGATTTCTTTTCCCTCTCGTTTGTCTTTTTCCATAAACAAAAGAGTTCTTTTATAATCAATTTCTTTGTCTTGATTTCCTACAGCCACCATACAAAGTGAACTTTCAAGTTTTGTAATTTTCGGTTTGGTTTTTTCTTTTCCTCTCAAAGAAACAGCAGGATTTAATAATAAACAAGGAATAGCCAATTCTTCACTTAGCCAAAAAGCTAAAAAACCACCATAGGAAGAACCAACCAAAAACTGGATTTCATTTTTCAAACAATACTCCTTCAAAATTTCAAAACGTTTTGGTTCTTTACCATAATCCAAATGTAAAGCATGCATTTCAAATCCATAATTTCTCAACAAATCTATTTTTTCTTGATTTGGACTTCCTCCCATTCCATGTAGCCAAAGTGTTTTCATCTTTTGTAGTATTCTAATTTTTTAGTAAATCATTTTTTTTAGGTTCTTGTAAAAATCATTTTTATCAGCATTATCAGGCAATCCAGAAACTTGTCCATCTCCAAGTTCCATAATTATCCATTCTCCATCTATTTTTTGAGCAATATCCATTGTGAAAAAATTACTATCTATTTCTTGTGCAATTTGAGTAAATTTTTTCAAATCAGGTTTTGTGTCTCCATATTCTCCTTCATCCCAATAATTGAAAATATTTACAATTTTCTTATTCAGAAAGAAAATTCTAAATTCTTTCGTCAAAGGCAAACTACTTTTAGAATGCTGTGTCAAAAACTCAAGCTCTTCAAACTTACGAAAAACTAAACCTTCATTCAATTGCTTCCCTCTAAGCTGAATAAATTTTTGCACACTATTTTTTATTTTGTCTTTATCTGATGCTTTGGGAATAAAACAGGCTTCTTTCCAATGATATTTTTCAGACTTTACATAATCCTTTATAATGATAGAATTTTCTCCAAACTGATTTGTTAGTTTATAAATTTCTTCAAAATCAATTACATCATTTAGCTTCATCCAATTAGAAATAGGAGTGTGATTTTCTATCTTAGAATAAGAGTTAGGTAAATAATGACAGTGTTCATATTCCTTTGGTGAATTAATCAACTGAATGTTTTTCTGTAAAAGAGCATTATAAAGCAATTCGTAAGTTTTAGACTGCACCATCCAACCACGATAAAGAGCCATTTCTTTTTCTTCTTTTTTTGAAATAAAATGTATTGCAGAATTAATATTGCCCTCTTCTAATTTCTCAAAACTCAAAAGGTGAGTTTCAAAACCTGCATTTTTGGCAGCTTTCTGTTCTGTTTCATAATCAGCATCTATAACTTGGGGGTTAATTATGCTATCACAATATATTATTTTCATTTAAGATAGATTGTATTAGTAAATAAACATGTATGAACGAGGGGATACACCTTGTATGAGAATCTTATCTAAAGTAATAAGAGATGACTACATGTTAAAGAATATATAGTTTTGTCAAACTCTCTAAACAGATTTCTAAAACTCTTGTCTCTGTATAATAAGTAACAATTGGCTTATATTATCTATATCATTAATCAGAATACGTATCATTTAAAAGAAAATAATGATTTAGTCTTAAGTAAATATTTAATCAATAATTTTTTATTAAAATCACAACTCCTTTGTAATCAATAGTTTGGTTTCTTTAAAAATTTGAGGTAACAAACTAAAGCCTAAAAAAGTTTCAAAAAGTCTTATTTTTTTATAGAAATAGTTTGCAGAATTAAAAAAGGTTCTTACCTTTGCACTCCCAAACGAGGGAAAAGAGACAAATATAGTAAAGGATTTAAAGCGAAAGAAAACTTTAAAGATTTTAGAAATAAAATTTGGTAGTTTAAAAAATAAGTTTTACCTTTGCATTCCCTTTCAGAAACGTTGAAAGAAAAAGTAAGTAAAAAGATAAAGAGTTGAAATAAAAAGAATAAATAAAATA
>NZ_CP147017.1:0-1042500 GCF_037126295.1 Bernardetia sp. Wsw4-3y2 | reverse complement strand
ACAAAAACACAGGGCATTGCGAAATCGTAAGATGAAGTATAATGCCTGACACCTGCCCGGTGCTTGAAGGTTAAGAGGGGAGCTTAGGAGTAATCCGAAGGTTTGAATCGAAGCCCAAGTAAACGGCGGCCGTAACTATAACGGTCCTAAGGTAGCGAAATTCCTTGTCGGGTAAGTTCCGACCTGCACGAATGGTGTAACGACTTGGACACTGTCTCAACCATGATTCCGGTGAAATTGAAGTATCGGTGAAGATGCCGATTACCCGCAACGGGACGAAAAGACCCCGTGAACCTTTACTATAGCTTCGCATAGTTGTTGAATACAGAATGTGTAGGATAGGTGGGAGACTTTGAAGCGGTGTCGCTAGGCATCGTGGAGTCATTGTTGAAATACCACCCTTTCTGTATTTGTCATCTAACCTCGTGAGAGGGACGGTGCGTGGTGGGTAGTTTGACTGGGGTGGTCGCCTCCGAAAGTGTAACGGAGGCTTCCCAAGGTTTCCTCAATACGGTTGGTAATCGTATGTAGCGTGTAATGGCATAAGGAAGCTTGACTGCAAGACAAACAGGTCGAGCAGGTACGAAAGTAGGGCATAGTGATCCGGCGGTTCTGTGTGGAAAGGCCGTCGCTCAAAGGATAAAAGGTACTCCGGGGATAACAGGCTGATCTCCCCCAAGAGCTCATATCGACGGGGAGGTTTGGCACCTCGATGTCGGCTCGTCACATCCTGGGGCTGGAGAAGGTCCCAAGGGTTGGGCTGTTCGCCCATTAAAGTGGCACGCGAGCTGGGTTCAGAACGTCGTGAGACAGTTCGGTCTCTATCTGTTGTGGGCGTAGGAAATTTGCGAAGATCTGACTTTAGTACGAGAGGACCGAGTTGGACAAACCTCTGGTGTATCAGTTGTGGTGCTAACTGCATTGCTGAGTAGCCACGTTTGGAACAGATAAGCACTGAAAGCATCTAAGTGCGAAACTGACTTCAAGATGAGATTTCCCTTAAGAGACGTTAAAGATGATGACGTAGATAGGCAGCAGGTGGAAGTTTAGAAATAAATGGAGCTGAGCTGTACTAATTTCTCAGTAGTCTTTTGTTAGTGTAGGTTTTCCGATATGCAAACGGAGAGTCATAATTTTTAAATATACTATACACCTTACTTTGTTAAAGTAACACTTGTTAAAGAACTTTTTAAGAACTTGTGTAAGTTGCATTGGTACTAGCCAGACAATTTACCTAAAGAAAAAGGGTGATCATAGCATAGGGGTACACGTCTTTCCATTCCGAACAGAGCCGTTAAGCCCTATTGCGCCGATGGTACTGCGCTATTCGTGGGAGAGTAGGTCATCGCCCGTCTTTATAAGGACAGATACAGGAATGTATTTGTGAACGGACAAAGAATTAAGCCTTTTTAATCATAATTGATTAGAAAGGCTTTTTTTGTGGAAAACAGTTTTTATATCATGCTAGTGAAAAGATATGATGGAGAAAAATTTATTAGAGTAAATCAAGTAATAATAGTAATTTATTGAGTCAAAATTATCTTTTTTAAAAAATATTTTAGAGATTTGTACTATCACAAAATTCACTATATTTTTCTTGTTTTTTGATTAATTCTTTTATGAATAAATTAGCTACTACAACTCCTTCTGCGTCTATATTAGATTATTTCAAACTTCATTTTATTGTAATTATTTGGGGTTTTACAGCTATTTTGGGAAAATGGCTTACTATTCCTGCTGTTGAAACAGTTCTGTATAGAACTATAATTGCAGCCGTTGTTTTAGCTTTTGTTGTAAAACGAAATGAGTGGCAGATTTCTACAAAATTTATTTTTCAGCTTCTTTTTACAGGAATGATTGTGGGAGCACATTGGATTACATTCTTTGCAGCAGCCAAAGTAGCTAATGTTTCTATTTGTTTAATTGGACTTTCTACAGCCTCGCTTTGGACTGCTTTTATTGAACCTATATTTAATAAGAAAAAAATAAAGCTCTATGAAGTAGCTTTAGGTCTTGTTATTATTTTTGGTTTGTATATAATTATGAGGGCTGATTTAGAAAGTAATATGATGTTAGGGCTTGTTTTAGGTGTTATTTCTGCTGTTTTGGCAGCTCTTTTTTCTACTATTAATGGAAAGTTTACTCATCTTGCTGAACCTAATACCATTACTGTTTTGGAGATGAGTGGTGCAGCCATTGGAATTATATTATTTCTTCCTTTTTATTCTACTTATTTTACAGGAGTAGAAGGAATTGATATGGTTTTGAAAAATAACACAGTTTATTTTAAAGAAGGAGAGTGGTTTTTTGATTTTG
Organism: Bernardetia sp. Wsw4-3y2; assembly: GCF_037126295.1. Taxonomy (NCBI): domain Bacteria; kingdom Pseudomonadati; phylum Bacteroidota; class Cytophagia; order Cytophagales; family Bernardetiaceae; genus Bernardetia; species Bernardetia sp. Wsw4-3y2. The sequence goes on along the minus strand of NZ_CP147017.1, from coordinate 1,040,184 downwards.
TCAATTCAATATATCTTACTACTGATGCAGTTATGATTTTTATTTTAGCTATAGTTTGCACCGTTTATACTTATTCGGTAAGTATTGAGCTTTTACGAAGACTTACTGTTTTTATGACTAACCTCACTATTAATTTAGAACCTGTTTATGGAATAATTTTGGCAGCTATTTTCTTTAATGAACATGAAAAGATGGATTCTAATTTTTACATTGGTGCAATAATCATTTTATCATCTGTACTCTCTTACCCAGTTTTTAATTATGTAAATAAGAGAATGAAGAAGAGAAAGCAAAAATTGGTTTAAAACAAAAGTCTTTATTAAAACAATTATTTTATAGGCGAATTCCTAAAAGCGTAATATCATCACGTTGAGGTGCTGTGCGTTGATGCTGCTCTAACAGGTTTTCTAATTCTTGTTTTTGTTTTTCTGTGGGAAGATCTGCTATTTTTTCTAATTTTTCTATGATTAGATTTGAACCTACTTTTTGCCCTTGTAAATCAGACTGATCTGCAAAACCATCACTCATTAGATATACCATTGAGCCATTTTGTAGAATGATTGTTTGTTCTTTAAAATTACTATCTTGCCTTTTACTTCTTCTTCCACCAATTGACATTCTATCACCTTTAAGTTTAATTATCTGATGATTTTCTACATAAAACATAGATTGCTTTGCTCCTGCAAAAGTAATTTTGTTTCCTGTTTCAGTCTTGTCTAAACAAAAAATAGATATATCCATTCCATCATCATTCTTTGCTTTTTCTTGTTGAAGGGCAGCACGAACATCCTGATGTAATTTCTCTAGAATTTTAGCAGGAGAAAAAATACGTTCAATAGTGACAATTTCATTTAAAAGAGCATTTCCTATCATAGACATGAATCCACATGGAACACCATGTCCTGTACAATCTACAATAGCTACAAATGTTTTGCCTTTATAATTTACTGTCCAGTAAAAATCACCACTTACAATATCTTTAGGCTTGAAAATTACAAAATATTCATCAAAAAGTCTGTTCATTTCTTCTGGAGTAGGTAAAACAGCTTGTTGAATTGTAAGAGCATACCGAATTGAATCAGTAATATTTCTATTTTTTTCTTGAATAATTTCGTACGATTTAGCATTGCTTTGTGCAATAGAAATATAGGCTGCTAATGCTTCCAATATTACAACGTCTTCTTTTTTATAGGCATTTTTTCTAAATGACTGTACAGTCAGAACACCTACTGTTTTTTCATTGATAACTAAAGGAACATAAATAACAGATTTAGGCATTTTTCCTATATCTAAGTATTTGAGCTGAGAGTTTTGAGCAAAGTGCTCATCTAAGTCATTTATGAATATAGATTTTTTCTTAGTAAAACTTTGCACTGAAAGACGATTAACCTGAGAAAGAGAATCACTATGAGCAGCAAGTAACTCTCCGTGTTCAATGTAATTTTTAAATTCAATCTTATTTTCTTTTTTCTTATAAGTACCGATTCCAAAACCTTCTGCTGGCATGAGAGCCAAAATATTTTGATAAATGGTTTGTACAAGTGTATCAGTTTGAAGTTTTGCAGTAATTTTTTGTCCAATTTCTCCTACTTTGTGGATTTGCTGATAGGATTCTGTAATAGCTTGACGTTGCTCTTCAATTCTATCTCTTTGTGATTCAATTTCTTCTTTTTGTTGATTAATCTCTGCTGTACGCTGTTGAACAGTTTCCTCTAATTTTAAGTTCTGTCTTTTAATTCTTCCTACCTGATAACGATAAGCTAAAAATACTAGAATTAAAAATACTAATACTAAACCCAACCAAAAATAAGCTGTTTGATAGAAAAAAGGCTTTATCTTAAAATTTACAGTAGCTACTTCTTTGCTCCAAATGCCGTCATTGTTAGCAGCCATTACTTCAAAAGTGTATTCTTTTGGTAGCAATCCTGTATAGAGTGCATCTCTTTCATTGACAACTTCTATCCAGTCTTCATCAAAACCTTTCAAACGATATTTGAAGTGCATATCTGAAGGAGAAACAAGACTAAGTCCTGTAAAATGAAAAACAACACGTTTTGCTCCTGCTTCTACAGTTATTTTTTCATTTTTTAGAGAAGGGAATGAATAATTAATACTATCTATTGCCATGTTTAGAATATAAACAGGAGGAGGAAGTAAATTTTTGGATATTTTGGTAGGGTTAATCATAGAGAGACCTCCAATAGTAGGAAACCACATTCTTCCTTGACTATCTTTTAGAAAGTGTACAGCTCCTGTACATTCTTCTTCCTTCATTCCATCACTTCTATCAAAAATTTCTGTTTTCAAGTCGGTTCTTTTTCCTTGAAAATAATCTGTAACTGAATTTCTATCTATCTTAATCACTCCAGACGAAGAAGAAAGCCATAGGTCATTATTGCTATCTTCACGAATATCAAAAACGGCATCCACAGGAAAGCCTATGGATGGACTAAAAATATTTATCTTATTTATATTATTAGGTGAAATAGCAACTAGTCCAGAGTTTGCACAAATCCAAAGAATTTTCCTAGAATCATAACGAGCTGAAAAGGCTAGATTAGAAGGTAATCCTTCTGTTTGTGTATAAATTTTACTGACTTTCCTTGTTTTGAGATTTATGATATTTACACCAGCATCATTGGTAGAAACGATTAGTTTTCCATCTTGAGTTGGTTCTATACCCATCACAAAATTAGAAGTTAATCCGTCATCTTTTGTAAAGGGAATCCATTTTTGTTCAGAGGCAGAGTATTCATCTAGTCCACCACCACGAGTTCCTATCCATATACTTCCATTTATAGTCTGAGTAATTACTCTAACTTGATTATCACTAAGACCATCTGCAGTAGTAAAAAGTTTTTCGCTTCCATCAGAAGAAATTCGTAGCACTCCTGCATAAGAGCCTACCCAAATATTGCCTTCTCTATCTTTAAAAATGGCACGTAAACGGTCAATAGAAAGAGGTGTTTTGAAAGTATATGTTCCTATATTTTGATTATTTATAGTATTCATAATCCCTGCATCCGAACCAATCCAGTAGGTATCTTTTTCTACTTCTTGTATTGAACTAACTGAAACAGAAGCTAATCCCTGTTGAACTGTATAATTTACAAACTTTCCATCTTTTAAACGTATAAGTCCTGCTCTATACATTGCCAACCAAATATTTCCTTCTCTGTCTGTACTGACATGCATTACATTATTGTGAGGAAGTCCATTTTCTGTATTCAAAACTTCATAGCGATTGGTTAGAGGGTTTTTTCTGAATAAACCAGCACTTGTAGCAAACCAAATACTACCTTCTGCATCTTCTATAATATCATTAATTGTAATCCCTTCAAATTCTTTTATAACCTTAGACTTTCCGTTTCGGATACAGTTTACTCCATTTATTGTTCCTACCCAAAGTGTATTTGTTTTATCTAATAAAAGACCTGTAATTACATCATTTGAAAGTAAGCCATTTTCTACATTATATTTTTCTACGATTTCGTTTTGATAAGCAAATAAGCCTTTTCCTTCTGTTCCTATCCAAATTGTACTGTTAGCTCCATTTTGAAGTTCATTAATAGAAATAGAATTGATTTCAGAAATAGTAGTAAAAGGAGTAAAGATACCATCTTTATAGACGATTATGCCATTTCCTCGTGTACCTATCCATAGAGAACCATCTTTTATTTTTACAATAGATTCAATAGAATAGTCTGGAAAATTATCCTGTGTAGTTTCAGAAGTATAAAAATTAAAATTATTGTCTTTTTGTACAATTAATCCACTTCCATGTGTACCTATCCAAAGTGAATCATCTTGAGTTTGGTAAAGTGATGAGATAGAACTATTAGTAAGATAAGGTAGATTTTTTTTATCAAAAATTTTGAATTCTACTCCATCAAAACGTATTAAACCACTATATGTACTTGCCCAAATAAAACCATCTTTAGATTGGTATACATAATTTAGAGTATTAGTAGGAAGACCATTTCTAGTTGTCCATTGATCAATTATATACTGTGAAATTTGTTTTTTGGGGTCTAAAGCAAAGCCAAATGTTGAAGAGAGTGCATAAAAAAGCAAACCTAAAAACAATGTAAGGACACTTGTTATTGAATTAGGTTTATAAAACCATTTAGGAAAATAAAATATGCAACTAAAAGATATTTTTGGTATCACGTCAGAATTATTCAGCTGATAGACTCAGAGAAAAAATAATAGATTAAATTTAGGATAGTAGTAAGTACATAATTACTTTCCTCCTGCTCCCCCACCATATCGCCCTGTACCAAACACATAAACGCCATAATAAGTGCTGCGATAGGTTCTGTCACGGCAGTTTCCCCATTTATCACGCATATTTTCAGGACAGTTTTCATTAAGATCTTTTATAAGGTCTTTGTCATGAGCTGTACTTAACCCTAAACTACTTTTCGAAGCTGCATAGGTGGTAAGAAGAAGAAAAAACAATCCACCAAAGACGATAATTTTTGTAAGTATTGACATAATCTTTTATTTTGAAAATGAGATATTTAAGTTTAAAAAGATATTTATTTTTTTATTCTGCATTTATTCCTGCATAAATATATTTTTCTTTAGTTGTCCTTCCTATTTTACCAAAACTAATAAGTAAAGCTATAACAGTAAGAAAACCACTTAACATCAAGAAATATCTACTAAGTAATGCGCCTTCATTTACTGTAAAATTAATGATGGCTTGTGATTTGGTAGCATCAGTAAAGTAAGTAGAATCTGTTTTTGCATAAATGCGAGCAAAATAGTCTCCTTCTTCTACAAATTTGAAATATTTAGAAGAAGATGTTTCTGACTCTGTCCAACTTCCTTCAGAGTCTGTTCCTGATTCGTACCAAAAATCGCTTTCTACTGCGTTGATAACATTTTTTTCTTTATCTAAAAGCTCTACAACTACATACATCCCTTGGTTCTGATAACTTTTAAATTGCACACTCCATTCAATATTGTAGTTTGTGTTTGTATTATCAATTTTGATAGGTTTAGATAAATAACCTTCTTTTTTGTCTATATCTTTTGTATCAACTTTTGTTGAAGAAATGGGTGTGCCATCAGAAAAAAGAGAAACCAAAAAGACTAAAAAAGCTACTAGAGCTGCTGCGCTTGTTACTTTACGGATGGTAGAAAAACCTTTGTCTCTCTCTTGATAGGTATCAATGTATGGGTTTCCTTTTAATGCTTGATATAATTCTTCTTTAGAAATTTTCTTTTCTGCTGAAAATTCTTTCCAACCATCACCTTGTTCAACAGTATAACTCCACATTCCTTCTTGATAAGTAGCAAAATGAGTTTGAGTTCCGACTGCATAAGGATCTTCTTTTTCGGTTTCTCCTTCAAAAAACTCTAAAAATAAAGAACCGTATTCAGTAACTCTATAATCAGCTCTTCCTTCATAAAAGTTAGTAAAAAGTTCTAAATTAGTAGGGTCTGCATCTGTTTTATCAACAGTAATAGGCATTCCTAATGAATATCCTTCTTTATCTTCATTCAAGTAAAAACGCTCATTTTTTCCTTCTTGCGTGTTTTGTAATATATAAGTGTCTGAATACCAAGTTTCATTACTATATCCTGAGCCTTCATCACTGGTATAATATTCTTTATGGGAAGAACGGTAACGCAGACGTGCTGTAATCATAAATTCCTTTTCTTCTAAATTAAGAACCTGACCTACTCTAAGAAAGCTATAATAAGGAAAGTTTTCTGTTTTTAGACTTTCATTAAGAACACGGTTGAAAGCTAAATCTGAAGCCACTCCACAATTATAACAATACATATAACGTACCTCCTCATCCCACACATAGTTAGTATGCTGACAACTCGGACATGTTTTGGGGTTAGTAAAGTTCCCTGTTTTTTTGAGTATATTAGGTGTATTCAAAAGGAATTATAGTTTAGTTTGACTCTAATTTTAATGGACTGGTATTCATTATTTTGATGCAAACATAGTGCTGTTATTTAATATCAAGATAAGAAATATGATGTAATATAACCAATAAACCAAAATACTACAAATAACAGAGGGATAAAAGTAGAATTAAAGAGATACAATTTTTTTGAATAATACTTAGTGATTAAGTTAAAAATAAAATAAATAATTGTATAATTTAAAGATGTTTTTTTTGTGAAATGAAACCTGTATTAGCGTTTTACCGTTTGTTATATAGAAGCTAAATATCTCAATTATTATTACAGTTTAGCTTTCATTTTTTAAACTATACAATTCACTAAAATCAAATATTCTTATGAAATATAATAATAAAAATACCAGACCCTCTAAATCAATAAATTATTTTATTTTATTGATTGTTCTTGTTATCTTTTTTGGGTTTCAAATAAATTCTGTTAATGCACAAAATACTATTGAGTCTAACGAAACAGTCACTGAAATATTGAACTGGAATGTAGAAACAACAGAAAATAATGAAGCTACAAAAGAAGAAAAAGAATTGGCTGAACAAACAGCATTAGGTTGGGATAAATGGGATGCTGAACATCCAACTGAATCTTCTACTATAATCTATGATGAGGAAGTAGAAAATAATAAAGTAAAATCTCCAACTGAAGTTCTCAGAAGTGCATTGATTGGTAATTGGGAAGGTTTCTATGGAGGAAGTAAAGCATATATAAATTTCAAAGAAAACAAAACAGTCGTTATTAATACTTCTGTATTTTCAAATGTTCCTTCAGCTTCAGGTAGAGAGCATACCCAACTGTATTACGAAATTGATGCTTCACAAAGTCCATATAAGCTAACTTTTTATAATAGGAACAAAGAAATAAAGGGAGTTTTTAGAATTAATGATAATAATCAAATTACTATATGTCATAATTTCAATACTACTGAACAACCTAAGGAAATAGATAATAAATATACAGTAATTAACTTTTACAAGCTAGAAACTCAAAAAGAGAAAAAAGAAATTATAAATGAGTAAAGTTTTTACTTATAAAAAAGAGGCTGTCCGAAAAGGTCAGCCTCTTTTTATGCAGCTATTTTTTGTAATTCTTCTTTTTGGTTGATTTTTTTGATGATGCAAACAAATTTTGTCTTTTGGTGATTTTTTTGAGTATAAAAAAAGGTGCAAAAAGATGATTTTTTAGAATTGAAAGTATTTTTTAGCTTATCGGCAGTTTTTGCCACCATTTTTCTAAAATTATGCCCAAGAGCCATCAATAGAAACTCCATTTCTACTTTTGCTAATCCCTTAAAAGTAAATCGATTAAACTTATTATTATATTTGAGATGCCCAAAAACAGCTTCTACTTCTATAGGGCGTTTACTGCGCTGCTCTAATCCTTTCTCACTAGTTAGTAAATTTCTAGCTTTCTCTTTTAGTTGGTTTAAACGATGATTCACTTGTATTATTCTATTGCCTTCAGCTTTATGACATAAATTGCGAAGAGGACAATCTTGACACCTTTTTGCTTGATAATAAGATACTTGCGATTCGTATCCATTACTTGAAGTACGTTTTCCATCTCTTATTTTCTTCATTCTTTGCCCCATCGGACAGACATAAAAATCTAATTCTTTGTTGTAAAATAAATTCTGAACTAAAAAAGGATTATTTTTCATTTTCCTTTTTTGCTCTTTATGGAAATAATTGTACTTAACGTAGGCAGTAATTTCTTTTTTTTCAAGTAATTCATAATTTTCTTCACTTCCATAACCTGCATCAGCTACTACTTCTTTACTTTGTTTATTGTACTGATTTTCAAATCCTTCTAAATGAGAGGATAAAGTGGTGGTATCTCCTGCCGTTTGATGAATAGAAACGTGGGTAATAAATTGATTTTCTGTGGACACTTGAGCATTATAAGTAGGTTTGAGTTGTCCATTTTTCATGTGATCTTCTTTCATCCGCATAAAAGTAGCATCCGTATCTGTTTTACTATACGAGTTTCTACAACCTAAAATTTTCAGAGACTCTTCATATTTACTTAATCTAGGAAGATATTCATCTTGCATTTTTTTTAGTTCTCTTGCCTGTTGTTTACTCGGTTCTTTTAGTTTTTTATTGATTTGAGCGAGTTTTTCTTTTAATAATTCTGAATCTAATGGAGTAGATACTTCTTCTTTATTTTCTTCTTGATTATCTGATTGAATACTACTTTCAATATCAGATAAAATTTTATTTACTTTAGTTTCTAACTTTTCTTTATTTTTTTCAATACTACCACGCCAAACAAAAGTATAACGATTAGAACAAGCCTCTATTTTTGTTCCATCAATATATTGAACATCAAGACTTACATAACCCATTTCAACCAACATTTTAACAACTTCTCCAAATAAACGATGAATGTGTGCCTTCAAAATTTTACCTCTAAAGTCATTAATTGTTCTAAAATCTGGTGTAGAATTGCCTGATAAATACATAAAATGAATATTCTCCCCAAGAGCTTTAGCTATTTTACGACAAGAATAAATATTGGATAAATAAGAATAGAATAGCACTTTAACGAGCATTCTTGGATGATAAGCTGAACAACCTCCACCTTTGTATTGAGAAATCAAATCGCTAATATCCAATGAATCAACCACCTTTTCAACTAAACGAACAGGATGGTGAGCTGGAATTTTGTCAAATATATTGACAGGAAAAAGTTCGGGCTGCTTACCACTTTGGTTTTTGAAAACTACTTTTGCCATAGGCTATATAACGTTAGTATAAAAGTATATATACCTCGAAAATAAAAAAAATTAACCATAAAAAAAAGGCTATCCGTACTTTTCGGACAGCCTCTTTTTTTATGAAAAGTGTAACCTTATATACAAAGAAGACGTTATTATAGATAGGTAGTCATTTTTTTAAGCTATCTAATAATTTGATTTTATTTCAAATTATCATTTTTTAAACTACTATTTTTTAATCTAATTTCAAATTTATTATGGAACGTACAAAACGTATGCTCGTTGTGATGCTGGCTTCATTTGGCATCTTTGCTCTTCTTACATTTTTAACTTTTTCTAGTTATGGACAAACTACCAACTCTCTAGACAATGCCGAAAAAGCATTAGTAGGTGCATGGGAAACAGAACTGAATGGAGAAACTAATTATTTTACTTTTAATGAAGATAACTCTCTAATAGTTCGTTCTGATGTTTTTTCAAATTCAAGTGCAAATACGAATGATAAGCAAGTAGGAGAAATGTCTTATAAGATAAACGCAAGTCCAACTCCTAATCAAATAACTATCTACAGAGCAAACTCTGTAATGAAAGGTGTTTTCAGAATTGACAATAGTGAAAAAATTTCTTTATGTTTGAATATGGAAGATAATGACTATCAACCTACTACATTTACAGATGATTATCTGACAATGACACTATATAAAGTAAAAGAAGAAGATAAATAGAAAAGATATTAAAAAGAAATGAAGTTGATTTTCTAAAAATACTAAAAGCAAAAATAATCAACATATTTGCTTACCCAAAAGAAACCTGCTATATTTGGTATAGACAGGTTTTTTTTGTTCATTATGAAGCAAAAAATTATACATCAATAAATAAAACTTTTTGATTTGTAACTTCATCATTTTTCCATTCTAATCTGTATGTTTTTAAGGAAGGAGCATTTCCACGAGTAGAATTTCCTGTTTTAAGGTTAAAACAATAACTATGAAGAGGACAAACTATCTCATTTTGCTCGTTTATAAAACCTTTGTGTAGGTCTGCTCCTGCATGAGAACAGTTATTTTGTACAGCAAAAAATCCGTCTTTGGTATGAGAAAGACAGATTTTCTCGTCTTCATTATTTGCATCAGAAACTGTCAGCAAAATTGAGGTTCCTAATGCAATTTTTTGTTTAGCCTCCTGTTCTGAATCAAATAATTTTGTCAAGGTATAAGTAATTAAAAGAATTTGTGAAAATACTAATTTAGTTTTTTTCCGATAGCATGATAATAAGGTTCATTTGGAGATATAACAATCTCACTTAATCCTGCTTTTTGCATCATTTCAGTAATCTCACTTCTAGAGAATCGTTGTTCAAGTGAAGTACCAAATCTATCTAAGGCATCATTACGAACTACAAAGAAAGATTGATTTTGATAAAAACTTAAAGGTAAACTAAGAGCAAGTTTCTTCAAACCCAAGAACTTAAAGAATCGTCCTAACAAAATTGTAGGCATATAAACAAAGATAGCTATTAAGTCACAAACAAACTTTTTCAATGTAGAAGGTAAGCTACTTACAACTTTGCGAATGACAGATACAATAGATAGAATCAGTTTAAAAAAAGAAGACTTATCTTCTAAATTATAATAGAGATAGACATAAAAATAACCTCCTTTTTTGATTTTTTTGACGCAATTGCTCATAGCTTTTTGTGTATCAGGAATATGGTGTAATACACCTATACTCATACCAAAATCAAATGTCTCGTCATCAAATGGAATATTATCTGTAGAAGCTCTAGAAAACCGTACATTTTCTTTTTCTGCAATTAGCTTATCAGCAGTATAAATAGCTTCACTAGGATCTATAGCTTCCATAAACCCTATTTTGTCTAATAAATATTTTGTCCATCTTCCAGTACCACACCCTATATCAATTCCATAAGTATTTTTATTGACTATATTCTCATCAATTATATCAAAATACATTTTGCCTAACTTATCAATTTCTTTATCCTCAAAAGAAGCAAATTTTTTCCATTCTTCTCCAAAAGATTCCACTACTGAATGGTCTATATTTTCTTCTTCAAATTCAGTATTGAAGCAAAAAATTTCTTTAAATCTACCCTTTGTTATTTGTAGAGGAGTTTGATTGAATTTTTTTGTCATGCTACTAGTATTTATCATTTTGAGTTTTAAATTAATATTGTCTTTTTATACATTTTTCTCTGTTTTAGCCTTTAATAATTACTCCTGTTGCCATAAAAGAAATTTTGACTTCATCTTCTGTAATTTTTTCAATTTCTTCTTTCGTTTTTCCAGCATCTTCTGCATAATGACGAAGTTGTGCTACAGAAATGACTTCTTTTTTTACTTTTCCTTCCATCACAATTTCTTTTCCTTCTGAATCCATAGGAACAAAAAAGCCATAATCTTTAAAACGGACAAACATTTCTTGATTATCTGAAATAGGAACTTTCATCCAACAGCCTTTTTTCTGGCAACATTCGCCTATTTTTCCAATGACTTTTAGTTCAGCAGAATCTTGTTTGGCTAATAGAGCAGGAATTTCACTTACAGCAATAGCATTTTCTAGTGTTATTTCTGCACCATATTTTTCTTCTTTATTATCAGTATCAGTTTCTGACATAGAGTTTACTTCAGTTGTGTTTTTTTCTTTGTTATCAGTATTGCAAGCAGATAGAGATACAAAACAAAATAAAATTAAAAGGAGTTTGAAAGTGATTTTCATAAAAAATAGAATTTAGATAAAAAGATAAAGATTTTCAAAAATACGAAATTAGACTTTAATTTTTCTTAGTTTTTTAGGTTTAGGAGGTTTATATGCCAAAATAATCAATGCAATCATATAAAAAGGTAAAATAGGAATACGATAACGAACAAGAGTTCCAAAATTACTACTTACAATTCCTATAATTCCACTAAAGAATAAAGTGAATATAAGACAAACTACTACCATTTGATGAGTTTGCAAACGTTTGAGGATTATTTTCCATTTTTGATTTTTAAATACACGAATGGTAAGAAATAAAATAACAAGATTTTCTAGTCCAGCCAAAGCCATATTAAAATTCTTTATTTCCCAAATAAAAGGACGAAAAAGAGTAATAAATATTCCTTTTGGATAAAGTTTTAATAAACCACCAATTGTTCCATCCATCTGATCAAGACCTATATCATAGGCACTTCCTTGTTCACTCATTTGATGAATCCAATCAGCTGTAATGTATGCCTCTTGAGCTACTTTATCTAAGTCATATTCTGTCCCTCTGATGAGATTAGAAAAAGCATAATAGGCAATACCAATACCTAGAACTAATAAAATAGGAGCAAAAACTACTCTTAAAAACTGAGACTGAATCTGTTTAGTATATTGAGAATAAAACCACCAACCACAAGCAGGAATAAAACAAAGCAAAATGTAAAGTTTAATTAAATACATCGTATAACAACACACTGCAAATAAAAGCAAGTTGATATAAACTTTTCTTCTGCGTATTAAACCAAAATGAAAGGCTGCAAAAGCAAAACATAATGCAGAAAAAGTAACAGAGTCTTTTACAATGCCTGACGCCCAAAAAAATATAGAAGGAATAAAAAAAATGGCCCAAGCAAGTTGTTTTTTTAACATAGGATAAATATCTACCCAAGCTTTATACATCTGCCAACTTCCTGTAAAACTCATTAGTGCAAAGAAAAGACAGTTTACCGTATAAGTATTAAAGGAAAGAATAGAGAAAATAGAACCAATTTTATTAACAGCAAATGAACCTTTATCTCCATAGTAAGGCATACGATAAGCATAATAATAGGTGTGTGGTGTGCTGTATTCATCCATATTTTGAAACATGATTTCCCAATAGCTTAGTATATCATTCAAAAATGCTTCTCTTGCTATTCTTGCCCCCTCAAAATAAAAAAAAGTATCTCCATATCCGTACACAAACTGAAATACCAATCCAAAAAAAATAGCTCCAACTACTTTTACACTATATCCTATAATAAAAAAATTTCGCATTTCTTTATCTACAATACTTGTACGCATAAAAAATAATACTCCATAAATAAGAAGTAGATATATAGGCGTAAGAAAAAGATCTTGAAGGTTTATATAATTCATAAAATAATTTCTCCTTTTGTATCATTACTGTTTAAAATAACAGTAGAATCCTAACAAATTTACAAAAAACAAAGTTAGTCTATTTTACATTTATCAAAATCTACTCATTTTTATCACTTAATGAAATCTAAAACCATTTTTTTATTCGAATCAATTCGTTTTTTTGTTCAAGATAATATCAATTTCTTTAATGGATTAATATTGGTTATGTATTTTGCAGGACTTTTAGGACTTTGGTTTGACCCTACTCGTGAGCTTTTTGAACTGGCTACACCCTTCAATTTGGTTACAAGTATTGTACTTCTTTTCTTGGCACAACGTAAATACTCACCTTCTTTTTGGATTTTTGTGAGTATTACTTTTTTAGTAGGTTTTTTTATTGAAGTAATTGGTGTGAAAACAGAAGCTATTTTTGGAACATACAATTATGGCAAAACACTTGGCTTTAAAGTCTTAGAAGTACCTCTCTTGATAGGAGTAAACTGGATAATGATTACTTTCATTGTTAATTATTTTGTTTCTACATACCTTATTTTTTATATTTTTACTTCCAAGGTAACACTATTTTTTAAATCTGTTTTTAGTGCTGCTTTGATGGTAATGTTGGATTATTTAATAGAACCTGTTGCTATAAAACATGATTTTTGGAGTTGGCAGGGAGATGTTATTCCTCTTCAAAATTATATCGGATGGTTTTTGGTGGCTCTGCCATTGTGTATGCTTTTTCAGTATTCTAGGTTTGAGAAAATAAATAGATTTGCTTATTTTTTATTACTGGCTCAATTACTTTTTTTTGGTGGTTATAATGTCTTAATGCGTCTTTTCGAACACTAAAGTATTCGGTACAGTGGCACTCATGCTAAAGCATAAACTACAGTTTTATTTGATATACAAAGTGAGAAAAAGCCTTTGCTCCAAATTCTTCTTTCCATTTAAAAAGTCCTTCATTGATTGAGTCTTTATTTTCTGTATTATTTCTTATCTCACTTACTCCCAAACTCAAAAAATCAAAACTTCCAGTAGGAGAGGTTTTGATGATTTTATCAAAATGAATAACATGGTTTTCTATAAGATGATTAATCAAGAAATCTAATGCACAAATTTCTTTTCCCTTTTTTGTAGCTGACATATACTGTAAATGAATCGTAGATTGATAAACAAAAGAAACACTACAAGCTACAATCTCATTTGTTGAATTTTTTGCTAAAGAAAAAAGAATGTTATTAGGAAATTTATCTTTTAATAACTGAATTTCATCCACCGAATGAACAGGAAGAAGATTATGACGAGTTTTTAAATTGTCTTCTAGTATATTCCAAAAATCAGTCGCTAGTTCTGTCTTTTCTATTCTCAAGTTAGATTGATAGGCTTTTTTGAGATTTCTTTTTTTTCTTGTGGAGTAATTTTGATAGTTTATTTCTTGATAATCTACTTCACTCTTGGGCAAAGTAATTACAGAGTTTGCCTCCACTCTCAGAATTTTACTTTCAATCTCATTACTATTAAAGTTATCATTCAAAATTCTGTGAATACTTTCATCTTTATCTATAAAAAAATAAGAGGGCAAAGGTTTTATAATCAAATCAGTAAATTCATTTTTTTTCAAAAACTCAAAACAAGAAAAAACAATTTTTCGTTTTTCTAAAAAACTCAAATTATCTTTAAAAATAAATCCTCCAAAGGTTAAGCCTTTATGAGAATGAAGAATTTTTTGATTATTGTCGTTGATGGGGACACCAACAAAGGCAGGAGATTTTTTTGTAATTTCACAACAAGCTGGTAAAACACAAATAAAAGTATTCTTTTTGTCATAAATCATCAATGAAAAATCATCAAAACGTTCTCTGTGATAGAATAAATAATCTGTTTCAAAGAAGAAATGACCTTCTGAATTTGTTCTTATAAATGAATTCCATTCTTTATTATTTTCTTTAAAATTAAATTTTTTGATAGAATACATTTTATACTAATTTGATTTTGAGTATTTTATGAGTCATTTTAAATTAAATCCTAACAATAGTTATTCTGAAAAGTTAAACTAAAAACAAAGCAAAATCAAATACATTTTTTAAACTACACTTTTAGACATGAAAAAATACGACGCAATCATTATTGGTACAGGACAAGCAGGCGTTCCACTCGCTGCAAAATTAGAAAAAGAAGGAAAAAAAGTAGCGATTATTGAAAAAAATAAAATTGGAGGCACGTGTGTAAATGATGGTTGTACACCTACTAAATCGTATGTAGCTAGTGCTAGAAGGGCTTTTGTAGCCAAAAATAGTGAAGGTTTTGGAATAGAAATAAAAGATGTAAAAGTAAATCTCAAAAAAATAAAGAAACGAAAAGATAAAATCGTTTCAGATTCTCATGATAATATTCAAGGTCTTTTTGATAAATTAGAAAAACTGGATTATTATAAAGGAGAAGGCACTTTTTTAGATGAAAATACGATTGAAATAAAAACAAAAGATGGAAAGACGCAGAAAATAGAAGGTAAGCAAATTTTTATTAATGTAGGTGCAAAAACTATTATTCCAAAAGAATATCAAGGTTTAGATTATTTGACTAACACAAGTATTTTAGAACTTGATGAAACACCAAAACATTTAATTGTGATTGGTGCAGGTTATATTGGTTTAGAGTTTAGTCAAATGTTCTCTCGTTTTGGAAGTAAAGTAACTATTTTAGAACAAAACGAACGGTTTTTACACAAAGAAGACAAAGATGTAGCTGATGAAATAAAAAGAGTATTGGAAAAAGAATCAATAACAATTCATACCAACGCAAAAAATATAAAAGTAAATCAAGAAAGAAAAGAGAAAGAACAAGAAAAAACTAAAATTTCGTTTGAAAAAGATGGAAAAAAACATTCTATAAATGGTTCTCATATTCTGATTTCGGTAGGCAGAAAGCCAAATACTAAAACTCTAAACTTAGAAAAAATAGGTGTAAAAACTGATAAGAGAGGATATGTAAAAGTAAATCAACATTTTCAAACCAACAAAAAACATATTTTTGCTTTAGGAGATTGCAATGGTGAAGGAGCTT
Organism: Bernardetia sp. Wsw4-3y2; assembly: GCF_037126295.1. Classification (NCBI taxonomy): domain Bacteria; kingdom Pseudomonadati; phylum Bacteroidota; class Cytophagia; order Cytophagales; family Bernardetiaceae; genus Bernardetia; species Bernardetia sp. Wsw4-3y2. The sequence goes on along the minus strand of NZ_CP147017.1, from coordinate 1,024,352 downwards.
TTACACACACAGCTTATAATGATTTTGAAATTGTAAGTGATTTTCTTTTTGGAGAGAAAAAACGAAAATTATCGGATAGAATTCAATGTTATTCTATGTTTATTGACCCACCACTTTCAAGAGTAGGAATAAATGAAGAACAAGCAAAAGAAAAAATGAAAGAAGATAAATCGCTGAAAATTGTACAGGCTTTTCGTAAGATGGAAAGGGTTGCTCGTGCTACCGAAAAAGGTGAAACAGATGGAATGATGAAGATTTTGATAGATGAAAAAACAGAAAAAATATTGGGTGCAACATTTTTCGGAATTTCAGCAGATGAAACTATTCATGCAGTTATTGATATGATGTATGCTAAAAAATCCTACAAAACTATTCGTGATGCTGTTCATATTCATCCAACAGTTAGCGAACTTATTCCTACAATGCTTGGGAATTTGAAAGAATTGAAATAAGGGAATAACTTATAACTCAAAGCAGTTTTTTTAATTGAACAGGGTTTTAACCCTGTTTTTATAGATTAATCTCCAAAAATAGATTTTCTAAACTCACTAGGCGATTGGTCTGCATATTTTTTAAATAAAACACTAAAATAGCTCAAACTATTAAAACCAGCTTTGTAACAAACATCAGTTATACTCAATTTCATATTGGTTAATAATTTTTTTGCAAGGCTAATTCTCTGTTTCAAAATATATTCTACAGGCGTAATTCCAAATTCTCGTTTGAAGGCTTTATAAAAATTAGATTCGCTCATACAAGCTAGTTTACTCAATTTTTCTACTGTTATTTGTTCTTCCAAATGTGTTTCTACATATTCTATCACAAAAGCAAAACGATTTTGAGAACTGTATTTTTTGTATTCTTCAAAAATCAAATTACGTGCTTGTGTTTGCATAATTCGGATTAAAAGTTCTTGTAAGGCAAGGTCAGCCAATAAATTTTTAGCTTCACTTTTTCCTAGTGAAATATGCGTAATTCTATCAATGACATTCTTTAATTCTGCATTATTTTTTAAATGATAATCTGGATTTTCTAGTGTCCAATTTCCGTTTTTATTTTGTGGTGTTTCTAGTTTTGGAAACTGATTATTAAGAGTTTCTAAAGTAGATTTTATTTTTTCATTATCAATTGCAATTGCCAAACACTGAGTAGGATTTTTTTCGTTTGCTTCTGGAAAATCAATTATCATTTCTTCATTTGCAGGAACAATCACACTTTCTCCAGGTAAATAATCAAATTCTGTTTTGGTATTTTTTATTTCTTTATAATGATTAATATTTTCAAAAGATTGCATTACTTTTTTTCCACGAATCATTGCAGTTACTGTCAAAGTATCAAAAATTAGACTTACTTTTTCGCTTTTTTGATGCGTTTCAAAAAGATTGAATTCAAAGTTGGGAAGATTAAAACTTGAACGATTTTCGACAAGCGTTTGAAGATTATTATAAGAAGTAAGAGCCTGCTGTTTTGGAATAAATAAAGATGATTTTAAGGAATTTTCCATAATTGATAAGATAAATTAGATAGTTGTTTGTGTGCTTTTATTGGAGTGGTGTTTTAAATATAGTACAAGATAATCAATTCTTGACAAATTTTATTTGTTGGAATGATTGATAGAATACTATAAAGTTTTGATAGAATATTAAAAGGCAGTTGATTATTTATGTTTTAAATTTGTAAAAGAAAATAAGACTTTTTAAGGAACAATTACGAATTAAAAATTACAAATTACGAATTTAGTATATTCAATATCAATAAATTATTATTTCAAAATAAGTAATTTAGTTCTATTCCTAAATAAATTTTTACACACAAATAATCATTTTTTAATTATGGAAACTACCACAAAAGCAACTGATAAATTAGCTTTTCCAAAGTTTAAGGAACGCTATGATAATTTTATAAATGGAGAATGGACTTCTCCTGTTAAAGGACAGTATTTTGATAATATTTCGCCAGTAAGTGGAGAAGTTATCACAAAAATAGCTCGTTCAACAAAAGAAGATGTAGATTTGGCTCTTGATGCAGCTCACGAAGCATTCAAAACTTGGTCTAAAACATCGGCTACTGAAAGAAGTAATATTATGCTCAAAATAGCTGATATTATGGAGAAAAATTTAGAGTATTTAGCAATTATTGAAACGGTAGATAACGGCAAAGCTGTCAGAGAAACAAAAGTTGCTGATTTACCACTTTGTATTGACCATTTTCGTTATTTCGCTGGTGTGATTCGTGCCGAAGAGGGAAGTGTTGCAGAACTAGACCAAAACACAGTTTCAATGAATATTGATGAGCCATTAGGTGTGGTGGGTCAGATTATTCCTTGGAATTTCCCTCTTTTAATGGCGACTTGGAAACTTGCGCCTGCTTTGGCTGCTGGTTGTTGTGTCGTAATGAAACCTGCCGAACAAACACCTGTCGGAATTTTGATTTTTATGGAACTTATCAAAGATGTCTTGCCTAAAGGTGTCGTTAATATTGTTTCTGGTTTTGGTGTAGAAGCAGGAAAACCATTGGCAAGTTCCCCACGAGTAGCAAAAGTTTCTTTCACAGGAGAAACAACAACAGGACGTTTAATTATGCAATATGCGTCTGAAAATATTATTCCTGTAACTATGGAATTAGGTGGAAAATCGCCAAATGTATTTTTCCCAAGTGTAATGGATGCCGACGACGAATTTTTTGATAAGTGTTTGGAAGGTGCTGTTATGTTTGCCTTAAATCAAGGTGAAATTTGTACCTGTCCTTCAAGATTGCTTGTACACGAAGATATTTATGATAAATTTATAGAAAGAGTCATTGAAAGAACCGAAAAAATCAAAATGGGACATCCATTAGATGATTCGACGATGATGGGCGCACAGGCTTCAAAAGATCAGTACGAAAAAATATTATCGTACTTAGAAATTGGAAAAGAAGAGGGCGCAGAAGTCTTGACAGGTGGCGCAGCCAAATATGTCGACGGACTAAAAGACGGATATTATATTCAACCAACTATATTAAAGGGACACAACAAAATGAGAGTTTTCCAAGAAGAAATTTTTGGACCTGTTCTTTGTGTTACAACATTCAAAAATACCGAAGAAGCCATCGAAATTGCAAATGATACGCTTTATGGACTTGGTGCAGGTGTTTGGACGAGAGATGCTCACGAACTTTATAATGTTCCTCGTGCGATACAAGCAGGTCGTGTTTGGGTAAATTGTTACCATAATTATCCTGCTCATGCTCCGTTTGGAGGTTACAAAAAATCTGGTTTTGGCAGAGAAAATCACAAAATGATGTTAAGTCATTATCGCCAAAACAAAAATATGCTTATTTCTTATGACAAGAAAGCATTAGGTTTCTTTTAAAATTGTAAAGTAAAAAATCAACCAGTTATATCAAACCCTAAGGAACTATGAAGACCCTTAGGGTTTTGCTATAAAATGTAGGTAGTTTTTTGTCGTCGGTGGGGACACCGACAACGACTCAATGTAGCTTACTCTTTAGAGTGAGAAACAATGTACCGAAAACTTTAGTTTTCGTATAAAATAGACAACCAATTAAAATAAAAACAATTATGAAAAATACACAAAGAGTTATTGCAACAGATGCAGCCAAAAAAATTATTGATGAGCTAAGAGAAGAAAATGGAGAACTTATGTTCCATCAAAGTGGAGGGTGTTGTGATGGTTCACAACCGATGTGCTTTGTAAAAGGAGAATTTAAAGTAGGCTCAAATGACGTTTGGGTGGGAACGATTCACGGATGTGATTTTTTTATGAACCAATCTCAATTTGATTACTGGCAACATACGCATCTTACGATTGATATTACAGAAGGAAGAGGTTCTAGTTTTTCGTTAGAGATTCCTTTGGGTTATCGTTTTATTGTCAAGTCCAGACTTTTTACGGAAGAAGAAACCAAAAATTTGATTCCTGTCAAAAATGGAGAGGAATATTTAGAAGAAACAGCTTTATAAATTATTCTTACCTCAACGATGGCAACGCCTCGTTGACGGTTGAAAACAGAATAAAACTAATAACTAACCGTCGTTGAGGCTCAAATGAAGCCGTCAACGAGGTTTCTTTATTAAAAATATCAGCCTTTATACAAACTAGCATCTACTTCCAAGGCAAAAAGGTTCAAGGCTTCTTTAAACTCCTCATTTTTTATTCCTGCCACAAAAAAACCTTTGAGTTCTTGATATTGTGTACTCAAAGTAGGTGGAATAATCATATCCATTTCTTCAAAATATCCTCTGTAATTGTTGGAATTTAACTGATTTAGGGCTTTTTGGATTAGTGGGTGCATATTTTTTGTGATTTAATTTTTGTAGATAGATTAAAAATAATTCTACGTCTATTTTTTTGTATCTTGGCTTATCAAAACTACAAAATATATATATTATGAAAACGCTTGTTTTACAGACTGATAATAGTTCTGACCTTAACTTATTAAAAGAGTTAGCTGAAAGGTTGGGAATAACTTATTTTGAAACAGATAACTCAATTCAAGAAAGTGAAATAAAAACAGATACGGAGCTTAAAATAATAAACTATGAAGAAAAAGATAATTATACTTTTGAAGATATAAAAAAAATTGCAGCCCAGTTTCCAATAGACTATAAATGGACATACCAAGATTTAGTCAATTATTTTCCTCAAGACCTTTCTGTCAAAGTAGAAATTATCAATAACCAACTTTTTATTATGCCAAGTCCAGAACAAGACCACCAAGAAATAGTAGGCGAACTTTTTGTTGCCTTTAAACATTATGCTAAACTACATAAATTAGGAAAGGTTATCGTTTCGCCTTTTGATGTAGTTTTTGATGAAGATAATACTGTTATTCCTGATGTTATTTTTGTTTCTGTTCAGAGAATGGATATTTTAGATGGTAAAAAGGCTCAAGGTGCGCCTGATTTGGCTGTAGAAGTGTGGTCAAAAGGTAACAAGAAAAAAGAAAGAGAAGCAAAAAGAGAACTTTACCAAAAAAATAAAGTAACAGAGTTTTGGCAGATTTATCCTAAGAAAAAACAAGTTTTTGTAGAGGTTTTGAATGAAAAAGGAAAGTATCAAGTTTTTTCAGAAGCAGAGAAAGAAGGAAGTATAAAATCAAAAGTATTGACAGGTTTTGAAATAGATATTACTGATATTTTTGAGGATTAATTTCTCGCACCACTGGTGCGAGTTTTAGAAAAACCAATTGTGTCACCACTGGTGACAGTATTTGAAAAGCCGTTGTCGGTGTCTCACCGACAACACAAAAACAACTTACTCAAATCCTTTAGGTTCAACCATTACCACATCTTCTCTTTCCACGACAACTGCACCAAGTGCTGCTCCTTTTGGTTTTCTGACATATTTTTTAGGTGTTACAATGACAGGACAAAGCGAATCTGTTTTTCGCTTGGAATAATAGGCTGCTAAACTGGCAGCTTTTTCAATGACCGATTTTGGAAATGGTTTTCCTGCTCGGTATTTTATCACGACATGCGAACCTGCAACACCACGAGCATGAAGCCACAAATCTTCCTTATAAGCATATTTTTGAGTAAGTAAGTCGTTGTTTTTAGAATTTTTCCCTACCAAAATCTGAAAATCTTGATATTCAAAAACTTTAAATGGAAGTTCATCAGGTTCGTTTTCTTGTAAATTGGTTACCTTAATTTTATTTTCCTTCAAAAATTTTCGCATTTCTTTGAGTGATTCAAAATTATTTATTTCGTCCAACTGACTTTCAAAAAGGTGTAATTGCTCTTCTTTTTTCTCTAAATTTTGATACAAATTATCAATTTCTAATTTTTGATTTTTACCTTTTCTATAAAAAAGTTCTGCATTTTTTTGTGCTGATAAATGGTCTTTTAATGGAATTGTAATTTGCTTATTGGTATAAAAATCAAAAAGTTCTACTGATTTTGAGCGAGGCTCTACAGCGTGAAGATTTGCCATCAGAATATGTCCAAATTCTTCGTAACGCATTGTATTTTCTACTTTTTCTATCTTTTTGAGTGTCTTGTCTATGTAGTTTTGAGTTTGGCGATGACGTTTTTCTATAGCTTTAAGTGCTGCATTTTTTTCTTTGCCTAAATAATAACGCCTTGAAAACTCCATGTAAAACAAATTACAGGCTTCAATGGCATTGTCTGTTTTGTGTAGAATTTCAGCATCTTTAATAAACTCTTTTGGATTAAGAATCGATAATTTTACTTCATTTGTTTTTAAGAAAACATAAAAATCTAAATTTTCAATCTCATCAAAATAAGTAATTAATTTTTCGGTTTCTTGCCAATATTTTTCTCTGTCTTCTGTATTTTCTACTTTATTGTTGATATATTTTAATACATCTTTTCCAAAAGTAGGAAAGGTTTTCTTGATTCCATTTTCTATAAAATCCTCTTTTTCCTGTTCTATACTTCTATCCAAATCTTCATAAATTATCTCCCAATCGGCTTGTAGCTTATGTTGAAAAATAGCTTCAATTTCTTGTTCTGAATTTTCACTTTTTGAACTCTCATCTTGAGAAAATAAAATAATATTTGAGCGATTACCAAATAATTTGAATAGCAAAGTAAAGTTTTCTTCCAATTCTATTCCAAAAGCTCGTTCATTATTAAACTGACGAATACTCGTTATTTTCTTTCCAATAATAGAATCAAAAAGATCAATGCTATTTCGCTTTGCTCGTGCAAAAGATTGAGGAAAAGAAAGTGTTGTGAGTTCAGGTGTAAAGGTAGCACGAATCCAAAATTCAGTTTCTGGATTATCATTATCAATAAGTCCTATCAATAATTCATCTTTATTTTGCGAAAAAATAGTCGCAATTTCAAATCCTATAATCTGTTTGGAAAGTTCGTTGGAAAGACTTCGAATAAAATAATAATTGTTTTGCATTGATTTTTTTATAAAATTTGGTACTAATCAGACTTAGAATTTTTACTTTGTAATCTATAGTATGTATTTCAGACTTCCTAGTCTGAACAAAATGATTTTTTATTTTCAAACAGACTGGAAAGTCTATCATACGTAATTTCTCCTATACAACCCCAAAAATCACAAAAAGATGCGACAATTTATTTTATTTTTTCTATTCCTTTCATTTTCATTTACTGTTTTTGCTCAAAATGACACTATAAAGGTAGAAAATTTGGATAAACCACTATCAAAAGTCAAATTTAGTGCGTATTTAGAAACCTATTATATTTATGATTTCAATGAACCTGAAAATCATGTTCGTCCAAACTTTTTTTATGCATATCATCGTCATAACGAACTGGCTTTAAATTTAGGATTGATTCAAGCTGATTATGAAACTGAAAAAGTTCGTGCAAGACTTGCGCTTATGACAGGAACGTACTCAAATATAAATCTAGCAGCAGAAGAAGGTGTTTTGAAAAACATTTATGAAGCATATGCAGGAGTGAAAATTTCAAAAACAAAGAATATATGGATTGATGCAGGTATTTTTAGTTCACATATTGGTTTTGAGAGTGCGATTGGAAAAGATTGTCCAACTATGACACGTAGTCTGTTAGCTGAAAATTCGCCTTATTATGAAAGTGGAATCAAAATTTCTTATACTTCAGATAATGAAAAATGGTTTCTATCAGGACTTTTACTCAATGGTTGGCAACGCATTCAGCGAGTAGAAGGAAATCAAACACTTGCTTTTGGACATCAAATTACTTTTAAACCAACTAAAAAAATCACTTTTAATAGTAGTTCTTTTATAGGAAATGACTATCCAATAGCAGAAAAAAAGATGCGTTATTTCCATGACTTTTTTATGAAAGTTGATTTTTTAGACAAATTTGAAATTATTGCAGGATTTGATATTGGTGCAGAGCAAAAACAGAAAGAAAGTTCGGAATATAATGTGTGGTATTCGCCTATTTTGATAGCAAAATATAATTTTAATGAAAAAATTTCTTTAGCTGTACGAGCAGAACATTATAACGATGAAAATGAAGTTATTGTAGTCACAGAAACTCAAAATGGCTTTCAAACGTCAAGTTATTCTATTAATCTGGATTATAAAATAACAGAAAATATACTTTGGAGAATCGAATACCGTAGTCTGAAAAGTAAAGATGACATTTTTATAAAAAATGAAAATTCAGTTTCTACTAACTTATTTTTGGGCTCTTCTTTAGCTGTTGGTTTTTGAAACGTATAAATTGTTTGTAATAGACAAAAAAAAATAAAAATTTGCTTTAATAGTTGTATTTTGCTTAGATATAGAAATAGTTTTTTATATTTACTAACATGAAACTTTTAACTTAAACCCCAACGAATATATGATTATCTATGAAAGTGATTATTCAGTTTTTGATTACGATGAAGAAAATTCTATCTTTTCACACATTTTTAAATCAGGAAGCGAAAATTTAAATGCTGAAAAATTTAAGAAAGAAATGCTCACCTATCTTGAGTTTTTTGAAAAATACAGACCTAAAAAGGCTTTAGTAAATAATCAGAACATGGAGTATATTATTGTACCTGAATTGCAGGAATGGCATGCTCAAAATATCTTTCCTAAGTGCATTGAGCTTGGAGTGGAAATGGCTGCCATAGTAGAAACACCTGATTTATTTGCTCAAGTAGCTATGGAACAACTCATGGAAGAAGAAACTACAGGAGGATTTGCAGTTCGTTTTTTTGATGATGTTGATAAAGCAAAAAATTGGCTAGTATCATAAGTTCTTTATATGTTATCAATCTATTTTTAATAAAAAAAATCTATTATTTTAATTTTTAATCAACATGAATAATCGTAAATCCATGAACAGTCTTTGGTTAGATATGCCTGAAGATGTACAGGTACGCCAAGGTTGTGAGCCAATAGACTGGGCAAAACTAGAACAAAAAATAATTTTAGACGGCAATTTTATTGTTCGTGAAGCAACAGAAGCTGACTTAGAAGGTGCATCAGAAGCCTATAAAACAGGATTTCCAGCTCTAAAAGGCTGTGATTTTGAATTGCTGTTTACACCTGATGGTTTTGCTCCTTTTGTTGGGCAAGGTGAGACATTTAATAAAGGAAATAATTTTCTTATTGTTATTGAAGAAGTAGCAACCAAAAAAATTGCCTCAGCTTTAATAATTACGATGTGGAAAATGTTGCGTAGAGGCGAGTTATTAGTTATTGCTACTCATGAAGATTATCAAGCTGCTGGCTTAGGAACTGAAATCTTGAATGCAGCCGACAAATTATTTGAAGATTCAGGTGTTGAAATGGCTTATGGCTGGTGTGCAGGTATGCACACAGTTACACAGACTATTTTGAAAGATATGGGTTATGTTCCTAGAGCTGTTGTACCAGGTTTGTATAGACTTTGGGCAGGCGAAGGTGAGCAATATCGTAGAACAGTAGAAGTATTTTTTCAAAAATTCTATGGGGGTGCAGAAGAAATGTGTACAGCCGATTTGAATCTTTTACCAGAAATAGAAAAATTACTTATTCCTTGGCGTAAATAATTTATTCTTCAAAATTATTTCTCAAAAACTCACTTGTTTCATAAAATGAGTGAGTTTTTTATACAACGAACTGATAATCCAAAACAAAAAACTCAAACATTTCTGCTTGAGTTTCTTTAATTTAACTTGTTCAAGTGTCGACGCTTGAACAAGTTAAATTTATTTCCTAACAGCTCCAATCGGCATATTTGGGTCAAAAAGCCCATACAATTCTGGATTCTGACGGTAGTTTGTATACTGGCGAGTTTGTGTTTGGACATAATCAAAAAGTTCTCTTACCGAAACAATATTATCAGCATTAAAATCAGCCTCGCCTTTTAAGCCACGAATCAAATAATAACTAAAAACTCCTTGGCGAATGGTCTTGTTTTCAAGTGAAGTTTCTTCTGCTTTTGAGGACATCATAAGTGCCGTTCCTCCCGAAGTTTTGGCAAGAGCTTGGTAATATTTATCCATAGTTGCTTTTACATTTCCTCTCAAATTTTCACTACTACTTCCCGAATGACAGGCATCTGCAATAAATAATTTGTTTTTTGCTTTGCAACTCGTAAAAATATCTTGAACGTCTTTGTGCAGGAGTTTAGTGCTTTCTGTTCCATTGTAATCGTAAGGAATAAAACTACCTTCCAAACCGTGTCCAGCATAATAAAAAATAACTAAATCATTTTCAGAAGCAGCACTAAACTTTTGACTTAAAGAATTAGTAATTTGTGATTTTGTAGCATTCTCATCTACTAAAAGTGTAATTTGATTGTCAGAAAGTGCGCCACCCTCTGGGCTTTTCAAAAAGGCATACATTTGATACGCATCATCATCTGAATAACGCAGTGTTGGCATTGCTGTATAACTTGCCACACCTACTACAACTGCCCAAACTTTTGGCATTGAAGCGATAGCATTTTCTGCACGAGTGGGAGTAGTAAAGGTAATATTTGCTTTATCTGAAAAAAAAGTTCCTTGTGCTGTTGTTGCTTCCAAACGAATTTCATTAGTTCCGTTTTGCAGTGGAATTTTGCGTTTTATAGTAATAGCACACATAGTGCTTGGGGTGACGGTAAGTCCTCTAATTGGGTCTTGTTCTTTATTATTCACAAAAACTTTTACTTCATTTACCATCAGTTCGGATTCCAGACACACTTCTAAATCAAAAAAAGAATTTGAAACGGTTGCTGTAAGTGAAGATGGGTTTTGAAAATGAAATTTTACATTTTTTTGTTCGTTTGCTTTCTTTTCTTCTGCAATAAGTTTGTCAAGAGTTACAATTTTCTTTGCAATTTCTACTCGGTTTGGGTGTCCTTGCTCTCTGGCTAACTGTAGATTCTTTAGACTTTCTTCATACTTTTTATTTAAATAATTAATTGTAGCTAGTTCATAATTTATTTCTGCCGATTTGCTACTTCCTTCTCCTAAAGCCAATCTAAAATTTTCAACTGTTTTATCAGAATTATTTAATTTTTGATAGGCATATCCTTTAAATTCATAAATTTCAGTATTAATTTGAGAATCTTTTTTGGTATTGGATTTTAATGCTTTATCAAAATAAGTAATAGCTTCTTTGTAAGAATCCATTGAATAATAACTTTTACCTTTCCATAGATTTGCTTCTGCCAATTTATAATTAAATAAAATTGTTCTGTCCAAATCTGAAATTGCATCTTTATACTTTTCCAAATGCCATCTTGCTATTCCTCGTTGAAGATAGGCTTCCATATTTCGGCTATTATGTTTTAGAGAAGTTGTATAATCAGTTTCTGCTTGTACGTAATTTTTTTGTACCAGTGCTTGATTTCCACTTTTTAGATAATGTATATCATACTGTGCAACTACCAAGGTTTGACAGCAAAATAAAAGTAAAAAAGTAAGTGTAGTAGTTGATATAAAGGAAAAAGTAGGCATAGAAGTAAAATTTAATATTTAATTAAGCTGGTATTTATTCAGAATTACTCATCTGTATTCTTTATTTTAACGAATAAAATTTGGTATTCGTCTATCAAAAAAGAGTATTCATCTATTCTTATTTATACGTACGCAAATAATATGCAAAAAGGTGTCTGAAAAAGGAAATGCTTTTTAAGTTTAGTTTTTTTTGTAAAATAATCAACCTGAATTAAGTTTTGTATCTAAAAACTTTTGAGTAATTTTAGGCTGAATCAACTAAACAAACATAAACAAGTAAAAATATGCTTACAGAAACACAAAACGTATCAGCAGGTCAGCAAAAATTCATAGACTTAGAAGATAATTATGGAGCGCACAATTACCATCCACTTCCAGTAGTGTTAGAAAAAGGTGAAGGTGTTCATGTTTGGGATACAGATGGGAAAAAATATTACGATTTTCTTTCAGCATATAGTGCTGTTAATCAAGGGCATTGTCATCCCCATATCATAAAAGCTCTTACTACACAAGCTCAAAAATTGACACTTACTTCTCGTGCATTTTACAATAATGTATTGGGAAATTATGAAAAATTTATGACAGAATTTTTCGGTTATGATAGAGTTTTGCCAATGAATACAGGAGTAGAAGGAGGAGAAACAGCAATCAAGCTTTGTCGTAAATGGGCATATAAAGTAAAAGGAATAGAAGAAAATAAAGCAAAGATACTTTTTGCAGAAAATAACTTTTGGGGAAGAACACTTGCAGCCGTTTCTTCTTCGACAGACCCAAGTGCGTATAGCGATTATGGTCCTTATTTACCTGGTTTTGAAATCGTAAAATATAATGATTTGTCTGCTTTGGAAAAAGCATTGGAAGATCCAAATGTGGCTGGTTTTATGGTTGAGCCAATCCAAGGAGAAGCTGGTGTAGTTGTTCCTGATGAAGGATATTTGAAAAAGGCTTATGAATTATGTAAATCTAAAAACGTTCTTTTTATTGCAGATGAAGTGCAGACAGGAATTGCAAGAACTGGAAAGTTAGTATGTTGTGACCATGAAGGTTTTCAACCTGATATTTTGATTTTGGGTAAAGCTCTTTCGGGTGGTGTTTTTCCTGTTTCGGCAGTTCTTTCTAGTCACGAAATTATGCTTACCATCAAACCAGGTGAACACGGTTCTACTTTTGGTGGAAATCCATTGGCTTGTGAAGTGGCAATGGCAGCTTTGGAAGTTGTAAAAAATGAAAATCTTTCTGAAAGAGCAGAAGAATTGGGTAAAGTTTTCCGTCAGAAAATGAGTGAATTGGCTGATAAATCAGACCTAGTAAATTTAGTTCGTGGAAAAGGTCTTTTGAATGCAGTAGTAATAAATGATTCGCCAGATAGCTCAACGGCTTGGGATTTGTGTGTTGCTTTGAAAGAAAATGGATTGCTTGCCAAACCTACACACGGAAATATTATTCGTTTTGCTCCACCACTCGTAATGACAGAAGAGCAATTACTAGAATGTTGTCAGATTATTGAAGATACAGTTTTGAATTTTAAGAAATAATTTTTCCAAAATAGTAATTTAATAAAAAACGAATTTCATTTTTTTGAAATTCGTTTTTTTATGACTCTTAAACTGTAATTCCAATGATACAAATATCATCAATTTGTTTTTGTTCTGTTCCAATCCAATCCATCAAAGTCATCTTTAAAGCTCTACGTTGGTGTAACATAGACGAAGTAGAAGTTTCATACAAAAGACTACGGAAGCGTTTTGACATAAATTTACGTCCTTCTTCTCCTCCAAATTGGTCTTGGTAGCCATCAGAGTACAAATAGAATGTTTCTACTTCTTCTAAATCAATAACATGATTGGTATATTTTTTATCTTGTACCTTTTTATTTCTTCCTCCTATCGAAACAGCATCTCCTTTAATAACGGTCATATTTTTTTCTTCTCCTCCTCGTTGTCTTTTCTTGTGCATATAAACGAGAGGATTTTTTGCACCTGCAAACTCTAAAACTTTTCTCTCACTATCTATAACAGCAATAGAAATATCCATTCCATCTTTATTTCCTGTTGTTTTTTGCTTTAAAATATCTATGATTTCTCGTTGTAATGTATCTAAAATCTCACTTGGTTTAGTTATTTTATGGTGTTTTACAATTTCATTGAGAAGTGTAATTCCTAATAAAGACATAAATGCACCTGGAACGCCATGTCCTGTACAATCAGCTACAATAATAACTTTTCGATTATCTACTTCTGCGTACCAAAAGAAATCTCCTGATACAATATCTTTTGGAGTAAAGAAGACAAACGAATCTTTAAAAATAGATTTCATTTCTCTAGTGCTTCCTAATAGTGCAAATTGAATTCGCTGTGCATAATTTACACTTGATACAAAATTATCATTTTGTTGTTTTATCAATCTTGATTTTTGTTCAATATTGAGCCTAAAGATTTCAGATTTAGTAATGTCTTGTAATGTACCTCGTTTTCCTATCAAGATGTCATTTTCATCAAATGAAGGATAGGCTTTTTCTTTTATGTAAAGTGTCGCTCTTTTAGGTACATGTATTCTATATACTTCGCTAAACTTTTCTTTATTTTCTATAGCTTCTTCCCATTTTTTTATGACTCTTTTTAAATCTTTGGGTTCTATCCAACTTCTAAACTCTTCCAAGGAATTAGGGAAATCTTTTTTATCAATTTGAAAAATACCTTCAAAACTTGCAGACCATTCTATTTCCTCAGATTCAATATTCATATCATAACTCACTATTTTTGCTAAAAGTTGAGATTCTTCTAGTCGTTCTTTGTTCTTTTCTACATTATCAAAAAGAATTTTTACTTTTTCATTTTGTACAATTTCTTGTGTAACATCTTGAGCTGTTCCTATCAGTAAATAAGGTTCTCCTTCATTATTGTAGTTAATCAAAGAAAAAGCACGGTAATGCTTCCAATCTTCTTTTTCAGATAAATGAGTTGGTCTTGCTCTATAATGCGTCAAGAGTTCTTTTTGGTTTCTTGTTGCAGCTTCTGCAAGAGCTAGTTGATTACTTTTGTAATCTTCAGGATGGACAATTTCTCTGAAAGTAGCTGAATTAAATTTCTGACCTTTTTCTAATCTATAAATAGATGGCAAATTATCTGAATGAGTGATGAGTTCTGTTTCTAAATCCCAAACAAAACTACCCATTTTTGCCATTTTTTCAGCACGATTGAGCAAATCTTGTTTTTGTTCGATTTCGTCTTGAGCAGATAATAAATTATCGTTAATCGAACGCAATTCCTCTGCATTCATTCTTAACTCTTCTTGTGATGCTTCTAATCTTTCATTTTTCAATATTGACTTTGCATTGGCTTCTTCTACATCAAAAAAAGCTTGTTTTACTCTTTCTATCATTGGTTTTAAACCAAATACTGATAAAGCGATTACAAAAATCATGATAACTACCACAACTACAAACTGTACAATTTTCAAATTTGTAACCTTATCTTTTGCCTCTTGCTCATAATTATTAATAATAGATTGCATACGAGAAGAAAATTCTTCTTGATTTTTTTCTAATGTTCTTACTGTTTTGGCTTCGTGATTCTGAAGGCTTAAAGAATCTACATTTTCGATAGCAAAAATAGGATTTAAAAGCTCATCAATTCCTATAACTATATTTTCATAACTACTTGCCAAGGTATCAAAGGCATCATCAATAGATTGAGAGTTTTGATGTTCTTTACTAATTCCTAATGTAAAAGATTTTTGAGTGAGATTTTCATGTCCTTCTTTGAAATTTTTTAAGGTAATAAGTAAAGAATCTATGTGCCTTATTTTTTCCTTTTCTAGTGTAACAGGTATTCTACTAGAATGATAAAGAATTTTCTGACTCAGTGTAGACTGATTGCTTCCAATTTTAATTAGATGTATATCATCTTGTTCTTTATAAGAAAAATCTTGAAGCAACAAAAAACCTGCAACTAATATCAATCCAATCAGTATAGGAAAGAAGGTGTTTGCAAGGCGCATTCGCTGTATAATTGCCTTATTTTTTGCATTATATTTTTCAATGTTACTATGACGTAAATCACTATTTTCTTTTAGTCTATCTATATAAAAACCAATTGTCCCAAAAGCACCTCCCAAAACAAAAGGAGCAGAATCAATTACAAAATGGATAGGATTAATACGGTGAATCTGAACAACTGTTTCTAAACTTAATGACATTTCATGAAAAAATAATCCATCAAGAATCCAAGAAAAGAAAGGAAAAAGAAGTCCAAATAAAAATCCTCCTAAAGTATAGCGTTGTGTGTTTGAAATAGGAGTCATATAAAGATTAAAAAATGAAACACTTAGAGCATTACTAACCCGTAAAAGAGAGTTATATTTT
This sequence comes from Bernardetia sp. Wsw4-3y2, assembly GCF_037126295.1. NCBI lineage: Bacteria > Pseudomonadati > Bacteroidota > Cytophagia > Cytophagales > Bernardetiaceae > Bernardetia > Bernardetia sp. Wsw4-3y2. The sequence goes on along the minus strand of NZ_CP147017.1, from coordinate 1,008,632 downwards.
GAACTACAAATCTAATTAATTTTTATTACTTGAGACATATTTGTTTTACGAAATTCATTTTTTTTAATAAATAGCTGTCTTATATAGAGTTGAGTTTCCAAGGTCACTAGTTAAAATCAGTTTTAGTGTTAAATTTTAATTCCGATTATACAAATATCATCAATTTGCTTTTGATGTCTTCCTATCCAATCTCTCAAGTTATTTTTTAATGCTCTACGTTGTTGAGACATAGAAGAGTTATAGGTATCATAAAGAAGGCTTCTAAATTGTTTGGACATAAATTTTCGTCCGTTCTCTCCCCCAAATTGATCTTGATAACCATCAGAATACAAATAAAATGCTTCTACTTCATTTAAATCAATGATATGATTGGTATATGTATTTGATTCTACTTTTTTACTTCTTCCTCCTATAGACACTGGATCTGCTTTGATAACCGTCATATTAGATTTTTCGTCTCCTTCTTTTCGTTCTTTGTGTATATAAACAAGAGGATTTTTTGCTCCAGCAAATTCTAATGTCCCTTTTTCCTTATCAACAACAGCAACAGAGACATCCATTCCATCTCTATTCTTAGTTGTTTTTTGTTTTAATATATCTGTAATCTGTATTTGTAATCCTTCTAAAATAAGACTTGGAGTAGTTATTTTACGATATTCGACAATTTCATTCAAAACCATTGTTCCTAATAAAGACATAAAAGCACCTGGTACGCCATGCCCTGTACAGTCAGCTACTACAACAATTTTACGATTATCTACTTCTGCATACCAATAAAAATCTCCTGAAACGATGTCTTTTGGTACAAAAAAGATGAAAGAATCTTTGAAGATATTCTGTATTTCGTTCGTTCCTCCAAGTAAAGCAGACTGAATACGTTGAGCATAATTAACACTTGATACAAAGTTGTCATGCTGATTTTTTATTTGCTTTGATTTCTGTTCAATATTAATTCTAGCTATTTCAGACTTAGTAACATCTTGTAGTGTTCCACGTTGCCCTATCAAATTTCCCTCTTTATCAAAAGAAGGATACCCTTTTTCTTTTATGTAAAGTACATGGTTGGAAGGAGTATTTATTTTATATATTTCATTAAATTTATTTTTTGATTCTACCACTTCTGCCCATTTATTAGTTACTCTCACCAAGTCTTGAGGGTCTATCCATTTTCTAAAATCAGCTAGAGAACTAGGAGTGTCTTGTTTGTCTATATAAAAAATATTTGCAAAGCTATCTGACCAATTTATACTTTTGGATAGTATATCTATATCATAGCTTGCTATTTTAGCGAGTTGTTGTGCTTCTTCCAAATGCTCTTTATTTTTTTCAGCATTCTCAAAAAGGGATTTTACTCTCTGATTTTGCTTTATTTCTTCAGTAATGTCTTGAACTGTACCGACAACTTGATGAGCTTCATCCTTATCATCATAGTTAATCATAATAAAAGCACGATAATGTTTCCACTCTACCATATCAGCAAGATAGGCAGGTCTTGCTCTATATTCTGTAAAAAACTCTTTTGTGTGTGTAGATATAGCTTCAGAAAGTTGATTTTGACTGACCTCAAAATCATCAGGAGCTACATTTTCTTTAAAGACATTAGGAGTAATTACATTTCCTTCTTCTAATCTATATATATAAGGTAAATTATCTGAGTGCTGGATTGTTTTTTCCTTCAAATCCCAAATAAAACTACCCATTTTTGCCATTTTTTCGGCTTGGGAAAGTAAATTTTGTTTTTGTTCTATTTGCTCTTGGGTGGCTAATAAGTTTTCATTTTTCTCTAAAAATTTAGCATTAGCTTCTTCAACATCAAAGAAGGCTTGTTTTACTCTATCTACGGTTGGCTTGAGTACAAAAACAGCTAAACTAGATATAAATAAAATAATCACTACTACTAAGGCAAACTGTATGGTTTTAAAATTTTCGTTTTTATTATCTACTCTTTTTTCATAGTTAGTAATAATAGATTTCATAAGAATGGAAAACTCCTCTTGATTTTTTTCTACTTGCTTTATTGTTTTTGTAGTATTATTTGTAAGGTTTAAAGAATCAAGGTTTTTGATTGGAAACGGAATCAAAAGTTTATTGCCATTCGTAATTACATTTTGATAGCTTCTTTTTAAGGAATCAAATAAATTTTGATTTTTTTGATTTGCTCCTACTAATTCAAATTGTTGTATGAAATTTTGGTGTCCTTCTTTCAAATTTTTTATTGCAAGACGTAGCGAATTGGTATGTTTTGTTTTTTCATCAGCTTCTGTAATGGGAATCTTAATAGCATTATAGAGTATATTTTGACTAATTATACGCTGATTATTTCCAATTTTAATTAAATAGAGGGCATTTTGCTCTTTACTTGAAAAGTTTTGTAATAACAAAAAGGATGTTATCAACATAGTAGAAATTAGGATAGGAAAAATGCTATTTGCAATTCGCATTCTTCTTATAATAGCTTTGTTATCTTTATTGTATTTATCAATATTGGTATGATGCAACAAACTATTTTCTTTCAATCTATCAATATAAAAACCAATTGTACCAAAGGAACTTGCTAAAATCAAAGGAACAGAATCTATGACAAAATGTATAGGATTATTAATATGAAGACGAACCACCATATTCCAACCTAAAGTCATTCCATTAAAAAATAACCCATCTAAAATCCAAGAAAAAAAAGGAAAAAGAAGTCCAAATAAAAAACCTCCAAGTATATAACCCTTTGTGTTTGAGATGCTATTCTTCAATTCATATAAAAGTTTAACAATGAAATACTTTGGCTACTACTAGATTCACAATAATATTGCTAATTCATAAATATAGCTACTTTTCATGAAATTTCATATTTAGAAAATGAAATTAAGTCATTTGAAATTATTTCTTCGACAAATCAGTCTGATTAAGATGTATTCAAATATAATTTTTGTGATTCAATTTAAACAATGCAAAAAGATTTGTACTTTTGCACCGTTAAATTTTTACACAAAATTAAAGAAAATGAATAAGTTTTTTTCTATACTTTCTGTTTTGGTAACGTTATTTTTTATTGCGTGTTCGCCAAAAACAGTTTCTAATAAGGTAAATTACCCACAATCGCCAACGCTTCTAAAAATAGATGACCAAATTGTTTCGGCCGATGAATTTGAATATCTCTATCAAAAAAATAATTCGACAGAGGAAGACAGCCTTTGGAATAGAGAAAAAATTCAAGAATACTTAGATTTATATATCAATTTTAAACTCAAAGTAGAAGAAGCTAAAGAGCTGGGAATGGATACTTCTCAGGCTTTCAAAAAAGAATTTGAAATTTATAAAAATCAGCTTGCTGAGCCGTATCTTACACCTAAAAATGTAAGTGAAAAATTGGTAAAAGAAGCCTATTCTCGTCTGAATGAATCAGTGCGTGCTTCTCATATTCTGATAATGGTAGAGCAATATGCAAATCCAGAAGATACTTTGGCAGCCTACAAAAAGATTCAAGATGTTAGAAAAAAAGCTATAGCAGGAGAAAATTTTGCAGAATTGGCTAAAACGTATTCTGATGATCCATCAGGTAAAATAAATGGAGGAGATTTGTATTATTTTTCTTCTCTACAAATGGTTTATCCTTTCGAAACAGCAGCATATAATACCGAAGAAGGTAAAGTTTCGGAGATTGTTCGTACTCGTTTTGGGTATCATATCTTAAAAGTTACTAACAAACAACCTTCTTTAGGAAAAGTGCAGTTAGCACATATTATGATTCGCTCATCTGATGGAATGATTGCAGAAGATACATTGAAGGCATATCGAAAAATTCAAGAAATTTATACGCAATTAGAAAAAGAAACTGATGAAGCCAAACAAAAAGAATTATTCGAAAATTTAGCAAAGCAGTTTTCAGAAGATTATCGTTCAAGAGAACGTGGTGGACAGCTTACCAATAATGGAAATCCAGAGTTTACTTCAGGAACGCTTGTACCTCCTTTCGAAGAAAAAATTTCTACTCTCAAAAAAGGAGAAATTACAGCACCTTTCAAAACTGCTTTCGGATGGCATATTGCTAGATTGATAGAAAAAGATGCTATCGAACCTTTTGAAGAGTTGCAGCCTATTCTGCAACAAAAAATAGCCAAAGATTCTCGTGCTGAAATTCAACAAGCTGTTTTGATTGATAAATTAAAAACTGAAAATGGTTTTTCTCAAAACAAAAAAGCAGACGATTTTTTAACACAAATGGCTGCTGATTCAGCTATTCAAAAAGCAAATATGTGGACGGTAAAACGTTTTGAAAGTCAGAATCCGAAATTAATGAAGGATAAAAATTTATTTATGATTGGAACAAAAAACTATACTTTAGATGATTTTGCATCTTATTTGGAAGAAGGTAATAAATTGCCTGCTCCTGAAAAAGCATTGCCTTTTTTAAGAGAGGAATTCCAAAGTTTTGTAGCTCAAAAGATTATTGATAATGAAAAAGCATTGTTATCAAATAAATATCCTGACTATCGTTTCTTATTGCAAGAATATTATGATGGTATTTTGCTTTTCAAGATAATGGAACAAAAAGTTTGGGCAAAAGCTCTAGCTGACCAAGAAGGTTTAATGGGTTTTTACGATGAAAATAAAGAAAATTACCGTTGGCAAGACAGAGCAAAAGTTACTATCTATAATGCAGCTGATAAAAAAACACTTTCAATGTTGAAAGATAGTTTGAAGTTAGGTTACTATGAAACAGATAATTTCAAGCCTTTACAACTTGAGTTTTCTAGAAAAAATACGAATTTATCAGAAAGTCAAATAAAAAAATTAGGTCCTTTTGCACTTGCAGCCAAAACAAATCCTTCTTATGTTCTTACTATTGAAGCAGCAAAAGCAATAGGAGAAACTGATGCGATGATGCAAAGCCGTATTGATGCGATAAAAGCATATTTCAAAAGAGAAAGCGTGGATAATGTTCGTTTTGTAGCTCAAAAAATAGGTAATGCAAATGCTGCAAAAGCAACTATCCAACTCAAAATTTTCACAACAGATTATAAGGTTTTGGAAAAACGCTTTAATAAAGAAAATGCACTTCGTTTAGAAATTACAGAAGGACTTTTTGAAAAACAAGCACAACCAGTTCTTGCAAAAGTAGACTTCGAAAAAGGAGATTATACTGTTGAAGAAAATGGTAGAATGTATTATGTAATTGTTGAAGAAATTGAACCAGCTAGAGTGAAAAAATTAGAAGAAACTCGTGGTGTTGTTATTTCTGATTATCAACAATTCTTAGAAAAAGAATGGATTGAAGAACTACGTAAAAAATACGAATTCAGTACAGATGAAAAAGTAATGCAAGCTATTTTGGAGAAGAATAAAAAGTAAAATTATTTTAACCAGCTCAAAAAAACACCTTATTTTATTCATTTTTTTGGATAGAAGGAGGTGTTTTTTTGTAAATCTTTTCTAGTACAAGAATATCAAATACACGGCTACAATAAATCACTTATTAAAAACGAGCGATAACCTGCTGTTTTGTGAGCCATATAAGGAGTAATCTGCTTACTGTATTTTTTTTGTCTCTGAAGCAATAAACGTAATTCCAGCAGCTAGAAATGTATAGGTTAATATATTTAGAATGAGAGCTACATAAAAAAGTGAACCATTTAATAGATTATCATTTTCTGTAAACTCTTCAACGAGGAAAAAAGGATACTTGAAGGACAAAAATATTCTTTGAGAAAGCTCACCTAGCCAAGTTATTTCTAGTGTTCCCTCATCATGAGCAAAGGCTAAAACAAAATTTGCAATACACAAAACAAACAAAACAAGAAAATATAGCAGAAAAAACTTTGTGAATTTGTTCATTTATAATAGTTTTACTATCTGTTTATTATCTCACTACAAATCTAAATGTATTTAGGCAGCTTACTTGTATTGTAGAAAGTACAAAGCAAGATATTTTATTCTTGACAGAGTAATTTCCCATTTCTTAATCCTCCAAAGCACTAACCAAAAAAGTATTTTTCAAAGCAAGCCAAATAATCAAGAATACAAATGCCCACGTTAAATAGATTTCATAAAAATCTCTCGTCAATGTAAATTTGTTTTCTTTGATTTCAGAACGTTCTAATTTATCAATCGTAGAAAAAATTTCTCCTAGAGAAGCATTATTGGTAGCTCGGAAAAATTTCCCCTCACTTATTTGTGCAATCTGACGCATAACAGTTTCATCAAGCGTATTATCAATATATTGAACCTGTCCAAAACGGTTTCTGTAAGGCACTTTTCCTTCTTTACCTACACCAATAGTGTAAATTTTTATATCATATTTTTTTGCTAGTTTGGCTGCCGTAATTGGGTCAATTGTACCTGCGTTGCTTTCGCCATCTGTCAAGAGTATCATTACTTTTGATTTGGTTTCGCTCTCACGCATTCTATTTGTTCCTACTCCAATAGCACTTCCGATGGCTGTTCCTCCTTTTTGTATCATTCTGAAATCTATCTCATCCAAATACCCATAAAGAAGTTCGTAATCTGTGGTAAGTGGGGCAAGACTAAAAGCATCGCCAGCAAAAACTACAATTCCGATTCGGTCTTGCAAACGTCCTTTTATGAAGTTATTAGCTACCATTTTGGCTGCTTCTAAACGATTTGGCTTGAAATCTTCAATTTGCATAGATTCCGAAATATCCATTACAATCATAATATCAATACCTTCTGTATAACGTTCAGGAGGCTGTTCAGATGTTTTTTGAGGGCGAGCAAGTGCAATCAAAACAAAGATTAAAAATAGACTGAAAAATACTTTTGGAACGTGTCTCAAAATTGTCCAAAAATCTGATTTCAAACTTTTATCTGGAAAGGCAACTTCTAATTTTTGACGAAAACGCACAAAAATAAGCCATTTCAGTAAAAATAAAAATGGAACTCCAATAAGTGCATACAACCAAAATGGACTTTGCCAATCAAAACTACGAAGCGTTTCAAGACTAAACCATTTAAAATCTAACCATTCAAAACTTGATTTATCAAACATTTTCTTCTTGATTTAATTTTCTATTTCTTTTTTCAACTTGTTTCTCAACAGATGAATTTTGTTTTTTTGCTTTTTTATTTAAGTCATCTTCGGAAGTTACTCTCAGCTCTGCCAAACGTTTTTCAAAGATATTAATGGCATAATTCTTTAGATTTTGAAGTGCCAATTCTGTATTATTATCTATTTGTCCTCCATAAATGGCTCTATCAATTACTTTAAGATTTTGTCCTAAAGATTCATTTTTGGTAAGGCGAGAAATTTCACTTGATGTATAAGTAGTAAAAGGCTCATTTTTGAGCTTTTCGATATAGGCTTTCCACATTCCTAATGTATGGTCGGTTGCTTCTGGATTTTCTATTCGTTTTAATTGGTTAGCATATTCTTGTATAAATTTTTCATGTTGGCTCTGCAAACGTTTCAAACGATAGCCTCTTCGAATGCTTTCGCCAAAAAACACAAAGAACAAAATAACTCCTGCTAATAAAACAACTACAATTAATCCATACAAAGGATAGTTTGTAAATCGTGGAATTTCCAAAAAAGTAGTATTTTGATAAAAAGTAATACTATCTTTTTGTAGCATATTTTGTAAAGCTGACTTTGATAAAACAAACTCAGTTTGTTTGGTAGAAACTTCTGTAAAATACTTGAGTGTGTCACCTGTCTTTTGGTCAAGAACAAAAACGGGTAGTTTAAGTGTTTGGGTAGTATCTAATTCAAAAGTTCGTAGCCAATAAATAGCACTATCAGTCGCTATACCTTTTGAGTCTGTTTGAGTAGGAAAGGCATTTGTTTTTACCCATTCAAAAGGCTCAAAATTATAGGTAGAATCGGCAAAGATAACTTCTTTGTCATAATTATGAACAAAGACGACTTTGAAAGGAATGTGCTTGCCAACCTTCAAACTGTCTTTTGAAAAAGAGCCTGTTATAGTTGGTAAATTATCTTTTTCATTATTATTTTGTGCAGAACTAAAAAAAGCACCAAAAATAAAATTTCCAAATAGAAAAGATAAAATTAGTAAAGGAAAAAAGTATTTTTTATTGATTTTCATATTTTATCATTACTTTTCACGGTATCGAAACCACGAGGGTCTTCAAAACCCTTAGGGTTTAAAATTCAAGATTTTTTTATTACAAACTTAACTTATAGAGTTCCTTTTTGCAATAGAACAGCTAAACTAATAACTTTTTTTGTGCAAATGCTTTGGGAAAGTTAGTCATTTTTTTTTTATTCTTCTTCAACAGCTTATGCTTTATTCTCAAAAAGACTTTATCAAGATGCAACGCTAAGAATGTTTTTTGTATCTAAACCAAAAAATAACTTAACTAGCTATGGCAGACAATTACTTTGATTTTGATTTGAAAAATAGAATCATTTTTCTTTTTTTCCTTTGTTGCATTGGAATTTCTCAAAATACAAATGCTTTATCTTCTTTTGCTGATTCAGAATTTGTTGCTGAAAAAAGAGAGACAAAAATATCTAAAACAGAATCTAACAGAAAAAATAAGCATGACTATCAAAAAAAATCTACTAAAAAAACTATTTTTAAATCTAAAAATACAAAATCAAATACCAAAGTAAAAAAAATATCGTTTCGAAAAAAACTTTCTATCTTAAAGCTAGTTCTAAAAAACAAACCCTCCAATAAAAAATATTATAGATTTAAAGAAAGTAACAAATCTATAAAGAGGTCTACAAAATGGAATGGTCAGCATACAGCTGGTCTCTTAAGTTGGGCAAGTGTTCTTGTAGCTGTAATGGCTTTTTTTACAGGATATTTTTTGCTTGGGATTTTTGCTTCTTGCAGTGCAATTCTTTTTTTGTTTTTAATTTTTGTAGAAAAAGGCAATAAAGGAACAGTAGATAATGTACTTTGGCTTTTTTCGCAGATTATTAATATAATAGTTATTATAGGAACTATTTTTGACTAATTTTCTCACGTAATTTTGGATTTTTTTTATTGTGCATATATTTTTTTCAATTTAACCCTCAATTTTTATTTTATGAAAACTACCTTTTTAACACTTGTTCTTTTAGTATTTGGATTTTCTTCTTTTGCTTTCATGCCTTCTTTCCCTGCTGAAAGCACTTCTACTTCAGAAAAAAATGTAGCTGTTGCTTCTGAGAAACCAAAAAGTGAATCAGAAAACAAAACAGAAACTAAAGAAACTAAAACTGTTACAGCTAAGGAACTCACTCAAAAAATGGAAGCTAATTATGAAGCCAACAAAAAACAAATGAGCTTTAAAGAACGTTTGGCTAGTAAATTACTTATCAAAAAACTTCAAAAAGCAGTAAAAAAAGATGCTAAAAGCCCAAATAAATCAAAAGGTTCGACAGAATTGTTTCATATTTTAGGCATTTTATTGATTGTTTTGGGGGTTATTAGCCTTATTTTCCTAAATTTATATGGAGGTGTTGTTACTATTGTTATTGGTATATTCATTTATTTATTACCAGAACTGATTTAGGAATGACTGTTCAAGATTTTTAATAGAAAATAAAGCAATGTATTTTTAATTGCATTGCTTTTATTTTAATTAAAATGTGCTCATTTTTTTAATAATTATATTTTTTTACCTTTTATTATTTACAAATATGAAATTTTTTTCAATCATATTGATTTCGCTTTTTATCAATTTTTCTTCTTTTGCTTTTATGCCTGCTGAAAGCAAATCTAATTCATTAATTTCTGAAAGAAGTAATTCTGAATCGGAAGCTAAAACAAAAGAAACTAAAGCGCAGACAGCAAAAATAAACTCAGCAGAACTTATTGAGAAACTGGAAGCTAATAAGTCAAAAATGAGTTTTAAAGAACGTTTAGCTACTAAACTCATTACTAAAAAACTCAAAAAAATAGAAAAGAAAGAGTCTAAAAACATCAAGTCTACGAAAGATACTAGCCCATTAGGAGCTATTTTCAGAATAGTAGGTGTTGTTTTGATTATTTTGGGTGTAGTAGGGTTATTTACTGTTACTGTTACAGCGGGTGTTGGTGCAATCTTATTAGGACTTCTTTTATTTATACTACCAGCATTGATATAAAACTTTGTTTTTTGATTTTTTTCTAAAAAGCAGTGCATTTTTAATTAAATTGCACTGTTTTTTTGTCGATTTTTATCAGTTTTTGTCAAACTATTTCATTTTTTTATTAGAAGCATTCAAAACAAAGTAGCCCAAAATAGATTTGTAAAAATAGGCATCATTAACTATAAAAAAGACCTTTCCCATAAAAATAATCAGTCATGAAAATAATTGAATTACTCAAAAATCTAAAGACACAATCCATACAAGGAGATTTAGAATGTGCAATAAATCAAATTCAATTTGACTCTCGCAAGATACAGAAAGATGATATGTATGTCGCTCTAAAAGGAACAGTGGCAGATGGACATCAATTTATAAAACAAGCCATTCAAGATGGTGCAAAGGCGATTGTCTGTGAAAAATTGCCTGTTTATTTAGAAAGTCATGTCACCTATCTTGAAGTAGAAAATACAGCAAAAGCATTAGGAATAGTAGCAGGTAATTTTTATGGAAATCCTTCTAAAAAACTCAAATTAATAGGTGTAACTGGCACAAATGGAAAAACGACAGTCGTAACAATTCTTTATAAATTATTCAAAAAATTAGGGTATAATGTAGGACTAATTTCTACAATTCATAACAAAATAAAAAGCCGAATTTATCCGTCTACGCACACTACACCTAATCCAGTAGAACTCAATCGACTGCTTGCTGAAATGGTGAAAAAACGCTGTACACATGTTTTTATGGAAGTAAGTTCGCATGCTGTTGTACAAAAACGAATTGAAGGACTTCATTTTAAAGGAGGTGTTTTTACCAATATTTCACACGACCATTTGGATTATCATGGAACGTTTGCAGAATATATTAGAGCTAAAAAAGGTTTTTTTGATATGCTTCCTCATACTTCCTTTGCACTTGTCAATCAAGATGACAAAAGAGGATTGGTTATGCTGCAAAATTGCAAAGCCAAGCATGTTACTTATTCAATGAAATCTATGTCTGATTATAAAGTCAGAATTATGGATAGTTCATTTGAAGGAATGCAATTACAGATAGAAGAAAGACATAATGGCAAAATTAATGGAAAAGAAACATGGACTAAACTGATTGGACATTTTAATGCCTATAATTTATTAGCTGTTTATGGCGTAGCTATGCTTTTGGAAGAAGATGAAGATGAAGTTTTGACAGAATTATCTAATATAAAGGGAGTAAATGGTCGTTTTCAGCGTTATACATCCTCTTTAGGAGTTCATGCGATTGTAGATTATGCTCACACACCTGATGCACTTGAAAATGTTTTGAAGACAATAAGTGAAATCAAAAAAACACATCAACATTTAATAACTGTTGTGGGCTGTGGGGGAAATAGAGACAAAACTAAACGTCCAGAAATGGCAAAAATAGCGACTAATTATAGTGATTGGTCTATTTTTACATCAGATAATCCACGAACAGAAGAACCAGAAACAATTATAAAAGATATGTTAGAAGGCGTAAAAGAAGTAGAGCCTTCAAAATATCAAATTGTTACATTGCGAAAAGAAGCTATTGAAAGAGCATGTAGCATGGCAGGTAAAGATGATATTATTTTGGTAGCAGGAAAAGGGCACGAAACCTATCAAGAAATAAATGGAGAACGTTTTGAATTTGATGATAGAGTTGTTTTGAAAGAATCTTTGGAGTGATTTTGTTAATACATTTAAACACAGAATTGGCAGAGAACACAAAGAAATGAAATATTCTTTTGAAATTATTTTAGAGTAATTTTGTTTTACCTAAAAAATTAAATTATGCAGCATCATAAATTTGCCATAGTCTTTACATGTTTTGTCATTATATTTACAGGAGTACTAGGTTCTATTGCTTTGTACGTTGGTATTCAACAATATAATAAAACAAATTTTCTTGTTGAAAATGGCATAACTACTACTGCTGTGGTTATAGATGTAGGCAAAAAATATGTTCAAAGTCCAAAACGTGGTCATGGTAAGTATGTTGCCTATGCACCCATTCTACAATATTCTGATTTAGAAAATAACAAAATAACATTTACGCACAACGTACCTGCAAATTCTACATCTATTATTCATGAAGTTGGAGACTCTATACAAATAATTTATCAGAAAAATAAACCATACAGAGAACGAGAAAATTCTTTTCAAGGACTATATCTGATTCCAACAGTTGGCTGTTGTATGGGACTTTTAGCTTTAAGTATTGCTCTATGGGGCGTTATTTCAATCTTTAGAAATATAAAAATGAGATAGAAATGAAATTATTTTAAAGTAATTTTGTTCTACTTAAAAAAACTACTCAAAATTAAATCTGCTTTTATGTATAATTTTCTTAAAAATATAGCTTTCTATTCAGCCTTACTTTTTTTTATACAATCTTGTTCCTCAGCTCAAAAAACAGGTTCGCCCATGAACGAAAGTATGGAAAGTACAGAAACTGCCACTAATCAAGATAAAAAAGAACGTGCAGAAGAAGATATTGCAGCAGGAGCTACATCAGAAGAAGCAGAAGACCCAACTATGGTTGTAGAATCAAAACCTTTGAATCAACTTTCTATTCCAGAACAAAAGTTTATTATTGAAAGAATAATAAAAGTGAAGGATAATAAAAGCGAAAGTAATATTTCTAGTGAACTTACAAGTGAAAATGAGCAATTAAGCGTTTCAAATAAACATGCAAAAGTATTATTATTTGCCAAAAAACTAGAAAAAGGCACTTATCCGATTGCAAAAAATAATCTTCCTTACGCAAATGTACACGTAATGCTCACACAAGGTACAGAAAAGATTGAAGGAGATTTAGAAAATGGAACTGTAAATTTATTGCTTTTAGATTCAGCAGGAATAACAAAAGGAAGGTTTGAAGGAACGCTCATCAAAAATAATGAGCGTTATTATATTGGAGGAAACTTTTCTAATTAATACAAAACCCTAAGGGACTATGAAGACCCTTAGGGTTGAAAATTTATAATTAGTTACAAAACTTCAATCATAAAGTTATGATTTGTATAGATACAAATATCAGCAGCGATTGTTAAAGCTTCTTTTACCATTTCTTCGGCTGTCAAATGTGGGGCATGGCGTTTGAGAGCAAGAGCAGCAGATTTTGCGTACATACTTCCCGAACCAATTGATTCTACATCTTCATCTGGCTCAAGCACATCACCTGAACCTGAAATATTCAAGATTCCGTCTTTATTAACCACAATCATCATGGCTTCTAACTTGCGAAGATAACGATCTGTACGCCAGTCTTTTGCTAGTTCTATGGCAGAGCGTTTTACATTTCCACCATATCCATTTAGTTTTTCTTCGAATCGCTCTAAAAGTGTAAAGGCATCAGCTGTTGAGCCTGCAAAACCTGTTATTACTTTTCCGTCTGCAATCTTACGAATTTTTTTGACAGTAGATTTGGCTACTGTGTTTCCCATTGTTGCTTGTCCGTCTGCTCCAATAGCAATTTGTCCGTTGTGAGAAACGGCAAGGACAGTTGTTGATTTTATTTTTTGCATAGTTTTTTGTTTGATGTCGTTGGTGAGTACACCAACAACGGCATAAATATTTCTTAAACCTAGTTTTACGGCTGCATTTGAGCCTAAACGATGGTTCGTTTATTAATTAAAATTCATCATTAAAATCAGTATCAAAGTCAAATATTTTGCGTTTGTATTCATACTGACGACCAAAATAAACGTCTTTTACTCTATTATTTTGTGATACTTCTTCAGGAGTTCCATTGATAAGGGGGTTTCCTTCAAACATAATATAAACTTTATCACAAATAGATAAAGTTTCATTGGCGTTGTGGTCTGTGATAAGCACACCAATATTTCTTTGTTTGAGCTTGGCAACGAGCATTTGTATATTTTCCACAGCAATTGGATCTACACCAGCAAAAGGCTCATCTAACAAAATAAAATTTGGATTAGTTGCTACTGCCCTAGCAATTTCAGTACGACGACGCTCCCCACCAGAAAGTAATTTTCCTTGTATTTTTTGAAAACGCTTCAAACGAAATTCCTCAATAAGTTCTTCCATTCTTTCTTTTTGTTCTTGTTTGGTCAAATCTCGCATTTGTAAAGGAGCCATGATATTTTCCTCTACAGTAAGTTCTCTAAAAACAGAGGCTTCTTGCGCCAAATATCCAATGCCAAGTTGTGAACGGCGAAACATAGGAAGTTTTGTAATATCTCTATCATCAAGATAAATTTTACCACTATTAGGCTTTACCAATCCTACAATCATATAAAAAGAAGTTGTTTTTCCAGCACCATTTGGTCCTAAAACACCTACAATTTCGCCTTGATTTACTTCTATCGAAACGCCATTAACGACAGTTCTGCCTCCGTAGCGTTTGATTAAATTTTCTGCTCTTAAAACCATTTTTTTACAGTTATCAGTTATCAGTTACCAGTAATCAGTGAAATTCAATTTTATTTCCTTGAGTAACTTTGTACTTCTGTGTTTATAAAATATTTTTACATTCAAACTTACGAATTACTAATCGTTTTGATGTAATTCTGTTTTTAACAAAGCCTTATTTTGTGAATAAATAAGTATTTTATCTCTATTTATAGAATCTTTTAAGAATTTTGAAATAGAATTGTTGCTAATTAAATCAACATCAATATTCAATTCTTTTTCTAAATCTAATTGTAATTGAATCAAATCAAATAAAGAAAAATCAATACAATGTTCTATTAAAAAATCTATATCACTACTTGGATTTTGCTTATTACGAGCATAAGAACCAAATAAATACACTTTTTTAAGTTTGTGTTTTTTCCAAATTGAATGTAAATTTTGCAGCATATGTATTAAACCGTCAACGAACTTAAAAGTGTCGTTGAGGTAATTTATCTCTATTCAAATAAAGCTAATTCTACCCATTCACACAAAATATGTCCTACCAAAATATGACTTTCTTGTATGCGTGGTGTATCGTCAGAAGGAACATTCAAAATTATATCACAAATTTCTTTTAATTTTCCTCCTTTATTTCCTGTCATTCCTATCGTAATCATTCCAATTTCTTTGGCTGCTTCGACGGCTTTTACAATATTTGGAGAATTTCCAGAAGTAGAAATCGCCACCAAAACATCGCCTTCTCGTCCCATTGCCTGTACCATTCTTTCAAAAACAATATCATAACCATAATCATTTCCTACGGCTGTCAGGTACGACGAATTGACATGCAAGGCTTCGGCAAAAAGAGGTTTTCTATCCTTATAAAAACGACCAGAAAGTTCGGCAGAAATATGTTGAGCATCAGCAGCACTTCCACCATTTCCACAAAAAAGAACTTTTCCACCTTTTTCAAAAGTCGTTTTCCAAGCCTGTGCAGCTTTTGAAATGCTTTCTAATAAAGGTTCATCTGTCAAAATTCGCTCTTTTGTAGCGATGCTTTCCTGTATGCGTGTGTTTATGAAATTTTTGTTCATTTATTTCTTTTTATTGTTTTATCACAAATTTACCAAATAAAAATCTCAAAACTGTAATACTAGTTTTAAAGTTGCTACTAATAAAGGAAAAATGTAGCATACGCTTTAGCGTGTGAAAATGTACTGTACACTTTAGTGTGCGAAAAAGCTAGTCTATGAACGAAGTAATCCGTACCGAAAAAATATCAAGGCGTTATAAAATGGGAGATGAAATTATTCACGCTCTCAAATCAGTTTCTATTTCTATTAATTTTGGTGAATATGTCGCTTTTATGGGACCTTCGGGTTCTGGAAAATCTACATTAATGAATATTGTGGGATGTTTGGATACGCCCACAAGTGGTTCGTATGTTTTGAATAAGCGAGATGTAAGCCGACTTTCAGAAGATGAATTGGCAGAAATTAGAAATAAAGAAATTGGTTTTGTCTTTCAAACTTTCAACCTTTTGCCTCGTGCTTCTTCGTTGGATAATGTAGCTTTGCCGTTGATTTATGCAGGATACAACAAAAAAGATAGAGATGCAATGGCAAAAAAAGCATTGGAAGATGTCGGTTTGGGCGACCGTTATCATCACAAACCAAACGAACTTTCGGGTGGACAAAGACAGCGTGTGGCTATTGCAAGAGCTTTAATAAACAATCCAAGTATTATTTTAGCCGATGAACCCACTGGAAACTTAGATACAAAAACTTCGTATGAAATTATGAATTTGTTTGCCGAATTGCATAAAAAAGGAAATACAATTATTATGGTTACCCACGAAGAAGATATTGCAAATTATGCACATCGTGTCGTTTTTATGCGTGATGGAAATATTGAGCGAGATGAAATAAATGAAAATCCAACACAAGTAAATTTAATTGATTTAGCTAAGAAGGAGTAGAAATTTTGTATTTTTGCAGGAAGATTTTAATCAAAACAAAAATCTTTCTCAAAAGATTATAAAAAATATACTATCAACTATAAGTTGTCCGTAATTTTTAATTCGTAATTCCTCCCAAGCTATGCAAACCACAAAAACAAATATAAACGATACAAATTCTGAAAAAATAGTTCGTGCAAAAAAGAATACATTAAAAGATTATTTTGCATTAATGCCTGTTTTAACGTATTTTTTTACAAAGAAAAATTCGGCAAACTTCAATATTCGTGCAATGCACACTATTAATAAAATTTCAATTACTGTTTTTTTATTAGGACTTATTTTTATCATTGTTAAAAAATTATTTCTTAATTGAGTAGAAACCTGTTCAATTAAAAAAGTCATGTTTTAGTTAAAGCCATTTTTTAAAAAATTATACTTTAGCTTATAAATTGAACAGGGTTTTAACCCTGTCTATGCTATGATATATATTCATATTCCATTCTGCAAACAAGCCTGTCATTATTGCGATTTTCATTTTAGTACAAATCTCAAGCAAAAACAGGCTTTTTTATATGCCTTAGATAAAGAAATCGAATTGCAAAAAGATTTTTTTAAAGAAGCCGTTTTTCCTTCGTCGTTGTCAGTGCCTCCACCGACAAAAAAAACACTAAAAACTATTTATTTTGGTGGTGGAACGCCTTCTATTTTAGAAATTTCAGAATTAAAAGCAATTTTAGAAAAAGTAAAATCTACTTTTGAGGTTGATAAAGAGGCAGAAATTACACTGGAAGCAAATCCTGATGACCTTACTTCTTTAGAATTTTTGAAATCATTAAAGGAAATTGGCTTTAACCGTTTGAGTATTGGTATTCAATCTTTTGAAGAATCTTTTTTGAAGTTTATGAATAGGGCGCACAATGCCGAAGAGGCTAAAAATTGTGTCAAATTAGCCCAAAAAGCAGGTTTTGACAATATTAGTGTAGATTTGATTTATGGTATTCAATTACCAAAAAAAGAAATTGTATTCAATGCATTTGAAAATAATTTTGAAAAACAAAGTGAAGGTTTAAAATCAAATCCTCATTATTTTTGGAGGAAAGATTTAGAGTTTGCGCTTTCTTTGAATATTCCTCATATTTCTGCTTACTGCTTGACTATCGAACCCAAAACGCCTTTTGGAAATAGTCTGAAAAAAGGAAAACTAAAACCGATTGATGAAGAATTTGCAGCACAACAATTTGAAATTCTGACCGAAACATTGAAAGAAAATGGTTATGTTCATTACGAAATTTCCAATTTTGCAAAACCCAATCAGTTTTCAAAACATAATACAGCCTATTGGAAAGATGAACCTTATTTGGGTTTGGGAGCTTCGGCACATTCTTACGATGGAAAAAATCGTTTTATGAATGCTGCTAATAATAGAAAATACACTGAAAGTTTGAATAAAAATAGCTTACCTAAAATCATTGACGAGCTTTCAGAAAACGACCGAATAAATGAATATTTCTTGACTTCTCTGCGAACAATTTGGGGAATTGATTTGAATCATTTAATCAAAAAATATAACTACAATCTTTTAGAAAATCAGTCAAAAACTGTTTCAAAATTAGTTGAAAATCAAATGGTTGAATTAAAGAATGATACTGTTACTCTTACAGAGAAAGGAAAATTATTTGCTGATGGAATTGCTTCAAATTTGTTTGTGTAAAAACTTAAATTGTGTATCACAGACTTCGTAGTCTGTTTGAATGATAAGTGAAAAATGATATTTATTCAGAGTAGGAAGTCTGAGACACTTGTAAATCACTTTTTAAATAAAATCAAAGTAATTTTCTCAGGTTTTCCACTCTCTCCATTTTCTTGTTTGTAGTAATAGTCTTCAATGAAATCTTCAAAATCTACGATGAAATAAAATAGAAAATCACGTACTTGATAAAAATCAATATTTCCGTAAGTATGCTTCAAAAGTTCAGTCATTCTGTAGGAAACCTTTACTTTTTCTAAAAGAGAATTGATTTTTCGTACTCCTTGTGCTGCTTTGCTTGTTGCTTTTTCATCGATTAGAGAGAAAGATTGATTCAAAATAAGAGGTTTATTTTTCTCTAATTTCATAAACTGACTCACAAAAGAAGAATATGCTTTTTCGATAGGGAATTCAAAGCTAAAATTAGAGACTAAGTCCGATTTTGATTCTTGATGATGCTTATAAATCTTTAGAGCAGGTCGCTCTTCATTTTTATAAATTTTTCCTATTTCTATTCCATTTGTTCTTTTATGAATAGTAAGTTCTGGTTTATCATATTTATTATGATAATGCTCAATTACAATTTTCTCCCACCCTTTTGGCTGTGCTAATGGATTGTTTGCTGCTGGATGCCACTGATGAAAAACAGGCGATTTTTCGGCATTAAGCCATTTCATTTCTAATTTTTCTTTATAATCATAATTCAATAAACGTCTATTCAAATCTTTGTCTTCTATTCCCCAAAGCCTGTAATATTCGTCAAAAGCTCCTATTTCTTTTAGTTTATTAGTTGGAATAACTACAATTCCCATTGCTGATTCTTTACTGCTTTTTTCAAACTGACTTAGATTCTCAATCTTCAAACTATGATTTTCTAAATATTTATCATATTCAAAACCTTCATTCAAATAAAAACATTGATAATGCAACAGTGTATTTTGATTGATATTCTTCTCTACTTCTTCCAAAAAATTAGGAGAATAAATCATATCTACATCAGCAATGATACAATATTCTCCTTGCGCTAAATAAATTCCGTTGTTGATAGAAGCCGAACGAGACCAAAACATTCCTCTTACTTCATTAAAAACATAATTTATTTTATCCAAATCGTTACAAAAACTCTCTAATTCGTTAGAAATAACTTTATCACTTCCATAGTCTATAAAAATTACTTCATAGTCTGTAATTACTTTCTGAGTTTGAAGAGAAAGCAAACAGCGTTTAGCTATTTTTGTGTCTCGGTTGCGATAAGGAACAATAAAAGAGAATTTTGTCATCTGATAGAATAGATAAATAGTTTAATCGAAAGATTTAATAAAAAAGTAAATCAATTAAAACGAAAGTAATAGTTTTTTGTTCTCTATGCTAGTTATAGATCGAAATTAGTCTAAAACTAAAACAGAATTATCAAAAATACTTATAAAATTTAGTTTTCTGTAAAAGGATGACCTAATTTTGCTTATAGAATTACGACCTGCCAAAGCAGCGAAGCTAATTACGAATTTTTCTCATTAAAAAAACTCTCATTTACAATAGTTATTAAAGAAGCATAGTTTTGCACTGATAACTGATAACTGATAACTGATAACTGATAACTGATAACTGATAACTGATAACTGAAAAAATTGCAAAAGCTAAAAAAAATATATCATAATCTTGCTATTTACCTCCGATGGTTTATGATTCGGGTGGGCAGAACCATACGCTTTTCATTGAAGCTAATGGTAGGTATTTTGCTTTTTTTGCTTTTTCTGACACTTATAGGACAATATTCGGGTACACAAACGTGGGCTGCCAAAATTGGAGCTACTTATTTGAGTGAGCGTTTGGGTTTTCCAATTACTATTGAAAGACTATATTTTTCTGATATTGATAAAGTTACCCTGATAGGGCTTAGAGTAATTGACCATACTGACCGTCTTTTTATAGATTCAGACACGTTGAATGCAGATTTGGGTTGGCGAGCTATTTTTGGAGGAGAAGTTATTCAGATTGATAATGTAGAGTTGCGTGGGACACAGTTTAATATGACTATGAATCCTGCCACAGAATCTTGGAATATAAATGAGCTTGTACGAGCTATTTCTGCACTTTCTTCTACTAGTGATACTACTCAAAAGACAAAGGATATTCCCTTTAAAATCAGTAAAGCTAGTTTGCATAATGTACAGTTTTCGCTTCATAATCCTACTAGAGATTCATTAGAAACAGGACTTTTTGATTATAATCACTTTACAATTAGTAATATTTATGGAGAGTTAGATTATTTTAGACTCTTTAAAGATACTGTTGAACTCAATGTTAGGAAAGGAAGCCTGATTGAGCCTTTTGTTGATTTTCCTGTCAGTAATTTGGATGTGTTTTTTCGTTATACCAACAATTCATTAGAATTTCTGAATCTTGATGCACAAATTGGAAATAGTCATTTGAAAGATACTCTTATTTTCAGGTATGATAGTACAGCTTATCTTTCAGAAAATTTTATAGAAAAAGTAGATATTTATGCAAATCTCAAGAATGCTCAAATAGATTTTGCTGATTTGGCTCGTTTTGCCCCTTCTTTAAAAAAATATAAAGAAAGAGTAGTGGCTACTGGCTTAGTTCGTGGAACAGTTGATGATTTGCGTTCGAAAGATTTACGGATTGATTTTGCCAATCAAAGTTTTGTCGATGGAAAGTTTGCTATTCGTGGTTTGCCTGATTATGAAAGTTCCTTTCTTGATTTACGATTTAAAGATGCTCGTCTGACAATTTCTGACATCAAACAATATCTATCTCCTTCTGATTATCAAACCATTTTGCCGTTAGGAATGGTAAATTTTTCAGGGGAATTTTTGGGCTTTCCTTCCGATTTTGTAGCGAATGGAAAATTCAAAACATCCATAGGAAATGCTGTAACTGATATTCATTTAAATACAACAAACAAAACTTATGAAGGAAAATTAAATTTAGTTCGTTTTCAAGCTGGAAAGATGGCAAAAAGTGATTTTTTAGGACAAATAACAGCAAAAGGACAAATAAATGGAAAAGGCTTTACAAAAGAAGAAGCTGATTTGGAAGTAAAAGCTGCTGTTGATAGTATTACATTAAAAAACAAGTTTAAATACTATTCCTATAAAAATATTATAGTAGATGGGCGTTTGAAATATCCATCTTTTACGGGAGAAATGACAATTAATGATGCCAACCTAGTCGCTGATATGCGTGGCAAAATTGACTTACAAGACAGTGTCATTAATGGAAGAATTCGTATCATAAAATCAGATTTACAAAATTTAGGTGTGTCAAAAAAAATTGCTAATCTACAGGGAAATGGTAATTTTAATCTAAAAGGTCTTACTCTAAATTCTATTACAGGAACTGCCGAAATTCGTCAAGCTCAAATTGATTACAATAAAAATAAATTGGCTTTAAGTGTCATTTCATTAAATTCTACACTACAAAATGGTTTTCGTGATATTCATTTAGAATCTGATTATGTTGATTTGGATATAAAGGGAGAGTTTCAATTACAAGATGCTATCGATGATGCAATAAGCACTTTTGAAGAATATCAATTAGAGTTTTTAAACGATTCGGCTTCACAGGTGGCTTATTATGATAAAAAGAAAGAAAAAGTAGAGAAAAATCCTGCTGAAAAAATACCTTATAAAATTGATTATTCTATTGATGTCAAAAAAATAAATCCTCTTGTACAGCTTTTCGAACCTAAATTTTATATTGCTTCTGACTCAAAATTTGATGGGATATTTGAGCGAGATATAGAAAAAAATCAAGTTAAATTTACACTAGATTCTTATATAGACTCACTCTCCTATCAAGATTTGGCATTATATAAAACCGATTTGAAAATTAATGCCATCAAACCGTTAGATTCGATGGGAGTTGATGTTCAGACCAATATTTCCTCAGAAAGACAGTATTATACAAGTGCTCTTTCTGCTGAAAATCTGCGTATTGATGCACAATGGTTTGGAAGAGAAATTTTATTTGATACCTACATAAAGAGACAAGAACATAATGATAATGTTTCATTAAAAGGCTCTTTAAATATTACAGATTCACTTTATGCGCTCAATCTTATCAATCCAGAATTTTTAGTGTTAGATAAAAAGTGGAAAAGTGATTCTTCTGTTAGAATAGGAATACGTAAAGATGAAATTCGTTTTGAAAATCAATTTATTTTACAAAGTGATAGCCAGCGAATAGAAATAATGGGTAGAGTCTCAAAAGACCCAAATTCTGTTCTGAATGTTGGTTTGGTAAATGTAGATTTAGAACCCTTTGGGATATTTCTTGGACAAGACTTGGCAGGACGAGCAAGTGGAGAAGCATTTGTCAGTGGGGTGTATGATACTCTAAAGCTAGAAAATAACCTTAATCTTCAAAATTTAGTAATGGCATCCATTCCGATTGGAAACCTACATACAGAGTCAGTTTGGAATAATGAAGAACAAAAATTAAATATTGAGGCTTATTTGGCGTATGGACGTAGAGAAGTTGTCGATATTTCAGGATATTATTCGCCAAAAGACAAAGAAAATCCATTGAATTTGGATGCAAAAATTATTGGAATGAAACTCAATATTGTAGAACCATTCTTAAATGTGGTAGCTGATGGTTTTAAAGGAGATGTTTATGGTGCTGTCAAGATAAAGGGAAAACCCAATCAGATAAAATTGATAGGAGAGGCTTTTGTAAGTGGAGGAAGTTTTAGAGTAGATTATCTCAACACAATTTATCATTTTGATGATAAAATTACTTTTACAGAAAATCAAATTGGTGTGGACAGGTTGCGTTTGTATGATGATGCTGATAATATTGCATTTTTGGATGGTGGTATTTTTCATGATGGTTTTAAGGATTTTGTAATGCAATTGCGTGGAGAAATGAAAAAAATGAAGGTTTTAGATACAAAACCACATCATAACGATCTTTTTTATGGAACTGCCTTTGCAACTGGAGATTTTGAGCTTTTTGGTGCTTTAGAGCAGTTAGGAATTACAATTAATGCAAAGAGTGAAGCAGGAACTCGTATTTACATGCCATTATCAAATCCTGAAGATGTTGCGACACAATCCTTTATTCGTTTTGTCAATCATACTGACTCTACCAAGTTAGATTCTCTTCAAAGTCGTTTGAAAAAAGAAGATTTGTCTAGCTTAAAAATGGAGTTTAACTTAGATATTACCCCTGATGCTTATATAGAGCTTATTTTTGATAAAAAAGTAGGTGATGTAATTCGTGGAAACGGAAAAGGAAGGCTCAAAATGATTATTGATACAAAGGGTGATTTTAATATGTATGGCGATGTAGAAATTGTAAAAGGAGCATATAATTTTACCTTTATGAATGTCATCAATAAAGAGTTTAATGTCGATAGAGGAAGTCATATTACTTGGAGTGGTGACCCATTTGCAGCACAAGTAGATTTGACAGCAACTTATCAACAAATGGCTTCTCTTGCACCTCTTATTACTGTTTCCGACAGTAGTGTCTTGGCTAGTCAGGAGATAAAAAGACGTTATCCTGTTGTTGTAGATTTGTTTTTGAAAGGTGATTTGCTCACACCTGATATTCGTTTTGATATAAATATAACTCAATATCCTGCTTTGATATTGGCAGGAGGAACACCTATTTCCTTAGAATCTTATGTAGCAGCTTTCAAAACTCGTATCCAAAACGACGACCAAGAGATGAACAAACAGGTTTTTAGTTTGATTTTGCTACGGCGTTTATCGACACAAAATGCCTTTGAGGGAATCAATCGTTCAGCAGGAAGTAGTGTAAGTGAGCTTTTATCAAATCAGCTCAGTAATCTCATTTCTCAAGTAGATGAAAACCTAGAAATAGATTTGAATGTACAAGGATTAGATGCACAGGCTTTGAACACCTTACAGCTTCGTTTGTCGTATTCCTTTTTTGAGGGTAGGATACGTGTAACTCGGGAAGGTGCGTTTACAAATGTTCAGAATCAAGCTAATTTAGCTAGCATTGCAGGCGATTGGACAGTCGAATATTTGATTTTACCAGATGGAAAATTGCGTATGAAAGTGTATCATAAAAATAATGTAAATACATTTAATACAGCCCTTCAAAACAACTCTACAGCAGGCGCAAGTCTTCTGAAAATCTTTACTTTTGATAATTTTAAAGACCTTTTCAAAATCAAAAAGAAGAAAAAAGATGTTCCTTTTGTGCAGGATAATGAAATTCGGATTGAGGAATGATTTTTTACTAAAAAATGAAAATATATAAACTACTCTTTTTTTTAGTCTTGAACATATTTGCTGCTTCTTTTAGCTTAGTATCTGCACAAGGAGGCTGGGATATTGGGTATTTCCCCATACAACATTTGGATTCTATGTATGAAGCCTTTAGAGCCTGTTCGAGTTTAGATACATAAAAAAGAACATCAGATTTTTTTATTAGTTAAGTTATTGATTTTCAGTTACTAATTAAAATATCAATGACTATGTTTACTAATGAATATTTATCTGATGCTCTTTGGCAATATATGAAAAAATTTATACCTTTTTCGTACTTGGAAAGAAAACGCAAACACAGTTTGTATAATATCTTTTCAGGACTATTTTACATCACTCGTTCTGGCAGTAGTTGGCGTTTACTTCCCAGTAGTTATGGTATTCCTTGGAGTAGTTTGTATGACTACTTTAGCAAATGGCAGAAGATGGGTTGGTACAAAAAACTTTTGGACAAGTTGGTCACAAGAGAACGGTTGGCTCAAGGTAGAAATGCTAAACCCTCTTTGGGTTCTATAGACTCTCAAAGTGTACAAAGTGTATATGGAGGGGAAGCTATAGGTGTAGATGGTTACAAGCTCAAAAAAGGACGTAAACGGCATATACTGGTAGATACGCAAGGAAATTTACTAGAATTAGAGATTAGTCCAGCCAATGAAGCTGACGTGAATCAACTTGCTTATCTAGCTTATTTAGCTCAATTTAGAGGAAGAAAATTCTTTAAAATTCTTGCTGATGCAGGCTATAGAAGTGCTAGTTTGGCTGCTGAAATATTTAGTCAAACAGGAGTACAAATTGAGATTGTCAATAGTCCAAGAAGAGAAAAAAAAGAGGATAAAGCATTTGTACCTCAACCCAAAAGGTGGGTAGTAGAAAGAACTTTTGCTTGGCTTAATCAAAACAGAAGACTAAAAGTAGATTATGAGAAAACTGTAGATTCTGCTAAAGCATTTGTGTATTTAGCTATGATTTTAAACCTCATAAATAAAGGGGCTAGAAGAAAGAAAAAATAAAAACTCGAACAGGCTCTTAAGGGCAAGGAAATCAAATTTGATTTTAGAGAGGATTTAGGAGATACAGTAAAAATAACAGGTACTCTTATAGATAATATGCTACCTCTTTCTCGTAAGGATACTGTTGCAATAAGAATATTTGATAGTTTAGATGTATTTGTTGAACACTGGGAAACTTATGTTGATCAAGGTTATTTTAAAAAGCAATATCTTAAAGGAATAAATGAAAATTCATTTATAGAAATAAGAAATATTATTTTGAAAGCAATAGATGAGAATTATCTGTATCTTACTGTAGAAATAACTGGAGTAGGATTTCAGCCCAATAAAGATATTATACTAGACAGAAAGTTAGTCAAAGGAATATTATATGAAATAGAATAAACCAAACGATTCACTTTGAGTAAACCGTTTGGTATATAAACCTAACTCATCGGAACTTCCATCAATAATACTTCTGCATCTTGTGAGGCTTCAAGTTCAAAATTTTTGGTGTCCCAAATTCCAAAACCATCTTTTTTGTCTAACTCTTGTGTTTCATCGTTATTTTTCAAGATAACTTTACCTTTCAAGACAAAAACATAAACACCATTATTGGCAGCATCTTTCAAATCATAATCTACTTTTGTTCCTGTTTCAAGACTTCCTAAATGAAACCAAGCATTTTGATGAATCCAAACACCTGCATCATCAGCATTAGGTGACAAAATCTGCTGTAATTTATTTTTTCTATCTGCTGGATTAAGCTTAATTTGGTCGTAACGAGGTTTTACGTTTCGCTTATTTGGAATGACCCAAATTTGAAGAAATTTAGTCGTCTCTTGCGTGTCATTCACTTCGCTATGTTGTACACCAGTTCCTGCGCTCATTACCTGTATCTCGTCTTTTCCTATGAATGAAGTATTACCCATACTATCTTTATGACGTAAGCCATTTTCTATAGGAATACTGATAATTTCCATATTGTCGTGAGGATGCGTTCCAAAACCACTTCCACCTACAATAATATCATCGTTCATGACACGCAAAACACCAAAATTCATACGTTCTGGATTGTAATACGATGCAAAACTAAAACTATGTGCGCTTTTAAGCCAACCATGGTCAGCCATTCCTCTTGTGTTTGCTTTGTGAAAAACTGTATTTGCCATAATAGATTGTGTTGAAGAGTTTGGTAAATGATTAAATCCTAAAAAAGTGTCAGAGTCTGTAACAGAATTTACTGTTTTTTTCTGAGTTTGTTTGCCAAAAGCATTTCCCAAAATAGGTGTAGAAATTAAGAAACCTGTTCCAAGTGTTGTCTTTAAAGCTCGCTTTAAAAAATCTTTTCTGTTCATTACTGTATAAATTGCTAAAAATCAGTTTCAAATTTTAATTGTATATACAATTATTGTACCTACATATATTTATGTGTAAAAAATCAGTCTAATACTTGAGATATAAATTCAATTTGATAAAATAGTGCTTTTTTTAGTTTTTAAAGTGCTTTTTTGTCAGTAACAAGAATTTTTTCGAATAAATTAATCAGTCAGATTGGCAATACATTGCTCTCTTAACTTCCAAATAGTGTCAAAATTAATTACAAAGTCAGATGTTTTATTTTCTCTTTCTATCCATTTTCTTAGAAAACTTTGATGATAATTTACTTTAAACTCATTGACTTGGTGGGCTTCAATTTCTACTTCCTTTAAAATATCATTTCGTAGTTTTTCAAAATCACTATATAAGTCGTCAGTGAGGACACCAACAACGGCTGGGTTGGTAAAATCTTGCTCTATTCCGTTTATTTTGAGGTAACAATGCGCCTCTGGAATATAATCTAGTTGATAACCAAATTCATTTTCTGATAAAATATTTCCAATCTTGGGCGTATTGGAGCTATTCATTTTATAAATTCCGATATATAGCTTTACATTTTCTATCTCGTTCAAATCAGCTATCTTTTTGAGAAAAGCGTGTTTTGAGCTACATGTTCCTTTTTGTTCTGTCAAAACCAAACTCAAATCATGGCGATTTTCATTTCTTCCATACGGTAAATTTTGAATGTATTTTGTTAGTTCATTCCAATTATTTATCCCTAGATTTTTGAGTTGTAGAGTTAGTTTGTCATTTGATTTGAACAACATAAGATGGGAAAAGTAAAGAACTTTATACGTTTATGACATACGTCAAAAATGCAATTAGAAAAATAACTACTATTATAACAGTATATAAAATTGCCTTTGGTAGATTAGCTTTACCAAGAAAAGAGAGCATACTTCCTACTAATATTCCAACAAAAAGAGAAGTACAGGCAGCCAAAATTAAAGTAATCAACCAACTTGGGACAGGGAAGTGAGCATGTAATGGAGATTCTTTACTCCAAACAAGACCACCCAAAATACCAATTAAGGAACTTATAAAACAAGAAATTCCTGCTGTCTTTAAAACAAAAGAGAAATATTTCATAATGATGACTATTTATATATCTAACAAGCCTTTGATTCTTAAAACTTCTTGTACTTCTTTTAGTAACTTTCCCATATTAGATTCTATTCTAGGACAATATACCTTTCCAAGTTTTATAACTCCATCGATATAAGCTGCAAATATATATTCTGTTCCATCTAAATAGTAAACCTTCGGACATTCTCTTGCATCTTTTACGGCATTGAAAACTTTGTCCACAAGTAGTTGTGTTTCATCTGATTTTATAGGGCTAGGATTTGCGTAACTATTTAGATTTATTTTTTCTCCTTCATTATTAACAGCATTATATATAAACCCATCTCTACCTATTTTCAAATATTGACCAGTTTCTCCGTGCCAAGCAAATTCCATTATTACTACTTCATCTTCTTTAGGTTTTTCAACACCTAATTCTTTTTTCCAAAAGGGACGAATATGCGATTCAAAACTACTTTCTATTGGAGTTAAGTATTCGGCAGACTTCATATTATTAACTACAATATCGTAATTGACTTTTACATTCATCATTATTTTATCGTAGTTTTCTCCCTTCCAAGTATCTTTTTTTCCACATAGTTTTTCCAATAATTCTAAATTTTGGTCAATATATTCTTCAATAGTCATAAATAATATGTTCTGTTTAGAATTAAAATTATACCTCTGGATTTATACCAAAAGGATACAGGGTATAATATCCATTCATTTTGGCAAAATATTTCTCTGCAATAAGGTGATTGTTTATAGTTTCGGCTACTATTGTAAGATAGCAATATAAAGTGTAACGATGAATTGAAGAGGGAGGGTTTTGAGATACACTTCTATCTATTTCATAAAGAATTTCATTTGCTTTTTTATCCAACTCACTCATATCATTTCCAAAATAATTAATTTCAGCTTGATAAGCCTCTCCAATTATTTTTAGTAATGTTATTTGTCGACTAAGTTCATGATTTGGGAGGTTGGCTAATAATTCTCTAACCAACTCTTCATCTCCTCCCCATTTTGGCTGTATTAATTCAGAATAACGCAAGTAAATCCAAATATCATTAGGAGTTCTATTTTTAGCTTTTTGGAAATAATCTATTGCTGTATCTAACTCACTTTCTCCCATGTGAAATTGCATCAAACGAGAATAGAGTTCTGTTAATAAAGAAGTGTTTTCTGAGACTTTATATAAAGTTTCTAAGCCTTTTTGTTGGTAATAAGAAAATGTTTTTCTGCCATCTTGACTGACTTCTCTGTATAAAGCATGTGAACGAGCTTTCCAGCCTTCATGATTGTAAAATACACCTAACATGAGTGTAGGAATATCTCTTGAGTTACTATTCTCTATCCATTCCAATAGAATATTTTCATCTACTGTAAGAGTAATAAAATCTATAACCGTCGACAAGTCATCACAATTAAGTCGTTGAATCTGCTCTTCTACCAAGTCATATTTTTCTAAAATAATATTACTTCGTATGTGTCTATAAACTTCATTTCCATACGAATAATCTATTATATTACCGTATAGTTTAGGAGTATTAAGAAATTGATTGGCTAGATTTTTTATGAAATCAAACATAACAAATGAGGTTATTTAATTAATGCAAAAACAGTTGAGTTTTCATCAAATTCAAAAATCTAACTTTATTTTACCCCCCAGCATACACCCATTCCATTAACCAAGCTGCTGCAATTGCTCCATACGTTCCGAGTGCATAACCCAAAACAGCCAATAAAACACCTACAGGTGCAAGTGCCGTACTAAAAGCCGAAGCTACCACAGGTGCAGATGCAGCACCACCAATATTAGCCTGACTTCCTACAGCTACAAAAAAGAAAGGTGCTTTTATAAGATAAGCCACAAAAAGCAAAATACTAACGTGAACAAGCATCCAAATAATGCCTAAGAAAAATAGACCTAAATATTGACCTATTTCAGCCAAGTTCATGTGCATTCCGATTGTTGCGACAAGAATATAAATACAAACACTTCCTATTTTTGATGCGCCTGCCCCTTCTAATTTACGAAGAGGAGTAAAAGAAAGCAAAACACCGATTGTAGTGGCAAAAACTACCAGCCAAAAGAATCCACTTGTAAGGGAGTTAAGTCCAATATCATTTAATTGCTTTTCATATCCTTCCATGATTGGTGTAATAAGATCAGCAAAAAAATGCGCTCCTGCCGTTGCACCAAAACCAATTGCCAAAATAACAAATAAATCAGTTGTAGATGGAATACGGGCATGTTTGGCTTGAAAATCTTCCATTTTCTTCTTTAAAGCTGTGATAGAAGAAGTATCAGCTTTTAAAATTCTGTCTATTTTATCGCTCATATTTGCACCATATAATAAAAAGCCCATCCAAATATTAGCTACTATAACATCAATTACTATCATTGCACCAAACAAACTTCCACTTGGTTGATAAATTTCTTTCATGGCTGCTTGATTTGCCCCTCCACCAATCCAACTTCCTGCAATGGTTGATAAACCTCTCCAAACAGCATTATTTCCTGTTCCTTCTACTGTTTCAGGACTAATAGCATGAACAATAAAAAGAGCAACAGCACCACCGATAACAATACCGACTGTCGCAGTCAAGAACATAACAATGGCACGCCAACCCAAATTCAAAACTCCTTTCAAATCAATGCTCAAACAAAGCAAAACCAATGCAACAGGTAATAAATAACGAGAAGCAACAAAATAAAGATGAGATTCTTTTATAAACCCTTTGTACTGACTTTTTTCGATTCCATTATCTGAAAAAATCTGTTTTACTTCATTAAAATTAGCACCCTCTGGAATAGAAATATTGAGTGAGCTTGCAAATTCCAAAATATCTGAATCAAACCATTCTGCTGCAATAAGATGCAATGGATAATTTAATAAAGCAGGAATAAAATAACACAAAAGCAAAGCAGGAACATACGTATAAAATTTTTGCCAACCTTTATTTTTACTATTTGAAGTAACAAAAATAATAGCCAAAACAATAAGTAAAATACCTAAAACAATAGCATCGTTTGTAAAAAGAGGAGAATTCATGTCAGTTATCAGTAAACAGTTATAAGTTACCAGTTGAATTACAAATATGTAATTACTAAAAAAGGAATTTCAAAACTGAATGGATTAGGATTAAAATTAATAAAAATACTAAGGGGATTTCAAAACAATCTACAATATAGAATCTGTTTTTTGTGTTTACAACTGTTTGTTAAAATTTTATGTAAAAAATACTTAAACAAGTCGTATCAATAAACGTTGTTCTGTTTATAATCTCATTTTTTATTAGAATATAAAACAAAAAAATATGAAAGCAGCACTTATTACTGGCGCATCTAGTGGAATTGGTCTTGAACTAGCTCATGTGATGGCAAAAGAAAAACATAATTTGGTTTTGGTAGCTCGTAGCATTGACAAACTCAATGAGCTTGCTACTGAACTTACACAATCACACGATGTAAAAGTTCAGACTTATAAAGCGGACCTAAGCAATACAGAAGAAATTGAAAATCTATATCAACAAACTCAAAATGATGATATTGAAATCAGTTATTTAATAAATAATGCAGGTTTTGGGGAATATGGAAATTTTATAGAAAATGATTGGGAAAAGCTCAATTCGATGATGCAACTAAATATGATTTCATTAGTGCATCTGACCAGTTTGTTTTCAAAGGATATGATAAGTTCTAAGTTTGGTAAAATTATGAATGTGGCTTCAACAGCAGCTTTTCAACCTATGCCTTATTTTGCTGTCTATGCTGCTACAAAATCATTTGTGCTTTCATTTTCAGAAGCAATTGCAAGCGAGCTGAAAGACCATGGCATAACAGTAACAGCACTTTGCCCAGGGCTTACAGGAACAGGTTTTGTAGAAGCAGCCAATATGGGAGAGAGCAAATTTTTAGATAAAGCAAAGTCAAGTATGGCAACTCCAGAAGAAGTTGCAGAATATGGTTATGAAGCCATGATGAAAGGAAAAACAGTTGCTGTCCATGGAATGATTAATTCCTTGATGGCACAGTCTGCAAGATTTTTGCCTAGAGATTTGGTAACTACAATTGCTAAAAAAGTACAGGAATAGAACAAAGTTAGAAGTTAGATTTCAGAAGTTAGAATTAATGATAAATAAAATCAACTTAAAATTAATGTATAGAATAGGAGTAATATTGATTTTCTCAATTACTCCTTTTTTTTGTATGGATATTTTTGGTTTTGAAAATTCAAATCCTCAACGAGGTCTTTACTCCTCATTGATGGTTCAGAAAGAATTTATTTCGAAAACAGAAACTCAAAAACTCTATGATGAAATTTTTGATTTAAAATTTAATTATGCTAATTATCAAATAAAGGAAGAAGATAATAAAACAAAAACACCTTTATATTTAGTTGTTGAAGATTTTAGAGATATGCTTTTTATTCTCCTGACAGAAGACAAAAAAAACTATGAAAATTTAGAAAAAAATGAAGAAATTAGACTGGACGAATTAGAAAAATTTAATACTAAAAAAAGCAGTTATTATAAAGAATATAAATGGGCAAAAGCTGAAATAAAACTCCATTGGGCAATAATAAAACTTAGTTTTGATGAAAAGTGGGCTTCTGCTTGGCGAGTTAGGCAAGCCTATAAACTACTTTTAGAAAACGAAAAAGAATTTCCACATTTTATTGAGCAAAAAAAGTCATTAGCTTTGCTTCAAATTGTTTTGGCAAGTATTCCTCAAAAGTACAAATGGGCATTGGATTTAATTGGAATGGAAGCAAATTTGGAAAGTGGAATCAACAACCTTCAAAAAAGCACTTCGCAAATTCATTTTTTTCAAAAAGAAACTTTGCTTTGGCAGGCTTTACTTCAAACCTATTTAGTAGAAGATTTAATAAAAAGTGGAGATAGGTCAAAACAGATTGTTCAAAATTTAATAAAAAAACATCCTTCTGAAAGACTGGTTTTGGTGGCTTCTAGCTTAGTTTTGATGAAAAATGAATCACATAAAACAGCTCTTTTAGCTTGGCAGAATTATGCTAGAAATTATCAAAATAATAAATTGACTTTTGATAAAAAGGAACATTTTAGTCAAGAGTATCTTTTGGCAGAATTATATTTTTATTCAGAAAAACCCAAAAAAGCAAAATTTCATTATCTTAATTTTTTAAAGAATCTTAATTCAATTCAAAACCGAAATTTTATTAAAGACAGTTATTACAAATTATTTTTGATAGAATGGCTAAGGGAAAACAAAAGTACAATCGATGATTCAAATGAAATCACAAGTCAAAATGTAAAAGAAAATAATTATTTTACTTCTATTTCAAGTAAAGGAAGTACAAAAACAGCAGTAGACAAAAACGCTAAAAAATTTGTAGAATCGGTAAACGAATCAAATCATTTACCAAATAAAGAATTGTATCAAGCAAGGATTTTGACAGATGGAGGAAATTATCAAAAAGCCTTAGAAACTCTAAACCAAATCACTAATTCAGAACTTCAAAAGTGGGAACAAGAAAAGCAGTTTGAAATTATTTTAGAATATAAATATAGAAAAGGCAGAATTTTAGATAAGCTAAGTCAATTAAATCAAGCTATTCCTTTTTATAAAAATGTAATTGAATACTCTACTTTGCACAATCAAAATGAAATTCATTATTTTGCTGCAAATTCGGCACTCCAACTTGGTTTTATTTATCAAAACCAAGATAAAAAACTAGCTAAAATCTATTTTGAAAAAGCAATTAGTTTTGAAGGGCATCAATATGAAGAAAGCATTACACAAAAAGCCAAACTGGCTTTAAAAAAATTATAGACAAACATTTCCATCTTTTCATTATGAAATTATTTTTATCATTTATTTTTTCTATTTCTTTCTTTTTTACAGGTTTTTTTATGGTTCTAGTGGCTTCTCGCCCTGCTCTAAAAACGGATTATTATTCAGAAATGAAAAAATCATCTTTATCAGAAGATAAGATAAAACGTAAAATTGAAAATAAGAATATTTCTTTAAGAGATTCTGTTGAAACGAAAGTAGAAGTTCTCCCTGAAAAACCTAAAAAAAATGGGCTAGGAATGATAATTTGGGGAAGTTTTCTAAATATTTTAGGAATTTTATTTGGTGTAACTCTGTTACTTACCTTTTTACTCGGTTTTTCTATTGGTTCAGGCTTTTACTTCAAAGATATTTATGCAACAGCTGGCGTAATGTTAGCAGGACTAATTACTTTTGGAGTTGGTATTTATATGATTTCAAGAGGTAGAGAGCGTTGGAAAGCCTATAAAAGATATAAAAAGGCAATTAAGAAAATGAAGAAAGCACAATAGCAAAACCCTAAGAGTCTCCGAAGACTCTTAGGGTTTAAATACTATTGAAAGACATATACTTATACTACAAAGTCAGCCAACGCACCAAAGGCAAAAGTTCGGTTTCCCACTGCCAATCATAAGCACTCAAATATAGAGTTTCGCCATTTGGATACGATAATTCTATCTCATAAATATTCGAATTATCAATTTCCATAATTGGCTGTGAAAGGTCTTCTACTAATAAAGGTTCTTTGTGAGAAGTTTCTTCATGATGCACATGAACAGTCTGAAAATTGACTTGTACGCTGTTCCATTCTTTTTTACGAAGCATTCTTTTGAGTTCTTTTTCTTGTTTTGGAAGTTCCCAACCCAAAACATAATTTCCCTGCATTTCTATCCACTGATTGCCTTTTGCCATATATTTTTTGGTATTTCTATATGAAACAAGACAAGAAACAGGAGTTTGCATTCTATAATTTTGGTACAACGAACGCAAACGCAGACGAGCAATAAATGGATTTTCGATAGCTTTGAAACCATGTTGATAATTTCTAGTAATAATTTGTTTCCAGTTTGCCCACGCAATACGACTTTTGGGAAAAGTATGTTCGTGAACAGTTCGGCTCTGCATCGTGCTTCCGATTGCACCATGAGTTACCCAAATTGTTTTTCCATGTAGTTCGCCTTCCCAAAAAGTATTTCCTTTTACCATATAAAGTGTTGCCGAATACTGCTCATCTTCACCCAAAGAATACATTCTGAATGTTCCGTTACACTCATAATCCCATTCTTCTTCTGTGGCAAGTTCGTCCATCCAAAGCGAAACTTCCGACTGAATGGCATGAAAACCTTTTTTTCGAAGTTCATTTTTTACATCTAAAGTAGTTGTAAAACCACGTTTTTTGAAATGCTCGTGTGCAACAAGCTGTATATCAATCAAAGAGAGTGTTTTCATTGTAGATTTATATTTAGAGTTTGAAATCAATTATGAACTGAAAGTCAGCGTAGCTAATTACGAATTAAAAATTACGATTGTAATAATGCTCTTGACTTTAAATAGTTAAGTGTAATTATCGTAATTCGTAATTATTTCCTAGTAATGCACTTCGACCAAATATCGAATTGTACATTGGTTTTCTTTGTAGATTATAAATTCATTATTGAATAAATCAATACCTCCTTTTGCGAAAAGAGAATCAGCTTCTGAATTTTGTTTTTTGAGATTTTCGTAAGTCAGACCAGCACACCAATCTTCATACTCTTCAATTTTGAGTTGCCTGCCTGTATGTACTTCATAAATTGCCAAAAAGGCTTTTTTATCGTTTCCTGATGTCCAAAAAGAACCTGCAAGAGATGTATAATTCAAAGATTTTCGGCATTTATCAGCAAAATAAAGTCCGTAGCCAAACATTTTTCCTGTAATAAGTGCATTAGTAGGACGCAAAACCAAACCTGTTTTTAAGATAGAAAGCCAGTTTTCATTTCGACTTCCATGCCAGAGTAAATCTGTTGTTCTGTACTTGCTTTTTTTGAGAGCAGTAGCAAAAATCTGTTCTTGAGCGATGTCTTTTACTGAGTATGCATTGACAAATTTTCCAACTTCTTCTTGCATCATTTTTTTGATACGCTTAATTTGAATGGCATCAACTGATTTTTTTTCATCTAAAATATTGACTTCAATTCCTAAGGCATCTAAAAGTGTTTTTTCGTCTTGTGTTTTATTTCTTGTTGCTTTTGCTTTTAAATTGTCTTTCTTTTCTTGTTGCAATCTCAATTCTACCTCGCCACGCATTACATCTAGTGTTTCTTGTTCATGTGTCAAGATGTTTCTAGCTTTTTGTAAAACCTGTTTCGAAACATTTTTTCCTGCTGTGTATTCTAAAAGATAATTCTGAACACTTTCCATTTTTCGTGGAATAACTCCATAGAGTTCTAATAAAAGAGCGTTAAATCCGATTGTATCAAAATTTTCTAAGTCTTTTTTGCTTACTTTATTCGATTTAAAATCTACTTTTTTAGTTAAGTTATCCAACACATTTTGGGCTTCTTCTACTTGTGCCATTGTAACATCAGCAGCCGAAACTTGGTAATTATGATGAATCGAACGCTGTGCATACTGTGTCAGATGACGAAAAAGCTCACGAACTTCTCCATTTTTGATAGCTGACCAAGAGTTTAAAAAATTAGAAGAAGTTGATTTATTCTTTGAGGATTTGTTTTCTAATTCTTCTAAAAATAAATGTGTTACATCTTTATACCCTTTCCGTACTTTTTCTCTGTATTTGCTTTCCCATTGATACATCGAATATTCATTTATGGCTGCTCGCTGTCCTACTCTTCCATAAGAAACCGAAAAGATATCATCAGAAATCTGTCGCATTTCATAGTATTTATTGTTGTTGTGAGCTGTTACCATTACTAATTTCGCTGTTTTGAATTTAGTAATAGGCACTTTTGGTAAATAAGAACCAGTAGGAATAAAATGTTGCTTAATCATAATAGGTAAATTTGGTGTATAAGAGAATGATAACTTTTTTAGTAAAATTGATATTCTCTTCTTTTATGAAAGCTAATATACCAATTATCTGCTAAATTAAATAGCAATTACTAATTATTTATACAACAAATTTACATGAGTAGGTCGTAACGTATATGAGGACTAAAAAAAATGGCAAAAAAAAGCTATCAACTTTTTAGAGTTAATAGCTAGAATTTTTAAATATACAGTTCTCAGAGAAATACAAGAAATGAAATGCAAATACAATTTTTGAAGAGAAATAAAATTATTTCAATAAATTTAATAGATATATAACTATCAGCAAATCAGAATATTACAATTTTATTTTTTTGACTATTTAACTAATAATGAATCTGTTTTGTAAAATAAATACAACTTTTTTTAATCATAATGCAACTAAACTGCACTTATACTGGGTCTTCAATAAAAATAGGTATTACAAATATTCTTAAAAACACAAAGCTGATTAAAACAAAAATGCAACTATTCGAAAATTCTTACTTACTCTTTTTTAGCACTCATCAGCTTAACAAACAATAAATATTTAAAATAATTGTACTATTCCTTTATTTATAGGATTTTATTTGAAAAAAGTATATAATATCAATCAAATAAATTTTTTGAAATAGTATTATATTAATCTATCTACTTTTTTTACATTATTACTTTGTTTTACCTTGCACCTCCAAAAAAAATAACCCTCCGATAATTATTATTTATTCAAAAACCAAATACAATTAAATTTTTATTGTATCATTTAATCCTTTTTTATTATGAAAATGAAATATTTATTTTTTGCACTCCTCACAGCAGCAAGTTTATTTGTTAGTTGCAAAGATGATGAGTTAGAAGACAGTAAAAAATCAAGTGACCTTTTACAACTTTGCAATTATCAAAAAAGCAGAATAGACGGCTTTTTAACTAATCCTTGTGAAGGTGATATTTTTATCAAACGTCTATCTGGAGAAGGAGTAGTAAAATATGACTCTACTCTAAACGGTTATACTGTTTTTGGTCATGTGGAAGGAACTATTGATTGTATTATTATTACTCTTTTTTGTGAAGATTATAGTAATTTATTAGGTAAAGAAATTAGCTACTCTTGTGACTACTACGAATATAATGGATTTTATGACCCACCTCTAGGTGGTACAGAAGTATTCGTAGGAAAAAATATTAATTACTCAACTAAATAAATCTCAAAAGATATGAGACAGATATTATTTTTATTAATCTTATTAATTCCAACTTTATTGGTAGCACAAATTCCTTATGGAAATGACCATATCATAATATCAAATACAGCTAATAAGACAGATTATACTGTAAGTGGAAATAAATGGAATTGTAATGTAGTTACCTATATGTTCCTCAATGGTACTAATGATATGACAGGTACAACAGAATGGGATGCTGTTAGACAAGCTTTTTCTATTTGGCAACCTCACATCAATGTAACTTTCAAAGAAGTGTTTAATCAGAGTCAAGCAGATATTAGAATATCTTGGGGAACAGAAGCACATGGTGATGGATTTCCTTTTGATGGGGTATCTGGGGTTTTAGCTCATGCATTTGATCCCTACCTTGCTGGTGGAGTTATAGCTGGCGATATTCATTTTGACGATTCTGAAGCGTGGACAAATCATACTAATACTGGTGGTGGGCAACCTATAGATTTAGTAAGTGTTGCTGTACACGAAATAGGACACTCTTTAGGACTTCGCCATTCAGCAGATCTTATTGCTGTAATGTATGCTGTTTATACTGGTGCAAGAAGGTCATTATCTCAAGATGATATAAGTGGAATTCAATCTATATACGGATTACCTGTAAAAATTAATGGAGATTTAGTTTGTGATAACTCCACTGAATCCTTCAATTTAGCTAATTTAAATTCAAATGTACA
Organism: Bernardetia sp. Wsw4-3y2; assembly: GCF_037126295.1. Lineage (NCBI taxonomy): Bacteria > Pseudomonadati > Bacteroidota > Cytophagia > Cytophagales > Bernardetiaceae > Bernardetia > Bernardetia sp. Wsw4-3y2. The sequence continues at coordinate 970,089 of NZ_CP147017.1, read as the reverse complement.
AAATATTACTTGGAGTGTAACTCCAGTCAATAATTTTCAGGTAGGAAGTGGGTATGGTACTAGTGGAACAGGTACAATGGCATACCTAAGAGCAAAACCTTCTCAACAAGGTATATCTATTCTTTCTTATACCTTAACAGATATATGTGGTCGTAGCACTATTATAAGCAAAGAGATTCAATTAGAGTCTTCAGCAATAATCACGACTTCTGATATAGGCGTACAGTTTTGTAAAACAACTTACTACGAAACTCAAAACTACATTGAGTTTGAAGGAAATGGATTTGCTCCATTGGGTGCTAATTTTCAAGTAGAAAAGAACACCAATAACTTTGCTTACTATGTTTCTCAAAACAAAATGTTTATTCAACCTCATACAGCAGGTTTTATATCTTTTAGAGTGCGTGTGTTGGGTTATTGTGGTTGGTCAGCTTGGAAACTTTTTCAATATCCTGTTACAAATTGTGGTGCTGGAGGTATTTTTTTCAAAACCTATCCAAATCCTGTAAAGGAAAGCCTAACTATAGATTTTACTGCTGATAGTAAGGAAAATCAAAAACAAGCAAGTTTGGAAGAAGTAAAAATAGAGTTTTATAATTCCTACCAAAAGCTAGTATTTGAAACTACATTTAAAGAAGAACAAAAAGACAGAAAAATCAATATTGATACCAACAAACTACCAAACGGAGTTTATTATCTCAAACTAATCAATAAAAAAGAAGTCTATACAGAAAGAATTGTGATAGAAAAATAAAAAAAACAGGAAAATCAATAAAAAAACAAAGAGGCTGTCCGAAAAGGTCAGCCTCTTTTTATGCAGCTATTTTTTGTAATTCTTCTTTTTGGTTGATTTTTTTGATGATGCAAACAAATTTTGTCTTTTGGTGATTTTTTTGAGTATAAAAAAAGGTGCAAAAAGATGATTTTTTAGAATTGAAAGTATTTTTTAGCTTATCGGCAGTTTTTGCCACCATTTTTCTAAAATTATGTCCAAGAGCCATCAATAGAAACTCCATTTCTACTTTTACTAATCCCTTAAAAGTAAATCGATTAAACTTATTATTATATTTGAGATGCCCAAAAACAGCTTCTACTTCTATAGGGCGTTTACTGCGCTGCTCTAATCCTTTCTCACTAGTTAGTAAATTTCTAGCTTTCTCTTTTAGTTGGTTTAAACGATGATTCACTTGTATTATTCTATTGCCTTCAGCTTTATGACATAAATTGCGAAGAGGACAATCTTGACACCTTTTTGCTTGATAATAAGATACTTGCGATTCGTATCCATTACTTGAAGTACGTTTTCCATCTCTTATTTTCTTCATTCTTTGCCCCATCGGACAGACATAAAAATCTAATTCTTTGTTGTAAAATAAATTCTGAACTAAAAAAGGATTATTTTTCATTTTCCTTTTTTGCTCTTTATGGAAATAATTGTACTTAACGTAGGCAGTAATTTCTTTTTTTTCAAGTAATTCATAATTTTCTTCACTTCCATAACCTGCATCAGCTACTACTTCTTTACTTTGTTTATTGTACTGATTTTCAAATCCTTCTAAATGAGAGGATAAAGTGGTGGTATCTCCTGCCGTTTGATGAATAGAAACGTGGGTAATAAATTGATTTTCTGTGGACACTTGAGCATTATAAGTAGGTTTGAGTTGTCCATTTTTCATGTGATCTTCTTTCATCCGCATAAAAGTAGCATCCGTATCTGTTTTACTATACGAGTTTCTACAACCTAAAATTTTCAGAGACTCTTCATATTTACTTAATCTAGGAAGATATTCATCTTGCATTTTTTTTAGTTCTCTTGCCTGTTGTTTACTCGGTTCTTTTAGTTTTTTATTGATTTGAGCGAGTTTTTCTTTTAATAATTCTGAATCTAATGGAGTAGATACTTCTTCTTTATTTTCTTCTTGATTATCTGATTGAATACTACTTTCAATATCAGATAAAATTTTATTTACTTTAGTTTCTAACTTTTCTTTATTTTTTTCAATACTACCACGCCAAACAAAAGTATAACGATTAGAACAAGCCTCTATTTTTGTTCCATCAATATATTGAACATCAAGACTTACATAACCCATTTCAACCAACATTTTAACAACTTCTCCAAATAAACGATGAATGTGTGCCTTCAAAATTTTACCTCTAAAGTCATTAATTGTTCTAAAATCTGGTGTAGAATTGCCTGATAAATACATAAAATGAATATTCTCCCCAAGAGCTTTAGCTATTTTACGACAAGAATAAATATTGGATAAATAAGAATAGAATAGCACTTTAACGAGCATTCTTGGATGATAAGCTGAACAACCTCCACCTTTGTATTGAGAAATCAAATCGCTAATATCCAATGAATCAACCACCTTTTCAACTAAACGAACAGGATGGTGAGCTGGAATTTTGTCAAATATATTGACAGGAAAAAGTTCGGGCTGCTTACCACTTTGGTTTTTGAAAACTACTTTTGCCATAGGCTATATAACGTTAGTATAAAAGTATATATACCTCGAAAATAAAAAAAATTAACCATAAAAAAAAGGCTATCCGTACTTTTCGGACAGCCTCTTTTTTGTATAAAAAACTGATTTAAGATTCAATATTAATTATGTCAAAGGGTCTAAATTACCCTCTAAAACATCATCAAATCCATTTTTCGTGTGTTTTTCATAATTTGTTGGTTTATCAAACGGACGTTTGCCAATCAATTTTTCCAAATCACTTTGAAATAATACTTCTTTTTCTAAAAGTTCTTTTGCAATTAATTCTAAATGATTTCTATGCTTTGAAAGTAATTCTTTGGTAAAAATATACGCTCTCTCTACCATTTCTTTTACTTCTTCATCAATAATTTGGGCTGTTGCATCAGAGTAAGGTTTTCCTGAAAACTCTGAACGCTGTGCATCATAAAATGAAACATTACCAATTTTTGGATTCATTCCATAGACAGAAACCATACTATATGCCATTTTTGTAATTCTTTCAAGGTCAGATAATGCACCTGTTGAGATTTTACCAAAAGTAAGCTCTTCGGCTGCACGCCCACCTAAAGCCATACACATTTCATCAGTAAGCTGTTCAACAGTATATAAAAACTGTTCTTTTGGTAAATACTGTGCATATCCTAAAGCTGCAATTCCACGAGGAACAATAGAAACTTTAACCAATGGGTCTGCATGCTCTAAGAACCAACCAGCCACAGCATGTCCTGCTTCATGGTAAGCAACAATTTTCTTTTCTTCTGGAGAAATGATTTTGTTTTTCTTTTCTAGTCCACCAATAACTCTATCAATGGCACTTTCAAAGTCAATCATTCCAATTTCTTTTTTGTTTTCACGAGCAGCAATCAAAGCAGCTTCGTTACAAACATTTGCAATTTCTGCACCTGCAAAACCAGGGGTTTGGGCAGCTAATTTTTTCGCATCTATTTCAGGAGCAGTTTTCAAAGGCTCTAAATGAACTTTAAAAATCGCTTCTCTTCCTTTAATATCTGGTTTATCAATACTGATTTGTCTATCAAAACGACCTGGGCGCATCAAAGCACTATCCAAAACATCTGGACGGTTGGTAGCTCCTAAGATAATTACACCTGCGTCGGTAGAAAAACCATCCATTTCCACTAAAAGAGAGTTCAATGTATTTTCACGCTCATCATTCGAACCAGGTTGCTTTCCACCACCACGAGAACGACCAATTGCATCAATTTCATCAATAAAAATAATACAAGGAGCTTTTTCTTTTGCTTGTTTGAACAGATCACGTACACGAGCAGCACCAACACCTACAAACATTTCTACAAAATCAGAACCTGAAAGCGAGAAAAACGGAACGCCAGCTTCACCAGCAACAGCTTTCGCTAGTAATGTTTTACCAGTACCTGGAGGTCCTACTAATAGAACACCTTTAGGAATCTTTCCACCTAATTCTGTGTATTTTGTTGGCTGACGAAGAAAATCTACTACTTCTTCTACTTCTTGTTTTGCCTCATCTAATCCAGCAACATCTTCAAAAGTAATTTTTACTTTATTTTCTGTATCAAACAAAGAAACTTTAGCTTTTCCGATATTAAATATCTGTCCACCAGCTCCTCCACCTGTCATTCTGCGCATCAAAAACCAAAAAGCTACCAAAATAAGAATCAAGAATCCCCAAGTGAATATTACTCCACTAAAATCAGCTTCTTGTCCTACATCATATTTTATACGTTTATCAGCAGGCAAATCAGCTTGAAGTTTATCAAAATCTTCTTTAAAACTCTCACCACTTGTAATATTTAAAAAATAATGAGGTGGTTTTTCGATAATTGCGCCAAAAGGATTTTTTTGTTTTAGCTCATTTGCATATTTATCTTTTTTAAGAGCTTCTTCTGTAAGTGTAAGCTCTACAATATTTTTATTTGTAATGAGTTTTACACTTTCAATATCTCCAGCACGAGCCATTTTATCAAAATCTTGTTCATAAGTTTTGATAGTGGTACTTTGATTGAGATACCATGCTCCCAAAATCAGTGCAATCAGAAGACCAGACAACCAAATTTGATAGTTGCCTCCTGTACCTTTTGGTATATTATTACGAATTGGATTCTTCGTGTTTTTGGTATTCTTTGTTCCCTTGGTGTCTTTTTCTGTTTTAGTATCTTTTTCTGTCGCCATTTATAAAAAAGTATATAAGTAGTATAATTTATAGGATTTGTTTTAGAATGAACTAAATACTAAATCTATTTTATATTTCGGTTTCTAATTGTATTCAACTATGAATCTAAATTATCGGTTATGTAAACGAAAAGTTAGTTCTATTGTTTGTAATCATTTTATCAAAAAAAGCACAAAACAGAATTATTCAAAATTCTGTTCTGATTTTTACCATTTTTTATATCTATTCTGTTCTAATCCAAATCAGGAATTTGAGTAATTTTTGCATCTCCCCAAAGTTCTTCTAAGCCAAATCGATCTCTTTTTTCAGCTTGAAAAATATGAACTACAACATCTACATAATCCATCAAAATCCATTGACGATTTTCTCTACCTTCTACGTGCCAAGGGTCTTGTTTATATTGTTTGTAGGTTTCTACTTCTACTGAGCTTTTTAGTGCATCTACGTGCGTATCAGAAGTTCCAGTACAGATAATAAAATAATCTGCAATAGAATTTTTGACATCACGAAGGTCAAGAAGAGTAATTGATTTTCCTTTTCGGTCTTGAAGACCAGCCACTACAGCTTGAGAAAGCATTTGTGAAGTAACAGACTGTTTTTGAGTCATAGTATAGATTTAGTATTTTTATTCAAAAATTAGAGGAAAGCGATTATTTTTTAAGCAGCTTTCATAATTTTGATTTTATTTATTTTTACTTATTAACGAATTTGCACTCTTGAATTACAAATAGGATAAAGATTTTGTTCCAATTTTGAGATAAAATCAAATTTATAGTATCTAAAAACTATACTGTAGCCAAAAGTTTAACTACAAAGATACAGTATTAATAAGTAAATTATAGTCAAAATATTCATTTACAATGAGCAATTACAAAATTCATACAAAGGGACTTTTTATAGGACAAAATCAAATTTATCTGCCAAGCTGTCAGTCTACCAACGAGAGTTTGGCTTTTCATACTACCGAACAGAAAAAAAAAGCACAAAATACACTTTTTGAAGGAACGCTTCTTTGGACAAATCATCAAACACAAGGAAAAGGACAACGAGGAAATAGTTGGACAGCACAAGAAAATCAAAATCTTACTTTTTCTATTTTGCTTACTCCTACTTTTTTATCTCCAAAAGAATCTTTTTGGATTACCATCGCTGTTTCGTTGGGCGTTCGTGATGCGCTAGAGGAAGTTATGAAAACTAATTATCCAGATATTGCTGATTCTTTTCAGATAAAATGGACAAATGATATTTTTATAAATCATCAAGTTGGGAATGAATACAAAGACCAAAAAATTGGAGGAATTTTGATAGAAAATCAAATCAATTCACAATCAATAAATCAAAGTATTGTAGGAATTGGAATTAATATCAATCAGATTTTTGATAAAAATGACACTACCAATAGAGCTATTTCATTACAGGAACTAACTGGAAAAGAATGGAATAAAGAAAATATTTTAACTGAAATTCTATTTTTTATAGAAAAACGTTATTTGCAATTAAGGGCAGGAAAAAAAGAAATACTTAGAGCTGATTATCTTTCTCATCTTTTTCGATATCAAGAATGGCATTATTATAAAGATAAAATCAAAAATCAGAAAATTACAGGACAAATTTTGGGAATCAACCCAGAAGGAAAACTAGCCTTAGAGGTAGCAGGTCAAAATGGAAAAATTAGCTATTTTGAGAATAAAGAAATTGAATTTTTATACACATAAACTAATCTCATAAAAAAACTTTAACTAAATATTCTTAGAGAATAAATAGTTAAAGTTTTTGCTTTGATAGTCTTAAATAACAATTTACTGATGTTACGCAGTTTAGTGTTCTGTGTGCCACAGAACACGGATTTAGTTTTTTTCAACCCTGCTCTGTGGCACACAGAGTAGCCTTTTGCGTAACATCAGAATTTACATTAAAAACCGTCATCGTCCATATCTGTTCCTTGCCCTCTCTTTCCTCTATTTTCTTTCATTTTATCTTTTTTCTCAGCTTTCTTTTTCTCGTAAGCTGCATATTGTGAATCTGTAAAAATACTTTTTACTTGGGTATCAAACTCAGTCATGATTGCTTTACGTTGCTCTCTTTTTTCAGGACTTTTTCCCTCATTTTTTATTGCATCAGTTGCTGTAATTCTTGTTATAAGAGCAGTTTTGAGTTGAGCAGTTTGTGTATCATTCAATCCAAATTCAGTTTTCCATTTTTGAGAGCGTTTTTCTGCTTTTTCAGTGGGTGTAGCATCACTATCACGTTTTCCTCGTTTTTGAGCAAAAGTTGTAGTCATTCCAACAAAAAAGAAAAGAAGTGATAAAAGAGCAATTTTGCCAATAATGTTCGAAGTGTTTTTTTGAGTTTTCATAATTTTCAAATAAAAAAGTTTAGTGACATTTAATTTAAGTAACCCCAATCAAGAAGTTTGATTAAGTCGTTTTCGTAAGGTTAGATACCAAGTAAAAATGAAGGTTTAATCTGATAGAAAAAAAAATTCATTTTTATTTAAACTTATTCAAAAAAAATTCCCTACTTACTTTATAATAAAAGTAAATAGGGAAAATCTAATATCTTTGACCGTTTTGAAACAAACTAGTATCTATCTTAAGTCTACTTCTTCAACATTTGGATGTTTGGCTTTATTAAACTGAAAATCAGCATCTGTTACTGAAACATTAGGTTGGAAATCAGCAATTTTGTAAGAATGAACACGTCCATTTTTTTCAAAAATATTCCAACTTGCAAGACTATAATTTGCTTTATCAATAGTCAAACGAACCTTAAAGAATTGTAAGTTTTTATCTTCTGGAACTAAATCAATTACTTTGTGTGCTCTTCCACCAACTTTCACTTCTTCTACCACTACATATTTATATCCTTTTTTATAAATATCAAAAATATCAGTTGGATTGAGACCATCAGCTTCGTCATAACTTGTAATAGTTACTTCGTTGGCATCATCTAAAAATGTCCAAACTGTTTTGTGGTCGTTGTAAATCTCTTGACCTTGCGTTTTAAGGTGGTATTTATTTCCTTTTACAGTAATTGTTCCTGTAAGCGATTCATTGATGCTTTCAGACTCACTTGCTAAATTTGATGTAAAAGTAGCTCTAAATGAATTATATTTTTTATACTTATTGCTCATTGCATCTAAAAGTGTACGAGCTTGAGCATCTTGAGCATAAGTAAAATTAGTTGCAACATGTGCAAAAAATAAAGCAATGAAAATTATAAAAATCTTTCTCATTATGATGGTATTATTAAGTTTTTGTTGAATACTTCGATGTATTTTGAATTCGTTTTTAGTCTTTAATTTATCTTTTAATTAAATAGTTACTAAAAGCGTACCGAAGTACTAAGACAGGATTTTATTTAAATGTTACTATTGTTCCTAGATTCAATAACCGTTCCAAATGAAAAGTAAAACAGCATTGTGTTTTTCCAAGAATAAAAAAATAAAAAACAACGAACATCCGAAATGAATTTTAGCCTTAAAAATTTATTTTATGAGAAAAAAAATAAATTTCTAGTCTTCTATTTTTCAGAAAGTTGTGGAAAAAGTCGTACCTTTGCCTACTTGATTTTTTAGTAGCTAAATCACTCGTGGTAGACACGAGTAATGGTTTAAAATAGATTTTTTAAATAAAAAATCTCAATTTAAAATTTCTTATTCATTTATTCTTACAAAATATCTGTTGCTTGTATCCCTACAAGTGACCCATTCGTAATTCATCGTGCAATATTTACTCAATCATATAGAATCTCTTATTTTTTGTTCTCCCTCTCCTATTTCTGTAAAAGAAATTCAAAAGGTTTTAGAGGAGCTTTTCGGTACAGAAGTTCCAAAACAAGATATAGATGATGCTATAGAAGTATTACAAAAACGCTATGAACAAGCTGATTTTGCAATCGAAATAAAAGCAATTGCAGGAGGATTCCAATTCTTGACCAAATCCGAATTTCAGAGTAGTATAAGTTTGTTGCTTACTCAAAGAGCAAAACGTAAACTTTCAAAATCTGCTATCGAAACGCTTGCTCTTATTGCTTACAAACAGCCTATTACAAAATCAAAACTAGAAGCCATACGTGGTGTAAGTTGTGACTATGCCGTTCAGAAATTATTAGAAAAAGAACTTTTAGTAATTAAGGGAAAAGATAAAACAGCTGGTCGTCCTATTTTGTACGGAACTTCTGATAAGTTTATGCACTATTTCGGAATTAATTCCTTAGATGATTTGCCAATGCCAGAAGATTTGTCTGCTGAAGATGTAGAATCTGCACAAAAACAAGCTAGATTACAATCGAATTTGGAAGACGAAGAAGGTGATGAATTTTCACTCTTCAAATTTCAACGAGGAACAAAAGCTATTCAAGACAAAAAAAATCAAGAAGAAACTAACGATTAGTGATTAATTATTAGTGATGCATATAACTAAAATTTCATAACAAATAAATTTGAATAAGATAAGTTATTTCATCAATCACTAAAAGCCAATCATTAAAAACAATTGCGAGATGCGCTCGTAATTTTATTAACAAACTGAAAAGATATTCAATGAAAAATAACGATAAGCAGCCAAATCAAAAAAAAGATTCTAACTTAGATAACAATTCTGCCTTCAAACCTAAACTCAAATCAGCTGAAAAAGGAAACTTGAAAAGTAATCGTTTTGCAAAAGCGAAGAACAAACCTAATCCTCATTTTGAGAAAAAGAAACAAGATGAAAAACTAAAGCAAGAAGAAAATAAAACTATTTCAAAAAAAACAGCTCCTAAATTAAGACAAGAAAAAACAACTAGTTCAGAACGTACAGAAAGAACAAACAGAACAGAGCGCACAGAATCTACTGAAAAAACCTATCAAAAAGATAGAAGTTTTGAAGATCGAAAAAGTAAAGACAAGAATTTCAAAAAAATGGACAAAAAATTTGAACGTCCTACTCGTGTTGCTGCAAAAAATATAACTTCTGATAAAGCAAAAGAAAATTCGTATTCTTCAAACAGCAATAATGAAATTTGGAGACTGAATCGTTACATTTCAAATTCAGGTGTGTGTTCACGTAGAGAAGCTGATACACTTATTGCAAAAGGAGAAATTAGTGTAAATGGAAAAGTAGTAAAAGAATTAGGTTTTAAAGTAAGACCAACCGACGAGGTAAAATATAAAGGTAAAGTTCTTCGCAAAGAGAAACCTGTGTATGTTCTTCTAAATAAGCCAAAAGATTTTATTACAACTACAAGTGACCCAAAAGGACGCAAAACTGTAATGGATTTGGTCAAAAAAGCAACCACAGAACGCATTTATCCAGTAGGAAGACTAGACAGAAATACTACAGGACTTTTACTTTTTACAAATGACGGAGAAATGGCAAAACAGCTTTCTCATCCTTCGTACGAAGTTCAGAAAATATACAGAGTAACATTAGACAAGCCATTTTCGGAAGAAGAAGTAGAGCAATTAAAAGAAGGTTTACAGCTTGAAGACGGATTAGCCAAAGCAGATGGTGCAGCTATTTTATCACCTGATGGTCTTTCAGTAGGAGTAGAGCTTCATATTGGCAAAAACAGAATTGTAAGACGCATGTTTGCTCACTTAGGCTATGAAGTAATTAGATTAGACAGAACTGTCTATGCAGGACTTACCAAAGAAACGCTAGGGCGTGGACAATATCGTCTTTTGAACGAACGGGAAATTATTCGTTTGCGTTTCTTTAATAAAAGAGGACAGTAGAATAAATTTAGAAGTCTGATTTTAGAAGTTAGAACTGAAATATATGAAAATACAAAAAGGTCTGATAAATTAATTTTTATCAAACCTTTTTTTGATATAGGACTATTAAGACTTTTTAAGTTTTCTTTTTGCAACCTATATAAGGAGTTCTTGTCTTTAATAAAAAATATTCTTAACTAACTCTTTTTTACAAATGATATTTCAAAAAAAATACTTATTATTTATTTTCTCTTTATTATTATGTTCTCATGATTTATTTGCTCAACTTCCTTCTGAAACAGCTTTTGCTTATCCAGCTAATATTCAAGTAGATGGAAAACTAGATGATTGGAAAGATATAGAAAAATACCCTATTAACCAGTTTCCTTATGGAAACAATATTCAGAATAAAGAGGATTTTGAAGCCTTTTTTCAAGTTGCTTATAGCAAAGAACTTCAAGAATTATATTTTGCTGTTACTATCCAAGACCAAGAAAATTTATTAGACCAAACTAATGAGGCAAGTTGGAATACACAAGATACTTATAATTTTTATATTGATGAAAAACACAATAGAGAGGGTTCAGGAGTGATTTTATATACTTTCAACGAAGTATTTGAGACAAATAATGACCTAACTAAAAGTTGGGATAAAGAGTTGAGAGAACAAAAAACAGCTAAGTGGGAAAATATAGACAAAAAAATAATTACTGAAAAAGGTAAAAAAATAATAGAATTTAAGATAAAACTTGATAGAAAGCTAGAAAATGGCGTAGCTATAGGGATGGATCAGATGATAGTAGATGTGGACACTGACGAAAATTTTGAAATGATAACTTGGACGAATAGTGGAGGGAAAAGTAGTCATGTAGGAAGGCTTGGAACTCTTATTTTGACAGATGAACAAACAAAACTTGTCAAAATCAAAGGAAAGATAGATTGGAAGGTAGATACTATTTCTGTATATCCCCAAAAGATTAGAATTTATAATCTAAATCAAAATTCGTTTTGGACAAATACACTTATAGATTCTTTAGGAAATTTCGAAATACAGATGCCAAAAGGAAACTATGAGACAGAATTGCAGACTACCCTAAGAGCCTGTTCGAGTTTTTATTTTTTCTTTCTTCTAGCCCCTTTATTTATGAGGTTTAAAATCATAGCTAAATACACAAATGCTTTAGCAGAATCTACAGTTTTCTCATAATCTACTTTTAGTCTTCTGTTTTGATTAAGCCAAGCAAAAGTTCTTTCTACTACCCACCTTTTGGGTTGAGGTACAAATGCTTTATCCTCTTTTTTTTCTCTTCTTGGACTATTGACAATCTCAATTTGTACTCCTGTTTGACTAAATATTTCAGCAGCCAAACTAGCACTTCTATAGCCTGCATCAGCAAGAATTTTAAAGAATTTTCTTCCTCTAAATTGAGCTAAATAAGCTAGATAAGCAAGTTGATTCACGTCAGCTTCATTGGCTGGACTAATCTCTAATTCTAGTAAATTTCCTTGCGTATCTACCAGTATATGCCGTTTACGTCCTTTTTTGAGCTTGTAACCATCTACACCTATAGCTTCCCCTCCATATACACTTTGTACACTTTGAGAGTCTATAGAACCCAAAGAGGGTTTAGCATTTCTACCTTGAGCCAACCGTTCTCTTGTGACCAACTTGTCCAAAAGTTTTTTGTACCAACCCATCTTCTGCCATTTGCTAAAGTAGTCATACAAACTACTCCAAGGAATACCATAACTACTGGGAAGTAAACGCCAACTACTGCCAGAACGAGTGATGTAAAATAGTCCTGAAAAGATATTATACAAACTGTGTTTGCGTTTTCTTTCCAAGTACGAAAAAGGTATAAATTTTTTCATATATTGCCAAAGAGCATCAGATAAATATTCATTAGTAAACATAGTCATTGATATTTTAATTAGTAACTGAAAATCAATAACTTAACTAATAAAAAAATCTGATGTTCTTTTTTATGTATCTAAACTCGAACAGGCTCTAATGAAATTTGAAAATGTATATAAAAAAGTGTCATTTGAAAATAATAAACTAGTGCTAGATGGAAACTCTCCTTTAAAACTTCAAATGAATATTTCAGAAATTGAAGATATTATTCCACAAAATGGAATCTTATTAGACGGACTTAGTATAGAAGATGAATTTAAGGTAGATAATTTTATTCGTACTTATATGGAGTATTATCAAGTAGCAGGAGTTTCTTTAGCTCTTATTGATAGTGGAGAAGTTGTGTTTCATAATATATATGGCTATAAAAATTATTCTACTAAAGAACCTATAAATAAAAGGACAGTTTTTGAAGGTGCTTCTACAACAAAACCGATGTTTACTTTTGCTGTTATGAGATTAGTAGAAAGAGGAATTATTGATTTAGACAAACCTTTATATTTGTATCATGAAGCTCCAAAAGATGTTCAAGATGACCCAAATCATAAACTTATTACTGCACGAATGGTTCTTTCACATACCACAGGTTTTCCGAATTGGGCTTTTATGACTCCTGATGGAAAATTGAACATTCAGTTTACGCCAGGTACTAAGTTCCAGTATTCAGGTGCAGGTTTTGAGTATTTGAAAGATGTGGTCATTAAAATTACAGGAAAAGATATTTCTACAATTTTGAAAGAAGAAGTTTTAGATGTTTTTGAAATCAAAAATACATATTTCAAGTATGAGAGAGGCTTAGAGAAAATAAAAGCTGATGGACACTATGGTCTAACACCAACCTCAATGAATATACCTGAAGATGTGAATACAGCAGCAAGCCTTCATACAGACCCACAATCGTATGCTAAATTTTTGATAGGGATTTTAAACAAAAAAGGATTAAAAAAAGAAACATATCAAGAAATTTTTAAAATTCAAACATTAACTAGTGAACAGGAAACTATAAATAAAAGAACTGCTGAATATTTTGGCTTAGGTTTATTTTTTAGAGATTCTCCTACTTTTGGAAAAAGCTTTGGGCATGGTGGCAATAATGGCGATTTTAAATGTGATGCTATGATATATGAAAAAGAAGGAAAAGGCTTTGTCATTATGACAAATAGCGACAAGGGAGATGCGATATTTAGAAATGACTTATATAAATTTTTGATACTTGGAAAAGAACCAGTAACTCCATAAGACTTTAGATATTTAAAAAGGTCTGATAAAGCTAAATTTATCAGACCTTTTGATTTAATAATACGTAGGCAATTTTAAGTTATTTTGTTTTGCCCATTCTTTTATGATTTCTTTTTCAAAAGAAGAAGGAAAATGATTGAAACGACGACTTGTTTGTACAATTTTTCGTGTTTTTGGGTCTACTTCTATCGTTACCAAAGAATTATTTCTTGAAAGGACATTTTGCATAGAAAAGATAGCTGATTTACTGTTTTTACAATCACTCACATAAGAACCTACACAGTGATTCATATTTTTACCTTCTTCAAAAAGCTCTTGTTTGGTAAGAAGTTGTTGAAAAACAAAACATTGTCCTGTTTTGGCTCTCACATAATTGTCTTCCATCATAAAATGTGCCCATTCTTGAGGAGTTTGACGAGAAAAACCAACGACTTTAAACCATTCAAAGGCTTTTTTCCAAAGAGAATCCCACGTTCTGCCTTTCAAATCAAAATTTGGGTCAGAGGGATTTTTCTGAACTACTTGTCCTTTGGTATTTTGTCCCCAAAGTCTAGCAAACTTTTGAGTCCAAATATATTCGACAACAATATCTAGTTGATGTGCTGTAGCAGTAGGATTATTTCTGAACAAAAAAGCAATTACTTCTTTCCAAAAACCTTCTTTTGGATATAAATATTTTCCTAAATCAGTCTGAACAAGATTATTTATAAAACCTGTTGTGCCTCCTATTGCCTTTACTTGTCCATAACGGATGGCTGCAATGAAAGTAAACTTTGAAGGAGCTTTTGTAAAATAATGTGCCTCTTTTTTGGTAAGAATTGTAGGAAAATGATTCAATTTAGAAGCATTTTTGCCTTGTCCAACATCAATAAACCAACTTCTAGACAATTTATTTTCGCTATCAAACCAAAGTGAAGTCATACAAGCAGGAATATCATACTTTACAAAAAGATGACGCACCAAATCAGCAAACAATTTTTCAGAATTACGTCCTTTTGGTTTCCAATCTTCGATAGTTCTGATGAAAAAAGAATGTTCTTTTGCTACACAAGACAAAGCATCTAAGATATAATCTTCTTGCAAAAGTGTTTCAGTTTTTCCTTTTTGAGCAATAAGATTTATAATTTCTGAAAACTCTTTTCGATGGCTTCCAGAACTCATCAAGGTAACTAATTTGTTTACTCTTTCATTAGTGTAAACTGGCAAAATACTATTTTTTGCATGTTGCTTGGCTACTTTTCGTAATGATTTTACGTGTGTGTTTTTATTTTTTTTGAGTGTATTTTGATAATTTTGAAGAATTTGTTCTTCTCTAATTTTTTTGAGTTTGAGTTTTGACAAAGCCATAATTGACATTTTTTTTAGGCTGTTTTTACTAACAAAAAGGCAATACGAAGGAGGTACAAAAACGGCTATTTTTGTAAACGAAAGCAATTCAAAGCGAATAGAAGGTTTCTTATTTCTAGTCGCTCCCACTCAAAAAAAATTAATAAGAAAGAAGATAGAAACAAGACGGTTTACCTTATCATTGATACTAAAGACAAGTTATTTTTCCGATACGTCATTGTTTGTATAAGTTTGCAGTTGAAAAAAATTATTTGATACACCCACCCAACCACATAAAAATTAAAAGAAGTTCCTTATCAGAATAAAAAAATATTTTTTAGAGTAAATGAAATGGTGTTTTTGTATAATTTATTCTCACAAAAATTAATAAATCATCTAACAAAGTCTTAAAAATGAAGGTTTTAGGATAAAAAAGCATGACTATTGATTTAGAGTCAATTGTCAGCCATTTATAAAATAAAAAACATCTCAATGAAAAATAAAACTACACTTCCTTTCTTCATTTTACTTCTGATGAGTTTGTCAGCCATTTTTGCAAGTGCTTGTTCGCCAAAACAAAATGCTCATGCAAAAGATTCTATAGACTCAAATCAAGCAAAAACTAAAACAGAAAAAAATAATACTATGACAGACATAAATGCAAAACTAGAAAAAGCTACTTTTGGAGCAGGATGTTTTTGGTGTATCGAAGCTGTTTTTCAGCGTTTAGAAGGCGTTGATACAGTTATTTCAGGATATACAGGGGGGCAATTGCCAGACCCAACTTACAAACAAATCTGTACTGGTACAACAGGACATGCAGAGGTGGCACAAATTACATACAATCCAGAAATAATTACTTTTGATGAATTATTAGAAGTTTTTTGGGCTACACACGACCCAACAACTCTTAATAGACAAGGAAACGATGTCGGAACACAATATCGTTCGGGCGTTTTTTACCACAACGAAGAGCAAAAAGAAAAAGCAGAGTTTTACTTAAAAAGATTAACAGAGGAAAAAGTTTTTGATAAACCAATCGTTACCGAAATTACACCTTTAGGAAAGTTTTATGTAGCCGAAAATTATCATCAAAATTATTACAACAATAATAAAACTCAAGGCTATTGTTCTTTCATAATTAGTCCGAAAGTAGATAAACTCAAAAAAGTATTTCCTAATAAACTCAAAAAGGAATATGTTAAGTAGAAACTTCTTACTTTAGCAGAGCAACAGAAAAGTATAAAATCTATTCTCAAACACTTTTAGTCGTCAAAAAGAGGCTGTCCGAAAAGTACGGATAGCCTTTTTTTTATGGTTAATTTTTTTTATTTTCGAGGTATATATACTTTTATACTAACGTTATATAGCCTATGGCAAAAGTAGTTTTCAAAAACCAAAGTGGTAAGCAGCCCGAACTTTTTCCTGTCAATATATTTGACAAAATTCCAGCTCACCATCCTGTTCGTTTAGTTGAAAAGGTGGTTGATTCATTGGATATTAGCGATTTGATTTCTCAATACAAAGGTGGAGGTTGTTCAGCTTATCATCCAAGAATGCTCGTTAAAGTGCTATTCTATTCTTATTTATCCAATATTTATTCTTGTCGTAAAATAGCTAAAGCTCTTGGGGAGAATATTCATTTTATGTATTTATCAGGCAATTCTACACCAGATTTTAGAACAATTAATGACTTTAGAGGTAAAATTTTGAAGGCACACATTCATCGTTTATTTGGAGAAGTTGTTAAAATGTTGGTTGAAATGGGTTATGTAAGTCTTGATGTTCAATATATTGATGGAACAAAAATAGAGGCTTGTTCTAATCGTTATACTTTTGTTTGGCGTGGTAGTATTGAAAAAAATAAAGAAAAGTTAGAAACTAAAGTAAATAAAATTTTATCTGATATTGAAAGTAGTATTCAATCAGATAATCAAGAAGAAAATAAAGAAGAAGTATCTACTCCATTAGATTCAGAATTATTAAAAGAAAAACTCGCTCAAATCAATAAAAAACTAAAAGAACCGAGTAAACAACAGGCAAGAGAACTAAAAAAAATGCAAGATGAATATCTTCCTAGATTAAGTAAATATGAAGAGTCTCTGAAAATTTTAGGTTGTAGAAACTCGTATAGTAAAACAGATACGGATGCTACTTTTATGCGGATGAAAGAAGATCACATGAAAAATGGACAACTCAAACCTACTTATAATGCTCAAGTGTCCACAGAAAATCAATTTATTACCCACGTTTCTATTCATCAAACGGCAGGAGATACCACCACTTTATCCTCTCATTTAGAAGGATTTGAAAATCAGTACAATAAACAAAGTAAAGAAGTAGTAGCTGATGCAGGTTATGGAAGTGAAGAAAATTATGAATTACTTGAAAAAAAAGAAATTACTGCCTACGTTAAGTACAATTATTTCCATAAAGAGCAAAAAAGGAAAATGAAAAATAATCCTTTTTTAGTTCAGAATTTATTTTACAACAAAGAATTAGATTTTTATGTCTGTCCGATGGGGCAAAGAATGAAGAAAATAAGAGATGGAAAACGTACTTCAAGTAATGGATACGAATCGCAAGTATCTTATTATCAAGCAAAAAGGTGTCAAGATTGTCCTCTTCGCAATTTATGTCATAAAGCTGAAGGCAATAGAATAATACAAGTGAATCATCGTTTAAACCAACTAAAAGAGAAAGCTAGAAATTTACTAACTAGTGAGAAAGGATTAGAGCAGCGCAGTAAACGCCCTATAGAAGTAGAAGCTGTTTTTGGGCATCTCAAATATAATAATAAGTTTAATCGATTTACTTTTAAGGGATTAGCAAAAGTAGAAATGGAGTTTCTATTGATGGCTCTTGGGCATAATTTTAGAAAAATGGTGGCAAAAACTGCCGATAAGCTAAAAAATACTTTCAATTCTAAAAAATCATCTTTTTGCACCTTTTTTTATACTCAAAAAAATCACCAAAAGACAAAATTTGTTTGCATCATCAAAAAAATCAACCAAAAAGAAGAATTACAAAAAATAGCTGCATAAAAAGAGGCTGACCTTTTCGGACAGCCTCTTTTTTTGAGTTCAAGAAAAAAGAATAGGTAAGCAATAATTTGAATTTATGGATTTTCTGAACTTATGACATCTAGTGAGTAAGTTAATTTAATCTCAACTTAATAATTCTTACAAAAATGAGTCGTAAAAAAAACTATTTATTCTGTTTTCTGCGTTGGAGTTTCAAAATTATTCTCTTTAGCATTTCTTTTTATCTACTCTTTGTGCTTATTGGAGGTTATATTTGGACTGTCAAACCAAAAGCATCAAACTCTAATTTAGAAAAAAATGAGATAGAGATTTATGTGACCTCAAATGGATTACATACTGATATTGTTATTCCTATTCAAATTGAAACTGATTTTTTCAAAGTTCTCAGTCAAGATTCTATCCTTAATTCTTATTTAGGAAAAACTAATTCTTATAAATGGCTTTCTGTTGGTTGGGGAGATAAAGGTTTTTATAATGAATCTTATAATGGAGGTTTTCCCTCTGTTTCTGCGTGTTTGAATGCTGCTTTTGTTCCCTCTGAAACACTTATGCACTTAGATTTTTATAAAAATAACCTATTAGAAAATGAAAACTGTAAGAAAATAAAGTTAAAAAAAGAGGAATATCAGAAGTTATTGCAACATATTACAATGAGTTTCCGAACTGTAAGAGAAGATTCCGAAAGTAAAGTGCAGCATATAACTAATCAGACAAAATTTATTCGGTTACCACAAAAAGGATATTCTAATTCTGACTATTTTTTTGAAGCAAAAGGTAATTATCATTTATTCTATACTTGCAATAGTTGGACAAATGAAGGCTTGCAAAAAGCAAATCAAAAAACAGCTCACTTTTCTCCCTTTGCACAAACAATTCTATATCATTTGAATTAAAAATATAAAAATCTAACATAAATCTACAACCAACCTAACAAAAGGATATAAAAATCTATTATCTTAGTAGAATAAATTGACTAAAAAAATACTTTCAACATAATTATTGATTCAAAATTTTTTACTTAGAATGAAATTTTTGGTTAAATAAAAAGAAACACTAACTAAATAAGCTATGAGCCAAATTGCAAATTTTACAAAAACTTCAATTAAAAATTCGATTCTAAAATATGGAATTACTTTTCTAATTGTATTTATTTCTACTACTTATTTTTCATCTTTTTCCTTTGGACAAGGAGAGAATCAAATGGTTCGTTTTTCAGGAATTGTAGTGGAGGGCGATAGTTTGTATGGTGTTTCGGGCGTGCATATTTATATTCCTAGAGCAGGACGAGGAAGTGTAACAAATGCGCTAGGTTATTTTTCGATGCCAGCTATGGAAGGCGATACTGTTATGGTAAGTGCAGTAGGCTATAAAAGTTCAAAAATAGTGATTCCTAAGCGAGGAGAACCTTTATATTCTGTTGTGATAGATTTGAAAGAAAATATTCAGATGTTAAATGAAATTGTTGTTTTGCCATATAAAAATTCGACAGAGTTTAAAGACATGGTTTTGGCAATGGATACCTCTGACCCACTTATAGAACAAATGAAAGAAAATTTGGATAGTGAAAGGCTTAATCAAATGGCTGCAAATATGCCAATGAATGCTAATTCGAATTATAGATATTTGATGCAACAAAATCTCAATTCAAGAAATAATAAGTTTTTTGCGCCTTCTATTCCTCTTCTAAATCCGTTTGCTTGGTCGAAGTTTATTGAATCAATTAGAAACAAAGATTATAAAAAACCACTAAGAACAACAACAGGTGGAAGTAGTGGAGGAAATTAATTTCCTCCAAACGTATAAAAAACTCTTTCTCAAAACTAATCAAAACTAAAAAGACAGTTTGGGAAAGAGTTTTTTTTATGCGCTCATCAGTAAGGTAAGATAGATAAGTATAGTTCTAATTTGATTGATGTTAAATCTAGTCTTTTCTAGTCTTTATCTTCTCTAGTCTTTCTCTTCATTTTTATTTTCTGTTTCTTCTTTAATCTTATTTTCTTCAGCTTCTGTTTCTTTGTCTGGTTCTGCTTTTTGTGGTTCATTTATTATTTTTGCTTCTTCCTGTTTTTCCTTGTCTTGTAGTTCTAAATCTTTAGCTATGCTTTCTCGCCATACTCTACGTCTTCTGACGGCTATTTTTCGTGCTTTTTCTATGCTTACATTTATCTCAAAACCAAAAAGAATAACTAAAGAAATAACAAAGAGCCAAAACATAAATCCTACGAAAGTTCCAATCGAACCATACAATCTATTATAAGTATTAAAGTAATTTATATAATAGGAAAATCCTACTGAAACAGCAACACACGAAAAAGAAGCCAAAATTGCACCTACACCATACGTACGCCAAGGAATTTTAAGAGCTGGTGCAAAACGATACAACATAGAAAGGGTAAGAAGAATAATTAAAAAGGCAACAATATATCTCAGAATTTGAATGCTGTAATAGAGTCCGTCTTGACTCATGAGGTCATGAAAAATCAAGAAATTGAGTAGGTATTCGCCTACAATAATTAAGACAATGGTAAGCAATAAAAGAACTGTAAAAATAAGTGTTAAGCTAAGAGCTGTAATTCTTTTTTTGATAAAATTTCGCTTATCAATAATTCGCTGTGAACGGCTAAAAGCATCCATAAAACCAATTGTTCCACTTGTTGCAGCAAAAAGTGCAGCCACAAAACCAAAAGATAAAAGTCCTCCTCGCTGTTTGCTGACAATATCATAAATGGTTGTGTCTATAAAAGCGTAAATCCCATTAGGAACAATGGCATTGAGTTCTGTAAAGATACGTTCTTCTAAATCTGGAATTTGTAAATAAGGAATAAGAGTAAACAAAAAGATTACAAATGGAAAAATAGCTAAAGTAAGATTAAAAGCAATCCCACTGGCACGGTCAGGAACGGCATCTTTTTGTATCTTAGAAAAAAAAATTCCTAAAATTAAATACAAATTAAATTCTGGGTTTTTCCTAAAATGAACATTTCCCAAAAAACGCTCAAAACCCTCTATTCGTCTGTGATTACGGATTCGATGAGAAGTTTTTTTGAGTCGTTCTCTAATTTTTTTACGCATAAATTCAAATTGGTTTAGCTAACAAACATAAATTAGCTAATAAAGTCTTTTAGTGAGTATGTGTTATCTATTTTAAAGCTGTTTTAAGAAGATAATTTTTCTATAAAGTTAGCTTGTAAAAATCTATTTTATAGAAAAATAATATAGTATTTGTTATGTTTGAGTGTAGCAATACCAATAAAAATAGTGTATCTATTATTTATTCTTAAGTTACTTCTACTTCTTCAACTTTTAAGAAAAGCAAATAGTTTTAGTTTCAATTTAATCAAAAATCTAGTTAGAAAAAGATTTATCCAAATAATTATTCAGATTTTTTAAATCTAAAACACCTACTTATATCTTTTTCTGCTACATTTTTACAAATAATACTAAGCTAACTTAAAGATAGAGATAGATTTAGGTTCAAACTTGCCATTTTTCAATTAAGAAACTACCTTTGCATTATCGTACTTATTTTTGTATCGAAATAATAAGTTTCCAATCTTTACTCATATTCATTCCAAAAAACAAATTTTATTCATGGCTCAAATTCAGCATATTCACGCACGTCAGATTTTAGATTCAAGAGGAAATCCAACTATTGAAGTAGATTTGCATACTTCAAAAGGAAATATGGGACGTGCTGCCGTTCCTTCTGGTGCATCGACAGGAAAACACGAAGCTGTCGAACTTAGAGATAATGATGAAACAGCTTACTTAGGAAAGGGAGTGTTACAAGCTGTAAAACATGTAAATGAAATTATTGCACCTGAGCTTATTGGTTTTTCAGTTTTTGACCAAAATATTGTTGATAAACTGATGATTGAGATTGATGGAACACCCAATAAATCAAAATTGGGTGCAAATGCAATGCTTGGTATTTCGCTTGCTCTTTCAAAAGCTGCTGCAAAAGAAGCAAATCTTCCTTTGTATCGTTATATTGGTGGTGTAAATGCAAACACACTTCCTTTGCCAATGATGAATATTTTGAATGGAGGTTCGCACGCTGACAATGCTATTGATTTTCAAGAGTTTATGATTATGCCTGTTGGCGCAAGGCGTTTTTCAGATTCATTGAGAATGGGAACAGAAATTTTTCATCACTTAAAAACAGTCTTGAAGAAAAAAGGACTTTCTACAAATGTAGGTGATGAAGGAGGATTTGCTCCAAATCTTCGCTCAAATGTAGAAGCGATTGAAGTTGTTTTACAAGCCATTGAAGCAGCAGGTTACCAAGCTGGTAAAGATGTATTTATTGCTCTTGATGCTGCAAGTTCAGAATTTTATGATGCAAAAGAAAAAGTATATCATTTTCATAAGTCAACTGGCGACAAACTTACTTCTGACCAAATGGCTGAATATTGGGCAGATTGGTGCAAGCAATATCCTATCTTGTCAATTGAAGATGGAATGGATGAAGATGATTGGAGTGGATGGCAAAAACTAACTCAACTTGTTGGCGATAGAGTTCAATTAGTTGGAGATGATCTTTTTGTAACGAATGTAAAACGAGTACAAGAAGGAATTGAAAAGCAAGTAGCTAATTCGGTGTTGATAAAAGTAAATCAAATCGGAACACTAACAGAAACAATTGATACTGTAAATCTTGCACATAGAAACGAATATAAAACCGTTATGTCGCATAGAAGTGGAGAAACAGAAGACAATACAATTGCAGACTTGGCAGTTGCACTCAATACAGGACAAATCAAAACAGGTTCGGCTTCTCGTTCTGACCGTATGGCAAAATACAATCAACTTCTCAGAATAGAGGAAGAATTAGGCGAAGCAGCTTATTTCCCAGGTTTGGATTTTTAAAAAATAGAGAGTAATCAATAGGAGAAATATCAACTATAAAAAAAACCTTTTACTTTAGGAGAGTAAAAGGTTTTTTGCTGAAAAGTGTGTCTCGTCCTAACATAGTGTTACACAACCAATTTTATTATGGAACGTACCTATGTAAAACGTACACAGAAAGACTATACCATGCAGTTCAAACTTCAAGTAGTTAAGGAAATAGAACAAGGTCTTTTTACAATAACTCAAGCACAACGGAATTATGGTATTCAATGTCGTCATACTGTTGTGAACTGGTTAAAAAAATACGGTAATTTTGATCATTCTTATAAAGTAATTCGTCCTATGAAAACAGCAGAACAACGTTTAATGGAACAAGAGCAGGAAATTCGTCTTCTTAAAAAACAAAATGCCACTCTACAAGAAGAATTATCTACCTTAGATAAGAAAGCCATTTTGTTTGACATGATGATTGACTTAGCCGAAAAAGAATATAAAATTTCTATACGAAAAAACTCCAACCCCAAGTAGTTAGTTCATTTAGTGAACAGCCTGCAACCAGTATTGAAAAGACCTGTAAATTGCTTGGGATATCTAGACGGGTATATTATTATTCTTTATTTCGGACAGATAAATACAAAGAATTAGCTCAAAAAGTAGTTGATTTAGTCAAAGAAGTTAGACATCGAATGCCACGAGTGGGTACTCGTAAACTTTACCACATTTTAAAAATTCCTTTAAAGGCTTTAAAAGTGGGACGAGATAAACTATTTCGTATTTTGGAAGCTAATCATCTTCTTATTTTACCTAAACGGAGGTATCATGTTACTACAGACTCCTTTCATCGTTTCAAAAAGCATAAAAATTTAATTGCAAACTTGAAGGTAGATGGAGCAGAACAAGTTTGGGTAAGTGATATTACCTATATTGGAACACGAGAAAATCCGATGTATTTGGCATTGGTTACTGATGCGTATTCAAAGAAAATAGTTGGTTTTGATGTTTCTAATAGCTTAGAGACTGTTGGTTGTTCAAATGCTTTAAAAATGGCATTGAAAAACAGAAATTATCCGTTACGAGAATTGATTCATCATTCAGATAGAGGTGTCCAATATTGTAGTGATGAATATCAGACGATTTTAACTAAAAATCGTATTCGTTGTAGTATGACAGAATGTTATGACCCTTACGAAAATGCAGTAGCAGAACGTGTCAATGGTATTCTCAAACAAGAGTTTTTACTAGAAACTCAACAATCGTATTTGACTTGGATGAAACAATTAGTACAACAAAGTGTACAAATATATAATCAAGAAAGACCTCATTTTTCTTTATATATGCAAACACCAGAGCAAACACATCAAAAGGAAAATATTGAAATAAGAACCTATAAAAAAGAAAAATCAGACAATCTTAAGACTGCCTGATATATATTTAATCTATCTAAAAAACTGTAACACTATTTCAGGACTAGACAGTGATATATCAAAAACTTATCTCAGACTATTTTAAACTATTTCTTAAAATTAGAAATAATAATTTTACTAGTATTAGAATTAAAAGCTAAATCAGATTTTTGCGTATTCTTTTGACTATTCTCTACTTGAATAATTTTTGGAACAGGAATTTCTAATTCTGAATGATTTCCTTCATTTACGCTAATGTGAGGAGCAATAATCAAAGAAACAATAGACATAAGTTTAATCAAAATATTCATTGAAGGACCAGAAGTATCTTTGAAAGGATCACCTACTGTATCACCTGTAACGGCAGCCTTATGGGGTTCAGAACCTTTGTAATACATTTTTCCATCAATTTCAACTCCTTTTTCAAATGATTTTTTAGCATTATCCCACGCTCCACCAGCATTTGACTGAAACATTGCCATCAAAACTCCAGACGAAGTAACACCTGCTAAAAGTCCACCCAAAATTTCGGCAGAACTCACATTTGCAAAAACGCCTTTAAATCCGAAACCGATAACAATAGGAACAATAATCGCAATCGCCCCAGGCAACATCATTTCACGAATGGCAGCCTTTGTAGAAATCTGAACACAACGGTCGTAATCAGGTGTTCCTGTTCCGTCCATAATTCCTTTAATTTCTCTAAATTGACGACGAACCTCCTTAACCATTTCCATAGCTGCACGACCTACGGCAGAAATTGCCAACGCTGAAAACACAAAAGGAATCATTGCACCTACTAAAAGTCCAGCCAAAACAGGAGCTTTATAGAGGTCAATCGCACTAATTCCAGAAATACCAACAAAGGCAGCAAAAAGAGCAAGTGAAGTAAGAGCAGCCGAAGCAATAGCAAATCCTTTTCCTACAGCAGCCGTAGTATTTCCTGCTGCATCTAAAATATCTGTACGCTCACGCACTTCAGGAGCTAAATGACTCATTTCTGCAATTCCACCAGCATTATCAGCCACAGGACCAAAGGCATCAACGGCAAGCTGCATTCCTGTTGTTGCCATCATCCCTGCTGCTGCCATAGCAACACCATAAAACCCAGCTACTGCATAAGCTCCTACAATTCCAGCAGCCAAAACAAGCGTTGGAAGCGTTGTAGAGTGCATTCCGACAGCCAAACCTGCAATAATATTGGTTGCTCCACCTGTTGCAGATTGTTTAATAATAGAGTTTACAGGTCTTTTTCCCATCGAACAAAAATATTCTGTAATATAAGACATTGCTGCACCTACGGCAAGACCTATTGCAATAGCATAAAAAACACCCATTGAAGTAAATCTAAACTTTCTAAATTCTAGAGTTTCAGGCAACATCCAATCTACTAAGAAATAAGATGCAATTACAGTAAGTAAAATAGCTGCCCAGTTTCCAATATTTAGAGCCGTTTGTACATTTCCACCTTCTTTTACACGAACTAATGCAGCACCAGCCATAGAAAAAATTGCTCCCAAACCTGCTATCATCATTGGTAATAAAATTGGAGAAAGTCCATTGAACTCATCAAAAACTTTAATTTCTCTACCCAAAATCATGGCAGCCAAAATAGTGGCTACATACGAACCAAAAAGGTCTGCCCCCATTCCTGCTACATCTCCTACATTGTCACCTACGTTATCGGCAATTGTGGCAGGGTTACGAGGGTCATCTTCAGGAATTCCTGCTTCTACCTTTCCAACAAGGTCAGCTCCTACATCGGCTGCTTTTGTATAAATTCCTCCTCCTACACGAGCAAAAAGAGCAATACTTTCAGCACCCAAAGAAAACCCTGTCAAAACTTCAAGAGCCATTTCCATTTCCAAGCCATTTACTCCTGCGCCTACACGCTGCACAAAATACCAGTAAAAAGCAATAAAAAGAGAGCCTACTCCCAAAATAGCCAACCCAGCAACGCCCATTCCCATAACTGCACCACCTGCAAAAGAAACATCTAAGGCTTTAGCAAGACTTGTTTTTGCAGCTTCTGCTGTTCTTACATTCGCTTTTGTAGCGATACGCATTCCGATAAAACCAGCTAATGCAGAAAAAAAAGCACCAATAATAAATGAACCTACAATAGCAGGATGTGAATTAGCATTTGTCATTCCTAAGAAAAACAAACCCAAACAAGCAATGACTACAAAACCAGCCATAACTTTGTACTCAGCCTTTAAGAATGACATTGCACCTTCGGCAATGTAGCGAGCAATTGTGGTCATTCTTTCGTCGCCAGCAGGCTGTTTGCTGACCCAAGCCGAACGAATGGCTGTATAAATAAGCGCAAGAACCCCAAAAAGAGGTACTAGATAAATGATATTTTCCATTAAAGAGGGATAAAATTAAATTGTAAATTGAATTTGTGCATTAGAACATCTAAAATTCTAATTTTTTGTGACAATTCAAACAAAAATTTTATTTTTCTTTCAAAAAGAAGTGAATTATATGGATTTGTGAATATTTTTAAATAAAAACGTCAATTGTATTTTGTAATATAGAGAGTTGAAAAAAATATAAATTATTCTAATACAGAAAACTCTTATTACCAATAAATGGTGGTGTTGTAAAAATTATGATAAGTTAGGCATTGGGGTCAGTTTGTTAAGGTCGGATTTGTAAATTCTTCTTTTTACAAAAAATGTCGCCTTTTTTAGTGTAATGACACTAATAAATTAAATGCACATAAATAATTAACTGAGCAAAATAAAACATATCTAAGAAAAAAATTAGAAAGTGGAAGTTTAAACTGTCAATACACCTTTGAGATGTCAGACAGATTCCATTTGTATATAAATAATTTTGCTCAGTTACTTAATATGATTTGATTTTAGTTTTTATAAAGTATTTTTTTAGTTTGGTGTTTAAAGCAAATATATCTTTTTTAGAAAAAACGTTTTATAGAATCTTGGTTTGAATCAGTTTTTTAAAATAAAAAATTCATTTGTTTCACAACAATTTATTAAATTGCTACTTCATTTAAACATTATAAAAAAACACTATGTCGACAGAACAGATTATTCTATTTAGTATTCTCGGTATAATCGTATTAGGACTTGCCTATGTTATCCGAACCTACATTCCCGTTAATTTATGGATTACAGCTATTTTCTCAGGAGTTCGTTTGGGTTTATTAGAGCTAGTAGCGATGCGAATCAGAAATGTTCGTCCACGTAAAATTGTTTTGCCTCTTATTAATGCTAGTAAAGCAGGATTAAAAGAAATTACAGCCTCTGACCTAGAAACCCACTTTTTGGCTGGTGGTAGCGTTGAAGAAGTTGTAAAAGCATTGATTGCAGCCGATAAAGCAAATATTGATTTGAGTTTTAAACAAGCTGCTGCAATTGATTTGGCAGGTAGAGATGTTTCAGAAGCTGTTCAAATCTCTGTTAATCCAAAAGTAATTACCACTAATGCAGTTACTTCGGTAGCACAAGATGGTATTCAACTGATCACAAAAGCTCGTGTTACACTTCGTGCAAATATTGCTCAACTTGTTGGTGGTGCAGGTGAAGAAACTATTTTGGCTCGTGTTGGTGAGGGTATTGTAACAGCAGTAGGTTCTTCTCACTCTCATAAAGATGTTTTAGAAAATCCTGATAGAATATCAAAATTGGTTTTAGAAAAAGGATTGGATGCAGGAACAGCATTTGAAATTTTGTCTATTGATATTGCAGATATTGACGTAGGAGAAAATATTGGTGCAAAACTTCAAATCGAACAAGCGAACGCAGACCTTAGAGTTGCCGAAGCAAAAGCCGAAGAAAGAAGAGCAATGGCGATTGCAGTAGAGCAAGAAATGAAAGCAAAAGCACAAGCATCAAGAGCAAAAGTAATTGAAGCAGAAGCAGAAGTTCCGAAAGCACTTTCAGAAGCCTTACGAAATGGTAACTTTGGAATTATGGATTATCAAAGACTTCGAAATATGCAAGCCGATACACTTATGCGAGAGTCAATAGCCAATCCAGAAGAGCAACCTCAAAAGCGTAGAAATGATGATGATAGTTACAATCCTCCAAGAATCTAAAAAAATATGTAATGCAAAAATCCTATTTTCAGAAATGATGATAGGATTTTTTTATGCTCATTGTTTTGAGTTTTTATCAAAAAGTAAGCCTGAATTGGACTAACTAATTTGATAATCAACAAAAAATTAGTATTATTGAATAGAATGATTTGCAATTTCAGGGTTTAAGTTTCTGTCTACTAACATATAAAGAATAGATTGTAAGAACAACTACTTAATTAAAATGATAAATAGAATATATTATATTAATTTTTTTACAGCTATTATATTGTACTGTTGTCTGTCTGTAGTTTCTTATGCACAGCCACAGCTCAATACGACTGCCCAACAAGGACTTTTGCCTGATAAAAGTCTTACTCAATATATTCTTACCAACTGGACAACAGCCGAAGGATTGCCTTCAAATACAACAAATTATATTATTCAGGATGATATAGGTTTTATTTGGGTAACAGGATATGATGGACTAGTAAAGTTTGATGGCGCAAACTTTCAGACTTATACTAACTCTACTAATCCTGAATTTAATACCAATAGTTTTACAGCAATAGAAGTAGAATCAGATGAAAGTGGCAAAGAATCAGAAATTTGGATAGGCTCAGAAGGAAATGGACTTGTACACTATAAAGACCGTCAAATTGAATCGTTGTTTGATACTCTATCCGTACGTATAGAAGCTATTTTTATAGAAAAAAGTAGAAATAATAAATCCAAACGAATTTGGTTAGGAACAAGAGGGAAAGGAATTTTTTTTGTGGAAAATGAAAAGTTAATAAAATGGCAAGGAATAACAGATGCAACAGGAGCTGTAACAGACTATAAGAATACTACTGTCAAAAAAATTGCAGGTGATCAACAAGGAAATATCTATTTTGCCATTACGGGAGTAGGGTTAGTTCATTTTGATGGTCAAAAAGTAAAAGAATTTACTCAAAAAGAGGGTTTACCTACCAATAATGTCACTGAAATTTTATATGAAGAAAATTATAAAAATCCGAAACTATATATCGGAACGACCGAAGGAATTGCTATTATAGAAAATAACCAAGTCGAAACACTAGAAATTGCTTCTCAAGATTATATCAATTCTATGTATATAGATAATTTTAGTAGCATGTGGATAGGAACGAATAATGGATTAATTAGAGTTACCCAAGATGAAAAAATAGAGAGATTGAATGAAGAAAATGGATTGCCTCATAATATTGTACGCAAAGTTATTCAGGATAAAGAAAAAAATATTTGGCTTACTTGTTACAAAGGAGGAATTGTTCAACTTAAACAAGGAAAGTTTACAAACTATACCACAGAGGATGGATTTACGAATAACTCTATAAATGTATTAGAAGTTTTTGACGAAAATACTATTCTAGTAGGAGCAGACTTTCCACAACTCAATCTTATTCATAAAGGCAATGCTATGGCTTTTAAGTATCCTATCAAAAACCTAAAAGCTCGTATAAAGGCAATTCAAAAGGCGCATGATGGTTCTGTTTGGATAGGTTCTGATAACGGAGTAGTACAACTTCAAAAATTTGATCCATTAGCCAAAATACCCTATACAAAAGAAGTATTTTACAATGAAAAAAATGGACTTTCAAGTAATATTATCAGAACTATTTTTGAAGATACAAATCATAATATATGGATAGGAACACGAACAGGAGGGATTACGATAATTTCTCCATCAGGTGAAATTTCTTATCACAATACAGAAACAGGTTTTCCTTCCAATTTTATAATGTCCATCAACCAAGATAAAGACGGAATTATTTGGGTAGGAACAAATAATGCAGGTATCATAAAATTAAAAGAAAAAAAGCAAATAGAGCATCTTCTAACCGAACAAGGATTAGTGAGTGAACTTATCTTTAGCACCTATATTGATGAAGAAAATACTGTTTGGGCAACATCTACACAAGGTATTAGTAAAATAAAAAACGGTAAGTTTATAAATTTTACTGCCAAAAATGGACTTCCTTTTTCAAGTGTTTTTGATATCTTAGAAGATAAATCTGTTAACTTTTGGTGTACAACAAGTCAAGGGGTTTTCGTAATTGCCAAAAAAGACTTTGAAAAAATTACTACAGGAGAAATTGATAAACTTCCATTCGAACTTTTTAATAAAAGTGATGGAATGAAAGAAAATCAATGCTCGGGAGCTGCATTTTCATTAAAAACTTCGGATGAACATTTTTGGTTTCCTACAGTGGGTGGGGTTGCTTCTATTGACCCAAGTTCTATTCCGATGAATCAAACACCTCCTAACATAGTTATCAATAAAATGACAGTAGATGGAAAATCTATAGTCAATAACAAAGAACTTATCATACTTCCAGCAGGTACACAACGTATTATTTTTGACTATTCAGGACTTAGTTTTGTACGTCCTTCTGATGTAAAATTTAGATATAAAATGGAAGGTGTAGATAAAGATTGGATTTTAGCAGAAGAAGAAAGAAAAGCTACTTATACAAGTCTTCCTCCTAAAAAATATACTTTTAAAGTAGAAGCATATAATGAAGAGGGACTAAAAAGTGAGGAAGTAGCTTCTCTTAGATTCGAAATAAAACCTCTGTTATATCAAACTATAACCTTTAAAATAGCTATATTTGTTCTGTTCATTCTTATTTTATATTTTGTTTATAGATGGAGAGTACAACGAATAGAAATAAGAAATCAAAAACTAGAAAAAACTGTAGAACAACGAACGGCTGAAATCAACCAACAAAAAGAGGAAATACAAGTCCAACACGAAAGGTTAGAAAGCTCATATAAGAATATTGATTTAGTAAGTAAAATAGGACAACAAGTTACAGCAGAACTAGACATCGAAATCATAATACAAACTATTTATACACAAGTAACTAACCTAATGCCTACTGATGGTTTTGGAATTGGTATTTATAATGAATTCAATAATACATTAGACTTTAAATATTATATAGAAAAAGGAGAGTTACAACCTAGCTCGTCAGATTCTTTGGAAGATAATACACTTTTGTCTGTAAAATCTTTTAATGAAAAAGAAGAGATTTGGATAAATGACATGGAGAGTAAGTACAAGCATTATAAAGAAATCAAAGAAATTAGACAAGACGATTTGACGAGTTCTTTAATCTATGTTCCTTTATTTCTTAATAGCAAACCAGCAGGAGTTCTTACTGTACAAAGTTTTGAGAAAAACGCATACACTCCAGAATCTGTTTCTGTTTTGAGAGCTTTAGCATCTTATATTACTATTGCACTTTCGAACGCAAAATCTTTTTCTACTATCCAAAAAAAGAATCAAGAAATTACTGACAGCATTCGTTATGCTCAAACAATCCAACACGCAGTGTTACCTGCAAAAGAAAAATTAGACGAAATTTTGGGTGCAAATTTTCTTATTTATATGCCAAAAGATGTAGTAAGTGGTGATTTTTACTGGCTAAGTCATACACCTAGAGGTATCTATTTAGTTGTCTCAGATTGTACAGGACATGGCGTTCCAGGGCATTTATGGCAATGATAGGCATTTCAGTTTTTAATGAACTCATCAATCTTCAAAAGATAGAAGAACCTGTCGATATTTTAGAGAAATTAGACCAAGAAATACAAATTGCTCTACAACAACAACAAGCAAAAAATAGCGATGGAATGGATTTAGTTCTTTGTAGAATAGAGAATCTGCAAAATGATGGAAAAACAAAAGTTACTTTTGCAGGCGCAAAAAATAGTTTATTTTATACCAAGAACGATAAAATAAAAAGACTAAAAGGAAGCAGACGTTCTATTGGAGGACGAAGAAACAAAAGCAATAAAAGACCTTTCACTCAAACTTCCTTAGAATTAGAAAAAGGAGAAATATTATATTTAATAACAGATGGATATATCGATCAAAATGCTCCCAATGAACAACGCATAGGTACTCAAGCATTTATGGAAAGATTAGAGAGTCTACAACATTTACCTCTATCAGAACAGAAAGAAGTATTACTAGAAACCTTAAAAGATTTTCAAAAAAATGCACCTCAGAGAGATGATATAGCTATTATAGGAGTGAAAATATAATTCTATTTTATAAAAGTTGTTTAAGAGTAGGTTTGATGTATTTATTCGGTAGCATGACTACACTAAAACATCAAAAATGACCATGAATTTTCATTGAAAATAAATAATATGAAGCTATGTGTAAACCAAAATCAGGAATTATATTTTGTACTTGTGAACATGAGAAAATTGATTCAGATATATCGTCTAATGTTAATTGGACTTTATATCGACACATTAAAGAAATTTTAGATGTACAAGAAAGTATAGTGATGGGTGTAGCTCTTATGTCTCAAGATATGCTTGAAGAAGGTCTAACTATTAATGGTGTACTTGAATGTTTGAATAATTCACATGCTTTCGATTTTGATTATCAACCTAAACAGGAAGATATTCTATGCTTGACTAAGAGAGAAGGAAAGTATGGAAAATCTATGTTTTTTTGTTATGAAAGTTCTTCTTGGAAATCATATGATGGTGGTTTTTATGATTATATAGATATGACTGCTGGATATATTGGTAATTTGGATAAGAACTCTGATTCTAACTTGAGTATAAAAAAATTACCTTGGACAGATAATGAGCTAATAGAAAAGGCTAAAGAACACATAAAAGAAAAAGAGCATCCTTTTACAGAACCAGCTCCCCCTCTTCCAAAGTTTAATATAAAGCGATTATTTAGACTTTTAGGAATCAATAGGTAAGCTATAATTCCAATGCTTTTCTTACCAATAATAGTATCCTTTATTAGATTCTAAATTTAATTTTTACATCTCAAAATATTTTCTCCAAGTAGAAAAAGCAGGACGTTCTTTTCCAGTTTCATCCAAAAGACCTGTATCTCTCCAAATACTTCCTAAATCTTGGCTTTCTTTTGGAAAATAAGCTAACAGTTTGTCATAATCTCTATGCGCCCACCAAATTACAAATTCATAATTATTGGTTTGAGCATTTTCTAAAAGAGTTTCTAAATAAACATTTTGTTCGACTTCTGACGAAGGAATAAACAAGTTATTCAGATTGGGAATATACAAATCTTGTGCTAAAGCATTTGTTTCTACAAAAGCGATAGACTTAGAAGTTTGAGTGTGTAAAAAATCAAATGCACCTTGAAACTCTGCCTTTGTATGTTTTTGCATCACAAAAGCATAAAAACTAATCGCCAAAAAATCTGATTTTTCACTTTGTGTACGAACATCATTTATAAAATCCGTTGATTGTTGATACCAAGTATGTAAAGTAAACGATTCGGTTAATTTGAGAGTAGGATATTTTGACTTCAAACGAACTCTTAATTTATCTGATAAAAGTTTGTATTCATTCCATTTACTCGGATTAGAACGTTTCAATTCATTTACTTCCATTGCCATTACCAAATAATCTGGTGAAAAGCGATCTACCAAATATTCCAAATAACGAAAATAAGCATTTTCTATATGTTCATCAGTTAAGGAATTGTAAATCGGAATTTGTTCATTATATCCCTCTTTTAAATCATTTCTAAAATCATTTAATAAACTTACAGAAAGCAGAAGTTGATGACTATTTATTTTTCGGCTAATCTTCCCATCTATATTTTCTACAAATTCAGTAGGAAAATCAGTTTGATTTAAAAGTGATTCCCAAGGAATTTTATTGTCTATCTGTTCGGAATAAATATCGGCATTTTGTTCTATAAATGAGTACGTAGAATTTACAGCTTCCATACTAAAATCATAAGGAAAGGTAGTAAAACCCATTTTATAGTTACGTTTTTCTACTACAAGATCTTCTTTTGTACACGAAAAAAAGGAGAGAATAATTAAAATTAAATACAGATAATTTTTCATAAGGACAGGAGTTTAGGAAATTACGACCTATTAAAGCAGCGAAGCTAATTAAAAATTACAAATTTAATTCATTTATTATCAGCCAATTGTATGTTTGAAAATAGCAGCTTATTTAACTTTTCTTCCTTAGTCAAACAAATAGAACTAATTTTTTTAAATTAAAACAAAAATGCTGCTACTTTAAAAAAAATGAAACCTTTATTTATAAAGTAGCGTTAAGGAATATAAATATCTTATTGTATTTTTTACACTAACTAGGCTTGTCCTTTGTAAAATTCTGATTTATTCTTATTTTGAGGAAGAATTTTATCACAAAGTATTCTATTCATAACCATCAAATTTATCTATCATTTTAACTTAACACCAATAACTTATGTCTGACGTAAACCGAGAACGAGATTTAGTTTTAGCTCCTAATGAATACGCTTTTATTTCTGACCAAACAAAAGGAAACATAAATGTTTATGTAGGTCCTTACAAGACCAGTCTTGCCAATACTGACCGTCCTGTTATGTTTGACCCTGCTACAAAGCGTTTCGAAAAATGCAATTTAGAGGATTCTATGCGCTCTTTTATTATTGCTCCTGAAGGATGGTATGTAGTATTAAAAAATCCTTCAAAGGACACAAATCCTCCAAAGATTGGAACAAGTAATAATTTGGCAGAACTCAATGTAGGACGAAAAGTAAATATTGCAGGACCTATTTCTTTTGCGCTTTGGGCAGGACAAATGGCACGAGTTATTCGTGGGCATAATCTGAGTTCGAATCAATATTTGTTAGTTCGCATTTATGATGAAGAACAAGCACGAGCAAATTGGGGAAAATCAGTCATCAAGACAAAAGAAGGAGAAGCAAATGAGGCAAAAGAACTAAACGAAGTAGCAGAAACCCTAACTATGGGACAACTTCTGATTATTCGTGGCGATGAAGTTTCATTTTATATTCCACCAACAGGCATCGAAGTAGTCAGAGATGAGTATGCAGACGACGACGAATATGTACGTGAAGCAGTAACTTTAGAGCGTTTGGAATATTGTATTTTATTGAATGAAGACGGAAACAAACGCTATATTCAAGGACCAAAAGTAGTCTTCCCTGAACCGACAGAGGTTTTTATTCAAAAAAATGGAATGCGAAAATTTAAAGCCATCGAACTCAATGAAATGAGTGGACTTTATATAAAAGTAATTGCGCCTTACAAAGAAGGAAAAAATGAGTACAAAGAAGGCGACGAACTTTTCATTACAGGAAAAGATCAAATGATTTATTATCCTCGTCCAGAACATGCCATTGTTCGTTATGGAACAAAAGAACGCCATTATGCCATTGCCATTCCAGCAGGAGAGGGACGTTATTATTTGAATAGAAAAACAGGAACAGTTGCTCTTATGAAAGGTGCAGCAATGTTTTTGCCTGACCCTAGAGAATTTGTTTTGGTGCGTCGTGTACTTTCCAAAAAACAAACTTCGCTATGGTTTCCAAATAATAATGAAGCCTTAGAATATAATTTAGCCTTACAAAATATTGCCAAAAACGATAATTTTGTAACTGATTTTGAAGTTCAAGAACAAAATCAAGCTCCTCAACAGTCTCAACAACTACGTAAGAAAGCAAAAATTTCTGATGAAATGGTAGGTGATGAGTTTAATCGTGATAATACGCACACACCACCTCGCATGATTACATTAGATACAAAATATGAAGGAGCTGTTACGATTGCACCTTGGACAGGTTATGCTGTTTTGGTGGTCAGCAAGACTGGAAAACGAAAGGTTATTGAAGGTCCTCAATCCTATTTATTAGAATATGATGAAGAATTGGAAGGAATTGAACTTTCAACAGGAACTCCAAAAACGACAGATAATTCTATCAAAACCGTTTATTTGAGAGTTTTGTACAATAAAGTTTCTGATGAAATAATGGCAGAATCAGCAGATTATACACAAGTAAGAATTCATCTTTCGTATCGTGTCAATTTTGAAGGAAGTTCGGATAAATGGTTCAATGTAGAAAATTATGTCAAATTTTTGACAGACCACATGCGTTCGTATATTCGAAATACAGTCAGAAGATACCCAATTATGGAATTTTATGCCAATGGAATTACTATTTTGAGAGATGCTATTTTGGGAGAATCAGATAAGAAAACAGGAAAACGAACAGGACGACTTTTTGAAGAAAATGGAATGCGTATTTATGACGTAGAAATTTTGGATATAAGTTTGGGAGATGCAAACATTGAAAATTTATTGATTTCTTCGCAGCAAGATACCGTTATGCAAACGTTGCGTATCAATTCTGAAAAACGAAAACTAGAATTTACACAAGAAAGCGAAGCCATTACAAGACAAATTGCTGCTACACAATCCGAAACAAAACAGACCATTTACGAGCTTCAAAAACAAGAAACTCAAAAACTCTTAGAAGTAACTTTAACTAAAATTGAAAGCGAAATAATTAGTAAAGAACGTCATTTACAAGCACGATTAGACGAACAAAAATCACTTAATCAAATCAATGATGACGAGCTTTCAAGACAAAAAGCTGTCAATAATGTAGAGTTAGAAAAAGCACAAAAAGAATTAGAACAGTTTATTTTGGAAGAGCAAACCGAAGTAGAAGCCGTTGTAGCAAAAGCAAAAGCCGTTTCTCCAGATTTGATTGCAGCTTTACAATCTTTCTCTGACAAAGAATTGGCTCAAAAAATGGCAGATTCAATGGCTCCATTGGCTATTTTGGGAGGAAAATCAATCGCTGATGTCTTTGGAAATCTTTTGAAAGGAACACAGTTGAGTAGCGTTTTGAGTGGATTGAAATTGCCTGAGAATAAAATAAATGATTTAAATGATTAACATCGAACGAACGGTTCGCTTTAAGCGAACCGTTCGTTAATTCGTTAAAAACTATATGAAAACAAACATTGAACCTCTACAAACAGAATGTTTTTATCACATTTATAATCGTGGAATAAATGGCGAAACAATATTCAAAGAAGAACGAAATTATTCCTTTTTCTTACAAAAATATGCACAATTTGTAAGTCCGTTTGTAACTACTTATTCGTACTGTTTATTGAGAAATCACTTTCATTTGCTTATTTGTACCAATTCAGAGGAAGAAATTAGATTAGAATTACAAAAACTAGGAAAAAAGCCTAAAAAAGAAGATATTTCGTGGATTCTTAGCAATGCGTTTGCAAGTTTTTTCAAAAGTTATTCACAAGCAATAAACAAATCACATCAACGAACAGGAAGACTTTTTGAAGAACCTTTTCGTAGGATTCATGTAGATAATGATGCTTACTTTACTACAATGATTGAGTACATTCACAAAAATCCACAAAAACACGGCTTTGTAAAAGATTTTAGAGAATACGAACATTCTTCTTACCATTCTCATATATTGGAAGGTAAGACTAAATTAGAAAGAGAAGAGGTACTCAGTTGGTTTGGAAGTAAAGAAGAATATCAAAAATTTCATCAAAGTGAAAATAAAATAAAAGATGCAGATAAGTTTAAGATAGAATTTGATTAAATTTACTTATTACTTATCGAACGGTTCGCTTTAAGCGAACCGTTCGTTTTTATTCCTCTTCTAATCCTAGCCTTTTTTCTGCATTTTTTAATTCTCTTTTGAAAATTTCCCTGCTACTTTTCATTTGATTTGTTACTACTGTTTCATCATCTTTTTGATAAATTTGATAACTCGTTTTTTTGATATATCTGACATAATTTCCATACTTCTGTTTTCTACCTTTCTTTTTTATGTTTGATTCTCTATAAAAGGTTTTATAAAGTTGATTTTTAAATATTTGAGCATCTTCTTTTCCTTGTTCTCGTAATCGTCTTACAATTCTCTCTTTTGCTTTTATGGCTCTCTTCATTCGCCGATAATATTTTGAAATACTAGCAGATTTTATTCTTATGTTTTTTCCATCAAATTCAAGCCCCAAATAACGTAAAGGACTATTTTTGTGTGCAATATCACTATCAGTATTTTTCTGTTTTATGATAGTTTCATTTTTATAAAAAAATACTTCTGTTTTTTCCTTCGAAATAATCAGATTATAAAACTCATTTATCTGTTTTTCAACGTTCGTCTTTATCTGTTCATAATTTTCTTTTGTACAAATAAAAATCATATCATCACTGTACCTTCTATAAAATATATTTTCTGTCTTGACTAAATGCTCAAAAACCCACTCATCGAATCCAAGCATATAAATATTTGAAAGAGTTGCACTAATTGGCAAACCTTGAGGGATTCCACATTTTACAGTTCTATTTTTTTTATCTTTTCTGTGTTTAGATCTAAATTGATTATTATAAACTCTAAGTTTTCCCTTCTTTATTAAATTTCTAAACTCTTCTACTGAATGAAAAAAAGAAGAACCACCTTCTTTTCGTATTTCATATAATTTTTTCTCATCAAAACCTCTATTATTTACTCTCAAATCATCAAGTTTGATATAATGAAAATTTACTACTGATTTGAATACGTTATAATGGTCTGAAGATAACTTTTCTGGCTCTTCTATATTTGGAGCAAACCTTAACCAAGCCTTTTTTAGTATTTGATGGTCTAACGACGGAAAAAACTTTTGTATATCTAAAGCCAAAACTACACAATCTTCTCTCTTCTTTATTTCCTTAAAGATTTCGTTTGCAAAAAGAACACTATTTTTATTGTTGAATACCCTTTTATCTGATTTGTCTGTTTTGTTCTCATTCTTAACTTTACGATAACCAGTTATTAATGCTGATAATTCAGGTCTTGATTCTAGATAGTTGTCATAATTTTCTCTTAAAATATTTCCATAATAAGCATATATATGAGCGTCTATATGTGTAGCATAATGAATAGGACGAGGTTTATTCTCGTAAAAAACTTTATTTCTTCCAGTTTCTCTTTCTTTTATCTGTTCTTGATTTGTTTTTTTTCTTACTTTCCTATCTTTCAACTGCCTAAAAATCAATGGGAAAAATGCGTGTTTGGCTATTTTTTCATTTACTATTCTAACTTCTTCTCCACTTTCTTCATCAATTTCTGTCTTTTCTTCTATATAGTTTATCAAAGCATAGAAAACTCTACTATTTTGAAAATCAATTTTATTAGTAAGATGAGGATAAGGCTTATATTTTAGCCATTTTGGAGGATATATTTTTTTCTTCTTATTCATAAATAAAATAATGTAGTAATTCTTCCTTGTACTAGAATCGTTGTATTCCCTTTTTCGCTACTAGTGAATATAATTAGAGTAGCGAAAGTTTCATCGAAAATCACTAAAAGTCAAGAACAATAGAATCCTTATATTTACAACAGGAGTTGGTACTTACTAAAAAGTACCTTTCCTTTAAACATAAAATGCTATCATGGAAACTAAGCCATACATAAATCTACTACACTCAATTAAGAGCGAGATATATATTACGAGGACTTGTTTAACAAACCTAACCAATCAAAAAGGCTAGTATGACACTAATCATTACAACTAATGCTCATAACGATACAATCAATAGAAAAACCACTACATTATCCTAAAAATAGTATTATATTTGAATAAAAACAATACCATTTTAAAAATAAAGAGTAATATGTCAAAATTTAAAGAAGGAGATATAGTAGTTTTGAAAACTCGTACTTATGAAGAAAGAAACCCTCGTGTTTCTAGAAAGTTGTTTGGAACTCTCTATGAAGATACAAGTACAAACATTTCTTTTATTCCTCCTTATATGACGGTTCTAAAACCAGCTACATGGGTAAAAGATGATAAAGAGAGTACTCCAGAAAAAATTAAAAAGAAAAAGACATTAGTAAAATGTATGTGGTATTGTAATGAATCAAATAAATATTCAGAAAGGGATTTTTTAGAAGAAACTTTAGAGTTATGCGAAGAACCTAAAGAAGAATTAATAACTTCTACTGTAAGGAGTTTTTTGTGGGTGGGAGCAGGATTATTGACAGCTTATTTAGTTAAACGCAAATATGATTATAAATAAAGAGTAATTAAAGTATGAAATCTGATAAAATAAAAGAATTAAATCAATCAAAAACTCCTATTGTAGTTTTTGATAAAGAATTAGAGAAACTACAAAATGTAGTCTTGTTTCCTAAAAAACTAGAAATGGCAAATCAGTTTATTAAAAAACATGGTTTACTTAAAGAATACTACGAACAAATAGCCAAACAAAAAGAAGAGAAAAAATAGAACAAATAAAAAAGGCTTTGCATCAAAAATGATACAAAGCCTTTTTTCATAAAACAAAATTACAGAATATACTGACTCAAATCTCTATTTTTAATAAGAGCTTTTAGCTTTTCTTGTACCATATCTTTGGTAATGACAACATGAGCATTTGGAGGAATAGTATCAGGAATATCAAATAAAATTTCATTGAGCAAATGACTCATCACTGTATGCAAACGTCTTGCTCCAATATTTTCAAGTTCTGAATTTATATGAAAAGCAATATCTGCAATTTCTTCTAAAGCATCTTCTTGATAGGTTAGTTTTACACCTTCAGAATCCAAAAGAGCAACATATTGCTTACTAAGAGCATTTTTTGGATCTTTCAAGATTTTATGGAAATCTTCTTTTGTAAGAGAATTAAGTTCTACACGAATTGGAAAGCGTCCTTGTAATTCTGGAATTAAATCAGATGGCTTCGAAACATGAAATGCACCAGCAGCAATAAATAAAATATGGTCTGTATTGACAATTCCATGTTTGGTCGTAACAGCACTTCCCTCTACAATTGGCAACAAATCACGTTGAACACCTTCACGACTTACATCTGCTCCTCCTCCTTTGTTTCCAGAAGAAGCTACTTTATCAATTTCATCAATAAAAATAATTCCTGAGTTTTCAGCTTTTTTGATGGCTTCTATTTTTACTTCATCCATATCAATGAGTTTGAAGGCTTCTTCTTCTAAAAGAAGTTTACGAGCTTCTTCTATGGTAACTTTTCTCTTTTTTGAGCGAGAAGGCAACATTCCACTTAACATTTCTTGAAGGTTCATCATCGAAACCTCATCAATTGCACCACCAACAACACCTACACCAGGGTTATTGCTAGACTCTAAAGTAATTTCAATTTTTCGGTCTTCTAATTCTCCAGCACGTAATTTTTCTCTAAAACGCTCTCTTGTTCTTTCGTTAAGTTCAGCATCTGAAGTAGGCATTTCATCATTTGAAAAGCCAACAGTAGAAGGCGTTGTAGAAGTAGAAGGTTGTCTGTTTTTTAAAGGTGGAATAAGCGCATCCAAAATAATATCTTCTACGGCTTGTTCTGCTTTTTGCTTGACAGCATCACGTTTTTCAGTTTGTATCAATTTGACAGCCTGTTCTACCAAATCACGCACCATACTTTCTACATCACGTCCTACATAACCCACTTCTGTAAATTTAGAAGCCTCTACTTTTACGAAAGGAGCATTTGCTACTTTTGCTAAACGACGTGCAATTTCTGTTTTACCAACACCTGTTGAGCCAATCATCAAAATATTGTTTGGCATAATTTCACGTTGCATATCTGATTTGACATGCATACGTCTCCAACGATTACGCAGCGCAATGGCTACATTTCTTTTGGCATCATGTTGTCCAATGATATATTTGTCAAGCTCCTCAACAATTTGTCGGGGCGTATAATAGATGTTATTGTCAATCATAAATTTTTTTTCAGTTTTGTTGTTGGTAGCGATACTAACAACGGAAAAAACAGCGACTTGTTATTCTCCTCGCCATTGTCGATGTTCCCACCGACGATTTTTAGCTTATTAGATTTTAAATTTATCAGTTTATTGTTAATCTAACAAGTATCGTAATTTTTTGTGAGAATAAAAATTGTTATTTCATTTTTATACTTGTTTTAGCTACTTTTAAACTACTTTCTAACAGTTGTTGAAAGGTTATCGAAAATAGTATTCCTTTCTTAACGAAAAAGAATGTTTTTAGTTTTTTTTTTACTGGTTCAAGCGTCGACGCTTGAACCAGTAAAAAAAATAGTCAGTTCGTAATTTTTAATTAGCGACGCTGATTATTTCATAATTCGTCATTGATTTATAATATGCATGAAAATTTTATAAAAAAGTATAAAGAGAGTATTTTCTCTATTCCAAAAAACGATTTTGAAGCATTTGAAAATAAAGCTTTGGAGTTATTTTATTTTCAATCAGAATACAATCCTGTTTATAAGCAGTATATAGAAAAATTGAATATTAATCCGTCAGAAATAAATTCTATTTATAAAATTCCATTTCTGCCAATTCGTTTTTTTAAGTCACATACTGTGCAGATAGAAGGTGTAAAGACAAATCAAATTTTCACAAGTAGTGGAACAACAGATTTGACACAGAGAAGTAAACATGCCATTTCGGATTTGCATTTTTATGAAAAATCAAGCCAATTTATTTTTGAAGAATTGTATAAAGAATACGGACAATTAAGTGATTTTCAGATTTTTGCGCTGCTGCCGTCTTACTTAGAACGTGATGGTTCTTCGCTAATTTATATGGTAGATTATTTTTTGAAAAATGCACAACCTAACTCAAACTATTTTCTCTATGATTATGAAAAATTAAAGAATGAATTAGAAAAAGCTAGTATAACAAATCCTACAAAACCAATTTTGTTGTTAGGAGTAACATTTGCACTTTTAGATTTTGCTGATTTTTTGAAAGAAAAATATCCTAACTATTGCTTACCTAAAACTAAACGATTTGAAAGTTTAGAACCAACTCTCACTAAAAAGAATGAAATAATTGTGATGGAAACAGGAGGAATGAAAGGACGAAAAAAAGAAATGGTAAGAGAAGAAGTTCATCACATTTTAAAGACTGCTTTTGGTGTTTCTGCAATTGATTCAGAATACGGAATGACAGAGCTTTTATCTCAAGGATATGCAATTAAAAATCTAGAAAAAAATAATTTAGATGATAATGAAATTTGGTTTCAAACTCCTTCTTACCTCAAAATTATTATTCGTGATACAAATGACCCTTTTGAATTGAAAAATATAGAAAATGAATCTGAAATTCAAAGTGGAGCAATCAATGTCATAGATTTGGCTAATGTAGAAAGTTGTGCTTTTATAGAAACACAGGATTTAGGTAAAATAAATGCCAAAGGAGAGTTTCAAGTTTTGGGACGTTTTGATTATTCTGATGTGAGAGGATGTAATTTGTTGATTCTCTAATTTTCATATAAAAAAACAGCATAATTTCGAAGTGAAACTATGCTATTTTTTTGATGGGATTTATCTCTCATCTTTCCAAATTCTTTCTACAAACTCTGCTTTATCAAAATCTTCACAAACAAATCCTGCTATTCCACCCGAACGGCATACTACTTCACAATCAGCGTTTATGATAGTGTACATTTTATCAGGATACATTTCTCCACCTTCTTCTAAGAAAAAGACATACTGACCTTTATACAAAAACTTGTCTATGTATGCTCTTGGTTTTTTAGGAGAATCTTGTAAAGTCATTTCTATAAAACTTTTGACAGATTCACATTTCAATACTTGATGTATTGTGTCTTTATCTTCTGACTCACTTGAAAACTCTTTTGTTTGGTAGCAAGAAGTAAATAATAATAAAATAAAGAGAGGATAAAAAAATAGTGTTTTCATTGCTTGGTAAATTTATGATTGAAAAAATAGAATCAAAAAAAAGAGGCTGTCCGAAAAGTACGGATAGCCTTTTTTTTATGGTTAATTTTTTTTATTTTCGAGGTATATATACTTTTATACTAACGTTATATAGCCTATGGCAAAAGTAGTTTTCAAAAACCAAAGTGGTAAGCAGCCCGAACTTTTTCCTGTCAATATATTTGACAAAATTCCAGCTCACCATCCTGTTCGTTTAGTTGAAAAGGTGGTTGATTCATTGGATATTAGCGATTTGATTTCTCAATACAAAGGTGGAGGTTGTTCAGCTTATCATCCAAGAATGCTCGTTAAAGTGCTATTCTATTCTTATTTATCCAATATTTATTCTTGTCGTAAAATAGCTAAAGCTCTTGGGGAGAATATTCATTTTATGTATTTATCAGGCAATTCTACACCAGATTTTAGAACAATTAATGACTTTAGAGGTAAAATTTTGAAGGCACACATTCATCGTTTATTTGGAGAAGTTGTTAAAATGTTGGTTGAAATGGGTTATGTAAGTCTTGATGTTCAATATATTGATGGAACAAAAATAGAGGCTTGTTCTAATCGTTATACTTTTGTTTGGCGTGGTAGTATTGAAAAAAATAAAGAAAAGTTAGAAACTAAAGTAAATAAAATTTTATCTGATATTGAAAGTAGTATTCAATCAGATAATCAAGAAGAAAATAAAGAAGAAGTATCTACTCCATTAGATTCAGAATTATTAAAAGAAAAACTCGCTCAAATCAATAAAAAACTAAAAGAACCGAGTAAACAACAGGCAAGAGAACTAAAAAAAATGCAAGATGAATATCTTCCTAGATTAAGTAAATATGAAGAGTCTCTGAAAATTTTAGGTTGTAGAAACTCGTATAGTAAAACAGATACGGATGCTACTTTTATGCGGATGAAAGAAGATCACATGAAAAATGGACAACTCAAACCTACTTATAATGCTCAAGTGTCCACAGAAAATCAATTTATTACCCACGTTTCTATTCATCAAACGGCAGGAGATACCACCACTTTATCCTCTCATTTAGAAGGATTTGAAAATCA
The DNA here is from genome assembly GCF_037126295.1 of Bernardetia sp. Wsw4-3y2. Classification (NCBI taxonomy): domain Bacteria; kingdom Pseudomonadati; phylum Bacteroidota; class Cytophagia; order Cytophagales; family Bernardetiaceae; genus Bernardetia; species Bernardetia sp. Wsw4-3y2. The sequence goes on along the minus strand of NZ_CP147017.1, from coordinate 925,307 downwards.
GTACAATAAACAAAGTAAAGAAGTAGTAGCTGATGCAGGTTATGGAAGTGAAGAAAATTATGAATTACTTGAAAAAAAAGAAATTACTGCCTACGTTAAGTACAATTATTTCCATAAAGAGCAAAAAAGGAAAATGAAAAATAATCCTTTTTTAGTTCAGAATTTATTTTACAACAAAGAATTAGATTTTTATGTCTGTCCGATGGGGCAAAGAATGAAGAAAATAAGAGATGGAAAACGTACTTCAAGTAATGGATACGAATCGCAAGTATCTTATTATCAAGCAAAAAGGTGTCAAGATTGTCCTCTTCGCAATTTATGTCATAAAGCTGAAGGCAATAGAATAATACAAGTGAATCATCGTTTAAACCAACTAAAAGAGAAAGCTAGAAATTTACTAACTAGTGAGAAAGGATTAGAGCAGCGCAGTAAACGCCCTATAGAAGTAGAAGCTGTTTTTGGGCATCTCAAATATAATAATAAGTTTAATCGATTTACTTTTAAGGGATTAGTAAAAGTAGAAATGGAGTTTCTATTGATGGCTCTTGGACATAATTTTAGAAAAATGGTGGCAAAAACTGCCGATAAGCTAAAAAATACTTTCAATTCTAAAAAATCATCTTTTTGCACCTTTTTTTATACTCAAAAAAATCACCAAAAGACAAAATTTGTTTGCATCATCAAAAAAATCAACCAAAAAGAAGAATTACAAAAAATAGCTGCATAAAAAGAGGCTGACCTTTTCGGACAGCCTCTTTTTTTATACCTTGTTGAGGGTTTCATTTGAACCTCAACAACGGTTAATTTACTGTACTTGGTTCATAATACGGATAGCTTCTAGTAAATGAATATCTTTTTTGAGTTCTTTCTCAAATTTATTAAAACTAGCTTGCTTTACTGTATCTGCTTTATTCTCTTCCAAGTCTTTCTTTAGAGCTAAGATTTTAAGAGTTTCGTCTGCCTGTACCAAGTTTTCGTATTTCTTAGATTCTTCTTCTAAAGTACGTTGTAAGTCTCTATATTGCTGCAAGTTAAGCGAATAAAGCGTTTCGTTTCTTCGCTTATTCAGACGTTGTGCATTTTCATCAATAGAAGAGAAAATAGTGTTTTTAGAAACTCGTTTGTCTGTTTCTTTCTGAACTTTATCCAATTTGTAGTTTGGAGACCATTCTTGGTATTTTGCTTTTCTAATTTCATCCCATTTTAGTGCATATGGTTCTTGTTCTTCGCCAAAATCTATATACGAATACATATCTGGAAGTGTAATATCTGGAACAACTCCTTTAAGCTGAGTAGCTCCTCCGTTAATACGATAATATTTTTGAATAGTGAGTTTTAAAGCTCCTAAAGGCTTAATACTAGCATATTCTTCGCCCAAAACTCTATCTAAATCAAGGAAGTTTTGAACTGAACCTTTTCCAAAAGTAGGACTTCCAACGACAATACCACGATTATAATCTTGAACAGCAGCAGCAAATATTTCAGAAGCCGAAGCACTAAATTCATTTACCAAAACAATCAAAGGTTTATCAAAAACTACTTCTTTGTCATTGTCAGAATAAACTTTTGGTAGACCACCACGAGCTTTCACTTGTACTACAGGACCTGTTTCGATAAATAAGCCGACAATATCAATCACATCTCCTAACGAACCTCCACCATTATTTCTCAAGTCCAAAATTAGGCTTTCTACATTAGCTTCATTGAGTTTGATGAGTTCTTCTTTCATATCTCTTGAAGAAGTACGTCCATTTTTATCTTGAAAATTAGAATAAAAAGAAGGAAGTTTTATATAACCAATTTTCTTTCCTTTTTGAGGTTCTAAAACAACAGATTTGGCGTATGTTTCAGCCAACACAACTACATCACGAATGATTGGAATTATCTTTGTTGTTCCGTCTACTTTCTTAACTGTAAGACGAACTTCTGACCCTTTTTTTCCACGAATAAGCTGAACAGCATCATCTAAAGGCATATCAATAATAGAAACAGGTTCGTCATCTCCTTGTGCTACTTTTTGGATAATATCGCCTTCTTTTAGGTCGCCTTGTTTCCAAGATGCACTCCCTGGAACGATATTCATTACTTTTATTTCGCCTTCACGTTCTTGTAGTGTTGCTCCAATTCCTTCAAACTGACCTGAAAACTGAATATCAAAATTTTCTTTGTCTTTTGGTGGATAATATTCTGTGTGTGGGTCGTAAGCACTTGTAATACTGTTTAAATATAGATTTCTCCAATCTTTTTTCTTTAAGCGATACATACGTTTGAAAAACTCATCTTGATTTTTTTGTACACGCTCACGAGCATCTTTTTCTAACTCAGCTAATGATTTTGCTTTATAACCCTCTTCTTCTTTTTCTTTTTTCTCTTCGGCTTGTAACAAATCATCTAAACGAACCATCACCTGATATTTTAAAAGTTTGCGCCAAACCTCTTTTTGTTCGGCTTCATCTTTCGCATAAATTGCTTTGTCGCCATCTAATTCAATTGTCTCATTTTTAGTAAAATCAAAAGGTGTTTTGAGAACTTCTGTACTTATTTCTTCTGATTCTTTTAATCTTTGTTCGAAAATTTCATAAGCTGTATTAAAGAAGGCGTAGTCGCCTTGTAGAGCTTGGTCGTCGATTAGGTTTTTTTGAGCTTCAATTTTCTTAAAGTCTTCTTGTGTAAAATAACGCTTGTTATTATCCATTCGCTTCAAAAACAAATCAAATGTTTTGGCTGCAAAATCGTCATCTAAGGCTAAAGGCTGATAATGTTGTTGTGTTAGAGCTTGCACTAAAAGAGTAAGCAAAAAGCGATTTTTCTCTTCATTATCTTCATCTGGGTTGTCTAAAGTAGCCAAATTTGGATATTGCAAGGCTACATTCTGAGCAACCATCTCTATTGGAACTTGATTAGAATCTAACTCTTGAGCTTCAGCAGTATTTTGATTTTGATTACAAGAAGACAAAACCAAAAGAGCAAAAGCTCCTACATAGCCAAATCTGAAAGTAGATTTAATTTTGGAGTTAATGGATTGCTTTGTTTTCTGAAAAAGTGTGCTATCATTTTCAGTAGTTGAATATATATTTTGAAGGTATGTTTTCATGTATAAATTAGTAATGTTGGATAACTTGAATGAAAGCGAATAAAAATGGTAAATCAACGTTATGGTATTTTACTGTTCCTATTTTTATATCATTTGAATTTGAATAAACTAGTCTAAAAAATTAAGCCAAAATACACACTATTTTTCAAAAAAAGCTATTCAGAGGTTTTAATTTGCTTTATTTTTGATTTAACAGATTAGAAATAACATTTGTTAGTTTTTCAATCAAAAAAAGACCTTCTCTAATAAAGTTACCCAAAAACAAAGTATATCTGATAAATAAAATTTTATAGGCTTATTTTTTGCCTTTAATTTTTGTGTTATCATTATAATAACAGAACTTTGTCATTTCATTCTAAACCTCATCACATGTTATTTAGAAAAGCAAAACCCTCTGAAAAAGAGTTGCATCAAAAAGTCAGTTATTCACAATCAGGAGAAGATTTGATTATAGATTTTTTCTTTACTGCTCGTAAGATAGATAAGCCTTCTTATATTGATATTGGAGCATACCATCCTTACAAAATAAGTAATACAGCACTTTTTTATGAAAAAGGTTCAAGAGGAATTATTATCGAACCTAATCCTGATGGGTTTGAAAAATTTACTAAATATCGTCCAGAAGATACAAATTTGAATATTGGTATTGGTAATGAAGAATCTGTTTTGGCTTATTACTCAATGAATTCGCCTACACTAAATACTTTTTCTGAAGAAGAGGCTAAAAGATATGAGGAAAAAGGTTCAGCACGCATAGAAAAAGTAATAGATGTACAAGTAAAAACATTGACGTATGTTCTTGAACAATATAATAAAAGTGTTTTTCCAGATTTCTTATCATTAGATGTGGAAGGTTGGGATTATCAAATATTGGAATCTCTAAAGCAATTTCAAACCACTCCTAAGCTGGTTTGTGTAGAAACATATAGCTATACAGAAGGCTATATCTACAAAGAACGATTTGATAACTTAATGAAAGAGTTAGGTTATACAATCTATGGAACGACAACTATTAACACTATTTATGTAAAAAATGAATTATTTTAATATCAATTTATGAAAAATAAACAAAAAATAATATATATCCTCCTTTGTCTATCTGTGTTTACATCTTGTATGATGCAAGCAGAATTAGACTCTATACAACCTAATTCTGTACAGGTAAAACAAGGAGCAGCTCCTATGCAAAACCAATCTACACTAGTAGAGTATGGTACATTGAGAATTTTGAAAGATTCTGTAACCAAAAGTTATACACTTACAAATACGGGTGAACAAATGCTTTACTTTAGTCAAATTACGAGTGATAGCCCAGATTTTTTTGTGAAACTAGAAAAAGATACAGTTGCTTTACTCCCTAAACAAAGCCTAAAATTTTCTGTTACTTTTGCGCCCAAATTAGGAGGAACAACAATAGGAAAGATTAGTTTTTCTACAAATGACCCTGCTTTTCCTGTATTTAGTTTTGGTGTAAAAGGACAAGCTGTTGCACCTCCTGAGATTATAGGAAGTGGTTCTCCTCAATTTAATGAACTCAATACAGTAGATTTGGGAACAAATGATTTGGGTGAAGATTTGGGAAATGCAACTCGTTTTACTATCGAAATTAATATTGACGACCCTTATGATAGAATAAACGCATCAGGACTTAGTGTTAAGTTAGTACCTATTTTTAGTAATGGAGACAGACCTGAGCCTATCACAAAAACTCCTAGTGAAATTACGCTAAGCGAGGACAAAAAACGCCTTATTTATAGTATTCCTATTCAATTTGGAAGTAGCACTTTTCTAGACATAGAGACAACACTTATTCTTTCAAACGGAGATGTATCTAATGTGTTTACAACTCGTGTAGAAAAACCAGCAGCAGCAGAATAAATAAGTTCAGCTTCAAAACAAGAAAAAGACATTTACTATTTTTATAAAAGTAAATGTCTTTTTTATGGATTATAAAATCTCTCAAAAAATCAATACATTTGAACGACTAAAAATAAATTCTTTTTCTATTTGACTTCTTTTTAATGAATCCTTCTAAATGGCTTTGGCTTGCTAGTCTTGCTTTTCTTCCCTTCTTATTTGCCAAAAATGGACAAACTCAAATTGATTCTGTTCTTTTCAGAACAACAGTTTGGAGTGTGGTCAATTTTTTAATTTTGGTTTTTAGCTTTAAAGAAATACCTTTTTCCATATTCAAAAAAATAGGTGTCGTTTCTTTTTTAGGTTATGCAGCAATCGGAATTTTTAGTTATTTCCTAGTTCATTTTTTATATGCTCCTTTTCAGCTTGAAGGAATTTCAGAGATTATACGACTGATTAATTGTTTTTTTTCCATCATTTTTTCTATTCATTTTATCAAAAAAGAAGAAAAATTACTGTCTTTACTTACCAAAATTATTTCGTTGCAAGCCGTCATTTTGGCAGTAATAGGGCTTTTGCAATATATAGGAGCTTTGCAGAATTGTGCTGATGGAGTTGCTCCTTGTGGCTTTTTGGTCAATCGGAATCTTTTTGGTTCATATTTAGTGTTAGGACTTCCTTTTGCTCTCTTGGGCTTTCAAAATGCAATTAAGAAGCAAAATAAAGAGGAAAATAATTTTATTACCAGTATTTCTTATTTAGTTGGAATAATTTTCATTTTAATAGGAGTTTATCTTTCTCAAACTCGTAGTGCTTATGTGGCAACAGCTTTTATAGGGCTTTTTTATGTGCTTTATTTCTTGCTCAATCTTCGCTTTTTGTATGTTGCGCTTACTGTTTTGGTTTTGGGAAGTGTTGGTGGTTTTGTGTTTTATAAATATTCAATTTTAAATACTGGAAATTTTGACCAAAACTCTAAAGAAAAAAGTTGGAGAGATTTGACACAAACAGATAGCCAAGCAGAACGACTTTTACTTTGGGAAAAAACACTTTCAATGATAAAAGAAAATCCATTTTTAGGAGTAGGTTTTCAAAATTGGAAATATCAAATTCCCAAATATAGTTTGGAAGGACTCAGAAGTGAAAAAAATGAAGTTAATGTACAACGTCCTCACAATGATTTTCTGTGGATAGCTGCCGAAAGTGGAATTATTACACTGCTTTTTTATCTTTTTTTGATGAGCTATTTGGTGTATGTCGGAATAAAAAACAAAAATATTTTGGTGCTTGTTGTTTTTGCTTTTCTAATTGATTCTGTCTTTTCTTTTCCAAAAGAAAGAATTGTTCATACTCTTATTTTGACTACCAGTATTGGAATTATTTTGATAGATGATAGAAAATTATTTAGTAAAAATTCTCTTTCAGAATCTAATACAAAGAAGGAAATTGATAAAGTAGAAGAAATTAAGATAGAAGAAAAACCGATTATACAAAACTCAAAAAATAAGAAGAAAATTAAATCTAAAAATAAAAAAACAGGTTCAAAATTAGTTCAAAAACACATTGAAAAACCTAAAGTTATTCTTCCTACTTTCAAAATAATTCCTACTTATTTAGCCTATTTAAGTCTATTTGTATTAGCTATTTGTGTTTATATTTCCTTTGTTCAGAACCGAGATAAAGCCAAAACGATTGATTTACTTATCAACAATCAAAGCCGAAATTTTAATGCTGTTTTGCCTTTAGCTGACCAAATAAATGATTATTTTGTGCCATCTGATTATTTTATCAATTCGGTTTATATGCACAAAGGTTATGCGTATCTAAACTTAAAAAATCCAAAAGCTGCAAAAGAAAATTATCTAAAAGGATTAGAACAAATGCCATATAGTATTGCACTTCTGAAACAAGTAGCTGTTCTTTATCAATCTGAAAAAAAATATGATAGTGCTATTTTTTATTATGATAAAATGCAAAAAATAATCCCTCATTTGCCTGAAACGTATCAACAGATGTATAATAATTATCTTCTGAAAAAGGATACATTGAGTGCAAAGGAAATGATAGAAAAATGCCCTGCTCCTTGTAAGTAATATTCGTTGTTGGTGTCGCTACGCTAAAACACCAACCTTTAGGTTTGCACTAGATAAATAGAATGAAATACTTATCTTGTATTTAAGTATTCATCAAGTAGGTAGAGAACCTGTAACACCAACAAGAACATAGATTCTATCCGTTGAATTAGCCTCTACCTACATTTATTCAATCGCATACTTATATAGAATTCGGAGAACTTTTATTACTCTAAATAATAAAAATTACCTCATTAGATAAGGTTTTAAGTTTGATTGACTAATTGATGAACTACTCTATTAAATAATCACTTAAAATTAACTTTTTATGCAAACTTATCAAACTTTTTTAGGAATCGATGTAAGTCGCAATCATTTAGATTGTACTTTATTGAAAGATGGTGTTATAGTAAGCCAAAAGCAAATTAAAAATAACTTAGCTTCAATAGAGAGTTACTTAGCAAAATTAGAAACTCAAATAGATATTTCTTTTTTATTAGTTTGTTTAGAGCCTACAGGCGTATATATAAATTTTTTATTGACTGCACTACTAGACAAAAAAATGAATGTTTGGGTAGAGAATGCCCTTCAAATAAAACAATCTATGGGCTTTACTAGAGAAAAAAATGACAAAGAAGATGCCTATAGAATAGCTTTGTATGCTTTTCGTTTTCAAGACCGTTGCAAACTGTATACCCCTGTAAGTCAGTCTATTAAGACCTTAAAAACATTGCAATTAGTTCGTAAAAATTTAATCAAATGCAAAAAACAACTGGAAACATTTTGGAAAGAATCTCAAAAATTTGAAACAGAACAACAAAATGAATACTTAACAGAACATCTACAAAAGCCAGTAGAGCAGATAAAAGAACAAATTATAGCAGTAGAAAAAAGCATGAAAAATGTAATTAGAAATGATGAGAAATTAAAAGAACTCTATCGACTCACTACTTCTGTTGTTGGAGTAGGAGATGTAACAGCTATAAAATTACTTGTTGTTACACAAGGTTTTACAAAGTTTAAATCTGCTAAACAACTAGCTTGTTATGCTGGTGTTGTTCCCTTTGAAAAATCATCAGGTAACCACAAAGGAAAGCCAAGGGTATCAAAAATAGCTGATAAATCACTTAAAACATTGTTACATATGTGTGCTTTAGCTGCTATAAAAGTAAAAGGGGGAGAATTAAGTGAATTTTATGAACGTAAAATAAAAGAAGGCAAAAATAAAATGAGTGTTTTGAATGCTTTACGAAATAAAATACTTCAACGTGTAGTAGCTTGTGTACAAAATAACAAAATCTATGAAAGACAAGGAGTAGGATTTCAAAATGCAGCATAAATTTATCCTAAATTTCTAAAGATTAGGCTTGACTTTGTCATAGAATTCAACAGCATAATAAACCAACTATTCAACACACAACCTGCAACAATTGAAAATTTTGGGAAGTAAATACTTTGTTGAAAATGACTAAATTTTCATTAAAATACCTTTTTTGTGAAACAAAAAATTATATATTACGTTCATCTGTTCTAAATACTTTTTATAAATGAAAAAAAAATCACTTAAAAGGTCTGAAAAAACCTTTAAACAAAAATTGAAAACGTTTTTCAAACGAACTTTCTATACTCTTTTAGTTTTAACTATTATGCTTACAATTGCTACAAATCTTATTTTACGACAAGACAAATTTGGAAAACTTCCTGATGGAGAGCGTTTGGAACGCATCAAAAAATCGCCTAATTACAAGGATGGAGCTTTTCAAAATATTCATCATACCCCAGACCTTAGTGAAGATGCCAATTATTATACAGTTTTGAAAGAATTTGCTTTTGGAGATAAAAGCCGTGTTTCACCTGTCGATAAAATTCCTTCTACCAAAATTGATTTATTTGCTTTAGATGCAACTGAAAATGTTTTAATTTGGTTTGGGCATTCGTCTTATTTTATGCAGCTTGACGGAAAAACGATTTTAGTTGATCCTGTTTTTAGTGGTTCGGCTTCTCCTTTTTCATTTACAGTAAAGGCTTTTAATGGAACAGATGCTTACACAACTGATGATATTCCAGAAATAGATTATCTCTTTATTTCGCATGACCATTGGGATCATGTAGATTATGAAACGCTTTTAAAATTAAAACCAAAAATCAAGAATGTATTTTGTGGTTTAGGTGTGGGAGCACATTTTGAGCATTGGGGATTTGATTTGAATAAAATTCATGAAGAAGATTGGAATACAGAAATCAAGTTAGATGACAATTTTGAAGTTCATGTTATTCCAACTCGTCATTTTTCTGGTCGTGGTTTTAAGCGTAATCAAGCTCTTTGGGCTTCGTATGTTTTGAAAACGCCTACCATGCAAATTTATATTGGTGGAGATAGTGGTTATGATACACATTTCAAAGAAACGGGCGATAAATTCGGAGTTTTTGATTTGGTAATCTTAGAAAATGGACAATATGATAAAAGTTGGAAATACATTCATATGATGCCTGAGGAGGTCTTAAAAGCTGCTAAAGATTTGAATGCAAAACGTTTATTTCCTGTTCACTCTTCCAAATTTGCTCTTGCTAATCATGCTTGGGACGAACCTCTAACAAAAGTTTCCACACTGAATCAAAGTTTAGAAAAACCATTTTCTTTAGTAACTCCAATTATTGGAGAGAAAGTAGAAATTCAAAATAGCAATCAACCTTTTGAAAATTGGTGGAAAGGACTGCAATAAATGAAGTTGTTTAAAATTAAAAAAGGTTTTTTTGTTTCTTAAACAACTTCAATAAATATTTATTACTTATTTATTCGGCAATTGAAACTACATTGTTTTTATGTGTTACCCAATCTTTAGCTTCTTGCAATTGGTCAGGATTAAAAAAGTCGATATGAATATTAGGTTTAAAACTTGTTATTGAATTTTTAATAATACTTGTAACAGCTTTTTCTAGTGCATTAGATGAACTTATAACAGCACAATAGATATTATTTTGGCTTAAAATAGAATGAGCTTTTTTAGTCACATAAGAAACAAACCAAATTCTGCTTTTTACTTGAGTAGATTTTTGCTTACTCAAATCGAAAATGATGCTATTATATTTGTATTCTTCGACTACTTCTAAAAACTTAAGATTTGTAGTAGTATGAAACTCTTGAGTAATATCACCTCCTGTACTGATAAGAAGATATTTCTTTTGTTCATCAATATAAATTCTGTAAAAAGCATTTTGCTTTTCGTCTTTGTTTTGGTAAATCAGTTTCATAAAAGTTAAAAATAAAATTAGAGTTAAAATAAAAAGAGAATTTTTTTAAAAAGGAAGTTTACCTTTTTTGTTATCTTAATTTTAGTGTTTTAGCAAATTAATAACAGCACCAAGTTTTCACTGTGTGAACTCGTTTTTTTCTAGTTTAGGGTTTATAAACTCTAAGCAAAATAAAATACTCTTTGGTCTAACAAATATTTTTTGAAAGTCCTAAATTTGTAAAATGAATTTCTTTCTTTTCCTCAGTAAAATTTTCTTTTAGTTTTCCGATTGGTAAAATATTACCTTTACATTGAAGGGTTGCAGCACTTAAATTAAACCTTTCAAAGGCATTATAATAAACATTTATCTGCTCTGATGATGGTATTCCCAAAATTGAAGGCAGACTATTATCCAAATGTTTCAAGAGTCCTTCTGCCATACAACACCACGAAGTAGTTGTTCCATTTTCATCATGATTAGCAAAATCAAAAGGAAAATCTGACAAATAACCTATAGTAGAGCAATCTATTAGACCTGCTTCACAAGGAACTATATCATTTTTTTCAATTACTCTCCCCCACGCTTCTTCTCTGTTCCAACAGTAAGGCTGACTATCATCTATCAATATTCTATTGGCAGGAATATCAGCAATTTGTATTACATCTTTACTGCTTACAGCACTGATTAATACCTTACTCTCATAAATAATACTGTCCTCTTTAATAGTCCCATCGTTATTTGTTGTCTCTAAAAGAACAGGAATATTAGTTATTAATTCTAATTCCTTTTTCAGATTAATTAATTCTGTTTCTTTACTAGGCTTATCTATGAGCAGCAAATAGTTGAGTTTCTTTTCTTTATTTATTAAAAGTCTTGCAAAAGCAGTTCCTACACTTCCTACTCCAAGTAGAGATATACCTTCATTTTGCATATCTACACCTAATTCATCTATCACTTTTTTATATGTCTTGTAGATAGAAATTGATGTAAGAGCATGCCCAGTAGTAATCTGGATTGGGTAATCCTTAAGAGCTTTTTTGAGATGTCTTCCATACCCTAATAGAGATGCTGTTAAGCCTCCTAAACAAACTATTTTTGTTTGTGACACAATTAACATTCTTACTACTTCACTCTCTATTAATAATCTTACCTTGCTTCTTGTAACAGGGTTGATTATTTTCTCAGCTAAACTAGGTATAAATAAAATTCCTACATTCAAATTATTAGTTCTGATTACCTCTCCAAAAACAGGTCTCATACATCCTAATAATTCAGCTTTTTCTTCAAGAGAAATTTTGTTTGCCCAAGGCAATAAACGAACTACATCTTCTTCATCTCTAGGATGAGTAAGAAGAACTACATCTAATTCTTTTGGTATATCATTGTACATAAGGCAATTTGAGCTTATTGTTTTTTTGTAAGTAATTGTTGTTTGTGTAGTAAAATTGTTTTTGATGTGGTTTGAAAAGTACAATAAGGTTTGTGTTTTGTAAAATAACTAAAAAGCCATACCTTTGACCTTATTGATAGTTCTCAAAAGTAATAAAAAATGACTTCTCTAACAAATTAAAAATACAATATTTTATTGAAAAGGTTATAAATTTTAAAAAATGCTTGTTTTTCGACTGTTTGTAATCTTAGTATGTTTATAATTTTGCTGCAAGTCGCAATCTAAAGAAGATAGTTTTGGTGATTTTTGAAGTTTTATAATCAATAAATGTAATTTAATTTATTGATTTACAGGTTTTTGTGGGTTCTGAGAAGATGTTTTAACTTGTGAAAGAGGGGAAAAAAGTGTTCAAATAAATCATATTTGTATAGACCTAATTGAAACGTTTTACTAAATAAGCAAAACAGTTTGCTAAAATCATAACATAAAATAATACCATAACTAGAATGCATAAATCTATAGCAATCTAAAATAATCTTTTTGTGAAAAGACTAATTTGTTACAAAAAAATTCTATATAAATTTGTGATGTATAGCCAACGAAAAAAGAGCCAAAAATTTAACTTGAACTTATTTGGATTCAGATAAATAGGTAAAATAAATACAATTTTTAAAAGAGTTTGTGTAGTATTTTTATAATACAAAAAAAATATTTATTTATGTTCCAATTCTACCACAAAAAAAGCAGCTGTTCCTTTTAGCGAACTGGTAGAAAATTTGACTTCATTAGTAGAATAATTAACTTCATTTGTACTGACTAATTTATTTCCTAAAACTTGCTCTAAACCTTCTTTAAGTGTGCCTTTTCGCTGTCCTAACTTCTGATAAATATCATTTATATCTAAAGGATAACGAGAATAAATAACACAAAAGTAATCTGTTCCAGCTACATTGTCCATCGTTAGATAATGTTTTTCATCTGGAAAAGCAATTTCACCATTATGATAAGGCAAAAATGGACTTATATAAGCTTTATGAGGAAAAACAACTTGTACATTTTTGGTTTTATCAGTTGCAAAAGCATATACATAAGCAGGTTCGAAATTAGAAAGATAAAGACGGAAATTAGTTCCTCCACTAAAAGGTTGAGGTGTTTTGTAAGTAGCAACTCCGTTCTTTTTTAACTCAATTTTGTTTCCATTGGCAAGTTCAAAACGCAGACTCCCAGCTAGTAAAGGACGTTCTTTTTTAGGTTTATAATAAGGCACAAGTTCGTAAGCAAAACGCACAAAATCAGTAAACGTATCATATTCTATCCACGTAAAACCACCATTTGCCCAGCCTGTTCCCCAACTGTTCATTATCTCAAAAGAACCTCTTTCTCCTTTTTTATCATCAAAGCCAACGACACAAAGAGCGTGTCCTCCCCATCCTTGACCAGCTATTTCAGTAGGTCGCCAAAATTCTTGTGCTTGATAAATTGAAGGAGGTGCTTCCATTCCTACTACAACAGGATTTCCTTCTGTCAAACTTTTTTTGAGTGCCAAAATTCGTTCTTCTTGTGTAAAACCAATATTCCACAAACGTACATAATCTTTTAGTTTATACTCTTCGGCTTCTTTATAGGTTCTCTCAGGGACATAATCGACACATTGCTCAGGAAAACTACTTCGTTTTGCTACGCCATGAACCTGCATTTTTTTGAGTGCATCGGTCATAATTGCGCCATAGGTACAATCTTGGTCTTCTTCTTCTTTTACTAATTTGTAAATAAATCCAGGGGAAAAAATGAGTTTGTCAATTTCGGCTTGTGAACGCAAATCTAATTGACGAGCTTCTAAAATTGTTCTTGCAGCATAAGCTGTTGTCCAACCTACACACGTTCCATAACTTCCTTGGTCTCCAGGGGTTGGGCAGTATTGTTTGAGTGAAACAGCAGAAGGCAGACCACGATAACTTTCTTCTGTTTGCTGAGATTTTAATTGAATTTTTTGACTTTCCTTTACTTCTTCTTCTAATAACAAACCTCTTCCATGATTATCAGCATTTGGCTTTTGTTGAGCAAAAAGAGAAAAAGAAATAAAAAGAGCAATCAAAAACACACACACAAAAGTGTATTTTGAACTATATTTATAAAATAAAACTTTCATTTGGATAGAATTTATAAGTAAAACAGACTTCCTAGTCTGTTGGGAATACTATATTTTGCACAGACTGGGAAGTCTGTGATACATTTTATACCAAAACGCAAAAGTAATGCCTTCATTGTATTGCTATAGCTGATACTTTCTAAGTGTCAGAAGTGATATATTTTATAATCACTACTTTTTTTGAATTTTAAAACGACACTTGAAAAGTGTTACCTACTTATGATAAACCTAGAAACACTAAAAAAAGAAAATCTAATCCTATTAGAAGCACTTGCAGGAAGTAAAGCCTACGGAACAGATTTACCTACTTCGGACACAGATATAAAAGGAATTTTTATTCTACCAAAAGAAAAATTTTATGGTTTGGAGTATGTTCCACAAGTGAGCGATAAGAAAAATGATGTTGTTTTTTATGAAATAAAACGTTTTATAGAACTTTTATCAAAAAATAATCCGTCTGCGATTGAAATTTTTCATACTGCCAAAGAAGATATTATCTACAAAAACCCAATTCTTGACCTTATAAAATCAGAAGACATTTTATCAAAATTATGTAGAGATACCTTTGCTGGTTATGCCCTTACACAAATCAAAAAAGCAAAAGGACTAAAAAAGAAAATTTTTAATCCGATGCCAAAAGAACGAAAAAAGGTATTAGATTTTTGTTATATCCTAACTGATAACGGAAGTATTTCTCTTCAAAAATGGCTCAAAACAAACGATTACAAACAAGAAAATTGTGGTCTTTCGTCAGTAAATCATATCAAAAATACGTATTTGCTTTTTTATCATAATCAAAATGAACAAAATGACTTTTATTATAAAGGAATTCTGAAAAATATAGATTCGAATGAAGTCAGTTTGAGTAGTATTCCGAAAGGAGAAAATCCGATTGCTCATTTGTATTTCAATAAAGAAGGCTATGCAGCACATTGTAAAGAATACAAACAATATTGGGAATGGGTAGAAAAGCGAAATGACACACGCTATGAAAACACACTTGAACATGGCAAAAATTATGATGCAAAAAATATGATGCACACTTTTCGTCTTTTAGATATGGCAATTGAGATTTTAGAGAAAAAAGAAGTCATTGTAAAACGTCCAAATAGAGAAGAATTACTAAAAATCCGAAGTGGTTTTTTTATGTATGAAGAACTGATTGAGAAAGCAGACCATAAAATTGAACTCCTAGAAAAAGCCTATCAAAACTCTACTTTACCAGAATTTCCAAATGTAGAAAATTTAGAAAAGGCTTTGATTGAAATTAGAAGTAAGTTTTCCCACGAATAAATTTGTGGGTTTTATTTAGATAATCAAAAATAAATGTTATTTTTTTTGGCAATGCCCTTTTAAAATGCGTTTTTTGTTAGAATTATGATTTGATATAAAAGTTGTTTCGTTTTTATGAATCATCAAATTAAAATTGTAATTAGATACACTGATTATTTCATAATTCGTAATTTTTAATTCGTAATTGTTACCATGGCAGCTACCAAACTCGCTTTTTTTCGCTATTTGCTTATCGACCAAATGTTACGCAGCAAATTCAAACCTTTTCCTACCAAAGATGAATTGTTGGAAGCCTGTCGTGAGCGTTTTGGAGTTTCATCGGCTTCTACCATCGAAAAAGATTTGGCTGCTATGCGTGACGAATTTGATGCACCAATTGAGTACAGCAAAAAAATGAGAGGTTATTCGTATTCAGATACAAAGTACAAATTTTTGTCTGTCAATCTTTCTGACGATGAACAACTGGCTATGGCTTTTGTAGAATCTCTTTTGGGAGAGTTTAGAGAACTTCCTATTTTTAATGAGTTTTCAGGGGCAGTAGATAAAGTCTTGGACGGAATGGAAATTGCCAAAAGCTCTGAAATACAAAAAAATGTACAGCGAATTATTCAAGTCGAACAATCGATTTATAAAGGAAAAGGAACGCACCAACTCAAAGATTTAATTTATCATATTTCAGAGCAGAATGTCATCAAAATATTCTATCAAAAACACAACGAACCACACACAAAACCATACAGCATTCATCCTTATTTGCTCAAAGAATACCGAAATATGTGGTATTTGATTGGTTGGGTACGAAAATACAATGAAGTCAGAACCTTTGGTTTGGATAGAATAATGGAAATAGAACCCTCCGATGAAACTCTTTTTATGACTCCCGAACAAGCGCATTTCAATCCAGAAGAATTTTATCATTATTGCATTGGTGTTTCGGCTCTGAATCAAAAACCAGAAGATGTAATTTTGAGTTTTGACCCTTTTCAAGGCAAATATATCAAATCGCAACCGATTCATCATACGCAAGAAGTTTTGGTAGAAGATGATAATGAATACAGAATCCGTCTGCATCTGATTGTCAATTATGAACTCAAAATGTTGATTTTGGGCTATGGCTCGTCCGTTCGTGTGATTAGTCCTTCTCCTCTTGAAAAACAAATCCGACTGGAACTTGAAAATACATTGCAGCAGTATTGATGTAGCTCATTTTGTAGCTTATGCTTTAGCGTGAGTGAAACTGTACCGAATGCTTTAGCTTTCGGCTAAAAAAACATCTATTTTATGAAATTACTCTTCAAATTCCTTTTTGCAATTATTATAATAGGTGTTTTTTCTTGTCAAGAGAATAAAGCTATTATTTCACAAAAAAAAGAAATACAAGAAATGGATTCTGCTATAATTAATGTATCATATGCAGATGCTTATGATGAGTTTGATAACGAAATGAAAAACACAATTGCAGAAGCTAAAGAAAAGATTAAATATTTAATTAAGAATAACAAAAATGAAAAAATAGTTAAACATAATTATAAACAAAAATCAAAAATAACTAATTCAGAATCGCATATAGAAATTGAGTTTGGAAATCTTTTTATTGAAACTGACATTCATGCTCTACTTCGCATAGGTGCAATTTATCAGACCGTAATTTGTGTTTACTATCCTAATTCCGATTCTTTACAAACGTTACTTTATTTTGATGAATATCACAATACATATCAAGGAGATACAATAAGAGATGTAAATGGAGATAATAAAAAGGATTTTATAATAAAAAGTTATCCAATGAGTGGTTGCTGTCTAGCAGAATTACGAGATGTTTATTTATTCCAAACAGCAACAAAATTTTCAGCACAATATCATTTTCTCAATCCTACATTTTATCCAAAAGAAAAAATAATTAGAGGACTTACTTATGGCTGGAATCCTTCGCTCTACAAGTATAAATGGAATGAACTAAAAATAGATACATTAGAATATATTATTCCAAATATAGAAGACACTACAAGAAGTACATTTTTCAAAACTAAAAAATGGAGATACCCACTTAATATGGAGAATGTAGAAAAAATAAACCTAAATTCTATTCCAAAAGAGTATCATTCTATTGATAATTTTGATGTTTTTCTAAGAGGTTTAGATTAGTGTTTTCTACAAAAAGTAATTTGCATTTGACTTCTTCGACTTTCAGTTATCTGTATTCTCAATCCTGTAAATCCGACCAATCCTTTACCAATCCTACCCAATATTCCCCTCAAATTCCTCAAAAATAACCCTTCCTTTTTCAGATAAATAAGGAAACATAAGACGATTTACATAATTGACATATTCATTTTTCAAACTCGGTTTTTCAAACTCTTCATTTCGTAATTGCATAAAAAAGAAAGTTCGCATTGCGCCACTAAGTTCCATCAGATAGAGCATGTCTTTTTCTTCAAACTCATTTCTAAAAATATCATTTTCTATAAGCTGCATAAAGATAGATTTCAAAACAGTTTTTCGCTGCTCATTTTCTTGATTAATTTTTTGAGCTAATTCTTCGTATTCTCTAAGTAGAAAAACATAATCTTTGAAGAAAAATAAATAGGAAAGTGAAATATCAAACGTATAAAAAGGTGCTTTCAAAATTGCCAAAAATAAATTTTCTTCTCCAAAAAAAGCCTGTGAAACTTGCTGCATTTCAGTTCTAAAATCTTTATACAATTCTTCAATCAGTTTTTCTTTTGTAGAAAAATGATAAGTAATATTTCCATAACTTTTATTCATTGCCTTTGCCACTTCACGAAGCGTAACAGAGGGAATTCCTTTTTTGTTGAATAAATCTCTTGCAATTTTCTTAATTTCTTGACTGGTGTTGGGTTTGTTTTTCATATCACAAATTTAGTAAAAAATGTTTTTAGGTCAAATGGACTAATTTTTAAATTATTGACTATCTTTGTTTCAAATTATAGGTTAATTAGGTAATTCAGACTTCCTAATCTGAATAAAAAACTCTAAATAAAAAACTTCTACACAGACAGAGATGTCTGTGATACATACATTACAATCTAACTACAATGAAAACAGGAACAATCTATAAAAAGCCGATTTACAAACAAAATTTGATGAGTTTGTACGATGAAAAACTCCATTCTTTTGCTACAGAAGAAGAATATGAAGAATTGAATATCGAAACTTTTGCAGGAAATACGCATATTATTGTAAGAGGAGAAAAGAATTTACCTCCTGTGGTCATTTTTCATGGCATTCATGCAGGTGCGCCAGTCGCTGTGGAAGCCATGCAGGATTTGTATAAAAAATATTGCATTTATGCTATTGATACAATCGGACAAGCCACAAAAAGCGATGAAACAACGCTTGATTTTAAAAGTAATGAATATGGAAAGTGGGCAAGTGAGGTACTGGAAAAACTCAAACTTCCACATGTTCCTATAATTGCTATTTCGTATGGCGCATTTATTTTGAACGAACTCATAAGAGTAAGTCCTGAAAAAATAAAAAAAGCTATTTATATTGTTCCTTCTGGATTTGCAAATGGCGATTTTTTGCCTTCTTTTTCTCGTTTGACTCTTCCACTTTTTAAGTTTCATTTTACCAAAAAGCAAAAGGATTTAATTAAATTTATGGACGCATTTTTCACTACCAAAGACAAGCATTGGGTAGAAGTTCAGAAAAATATTTTATTGGGCGTAAAAATGGATTACCGTCGTCCTCCTTTACTTTCTGAAAAAGATACCCAAAACTTTGATGCACCTGTTTTTACTATCATTGCAGAAGATGATATTTTTTTCCCTAAAGAAAAAGCTATTCCACAAATGAAAAAAGTATTTTCAGACTTGAGAGAAATTCATATTTTGAAAAATGCCAAACATATTCCTGATGCAAGCCGATATGATGAAATCACAAATAAAATTGAAAAATGGCTTTCTTTTTCTGATAAAAATAATGAATGAAAAACAAGCATTGAAAGAGTTAGATAAAAACACTATTTTTGTATAAAATTTATTCCAAAATTTAGATACCTCAACGACGACGAAGTCTCGTTGACGGTTAAAATACAAAAAAAGTGAACCGTACTAAACTTATTTCCCAAATAAAAGCCAAAAATTCCTATCTCTGTGTAGGTCTGGATAGCGACATCAAAAAAATTCCATTTCATTTATTAAATGCAAAAGACCCTATTTTTGAATTTAATAAAAGAATTATTGATGCGACAGAAAAATATGCCGTTTCTTACAAAATCAACACTGCTTTTTATGAAGCTCTAGGAACAAAAGGCTGGGAAAGTCTTCAAAAAACGATTGACTTTTTACCTCATGATGTCTTTATTATTGCAGACGCAAAACGTGGCGATATTGGAAACACATCTTCACAGTATGCAAAAGCATTTTTTGAAAATCTAAACTGTGACGCCGTTACGGTTGCGCCTTATATGGGTGAAGATTCGGTAAAACCTTTTTTAGAAATAAAAGATAAATGGACAATTTTGTTGGCTCTAACTTCCAATTCTGGAGCGCAAGATTTTGAAATGTTAGAACTCAAAAATGGTAAAAAAGTCTATGAAGAAGTGTTAGAAAAAAGCCAAAACTGGGGAACAGACGAAAATCTAATGTATGTAGTAGGCGCAACAAAGGCAGAATATATTGAAAACATTCGTAAAATAATTCCAAATCATTTTCTATTAGTTCCAGGAGTAGGAGCGCAAGGAGGGAATTTAGCAGAAGTTTCGAAAGCAGGACTTACAAAAGACTGCGGGCTTTTAATAAACTCTTCCCGTCAGATTATTTATGCCAGTAAAGACCGAGATTTTGCAGAAAGGGCAGGAAAAAAAGCACAAGAAATTCAAGAAGAAATGGCGATTCAGTTATCAGTTATCAGTTATCAGTGACCAGTAACCAGTTGAATAAAGTTAGAAGTCGGAAGTTAGAATTTAGATTTAATGAAATTGCTTATTTTCATTCTCTATGTTCTCCGTAACTCTGTGTTTAAAAAATGTATTCGTATTTTCCTAATTTCCAATCCCTAATTCCGATTTGCAACATTTCAAACATCATCAAATCGATAAGAAAAAATGGGATAAATGTATTTCTTCATCAAAAGAAAATATAATTTATGCCTTTTCTTGGTATTTGGATTGTGTTTCTCCTTCTTGGGAAGGATTTGTTTTAGAAGATAATGAGCAAAATTATGAGGCTGTCATGCCACTTCCTGTCAAAAAAAAATATGGAATTTCATTTTTGCAGCAACCTCTTTTTGTACAACAATTAGGTGTTTTTTCTACTAAAAAATTATCTACTTCGGAGTTTAAAACCTTTTTGATTTTACTTCAAAAGAAATTCAAATTGGTTTCAAATTATCCATTTAATACTTCAAATTACGAAGATTTTAAAAATGAATTTGAAGAAGTATTTCATCAAAAAGTAGATTCTAATTTAAAAAACTTTAAAAATCATCATCTTTCTGTGCAGCAGAATTATCTTAAAATTCGTCAAAACTATAAGAGAGATACAAAATACAGAATCAACCAAGCTCAAAAACAGAATTTTAAAATTATCAAAAAAACAAAAGTTGATGATATAGATTTGGTTTGGCAGTTTTTTGAAGAAAGTGTTTTTTTAGAAAATGGAATTTCAAATCAAGCAAAACCAGTTTTAAAAAAACTTTTCCATATTCTGAAAGAGAAAGAACTTGCAGAGTTAGTTTACATTCAAAATAATGAAAAGGAAATTGTAAGTGGAGTTTTGTTGGTAAAAAGCAAATCATTGTATCAAGAAAATTCTATTACAAAATGGATTTATTTATTCAATGCAGCCAAACCAACTTATAAAAGAGATGAAAGTAGAAGATGGTTTTTAGATAGATTTATTCAAGAAAAAAGTAATCAAGAGGAGTGTTTTTTAAATGAAAATAATTTTGATATTCAAAGTAAATATATAACTCATGAAACAATTTTAGATTTTGAATCGGCACAAGAGAAAGAAGTTGCTCGTTTTTATGCTAGTTTTGGAAGTGAAGAAAAGACTTTTTTTGTTGTAGATTATAATGAATTACCATTTTATATAAAACTTGCCCAAGAAATAATTCAGTTTATTAATAGAAAAATACTATAAAGTAAGTTTCAAGAAAATAATTTTAAATTTTTCTCCTATTTTTTCAATGTTTTTATAGATTTAATTCTCTTTACTATCGTTTAATAGATTTTTTTTATATTTTTGTAAACGGTCATTAAATATCCACTTTTACCAAACCCTTTGGTATTTTCCTTAGTTACGTGCTGATTTAGCCTATGAAAAAAACTTTTACTTGTCTTTTATTTTGTCACAACTAGTTTATTCAAGAAAATATAATTTTATCTTAACTAATTAGGATAGAAATGTTATTTTATTAAAACAAAAAAAAAGATTTAATGAGGCTTAATCCCTTCAGCTTTTAACTAAATTAGATTCGAAATTTATATTCTTAAAAATTAAATAATTGTATGCAAATACGTAAAGTTCTTGCAGCCGTTTTGGGTTGCTTAGTAGTGAGTTTTTTTTACTCACATTTTAATACAGTTTCAGCTCAAATTGGTGTTGATTCTACTGGACGTAGAGTTATCACAACTGCTGTTCCTATTTTATTAGTTGGTCCTGATTCTCGTGCTGCTGGTATGGGAGATTTGGGAGCTGCTACTTCGCCTGATGCAAATGCTGCACATTGGAATCCTTCAAAATTAGCTTTTATAGAAAATGATTGGTCTTTTGGTGTTTCTTATTCTCCTTGGTTACAAAAATTGGTAAATGATATGTGGTTGGGCTATGTAAGTGGTGTAAAACGCATTTCAAAGACGCAAACAGTAGGTGTTTCTTTTCGTTATTTTGATATGGGAAGTCTTCAATTTACAGATGCTAGAGGAGAACCTCTAAGAGATTTTAACCCTCGTGAAGCAGCTATTGATGCAACTTTTGCTCAACAGCTTTCTAAAAAATTAAGTATTGCAGGTACGTTTCGTTATATTCACTCTAATTTAGCAGGAAATGTAACCAACAACGGACCAGTAGAAAACGTTAAACCAGCTAACACAGGTGCAGTAGATGTGTCAATGTTTTATAAGAGCAAACTAAACTTTAAAAGTTTTGAAGGAGATTGGGCATTAGGTGTAAATATTTCAAATATTGGTGCGCCAGTAACTTATAATGATGCAGCACAACAAGATTATTTGCCTGCCAACTTACGTATCGGAACGGCTTTTAATGCAGAGTTTGATGAGTTTAATAAACTAACTCTTGCTTTTGATGTAAGCAAATTACTTGTTCCTACTCCTGAAAATACAGCTTCTAATGGAAAAAATGACCCTGTTTTATCTTCTATCTTCAAATCTTTTGGAGATGCTCCTGATGGTTTTGGTGAAGAAGTAAAAGAAATGATTTTTGCCGTAGGTGCAGAATATTGGTATGCTGATTTGATTGCGCTTCGTGGAGGATACTTTCATGAAAACCAAGAAAAAGGAAATCGTCGTTACTTTACAGTAGGTTTGGGCTTGCGTTATCAAGTTTTTGGTTTTGATTTCGCTTATCTTATTCCAAATCAACAACAACATCCACTTGCTGATACAATTCGTTTTTCTCTTTTATTCAATATGAATAAAGGGGATAAATTAGATGTGCCAGAAGAAGGAGCAAATTAATTATTAGTTATAAATGATTAATATCCTAATTTAACAAAAAACAAAAAGAGGCTGTCCGAAAAGTACGGATAGCCTTTTTTTTATGGTTAATTTTTTTTATTTTCGAGGTATATATACTTTTATACTAACGTTATATAGCCTATGGCAAAAGTAGTTTTCAAAAACCAAAGTGGTAAGCAGCCCGAACTTTTTCCTGTCAATATATTTGACAAAATTCCAGCTCACCATCCTGTTCGTTTAGTTGAAAAGGTGGTTGATTCATTGGATATTAGCGATTTGATTTCTCAATACAAAGGTGGAGGTTGTTCAGCTTATCATCCAAGAATGCTCGTTAAAGTGCTATTCTATTCTTATTTATCCAATATTTATTCTTGTCGTAAAATAGCTAAAGCTCTTGGGGAGAATATTCATTTTATGTATTTATCAGGCAATTCTACACCAGATTTTAGAACAATTAATGACTTTAGAGGTAAAATTTTGAAGGCACACATTCATCGTTTATTTGGAGAAGTTGTTAAAATGTTGGTTGAAATGGGTTATGTAAGTCTTGATGTTCAATATATTGATGGAACAAAAATAGAGGCTTGTTCTAATCGTTATACTTTTGTTTGGCGTGGTAGTATTGAAAAAAATAAAGAAAAGTTAGAAACTAAAGTAAATAAAATTTTATCTGATATTGAAAGTAGTATTCAATCAGATAATCAAGAAGAAAATAAAGAAGAAGTATCTACTCCATTAGATTCAGAATTATTAAAAGAAAAACTCGCTCAAATCAATAAAAAACTAAAAGAACCGAGTAAACAACAGGCAAGAGAACTAAAAAAAATGCAAGATGAATATCTTCCTAGATTAAGTAAATATGAAGAGTCTCTGAAAATTTTAGGTTGTAGAAACTCGTATAGTAAAACAGATACGGATGCTACTTTTATGCGGATGAAAGAAGATCACATGAAAAATGGACAACTCAAACCTACTTATAATGCTCAAGTGTCCACAGAAAATCAATTTATTACCCACGTTTCTATTCATCAAACGGCAGGAGATACCACCACTTTATCCTCTCATTTAGAAGGATTTGAAAATCAGTACAATAAACAAAGTAAAGAAGTAGTAGCTGATGCAGGTTATGGAAGTGAAGAAAATTATGAATTACTTGAAAAAAAAGAAATTACTGCCTACGTTAAGTACAATTATTTCCATAAAGAGCAAAAAAGGAAAATGAAAAATAATCCTTTTTTAGTTCAGAATTTATTTTACAACAAAGAATTAGATTTTTATGTCTGTCCGATGGGGCAAAGAATGAAGAAAATAAGAGATGGAAAACGTACTTCAAGTAATGGATACGAATCGCAAGTATCTTATTATCAAGCAAAAAGGTGTCAAGATTGTCCTCTTCGCAATTTATGTCATAAAGCTGAAGGCAATAGAATAATACAAGTGAATCATCGTTTAAACCAACTAAAAGAGAAAGCTAGAAATTTACTAACTAGTGAGAAAGGATTAGAGCAGCGCAGTAAACGCCCTATAGAAGTAGAAGCTGTTTTTGGGCATCTCAAATATAATAATAAGTTTAATCGATTTACTTTTAAGGGATTAGTAAAAGTAGAAATGGAGTTTCTATTGATGGCTCTTGGACATAATTTTAGAAAAATGGTGGCAAAAACTGCCGATAAGCTAAAAAATACTTTCAATTCTAAAAAATCATCTTTTTGCACCTTTTTTTATACTCAAAAAAATCACCAAAAGACAAAATTTGTTTGCATCATCAAAAAAATCAACCAAAAAGAAGAATTACAAAAAATAGCTGCATAAAAAGAGGCTGACCTTTTCGGACAGCCTCTTTTTGTTTTTTTAGGTATAAAAAAATCATCTCAAACGGTCTGCACTACGCACCATATCTTCGTCTTTTTTGATAAAACGAACAGAAAGCCAATTAAATAAAATGGCTGCCACAGGTAAGTAATAACCGTACGCCATAGTTCCTCCTACCTCAGGAGAAAAAATGTCTTGTGCTTGGAAGGTTATGAAGGTAGCAATACCAATAAAAGCAGCGATGAGAAGAGTACAAAAGAGTGCAATTTTCATCTGAAAACGACGATTTTTGAAATTAAAAATATTCCAAAGAGCTAAAATAGCTGTCAGACCTGCAATAACGGCGAGGTAAACTGTTGTTTGTTGCATAACTGTTTCCCCTGCTGAAGTTTGTATCATTTCAATAGCATTCATCTCAATTTTGTTTGTACCATCTACTTTTCCCCAAATAGGAAGAAAAACAGTAAGTCCCATTAAGATAGAAACCATCAATAAAAAAATACTTTGAATACGCTGAATCATAATTTTATGAATTTTATGAATGAATCAAAGACAATTACGAATTACGAATTACAAATTAATCTAAGTAAATATAATTTTTTTTAGTTAATAAGTCGTTCAAAATTTGAAAGTATTTTTAGTAAAACGTTGTCCTTTGTAAATTAAATAAATTATTTTTGTGGCTGCAAAATTACAGAACTTAGTCTAAAAAGTGGTATTAGATTCTGAAATCTTTTTTATTTAATCCTTAAAATCTCTTTTTTATTTATTTTATCTGCTCTATTATGAAGATTCAGCTTTTTGATTCAACAGCATTAGAAAATTTAGAACGTGCTTTTTCTATTCGTAGAATTGTTTTTATTGAAGGACAAGATGTTCCTGAAGAAGATGATTTTGATGGACTAGATGAAATCGCAACTCATATTCTAGCAATAGATAAAACTAATTATGATAATGAGAAGGCAGTTGGAACAGCTCGTTTTAGAGTAACTGAAAAACACAAAGATAATTCTCCAAAAAAAATAAAATTAGAGCGTTTTGCTGTTTTGGAAGAAGCTAGAGGAAAAAAGATAGGACAAAAAATGGTAGAATTTGCATTAGAAAAAATCCAAAAAAAGGAAGAGTTCAAGACCATAGAAACAATTTATTTACACGCTCAACTCGCAGCCGTTTCATTATATGAGCGTTGTGGCTTTAAAAAAGACGGAGATATTTTTGAAGAAAGTGGAATTATGCACTACAAAATGATTTATAAAGTTTAAATTACGAATTACGAAATTTTTTCTTTTTATAAAATTTTGATTATGATAGTTCTTTATATTCTTGGGGGAATTGTGTTATTTATTGCTGTATTTATTCCTCTCATAACTGCGTTTTATCATATCAGGTATTACTTTTTAATACAAAAGACAGAAGTTCATGAAGTTTTAAATGAATTTGTCAATACGGAAAAGTTTCTAAAGGAAAGTAATTATGTCGGTGGGAATATTGAAAAGAAAAGACTTATGCCAATAGAAATGAAATTTGATAATTTTTTCAATCCAAATGATATTACTACGATTGGGATTAGTTTAGATTCTACCAATGAAATTCCCATTTATTCTTTATGTTGTTCTCTTAAAAAGACAGATAAAAAATGGATTGTTTATGAATATTCGGAATTTATTAGTACACTACAACAGCATTTATAAGGTCTATTCAACCAAATACTAAAACAAAAAACCTATTTTACATACATTGTAAAATAGGTTTTAATCATATAGGTATAAATTAAGGAGTCAATACAACCTTAATACATTTGTCTTGTTTGTCTCTAAATGTTTTATAAGCCTCTGGAGCTTCATCTAATTTTAGACGGTGTGTAATGAGGAAAGACGGATCAATTTCTCCTCGTTCTACTTTTTCTAAAAGTGGTTTAAGATAATGTTGTACATGTGTCTGACCCATTTTGAAGGTAAGCCCTTTATTCATAGCAGCACCAAAAGGAATTCCATCCACTACACCCACATAAACTCCTGGTATAGAAACCGTGCCTCCTTTTCTACAATTTTTAATAACTTGCTGTAATACATAAGGATGAGGGCTATGTAAATTAACAGCTTTTTCTATCTTATCTTTTGCATTCTCCAACATTGTTCCATGTGCTTCTGCTCCTACTGCATCTATACAACTTGCAGGACCAAAACCATCTGTCATGTCTTGCAAACGTTCATACACTTCTTTTTCGTTAGTAGTGCGAATTACTTCTGCTTTTCCATATTTTTCTGCCATATCTAATCGTTCTTCTACATCATCTATAGCAATTACCCGTCCTGCTCCCATCATCCATGCGCTCTGAATAGCAAACTGACCTACAGGACCACAGCCCCAAACAGCTACTGTACTTCCTTTTTTAATTTGGGCATTTTCAGCTGCCATATACCCTGTCGGAAAAATATCAGACAAGAACAATACTTGATCATCACGAAGCGAATCAGGTACTTTGATAGGTCCATAATCAGCAAAAGGGATACGTACATATTCTGCTTGTCCACCAGCATAGCCACCCAGCATATGAGAATATCCAAAAATACCTGAAATACTATGTCCTAAGTTTTCTTTAGCTTGCTCTACATTTCGGTTTGAGTTGTCACAAAGCGAGTATAAATCATCATCACAAAAATTACAATGCCCACAAGCAATAGTAAAAGGAACAACAACTCTGTCTCCTTTCTTAAAATTTTGTATAGATTTTCCAACTTCTACTACCTCACCCATAAACTCATGACCTAAAATATCTCCTTCTTTCATAGTAGGAACCATTCCTGCCAATATATGCAAATCAGAACCACAGATTGCTGTTGCAGTTACCTTTATAATAATATCGCCTTGATCTTCAATAATAGGATCATCTACCCTATCAATTCGAACATCGTTTTTACCATGCCAACAAAGAGCTTTCATAAAAATTGGTTTTTATAAGTTTAAAAAATGATTGAATAATATGATTATTTTAATAATCAATTATAGAACAAACTTACTTTGTTTAAGAATGTTTTATATGAGAAGGGCTTTTTTGGAAAAAGCTAAACAAGATATAATTAGGATTATTCGTAAAGAATCTATTTTTTCTTATGTTATTCTATCAGAAAAGAGGATACCAAGTAGTTTATTTATTAACATTTGAAAATTATTACTACAATAGAAAATAGTATGCGAGAAGAATTTGATAAAAATAAAGAAAAAATAATTTTTAAAATACCTCAAGTCGATTCATTTTTACTTGAATAGAAAAGTACGCCATTTTTTCATTTTTTTCTGAAACAGTAAATTCAGTTTCTAATGGATTATTAGATTTTCTGACCATTTCTATAAAGCCAATATTTCCTCCATAGTGTCCGTCCTGACGAGTGGCTCTTCGCTGTGAACGATAAAAAACACGCAAGTCTTTAGGATTTAGTGAATTGATATGTTCGCAATGTTTTTTCATTTTTTTTATTTTTCCAGCTTTTATCTTATTGGCAGCTGTAAAAATATAATGTGTATCTGTTTTTTGTACGACAAACATTCCATAGCCTACTTCTCTTCTGTCAGCAACAGAAAACTCTCTTTTTTCAGAATAATGATTGATATTCTGTCCTAGTTCGATAATGATAGCAAAAAGACGTTTGCTAAGTAAATAATCTTCTTCGGCTTCACGCAACCTACGAGCCATTGTAGCTAGAATAGTTTGGGACATTGCCCCTTGATACATCAAAATGACATCTTTATGAGCTAAGGAAGGGTATAAATCAAGCATATTCAGTTATCAGTTATCAGTTATCAGTTACCAGTTAAATACTGTATCTGAATTCTGTAATTCGTAATCATTAATTTGTAATTCTCCATTCTCTAATTCCCAATCTCCAATTTCCAGTTATTAAAGTCTAATTCCGATAAGGGTAATATCATCACGTTGTTTTTGATTTCCTTGATGACGATCCAAATCTTCTTCTAAAATAGTTTTTTGTTCACTCATATCAAAATCTGAATTCTGATTTAATAATTGATGTAAACGTTTCGAACCATATTTTGCACCTGCAATATTATTTTGATCAGTTATTCCATCAGTAAATAAGTAAAGCGCATCCCCTTTTTTGGCAGTCATTTGAAGTTGAATAAACGGACGTTTTTTGCTTTTTCTCCAACCACCAATAGATTTTTTATCGCCTTTCAAAATATGTGATTCTCCTCTGCTTATCCAAACGGCATGACGTTTTGCACCTGCAAAAACAATTTCTCTTTCTAGTGTATCTTCTTCTAAAGCATCAATTCTACATAGAGAAACATCCATTCCATCATCATTCTTAGAATCTTCTTGTTTTAAAGCTGTTTTCAAACGAACGTGTAATTCGTCTAAAATTTTTGCAGGTTCAAGAACATTTGCTTCATTGATAATTTCATTGAGTAACCTACTTCCAATCATAGACATAAATGCTCCTGGTACTCCATGTCCTGTGCAATCAACAGAAGCAATAAAAGTGCGTCCTTCAATTTCTCTAAGCCAATAAAAATCTCCAGAAACCACATCTTTTGGCTTGAAAATCATGAACGAATCATCAAAACTATTTTTAAGCATATCATCAGTAGGCAAAATGGCTTGTTGAATCGTTTGTGCATAACGCAGACTGTCCATAATACGCACGCTACTTTCCTGAATCGTATTTTTAGCCTGACCCAACTCTGAATAATTTTGGATGTTATCTAAGGCAATCGAAACATAAGAAGCTAACCCTTTTAATAACGTCAAATGACGATCAGAATAAGTGTTTTTTTCTAAAGATTGTACTGTCAGAACACCAACAGGACGATTTTTGATAGCCAACGGCAAATAAATAAGCGATTTTGGAATTGTAGTCCCTACTGCTACTACTTCTCCAGCTACATACTTTGCATATTCACTTTGAAGGTCTCCGATTTTTACTTCTTTTTGATTACGAATTGCCCAAGCAGAAAGCAGTGTTTTATCTCTAGCTGCATTAAAATCATACTTTAAGGGATTTCCTTCTACTGAATATCCTCTAAATTCTATCAAACTGCTTTTCTCATTCAAAACACCAATTCCAAAACCTGGGGCATTCATTAAACTATTGACGTGTTGATAAAGAACAGCTACCATTTGGTCAAAATCTAAAGTAGCTGTTACTTGTTGCCCAATATCTGAGAGTATACGTACATTTTGATACGAATTTTCGATTTCATTTCTTTGTTTTGAAAGGTCATCACGTTGCGCCATTACTTCAGCTTGTTTTTGTTTCAAAACAGCATTCATATCTAAAATCTGACGACTTTGATTAGAAATTTCGTTGTAAGCAATCTGTAATTTTTCTTTTTCTCCTTCTAGTTCATTTGTTCTTTGATGAACTTCCATAGAAAGACGGCTTTTTTGTTTTTGCATTTCCCCATTTCGCCAAAACCAAAATGAAGCTCCAGCACCAATCAAAAGCATAGCTAATGCAATTTTGAACCAAATTGCTTCCCAGTAAGGAGGATTAATATAGATACGTAAAGTAGCACCACTTTCATTCCAGTATCCATCATTATTGGCAGCTTTTACTCTCAAAATATACTCTCGTCCTTCTGGTAAGTTGGTATAAGATGCAGTATGATTACGATAAGATGTATAATGCCATTCCTCATCAAAACCTTCTAATTTGTACATATAGACTGTTTTTTTAGGAAGGCGATAATTTAGGGCGACAAAATCAACCGAAAAACTATTTTGTCCGTGAGCAAGCGTTATCATGTCTGTTTGAGCAATATTTCTACTCAAAATGCCTGTTTCATCATTTGCACGAATATCTCTACCCAAAATCTTTAAATTAGTAAGATAAACAGGTGGAATATAATTATTGTCCTTAATGCTATCTGGATGAAAGACAGTAATTCCATACACTGTACCAAAGATAAGTTCACCATTTTTTGTTCTTTCTATGGCATTGTGATTAAAGCGATTGCTTGGAAGTCCATCATTTACATCATAATTCCTAAAAACTTGCGTATCAATATTAAACCTTGACAGACCTCTATTTGTACTAATCCATAAATGACGACTGTTGTCTTGTTCGATGGCATAAATTACACCATCAGGCAAACCATCTTTTTCGGTATAATGTGTAAAATTGTCAGCTTCTTTATGGAAACGATTAAGACCTCCTCCATGTGTACCTGCCCAAAGTACGCCTGTTTCATCTTCGAAAAGAGTAACAATATAACCATTACTAAGTCCACCAGAATTATCATTGGCTTGATTGTAGGTAATAAAATCATTACTTTGTTTTCTAAAACGATTAAGTCCATTGCTCGTTCCTACCCACAAAATGCCATATCTATCTTGTAATAATGCCCATACTGAATTATCACTTAATCCTGAGCCATCTCTTTCTGTATATTTATATACTTTTTCAGTTTTGTCTTTTATGGCGTACAGTCCATTATTTGTTCCTATCCAAATATCATTATATGTATCTTGCATCATTGTCCAGACACTATTGTCTGCAAGTTGAGGGTCATTTTTTTCTTGTTTATTTGCTAATTTGGTCAAATCAAATGGAATAGCTTCAGAAGTAGAGTTTCCTGTAAGTCCTAATGATTTTAAATTGTATTTGTACAATCCGTCTTGTAGTGTTCCTATCCAAAGATTGCCGTTTTTATCTTCTAATAAACTCAAAATATGTTTGTTTCGAAGTCCAATTTTATCACTTATTTTGATGAGTTGCCATTCTGTTGATTCTGGTTTTGGCATATAGACATACAATCCGTTTTCTGTTCCTAGCCAAGTATTTCCTAAATAATCTTGTTCTAAAGCCCAAATTTCGGTTTGAAGATGGTGTGCTACATATTGTAACGGAATTGGATAATTATAAAAGACCTCTTTTTCTTCATCATATTTATTAAGACCATCATAAGTTCCTATCCACATGATGCCACTTCGGTCGTGGTAGATAGTTTGTACAATATCATCACTCAATGAATACTGTTCAGCATCATTCTGACGGATAGTTATGATCTGTTCTGTTTTGGCTATAAAACGATTTATTCCACCTCCATACGTTCCTACCCAAATGTCTCCTTTTTGATCTTGTGCAATTGTTTTGACAATATCATTACTAAGTGTATGTGGGAAACTTGTAGAAGAATATTTTTGTACTTCTGTTTTTTTTCTATCTAATTTAAAAGCTCCTTCTTGTGTTCCTATCCAAAGATTTTGTTTTTTATCTTCAAAAAAAGTATAGACAGGAAATTGTGTAAGTTGTTTGTCATTTATAAAAACAGAAACAAATGCTTTACGGTGTCTATCTAATTTGTAAAGACCATTTTCAGTTCCTACCCAAAATGTACTATCACTATCTTCGAACAAAGCCAAAACAGGAACATCTAAAAGACCATTATATTCTTGTGAGTATTCTATACTATTATTTAGCTTATCATAAATCTTGATTCCGTTTTCAGTTCCTACCCAAAGTGTTTCATGACTATCTTGAAAAATACTTCTTACTGTACGAGTATTTAGATTAGAAATTTTGTTTTCTTTAAGCCTGTATTGAATAAAACGATCTTGAGTAAAATCATATTTATTGATTCCATTTGTAGTTCCTACCCAAAGCACTCCATTATCGTCTTGGTGTAGAGCTGTTACCATTCCAGATGAAAGTGAAGAAGAATCTTCTACTATGTGCGTATAGTTTTTGAACTCATATCCATCATAGCGACTAAGTCCGTCGCCTGTTCCTATCCATAAAAAACCACGAGTATCCTGTAAAATAGCAGTAATATTATTTTGTGCTAAACCATCATCAGAGTTAAATTTCTTGAAACGCAAGCCCATTATTGCTTGTGCTTGTTGTATTTGTTCGGCTTGTATTTGTTTAGAAATTCCTTTTTGGGCGAACGTAGAAAAACTAGAACCAAAGAAAAGGACTACCAAAAGAACAATGTAACCTAGAAGAGGTACTATAAAAAATGGAAGCGAAAAAACACTTCTATATAGGTTATATAAATTGTTTTTGGTAAAATTAGTATTTAAAGAAGATATAGATCTCATAACTTAAATTATTAATTACGTATGGGTGCGTATAGGAAATAGGATTTTTACTAAGTCTTTGCTATACTTTTCAAACTTGTAGCCATAAAGAAGCTATATGATAAAAATGCTCGGTAAATAATCTGAAATACTCGACGAAAAAAAGGAAGCTATAACTATTTGAAGATTAGTATCTTTATGACATATTATACACCAAAAAGGCAAGTTATTTGCTTTAAATTTTATACACCATTAATATATACCAATTTAAACAAAAATACGTTCTCTAAATACATTTTGACAGAACCAAGTCATCAAAAATTTCGTACTTTTGTATTATTATCGTCTTTTAAATTATATTTATTTCTTGAACTAGTATTTTACCATTATCCTAGTAATCCTAAAGATATTTTATACCTCAAAATTTACTTCTATGAAAATTACTTCAATCAAAAATCTTCGCAGAGCATCAGCTATTATCGGTTGTCTTTTAGTAATCACAGCTAGTTCTTGTGCCTCTTACAAAACATGTCCTACCTATGCTAAAAAAACAAACACAGTTCAAAATTCTTCTGTGAATAGCTAATTCGTTTTCTATCTATACGATAAAAAAGGCTTACTGTTGTCGTTAGAAAGTATATCGCCCTTACTTATTTTTCAAAAATGAGTAGGGGTTTTGTGTGTTATAACTTATATTTGTTTAATGATTTTTTTTTAAGATGTTATTTTGTGAGTTAAGTTTAAACATTGTATCTTTACTGTTTAATAAAGCTAGACTATTTTTTAAACATTCTATTTTTTATCTTTCATATCCACTATGTCTATTCTTCAAACTGTCCGAACTGTTACTCGCCCTAGGCATGATTTAATGGAAAGTCTGATTGGCTCAGACCGTTTGAGTAACTTTTCTGTTGAAGATTATAAGTTGCTTTTAAGTACCAATTATCTTTTTCATTCTCATTTAGAACATCAAAGTCATTTTTTTTTATCTCTAAAAGATGAAAATCAAGAAGAGCAAGTCAAAAAACTAGATTTTTTAAATCGTATAAAGAAAGATTCTTTAGAAATAGAATTAAGAGCAATGCTTCCTGTAGCTATTTTTCAAGAACTCAAACAACAAGAAAATACAATTCATTTTTCTAGTTTTGAGAATCTTTTGGGCTGGCTATATGTAGCAGAGGGTTCAATGTTGGGAGGAAAGATGATTCATAGAATTTTGGCTCAAAATAAAGAAATTCCTTTAGTTACAAACTTTGATTTCTTTAAAAATTATGAAGAAAAAACATCTTATTTGTGGAAGTCATTTAAAGAATTAGTTGAACAAACGTGTAATACAGAGCAAAAAAAAGAAATGTTTTTAGAAGGAGCAGAAAAAGCATATCTCTATTTTGAAGCAGCATTTTATAAAGCTAAAAACATTTTACAATAAAAATAATTAATACATATTAAAGCTAAGAAATTATCTTTATTCATTCCAAATTACTTATTTCTCTATGTCTAATTTATCTGAAAAGGAATTAAAAAATGCTATCGAAAATTGTGCAAAAGAGCCTATACATCGTTTAGGTTCAATACAACCTCATGGTTTTTTGATTGTATTTTCAGAAGAAATGACAGTATTAGGGGTAAGTCAAAATCTAATACAAGAAACAAATTATAGTTTTGAAGACCTTATAAATAATTCTCTTTCTAAATTATTGGGAGAAAGACAAACTCTTTTTATCCAAAAAAAGATAAAAGAGGCTAACCTACAACAAGAAACAGCTTATTACAAAACAATCAATCCGTTACGTCTTTTCTTAGAAATAGATACAGAAAAAAAGCCATTTGATGGAATCATTCACAAAAGTAATCAAGGATTTATATTAGAATTAGAATCAATAGATACAGAAAAAACAGAACTTATAAGAGATAATTTTTATCAAATCAATAAAAAATCTATTATTCGTTTTCAACATTCCAATACGCTTACAGAGCTATATA
Organism: Bernardetia sp. Wsw4-3y2; assembly: GCF_037126295.1. Taxonomy (NCBI): domain Bacteria; kingdom Pseudomonadati; phylum Bacteroidota; class Cytophagia; order Cytophagales; family Bernardetiaceae; genus Bernardetia; species Bernardetia sp. Wsw4-3y2. The sequence goes on along the minus strand of NZ_CP147017.1, from coordinate 890,716 downwards.
AAGTAATTGTAGAGGAAGTAAGAAATATTACAGATTTTGATAGGGTAATGCTTTACAAATTTAATGAAGAATATGATGGACAAATTGTAGCCGAAATAAAAAGAGAGGAAATGAATCCTTATTATGATTTATGGTTTCCTTCTACCGATATTCCTCAGCAAGCAAGAGAATTATATCTCAAAAATTGGCTGCGTTTGATTGTAGATACAGACTATAAACCCTCTCCTATTTTATTAGCTGATTCTCTACAAAATGATTATTTAGATTTGAGTTTTTCCACGCTTCGAAGTGTTTCTCCTGTGCATATCGAATATCTCAAAAATATGGGAGTGGGTTCTTCTATGTCTATTTCTATTGTTATCGATAATAAACTGTGGGGACTTATCTCGTGTCATCACAACTCTGCTAAAAGAGTAGATTATTCTACTCGTATGACATCTGAGTTTTTTGGTCAGCTCGTTTCACTACAAATTGACAGGTTACAAAAAAATGCTGTTCAGTATGATAGATTAGAAAAACGAATTTTATCAGAAGGTATTATCGAATCGCTTAATGAAGAGAAAAATATCTATGCAGGAATGATAAAAAAAGGAAATTCTTTTCTTAGACTTTTGGAAGCTGATGGTTTTGTTGTTGTCAATCTTATTGAAAATACTAGAAAAATAAAAAAAATAGGACTCACACCAACTAATGAGCAAATTTGGGAAATTACCGATTGGTTGGATAAGGAACATGAAAATGAATTGTTTTTTTCCTCTTGCATTACGGATGATATTCCAAGTATTAAACTAAACACTTCTGTATGTTCAGGATTGCTGAGTATTATTATTTCAAAAGAAGATAATAGCCGTATAATTTGGTTTAGAAAAGAATTACAAAAGAGTATAAGTTGGGGAGGAAAGCCTGAAAAGGCTATTTTCAAAAACGGAGATGAGTTTGTACTCAAACCTAGAAATTCATTTGCGAAATGGAATCAGAGAGTAGAGTGTCGTTCGAAAGAATGGAGTACAACAGAAATAGATGTCGTGCAGAATATTCAGTCTAAAATTTTCTATCTTGTTACTCAAAATATGAATGAATATAGAGAAGAACTAAGAAGGAAAGAGTTGGAACAACAAGTACAGATTCGTACAGAAGAACTCACAACAACAAATGAAAAATTAAATATAGAGATACAGACAAGAGAAAAAATAGCGAAACAATTAAAAGATGGGATGCAGCTTTTAGAGCTTACCAATAAAGAACTAGAACACTTTGCTTATGTAGCTTCTCATGATTTACAAGAACCATTGAGAGCGATTGCTAGTTTTAGCCAACTGTTAGAAAAACGCTACAAAGGGCAATTAGATGAAAAAGCTGATATGTATATTGGTTTTATTATTGAAGGTTCTAACAGAATGAAAAGTCTTATTATGGATTTGCTGCTTTATTCAAGATTGCATCGCAACGAAACACCTCATAAAGAAGTAAATTTGCAGCAAATTTATCAAAATGCACTCAAAAACCTGACTCTTAGAATAGAAGAAACAGAAGCTAAAATAGAATTGCAAGATGAATTACCTACCACAAATTTAATGGGTAATGAAACAAAGCTAACTCAACTTTTTCAAAATTTAATAGGAAATGCAATTAAATATCGCTCTGAAAAAACTCCTCATATAAAAGTATCTTATACAGAAACAGAAGAGTATTTTGAATTTACTATCTCAGATAATGGAATCGGAATTGATTCAAGGTTTGCTGAGAGAATCTTTGTTTTGTTTCAACGTTTGCACACAAAAGAACAATATGAAGGAACAGGAATCGGACTTGCTCTTTGTCAAAAAATTGTAGAACAGCATAACGGAAAAATTTGGCTAGATACTCAGAAAAGTAAATTTGGTGAGGGAACAACCATCCATTTTACATTGAAAAAATCAGATTAATAAAATGTTTTAAATAAATAGCATTTAGCTGATATAAAATAAAAATAAACAAAGATAGATGATTCGTTGTTTATCTAAAAATAACTAACTAATAAATAAACACTTACTTACAAACAAAGTAAAAATAATTATGAAACCCATCAAAATTCTTTTAGTAGAAGATAATCTTGCTGACACTGTATTAATTCAAGAAAGTTTGCTTGAAAGTAAACTTAATCTTGATATTGATACTGTTATTGATGGCGAAAAAGCAATGGAATATCTTTATAAAAGACTAGAAAATGATAGTGAAAAGCTGCCAGATTTAATTATCTTGGATTTGAACATGCCTCGTAAAGATGGAAGAGAGGTATTAAAAGAAATCAAAGAACATGAGGAGCTTTGTCTCATACCTGTTGTGATTATGACTACTTCTGAAAATGAAGAAGATGTAAAATTTGCATATAAAAATCATGCAAACAGTTATATTAGTAAGCCTGTTGAAATGGATGAATTTACCAAAATTGTTTCTTCTATAAATAATTTTTGGCTGACCATAGTAAAACTGCCTAACTCATAGACTAGAACAAAAACACAAAAAGTGACCTTTAATTTTGAGCAATAACCTCTTACATCATGAATCGAACTTTGAATAGAATACATATTTTATTGATAGAAGATAATATAGCTGATCAGTTTCTCATGCAAGAAATATTAGAGAAGACTACATTCCCTGTCAAAAATCTAATTACAGCAGGCACTCTTACTGAGGGTTTAAAAGAATTGAATACAAAAAAAATAGATTTAGTATTCTTAGATTTGTCATTACCTGATAGTCATGGATTAGAAACATGTAAAACAATTACAGATAATTATTATGGAATACCTGTTATTGTTTTGACAGGATTAAATGATGTTCATGTAGGTTTAGAGGCTATTTCTTTAGGAGCTGCTGATTATATTGTCAAAGGAACATTGGATGAGTTTGGCATGGAAAGAGCGATTCTGTATGCTTTACAACGCAATGAAGCTCAAAAACAAATGACCAAAACAATGGACATGCTCAGAGGATATAATCAAAAACTAGAACAGTTTGCTCATATTATTTCTCATGACCTTATGTCACCAATTATTTCTATAAAGGCTTCTATTCAACTGTATGAATTAGAAAAAAAACACAATGATTTGACCCAAACTGCCGAAGAGGTAATGGACGAGGTATATAAAGGAGTGGACAAATTACACCTTAAATTAAAATCACTTGTCAAAACTCTTGTCGAACAGCAAACCTCAGGTTCTAAATTTGATACAATAGAATTATCTAGTTTTACTAGAAAGGTAATTCAAGATATGCGAGAGATTTACAATCAACCCGATATTGATATTGAGGTAAATTTAACAGACGAACAAACTATCTCTTTTGTTCCTGACTTAATGTATAGTATTATGCAAAACCTCCTTTCAAATGCTATAAAATATCGCTCTCCTAAACGTACTCCCAAAATAAAAATATGGGCAGAATCTCAAGAAGAATATTATTGCTTAAATGTAGAAGATAACGGAATAGGAATCGACATGGAAGCCAATAAAAACCGTCTATTTGGTATGTTTCAACGTTTGCACGAAGATAATACTGAAATAGAAGGAAGAGGAATTGGATTACATTTAGTTAGAAATATCGTATATAGTAATGGTGGAAAAATAGATGTAAAAAGTACAGTTGATGAAGGAACTACTTTTATTGTTTGTTTGCCTAGAGAACCAAAATTTTAATCTTTTTCGAAAAACTTTTTATAAACAGGACTTCTATAGGCAAATTGCGCCCACATTCCAGGATAAATTATTGTATCTAAAATCTTAGATGAAGTATAATAATCTATATCATCGATAATTATACACGAATTCTCATCTACTTTTTTTATTCTGTGGTGATGTTTCCATTTTTTGAGAGGAAAGGGCAAGTCTTTTTCGGCTGTATCTATAAAATAAATTTCACTTTCTGTTTCAGCTTGTTCCACAATATAAGAAGTCCATTTTGAGCTATAAATCCCAAAATCTAATTCTAGATGTACTTCATCACCTACCTTACAGCCATCAAAACGATTTAGTTTGAGCTTTGGAAAAGGAGGACTAAGTTTTAAAAATAGTTTTTCTGTAAAGCCATTCCATACCTCTTTGGCAGAACGGTTGATTGGAGTTTCAATGGTTAGTTTCATAATCTATAAAATCAAATTGTGAAGGAAAATGTTTTGTTATCTTTGTAAACTTAAATTCTTTCTCGGTCTGACCTTCGGCACTGACCTACATCATAAATAAAAAGATATTTTGCATTCATTCACAATTTATCATTCATAATTCACCATTCAAAAAAAATGCTTTTCTCTGATATTTTAGGTTTAGATCAACTCAAAAAAACGCTTACTTCTGCTGTTCATAATAATCATGTGGCACATGCACAGCTTTTTTTAGGTTATGAAGGAAGTGCAGGTCTTTCTCTTGCTTGGGCGTATGCTACTTTTTTAAATTGTGAAAACAAACAAGAAAATGATGCTTGTGGAAAGTGTAGTTCATGCATTCGTTATAAAAAGCTAATTCACCCAGATTTACATTTTGTTTTTCCGACAGCAAAAGCAAAAGCCTACAAAGAAAGAGAGGAATTTATGAAAGGTTGGCGAGAATTTTTACCAAAACATAAATACCCAGTTTTGCAAGATTGGTCTGATTATTTGGAAACAGATGGCAAGCAGTTTAGTATTTCGGTGGCAGAAAGTCGTTATATTTCAAAAATTTTATCTCTGAAAGCGTATGAAGGAGGTTACAAGATTTTGATTTTGTGGTTGCCTGAATATATGAATGCAAGTGCAGCAAACGCACTTTTGAAAGGGTTAGAAGAACCTCCAAAAAATACTATCTTTCTTTTGGTAGCCGAAAAAACTGATAAAATATTAGCTACTATTCTTTCTCGTTGTCAGCTTATTCAAGTTCCTCGTTATTCTGACCAAGAAGTCAAGGAATATTTGATAAGTCAGAATATAAAGGAAGATGAAGCTGGAGAAATTGCGCCTTTAGTAGATGGAAACTTGAATGAAGCCATGAAACTAAGTGAGCATTCGCAAAATAAAAATCAAGAGCTTTTTAGAGATTGGATGCGCCTTTGTTTCAAACACGATTATGCAGGTTTTGTAAATCAAGCTGATGTATTTCATAGCCTAGGAAAAGAAGGTCAAAAAACACTTTTAATGTACGCTCTGACTATTTTGAGAGAATCTTTGATTTCTAATTTTGGCACAGAACAGCTTATCCGTACCGAATCTGAAACACTAAAATTTGTACAAAATTTTGCTAAAGTTATTGATGAAAGAAATATTTTTTCGTTGGTAGAAAAGATAGATGAAGCCTATTTTCATTTAGAAAGAAATGCAAATTCTAAAATTATTTTTATGGATTTGTCGGTACAGATTGCTAGATTATTGAGATAAAAAAACTTCTAAACTATTCATACAATGAGAAAAATAATTGTATTTGCTATTCTATTTTTGATTTGTCCTTTCACTACTATTTCTTCAAATTCAATCATAGACAATAAAGATGATTTTTCTATTGAGATTGAAGAAAGTGCAATGCTTCGCCACAGTAATTTCAAAATTTCACAAGACTGCATAATTTTAGAGGTATGGTTATCTCCTGATGAACCTAAATATTATTCTAAAGTAGTTTCTAAAGCTGATAGAAAGGCAATTACTGATTTATTAGACAAAATAGAATTTGATTCTCTGCGAAAAGGCTACTATAATCACTCTATTGATGATATGCTAGAATATACCTTTAAATTCAAATACAAAAATGTAGATAGAGAAATTCATATATATGATATGAAAGTAAAACCTATTTTTGATTTGGTAGCCAAAATAAACACATTATTACCTTTAGAATTTAGAATAAATTATGATGATAGTTATTTTTCTAGGAAATAGAATGTGTGTAAAATTTATGTTTATCACTACAGATTGTTAGGATTTTGAGATAAATTATTTTGTCAGAAATGAAAATTATTACTTTGAATAATCTAGTCTTTTTTCGTTCTTTAGTTATGAAATATTTACAAAATTCTTATTTGCCTACAGCTATTTTATTGTTACTATTCGCTTTTTGGGGATACAAGACTTTTTTTGATGAACGTTATACTCAAACTGAAAAAGAAATTTTTGGTTATAATTATCATCAAAATATAGGCTTGAAGGAAGAATATACTGAATTAGCAACAAGAGCGTGGCATAGTGTGGGAAGGCATTTTGAAGAACATGGAGTTGAAGAAAACGATTACATAAAAAAGATAGATGCTCGTTTCAAAAAACAAAGAGATGAACTACAACAAATTTATCAAGAAATACATAATACCTATTTTGAAGAGCCAAGATTTGAGTTAGTCAAAGAAAAAGTAAAATCAAACCCCAAATATACAGAAGAGCGCAGCGTTGTCGAATTTCCTAATTTGAAAGTCGTTACAGCTTTCAATGAATATGTCCAAAAAGTATCAGCTTTAGATTCCTCACTTTCGAAGCGTTATCAAGATTTTGTGTTTGAAGAGGGAATGAACAACAAAGAATTAGACGATTTTTATTTTGATACAGACGATTATTTGAGAGCCTTTCATTATTCTCGTTTTGAGGCACAACTTGCCACTATGTATTACGAAGATGCAAAACTACTTTCAAGAAAATATTTTCTTTTTCCTCTTGCTTTGAAAGCAGAAGATATAAAAGTTGTGCCTTATGTGCATTACAAAAAAGGAAAAGACAAACCATATTATATTACTACAATGAGTGTTGTTCCTTTTGATAAAGAGAATACTCGTCTCGTTTACCCAGAAAATGTAGAAACCAAATTTGATGAGAATGGATTTATAATCATTCCAAAAGAATTTAGAAAAGGAGTACAAAAATTTCAAGTACAAATTCCAACGCTCCTTCAAAGCGATACTTCTTTTGTTATCGTACAAGATTTTGACTACCTAAATACCTATTATAAAGATGAAGAATAAAATCCTATTTTCTGTTTTGCTTTGGGTGTTGATTGCTTTCTTAGGAATTTTTTATTTCATTTCTCAAAAGAACAAGAAAGAAAATGAAGTTCTTGCAGTAGAAAAAAGTAGTCAAGTCTTGAAAAAGTCGATAAAACAGGCTCATAAAGACAGATATTTGACACTTTTGTATCACGTAGGAGCTACTATTGCTTATAGTAAAAGAGAACAATACACATTTCGCAACATAGAAAATGCTCATAAACTGGCAGAAATCAGATACGAAAAAGGTACTATTTCTCTAGATGATATGGAAAAATATCCTCTAACCAAAAATGAGTTTTCTAATAAAATTATTTCTCAAAATGATTTTAATTATTGCTCATCTAAGGAAAATAAATTTGTACAAAAATTACACAAACTTTATTTGTACAAAGACTTGATGAATTTTGTAGATGATGAAACCTACCCAAACATATCTTATTGGGGAACAGGATATAGAAGGTTTGATATTAAAATTATAGAAAACGATAAAATAGCTATTAGATTGACAGATATTTTTCATCCAGAACCTATTGAATACTATTTAAAATGAAAACTAAAACTATATTTTCTTTTTCTCTTTGGAGTTTGATAGGGATTTTTTGTTGTACATACTTGTTTTTGAAGGAGAAGCAAGAGGAAAGAAATATCAAATCACTTGAAAGAAGTAATAAATTTTTGATAGAGAAAACCAAAAGAGTTTTCTTAAAAGAATTACAAGAAGGGGAAAATCAAATGGCAGAAAGTGGCTATCACCCAAGAGATGTCAGTTTATATAGTTCATTGAGGAAGAATTATGAACTTTCGGATTCTTTGTAAAAACCGACAATTATAAATGGAATGTATTGAAAGAATATTTGAGAGATAGCTCTTATCAGAATATTATTTCTACCAAAAGTACAGAGTTATTAAATTATGGAAATCCTAACTCTTCATTACTTCAAAAATTTCATACAATGACTTTGTACAGGATACACAATCAAGCTGAAATAAGAGAATTTAGCCAAGTGAGTGGTAGCTGGGTTTCTTTTGATAAATTTTCGCTCAACCTTATTGCTTTAAATCCAAAGATATTTTTGTATTACTCTGATAATCCTAAGTTGTTTTCTTCTCAACTCTACCAAAACAATCAACCCTTAGAAAATCTATATTTTGATGTAGAGAAAGACACAACAATTCATTTTCAAATCCGAACAGATTATTATACAAATGATACGTTCGGAAATACTAAAAACTACAAACTCAATATAAAAGCTGGGCAACGAAATGATTTTGAAATTGAGGAAGTATTTTGATTTATACAAGGCAGGTATTTAAACTATTTCCAAAATTACTTTGGGTTACCAAAAAATATTTTTATGGATTTATCGGCACAGATTGCTAGGCTTTTGAGGTAAGGACAAAATAAATATAAAGTAACATAGACTTCAAATGTAAAAAATCTTGTCAATCGATACAAAGTTAGCTTTGGTCTAAAATAGAGTAGTATAATAACTATTTTTATCCTATTTTTGACTTTAAGGCAAAACTATTGCAGTTATTTAACTCTTATAGTTTTCAAAATTCTTAAAGATTTCAAGACAAATACACAAATTAAAAAACTCATCTTTCCTTTCTATGTTCAAATTTCTCAATCATGTTTCTATAAAGACAAAAGTAGTCGGTTCGATTATGATAGCGACTATTATTGCTTTGATAATTGCCTTTTCGGCTTTTATTATCTATGACTTGATTGATTACAGAACTGAATTAGAAACAGGTTTGCGTGATAGAGCGCAGATTATTTCTAGGGATGCTTATCTTCCAGTTAGTTTTGCAGATCCTAAAAATACAGAAGACCAGTTAAAAGATTTATTTGCTTCTGATCCTAATATTTTGGCTGCACAAGTATATGATACACTTGGCAGACCCTTTGCAAAATATGAGCGTTTGGGAATGAAAGTAAATCCTGCTTATAAAAAACCTCCTTATGAAAATTCTGACTTTGATTTACTAAATAATCAAATGTCAATTTATCATCGTAGAGAAGTAGATTTAGCTAATTTTGATAAAGATAATACAACAGGACTTTCGATAGATAATCGTCCTCCAACTTATCCAACCGTTTATCTTTTATCTAATCTTGACCGTTTTTATGATCGTATGCAACGTTATGCGCTCATTACGGGGCTTATTTTGCTTACCGTTTCTCTTCTTACTTATTTTATAGCTATTCGTTTACAAAGATTAGTTTCGAAACCGATTTTGGAACTGACAGCACAAACAAAACAAATTGCTCAAGAAAAAGTCTATTCTACACGAATTAGTAGAGGAGAAAGAAGGGACGAAATCGGAACACTGACAGAAAGTTTTGATGATATGCTTGCACAAATTGAACAGCAAAACTTAGCTTTAGTTTTGGCAAAAGAACAAGCCGAACAATCTGCAAAAGCAAAAGAACAGTTTTTGGCAAATATGAGTCATGAAATTAGAACACCTATGAATGGCGTTTACGGAATGTCAGAGCTTTTATTGGATACTTCTCTAAATAATGTTCAGTTGAAGTATGTCAATGCCATTAAATCTTCTGCTGACCATCTTTTAGTTATTATCAATGATATTTTAGATTTATCAAAGATTGAGTCTGGAAAAATATCTTTTGAAGAAAGTCCAATTGATTTTTATCCAATTGTAGAAAATATGATAAGTAGTATCAAAGTAAAAGCTGATACTAAAAAGGTTACTTTAAGAAGCAAAATAAGTCCAGACATTCCTGCTCGTTTTGTGGGCGATGAAGTGCGTTTAAGACAAGTTTTGCTTAACCTCCTAGGAAATGCTGTAAAATTCACACACAAAGGAGAAATAGTAATTGGTGCTAATTTGGTAGATGAAGATAAAAATTTTGTAACACTTCATTTTTATGTAAGTGATACAGGAATAGGGATTTCAGAAGAAAAGATAGATGATATTTTTACAATGTTTACGCAAGCAAGTAGCGATACTACACGAAAATATGGTGGAACAGGTCTAGGTCTTGCAATATGTAAACAATTGGTAGAACTTCAAGGAGGAGAGATTTATGCAAAAAGTAAAGTAGGACAAGGTTCTACATTTGCTTTTCAACTTCGCTACAAAAAATATACAGAAGTAAGTCAGCCTATGGTACAGCGAGATAGAACAAATCAAATTCCTGATTTTCTGCGTAATGCAATCAACTCTGAAAATCTTATCCAAAAAGAGAATATAGACAGTACAAGTATTGCAGCTCCCAAACCAATTACAAATAAAATTTTATTAGCAGAAGATAATGAAATCAATCAGCTTTTAGTAGTAACAATGCTTAAAAACTGGAACTATGAAATTGAAGTGGCTTTCAATGGAAAAGAAGCCGTCGAAAAGCTACAAAAAGAAGAGTTTAATTTGGTCTTAATGGATGTTCATATGCCTGAAATGGATGGTTACCAAGCTACCAAAATAATCAGAGAAACCATTTCTAAAGATTTGACTATTATCGCCATGACTGCTTCTGCACTAAAAGGAGAAGCCGAAAAATGTATTGCAGCAGGAATGAATGATTATATTGCCAAACCATTTAATAAAGAAGCTTTCAAGCAAAAACTTGCTAGTTATTTGAGAAAGTGAAGTTAAAACCTAGAAATAACAATTATTTTTTTGAGAATCGGCTAATTCTATACATATTTTACGTCTCATTTTTGATGTTTAACATAGTGAAAAAAAACTTAAATACCTTTATACTTCTCTCTTTGTTAGTACAAACAAGTATAATTTTTGCGATATTTAGAGTTAGATTCAATTTTATATATTTGAATTAGAATTAATAAAAAAGACAAAAATCCAATTATGAAAAAAAAACTTATTCTATCTCTATTCTTTCTGTTTTTTATAAGTGTTTCAAATTTTGCTAAAGCTAATCAGATAATGATTGCGATGGACGAAACACAGAAAAATCATTTAAAAGCCTACGGAATTGCATTTGCTGTTCTTAAACAAGATATGACTGTCGAATGGCTTCTAAACTATCGTGGTGGTAGTTTTATGTTTGATTATTCTCGTCCTTTTGAAGAAGAAATGCGCCTTCGTGGAGTGAGTTTTGAAATTATCTCAGAAGCTCAAGCAACTCAAGTTCGTAGTCAGATTGCAAAGGCTGATGTTAATATGGACATTGTAAAACTGGAAGTTGCTCCAAAAATTGCTGTTTATTCTCCAAAATCCAAACAGCCTTGGGATGATGCCGTAACCCTTGTTCTTACTTATGCAGAAATTCCTTATGATGTCGTTTTTGATGATGAAATTATGCAAGACAAACTTCCTGAATACGATTGGTTACATTTGCATCACGAAGATTTTACAGGACAATATGGAAAATTTTATGCTAGTTATTCAGGTCAAAAATGGTATCAAGACCAACAAAGAGAATATGAAGAAGTAGCAAAAAAATATGGTTTTGCTAAAGTTTCAGAGCTTAAATTAGCTGTTGTAAAGAAGATTCAAGGATATTGCTTAGGTGGTGGATTTATGTTTGCCATGTGTTCGGCAACAGATACATACGATATTGCGCTTGCAGCTGAAGGAATTGATATTTGTGATAGAGTTTATGACGGTGACCCTGCCGATCCAGCAGCCAATAAAAAATTGAAGTTTGAGAATACATTTGCTTTCAAAGATTTCAAATTAGTCTTGAATCCTTTTGAATATGAATATTCTAGTATTGATAATAGTTATCGTCAGCGCACAGGAATCACAGAAAAGAATGATTATTTTGAGCTTTTTCAGTTTTCTGCCAAATGGGATCCAATTCCGACTATGCTTACTCAAAATCACGTTACGAAAGTAAAAGGTTTTATGGGACAAACGACAGCTTTTAGAAAAGAGTTAGTAAAATCTGATGTTGTGATTTTGGGAGAATTCAAGACAGTAAATGAAGTTCGTTATATTCATGGAACAATGGGAAAAGGAACATGGACTTTTTATGGGGGACACGACCCAGAAGATTATCAACATTATGTAGGAGAAGCTCCAACAGACTTAAATCTACACCCACAATCCCCTGGATATAGACTAATTTTGAACAATATTTTATTTCCTGCTGCAAAGAAAAAGAAGAGAAAAACGTAAGCGAATTTAGAAGGTAGATTTTAGAAGTTAGAATTAAATGAATTTTTACTTTTAGAGTTTACGTTTTGTATTTCTAATTTTACTTCTGAATTCTAATTTCTAAAATCTAACTTTGTTCTCCTATGTTATTCGAAAAACAGCTTGCTGAGCTTGAGTCTTATATTCCACAACTAGAAAAAACAAACCCAAAAGTCACACATTCAAATGTAGGTTGGCAGGTTGACCATGCACTGCGTGTTATTCGTGGAGTAGCTAAACAGCTAGAAGACTCTAATCCAAGTGAGTTTAAAAGTAAATTTAGTTTTCCTAAGTTTTTTGTAATGCTAACAAAGCATATTCCTAGAGGAAAGGCAAGAGTTCCCAAATCTGTCCGAAATGAAAATCCAATTACAGAAGAATCAATTAGAGAATTTTTAGCAAAGACAAAATTGCAGGTTGATAAGATAGAAGATTTGAATAAAAACACTTATTTTCCTCATCCTATTTTTGGACACATGAATAAAAAAGAAGCAATTCGTTTTATAGGGATTCATACTGAACATCATTTGAAAATTATTCGTGATATGCTTCAATAAAAACCAAAAAAAATAGAATAAAATAGGTAAGAACAGGGCATAAGAATTTACTATTTGTGATTAATTGTCGACTAATCAGTAATTTAAATCCATAATTCGCAATTTTTAATTCGTAATTGTTATTTAGGGCTTTTCAGAATTGAAAAAGTCCTTATTTTTTTGCAATTTTGTTTGTTAATATTGCTAATACTTTAAAGTGTCCTAAAAAAGAATTTCATTATACATTTATCAAAAATGTATTTATATATATAAAAGTTATGCTAAAAAAATCCTTATTCATAAAAGCCATAAAAATTACTTGGGCAGTCTTCGGAGTAGGACTATTTTTTATTGCCATGTGGGTAATGGCAATTCAAGAAGATTTTGGAGGTTATTTTGGTGGTATGCCAGACCTAAAAGATCTTGAAAATCCAAATAGTAATGTTGCTTCTGAAATTTATTCAGCAGATGGAACATTGATGGGAAAATATTATAGAGAAAACAGAACTCCTGTACCACTCTCCGAAATTTCTCCTAATGTAATCAATGCTTTGGTTGCTACCGAAGATATTCGTTTTAGAGAACATTCTGGTATAGACTTTATTAGTTTATTACGTGTTTTTTATGGAGTTATTACTTTTGAGCTTGATGGAGGGGGAAGTACAATTTCTCAACAGCTTGCCAAAAACTTATTTAATACTCGTACCGAAAAATATGAAGGAGATTGGACAACACCAGACAATAGCAAAATTCTACGTATGGGAATTATCAAATTTAAAGAATGGATGCTTTCTATAAAACTAGAACGTTCTTATACAAAAGATGAAATCCTTTATTGGTATCTCAATACTGTAGATTTTGGTAGAAATGCTTTTGGAATAAAAGTAGCTGCAAAAACGTATTTTGATAAAGAACCTATTGATTTGACATTGCCAGAAGCTGCTACACTTGTTGGAATGTTAAAAGCTCCTACTTCTTATAACGCTATCGGAAATCCTGAAAAATCTAAGTTTCGTAGAAACGTAGTTTTTAAGCAAATGGAAAAATATAATTACATTACTGCTGAAGAACGTGCAATTTTGAAGGAAGAACCAATGGTAACAAATGAAAATTATAGTGAAGTTGATGCACACCACAACGGAGCAGCCCCTTATTTCAGAACTATTGTAAGAAATGAAGTGATGAGATGGTGTAAAGAAAATGGCTACGATTTGTTTGCTGACGGACTACGAATTTATACTACTATTGATTCAAGAATGCAACAGCATGCAGAAGGAGCAGTAAAAGAACACATGAAAGAATTACAAGGTAATTTTTTCAAACAATGGAAAGACAAAAATCCTTGGAGAGATGAATATGGAAAAGAAATTGAAGGTTTTTTAGAAAAAGCAACAAGACAAACCGAACGTTATCGTCTTACAAAAATAAAACATGATGGAGATTCTACTCTCATAGCACAAGATATGGCACAACAAATGAATGAGCCTATCAAAATGAAGGTTTTTGACTGGAATAGCAAAGGATATGAAAAAGATTCGGTCATGACACCGTTAGATTCTATTAGATATTACAAGCACTTCATGCACGTTGGAATGATGGCAATGGATCCACACACAGGACAAATAAAGGCTTGGGTAGGTGGAATCAATCACAAACACTTCCAATTTGACCACGTACAACAAGGAAGAAGACAACCAGGTTCTACTTTCAAACCTATCGTTTATGCAACGGCTATTTCTGAGAAAAAATTTCATCCTTGTTTTCAAGTTACAGATGTTCCAAAAACATTTAATTTAGAATCAGGTGGAACTTGGACAGCCAAAAATAGTGGTGGTTATACAGGACAAACCATGACACTTCGCCAAGGACTTGCTCGTTCTGTAAATACAATTGCAGCTTATTTGATTGGAGAATTAGATTCTAAAAATGGAGCAAGTAAAGTAATTGAATATGCTCGTAGAATGGGAATAGAAGCTCCTTTAGATGCCGTTCCTGCTTTGGCATTAGGTGTAAGTGATGTTTCTGTTTATGAAATGGTAGGAGCTTATGGAACTTTTAATAATGAAGGAAACTGGACAGAACCTATCTTTATTACTCGTATAGAAGATAAAAATGGACGTGTACTTCGTGATTTTTCTCCAAAAACTCGTCCTGCACTCTCCAAAGATGATGCAAATACAATGCTTTATATGCTTATGGGTGCAGGAGAAGAAAGAGGAGGAACAGCTTTAGGATTATGGAAATATAAATTTAGAAAAGCAGGCGTTCAGATAGCAGGAAAAACAGGAACTACACAAAATTATTCTGATGGTTGGTTTATGGGAATGACCAAAAATTTAGTTGTCGGAACATGGGTAGGGGGAGATGATAGAAGTATTCACTTCAACAACTTTGCTTATGGACAAGGCTCAAGAATGGCAATGCCAGCCTATGGAATGTTTATGGATTCTTTGTATATGGATTCTACTATTACTGATTATGTACTACCAAGAGTAAATCTAGTAAATAGATCTGAGCTTTCCATTGAAACAGATTGTAGTAAATATAACCGTTCAGGAAGTGACTCTTCACTACGTGATCTTATGCCAGTTAGAGGCTCTTTGGAAGATGACATTATGTGATTTTGAGTAAGCATTTTTGATTAAATTATGAATTTTATGATTTAACCTAACAGAATCATATAAATTGTGTGTTTTTTAGTAAAAAAAATAAAGTGAAGCGTGGAAATGTATATCATTATACAATAAAAGTTAAAATACTATTATGTAATTTCATTAAATTATCCTAGATTTACATACTAGCTGCTTATTATAACTTTAGATTGATACAAATCTTACCCTTTTACTTTTATTTATTTTATACTAATTATGAAGCACAGATATTCGTTTTTTTCTTCAAAGAACTCAATTATTTCTTATCAAAAACTTGTATTATTACTTGTTTTGGGAATAGGTATGTTGAGTTCTCAAATGCAATCAGCAATTGCACAAAGCTCTTCCCCTTCCTTACGTTTAAAATCGTCTATTGAACAGTATACATCAAATACTGAGCAGTTTAAAAATGATAAGAGTAGTTTTTCAGATGCTCTTTTTGGAAATCATTATTTTTTAGTAGTACAATTTACTACTCTGCCATCATATCAAGAACGTCAAAATCTAAAAAGTAAAGGTATCGAACTGATTCAGTATTTGCCAGATTTATCCTATACTGCAAAAATCAATTCTACTATTTCTAATGATAAATTAGAAGCTCTTATTTCAGATTTTAAGATTCATGCGTTTGTAAAACTGTCTGTTAATCAAAAAACGCAAACAAGATTAGTACAAGGAGATATTCCTGAGTGGGCTATTTCTGAGTCTAATCAAGTAGAATTGAATATTATTCCTTTTGATACTGTAAATCCAATGCTTACTTCTATGGCTATGACAAACATGGGAGGAAAGCTAATCTATGAAAGTAAAGTATCAGGTATTTTGACAGTAAGTGTCCCTCAAACAGCAATTATGCAAGTAGCTAATTTGCCTTGGGTACTTTGGGTAGAATCTTTACCAGAGCCTCCAAAAGAAGAAAATTATTATGGAAAATCAGCTCACCGTTCGGCTATCCTAAATTATGGTGCTAGAAATTTAGATGGTTCAGGAGTGAATCTTGGAATTTGGGACGGAGGAAACGTTGCAAATCATTTAGACTTTAGTGGAAGACGTACTCTTGTAGAAAATACATCAGATAGCGACCACGGAACACACGTAGCAGGAACAATGGCAGGAGCAGGTTTACTAAATCCTAGAAATACAGGAATGGCTCCTAATGCTCAAATTTATTCTCATAACTTTAATGGAGATATTGCTACTGAAATGCAAAATGCCATTACTAACTTTGGTATTGTAATTACTCAAAATTCGTATGGAGGAGGTCCTAATTGTGCTACTGGAGACCCTTATGGTAGTAATAATAGAGGACAAGATTTATTAGTAAATAATAATCCTCAACTTGTCCATGTATTCTCATCAGGCAATTCTCAAAGTTCTTGTGTAGGTGGTTTTGGAACAACAACAGGAAAAGCAGCCAAAAATACAATTACAGTAGGAGCTTTAACAAATAACGATGTTATTACTACATTTAGTAGTTTTGGTCCTCTTGAAGACGGACGTATCAAACCTGAAGTAAGTGCATTCGGAAATGGTGTAGTTTCTACATTACCAAGTAATGGATATGGAGCAAATAGTGGTACTTCAATGGCAGCACCAGGTGTTTCGGGTACGGTAGCTCAACTTTATCAAAGCTATCGTCAATTAAATGGAAATGCAGACCCTATTGCCTCACTTATGAAGGCTGTGTTATCAAATAATGCTGATGATTTAGGAAATACAGGTCCTGATTATAAATATGGTTTTGGTAGAATTAATGGTTTGAAAGCTGTTAAAGCATTAGAGGGAAATAATTATGCAATAAATACAGTTACGACAGCAGGACAAAATGATGTTACTATTGCTGTTCCTGCTGGTACACACGAATTGAAAGTAATGTTATGTTGGTCAGACCCAGCAGCAGCAGCAAATGCAAATCCTGCTTTGATAAATAATTTGGATTTAGAAGTATTAGACCCAACTACAAATACATGGCTTCCTTGGACATTAGACGGCGCAAATCCGAATAATGTAGCTATTAGAGCTGTAAATAATGTAGATATTATCGAACAAGTAACTATTCCTACCCCAGCAACAGGAACATATACACTACGAGTAAAAGGAACGGCTGTTCCTTCTGGAGCAAATCAGCAATATTCATTGACTTGGACAGTTACAGAACCTTATATTGAAGTTACTTATCCATCAGCAGGAATGTCTTTGACTCCTTCTGCTACTGAACTTATTCAATGGGATATGGAAGGAGTTTCAGGAACTACTTCTGTTGAGTATTCTTTGGATAATGGAACTACTTGGACAGTTATTAATGGTGCTGTGGCTGCCAACACTCGTCGTTTGAGTTGGACAGTTCCAAATGCAATGACTAATGAAGCGAAAATTCGTGTTTCTTCAACAACTCCATCTTTAAGTGGAACAAGTGAAGCATTTTCAATTATTGGTGTTCCTACTGGCATTACAGGTCAGCCTTGTAGTGGTTCAGCTATCTTACAATGGAATGCAGTAACTGATGCAGACGAGTATATTGTTTATCAGTTGAACACTACTACTGGAGTATATACACAAATAGGAACAAGTGCAACTAATACTTTTACTGCAACAGGGCTTTCAGGACAAACTTGGTTTAGTATTCGTGCAAGAAATACAACTACAGGAGCTACAAGTCAGCGTTCAGTAGCATTTTCTATTACTCCTGCTGCTGGCTCAGGAATAGATTTAGAACTTTCAGCAATCGTTTCTCCAACACAAGGTTGTGATTTGAGAACAGCTACTGAAGCCATTACAATTCGTATCAAAAACTTAGCTTGTTCTCCTATACCAAGTGGAACAACAATTCCAGTTGCTTATACAGTAAATGGTGGAACAGCAGTAAATGAAAACCTTGTTTTAGCTAGTGATTTGAATGGTGCAGCTAGTTTAGATTATACATTTACTACTACAGCAGACATGTCAGCAGGAGGTAGTTATGTTCTTACCTCCTCTGTCAACCTAGCAACTGATACAAATGGAGCAAATAATGCCATTTCAAATCATACAGTTCAAAACAATCCTCCTATTACTGTACTACCTTATACAGAAGATTTTGAGAATCCAAGCCCTGCAGAGTGTTGGGATATAATAAATGATGGAGCAGGAGTTGGAACTTGGCAATATGGAACTAACTTGGGAAGTTCTTTCTTTATTATCCCAGATGTTCCTGCTGGTAATCAATATGCAGCAGCAAATGATGATGCTTGTCCTAGTCCAGGTTGTGGAGCACCTTATAAATCGTGGTTGATTAGTCCAAAATTTGATTTTTCCTCTTATTCTCAAATTGAAATGGCATTTAGAGCTGTATTCCGAACGGATAGAGGAGAAGTTCGTATAAGTACAGATAGAATTACTTGGACAACCATTCATTCAATGGCATCTATATCTGGCGTTTGGCAAGATATTACCTTAGATTTAGATGCATATGCTAACGAACCTCAAGTATGGATTGCTTTTTACTATGATGATTTGAATACTTGGGGATATGGTTTTGCTGTTGATGATGTAGTTGTAAGAGAAAAGCCTATTGAATTAGTTAGCTTTTTGCCTGCAAATAATGCGACTAATGTAGATACAAATACATCACTAGCTCTTACTTTTAATCGTGTTCCTACTATCGGTACAGGCTCTATTACTCTTACAGGAGGAGCTACTCCAATTGTAATTCCTGTTTCTGCAACTAATACTACAATTACAGGAAATACAGCAACCGTAACTTTACCTTCAGCACTAGCAACTTCTACAACTTATTCTGTGGATGTTCCTAGCAGTACATTTACAGCTAATAGTTTAGGTTTTGGAGGAGTTTTACCTGCTAACTGGCAGTTTACTACTATTACTACATCAGCAGATGCAGACTCACGAATTGTTGCGCCCACTACAATGCCTGCTTCTGCCTCAATATCTTCATTGGCTACTACATCAGCTAGTGCAGTAGAAGTATTTTCTTTTAAGGTAGAGGATTTAGCAACGACAGATGCTTTACCTACCGATGTAACTCAGATTGATGTTAAACAAGGAGCTGCAAATACAGTAACAGACTGGACAACACAACTACAAGGAGCAGAATTATGGTCTGGAGGAACTCAGATTACTGCAACAGCTACTATTACTGCAGATAGAATTCGTTTTATTATTCCTGCTGGTAATGCAAGTACAGCAAGTGGAACAAATACAGACTATACTGTAAAAGTGTTTTTGAATACAACAGGAATTTTAGACGAAGGAGTATTACAATTCCAAATTCCTAGTGTGGCACATGGAGTACAAACTTCAAATAGTTCTTCTTCTTTTGCCTCTACTTTTCCTGCTAATGTAGTATCAAATACATTTACTTTAGATGTGGTGGCTACACGTTTAGGTTTTTCAACTGTACCAACAACAGCAACTGTTAGTTCAAACTTTGCAGTAAGCGTACAGGCACTTGATGCAAATGGAAATATAGACCGAGCAGCCAGAACAATTACATTGTTAAGAGATGGAGGAACTGGAACAGGAGTTCTTAGTGCTACTTCTGGATTAGGAAGTCGTGCTATGATAAATGGAGTATTTACTTGGTCAGATTTACAATTTGATGAAATTGGAGAGTATAGTATACGAGTAAATGATGATGGAAGTGCTTTTACCGATTTAAGTAGCCTTATAAATGTAGTTGCTCCAACAGGTGGAGGAGGAAATACTATACCATCAGTATCTGCACCTACACAATTTAAAGCTATTGCAATAGATACTTCTCGTATTGACCTTACTTGGCAAGCTGCTACAAATGCAACTGGGTATAAGTTATATAGATTAAACCGTTTGGTGGCAACTCTATCAGCTTCTACTCTTTCTTACGATGATAGCTTATTGAATGAAGATACTTTTTATGGGTATAGACTAGAAGCATTCAATTCAGTATCTAGAAAAGAAGTTGCTACCAATGCTGTTACTTACCCTAAAGCTCCAACATTAATAAGCAAAACAGATGCTTGTGCAGGTGGAAAAGGAAAGATTGTAGTAAATAGCACACATACAACAAGAAGTATTCTTTGGTATGAGTCTGAAACAGCTACTGAGCCTATTCAAGATGATTCTTATACTTTCGAAACTCAAAACCTTACTGCTGCAAAAACCTATTATGTCACTGCAAATGGTATTCGTTATGAAAGTCAGACTAGATTAGCTGTTACTATTGATGTTAAAGAAATTCCAGTAGCAACTATTTTGGGAGATTTAGTCCGTTCAACCTGTGAAAACACATTGACTTTAGAAGCAGATACACAAAATGCTTCTTCTGATTTGATTTATACTTGGTACTCAAATGGAGTAGCTATACAAAATAGTAATGCGCCAACTTATCAAGCTACTAGAAGTGGAAACTACTCATTAAGAATAACACAAAATGAATGTGTTTCGATGGTATCTTCAACTGTTCAAGTGAAAGTAGGACAAGTTGCTCCTGCTCAAATAGAACAAGGTAGTCAAGTATTGTTATGTGAAACAGGTCAGTTATCTGCTTTAGAAGTAGAAGGTGCAACTTATCAATGGTTGTTTAATGATACTGAAGTCGGAACAAGTTCTTCTATTACAGTTTCTAATTCAGGAACATATACATTGCGAGTAAGCAAAGAAACATGTACTCAAGAAGCTCAAATTAATGTAGAAGTAATTTCATTTCCAACAGATATTAGTATTACTACTGACAAAGAGCAATTTTGTACAGGAGAACAAGGTGCTACAATTTCTGTTTCAGAAGTAGAAAATGCAATGTATACTTTATTCAGAAATGGAAATAGATTGCGTATAGGTTCTGAAAATAGAAACTTTACTGTGAATAGTTCAGGGGAGTATCATGTTGAGATTTCTTTAGGAACTGGTTGTGTATTCATTACGGATTCAGTGAGTATTGAAAGAATAGATGTTCCAACAGCACATATAAATCTAATAGAAGAAAATATAGCAACAATAACATCTACTGGAACAATTACAGAGGTGGAGTGGAACAAAGATGGTGAAATGCTTAGTGTTTCTAGTTCTCTTTCACTTGCTCTTAATGAAACAGGACGTTACAGAGCTAAAGTTACCTATGATACAGGTTGTCAAGCTATTACTTCAAATAGTATTTTCTATCGCAAACCAGAACCAGTTACAGGTGTTGAGGACGAAGAAGGAAATTGTTGTACAGTAGTTTATCCAAACCCAACTAGTTCTGAGGTTCGTTTGAAATTAGCTGCTAACTTAAAAGATGCCTTCACACTTACACTTACTGATGGTATTGGTAGAACTCTTATTACTAAATCTATTTCAAAAGAAGAATCTCAACAAGAAATCCGTTTGGATTTGAGTAAGTATGCTTCGGGAATGTATTTTATCAATGTAGTTACGCCAAGCGAAACACTTACTTTCAAAATAGCTAAAGAAGATTAATCTAGTTTAATTAGAAAGCAATATAGAAAAAAGGCAAATTCTTAATTTGAGAATTTGCCTTTTTTTGTCAAAGCTTATTAAAAAATAGAACTATGTGTATTTTAAAAGAGATAAAGTAGTATTGTTTTTTGATTCTGTATGCAAATTTGTGCTAGTCTGGTCTGTGCCACCGAACTACTAAAAAGAAAGTGTAGTATTGTAAATAAAATTTGCAAAAAAAAACTTACATTAATATATTGGTGAAAATAATTATTATTGAATATTATAAGTACTTGTAAATTATCAATATTTAAAAAATGTAGTTTGAGTAAAAGTATATATTTCATAAAGATTAACATCATTTAAGTTGTTGAAAATCAATTGATTGTGTTTTTTGTTGAAAATAATTATATTTGTATTTGGAATTGAAGTTTCTTTTTTGCGATATTTACAACATCAAACTTACTCCAAAAACTAATTAAAAATTTTGAAAAGTGGTTTGAATATTATTTATAAATTATCATTTTTAAACTTATTTTTTATTATGAAGTCTTTGAAAAAGAAATTTGGAAAATTTGCGGTTTCTGAAAAAGAAATCCAAAAACTGAAAGGTGGTTTTAATTACTGTAATTGTGATCATTATCATAATTGTCCGAGAGGAGCAGCAAATTATATCGAACAACCAACAGGTTGTCAAGCTGTATGCTGTGGCTAAAATGAGCTAAATATAGTTCTTTAGTATATGATCACGCCTTACAAAACCTTGTAAGACGTGGTTATTTATAGAGGATTTAAAATTAGCTCCTTATCTGAAACACAATACCACTTCTAACTAGACAAATTAGGCGTTTTATAGACGCCTTTTTTGTCAAACCTTATTAAAAAATCCAGTCAAGCTCAAACTTCAAATAATATTATATTACTTTTTGCATACTATAAGTAGAGTCTTTAGCTATTTAGATTAAAAAGAAAGAATTATCATAAATTATAACCTTTGAAAAATAGCAATATGTTGGGTTTTAATTACAACATCAAATACTTTGTGTTTTGAAAAAATAACATTTTGTAATTTGCTGTTATTCAGAAAGTTATATCTTTGTTGAAAATAAATGTAATTTTTATTTGGAAATATGCTTTATTTTTATTGATATTTACAACGTCAAACTTACTTAGTAAGTATTAGAAATATATAAGTAAGTAATCTTGATAAATTATTTTAATTATACCTATTAAACTCAATTTTTATGAAATCTTTGAAAAAGAAATTTGGAAAATTTGCTATCTCTCAAGAAAAAGCAAATAAAGTAAACGGTGGTGAGCCACCATATCCGTGTAAGAATAAGTATTTTCCTAATCCAAATGATCCTTTTGAGTGTGATCCACTTAGAGGAAATTAAATTCATTTATTATTGATTCATTTTGTATCAATATTTTTTAATAAAACATCTGAACTCAATTTTTATGAAATCTTTGAAAAAGAAATTTGGAAAATTTGCTATCTCTCAAAAACAGAGCAAACAAATTACAGGGGGTTTTGATAATTGTGAAGTAGTTTTTTGGTGTCAAGGTAAAACGTATCCTACAAAATCACAATGTGAGTCAGGGTGTGATGATTTTTGCTATGGACAATATGTATTTCCGTGCTAGTATAAGTAATTAATATAAAAAATAGCGATAGAATAAACTTTGGTATTACCAAACTTCTATCGCTATCTTTTTTGTAGTTTTGCAAGCAAAAAAAACAATATTTAAAGCAATTGTAATATGAAAACTATTGTAAGTATCCTATTAGATAAATTTGAAGTTTCTTACACTATCACTTATTTACAAAAACTGACAGCAAAATATAATGATGCTCAAACATTAAGTGATCTTACTACACTTTTAGCACACTATAAAATAGAGTCTTTAGCTGTTCAGATTGGAAAAGAACATTTATCAGAAATTCCTTTGCCTGCTCTTGTTTTGGCTTCTCATAATGATGAAAATGGAAGAACACACACTGATTATTCTATTTTAGACGAAGTTAGAGACAATGAAGTAGTCTTGATTAATGTGAATTCAGAGAAACAGATAGTTGAAATAGAAGAATTTGAAAAATCATGGACAGGTTATACACTGTTATTAGATAAAAATGAAAATGCAGCAGAACCAAATTACTCTGCTCATAAAAAAGCACAAAAGAAACAACAGTTTTTTGGCACTATAAAAAAGACCATTCAAGTTTTAGTGGGTATTTCTTTTTTGTTTTTAGTTGGAAAAACGTTTTTTATTACAAATCAACAAGTCACAAAGTCTATTCTTGAAATTTCCTTTTATATTTTACATACTATAGGATTTGTAATTAGTGCTATCTTACTTTCTGGAGAAATTTTTAAAAATAATGCAGTTTTCAAAAAAGCCTGTACTGCCTTCGGAAAATCATCTTCATGTGCTGATACAAAACAAGAAAATACAAGTAAAATAGATTCAATCAAAAAATGGTTTACCTTTTCAGAATTGGGTGTTTATTATTTCTTTGGGGCATTTTTATTTTTACTGATTGGTAAGTTTGATTCTCTGACATTCGTTTTTCAGAGTTTGATTTCTGTTTTTGGGATTTTTGCTGTTGTTTCGTCTTTATATTATCAGAAATTTATTCTTAAAGAATGGTGTTCGCTTTGTGTTTCTGTGATGGCAGTTTTATTTGTAGAATCTGTGGTAGGGGGAATATATTTATTTAGTTTTCAAGATGAAATTTTATCTTCTACTTTTACTTTGTATTCTGTTTTTTCAATTTTAGCAATAGCTGTTTTTTCATTCCTATTGCCTATATTTATTTGGAATATTTTAAAACCAGTTCTTGAAAAATATAACTCTTCTAATAACGAAACTAAGAATCTACGTTCTTTTAAGTATGATTATGAGGTTTTTAAAACACTTCTTCATCAAAATAAAAAAGTAGATATTAGTGAAGCTCCAACCCATTTTGTTGAAGGAAGTAGTATTTCAACCGAACTAGAGGAAGAAGAAGAGGAGAATAAGGTTTCTTTAGTCGTCATTAGTCGTCCTACTTGTCCACCTTGTATTAGCGCAAAAAAAGATTTACAAAAATTGAGAGAAGATTTTGGAAATTATTTTACTACAACTATGTGCCATCTGACTGCCAATCAAACAAGTGAAGATTACAAACAGATTTCAGAAATGTTATCAAATCTTCCAACATCTTATTCTGATAAAGAAAAAGAAAGTATCATTTCACAGCATTATACTTGGATAAATCAGACAGGGATTACTTTTACACCTGCTTTTATTGTAAATGGTTATTTATTACCAGAAAAATATACAGTTACTGATTTAGAATATTTTTTAGTGCATTTGGCTAGTGAAATGGATGAGTCAGAAGAAAATCCAGAAGAAGAACTATCTTTGCAAGAAAACTAATTATCAAAATAGTTTAAAGTTGTACCTAATTAGTTTCTACTACTAAGAATAATGTAAATTTTGTAATGGAAGATAATATAGAAAGAGAAGAGATTTTTCGCTCTTATTCAGAAGAAACACAAGAATTATTGACAAGTCCACAAGGCTTTTTTATGCGTTCAGGTATTACAATCATCTTTGGTGTTTTGCTTCTAATGCTTGTCGTTTCTCATTTTATACGCTACCCTGAATTATCGACTTCAGAAGTAACACTATATGCAAATCAAGCAAAAGCAAGTTTGTTTCCAAAGATTAATAGCCGTATTATTTTTATAAATGCAGCACATAGTCAGGAGGTAAAAGAAAATGAGCTTTTATTAGTCTTGGAAAGCACAACAGATTGGAAAGAAGCCAAAAAGTTAGAAGATTATTTAGACACACTTTCTAGTCAAAATTCAGTATTTGAAAGTGTAGATTTTTTTCAAGAAAATGAAATTCCTCTTTTTACAAATTTGGGAAATTTACAATTAGATTACGAAAGACTAAAAAATAATATTTTAGATTATCAGTTATTTTCTAAAACTAACTCGCATGCTCAAAAACAAGCTGCTATTCGTTCAGAAATAGAAATTCAAAATTCGTTAAGAGTTATTTTACAAGAAAAATATGAACTTCAAGAAAGAGACTATGAGTTGAGCAAACAAAAATATATTACCGATTCATTATTGTATAAAAGTGAAGCAATTGCCAAACAAGAATTTTTACAAACAAAGAGCGCATTTCTAAACAAAGAAAGTAGTTTTTTGCAAAATAAAGAAGCAAATCTAAATGCCCAAATGCGAGTTAGTCAGCTCAATCAACAGCTTGTAGAAGTTTCTATTGCTTATCAAGAGCAAGCATTTAAGTATAAGCAACAATTACGAACTAGTTTTGCAACTCTAAAGAAAATGTTAGAAGATTGGAAAACCTCTTATCTGATTATTAGTCCGATAGAAGGTAAAGTTAATTTCTTTAATCCTCTTAATTTGTATCAATCAGTTGGTATGGATAAAGAGATTATTTCTGTTATTCCTCAAAAAAATGCTATTTATGCCTATACAAAAGTAGACTCAAAACATATTTCTAAGCTCAAGGAGGGAAAAGAAGCCAATAAAGCAAAAATAAAATTAGAAGCCTATCCTTTTGCTCGTTATGGTTGGATAGAAGCAGAAGTTGCACAGATAAGCCTTGCGCCACAAGAAAATAAATATTCTGTCCAACTAAAACTAGACAATGGTTTACAAACCAACAGAAAGGTCGAAGTAGATTTAGATTCTAAGAATGAAATTTATGGAACAGTAGAAATAGTTCTAGAGGAAAGAAGTCTACTAGATAAATTTTTGGAACAGACAGTCTATTCTGTTGAAGCCTTTGAATAATAATAATACAGATAATACAAAAAAAGCCTTTTTTCGTGAAAAAAAAGGCTTTTCAGTTTTATAATGATAATAATTTCTAGTTAGTCAAATTGTGATAGTTATAGTTAAAGAGTATAATATCTAATTTAAGATTAATTAGTCATATATTGACTCAAAATTGGGTTATCTCCCAAAATAGCGATTCCGACCATTAAAATTACGAGTACAACTCCCATTACAGTCATTGCACTTTTAAATTTGAATTCTTTCTTCATTACGTATGCAAAACCTGTAATCATTCCAACTGCGCCCCCTAAAAGTGCACTACCAATAGCTAAAACAGCTATTCTACGAGCTAAGTTTACATCTGGATTATCCATAACAGAGTGCATAACAAAAACTTCTAAACCCACAGCGACCAAAAATACAACCATGCTTGTTAACATAACACGCATAATAAATGAAGGTGCTTGACCTGCTGGTCGGGATTGTACTTCATCAGAATCCAATTGATTAAGTTTTGCTTGTGCCGTTTCTTCAGATTCAAATTTAGAATCTCTGTCCATTGAGGTATAAGAAGTATCTTCTTGATTTGCTTGATAAGTTGCCATAAAAATAAGTGTTCAAAAAAGTGAGGTAAAAAAAATAGACTACTATAAAATTTGTAATCTACCTATATAACATAGAAATATGTATATTGTTTTGGAAAATTAATTTTATTTGACTATAAGTTGATTTTATGGTTTTTTAGATAGATTATAGTTTCTATACTTAATTTTGGTTTTATTTTATGGTATCTTTGTAGTAAAAACAAATAAAAAGCGATTTTGATAGAACTCAAATGCTTTTTTATAGTTCGATAAATAAGTAACCAGTTAATTTTAATCTATAAATCATTATGGCAGTAATCACAGATAACAACCGTGCGCCCCACGTACATATATATGTAGAAGAAAATCCAAATCCTAATTCAATGAAATTTGTGATGAGCTTTATGCTCATGGCAGATGGAATAGTAAAAGATTATGCAAGTAAAGAAGACACAACAGATTCTCCTTTGGCTGCTGCTCTTTTTAATGAATTTGATTTTGTAGAGCGTGTATTTTTGAGTAAAAACTTTATTACAATTACCAAAACTGAAAATGTAGAGTGGGTAGAAATCAATTCTATCCTTCGTAATTATTTGAAAGATTATTTTGAAGCTCAAAAGCCTGTTTTTTCAGAAGATTTGCCAGACTCAAAAGTCGAACTCAATGATGATCCAACTATTGCAAGAATAAAAGATATTTTAGACCAATATATTCGTCCTGCTGTAGAAATGGACGGAGGAGCAATTTCTTTTTCTCAATTTGATAAAGAAACAGGAAAGTTGAGCGTTTTGCTTCAAGGTTCTTGTAGTGGATGTCCATCTTCTTCAATTACTTTGAAGGCTGGAATTGAAAATCTTTTCAAAAATATGATGCCTGAGGTAAAAGAAGTAGTGGCCGAAAATGGCTAAGTCAGTCAGCAGTAAAGTAGTAATCAGTTACCAGTTTGTTTCATTGTTAGATGTAATTATTCATTTTTATAAAAAATCTAAACAGTGTTCTAATTAAAAATCTGATGCTTACGTAGTTGTATTCATTTATCATTCATAATTAATAATTTACCATTCCTAATTTATGGCTAAATCACTTCCAGAAAAAGAAAAACTACATATTTTCAATACCGAATTTATGCCTCATGCAGATGCTATGTACAACTTTGCTTACAAACTTACCTTTGATGAAGACGATGCCAAAGATTTGGTACAAGATGCTTACATGAAGGCATATCGTTTTGCAGGTTCGTATGAAGTAGGTACAAATGCAAAGGCATGGCTTTTTCGTATTTTGAAAAATAGTTTTATCAATAATTACAGAAAAAAGACAAAAGAACCTTCAAAAGTAGATTATCAAGACGTTGAGAATTATTACAATTCGGCTTCGGTAGAAACGGCTGAAATGAATCATACTGTTGATTTACGTACTTCGACAATGCAAAATAAAATTGGTGACGAAGTTACGGGAGCTTTAAATTCTTTGCCTGTTGATTTTCGTACTGTGATTATTCTTTGCGATTTGGAAGGGTTTACGTATGAAGAAATGGCTGTAATTTTGGATATTCCTATCGGAACAGTTCGCTCTCGTTTGCATAGAGCGAGAGGTGTTTTGAAGGAAAAACTCATCGAATATGCCAAACAATTTGGTTTCGATGTTGATTAAAATAAGTAAACAATCGAACACTTAACTCAAATAAATTAACCCTTTATCAATAAAAACATTTAAGAATACCTTGACAACTCTAGAAAAATTACAAAAATTTAGCAACAAACACCAAGAACTTGCCAATACAATCACACACGGATTAGGCATTGTTCTGAGTGTCATTGCTCTTATGCTTCTTGTTAATTGGGCAAGTGAAGCACAAGATATGTGGAAAATAATTAGCTTTTCCATTTTCGGAACTACACTTGTTTTGCTTTATACAGCTTCTACGCTTTATCATGGAGCAAGAACAGTTAAACTAAAAAAGTTTTTTGAAAAAATAGACCACATGGCAATTTATCTTCTAATTGCAGGTTCTTACACTCCTTTTACACTTGTTACATTGCGTGGGGCTTGGGGCTGGACGCTTTTTGGTATAATATGGGGAATTGCTCTTTTAGGAATTATTTATAAAATGTTCTTTTTGGGAAGATGGAAACGCTTTTCTGTTATTCTTTATGTTTCGATGGGATGGATGGCAGTGGTGGCGATACAACCTTTCTTTGAAAATTTACAAACAGGAGGACTTATTTTGCTCGGAATTGGTGGGCTTTCCTATTCATTAGGTGTAATCTTTTTTATTTGGGAAAGACTGCCTTTTAATCATGCTATTTGGCATCTATTCGTTTTGGGAGGAAGTTTGTGTCATTTCTTAGCTGTTGGATTATATGTCTAAAAATTTTGATATAGCTCTTTTTTGAACCAAAGAAAAAAAGTATTTTTGAATCCGAAAATTATGAAAGTAGTTTTCGGATTTTTTATGTAAAAAAATAATTCGAATACATTAATTATTTAGAAAATGGGCTTTATAAAAGAATTTAAGGATTTTGCTGTCAAAGGAAATGTCATTGATTTGGCTGTCGGTGTAATTATTGGAGGAGCTTTTGGGAAAATTGTAACTTCACTAGTCAATGATATTATTATGCCTCCTATCGGAATATTGACGGGAGGAATTGATTTTGCTAATCTAAAATTTGTACTTAAAAGTGCTGTTTTAGATGAAACAGGAAAAGTGATTGAAGAAGCTGTTTCTATCAATTACGGCAATTTTATCAATATTGTAATTCAATTTCTCATAATTGCTCTTTGTGTTTTTGCTGTTGTAAAGGCTTTTAATGCCTTAAAAAAGAAAGCAGAAGACCCAAAAAATGTAGAAGCACCAACCCCAAAAGATATTCTATTGCTTACCGAAATTAGAGATTTACTAAAAGGAAGTTCTTCAAATAATATAGAAGAAGAAGACAAACTGAAAACAGAGTAAAAACAAACTATAAATTTGAGTAAATCTATTTTTTTCCATAAATAAGTTTGTGAAATTTAATAAATTAAAAATTAATTGCAATAAAATGCGTTTATTGCCTGTGAATATGTTTTTAATATTTTCTCTTCCTTTTACAAACTTGACTAGAATAAACTTATGGGATTAATCAAAGAATTTAAAGATTTTGCTGTTAAGGGCAATGTAGTCGACCTTGCTGTCGGTGTGATTATCGGTGCTGCTTTCGGAAAAATTGTTACTTCGTTTGTCAATGACATCGTTATGCCACCTATCGGATTGGCAACTGGAGGAGTAGATTTTGCAGACTTAAAGCTAGTATTAAAAGAAGCTGTTGTAGATGCAGCAGGCACAGTTACTACCGAAGCTGTAAGCATCAATTATGGTAATTTTTTGAATATCATAATTCAATTTTTGATTATTGCGCTTTGTGTGTTTGCTGTTGTTAAAGGCTTTAATTCATTAAAGAAAAAAGCAGAAGACCCAAAAAATCCAGAAGCCCCAACACCACAAGATATTTTGTTACTTACCGAAATTAGAGATTTATTGAAAAAATAAATTTTCAATTTTCATAACCGCAAAAAAGTCTGAAACTTACAAAAGTATCAGACTTTTTTTGCAAGCTAAAAGCAATATAATTTTTTCTATTCATTTCTGATGTTTCCATTAGCGACATAATTATCTAAAAATCTCATAATAAACATATTCTTTATGGATATAATCTTGTTCACTTGCCACAAAACCTGCTCTTTGAAGTAACTCAATTGTAGCAACATTTTCTTTTGTGGTATAAGAAAGAATATAATTTTTATCTAATTGATTGAAAATTGCTTCTTTAAATGTTTCGATGGCTTCTAATGTATAATATTTTTCTCGGTGATTTTCTGTTGTTGCAAAGCCTATCGTGCAGCGTTTGTGATTGTCATTTAGCGTTTCTTTACTCAAATCATAGAGATTAAAAACACCAATATACTCACCTGTATTTTTGTTTTTATAAAACCAATCTGCTGCACCTCGTTTATAAGAATATTGAGCAAAGTTGAGTTGATAATCTATATATTCTTCTAATTGATCTATTGTTTTGTAATCATTCATAACAAAAATACTCCTATCTTTTTCAAACATAGTGAGTAATTTTCTATAATTGTGCCAGTCTATTTGTTCGTATTCTAACCGTTCTGAATCTTCTAAAACTGGAAGGGTAATCGGAATAGAGCTTATCATTTTTCTATCTTCTTTTTTAGTCATTTTTGCAAAAGTATACGTACAGTACGTATTTGCACCTTAAAAGGTACGCTACACTATTTCGAAGATAACAAATTTTAGATAAAATTGTCTTATTCTTCTGCAATTTTTTTGACAAGCCAATTTATAGCTAAAACACTTCCTATAAAAATTCCAAAAGAAATTCCGAAAAGCATCCATTTAGAAAAAATAGCATATCCAATTCCAAACAAAAAGCTATATCCTAAAGCAATTCCGACAAACCAAGCTGCAATCATATAAGGCAACTGATTTTTTGGTTTTGGAAGATTCAATGAAATACGAATTGGTTTCCAGCTTCCTTGAGGGCGAACTCGCTCATAAAATTTTTGTAAGGTTTGCTCGTCAGTAGGTTTTGTCAAAAATGTAATCACAATCCAACTAATCGTTGTAAATCCTAAAATAAGAAATAGAGAATAAGGAGATTCTATTTGAATATTTTTAATTATATCTTCGTGTATTTTATTTTGGATGAGTAATGCTTGAGAATTAAAAGTAATCATACTATAAAATATTCCTTCCACATGAAAAAAGCCACTGTTCCAAATACGAATAAAAATAACTCCAATAAGAGGTGTAATAGTCGCAGCGAGTTCACTAAAAACATTTATTCTCCACCAATACCAACGCAAAATCAAAACTGCTCCTAGTCCTGCTCCTGCTTCTATCAAAAATACAAAAGCAGCTTCTAATGATGTGATTTGTGTAGTAACCAAGATTCCAAAAAGCATAATTACAAATGTTGCAATTCTTGAAGCTGTAACAAGTTCTTTTGAGCTTGCTTTTGGCTTATAAAAACGTTGATACAAATCATTAATTATATAACTTGCTCCCCAGTTTAATTGTGTAGAAATGGTACTCATATAGGCTGCAAAAAAAGCAACCAATAAAAGACCACGCAAACCAGTAGGTAAAAAGTCCTTCATAGCCAAAACATAACCTAGTTTTTCTTCTCCTGCTATCGGATTTGGATATAAAATAATAGCTGATAAAGCCACCAAAATCCATACCCAAGGGCGCAGACCATAATGTGCCAACTGAAAAAACAAGGTTGCTTTAAAAGCGTGTTCTTCATCTTTAGCAGACATCATACGTTGAGCCACATATCCACCTCCCCCCGGTTCTGCCCCTGGATACCAACTTGCCCACCATTGAATGCCTATATAAGCAAAAAAAGTAGCCAAACTAATACTAAGCATTTGAAATCCATTTTTTACTAATTCTGTATTACTAGAATCTTCAATTTGAGGGAAAAAATTAAGTGTATTTGCTGGTAACTTTTCTATCAAACCAGATACTCCCCCAATTTTTGGACTATCCAACACTAAATAAGTAAGAACAACACAACCTGTCATTGCCAAAACAAACTGCAAAACATCAGTAATAGCAACACCCAAAAGTCCCGAAAGACTGGAATAAATAACTACAATAACCATTGCAGCAGCTACATAATAAATAGTCTGATTTGCAGGAATATCAAAAAACACTTGCAAAAGAGCTGCAAGTGCCACATTTACCCAAGCAATAATGACAGCATTAAAAAAAAGCCCTAAATAAACAGCACGAAAACCACGTAAAAATTTAGCAGCTTTTCCAGAGTAACGCAATTCTATTAGCTCCAAATCTGTAATTACCTTTGCTTTTCTCCACAAACGAGCAAAAAGAAAAGTAGTAAGCATTCCTCCAATTAGTCCGTTCCACCAAAGCCAGTTTCCACTAATTCCATTTTTTACTACTAATTCTGTAACCAAAAGAGGTGTATCGGCTGCAAACGTAGTAGCGACCATAGAAGTACCTGCCACCCACCAAGGAAGATTGCGACCACCTAGAAAAAAATCTTCGGTTGAGCCACTTGCTTTTTTGGTGTAATAAATTCCGATTCCTAAAGTAAGAAGTAGAAAAGAAAAGATGATGAGCCAGTCGGCAAGTTCAAGTATCATGACAAATTGAGAATGGATAATTTAGAAGGAAAATCTTTTTTATAAAAATAATCTGAAAGATACGGATTTTAAACAAACCAAACCTATAAGGTTTTCAAAAACCTTATAGGTTTAAAGATTACTTCAATTTCTCAATAAAACTTTTCCCTACCAAAATCTTCATTCCTAAAATTAGTGTATTTTTATTATAACCTAAATAAGACACCATTTT
The DNA here is from genome assembly GCF_037126295.1 of Bernardetia sp. Wsw4-3y2. Classification (NCBI taxonomy): domain Bacteria; kingdom Pseudomonadati; phylum Bacteroidota; class Cytophagia; order Cytophagales; family Bernardetiaceae; genus Bernardetia; species Bernardetia sp. Wsw4-3y2. The sequence goes on along the minus strand of NZ_CP147017.1, from coordinate 857,245 downwards.
TTTCCAAAAATAAAAGGCTTGTTTTCTGTTTTTATCGATATAGGAATGAACAGCACAAAACTGATAGGAATGACCTTTTAAAATAATCAGTTCAGCATCTGAAAGGGATACTTCATTTTCTAAAAAAGTAGTGGCTTCTAATCTTGCTGAAATAACTTTTTGATTATCTGCCATCGAACGATTGGGGTGGTCGTTTACCGTAATTGTTGTTTTATCAATTACATAAATCGGAATGTTGTGAGCAAATAGATTTCTAAACAAAAAAATCCAATCTTCACAAATATTAAATTCAGTTGGAAATGGTTTTAAGCCTTCTTTAGTTTCAATCAATTTTCTATCAAAACAAACTAAAGTACCAAAATAAGAACCTTCTAAAATCAATTTATAATCATAAAAACCTTCCTTTAAGTGTGAAATGTGAGAAGGAAATATTTTACCTTCATTCTCAAACTCAAATTTTGTTGCCAAAAACTGTGCTTTTGGATTTGCTTTTATTGCTTCATAAAGCGTCTGCAAATGACGAGGCTGCATAAAATCATCCGAATCAAAGAAGAGAATATAATTTCCTTTAGCTTTTGAGATACCAAAATTTCGTGCTGCCGAACGCTCTTCATTTTCTTTTTGAAAGTAGCTCAAACGGCTTTCAAATTTAGTAGAATTTTCCTCTAAGAAAGTTTTTTCAATGATTTCTTTTGTATTGTCTGTACTTCCGTCATCTACTACAATTACTTCATAAGAAATAGTTTTGTCTTCTACTTCCGAGTTAAAAACCTGATTAAAAATAGAATCCAAAGTAGCTACAATCAAATTTGCACGATTGTAGGTGGGAATTATGACGGAGAAAAAAGGAGTTTTGATAAAATTGAAAATTAGAATTGAAAATAATAGCTTAACATATCACAACTTGCTAAAGTGAGAGTAAAATTAAAACTAAAATCAGAGGAACAAAAATTAAACCTCCTACAAGTAATAAAACACCAAGTAAAATTTCTCCAAATGCAAGAGCAATAATTCCTCCTATAAGTCCTCCCAAAATAAGTAAAACTGAAATTAAAATGGTAGCAAAGAAACCATCTCCATCAGATTTTATTTTTTTTGCCTGTTTTTTCTGTGCTTTTTTGATTTTCTTCTTGACAAGTTTTAAAGCTAATCTCTCTTTGAAATTGAGCTTTTTCTGTTTTTTTATACTAGTTTTTTCTGATTTTTTTACAATTTGATTTATAGTAATTTCTTTTTGAGTTGAAGTTTTAGAATCGCTTTCACTTGCAAAAGTAGAAAGCGAGAAAAAGAAAAATAGAAGAGTAATAAAGTAGGTGGTTTTCATAGTAGTCAATAAAATGTAAAAATTGTATTTGACTTTTTAGATGTTACTTTTTATCAAAACGTTGCGTCAGTCAATGTAAATGAAGCATTTATCAATTTTATTTATAATAACCATTTACTCAAAATAATTCTTCCATCTAATAAAATAGGAACATATTGATAAAATCCTCTTTCACTGTGCATAAACTTTGCAATTATTACCCAGTTTTTATTTCCCTCTTTTTTAGATGTTATTCTGTTAAGAGCCTGTTCGAGTTTAGATACATAAAAAAGAACATCAGATTTTTTTATTAGTTAAGTTATTGATTTTCAGTTACTAATTAAAATATCAATGACTATGTTTACTAATGAATATTTATCTGATGCTCTTTGGCAATATATGAAAAAATTTATACCTTTTTCGTACTTGGAAAGAAAACGCAAACACAGTTTGTATAATATCTTTTCAGGACTATTTTACATCACTCGTTCTGGCAGTAGTTGGCGTTTACTTCCCAGTAGTTATGGTATTCCTTGGAGTAGTTTGTATGACTACTTTAGCAAATGGCAGAAGATGGGTTGGTACAAAAAACTTTTGGACAAGTTGGTCACAAGAGAACGGTTGGCTCAAGGTAGAAATGCTAAACCCTCTTTGGGTTCTATAGACTCTCAAAGTGTACAAAGTGTATATGGAGGGGAAGCTATAGGTGTAGATGGTTACAAGCTCAAAAAAGGACGTAAACGGCATATACTGGTAGATACGCAAGGAAATTTACTAGAATTAGAGATTAGTCCAGCCAATGAAGCTGACGTGAATCAACTTGCTTATCTAGCTTATTTAGCTCAATTTAGAGGAAGAAAATTCTTTAAAATTCTTGCTGATGCAGGCTATAGAAGTGCTAGTTTGGCTGCTGAAATATTTAGTCAAACAGGAGTACAAATTGAGATTGTCAATAGTCCAAGAAGAGAAAAAAAAGAGGATAAAGCATTTGTACCTCAACCCAAAAGGTGGGTAGTAGAAAGAACTTTTGCTTGGCTTAATCAAAACAGAAGACTAAAAGTAGATTATGAGAAAACTGTAGATTCTGCTAAAGCATTTGTGTATTTAGCTATGATTTTAAACCTCATAAATAAAGGGGCTAGAAGAAAGAAAAAATAAAAACTCGAACAGGCTCTAAAGGTTATTTCTGTTAAAATATACTCCTTAGTTGAGTTTGGAGAATAATATCTATTTTCTAAATACAATTTCGCATTATCTGTAACTTCTCCTAAGTCAAGTATCATTTCACTAAGTGAAGGCAAGCTATCCAAGAGGCTTTTATCTACACCCCAAACTTCAGTTGTTTCTGTTTTACTTCCAGAAGATAAGACGTTATAGTAAGAAGTTGTATCTGAATAATCACATTTGTAAAATTTCAAATGACTAATATTTGGTTTTTGTGCAGAAACAAAAGATGTTACAAGAAATATAAATAACAGAGTTGATACTAAAAAACGCATAAATTTAAAGTTTAACTTTTGAAATAATATTTTTATTCTACAAACTCTTCTCAAATAACCACTTCCACATGCTTTCATCTTCATAAGCAGGTTTCCAACTTCCGTGTCTTACTTTTTCGTATTCTGTATAATAAATGTCTTTATTTCCTGTTTTCTTCACTGCTTCTACCATGTTTCGGCTGCGTTGTGGTTTTACGGTTTGGTCTAATGCTCCATGAAAAACCCAAATAGGCATATATTTTAAAGAATCTGCTGTTTTTTCATCTGCACCTCCACAAATAGGTACAATAGCTGCAAACTTTTGAGGGAAACGTGCAGCCAAGTCCCACGTTCCATATCCTCCCATAGATAATCCTGTAAGGTAAATTCTATTCGAATCTATTGGTAGTTCTTTCTCTAACTCTTCCAAAAGCTCAACTGTCAAGTTCATATACTTACTCATTTCTTTAGGTTGATTGTGTGAATCTGCCGACCAATCTACTTCTACCCATTTATTCTTCTTTTCACATTGAGGAACAAGCACAAAACATTCATAATCTTTTCTATTTTTTTCTTGCAATGCCCAAGCTCCTATATGTTTGACAGTAAGCGAACTATCGCCACGTTCTCCTGCACCATGAAGGAATAAAACTAAAGGATATTTCTTTGTAGAATCATAATTTTTTGGAAAAAGCAAACGATAAGCCATCGAATCTGTTTCATTTGTAGAATTATTATGCATGACGAACAACTTATGTTCAAAAAGTTCGTATCTTAGTAGTTGAGGCTCTGTTTGTTGTCCAAAAACTGGAACTGACAAACTAAGCGCAAACACACACAATAACAGACACAAAGAAGCACTAAAAGAATACATTTTATTTTTCATAAAGGAAATTATTATAAACCCTAAGGGTTTTGAGAAACCATTAGTTTTTAGAAACTACTTAGACAACCAAAATTAATTATGAGCGAAATTCAAGCCGATTCCGTTTCTTTTGCAGGTCAAGACTCAAATTCAGGCGCAAAAGATAATTCAAAAGAAGATTTTAAAAAACAAATAGACGAAATTTTTGAAGCACAACAAAATAATCGTTGGGCAGTTTCAAAAACAACATCAAAAGAGCGTATTGAAAAACTAAAACGTTTGCAAGATGCACTCTTCAATTATCGTTCAGCTTTTCATCATTCTCTTCGTCAAGATTTTGGAAAGCCAGAAGCAGAAACCGATTTATCAGAAATTTATCCTACATCAAACGAAATAAAACACGCTATTTCGAATCTTGAAAAATGGATGAAAGACGAATCTGTAAGCACGCCTGTGGCTCTTTTAGGTTCAAAATCCTATATTCGTTACGAAGCAAAAGGTGTTTGTTTGATTATTGCACCTTGGAATTACCCAGTAAATTTAATCTTAATTCCTCTTATTTCTGCCATTGCAGCAGGAAACTGTGTAATTTTGAAACCTTCTGAATATACGCCAAATACGAATGCGATTATGGCACAACTTATCAAAGAAGTTTTTGCAGAAAATGAAGTAGCCTTTATAGAAGGTGAAGTAGAAGTATCAAAATATTTGACTCAACAGCCATTTGACCATATTTTCTTTACAGGAAGTACAGCTGTAGGAAAAACAATTATGAAGGCTGCAGCAGAAAATTTGACTTCTGTAACCCTTGAACTTGGTGGAAAATCACCCGTTATTGTTGATGAAACAGCAAATATTAAAGAGGCTGCCAAAAAAATTGTTTGGGGTAAATTCTTAAATGCAGGTCAGACTTGTATTGCTCCTGATTATGTGTTGGTTCATGAAGACATTGAACACGAACTTATCCAACAAATGCTCAAATATTTAAGTGAATTTTACGGACAATCTTCTGGTGAGCGTTTGGATTCTCCAGATTATGCACGCATCATCAATGAAAAACAATATAAAACACTTGTTGAGCTTATCGGAAAAGCAAAAGGGCAGGGTGCAGTTATTCATACAGGAGGAACGGTTGTAGAAGAGCAGCGTTATATTGCTCCAACAATTATGTCAGAAGTTCCTTTGGATTCGGAAGTAATGCAACAGGAAATTTTTGGTCCAATTATGCCAGTTATTCGATATAAATATCTGAATGACGCACTAGATTTAATCAATAAAAAAGATAAGCCATTAGCGTTGTATCTTTTCTCACAAGAGCGAAAAACGATTGATAATGTGCTTGCTTCTACTTCTTCGGGTGGAGTTTGTATTAATGATACTGTTATTCATTATTTCCAACATAATTTACCTTTTGGTGGTGTCAATCATAGTGGAATTGGAAAAGCGCATGGTATTTTTGGATTTAGATCTTTCTCTAATGAACGTGCTGTTTTGGAACAACCAACTCGTTTTAGCGCACCTCAACTGATGTACCCTCCTTACAAATCAGAAGTTCAATCACTTATTGATTTTACTGTAAAGTGGATTTAATATAGTTTTAAGGTCGTTGGTGAAAATACCAACAATGGCAAAATATTTTTATAAAAACCTATTCTTTCTTTTTTGAGAGAATAGGTTTTTTTGTATATTTAAAAATTGAATTTTAAATATTAATCTTTTTATATGGAAAAATATGGAACAAAGTGAATCTATAAGAGAACTTACACAAAGTATTGAAAAAGGAACGATTTCTTTACCAGAATTTCAGAGAGATTTTGTTTGGGATATTACCAAAACATACGATTTATTTGACTCAATTATTAGAGGTATTTTTATTGGTGCGATTATATATGGAAAACCTTCTTTTGAAATTGCAGTAAGAGAAGTAGACGACCGACCAAGAAAAGGACAAGGAAAGAATCGTAAATTAAAAATAGATAAATTTACTCGTGAACAGATTGCAAACAAAGTAAAAGTAGATAATTATAGAATTGTTTTAGATGGACAACAAAGAGCCACTTCCATGTTTAGAGCTTTCACAGGTATTGATGAAGTTTGGTTTGTTGCTAAAAATGAATCAGATTATGAATATAGTGAGGTTTTAGATAAAAGTCTTTCTGAACAGAGTTTGGAAGAAATATTATATGAAATTAGTGGAAATCAAGATAATGAACGCATTTCTGTTAAGTTAAGTGATGTATATAGCATGATGCAAGAAAATTGGAGAGAATCTAAGATAGAGAAAGAAATTTTCAAACTGCAAAAATATAATGGAGATGATGATGAAGGCTATAATGATAATTTTGAAAAATATTTAACAATTTGTGATAAGTTGCAAGATATATTTAAAGAAAGTAAGCTATTAAACTACTATCTTTTAGATATGGATGTAGATAAGTTTGCATTATTTTTTGAACGAAGTAATAGTAAAGGAATAAATTTAAAGTTTACAGATATTTTAGCAGCAAAATTATATGCTGGAGATTTTAATCTTAGAAGTAAAATTGATGAATTTAAAGAAAGCAATCCTAATTTTGCAAATCACTTTAATCAAGAAATTGTAGTGAGAACTTTGGCTTATATAATTGGAGATGGAAGAGAAAAAATAGATAAGTCATACATTCTTAAAAAGTTAAATCATGAACATTTTACAGAATATTGGGACAAAATATGTACTTGGTATAAAGAAACCCTCAATTTTTTATTTGATAATCATTATATCGTTTCACAAAGTTGGATGCCTTATGAAAACATGATTATTCCTTTAATAATTTTTAGATGGGAATTAGGTAGAGATTTCTCACAAATGAATGAAAAACATAGTGAATTTATACAATATTGGTACTGGTCTTCTATTTTTTCACAGCGTTACACAGGCTCTTCTAACGAAATGATAATTAAAGATGCTAATTATTTAAGAAAAGTAGCTAAGGGAGAAAGAATATTAGAAAAAGCTTATTTTAATCGTTTAGCTAGACTTCAAATTAATACCAAAGATGATTTTTACGATTACAATAGAAAGGCAAGTGCATTATATAAAGGAATTCTAAATCTAGTTAATTTTCAATCAAAAGGTTTAGTAAGTTGGGAGAATAACAATAAATTAAATTTTAATGACAATAGGTTAGAAGACCACCATATTTTTCCTAAAAACTATATCAAGAAGAAATTCAAAGATGACCTAGAAGCGCAAGATAAAATGTCTTCTGCTATAAACAGAACACTAATTCCAAAAATATCTAATATTCTAATTTCAGATAAAGCTCCTTCTAAATATTTAAAAGAAATAGAACTTAAAAATTCTTCATTAAGAGAAAGTTTAAAGAAACATCTTATACCATTAGACATAATGGAAGTAGATATGGATGAGTATTTCTTAGTAATTCTTGATGAAAGAGCTACAAGGTTATTTGATATACTTCAAAAAATGTTAGTAGATAAACAAACTCATATTTTACAGAATCACTATAAAGAGAGAGAGAACCAAAAAGGAAGCATAGAAATATTTGCTACTTACCAGAATCAAGAGATACAAGCACGTTTGGACTTGGAAACTGAAGAAGTCATATATAAAAATGAACATTACTCTCCTTCTGGTGCAGCATCTAAAGTAAAAGAAGAAATTTCAGGAAAAGCAACTTCAACAAGTGGATGGCATTTTTGGAAATATAAAGATGAGGAAGATGAAGTAAAACTAATTAAAGAGTTAAAAGAATAATAGAAAAAAAACAAAAAACCTATTCTCTCAAGAGGAAAGAATAGGTTTTTGCTTTTAAAGCAATTTATCTAAATTTGCTTTCAATCATTAAAAATACACCCAAACTTATTTACTCTAATGTTGCAAAAAATAGTATATCTTATCTTCGTCATTGTATTTTTATTTTCCTGTAAATCAAATACAGAAACAAAAGAAATTGCATCCAGTCCAAGTGAAGAAACTACAAATTATGATAATCAGATAGCTCAAATTGATAAAATCGATAGTTTGGCAAATCGGTATCTTGATTTAGGGCGTTTTAGTGGTACACTATTGATTGCTCAAAATGACTCTATCATCTTTAATAAAAGCTATGGTTTGGCAGATTATGTCACTATAAAAGAATTTACAGACAGTACAGCTTTCAAAATTGGGCATCTTTCTGAGCTTTTTACAGAGGCTATTATTAGAGATATGATAAATCAAAATTTGATACAATCAAATGAAAAAATAGCTACATATATTCCTCAAATAAAACAGAATTTTACAGTCGAAGAGTTATTAAATCATAAATCAAACCTTCAAACAATTGCTCAAATACAAGAAGTAAATCCGAATAAAACCTATTCGTTAATTGATTATGTAAATCTATCAAATAATGAAAATGATAAAGCAGCAGAAATTCAATCTGAACTAGATTATAATATTTTAGGATTGGTTATTGAAAAAGTCACGAAAAAAACATTTTCAGAAGTTTTGGAACAGTACGCTCAAAAATGGAATTTGGAAAGCACTTATTTTCATAAAACAGACACAACACATCTTGCAATTGGTTATTTATTTTATAATTATCGAAACCAAGGGTTAAAAATAACACCATCACCAAAGTATCAAGATAGTATGGCTTTTAGTAGTAGAGGAATAAAAGCAACAGTAAAAGATATTTTTAAGTTTGTAAATAATTTTGAAAATCAAAGTTTGGATAAAGAAGGGTATTTAATGAATGATGGCTTTAGTTATTCACTCAAAAAAGATAATGATAAAAAACGAACAGTTCTTATTTTGAGTAATCGTAAGCATCCAGTTGCTAGAGAAATGTCTGAAAGTATAGAAAAAATATTGAATAATGAAGAATATGAGCTTCCTTTAATTCGTCAAGAAATAGCTATTAACCCAGATTTATTGAAAGAATATGAAGGCGTGTATGCAATGAATTCAACTATGAACTTGACTTTTGTAGCTGAAAATGATAGTTTGTTTGTAATCATGGGAGAAAATAAGGTGGAGCTAAAACCACAATCTGAAAATCAGTTTTTTATGAATGAGAGTGATGCTTCTATTCGCTTTGAGAGAGATGAGAATAATAAAGTTGCAAAAGCTATTTTATTAGATGGCTTTTTGGAAGGAAATACAATTTTGAAAGTTAAGGGATAGTTTGCTAATTTGAAATTAAATGTATTCTTAAAACAACCTTCTAAGTAAATTCAAATCTTTAAAACTCTAAAAAATATGGCTTTAATTCTTCCTGTTCGTGGTTTTTCTCCAAAATTTGGCAAAGATTGTTTTCTTGCTCCCAATGCAACTATTGTAGGAGAAGTAGAAATGGGTGATAATTGTAGTGTTTGGTTTAGTGCTGTTATTCGTGGTGATGTAAATTATATCAAAATTGGTCATCATACCAATATTCAAGACAATGCCACTATTCATGGAACTTATCAAACTGCTCCGACAACTATCGGAAATTATGTAAGTATTGGACATAATGCTATCGTTCATGGCTGTACTATTGAAGATAATGTTTTGATAGGAATGGGTGCAAGATTGATGGATGGTGTAATTGTCAGAACGGGAAGTATCGTAGCAGCAGGTGCAGTCGTTTTGGAAGGAACAGAAATTGAAAGTGGATTTATTTATGCTGGAGTGCCTGCAAAAAAAGTAAAACCAATTGGAGAAAGAGGAGAAATGCTAGAGCGAATTGCTACCAATTATATAAAATATTCTAGCTGGTTTATGGAAAATAAAGAAGAATAAAACAAACAAAATTTCCTTTTCCTATCAAAAGTTCTTATCTTTGTAACTCATTTTCAAACAGATATGTAAAATTCTGTAAATCAATAACTTACTTTGTTTTATTCTGAGTTTTATTTCTTTTTTAAATGAATTTTATTCAAATTATTTTATCACAGTTAATTAAACACCTTATAAGCATAATTTCTTTTAATTGATTTTATTACCAGTTAAAAAAAATGCTATAAAGGCAGGCACTACGACAAGCCTGAAAGTAATTGTCTTTTTTATTTTATTATATGAGTAATTCAAACACTTCAGCAGGCGAAATCAATTGGGAAGAATTAGAGTCTAACAAAACAGGCTTTGGTGCTGGCTATAAAGATTCACGTCAACAAGAACTTGCAGACCTTTACGAAGAAACACTTACTGAGTTTTCAGAAAATGAACTTGTTACAGGTACAATTGTAGGCGTTACAGATCGTGAAGCTATCGTAAATATCGGTCATAAATCAGACGGACTTGTGTCTCTTTCAGAATTTAGAGATTTACCAGAACTTAAAGCTGGTGACCAAGTAACTGTTTATGTAGAGAAACAAGAAGACGCAAACGGACAAATTTTACTTTCTCGTCGTAAAGCAATGGCTCTTCAGGCGTGGAAAAAAATTGAGCAATCGCATCAAGGAGATGAAGTTATCGAAGGAATTATCAAACGCCGTACAAAAGGTGGTTTGATTGCAGATATTTTTGGTATTGAAGCATTTTTACCAGGTTCACAAATTGACGTTAAGCCAATTCGTGATTTTGATGTATATGTGGATAAGAAAATGGAATTGAAAGTTGTCAAAATCAATTATGCAAATGACAACGTAGTAGTTTCTCATAAAGTTCTTATTGAGAAAGATCTTGAAAAACAACGTTTACAAATTCTTGACAACCTTGAAAGAGGACAAGTATTGGAAGGTGTGGTTAAAAATATCACTAACTTTGGTGCTTTTGTTGATTTGGGTGGCGTAGATGGATTACTTCACATTACTGATATTTCTTGGGGACGTATTTCTCATCCAAATGAAGTATTAGAACTTGACCAAAAACTTAATGTTGTTGTTCTTGATTTTGATGAAGACAAAAAACGTATTTCATTAGGTATGAAACAACTTCAAGAGCATCCTTGGGATTCGCTTGAAGCTACTTTAGAAGTAGGTACAAAAGTAAACGGACGTATTGTGAATGTTGCTGATTATGGTGCATTCTTAGAAATCAAACCAGGTGTAGAAGGTTTGATTCACGTTTCAGAAATGTCTTGGTCGCAACACTTGCGTAACCCACAAGAATTCTTGAGTATCAATGATACAGTAGATGCAGTTATCTTGACTATTGACCGTGAAGAGCGCAAAATGTCATTAGGTATCAAACAACTTACTGAAGATCCTTGGACGAAAGAAGAAGTTAAAACTAAATATGCTTCTGGTGAGCGTCACACAGGTACAGTTCGTAACCTTACTAACTACGGTTTATTCTTAGAGTTAGAAGAAGGAATTGACGGACTTGTTCATATTTCTGACCTTTCTTGGACTCGTAAATTCAAACACCCATCTGAATTTATCAAAGTAAACGAAAAATTAGAAGTTCAAGTATTAGAACTTGATACAGAACAACGTCGTTTGGCTCTTAGTCATAAACACATGGAAGAAAATCCTTGGGATACTTTCGAAACTATTTTTACACCAAACAGTGTACACAAAGGTACTTTAGTGAACAAAAATGACAAAGGTGCAAATATCGAACTTCCTTACGGTGTACAAGGATTTGCTTCTACAAAACACCTTACTTTGGAAGAAACAGGTAAAACTGCTGAGGTTGGAAACAACATCGACTTCAAAGTAGTAGAGTTTTCTAAAGACGAGCAACGTATTATTCTTTCTCACGTAGCTACATACCGTAGTGGAAAAGAAGAAACTGCAGCTCCTGCAAAGAAAGCAAAAGCTCCAAAAGGAGAAGCTAGTAAAGAAACAGCTTCAAAATCTAAAGACATGAAAAACTCTAAAGATTTGGAAACTACTAGTTCATTAGGAGACAATTCTGCACTTTCTCAATTGAAAGATGACATGAAAAATGACGAAGGTAAATAATCTATTTTTATTTGAATAGAATTGTTTCTTCAACTATAAAAACCCTTATTTCAATAAAGAAATAAGGGTTTTTGTGTTTTAGGATTTGTTGAATTCATGACAATCAATTCTGAGAAGCCCTTGTCGGTGTCTCACGATGATACAAAGCCTATGAAAGCACGTTCTGAAAATAACGTTTGAGCCACGTATTAGAAGCCTTATTTTGCCACTGAGAATCTAGCTGTTCTTTTATTTGAACCAAATTATCAAAAATAATTGTATCAGAAGTGATTTTTTGCTCAATAACTAATTCTTTAAGTTTAGAAAGAGAGGTAATAGTTATTTTATCTTCTTTATCAAAATAAGCTACTTTAGTTCTGTCAAAAAGTGAAATTTTGAATTCATCTTCAATAGCTTTCATAAGTGCTACAGATTTGTCAATAGAACATCCTGTTGCTTTTGTAAGTTCTTCGTTTACTGCCAAAATTAAAAAACGCTTATGACGAATTTCGAAAGATGAAACTAGAGAGTTACCATGGGCTTGCCAATTTTCAATAAAATTTGTTAAAACATTCGTAATTGCCACAACTTCACTATCTGTAAGTTCTCTATCAGACTGATAAATCCAAATACGAGAATAAGAAGGCATTTTTTCAAAAGAAAGAAACATAATAATATTATTTTATCACTATTTTGTTGTAAAAAAATAGTTTGAATTAATTTAAAAGATTAAAGTTTTTATAATGTAGATAATCCTATTTTAGTAAAAAATTATAGAAGCAATATAGAAATAAGATAAAAAAAATGTTTCAAATTAATTATAAATAGAAAATAGCCATTAAAATAGTTGATTTATTAGAATAATAACACAACTCTACAAAGTTATGTATTTTATTAGAAAGTTGCAAGATTAAAGAGGCTGCTTTTGTTTTATGTTTATAACATATTGATTTCAAGTAAGTTCAAATATTCACTATTTTTCTATTACCAATTACTATAATAATTTAAGCAATATTACCTACATAGCAAGGTTTATGTGTATATTATTAAAATATGTTTATTTGTACTTCCTTTAACAAACTACGCTCATTTAAAGTTATATAATTGAGTTCATTTTTTTAACTTATTAAACTTAGACCTTAACAAAACAATTTAGGCAAAACAATTCTATCATTATTTTTATAACTCATTATGTCAGAATCTCTATTAAAAAATACTACTATTACTCATTCTCAATCTAGTCTATATTTTCCTCTTGAAGTTTGTAAAGGAGAAATAGGTAAAAAAGTTCCAATTTCAGAGCTTTCTCAAACCGTTCTGTGTAGTTCTTATAACCAGCTTGTAATTAGCTTTTGTATGGAATGGCAAAGCAATAAAAAAGAATTTATAGTTCATACATCAGGCTCAACAGGCATTCCAAAACCAATTACTCTTACTAGAAAACAAATGCAAAATAGCGTTTTGGCAACAGCTAAAGCATTGAATTTGAAGCAAGATGAGCGTTTTCTAGTATGTTTAAATACTGAATATATTGCAGGGAAAATGATGCTAGTTCGGGGAATGGAATTAGATGCAGAAATGATAATAGTTCCTCCCAAACGAAATCCCTTAGAAGATTTTGATGAAAAAATGTGGTTTGATTTTGCTGCTTTTGTTCCCATGCAATTACAAACTATTTTAGACGAAACACCTGAGAAAATTGCGATTTTGCGTCAGATGAAGGCAATTATTATTGGTGGTGCGCCTGTTTCATATTCTCTTCTCAAAAAAATTCGTTCTATAAAAGCTCTCAACCGAGTTCCAATTTATTCTACTTATGGAATGAGCGAAACTGTTACTCATATTGCATTGAAAAGGCTTAATGGAAAAGGAAAAAAAGAAATTTCGGATACCTACAAAACACTTCCAAATGTAAATATAAAAACGGATCAGCGTGGTTGTTTAGTTATTTCTGCGCCTCACACTTTGGGAAAAGAAATCACAACAAACGATTTGGTAGATATAAAAAATGACAATGAGTTTGAGTGGCTTGGGCGTGCAGATTTTGCTATCAATACAGGAGGTGTAAAAGTTTTTCCAGAAAAAATAGAAGCTTTTATTGAAAGAGCTTTTTATGAATTAGATTTACAAAAACGCTTCTTTATTTCTTCTATACCTGATGAAACATTAGGCGAAAAAGTGATTTTGATTATTGAAGGGTTACCATTTGATAAAAATTTTGAAAATGACCTTTTACAGCATCTCAAAACAAATCTGCCTGCTTATCATACTCCCAAACAATGTTTTTATATTTCTAATTTTGCTATGACACAGACAAGTAAAATAGATAGAACAGAATGTCTGAATTTAATTTTTTAATAAAACTTAAAATAGAAATATAACTAAACTACTTTTATTTTTTTGTAATTTTCGTTTCAAAATTATAATACCTAAATTTTATCTGTATGAAGTTATTTTCGTTTTTTGCGCTCTGTTTTGTGTATCTTTTTACGCTTTCAAATTCATTTTCTCAAACCAATAACGACTTTAAAGAAACAGAGAGTTATGAAAAGGTAGCACAAAATTTTGATAATTATTTCAATAATTCTGATTATGATAGCATTTTTGAGATGTTTTCTTATGGAATGAAAAAAGCAATGCCTTTGGAAGAAACTAGATTGTTTTTGAAAAATTCATACCAACAAACAGGAAAAATAATAAAAAGAGAGTTCTCTAGGTATGAAAAAGGAAGTTATGCTGTCTATAAAACGAAATTTGAAAAAGGAACAGCAGCATTAAATATTTCGGTAGATAATCAAGGCAAAATAAATGGATTATTTATTAAACCCTATGAAGAAATTACTGAAATACCTACACCTGAACGTAATCAGACTAAACTCATCTTGCCTTTTGAGGGAAAATGGACGGTTACTTGGGGAGGAGATACAGAAAAGCAAAACTATCATGTAGAAAGCCAATCACAGAAGAATGCGTTTGATTTTTTGATTATGAAAAATGGAAAAACCTATACAACAAATGCAGAAAAGAATGAAGATTATTATGCTTTTGGACAAGAAATTTTTGCACCTTGTGATGGAGAAATTGTTCTGTCAGTAGATGGAATAAAAGATAATAAGGTAGGAGAAGTCAATAATCAGTTTATTACAGGAAATACAGTGATTCTGAAAACAGAAAACAATGAATATTTATTTTTTGCTCATCTCAAACAGAATTCTATAAAAGTAAAGGAAGGACAAAAAGTAAAACAAGGTGATAGGTTAGCACTTTGTGGAAATTCTGGTCATTCTACTGAACCTCATTTACATTTTCACATTCAAAATACAGAAAACTCAAATCAAGCAACAGGAATAAAATGTTATTTCGATAAAATTATTGTTGATGGAAAAGAAAAAACAGATTATTCTCCAATTCAAAATGAAGTAATCGAATACTCTAAATAGAAATAATTATTTTTGTATTTATCTCAAAAAAATACAGACTCATTATAAAATGAAAAGAGCAAAAATCGTATTATTATTTACTTCATTTCTTTTAGTTTTATTATTTGGATTTGAAGTTTTAGGGCAAACAAATTTTCTTATAAAAGGAAAAGTTATCGATTCTGAAACCAAAGAGCTCTTACCTTTTGCTTCCATTGGAATTGAAGGAACAAGTGTAGGAACGGCAAGTAATTCGGCTGGAATCTTTGAATTTCGCCTCAATCCTATTTGGAAGGATAAGTTTATTGTTTGTTCTTTTGTAGGTTATCAGCCTTTAAAAATAAAAGTTTCAGAAGCATATCAGTATTCTAAAAGTAATCAATTAGTTTTAGAATTAAAATCTAGTGAATCTCTCAAAACAGTTACGATTAGTTCAAAAAGAATTCCTAAGGTAGAAAAAATAATGAAACAGGTCATAAAAAACCTACCTGAAAATTATCCACAAACTCCTTATAATGTAGATTTTTTTTATAGAGAATATCTCAAAGATTCGACAGCTTATGTTCGTTTGGTAGAAGCTGCACTTCATGTATATGACAAACGAGCGTATGTTCCTATTATCTATAACTACAAAAGTAAAAATAGTTTTGCTCCTACTATTTTGAACCTAGAAGAAGATTATTTTGCACAAGTAAAAGAGAGAAGAGCATCTTATGATTATTCAAAATCAAAGATAAATAATTTTTTTATTGATGTAGAATACGGCACAAAGTACAATTGGATAAGAAAAAATCAATTCATTTTTGATAAAATGATGTACGAAAAATTTGACTATGAACTAGTAAATCTGACTTCAATAGGCAAAAAAACAGTTTATGAAATCTCTTTTTCTTATAATGCAACAATTGACCGATTTAGAAAACTTAAAGGAAAACTCTTTGTAAATGACGAAGATTATGCTGTTCTCCAACTTCATTTTTCTTATCTTCCTGTTGGTGCAATGGGGGGCTATAATGCAAAAGAACGTTATGGATATAATATTTATTTAGAGAACGAAGAGCATTTTTATTTCAAGAAATACGATGATAAATATTTGGTAAGTTATCAATCGTTGCGCTCCATCGAAAAATATTATGAGAGTCAAGAAGCCTTTGAAGAATCTGTTTCTGAATATTTTGTCGAACAACTTACAGTAAATGTAAATCAAAAAAATCCGACTCCACAAGATTTGCAAGACGATTCGAAGCTAAAAGAAATTGATTATAATACTGCTTTTTGGGAAAGTTATAATGTGTTAGCAGACTCTCCTCTAAATATAAAAATCAAAGCTGATTTGGAAAAAAGACAGTCTTTAGAAAAGCAATTTGAATTAGAGAAGTAATTATTTTTTTGGATAAAGTTTTGTATTTTGTATAACAAAAACTTATTGAGTCCAAAAATTATTACTTGTATGAATATTATACCCTACGAAAATCTGACTTATAAAACTCATTTATCTAAAGATGAAATTCTAAAAAGAGTGAGAAATGAAACAGAGCCTAAACAATGGATTCGAATGACAGGTATTTTTTCAAGTGGAAATCATAAGGCTTATGAGGGAGTTGTAAATGAAAATTCTTTCAAAATAAGTCGTATTATTAGTTATCGAAATTCATTTTTGCCCCGAATAGAAGGTGAAATAGAAGAAAATAAAGAAAGTACACTTATTCATATCAAAATGAGGTTACACACTTTTGTAATTGTTTTTCTTGCTATCTGGCTTTTTTTCATGTTTGTAGCTACTCTATTTTTGATTCCTATTTTTAGGCAAGAAATGGAAAACCAATCTATATTTAATTTGGCTTCTTTTACTCCTTTTTTGATGATACTAATTATTTCTGTAGTAACTGTTTTAGCATTTCATTATGAAGGAAATAAGTCTAAAGAGTTTTTTGAGAATATTTTTGAAGCAGAGAGACAAATAAACGATAAAAAAATATGAAGTATCTTCCTTACGAAAAAATCAGTTATATCACACACCTTTCTAGTGAACAAATAAAAAAGCGATTGGAAAACATAACTGAACCAAAAAAAATATTCCGTTGGAAGGGAATTTTTGCGAGTAGTAATCATGCGCCTTATGAAGGAAATGTCAATATAAATT
This sequence comes from Bernardetia sp. Wsw4-3y2, assembly GCF_037126295.1. Lineage (NCBI taxonomy): Bacteria > Pseudomonadati > Bacteroidota > Cytophagia > Cytophagales > Bernardetiaceae > Bernardetia > Bernardetia sp. Wsw4-3y2. The sequence goes on along the minus strand of NZ_CP147017.1, from coordinate 840,183 downwards.
CTTTTAAAATCAATCGTATTTTACACCGTAAAATGGGGTTCTTACCATTAATAGAAGGTGAAATTCAAAGTGAGAAATCTGAGGGCAAAGAAAAAACAACAGTTCATCTTACCATGCGACTAAGTAATTTTATTCTTGCTTATTTGATTATATGGTTATCTTACATGATAATTCTACTTCTTCCAAACTCTTTCATAAATGTAAGCTTAGATAATAATGTTAGAATTTTTATTTCGCTAGCAATAGTAATCTTTTATGTAATTTCGATAGTAAAATTTAATCAAGAAGTCAGTAATTCAAAAAAGGATTTAGAAGAAGTTTTTGGAGTAGAAAGTAAAACTAGGTAATAAAAAAATGCCATCATGCAGTTAAAAGATTGCATAATGGCATTTCTAAACTAATTTTTATGAAAAATTATCCTAACATATTTGTACGAATCATTTCTCTAAAATCTTCATACGGTTGATTTTGTCTCGCACCCCAAAGCTGTTGAGCATCATTTCCTAAGACATAACGAAGTTGTTTTTTGCCGTCTGTTGCTGCATCAAAAATTCCTTCTGCCATTTGTTCGGCTGTCGAATAGGTATCTGAACGTTCTGTTCCTTCAAAATTTTTCATCATTCTAGTAATTGTTTTTTGATAAGCTGCGTCATTTTCACTCTCAAACATATCCAAAGAACGCCCTGCAAAATCAGTTTTTACTCCACCCGGTTCAATGATTTTTAATTCAATTCCTAAAGGATTGAGTTCATATTGTAAACCTTCTGTCAAGCCTTCAACTGCCCATTTTGTAGCATGATAAATTGAAAACATTGGCAAAGTAATAAGCCCACCAATAGAAGAAACATTCATAAAAAGACCATTTTTGTTTTCTCTAAAGTGAGGCAAAAAAGCACGAATTACATCAATTAAACCAAATAAATTGACATCAAATTGTCTTTTAATTTGCTCATCTGAAGCACTTTCCAAAACACCAGCCGTTCCATATCCTGCATTGTTCAAGACTACATCTATTTTTCCGAAAGTTGCAATAGAATCTTTAACTGCTTTTTCTATACTATTTTTGTCCTGAACATCTAAAGCAAATTTTTTGAGATTGTCGGTTTCTGTAAGTGCGTCAGATGTATTACGCATTGTTGCTGCTACATTCCAGCCTTTGTCTGCAAAATATTCAGCTGTTGCTTTTCCGATTCCAGAAGATGCACCTGTAATGAAAATTGTTTTTTGGTTTGCCATAATTGTATTGAATTTGAGTTGAAATTAATTTATAAGTGAAAAAAAAGTCATTTTTGGTTTTAAAAAATAGACTATTTATTGAAATAGCCTAATTTATGTTTTCTGTGTTTTCTATATTGTTTTCTTACTTTCTGATTCCGTGCCAGTAGATTTCAAAGCTCTCTTCTATTAGTTTTGGTGTGTAATCCAGCTTTTTTTGAGTAATTTGAAGACCAATGTGATTAGCCATTCCTTGAAATACACTTATCAATAATTCAATATCTAAATCTTTGATGTCTGATGAATCAATTCCTTTTTGAAAAAATGATTTTGTCTTTTTCATAAATGAATCTGAAATACTTTTATTCGAATCATCTAAGATATTAGAACTTGCACATTGACTCATAAAATGTATTTCTATCTGATTATGAACTAAATAATGTAAATAATTTTGCCAAACAAGCTGCATTCCTTCCTTGATAGAATACTCTTTAATATTCTCTGGAAGAAGTTCTGCGCTTACTCTACTTTTGATTTTTTTATAGAGTTGATTAATAAGTTCTTTCTTGTTTTTGAAATAAATATAAAGCGTTCCGTGTGCTAAATCTGCTTCTTTTGCAATATCGGAAATACGCAAACCTGCTAACCCTACTTTTTGAGTAAGTTGCAAAACAACTTCATAAATACGCTCTTCTTTTTCTATGGATTTTATTTTCATAACTTGATTGTGTTACAAATATAAATGACTTTTTTGTCATTTTAAAATTTAACCTAAAATTTTTATACTCTTTTTTAGTTTTTAACCTTTACTAAGACAAATCTAGTAAAATCAATTTTCTAAATCTTAAATCAGATGCCTATACTAAAACGAATACCAATTTTTTTAATAGAATTAGGTCTACTTTCTAGTGTTCTGTCTTGTTTTAGAGAAGAATTCAGAGCAAACACAAAATCAGTTCGGATAACTTTAAAAATATTTTCAAAACCAATGCTTAATTCTGTATAATGTTTTGCAGCAGGTGTATAAAGGTAATTCGAACTAGCTACCAATTGCCAACCTAATTTTTTCATAAATCCTATTCGGTGCAATAAATATCCATTAAAATGCTGTTCGGCATGAACTTCTACAAATGGCTTAGTTGTGCTATATTCATAAAAAGGCAACAATAAAAACTGACGCAAATTGTTTTTTGCTACAAAAATAGGCGAAGTAGAAAAATGAAAATTATCTACAAAAGAAGTATAGTTATTCCACAAAAATGCTCCAGTTTGAATATCATAATTGATTGTACCTAAAATTCCTAAATTCATTCCATCACTAATATTCAAGACTAATTTTCCAAAATCTGCTTTACTTTGTGCTATGTTTTTTATGGCTTGTGTGTAAGTAAGTGCCAGCAAAGGATATTTACTAGATAAACTAATTCGTTGTTTGGGACGTAAAATATACTTTTCACCAATCAGATATTCAAAACGAGCTTTTATCAAAACGGCATTATGAAGTTCGAAAAAAACAGATTCACCTTTATAGTCAATAGGCAAATTAGATGTGAAAGCTATATCTTTTCTGTCTACAAGTGAAGATGCTTTTGGATTATTTTCTAAAGGAATGCGCCTTTCAAAACTTCCTTGCAAGCGAAAAAATGCACCTTGAAAAATACGTTGTCCTGCTCCGAGTTGAAAATAATTTTTCTGATAAATCTTCATTAAATTTTGTTCTCTGAGTTGTGTATAAACTCCATTTACAAAATATGGAATAGCATTTGGTTCAAATTGTTCTACGAAAGCTCCACCTTCTATAAAAATATATCTATCGTTTATTCGATTAAAAAGATGAGAAATTTCTCCTTTGGCTAAAAATTGTTTGCTTCCAAAACCATATCTAGCATCTGCACCTAGTTTGGTCTGACTCAAATCTTTTTCTCTATTTTTTATTCTATCTACTCCAAAATTAAGTGCCAGTCCTTCTACTGTATTAGATTGAATGACATTCAAAACAGAAGGAAATTTATAAGTCAATTCTTTTTTACGAATTTTGTAAGAATAGCCTACTAACAAATCTTTAAACTTAAATTTATTGCTTTGTCTATCCATTGAATCTAAATAAGAAGGTTGGCTGTGTGCTTCTTCTATGCTATCACTTCTATGATAATGGTTTGCTTCTTTTGTTGTAAGGGGAACAGGACGCACTTTTTGCCAATATGAGGTAGTTTTTTGAGTAGAACTATCTAACAAAATAGATAATTCGTTGCTAAAAAAATCCTCCTCAGCTTTAACCTGTTTTGTTGATAATTCTTTATTTTTTATTTTTTCTTCTAGTTTATCTAATGATACAGTATCGATAATGGAAATTTGTTGTTCATTCTGCTTTTGGTTCTGTTTTGTCCCCTGTTTTTCAGTAATTCTATTTTTATAAAATGAATCTTTGTCTAACTCATCTATATCTTTTTCTAATTGTGCAGAAGTAAAGTTTGGATTTAGATGGTAATTAAAAAAACTGCCTGTATAATTTCCCTTTCCTATCGCTTCAACACTAAACAAATTAATCTTATAATTAAACAAAAAAGATTGAGAAGAACACATCCATAATTTATCTGTTATAGGTGAAAAAAGTTGTTTTATCGCAAGTGTGTCAATAATTTCTATTCCTGCTTGACGACTAATTTTCAAATCCACACTATGGATTCTCCAAGTGCTATCTTGAATGTAAATATCTCCAAAAAATAGAGGTTGTCCTGTGTGTTTGGGTACGACTTTTATCTTATGGACTTTGACTTTTTTATCAGTTGTTATATTTTCTGTAAACTCTGCTTCATATACATAATCGTAATAATTAAAGGCATTTTTTGCAATAGGAGAAATAAATTTTCTGTCTCCAATAGGAAGTGATAGAGAATTTTGATACAAATCAAAAATTAGAAAAAACGAACTATTCCAAGCAAAACCTCTGCTATCACCATTTGCACGAGAAGAAATAATTATTTCTTTTTGATAATTGGGAGCTAAGAAATAATATTTGGACACTAATTCTGAAAAGTAAATTACTTTATCTGTTTGCCATTCTTGTTTTAGTTGCTTTACTTGTTTAGTAGAAAATAATTTAGGAATATGAAATGTATCTAATTGCTGTACATTTTTTATGTAAATATCACACGAAAAAGCCTGTGCTTGATTTCTATAAAATTCTCTTTTTTGTTGTGCTGATTGAATGATAGAATGAGCTTTATTTATTTCTTTTTTGTTGTCTTTATTTGAATCAATCACTATAGTTTCTAAAAGCATTGTCAAATGCTTCATTTGTATATTCAGCTCTATTTTTTCATCTTTTTGTACATTTTCTTTTGTAACAATTACTTCCTTAATTTGGGTTTGGTAACTGATAGAACGAAATACAATTTGATAAGTACCTTCATTTAGATGTAGAAAATAATTTCCTTCTTGGTTAGTGATAGTTCCATAGGATGTTCCTTCTTGATAAATGGTTATAAAAGGTAAATTTTTGCCTTCTGTACTAGTTACTTTTCCGAAAATTTGCACAGCTTTGGTATCAGGAGAAAGTAAAAAACAGGTAAAAAAAAGAAATAAAGCAAAGAAAAAATGTGCTTTTTGAGAATTCATCTTAGAAAGAAATTAGAAAAAAATAAACAGAGTTAGTTAAAAAACTAATAGATATATCATAAAGAAGAATTGGGGGAGAATTGTTTTTTAATCAGAAATACTTAAAGACCAGTAATACCATACAATCAATCATATTTTATTTTTTTTTCCAAAAAACAATAACAAATCAAATCTGTTAGTTACTGTAATTTAAATCGATTAATAATTTTTAACATTTTTTTATTTAATAACTATTAAAAGCTAAAAACATGATAGTAAAACAAACGCAATTTTTTGTCCTTAGTTATTTTCCTGAAACAGAACTTTTAGAATTAGAGTGGTTGGCAGCAACTGCTAATATGACCGTTGAAGAGTTTCAAGAACATGTTCGTTTAGAAAATGAAGTGCTATTAAAACACAGACCAAAGAAAATATTAGCAAAAACGCTTGACATGCAACATACTATATCTCCTGATGAGCAAGAAAAGCACAATGATATAATATTACCTACCTTTAAAGCAATTGAACTTGAAAAATTAGCTATAATAATAAGCAAAGATTTATTTACTCAGGTTTCCATTAGTCAGATAATAGATGACGATACTACTGCTGGTTACCAATCAAATTATTTTGAAGATACTGCTTCTGCAATGGAGTGGCTTAATAAGTAATTTTTATAGAAATAAAAACAAATTGGAGTTGTTAGGGAAATATAAAACAATTTTTTGCTCTTTAAAAGCATTTAAACTAAGAAAACATCTAAAAAAAGTATTCGTAATTTTTATTACAAATACTTTTTGGCTCTTCCGACTTTTTAGCGAAACATTGTGTGTTCAGTTCCTCAGAACTGAAAAAAACGCTTCCTCAGAAGCGTGATATTGCTTAAATCACGCTTCTGAGGAAGCGTTTCGTTCGTTTTTGAGAACGGTGTAACCCTCAGCGAAGCTAAAACGAACGCACACCCTTTTATAATTTCGCTAAATTGTCGGAAGAGCCTACTTTTTTAGTTACCTTAATTTTCTAAAAGTCAAACTCATACGAGAATTTTCTGTATTTGATTTTAGAATAGCGTGTTGCCAACTGTTTTGAATTTCTTGATTCATATAAAAAAGACTTCCAGAAGTGAGTTCAAATTCTTTGAAACTAGTTTTATCTTCTATATTTCTGAATTTTAAAAGCCTTGTTTCTCCTAAAGAAATAATTACAATTCCTGTATTTTCGGCTAAAATATCAATTTGGTCAGAATGATAACCCATTTTTGACAGTCCATTTTCATAATAATTTATCAAACAGTTATTTGGCTCAAAATTCAATTCTAGTTTTATATTCTGACGAATTTTTTCCAAAAAACTAGGAAATTCTTGAAAAGGATAGCTCATCTGAGAATAATTATAAGCCTTTCCAAAACTTGCTGTTTTGCGTGCTTTCATTCGGTTATCCCAAATTATAGAAATATTAATCAATTCAAATAGACTTTGAGGATTTTGTATGAAGTTTGGTTTTAGGAGAATGTCGTTCATTAGAGTTTAATTTTTATAAAAAAAAGGTTCAGAAATTACTTCAAAATAAAGCAGTTTCTGAACCATTAAGTTCATTTTCTAAAAGACAGAAAATTGGGTTTTATAGATTTGCATCTAAAATAGTATCGTCTTTGATGTAGGTTTCATCATCATTTGTTTTCCAATTTTTCTCTAAAATTTTATAAAAGCCCCAACAGGCTAAAACTCCAAAGGGAATAGCAATTAAGCCAATTATATTTTCATCTATACTTTCAATATTGTAGTAAGATGACAAGAAAAGATCAGAAACTACAAAAATAATAAATGCTCCTACCACAGTGCCTACATAATAGGAAAGCACGCCCAAAACAGCAAAAAACCATTTGTTCTTTTCTATTTCTTTAGCAAGTTTGAAAAAAGCTCTTCCTATAGACCATATTAGGAATAGACCAATTATCATAGTGTTATAAATTAAAGTTTTACTTCATTTTTTCTAATTCTTGTTCTATCAAAGCACTTGCAACTTTAGGGTCGGCTTTTCCTTTCGATTTTTTCATAACCTGTCCCATAAACATTCCTAACAAGCCTACTTTTCCACCGTTATACTCAGCTACTTTATCAGGAAATTGAGCCAAAACTTCTTTCACGATTGGCAAAATAGAATCTTCATCACTACTCTGAATCATATCTAATTCTTTTGCTTTTTCTTCTGGCGATTTGGTAGTGTCTTCTATTAGTGCAGGAAAAAGTTTTTGAGCAGCTAAGGCAAAACTTACTTTATTCGAATCTACAAGTTCGATAAGCTGTGCCATTTTATCTGTATTTATTTTTGAAGCAAAATCAGAAAAAGAGATTTTATTTTCATTCAAATACGATTTTACAATATTGGTAATCCAGTTGGAAGCAGCTTTGTAATTTTTTGTTTTTTGACATAATTCATCAAAATATAAAGCTGTTTCTTTATCATCAATCAAAATGTTTGTGTCATATTCTGAAAGTTCATAGTCTTTCATAAAACGTGCTTTTAGTTCACGAGGAAGTGCAGGAAGTGAGGCTTTCACTGTCTGTAAATATTCCTCTGTAACTACTAATGGCTGCAAATCTGGCTCTGGAAAATAACGATAATCATTCAACGTTTCCTTTGCACGAAGGCTGTATGTATTGCCTGTATTTGCATCAAACATACGTGTTTCTCCATAAATTTCGCCTGTTGTAGCTGGGTCTTCATAGAAATCTACTTGACGAATTACTTCAAAATCAATCGCTCGTTGTACATTTCTAAACGAGTTCATATTTTTTACTTCTACTCGTGTACGATAGGCTTCTTCTCCTTTAAGTCGTACTGAAATATTGGCATCACAACGCATCGAACCCTCTTCCATGTTTCCATCACAAATTTCTAAGTAACGCAAAAGACGACGCACTTCTTGCAAATAATAATAGGCTTCTTCACTAGAACGCAAACAAGGCTCAGAAACAATCTCAATCAAAGGAACTCCTGCACGGTTCAAATCGACAAGCGTGTCGACTTCGGCAGCCAAGTGCATTGATTTTCCTGCATCTTCTTCCATGTGAATGCGTGTCAATTCAAGGCTCTTTTCTTCGCCACTTGGAAGTGTAATCGGAATAAAACCACCTCTACAAATTGGCGTTTTGTCTTGTGTAATCTGATAGCCTTTTGGCAAATCGGGATAAAAATAATTTTTTCTATCAAAAATATTGTATTCTGTAATATCACAACCACAAGCAACGCCCATTTTGATAGCGTATTCCAATACTTTTTTGTTGCATTTTGGAAGCGTACCGGGGTGAGCGAGCGTAATTACGCTTACATTTGTGTTTGGCAAGCTGCCATATTCATTGGGGTCAGAAGAATAGGCTTTTGTTTGGGTAAGAAGTTGAGCATGGACTTCAAGACCAATTACAATTTCGTATTTTTCTAATGCTTTATCTAGCTTTTCTTGTAATTCTTGTGCTGTCATTTGTAGAGAACGTATATTTTCAGTTATTTTTATAGCAAAAGTAAGATGCAAAGATAGTTTTTTTCTTTGTAAAAGTTTTGAGTTTTGGAAAAACTACTTTTTAGTAATTTATTACAGTTAAGGATTTGTAGCTAAACTTATTGCCAGCGTTCTTTTGGATTTCCGAAAAGCTATTTGCAAATGTTGATAATATATCTTTATTTCCAAATCAAAAATAAATTAATCAAAAATAATGAAATACCTACTTATTTTACTTCTAGCAATTTTACTTTTTGTAAGTTGTGTAGATAATTCGAAAACATCAAATCAAACGGACTCTGAAACAGCAGAAAATGATACTGAAAATTTTCCCACTTTTCAAATTTATGGAGAACTATTACCAGTAGATTGTTTGAATGGTGAAAATTCAATTACAGAAAAATATGGATTTCGAATGGAGAGAATTGCGGGTTGTAACGTAGGAGTTTTTCAGGCTATAATAGCCAACATAAATAATAAAGTGGTATTAGAAAAAATGAACATAAAATATGGCAAGAATTGGCAAGCTAAGTTTGAGAATGAAACAGGATATAAATTATGGATTCCTCTTGATTAATCTTTTTTAAAAAGGCATTATTTTACTTCTGACCTTATTTTTTTGTAAGTTTGCTTTTTTTTAAGATAGAAAAATAAGTAAAATTTCAAGGAAAACCACCAATAATTAAAATAGAATTACTCACTAGAACACAGAAAAATAAATATCTATGTCGCCTAATAATACAGAAAACTCAAATCGTTTGAAAATAGCGATACAAAAATCGGGTCGTTTGAGTGAAAAATCACTTGCTCTACTTAAAGAATGTGGAATTCAAATCACAACAAGTCCTAATGCGTTGCGTGCAGAAGCATCTAATTTTCCCTTAGAAATTCTTTTCTTAAGAGATGATGATATTCCAGAATATGTACAAGATGGCGTTGCTGATGTTGGAATCATTGGCGAAAATGTAATGCTTGAAAAAGGTAAAAAATTGGAGATTGTGGACCGATTAGGTTTTGCAAAATGTCGTTTGTCTTTGGCTGTGCCTAGAGGAACAACTTATGATGATGTTTCTTTTTTTGATGGAAAACGTATTGCTACTTCGTATCCAAAAATCTTGGGTGATTATTTTAAAGAAAAAAATGTAAATGCTGAAATCCACATGATTAGTGGTTCGGTAGAAATTGCGCCTAGTATTGGTCTTTCAGAAGGAGTTTGTGATATTGTAAGCTCTGGAAGTACACTTTTGAGCAATGGACTAAAAGAAGTAGAAACGGTTTTGAAGTCAGAAGCTGTTTTGGTAGCGAATCCAGATTTTAATGGAGAAAAACGCAAGAATTTTGAGAAACTTTTATTTAGAATGCAATCTGTAAGACGTTCACACAAAAATAAATATATTCTTTTAAATGCGCCAAAATCAAAATTGGATGCTATTATTTCAGTTTTACCTGGTTTAAAAAGTCCTACTATTATGCCTTTGGCTGATGATAATTGGGTTTCTGTTCATACTGTTATTAATGAAGATGACTTTTGGGAAAAAATTGATGCACTACAAGGAGCAGGTGCAGAAGGAATATTAGTTATTCCTATCGAAAAAATGATTGTGTAAAAACTAAATTCTAGTTCAAGCTTCGATGTTTGGACTAGAATCTATTTTTATTCCTACAATGGTAACATCGTCGGTTTGTTTGGCAAAATCACACCATTCCATAAAGGTCAGTTTTAGGCGTGTTCGTTGCTTGGACATGGGAAGTTTATGTATTGTAAAAAATAATTCTCTCAAGTTTTTACTATAAAATTTTCTATTTACTTTTCCTCCAAACTGGTCTTGAAAACCGTCTGTGTACATGTAAACTGTTGTAGGTACAGAAATATCTATTTGGTGATCAGTAAATCTATTACCTATTTTGGACTTGAAATTTGAGTTACCAATACTCATTTTGTCGCCTTGAATGGTTTTCATTTCTCCGTTCTGAATATATGTAATTGGATTTCTAGCTCCTGCAAAATGTAATTTCTTTGTTTTATAATTAATTGTTGAAATAGAAATATCCATTCCATCTCTTATATTATGGACACTTCCACTAAAAAGAGTAGAAAAATAAACTTGTAAGGCATCTAAAATCAAAGCAGGTTCTGTAATTCCTTTTTCTAACACAATATTATTCAAAAGACTTTCTCCTATCATTGTTAGCATTGCCCCTGGAACGCCATGACCTGTACAGTCTGCTACTACGATTATTTTATTTTTGGCTTTTCCTTTTGCCCAATAAAAATCTCCTGAAACAATATCTTTAGGGCTATAAAAAACTATTACATTTTTTTCTCCAAACAGATTATCTAAATCAGAAAAAGAAGGTAAAACAGCTTCTTGAATTCGAAGAGCATATCTGATGCTATCAGTAGTATGTTTATTAGCATTTTCTAATTGCTCTGACTGTATTTGTAGTTCTTCTGTTTGTTGAGCAAGTTCATTATTAAAAGACATAACCTTTTGACTTTGCTCTTTTAATTTACTATTTAACTGAATTAAATCTTTTGAAGATTCATTAGATACATAACTATAATACATCGTAACAATGATTACTATTACAGAAACACTACTAATATTCAAAATTTCAAAAACAAATGCTTCTATTTCCTCAAGGGGAGCTATTGGATTTTCATAGTTAGTATAAGTTGCCAAAGCGATATAAAAAACTATACAAGTTACATTGATAATATGAGCAGCAATAGCATTGCTTTTGGAAATAACCAAAGCTGACAGAATAGGAATAAAGAAGTAAATATGAAAGTTAGGTGTCCATCCTAATAAAAAAATAGCAAAAGTAGTATGAACAAGTATCTCTAAACTCGCTAAAATAAGTAGAAGAGTAGGGTTTCTTGATGAGCTACGATTAAAGTAAAAAATGCAGGCAAAAGTTAGAATACTTCCTATATTCAGATACATCATAAAATGAGAATGAAACAGGAAAAAAAGAATAAAAAATACAATATGAGCTAAAAAACCTAATACGCCTGCCGTAGAGACAACAGCAAAGTCTTTGTGTTCTTCGATAGTTAAATCTAAATGATGAGGAACGTCAAATAAAACAGAAAGAGGATTTAATGACATAGACAATAATAAGTATAAAAAGATGTCAAATAAAAAGGGAATTGACTATTTTATCAGTTGAAATAGTGAAAGTATAAGGTATTGTAAGTGAGTGTTTTAATAAAGATAGTGAAAAAAAATCAAATAAAATGTTCTTTTTGAGATTTTATGTGAAGCTAAAATAGCCATCTTGAATTTATACAATAAAAAAAGAGTTTGATTTCTCAAACTCTTTCGGAATGCAAAAAATAATATCTTTTAGAAAAAGAAACCAATATCTAAAGAGAAATAATGTAATAAAGCTCTAGGTTGAATTTGAGCATCTTCATCCTTTTTATTAAAACGAGTAAGTCCATTATGATAACTTAGTCCGAAATCTAGTGTTCCGACAGATTCAATATCATATTCTACACCTGCACCTACCAAAAAATCTACACTTAATGGCTGATAAAAATCACTTGTCTTACGGCTTTCATCAGAAACGCTACCAAGTTTTGTAGTAGTTTTTGAAGAAACATTTAACCCAAGTTGTCCTCCAAAAAGCCCACGAATACGTAATCCCTCAGCAATATCTCCAGAACGCATTTTAAGAGCTAAAGGAACTTCTACAGCTGTGACTTTTGAAGTAGTGGTAATATCAAATCCTTTAACTTTAGTTTCATATCCTTTTGATACGATAAGTACTCCAGTATGAAAGGCTGCACGTTCAGAAAAATTAAAATCTAACATCAAACCACCCGAAAAACCAAGTTTTGAGCTTTTTTCAAGTCCATCAATAGATTTTTTGTCTTCGTCAGTTATTCGTGCATACGAAATAATAGGATTAAATTTTAAACCCAAACGAACAGGAGATTGAGCTAATGCTTTAGAAGAAAAGCCAATAAGAATAAAAAATAGGGCTAAAAAAGTTAGTTTTCTCATAAAAATTAAAGAGTAAATATGATAAAAATTGGATATTAAAAGTTCAAAATTACATAAAAAAACGTTTCACATCTTGTTTTATCAATTCAAAAGTAGAAATTGTCTTTTCAGAAAGTGTTACTAATTCAGAAGAAGAAACAGATGGTAAAGATAAAGTTGAAAAAGTTAAGGTAGTTGAATTATTCAAAAATTTATCTTTCTGCTTTTCTATACGATGACGAATGTCTATAAGTTGTTCGTTGAGAGTTTCTAAAAGGAGTTCTGTTTGTGCTAAAGTTTGTTTTTGTTTCTCTTCAAAAGATTCTTTTAGAGCTTTTGTTTCAAAATTTTGCGACGTTTGGGCTACTTGTTTACGTACTTTATCACGTAAAGAGGATACAGAAAGGGTAGTAAATAAAGCAAATTGTGTTTCTAGCTTTTGCATAAAATCTTTCATAAAAATCAGAAAATCTTCTACAAAAAATGGATTTTCTTCTATAATTGGAAGCATCAAATCATCTAAGAAACTAGCAATTTCTACAATCAAGACTTGCAATTGTTGTTTTTGAGCTTCAAATTTATCTAATGTGATTTCTTTTTTGTCTTGTAATTGAGATTGAAAAGATTGAAGTGTTTGTAATTTTGATTGAAGTGAATATTGAAAATTATTTAACATAGACTTAGAAATAGAACTAACAAATGAAGAATTAGTATTTACTTGTTCATCACTTTGAAAATTATTTTGAGAATCATACATAAAACGGAGTATTTTTAAATAAATGAATTTCTTTTTTTGTGTCTGTGTTCTTTTTTATTTCTATTACTTACAGCAAATTTACTGACCTTTTATCAATTTTGAAGCATTTTAAGTTCTATTGACCTATCAAATAAGCAGAAAATATATACCAAAATCAAAATAAAGAGCAAATAAATTGTGCTACTTTTCTGTTTTACAACTAGAAAACTGTAATTTTGTAGCTACAATTTCCGTTATACACATGTTACAAAGCTAATTTAAAATCAAGTAGCCATTTTGAGTGATGTAGAATCATTCTGTTTTACATCAAAAATTATCTTGCTTTTCAATTTTAGAAATTCTACGAAAAAATAACGTTCTATTTTTTATTTCTATAAATAAGACGTTTCTATCATACATTATGAATTCAATACAAATACTAAAACATCATTTCCCTAAAAGTTTACTCCTTAAAAATAAATTTTCTAATCTGCATACAGTTTGGCAATTTCTGTTCTTAGGTCTTTTTATAGTAGGAATAACAGCTTTTACATCTCCTTTGCTAGATAAAAAAGCCAAAAACTTTATTTTTGCTTCAAAAGTAGAAAACTCTTTTGCTCAAAATAAGGCTGTTCAGAATTATTTTCCCACTTCTTTTTCAAATTCTTTTCTTACCCCACTTTCTAAGGCAGAAATATATCGTTTGATGTGTTTGCCTGATGATTCTTTAGCATTAGTAGAGCTTTATAATGCTACTGATGGTGCAAACTGGACAAATCCGTGGACACTTACAGACCCTTGGACTACTTGGGCTGGTGTAGTATTGAACGCAAATGATAGTTGTGTCTTAGAACTAAATTTGAGTAATCGAAATATAATAGGACAGATTCCTGCATCTATGTTTGGAGGAGATAAATTGAATCAAATCAACCGAATTGATTTATCGAATAATCAATTAACAGGTTCTATTCAAACAGGGTTTGGTACTTTGCTTACTTTACAAGAATTAAATTTAGGAAATAATGATTTTACAGGAGAAATTCCTGCTTCATTAAGTGATTTGTTATTATTACAACGATTAGACTTGAGTTTCAACTCCTTGACTGGTAACTTCCCCACAGGATTGACTGATATTGGAACACTTTCAGCACTTACTTTTATTAGTATTGATTCTAACTTTATTGAAAATGTGCCTACTTTTCCAGTAAACCGACCTATTACACTCAATTTTTCGAATAATAGATTAAAACTAAATAGTCTTGTTCCGAATAATAAACCTGACTATACATTTACTTATTCTCCACAAGATAGTATAGGAAGTTTTAAAATTATTAATGTTCCACAAGGAGGCACTTTTAAAGATACAGTGTCAGTAAATCAAATAAATGGAACAACTACTTATCGTTGGTTTCGTGCAGCAGATTTAGTAAATGAACAAGATGATGATAGTGTTTTAGTAGTTAATAATGCTACTATTGCCGACCATGAAGGAATTTACACAGCACAAATAACTCATACAGGTGCGCCGAATATAACACTGAATAGAAAACGTTTTTTTGTAAATGTAATTGAATGTCCTTCTAATAATTTGATTACTACACCAGATACAACTATTTGTCAAGGTCAAACCTTGCCTACACTTGTGGGTTCGAATGCTATTTTGGGAGAAGTTTCGTTTTTCTCTTATCAATGGCAACAGGCTTTAAACGGAGATACAACAAACTGGACAAATGCAAATAATGGAAACGTTCCAAATTATGCCCTCAATAATGCAGGTATTACTATCGCAGACACAGCTTATTTTAGAAGAATTGTTATTCCTGCTGCTAATCAAGGGTGTAGTAATGATACAAGCGCAAAAGTAAGAGTGGTTACTTTACCTAATATTACTACAAATACACTTTTTCCATCGATTCAAAATGTTTGTTTGGGAGTTGTTCCGACTGATATTTATGGAACTACATCAGATTCTTCAGCTACAAGTTTGCTTCGTTATCGTTATCAAGTTTCTTTAGATTCAGGATTGACTTGGATTGATAGCCTTCAAACTCAAAATTTTGCTTTTACAGATACATTACAAAGTGCTGATACTGTTCAGTTTAGAAGAATTGTTACAGGAGCATGTGCGCCTGATACAAGTAATGTAATTACACTTAATTCGATTCCTAGGGTAGTTGCAGATTCTATTTTTGAAAGTCAGACAATTTGTATAGGTACTCGTCCTGATACAATTAGAGGAGATACTCCAACAGGAGGAGATAGAACTTATAAATATATATGGCAAATAGCGACACGATTAGATACAGCCGATTGGTTGGGCGTAGATTCGACAAGAAATCGTTTTGTTCCACCTATCGCCAATGATACTTTCTATGTTCGAAGGATAGTTCGAAGTGCCTGTTTTGCTGATACTAGTAATATTGTCGATATTTTTATTTCTCCAGATTTAGGAAATGATACTTCTGCTATTACAGCCACACGAACACGTATTTGTGTAGGAGATGCAATTCCTGTTATAAATGGAACTGCTCCAGTAGCACCAACAGGTTTTAGATATTTGTGGGAAGTTTCTTTAGATTCTACTGTTTGGACGAGTGTAGATTCAGTTCAAAATTATATACCAAGAGATTCACTGCTTTTTGATACTATTTTTATGCAAATACCTGATAGCTTTTTAGTAAGGCGTTCGGTAGTTGATAGTTGTAGAGCTTATCCAAGTAATGTTGTAAAATTATTTATGATAAAGCCAATCGATAGTGCTACTAATTTAATTTCTTATGACAGTACAGGTTTTTGTCAAACCGATACTACTTTTAATTGGGTAATTGATGTAACAGAACCAACAGGAGGAACAGGTAATTATAAATATCAATGGCAAGTTTCTTTTGATAGTATAAGATGGGCAGATAGAGATGATTCTATTCGTATTTCTGCTTTTGATTTGACAGAGTCTACTTACTTCAGACGTTTGGTAATTGATAGTTGTAGTACAGACACAAGTAATGTAGCCTTTATTCCTGTAGTTAATTCTTTTGGGTTGAATGAAATTAGCGTTCCATTTACAGATATTTGTACAGCAGATTCTGCTACCATTACTATTTCAGGTACAGACCCAGAAAGTACAGGTGAGTACAGTTATTTTTATCAACAATCTAGGGATACAATAGCGTGGTTTAGTAGTTCTACTTTTACATTCAGTACAGGTAGTTTTACTCAAACACATACATTTGTGCCTGACACACTTTTTGGAGGTTCAAACTATTTTAGAAGGGTTGTTTTAGGAGGTTGTAAAGTGGATACCAGTAACCGAGTTTTTGTTAATGTAGTTTCTGCAATTCGAAATAATTCTATTTCAGAAAGCTTTAGTGGGCAATCACTTTGTGAAGGAGATACAGCTTGGATAATTAGTGCTACTCAGCCAAGAGGAGGAACTGGCAGATATAGTTATCAATGGCAAGTCTCTTTTGATAGTTTGGCATGGGCAAATAGAGATGATTCTCTGAATATTTCTAACTTTCCTTTAACAGAACCTACTTATTTCAGACGTTTGGTAATCGATAGTTGTAATACAGATACTAGTAATGTTGTCTTTATTCCCGTACGAAAACCATTTGGAATTAATCAAATTACAGATACTTTCCGAGAAATTTGTGTTGGAGATTCTACTAAGATAACAATTACAGGAACAAACCCAGAAAATACAGGAGTATACAGTTATTTTTATGAGCAATCAAGAGATACTATTGCGTGGTTTAGTAGTGGAACTTTTACATTTAGTACAGGTACATTTACTCAATCTCAAACTTTTGTGCCTGATACATTATATGGGGGAGCAAATTACTTCCGAAGAGTTGTCTTAGGAGGTTGTCAGCCAGATACGAGTAATAGACTTTTGATAAACATAGTTTTGAATGCAAGAAATAATTTTCTTTTCGGAAATCAAACTATCTGTCAGGGAGATACAGCTGCAATCATTACAGCAACAAATCCCATTGCAGGAGAAGCAGGAAATATAGAGATATCTTGGCAGATTTCTACAGATAGTGCCAGTTGGATTCCTGTCGATACAGATACTATAACAGCCTATCAACCTGATATATTACAACAAACTACTTATGTTCGAAGGAGTGTTCGTTCAGGAAGATGTCCACCTAGTTTTAGTAATGTTATTACTATAAAAGTAATTCAATTCATAGAAAATAATAGAATATCATCACCTCAAACTACAGTCTGTGAAGGATTTGCAGCCGATACGTTACGAGGAACTTTTCCAACTCAAGGAGGAAATGATAGTACAGCTTATAGATTCTTTTGGCAATCAAGAAAACTAAATGATTCGACAGCTCTTTGGCGAACTGTTGGAGGTGACCAAAATTATTTTACAGGCAGAATCAATTTTGATACAGAATATCGTCGTATTGCTCGTGTTTCTTGTTTTGCAGATACTTCAAATGTTATTTCTCTCAGAATTAATCCTACCATTAAAAATAATGTTATTGATGCTGGTTTTGTAGATTGTAGTTTGGATACTTTGGGTAGGCTTACTGGAACGGTTCTCTTGGATACACTTAATGATATTGGACAGTTTCGTTATCAATGGCAAAACTCAAGAAATAGAATTAATTGGACAGATATTGCTAATACAAATACAGCTAGTTATCTGCCTACCCCAATTGATACCACTACATTTTATAGAAGGTTAGTAATTAATAATTGTTTTACAGATAGTAGTAATATTGCTGAAATTACAATCCGTCCAGCTCCGATTTTGGAAATTACTCCAGATACAACTATTAATATTGGTTATGATGTGCAGTTATTTGTTAATGGTGCAATAAATTATGTTTGGACACCAGACCCAACGCTAACAGGTGATTCTACTTCTACACCAACCGTAAACCCAACTATCAGTACAATGTACACAGTAAGGGCAGAAAATATTTATGGTTGCTTTACGTATGATAGTGTTTTTGTAACAGTAATAGGAACACCAAAAGTCAGAACAGTGGATGTAATTACACCAGATGGAAATGGACTCAACGATCAACTTTATATAGAAGAGATTGAACGTTATCCAGGTAACGAACTGGTAATTATCAATCGTTGGGGACAAGAAGTATTCCGTAAAAAAGGATACAGAAATGATTGGGAAGGAACAAATGAAACAGGAGGAGTACTCCCAGCAGGAACATATTTTTATATTATAAAATTTGACTCTGTCAAAACCATTTTAAAAGGTTCTTTTGAAATTATTAGATAATGAATGATAAACCTAGTTTATATATCAACATTTAAACTAGGTTTTAAAACAAAAAAAAGCTGTTGTTTGCGAACAATCAAACAATATAATTCGACTCTTATTTTATGAAACAGATAGTACGAACATCTTCAAAGTCTATTTTACATCTCTTATTAAATTTCTTTTTGAGTATTTCATTAGGAATTATGATTTTAGGAATAAATAGTTTTTCAAGTCAATCTTTAGCTCAACAAGTACCAGTGTATAGTCAGTATTTTTCACATCCTTTTGTGCAAAATCCTGCTTGGACAGGACGATCTGATTATAGTTCAGTTTTCTTGACCTATCGCTCTCAATGGGCAGGTTTTGAAGATGCTCCCAAAACAGTTCTCTTAACAATAGATTTACCTTTTTATGAATATCGTTCTGGCTTAGGTTTTTTTATTCAGCAAGATGAGATAAAAAGCACAAGTCGTACAAAGGCAATGGTTTCGTATGGTTATCACGTTTTAGGGCAATATGAAAACAGTTCAAAGTTATCTTTTGGTTTGATGGGAGGACTTGTTTATAATCAAATTAATTTTGATGATTGGTATATTAGGCATCCAACAGACCCTGTTTTACTCAACAATACAGGTAATTATGTAGGTTTTGAGTTTGGTTTTGGTGCAAGCTATACATTTAAAAAATATTTAGAAATAGGACTTTCTGTTCCTCAATTATTAAATCCTGCTTTTAGTCCTGAAGATGAAACAGATGATAATATTCGACTTCAAAATCATTTTATGTTATCTCTTCGTGGAATGATTCCTGCTGGTGCTGGAGAGTTTCGTCCAATGGCTGTTGTTAGGCAAGTGCCTAATGTTCCTATTCAATATGAAGGTGGCTTACAATATATGTATGATAATACTTTTTGGGTAAGTGGTGCATACCGTAGCAATTATGCAATTAATGTTGGAGCAGGCGTAAATTATGGGCGTTTTAGCTTTGGTTATGTTAGAGATTTTCCAATTGGAGATATAGTAGGAGCATTTGGAAGTACAAATGAACTGATGTTAGGATATAAATTTAATGAGCTTCCAACGGCAGATTATGAAGGAAAACGAGGCTATGGACGGGGACTTATTCGGAAGAAAAAATACCATCCTTCTCGTCCAGGACCTTTGATGAAAAAATATCCTAAGCAACCTAAAAAGAAAAAGCCAAAAGCAAAAGGAAAATATCGTAGGTTCTAATAATCTAAAAAACTTTATGAATGAGAGTAAAATTATAATCTTATTTATAAAGTTTTTTTTATGAAATCAAGTATTCCATCAAAACAATAAATCTATTTTCAATTTTCTACTAAAAATACTTTGTATTACCAAAATGAAAGTGTAAATTAGGTTAGCTTTTCGACAAAAGCTGAAATTAATAGATATAAAAAACCTAATGTTATTTTTGTTGTTAGTATAAAACTACTTCAGTTTGTTTTTAATCAAAAACTGTTTAAATAACTTAATCAACCATTTATTATAAAAAATAAATTATCGAAACAATTCTATCCTATCCGTATAAATCTAGTGTTTTTATTCGTTATCTCTTTTGAGACTAGTAAAGTAAGTTGAGCAAAATGACCTACACAAACTAAGAAATAAAGAAAAAATAGTATGAGATTTATATAAAATATATACGTATTTATGGAGTCTTCGACACTCAAAGAAAAAAAAGTTATCCAAACTAAACCACCACTAACAAAAATAAAAAAGAAAACCTCAAGTAGGTTTTCAAGAGGAAGGCGATTTGCCAAAAGTAAATGGCGTATGCGTCTTGACCGTCTGTTTTTTAAATCAAATACTATAGAAGGAAAAGTATTTGACACAGCTCTTTTGGCTCTTATCGTACTCAGTTTGATTGTTGTGATGATGCAAAGTGTATCTGAAATAGACCAACAATACGGAACTTATCTCTTAGCTATTGAAATGAGTGTTACGACACTTTTTGCTATTGAATATTTACTTAGGGTAGCTACTTCGCACCGTCCTATGCGTTATATTCTTAGTTTTTATGGAATTATTGATTTATTAGCCTTTGTGCCTGCTGTTTTTTCTTGGACATTTGCAGGAAGTAATTTTTTCCTTCTTCTTCGTGTAACTCGTATTATTAGTATTTTTAAAGTATTGGATATGAACCAGTACACAGGAGAAGCACAAATTCTTAGTCAGGCTCTGCGTGCTAGTCGTCATAAAATAACCGTTTTTGTAATTTTTGTAGCTACTAATGTTGTATTGTTAGGCTTTATTATGTTTTTAGTAGAGGGAAGAGATAATCCAGGTTTTTCAAGTATTCCCAAAAGTATTTACTGGGCAATTGTAACCCTTACCACGGTAGGTTATGGAGATATTGCCCCCCAAAGCGCACTAGGAAGAGCAATTGCAGCCGTTGTTATGGTGCTTGGTTATGGTGTACTTGCTGTTCCAACAGGAATTGTATCAGCCGAAATTGCTACCCAAGTAACTCACAAATCTGATGAAGATGAATTTGGAGAAGAAGAAAGAGAATTGAAAGAAGAACTAGAAAATGAAAAGCGAAAAACGCATTTAGCTCAAACTCAAAAAGAAAATGCTAAACAGGCATCTGAAAGTATAATTGAAGAATGTTCTCATTGTGGCGCAGAACATCATACAGAGGTGGCTAGTTTTTGTTATAAATGTGGAAACGAATTAATTTAAGTTTCTATATCCATAAAAAATAAATTTTACAAGGCATTTTTCTATTTTGAAGAATGCTTTTTTGTTTGAAATGGATGCCATTTAAAATGTGTTTTTGTTATTTTTTTAGTAGATTGTAAACAGATAATTTATTTTTGATTACTCTTAATATAAGTTGGTTAGTATTCTATTTTAAGATTTTTTCAGTGTCTATTATTTAAAGTAGTAAAATAAAAATCTAAAAATTCCGTATTTTTGAAATATTAGCGTAATAAAACAATAACACACACACTAATTAAATAACACAAACCTATTAACCACCAAAACAATGACGCAACAAGAACGTAGAGATAAACAACTTTCTCATCAACATTACGATAAATATACAGAAGAGAATCATCAAGTATGGCAAATTTTGTATGAAAGACAAATAAAAGTATTACCCAATCGTGCTGATGAAGCTTATTTTGAAGGAATGGAAGCCATAGGTTTTGAGCCTAATAAAATTCCTAATTTTGAAGAAGTAAATGAACATTTGAAAGCTATCACTGGGTGGAGTTTAGTAGTTGTTCCAGGTCTTATTGACAATGAGCCATTTTTTAACTACCTCAAAAACAAACAATTTCCTGCCACTACTTGGCTTCGTACAATGGAAGAATTGGATTATTTGGAAGAACCAGACATGTTTCATGATGTTTTTGCTCATGTTCCTATTCTAACAAATAAAAACTTTTGTCGTTTCTTAGAAGAACTTAGTCGAATGGCTCTCAAACATCTAGGAAATGCAGATTCTATTGAATTTATTTCACGTATTTATTGGTACACCGTAGAGTTTGGACTCATAAACAATAATGGTAGTTTAAAGATTTATGGAGCAGGTATTCTATCTTCGGCAGGAGAGTCTGTTTACTCTTTAGAAAGTGATATTCCAAAGAGAGTTCCATATAATGTAAATGAAATTTTGCATACTCCTTATATCAAAGATCGTTTTCAAGAAAAATATTTTGTTATTAATTCTTATAAAGAACTTTTTGATTCTCTTCCAGAAATTGAAGAAACATTAGATAATATGCTCGTTTCTAAATAACTATAAATTATTAATGTTGAATTATAAATGAATAAAAATTTTTATTAATTTGCCATTAAACCACTAAATCAATACAGGTGTCGGTGTTGCTATCGATGACTTTTAACACAAAAAATTATGATACAAGAAGATATTTTGCCATTAAAAGGCACAGACCATATAGAATTTTATGTAGGAAATGCAAAACAAGCAGCCTATTATTATCAAGCAGCTTTTGGCTTTGAAGTAGTTGCGTATGCAGGACAAGAAACAGGTGTTCGTGACCGTTCATCTTATGTTTTGCAGCAAGGAAAAATCCGTTTCGTTCTTACTTCGCCAATGACTAGCGATTCGCCTATTGCAGAACACATCAGAAAACATGGCGATGGTGTAAAAGTATTAGCTCTTTGGGTAGATGATGCTGAAAAATCATATTATGATACAATGAGTAGAGGCGCAAAATCAGCTTTAGAACCTACTCGTTTATCAGACGAACATGGAGAAGTTGTTGTTTCAGGAATTCATACCTACGGAGAAACAATTCATAAATTTGTAGAAAGAGGAAATTATAAAGGCGCATTTATGCCAGGTTACAAGCCTAAAAAATCATTTTTTAAGGTAAAATCAACAGGATTGAAATTTATTGATCATTGTGTTGGAAATGTAGAGCTTGGAAAAATGAATGAATGGGTAGAGTTTTACGAGAAAGTAATGGGATTCAATCTACTCGTAACTTTCGATGATAAAGATATTTCTACTGAATATACAGCTTTGATGTCAAAGGTAGTTTCAAATGGAAATGGCTATGTCAAATTTCCAATCAATGAGCCTGCTGATGGACGTAAAAAGTCACAAATAGAAGAATATATTGAGTTTTATGAAGGTGCAGGAGTTCAGCATATTGCCATTGCAACAGACGATATTTTGGAAACTATTGAGGATTTGCGTAGCCGTGGAGTAGATTTCCTTTATGTTCCAGATAATTATTATGAAGACCTTGCAGAAAGAGTCGGTGATATTAAGGAAGATATGGAAGAACTCAAAAAACTAAATATTTTAGTAGATAGAGATGATGAAGGTTATTTATTGCAAATCTTTACTAAACCAACAGGCGACCGTCCAACTGTTTTCTTTGAAATTATTCAACGCCAAGGAGCAAAATCATTTGGAAAAGGAAATTTTAAAGCTCTTTTTGAAGCTATAGAAAGAGAACAAGAATTGAGAGGTAACTTGTAACTATATGATGATTTTAACATTTTAATTGAAAAAGCCTATAATTCAAAATTATAGGCTTTTTTTGTACCATTTAAGTATTTTTTTTGCTAAAAATTAAACTTTGATGTTAGTATAGAGTAATGTTTTTTTGTATAAAGATAAAAAAAATTTGCATTAACAAATAAAGATACTATATTTGTGTATTGATTATATGGTACAATACTGATGTAAGCATATACAGGGAAATTCCGAAAATCCTTATTAATAAAGTAGGAAAACAACATCAATTTTATTTCTTCATAAATTATGAAAACGAACAAAAAATTAAAGCTTAGCACTAAAAAAATCACTATTTTGAGTAGTGAGCAGCAAACTCTAATAAAAGGAGGAAATATTGTAGAACAACCAACTGGAGGACACTCTCGTAAAGATTGTATCTTAACAAGATAAGTTTTTAAAGCATCTGATAAATAAAGGAGTATTCCGAAAATCCTTATAAATAGAGTAGGAAAACAACATCAATTTTATTTCTTCATAAATTATGAAAACGAACAAAAAATTAAAACTTAACACTAAAAAAGTAGTGATTTTGTCTAATGAGCAGCAAGATTCTGTACAAGGTGGAACAAAAACAGATGTCTCAAAATTAGGATGTGGTAATGAAACTGCAGTTACTTGTATACAAACTAGAGACTGCCCATCTTTCGTATGCCCAACAGTACTATGCTACTCACAAGTTCCACCTCCACCTCCTTATTCGTGTGTATAATATTAGTTTAACTATTTTATCTTTTTAGCATTATAAAACGGAACTTCAATAAAGTTCCGTTTTCTTTTACCTAACTATTTTACCTGTGTTATACTTATTTTCAGACTTGCAAGTTGACTTTTATAAACAGTTTAGTTACCTGACAAATTTAGGTAGTCTAAGCCTGATAGTGAATTTTGATAGTACAAAAACTGAAGAGCTATTAGCTAAGTTTTATGAACAAATAGAAGAAGTTCCTTATATCCAACCTAATATTTATGGCTTATCTAGTTTAGGAATTTTGCTTAATTATCTAGCTAAAGTAGACGAAAATCGTTTCATAGAATACGAAGAAGAGTTTGTCGCAGATTTTTCTGATGTAATTTTAGAAGCTAGTCAAGCTATGGCTGACAGATTGGAATATGATACCTTTACAGGTTTAGTATGTACACTTAATTTTTTCGTACTTACTAAGCAAACAGAAAATGTTTTGAAAGTAATGGATATGCTTCAAAAAGTTGCTCAAGAACTTTATGAAAAAAATGAATTAAATAATTTAGGCATTTCTCATGGAGTATCTGGAATTATTGCTGTAATGGCTAAAGCTCTGATTTTTTTAGAACAAAGAAAAATCTCAGAGGATAAGATTAAAAAATATAAAAATACTCTACAACTCATTACAAATCATGTCATAAATCAAAAGGAAGCCATTGGAAAATTTTGTTTTGCTTCTATGATTGGAGGAACTAGTAGCCGTTTGGCTTGGTGTTATGGTGACCTTTCTGTTTGTGTTGCGCTTACTTGGGCTGCATTAATCTTACCAAATAAGTCAGAAATTGATGAAGTAATCAAACAGACAATAAATAATGCTATTACTATAAAAGATGACGATAGACTTTTTAATAAGAATGAAGAAACAAATGAATATGACTTAGCATTATGTCACGGAGTTTCTGGAGTATATTTAGTTTTTAAAAGGTTGTACGAATTTTATCCTAGTGAAGAGTTGGCAGAAGAGATTAAAAGGCTAAAAAAAGAATTAGATAAAGAAATGGAAAAAGGTGTGAAGAATATTACATTTCCTGTATTAATAAATTTAGAGCCTCTAACTTTTAAGTGGAATAATCACTTGTTCTTTTTAGAAGGTTTATCTGGATTTTTAGCTGCTTATCATGATGACGAGCTTGTAAAAGGCTGGGATGCTCCTCTTTTAACTGATTTTTAAATTATATTTTGCTTGTTTATATGAAGTTGTTTTAAAATGAAAAAGTATTTTGGATACCCTAGAATATAAAAAGTCATTTTGAGTAATTTCA
The DNA here is from genome assembly GCF_037126295.1 of Bernardetia sp. Wsw4-3y2. Taxonomy (NCBI): domain Bacteria; kingdom Pseudomonadati; phylum Bacteroidota; class Cytophagia; order Cytophagales; family Bernardetiaceae; genus Bernardetia; species Bernardetia sp. Wsw4-3y2. The sequence continues at coordinate 814,870 of NZ_CP147017.1, read as the reverse complement.
TTATAAATCGATTTTAAAGCTATTCAAAAAAAGAAAGCCAAATTATTTGTAAAAGAAAGTTTTAAAGCTCTTTTAGAAGTAATAGAAATAGAGTAAGAATTAAAAGTAAATCTATAATTATTTTGATAATTAAATTAAAAGAAACATAATATCATTATGAGTTTTTTATGCTTTTAGAATAAGATTTATGTGTTTTTACAGGTTTTGTTATGATTATGTCGTGATTTTTTATGAAAAAATTAATAAAAAATTTGCATTGGTGGACAAAGCTACTATATTTGTGTTTCAAGTGTATGGTACAATACTAATACAAGAAAGCACAGGAGTATTCCGAAAATCCTTAAAATAGAGTAGGAACACAATGTCAATTTTACTTTTAAAAAAACATGAAAGCAAACAAAAAATTAAAACTCAATACTAAAAAAGTAGTCATTTTATCTAATGATCAGCAAAATGCTGTTCAAGGTGGAGGAGGTACTATGCCATCAATCCAAAATATATGTGTTTATACTGAATTGTGTGGTGCTTCAGTTAAAAATCCATGTATTCCTGCGACTGAATATAATTCATGCCGTTGTCCAGAGATGTAATTCTTTGTGTTATTTTTTTTAAAACGGAACTTCATGGAAGTTCCGTTTTCTTTTTTTATAATTATTCTATTTATTTTTATTACACTTATTGTCAGATTTACGCATTCATTTTTATCAAAAATTTAGCTTAGGGTCGTATTCTTTTAACTGATTTTTAAATTATACTTTACTTATTACTTATATAGCAAATGGATTATTTTTTCTTACGTAGCCCTTTATCTCCTCTTTTTTCAGAAAACCCAGCAGATGAGTTGGCTATTTTTTTATCTTCTCCTGACTTTCAAGATACAGTTCAGCAATATGAAGAAGGAAAACTAAAAGACAAAAAAGTAGAAAAGTTTTTACTTTCTAAAGCAAAATATGACTTGCGTTCTCGTTTTAGATGTACTCCTTTTGGAACTTTTGCAGGGATTTTAGCAGGCAAGCTTTCTTCAAATAATCAAGGTTTCGTTCACCAAGGAATAAAAAAATATCATTTGTCTTTAGATATGTCTGTTTTGGGAGCATGGATAGATAAACTGCATCAGATAACGGAATTTTTAGAAGTCCTTACTTTTTACCCAAACAATACACTTTATCAATTTGGAGAAGATAAACGCTATATAGAATCTTATTTTGAAGGAGAAAAAGCTAGAAAGTATGCCATTTCAAATATAGAATGGAATGAGTATTTGGAGAAAATTATAGAATTTGCAAAAGAAGGTAAAAAAATAACAGAAATTGCAGAGCAGTTAGTAGATGAAGATATTTCCTTAGAAGAAGCAAAAGAATTTATCTTAGAAATTATAGAAGCTCAAATTCTTGTTTCAGATATAGCTTTAAAAATTACTGGAGAACCTTTTGAAGATATTTTGAGAAGCAAGTTAGGGTTTTATTTAAAAAATAATCCTCAATTAGAAAATATAGAAAAATATAGTTTCATAAAAGAATCATTTCATCTTCTGTCAGAACTAAAAGAATATTATCAGAAAAACCATCCCAAAAGTGCTGAGCTATTTGATTTTTCAGAAAAAATCAAAAGTCTTGAAATTCCTTTCAAATTAAGTTCTTTATTTCAGATGGATACTGTTTTGAAGTTTGAAAATCCATCTCTTCATCATTCTATTAAAGAAGAAGTAGAAAAAGCAATTGATTTGCTAAAATATATTTATTCTTATCAAGAAATTTCTACACTAACCTCTTTTAAAGAAGCATTTTCTACTCGTTATGAATCAGCAGAAGTTCCTTTAATGCAAGTACTTGACCCAGAAATTGGTTTAGGTTTTCCCTTAAGAAGTCAAGCAAATAATGATAATGCACCTTTATTGAAAGGAATGCCATTAAATGGAGGTAGAAATAGCCAAAACCCTTCTCTTCAACAAACAAGATGGACACAGTTTTTACAGAAAAAATTTATAGAAGCTCTTCAAAATAAGTCTTCTGTAATTGAGCTTACTAATAAAGAATTAAAAGATGAAATAGGCTATATTCCTGAAAAGTATAGAAAATCCAAAAAGAATAAAAATGATACTACCAAAAGTAAAGAAGATAATAATATACCCTTCTCATACTCTTCTATGATTACTGTTTTAGCTTCCTCCTCTGAGGCAATTGAGGAAGAAAATTATAAAATAATTCATAAGGGAACAAATGGTTCTTCTGCTGTTACTCTACTAGGACGTTTTTGTCATGCAGACGCTCAAACAAATGAGTATGTATTGGATTGTATCCAACAAGAAGAAGAATTATCAGACAAGATTTTTGCCGAAATTGTACATCTTCCAGAAGCTAGAGTAGGAAATGTTATCGCTCGTCCACAACTGAGAAAATATGAAATTCCGATTGGGGTAAGAACAGCCGAAAATGCAAATTCTGTTACCTTAGATGATATTAGAGTTTCGGTAAGTGAGGGAAAAATAAAATTGCGTTCTCTCAAATATGATAAAGAAATTATTCCTAGAATGAGTAATGCTCATAATTATAGCATGACAGAAATTCCAGCGTATCATTTTTTATCTACATTACAAAACCAAAATGTCATAAGTGGACTTCAATTTAGTTGGCAACACTTAAATAATGAACCGTATTTGCCTAGAGTAGAATATGAGAAAGTTATTTTGAGTCCTCAAAAATGGGTTGTTTCTCTCAAAGAAACTAAAATAGATAAAAAAATAAATACAGAACAGGCTTTAGAAAAGTTGAGAAATTACTTCCAAGATAGAGATATTCCTAACCGTCTTACATTTGGACAAGGAGATAATATTTTACCTTTATTTACTGATGATGATATTAATCTAACTCTCTTTTGGCAAGAATTAAAAAAGATGCAACGTATATCTGTTCAGGAAATGCTTTATAATGAAGAGAATTTATTTATTAAAGATGAAGAAGGAAATGGTTACACCAATGAATTTATTATTCCTCATTTATCTCCTTTGGTAAAATCTGAACAAGAAAGTCAAAGTAATACTGCTACAAATTTAGATTCTACGTTACAAAGGGAATATACTATCGGTTCTGAATGGATTTATTTCAAAATTTACTGTGGTGTCAGTATAGCTGATGAATTATTAATACAAAAATTATTTCCTTTAGCCTCGCAGCTATTACAAGATAATACAATTACAGAATGGTTTTTTATTCGTTATGCTGATCCAGACCACCATTTGCGTATTCGTTTTAAAGGAACAAATGATTTTTATAAAACTGTTATTGAAAAGCTACACGAAAATCTCAATGAACTTGTAGACAATAAATCTGTGTGGAAAATTCAAATAGATACTTATCAAAGAGAAATAGAGAGATATGGTTCGAAGAATATGGCAAACAGTGAATTGCTGTTTCATAAAGAAAGTCAGCTAATTTGCTCTATTTTACAGAATATAAATGAAGATGATGACTTGCGTTGGAAATTGGCATTTTTGGGAGTAGACAATTTACTTACCAATTTTGATTTAGAAATAGGACAGAAAAAACACTTGATGGAAATATTATCAGAAAGTTTTCATAAAGAATTTGGCTTAGAAAACATCAATGACACTAAGATTCTTTCTAAAAGTTACAGAGAAAAACGCCAAACTATTGAAGAAATTATAGAAAACCCTGCTATCTATTCAGAATACAAAGAATTACTGACTCATTATTCTTTATCTATAAAAGAAAATGTAGATAAGGTACTTCAACTCGCTAAAAATAATGAACTAGAAATGAGTTTACCTAATTTGGTAGCCAGTTATATACACATGTTTTTGAACAGATATTTTAGAGCCAATCAAAGAAAACACGAATGTATAATCTATTATATGTTATTTCAACATTATCGTTCTGCCGAAGCAAAAAATAAAGCTAGTGTTTTAGCTGATTAAAAGTGGATTGAGATGAATAAAGAAATAAAAATTGGTTTAGTTTTGTATAGAATTAAACAAATCTAATTCATTGGCTGTTTTCCGATCAGTTTGTTATCTAGTAAGATTCTAAAATAAATAGGTTTAAAAAACACCAATTCATCTTCATTTAATCAATATAAACAGTGATTACAGTAAAAAACATAAAAAAAGCCTTTAACGGAAAAGAAATTTTGAAAGGAATTAGTGCTGAATTCAAACAAGGCGTTACTAACTTAATAATTGGCTCAAGTGGAACAGGAAAAAGTGTACTCTTAAAGTGTACAGTAGGACTAATAAAACCAGATGAAGGTTCAATTTTTTATGATGGAAAAAATTTATATGAATCTGACCGAGAAGAGCAAAGAGCTATACGAGAACAAATAGGAATGCTTTTTCAAGGCAGTGCACTTTTTGATTCCATGACAGTAGAACAAAATGTGCGATTTCCTTTAGATATGCGTAGTAAAGGAATGAGTGATGCTGACAAATTAGAACGTGTAAATTTCTGTCTGAAAAGAGTTGGCTTAGAAGGCTCAAACGATAAAAAACCTGCTGAAATTAGTGGAGGAATGATGAAGCGTGTAGGAATTGCACGAGCAATTGTTATGAATCCAAAATACCTTTTTTGTGATGAACCTAACTCAGGACTAGATCCACAAACTTCTATCATGATTGATAATTTGATTTTAGAAATCACAGAAGAATACAATATGACAACCATTGTAGTAACTCACGATATGAATTCAGTTATGGAAATTGGTAAAAACATTGTCTTTTTGAGTGAAGGGTATAAAGAATGGGAAGGAACAAAAGAACAAATTGTACACTCAGATGTAAAATCTTTAAATGATTTTGTATTCTCAAACTCGTTAATGGTAGCCTACAAAAAAAGTGAAGAAGAGAGAGCAAATCGATAAAAATAGAAACTCTAAAAAATGACTTGATAAGAGTAAAATCTGCCTCTAAAATAATAAACTACTTTAAAATTAGTTTTCTTAGTAACTTTTCAAAACTTTTAGCTCAAATTTTGTATTTTAGAAGATAGAAAGCCATAGTTAGTATAAAACGTAATAGTTGGACTAAAAAAAACTTTTATAATTTAAAGTAATAGAAATATGTTAATGAAAATCTTACTCATTTGGGCAGTAATTACTGGAGCAACTTACCTTGTAAGTGCCATTGCTTCAGAAGTAAAGCAGTGGGCGACTCGTCGTGCATTGCGTCATGTGAGTCCAAAGGAAATTGCTCAGCTCATCAAAGAAAATGAGGGGAAAATTACAGCACAAGAATTACATCAACGTACTGCAATTCCTTATTGGGTGGCACAGCTCGTCCTGACAGAACTCACAGAACAAAAACTTTTAGAAGAAAAGTACGAAAAAAATAGATTTGGAAGACGTGTCAAACAATTTGCACTTTCCGTATTTCCTACCGAACAAAATCTACGTTTTCAGTTACAAGGATTGAGTTCTACAACACAATTAAAAGCAAATGATCCTTTGTCAGATGCTGATGTGATTCGTCATGCTGTAGATGCAAAGGGAGATATTACAGCTACACGCCTTTGTTTGAAAGCAAGTGTAACCATAGAAGAAGCTGCCAAAAAACTTGATCAGTTGCACACAAAAGGTGTTTTTGATATACAAACAAGTGATGAAGGAGGATTTTTTTATAGCCTTAATGATAAAAGTTTATTAAGTTAAATTAGTAGAAGAAAACCAAAATAAACAATCAAATAGATTGATTTTGATTATTTGATTTTAATTATTTTTTTTCTAAATTTAGAATTGTCTTTTACAAAACAATTTTGTGTTATGTTCTATTACATAATTATTTTTTGTAAATTGGTTCTATCAACTAGTTAATTAGATTATTTCTTATAACTTGTTTCTATGAAATACTAGACATTTTATCACACTTGCTAACTTATCATAAAGTACATGAATCCACCTATTTTTTATATAGAAGGAAAAAAATATATTCCAGAAGTTCGTTTTGATTCTACAAAGGGACTTTTAGAGTTTTCGGGGCAATGTTATCACGAATATACAGAAGAATTTTTTGCTCCTATTTATAAATGGGCGAGTGAATATTTAGAAGAACCTGCTCGTACGATTACACTAGAGTTCAAAATGAATTATTATAATACAGTTTGTTCTCGTTGTTTTTTAGAGTTTTTGGAGATGTTTGAAGACTATGCACTCAATCAAGGTGGACAAGTTACAGTAAACTGGTATTATAAATCAAATGACTATGATATGATGGAAAGTGGAGAAGATTATCAAGATGATTTAGAGCTAGATATCAATCTTATTTCCCATTAATTTAGTATATATATTTTTTAATCTTTATTTTTTTAATTTATTATTTTATGAAAAAATCCGTCGGAATTATAGTATTAGTTATTGGTATTTTACTTGCAGCTTTTGGTTTTTATCAAAGTGAAGCCTCTTCAAAAACACTCTTAAAAATTGCAAATACAGAAATCAAGACTGAAAAAAATGCGCCAAGTACAAATCCTCTTATTATTGGAGGTGCAGTTGTAGGTCTTATTGGAGTTGTAGTAATTATTGTTGCTAAAAAGTAATTTTTATATATTCATATTTCAGAGTCTGATTTTTTATAGAAAAAATCAGACTTTTTTTATTTAATTTATAGTATTTTTTTATAAAATGCTATAATTATTCTAATCCTATTTATGATTTTTATAGTTAAAATTTATATAATTGAGAATGAATAGGTGTAATTTTTGTAAATTTACGGATATAGATAGTATCAAAGCTTCTTTTAGAAAAATAAAGTAAAAAATAAAGCATATATAAAAAACACTATGAAGTTCAACATAACTTATATTATTTTTGTGGGAATATTTCTTTCTATATTCTCTCAAATTTCATTTGCCCAAACCGATTCTCTTTCCGAAAATCTTCCCAATCAATTAACAACAGATACAAAACCTATTATTTTACTCAATGGAGATAAAAAAAATAGAGACGTAGCCACTCAATCAACTTCAGATGGTGAGGCCATGCTATTTTTAGATTTGAAAAAAAATGGTTCTACTTCTAAAAAAAGAAACAAGAAAAATAAAGAGCCAAAAGGCTATTACTACGGATTAGAAACAAAACGTATTTTTAGAAAGTACGAACAAGGACGCAAGACGATTGTAGAAACATTCTATTATCTTAAAGATTTTAGAAATCCTGATCCTTTGGTAGATATTTATTATGTCTTTGATATAAAATCTGAAAAAATAAAAACACTTCCTCGTATAAATGCTGAAAGTCACCTCGTTTTGCACGGTCCTTATGAGCGAAAAGAAAATGGAAAAGTGGTCGAAAGTGGAATTTATTATGCAGGTACAAAACACGGACGTTGGGAAAACTATCATTCTAGTGGTGTCCTGACAAATAAAGAGATTTATTATAAAGGTTTTCCAAAAAATACAAAGTTTGTCTATTATGACAAGCAGAAAACAAAAATAAAAGAAATAATTCCGATGGAAAGTAATTACATTGACGGACACTATATTGCTTTTTATGAAAGTGGAGCAATTAAAGAAGAGGGTAATTATCAATATGGAAGACGTGTGAAACGTTGGATGAGTTATTATGATGGAAAAGCAAAGAATGCAAAAGGACAACGTCATATAGAAACACAATATACAGAAGACCCTTTTGATAAAACTACAAAACCTTATACACTTAGAGAGTGGGACGAAAAAGGAAAATACATAAAAGACAATAGAAATTAATGAAAATCATCTATTCTAAACTATTCTTTAGTAGTTTATTGCTATCAATTTTATTTCCTTTTTTTGGTTTTGCACAATTAGATAACAGTTCTTTTTACCCTAAAAAAGAACTGTATTCTTTTTCAGATTCTGCTTCAAAAGTAAATAAAAACTCAAATCCAAGCTCAAATCAAAGACAGCTAAATCTTGAAATAGATTATTTTGGTTTCTTTCGTAATAGGGAGTTTTTTGAAACTGTTGCAGACGGCTATACACTTTTTGGTTCACACTTTTTGAGTAAACTATCTTATTCTGCTGATACAACCCTCAAAATATCGGGAGGTATATTTTTACGAAAAGATTTTGGAAGTGCAGCTAATAATAGCCGTTTTAATCAAATACAGCCTTATTTTCAGTTCTTATATAAAAAAAATAAACATCAATTTATTTTTGGTAACCTAGAAGGAAATCTACAACATAATTTAATAGAGCCATTATTCAATTTTGAGAATATAATAAACAGAAGACTTGAAAATGGAGTACAATATAAATATGTATCCAAAAATACGTCGTTAGATACATGGATAGATTGGGTAACAATGATTTATCCTTACTCAGATTTTGATGAAGAATTACATTTTGGATTGAATATAGAACGAAATATAATTACTTCTAAAAATAAAAAAAAGTGGAAAAGTACAATTCCAATTCAACTTACAGCTATTCATAAAGGAGGACAAATCAATACAACAGATAATCCTTTGGTAACTATTTTTAATGCTGCAATTGGCAACAAAACAACTTATTATTTTCAAGATAGTAATGGAAACAATAGTTCCTATTTGAAATATATAAGAACCCATCTTTATAGTGTGTTTTTTATAGATAACTCCTCTGTTCCTAATTTTGCTTTTAAAAATGGGATGGGTATGTATGCTAATTTAGAGTTGGCTACACAAAAACATCAACTTATGTTGTCTTACTGGCGAGGACAGGATTTTACATCTCCCTTAGGTGGAGATATTTATAGCTCTGTAAGTCGGATTTATGCGCCAAATACAGAAAATGAACCCTTGAGAAATTTGTTTATTTTACGTGTTCTGACAAATTTTTCTATTCCAAATATTGCAAAAGATGATGCAAAGATAGTTTTTCGTGCCACTCCATTTTATAATTTAGGGACGAATGAACTGAATTTTAGCACAGGTTTATATGCTATCTTTAACACTCATTTCTTATTGAAAGGATTTAAAAAGTAAATAAGACCTTTTTTTATCCTTGATTTGCTTGTCTTTCTGCTTCAAAAAGATTTTGAAAAAATTCCTTTGACTTATTTCCTTCATAATGAAAAGCTAAAATAGTTACAATGGAAATGATTATTATCATCAAAAAAGGAGTAAAGGAAGCCAAACTAGAAATAGATTGATGGCTTACTTCTCGTGAAAAAGTAGTAATAAGAAAAGTAGCAGCTATAAACATAACTGAAAGCCAAATAACTAAGAAGACAAGTACAAAAGTATGTAAACGCATTTTTATGTGAATAAGTGTAGATCCTTTTCCTTCCTCGATTTTACCTTCTATTCTTGGTAAAAATGAATTTCGATAACCAATAATACGACTGATTTTGAAAGAATTTTCATTTATAACACCTTCATATTCTTTGTGCTTTCCACTTGAAAAAACACCACTCATTCGAATCCATTGTTCGGGTTCTGTTTTGTTATTCAATCTTTTTAGAATTTCTTCTTTTGATAAATGAGTTTTATAAGTTAGATTTTCATAGGGTAGATACTTCATATTTTTTGAGATTATGCATATTATTTAGCTTTATACTTAGTAGCTTTGTGCTTACTAACAGTCATTCTCATTTTATATAGATCTTCTTCTAGTCCTTTATTCATTAGTTTCGACACTACTTCATCACTACCTAATTCTTCTTTTTCTCTGTGTTTTAGATAATCTAAAAAAAATTCAACAGTTTCATACCTTTTTATAATATTCCTCTTTCCTTTATCATTTGCCATTGGAAATATATCTTTAATTTTACTATAATATTCTTTATAGAAAATAGGTGTATCTTGTAAACATAATTCTATATACACATATCTGTTTATTAAATCGTCTATATAATATCTACCTTTTAAAGATATACTAATACTTTCTTGACTCTCCATCTTATTATTAAACTCTCTATCAGAAGCATTTTCATTTGTTTCTATTAATCGATATTCATATAGTTCGTTTATTTCACTTAATATTACAGACCTTTTAAAGCCCTGTTGCATAAATGAATCAATAATTTCTGAGGCTTGTATAAACTTTTCAGTTTGATTATATTGTTCAATTCTATCTAATAAAAACATTAATAGTTTTATTTTAAAAAAAACAAAATCACTTCCTTCAGCAGGGTAAAATAGGTTATGTATAGTACTTTCACTATGATTGTAATACTTCCTATTTAACAAAGCAATAGCTTTTAAAAATTCCCAAAACGGTATAGACTCAGGATGCTCTTCATCAGACATTCTTTGTCTTATTATATATTCTGAAACTTCTGTATGTCCAGATAGGAGAAAATCTCTAAATACATTAAGTCCATCACGTAGATTAGGATAAGTAGTTTCTTCTAAAAATCTAAGCATTTCTGAATTTTCATTTCCAAAAATAGAATTCTTCAATCCTTGAAAAAAATCTAATATAGCATCATTATCTATCTTAAACGTACTCATTCCTAAAGAACCTGTAGATTCTCCAACCATATTAACATTTTTAATAGCATAATCAATGCGTTTCTGTAATACCTCAGCATATGGAGGAGCTGTAATATGATAAACATTATTTACAAAAGCATCAAAAGGTGGTTTGTTTCGCCATTCGTAATAATATCCTTCTCTTAAAGATAGCATTACAGCACATTTTGCTTTTCTATTAATACTTTGTGCAAAAAGAAATACTTTTTTCTGTATATCTAAATTAAATTGATCTGCATTATCAATAATTATTGTAAGTCGCATGTACCTTTCTTTTAAAAAATAGAGAGATATTTTATTAAAATGACTTTCATAATCTTTTGTTCTTTCATTTAAAAATTCTCTTAAATATTTATCATATTCATTTTCATCTACTGGTGAAGTCCAAATCTCTTTGTATTCTTTTATTTCTGATAAGTAAATTCTTTCTAAAACTTTTCTAGAATATAGTTTTAAACTTTCGTAACGCTCATGAATATTACTAATAATATCTTTATAAATTTTTTCACTTATTATTTTTAAGTCTTCATCTACATATTTACGAAAATCTAAATAAACATAAGGACGTTTATTTAAAATTTCATTCTCTATACCTGACTTAAAAAGGTAGTTAATAAATGTCGTCTTACCAGCACCTTTTGAACCAATTATTAATATGGGTTTAGGAGGTTCAATATCTCTCGTTCCTATTGGGTAGTTTTTAAACTCATCGCTTATTTGTTCTATTATACTTTGTGTATTTCTAGCTCCACTTACTTCACTTAAATTCGGAGGTCTATCCCCAAATAATTTTTCTATGTCAGATTTATTTTTTTTTATTTCTTTATTCTCAACAAAACACTCTTTTATTAATTCTTCATTATCTAAAACTTCATGCTTATATATTTCATTAAATACTTGATTTAATATTGGTGTAAGCTCAGAACTTAAAGAATTTCTAACAATCTCAGCATTTTTAACTGGTAAAGATGAATAAATGCTTTTTCTAAACTCTTCTTTTATTTCTGTTGAGTAAATTCGCCCATTTTCTATTACAGATACTTTAGACAAAGCATTAAAAAATTCTATAAAGCGTTTGTCTATATCCTCTATTCCATTAAAAATTATGCAAGAATTTTTTTTCCAGTCACTACCATCTGAATTAACAAACTGCCCAATTATAAATTGTCTTCCATTTGAGATAACTCCATACTGTACCCCTACCTCAAACAAGTACTTTCTTATTTGTTCTATTACTTTTTGATTACCCTTCAATAAAGAATTTATACTAGCCTTCTTATGATTAGTTGGTAAATGAATCTCCACAAAGTTTTTTTTAGCTTCTAATACAAAACTGAAAGATGGTACTGATATTAGATAGTCATAGTAACCTTCTTGAACATATTTCTCCCTATCAATATTTTCTTCTTCCCAGCCAAGCACTTTTATGAGCAAATAATCTAATATTTTAGATCTTGTATCTGTTTCTGATAAATCAATCTTTTCAAATTTCTCAAACTCAAGTTTAAATTCTTCAAAACGTAGTTTTGCTATATCTATATTCTGCATTGATTTATGGCTTAAGTATTTTATAAAATTTATTTATTGAAATTAGAAATATGGAAGATTAAATATAGTCATTTCCTAAAAATAATCCTTTTTTATCAAGTTACAAAAATTACTCATTATTTTTATACCTTTATTCCTTTAAAATTAAAATCATTTTTTTCAATTTTATATCAGAAAACCAAACACATGAAACAATTAATTGAATGCGTTCCTAACTTTTCAGAAGGGCGTAATATGGATATTATCAATCAGATTACTAAACAAATTGAAAGTGTAGAAGGCGTTTCGCTTTTAGATGTCGACCCAGGAAAAGCAACCAACAGAACTGTTGTAACTTTTGTAGGCGAACCAGAACCTGTTTTGGAAGCAGCTTTTTTAGCGATGAAAAAGGCGAAAGAACTCATAGATATGAGCAAACACACAGGCGAACACCCTCGTTTTGGTGCAACAGATGTTTGTCCACTTATTCCGATTGCTAATATTTCGATGGAAGAAACAGCAAAATTAGCACACAAATTAGCTGAAAGAGTAGGAAAAGAGCTAGATTATCCTGTTTATTTGTATGAAAATGCAGCTACAAAAAAAGAGCGTAAAAACTTAGCTTTTGTAAGACAAGGAGAATATGAAGGACTAAAAGAACGAATCAAAACAGAAACTCCAGACTTTGGAAAAGCTGAATTTAGACCAAAAACAGGTGCAACAGCAATAAGTGCAAGAGACTTTTTAATTGCTGTTAATTTTAATTTAAATACTACTTCTTCAAGACGTGCAAACTCTGTAGCCTTTGATGTACGTGAAGCTGGAAGAGTATTGAGAGAAGGAAATCCAATTACAGGAAAGATAAAAGAAGACAAAAAAGGCGAACCACTACGACAAGAAGGAACATGTAAAGGAACAAAAGGAATTGGTTGGTTTATCGAAGAATATGGAATTGCACAAGTTTCTATGAATATTACTGACGTAAAAGCAACTCCTTTACATATTGCCTTTGAAGAAACACGAAAAAGTGCAGAATCTCGTGGAATGCGTGTAACAGGAACAGAAATAGTAGGTTTAGTTCCATTAAAAATGATGACTTCGGCAGGTAGATATTTCTTAGAACAGCAAGAGCGTTCGACAGGAGTTTCGGAAGAAGAATTGATAAAAATTGCTATCAAATCAATGGGTTTAGATGATTTGAAGCCATTTTATCCACAAGAAAAAATTATTGAATACAAAATTGCTGATGCTACAAAAACGCCTTTACTTCAAAAAAACTTAACAGAGTTTGCAGAAGAAACAGCTTCTGAATCGCCAGCACCAGGGGGAGGTTCTATTTCAGCTTATGTAGGAAGTTTGGGAGCAGCTTTAGGAACGATGGTAGCCAATCTTTCTTCACATAAAAGAGGTTGGGACAGTCGTTGGAAAGAGTTTTCAGATTTAGCAGAAGAAGGACAAATTTATAAAAATCAACTTTTGGCTTTAGTGGATGAAGATACTCATGCTTTTAATGGAATTATGAATGCTTTTGGTTTACCAAAAGAAACTGAAACGGATATTGCTGCAAGAAAAAAAGCTATTTCGGATGCCACAAAAAATGCGATTGAAGTTCCGTTGAGAATGATGGAAATTTGCGCTTCTATGTTTGACTGGTTAGAAAAATTAGCCAAAACAGGAAACCCAAATTCGGCTTCTGATACAGGTGTAGGTGCAATTTGTGTACGTGCTGCATTGCGTGGAGCTTACTTGAATGTAAAGATTAATACTGCTTCCTTTGATGATGCAACCTTTATTGAAGAAACTTTAGAAAAAGCAAAAACCTACCACAAAACAGCAAAAAAAGGTGAAAAAGAAGTTTTGAAATTGGTTAAGAATGCAATTAAGGAAATGTAAATTTTATAGAAATTCTTTTTAAAGGAATTTTTTATTAATCAAAAGACCATTTCAAATTTGTTTTTGAAATGGTCTTTTTTGTATTTCTTATCTAAATCAATTTAAAATAATTGTGCTGCAATTTTTTCAGTTGCTCCCGAACGCCCCATTGTATAATAATGCAGACATGGTACACCTTTTTCCATAAGTTCTTTTGATTGCTGAACAGCCCATTCTATGCCTACTTCTACAACAGCTTTGTTATCTTTACAAGCAGAAATAGCAGCTACTAAATCATCTGGAATATCAATATGAAAAATACGAGGCAAAACACTAAGTTGTTTTTGTGTGGTAAAAGGCTTCAAACCTGGAATAATTGGAACATTAATACCTGCCTCTTTACATTTTTCTACAAATGAAAAATATTTTGCATTATCAAAAAACATTTGAGTAACAATATATTCTGCTCCTGCATCTACCTTAGCTTTCAAATATGCCATGTCACTATTTAAGTTTGGCGATTCAAAGTGTTTTTCAGGATAACCAGCTACACCAATACAAAAATTTGTTGGAATTGGGTGATGCAAATCATCATCGATATAATTTCCTTCATTCATATTTACAATCTGCCCAATTAAATCAACAGCATAATTATGTCCATCTTTTTCTGGAATGAAAGAACCTTCTGATTTGACAGCGTCTCCACGAAGAGCAAGTACATTTTCAATTCCTAAAAAAGACAAGTCTATAAGAGCATTTTCAGTTTCTTCTTTTGAAAAGCCTCCACAAATAATATGAGGAACAGCATCTACTTGATAACGATTCATAATAGCTGCACAAATACCAACTGTCCCAGGACGTTTACGAGTTACTTTTTTCTCCAAAAGTCCTTCACCACGTGTTTTATATACATATTCTTCTCTATGATAAGTAACATCAACGAATGGAGGATTAAATTCCATTAAAGGGTTCATAGCATCAAAAATAGATTGAATGCTTTCTCCTTTTAGAGGTGGAATAAGTTCGAATGAAAAAAGGGTTTTACCTTTATTTGCGTTTAAATGTTCTATGACTTTCAATGCTATTCTGTTTTAGAGTAAGACGATAAAGAAAATAAACCAAATAATAGTAATTTTTATGGCTTAATTTTATTTTAAATACTGTGTAAAATGCGTTTGTTTTGTATCTAATGGATTACAAATATACAACTTACAACTTATTTAATTAAATTTGATTTGGTAGAATTGTTAAATTTGCGTTTTGAAGAGAGTGTTAAAACAAAAAGTTTTAAAAGATGGGTTTTAATTAAATTTTTACTCTTTAGAAAAAACATATTGATGATATTCTTAGGTCTTTTAATCGAAGTGATACCAACAATATCATAATTTGTATGTATTTCTTTTAATTTTGATTTCTAAAATCTTACTTTTTAATTTCTATGAAGCCTTGTGTTATTTGGTTTATTGGTCTTTCAGGTTCTGGCAAAACAACACTTTCAGATGCTCTTTTTGAAGAATTACATACTAGGTATCCTTCTACTTTACTCAAAAAACTAGATGGTGATTTGCTCAGAAATGGACTCAACAGTAACTTAGGTTTTTCTTTAGTAGATAGAAATGAAAATATTCGTCGTTCGGCAGAGGTAGCCAAACTTTTCTATGAGAGTGGTTTTGTTGTATTGGCTTCTTTTATTACTCCGACTCATCAAAATCAAAAATTGCTTACTGATATTTTTCAAAAAAGTAAAGTTTTTCAAGATTCTCAGAGTACTATTAATTTGTTCAAAGTTTTTATTGATTGTCCTTTGGAAACTTGTGAACAAAGAGATGTAAAAGGACTTTACAAAAAAGCACGCACAGGAGAAATAAAGGAGTTTACAGGAATTAGTAGTCCTTTTGAAAAACCATTACCAAATCAAGTAGATATAATCATCGATAGTAGTAAATTTACGATAAAAGAAAGTATAGGATTTATTTTGGATAAATTAGAAGAAAAAAGTTATTTGTAAAAACTGTTGCCCACAATGTCAATAAAAAGCCATATAATGCTAGAAATTTTAAAAAAAAATGTTACTTTGTGAAAGCATTCAATAAAATCTTTAGAAAAGTTTTTTATTGAGTTTTTACTTTCAATTTTTGTATAAAAATACTGCGATTATGAGTTTGCTTAAAAACCTTATTAATAAATTTCAACAGCTTTTTAGTGGTTCGGCTGCTCCAAGTCCAGATTCAAGTAGAGCTATCCAAGCAAGACAACAACTTTTTGTGGCTATTTTAGAAGCCTGTGAGGATGGTGTCATTACAAATGATGAAATGTCTGATGTTAGAGCCTTACAATCTAAACTAGGAATGTCTGACTCAGAACTTAATAGCATTAAAATCCAAGTTTTACAAAATCTTATAGATAGAGTAATGGAAGATAATATTGTTACTGAAGAGGAGATGGATTTTATAGAACAAATAGAAATTGACCTTCAACTGGGTGTTGCTGATTCTTTAAAAATAAAAGGAGATATTGAAAGAGTAAGGAGAATGTATAAGCGTTCAAACTCTGTGGGTGGAGATGAATTTGATGATGAAGATTTTTTTGATGATGATTATGAAGACGACTATGAAGACGATTATGATGATACAGAATATGACGAAGATGCAATTGATATTGGCGATGCTGCTGCAATAGCTACTGCTGTGGGTGCAGGAGCAATTTTGGCTAATCAACTTAATGAAGATAGCGAATTAGAAGATGATCCGATTGACGAACAAGAAATAGAAGAAGAAAATGAAGAAAATACAGATGAGGTAGAAACATTTTCTGATGAATCTTAAAAAAATATAGTCAAAAAAATAAACACAGTTTTTTTAATAGAAAATAGAAAAGAATTATTATGAATTTTAAGCAATAATTTTCTACTTTCTATTGTGTATTCTTATTTTCTCTCTGATGCAACTTCATCAAGATAAAATTCAGCTTCGTCTCTAGTAGCAAATTTTATAATTGGATGTTTAGCTCTCTGTGTCGAACGGTGGATTTGATAATCAGCAAGATCATCAGCAGAAGCAAGTTGGGCTGTTACTAAAAGCCCTTGTTCAACAAGATAAACCTGTATTTCTTGATGTAGATTTTCTACTTCCTTAGACATACTTCCCATCAAACGAATATCTGCAAAAATAGTGAAATGAGGTTTCATAAAACTAGCAGCCTTCTTCCAATCAGGAAAGAAATCTTTTACTTTATCTCTATTCATCCATCTGCCAATTACTTTAATGTATGCTCTATTTTTGTCAGTATCTACATAAATTTCGTAGTTTTCATTTCTTGCTATTTCTGTTTTCATTTTCTGATTGTTGAGTAAATATCTAAATAAATAATTTAAAAGGAGAAGCTAATCTAAAACCTAAAATATAAACTTGTCTTGATAATCAGATAATTCTTTAGTAAACTCAACAAAAGTAATGAATATTTAGATTAAAATGCTATTTTGTTATGTTTTTGTTTGTTTTTTTTAAACAAAAACAAAGGGTTGTGTAATGTTTGCGAAGTTGTGTTTTTTTTTATTTAGATATTTTTTCTTTCAAAGAATAACTATTTCTACTAATTTTTGGTTTCAAGAAAAATACTTTTTAATTCATATTTTAAGCTGTTTTTTGATAAAGAATCAAATTTAATTCGGCTTATTTTTTGTAATCACAATTTTGTAAATTTATTTAGAAGTTTACTACTTCATAAATTATAATTCCCTCCCTTCAACTTCTTCTTTACCCTTACTTTTGTAACTTATGATTTCAGCACCTTTACCTACTAATGAGAATGAACGTTTAGAAGCTCTTTTACGCTATGAGGTAATGGATACTGAATCTGAAAAAGAGTTTGACGATTTGGTAAAATTAGCCTCACAAATCTGTGAATCAGAAATTTCTTTAGTTTCCTTGATAGATTCAGAACGTCAATGGTTCAAAGCAAAGGTAGGATTAGATGCTCTAGAAACACATAGAGATATGGCTTTTTGTGCTCATGCTATCTTACAAGATGACATTTTTGAAGTAGAAAATGCACTTGAAGACGAACGCTTTCATGACAATCCACTTGTAGCCGATAAAGATGGATTAAATATTCGCTTTTATGCAGGAATGCCACTCAAAAATCCAGAAGGACTAAATCTAGGAACGCTCTGTGTTATTGATAATAAACCTAAAAAACTAACAGAAGCTCAAAAATTTGCTTTAACAACATTAGGACGCCAAGTTGTTACACAATTAGAATTACGCCTAAAATTTAGAGATTTACAAGAAGAAATGAAAAAGGTGCAAGCTGCACAAAGACAACTTATCGAAACGGAAAAAATGGCTACTTTAGGACAGCTTGCTGCCAATGTAGCGCATGAAATAAATACACCTCTAGGAGCAATTCGTTCTTCAGCTGATAATTCAGTTGTTACAATGGATGGACTTTTACCTCGTCTTACTGGGTTTTTACAAGGATTATCTCCTGAGAAATCGCTTATTTTTAATAATTTAATCAAGTATTCAGCAAATGCCAAAAATAATTTTTCTTCTAGAGAAAAACGAGCAATAAAATATAGATTGATAGAAGAGTTTGAAAAATTACAAATTGATGAGGCAGATACAATAGCTAATTTTATAGTAGAATTAGAAGTATATAATAATCCAGAACTTTATAAACCTTTATTAGAAACAGAAGATCCTTGTTATACTTTTAAAGTAGCACACCAATTATCAAGAATTGCCAAGAATAACAAGACAATAAAACTAGCTACTGATAAGGCTTCTAAAATTATTTTTGCTCTTAAAAACTTTTCTCGTCAAGACAAAACAGGAGAGAAAGCAATAATAAATATTAATCGTGGTATTGAAGATACAATCGTTCTTTATGAAAATCAATTCAAGCGTGGAATAGACTTACAGCTTCGTTTAGAAGAAATTCCTGAATTTATGGGATACCCAGATGAGCTAGTACAAGTTTGGACAAATCTTATTTATAATGCCATTCAAGTAATGGAAAGCAAAGGAGAACTAAATATTACTACAAAGTTAGTCACAGATTCATATAACAAAAAGGTAGTTGTCTCCGTAACAGATACAGGAGCTGGTATACCAATAGATATACAAGATAAAATATTTGATGCTTTCTTTACAACCAAACGAGAAGGTGAAGGAAGTGGATTGGGACTAGATATTACCAAAAAAATTGTAGAAAAACACAGTGGTAAGATTTGGTTCGAAACTCAAATAGGTAAGGGAACTACTTTTTTTGTAGAATTACCTCTATAAGTAAAACTTAACAGTTTCTATTTTTATTGAAGAACTGTTTATTTCAAAACAAATTAATTCGATAAAATATTAATCAATTGACAAATAGTCAAGAAGTTGTATTTTCTGAATTTTATGAAGAAAGTGTTATTTATATCATTTTACTACGATGTAATTTACTTTTGGTAAGAAATAAAGATAATTTAACTAACTTTGAAAACCACTATTATAATTATAAACGTATTCAAAATTTTTATCTTATGGCGAAAGCAAAAAAAACAAAAGCAATTCTATGTGTAGATGATGACCATATTATTCTAGGAAGTCTCAAAATTCAATTAATGCAAGAGTTTAATGATGATTTTATCATTGAAACAGCAGAGAGTGGAGATGAAGCATTAGAAATTCTAGATTTTCTCACAGAAAGAAACATCAATACATTAGTTGTAATTACCGACTGGCTGATGCCTGAAATGAAAGGAGATGAACTGTTGGTTGAAATAAACAAACAGTTTCCAAATGTAGCTAAAATCATGCTTTCTGGTCAAGCTGAGGATGAAGCTATTCAAAATGCTTTTAAAGAAGGAAATATGCACTTTTTCTTATCCAAACCTTGGGATAAAAAAGAACTTATTGATAAGATTTATCAATCTGTTGAAGTGATTAGTAAATAATTTTTTTTCTTTTATAGAAGAAAAGACAGTTTGATAAAACAATTTTATAAAGTTGGTTTATCAAACTTTTTATATTGTTATTAATTTTGATTCTGTATCCATTCAAAAGCTTCTTCTTTTGAATTGAAAATCATAGGAAATAAGCCTTCATTTTCCTGTAATTTTTTTTGTATAGCTTGAGCAGATAATTTTCCAAAAATAGAAGTTGGGAAAATAGCAATAGGATTAGTAATACCCATAGGAATGATTTTCTGTATAAATTCTGAAATAATCCATTCTTGGTCTTCTTGTGCTATTACTCCAGCATCAGTCAGATCACTAATGAAGATATTTGCTTTCTTTGCTTGTATGGCTTCATTTACCTTTTCCATATTTTGCCTAAAAAGTTTACTTGGAGTAAAGCCTTTTGATTTGTAATATATACAGTTGTATTGCTCATAATATTCTAAAAGAAAATAGTTGTCTTCTAAAAGTACCATAAAGAGATTATATATTAAAATAATAGTTGAAAAAATACAATTTCTAACCTAGCTAATCTGTAAAATGTTTTGTTAATTTTAGTTAGTTAATAACTATTTCTGCACTTCACAGCAATTTTAGATTTTTAGTTATACTAATTACTTTTTCGTAATTTTGTAGTATGTCTATTCCCTCTCACATCATCGACCAAATAAGAGAAAATGCCCACATTGAAGAAGTAGTGGGTGATTTTGTTACGCTTAAAAAACAAGGTTCTAGTTTTAAAGCATGTTGTCCTTTTCACCAAGAAAAAACACCTTCGTTTGTTGTTACACCAAGTAAAGGTATTTTTAAATGTTTTGGCTGTGGAAAAGGTGGTGATAGTATTACCTTTGTGATGGAGCATGAAAATCTGAGTTATCCTGAGGCTTTAAAGTTTCTTGCAGGAAAATATAGTATCGAAATTCCTGAAGAAAGCGAACGTAGTGACGAAGCCAAACAAGAACAACAACACCGAGAAAGTCTTTTAATTGTTCTTGCTTTTGCACAAAAATTCTATACTGAAAATCTTAAAAATACTGACGAAGGCAAATCTGTTGGAGGAAGTTATTTCAAAGAACGTGGATTTATCCAAAAAACACAAGAAAAATTTGAGTTAGGATATGCTTTTGATCAATGGGATTCTATCCTAAAAGCTGCTACTGAAAAAGGATATAGTAGCCAGTTTTTAGAAGATACAGGACTAGTAATAAAGAAAGAGGATAGACATTATGACCGTTTTCGTGGGCGTGTAATGTTTCCAATTCATAATGTTTCAGGTAGAACAATCGGTTTTGGAGCAAGAGCCTTAAAAAAAGACCAACAACCCAAGTATCTGAATAGTCCAGAAACAGAAATTTATCAAAAAAGCCATGTTCTTTATGGAATTTTTCAAGCAAAAAATTCTATTCGTAGAGAAGAAAATTGTTATTTGGTAGAAGGTTATACTGATGTAATTGGATTGCATCAAGCAGGAATTGAGAATGTAGTGGCAAGTTCGGGAACATCACTTACAGATGGACAGATAAACCTTCTAAAACGTTTTACAGACCGTGTAACACTGCTTTTTGATGGAGATAAAGCTGGTTTAAAGGCTGCTATTCGTGGAATTGATATTATTTTAGAACAAGGATTAGATGTTCAAGCTGTCGTTTTGCCAGAAGGACACGACCCTGATACATTTGTTACAGAACAAGGAGGAGAAAAAACTAAAAATTATTTGGAATCCAAAGCGCAGAATTTTTTGCGTTTTAAATATCAAGTTTTAGTACCTGATAAGGATGACCCAATGGCAAGGGCGAGTGCATTAAAAGAGCTTTGCCAAACGATTGCTGTAGTTCCTGATGTTTTCAAGCGTTCGTTATTGACAAAAGAATTGGCACATTGGATGGAAATAAGTGAGCAAGACGTAATCTTGGAAACCAATAAATTCATTCATAAAAGAGCAGCGCAAAAACTAAAGGAACAAGAAAGAGATAAAAACAGACAACACAGAGAAAGACATCAGAATAGAACTAGTCAGACCAATACCCAAAATAATTCTTCTGATGAGTTTGGCTATTTTCCACCTTCTGAATATGGACAAGCAGAGCACGAACAAGGTTTTCAAAATGAATCAAATTATTATGAAGAGTTTGGAGGACAAGCCATTGATTTATCCGAATTAGAAGCTGCATTAAATCCTCAACAAAAAAAAGAACAGCAAAATACAGCTTTTTTTCGTCAGTATGAAGATGAAATCACACGCCTGATGATTCGTTATGGACATCAAACTATTGCAGGAGGAGAGTATATTTGTGACTATATTTTGGAAGAGATAAGTGAAATTCCATCACTAAATCCTTCTTATGCACAGCTTCGTATTATTTATGAAAATGCACGAATTAATGACATCAAAATTTCGTATCAAGAATTATTAACCGATTTTATTCAGAATGATGAAAAATTAATACAAATTGTTACAGGATTTTTGACTGATTCTTCTCAGATTAGTCCAAATTGGGAAAAACGCATGCAACTTGTTATTCCAAATGAAGAAAAACAACTAGCTACTATTATCCCTCAAACTATTTTACATCTGAAAAGAGTTTTTCTAAAAGGAATTTTGAATGAAAACTTACGAAAAATAAAAAAAGCAAATAATCAAAGTCAGGAAGAAATAGAAAAATTACTACTTATTTATCAAGAACTTAAAACACAAGAAATACAAATTTCGAATGAATTAGGTATTGTAATTCATAAATAAGCAAATTTTCAAAAAAAACACTTTATTATGCTCATTTAATGAGAATAATAGAATAAAAAATTTTGCATTTTGCTAAAAGTAGTGTAGATTTGAGAACAAACAAATCAATTATTGATTTTGAGTTAAAAAAAAACATAAAAAAATACAATTATATAAAAAATGAGAAAATAATTAGTAGCCAGTTAGTATGGTATTTGAATGCCTATAATTAATTATTATTATTTTCTAATTTTCATTTACCATTTTTATCATTCGAATATATTTATTATGGGTTCTAAAAAAATACTTATTGCAGAAGACAGTTCTGTAATTCAAAACATTACTCGCAAAGTATTGCAATTTCAAAATTATGAAATTGAAACAGCAAAAGACGGTTTACAAGTGTTGGAAGCAATGGCAATGGGAGATTTTGATGCGATATTAATGGACATCAATATGCCAAAAATGGACGGAATGGAATGTGCTAAAAAAATTCGTGCTATGAGTGATCCTAAAAAAGCTAAAATTCCAATTATTGCAATTACTGGAAATGCTCGTAATTATACTGCAAAAGATTTTAGTGCAGTAGGAATCAATGATTATATGCAAAAACCTGTAAATTTCGATGATTTGGTTGAAAAACTTTCTTCTTATTTAGAAAAATAAGCTAGAAAATAAATTAAAAGAAATTCTATTCCAAAATCCAATTTTATTTCGGTAAAATTAAAAACCTTTATTATTCTATTTTTGTAGAACGATGAAGGTTTTTGCGCTTATGAATAATCTTATTACAGTGTAACATAAGTTTATTTGAGTTTTACTATCGTTGTTGGCAACACCGAAAATGGCAGAATTATAAATTGAACAGGGTTTAACCCTGTTTTATCTTAGTAGTATTATTTCATCTTTACAGGAAAACTATATGCCAAACGAAGTGAAAAAACAGAATTTCTGACAGGAAATCCAAATCTATCTAAAAAGACACTATTTCTTCCCCAGTAATGTCGGAATTCTGTAGAAAACCAACGCCAACTACCAGTTTCATATCTAAAACCAAAACCAACTAGCCAGCCTACATCAAAGTCATGTGTTGCCCAACGCAAATCATAACTAACGTGAACTCGGTTTTTAACTAATTGACTTTCAGTGTTTTGTTTACTTATTTCAGTTATTCTTGTCAAAAAAGGCTAAAAAAGGTTATTTTTGAATAGCTCTACTCAACTTTAACCTCTTTAGCCTTATGTTTGACAAAACTATAAAATTCGACGAAGACCACCTAATCGGTATTTTTTATTTAGTAGATGAGTTCTGTTTACAAGCTCAATCTTATGTATCTAGTAAATGGGTGGGAACAAAAAGCAGTTCTACTTTCACCCCTTCTCCTACTCGTGTTCCCCAGTTATCAGCTAGTGAAATAATGACTATTTTAGTATATTATAATTACTCAGGTTATAAGAATTTTCAATACTATTATCAACGTTTTGTGTGTAACGATTTAGTCCCTTATTTTCCTAAACTTTGCTCCTATAACCGATTTTTAGAATTAATAGAAAGGGTAAGTTTACCTATGTATGTACTCGCCAAACTCCTGTGTGCTAAAAGTGAAGAAACAGGTACTTACTTCATTGATTCTAAGAAAATAGTTGTTTCTGATAATCGTCGTATTCACTCTCATAAAGTGTTCAAAGACATTGCAAAACGAGGAAAAGGGTCAATGGGGTGGTTTTTTGGATTTAAACTTCACTTAGTCATCAATCATTTAGGAGAGGTAATGGCTTTTGAAATTACAGCAGCAAATAAGGCTGATAATAACCACGATCTACTCAAAAATTTATTAAAAAATTTGAAAGGAAATTGCTTTGGTGATAAAGGGTATTTGACAAAACTTTGGGAACAACTCTATGAAAAGGGACTTAAAATGATAACTAAAACAAAAAAAAATATGAAGAATCAACTCATCACATTGAAAGAAAAATACACACTTAGAAAAAGAGCCATTATTGAATCTGTAAATGATATTTTAATTTCTGTTTTTGACTTAGAACATTCTAGACATAGGAAGCCTATAAACGCATTTACGCATATGGCAGCTACAATAGTAGCTTATCATTTCTACCCAGAAAAACCTAGAATATTTGTACCTAAATAATACCGAGTTCACGTTAACTAGGATTTTTGTCATACTGAGCTTTCCAAAGATATGCTCCTGAAAGTGCTGCCGAAACTTGATAATTCCAGTAATTTCCTTCGAAAATATAAGAAAATGAATATTGATTTTCTATATAATGAAGCCTCAAAGAAGTTGTATTTGCTCGTACTTCCCCTACATCTCCTCCTATTTGGCTGTATAAAAGTTGAGGACGAATACGCCAATTATCTTTCAATTGTATTTCTAAAAACCCTCCTGCACCATATGCCAACCGACGAAAATTTTCGATATTGCGTATTCTTGAATAATTTCCCTGTGTAAGAAAACCTGCTGAAATTAATTGGGCTTGAGCAGAGTTTGAAACTAGAGAGAATAACAAAGAAAAAATAATCAAAAACGTACTTCTCCACAGAAAAAAAATGGGTTTGGATTCTTCTGTTTCTCTCTTAAATCTGTGGTTCAAATCATTCAGACAGCATACAAAACAAAAATTGTCGGTATTTTGTGTAAATCGGGTATTTCTTTTTTCCATTCTGCAACCGTTTTTGTTTTGATAAATTGATTTTCAGAAGTAATATTTGAAGCAACACAAATTTTTGTTTTCGGATTCAAGACCTTCAAAATATCTGTCAGTAAAGAATTATTTCGATAAGGCGTTTCCATAAAAATCTGTGAACGCCTTAGTTTCTGACTTTCAGACTCTAAACTCTTAATTTCATTTTTGCGTTTGGTTGCATCAATAGAAAGATAACCATGGAAGGCAAAATTTTGTCCATTAAAGCCTGAAGCCATTAGTGCAAGCAAAATTGATGATGCGCCCACAAGAGGAACAACTTCAATATTATTTTTATGTGCATACTCAACAGCCAATGCACCTGGGTCTGCAATTCCAGGGCAACCTGCTTCTGACATAATTCCCACTTTTGTAGGTTCGTTATTTTTATCATTCTTAGGGATTTGTTTGAAGTAATTTTCTAATTCAGTTTTTGTTGTTTTTTTATCTAACTGAAAAAAGATTAAATCATCTATTACAACTCCTAATTTGAGCGCAGAAATAAAACGTCTTGCTGTTCGTAAATTTTCTACTAAAAAATATTTTGTTTGCCCAATAATCATTGGTATTTCTTGTGAAAGACTTTCTTTATTTCCTTCTTCTAACCAAATTGGAATTAAATATATTTTCATTTTATATGCTAATTGCTATTGAAAAATAATAAAATAACACAAAGATAAACTAAACTTAACAAATCGTTCACTTACTAAATATCAAGAGTGGCTAAATGAAACACTAACTTTGCAGTCAATTAGAGAATACCTATTTATACATTTAATTAGGGTAATCAAAAAGTAAATTCAATAAAACGAACAATACTCAATTCATCTTGAACCTACCTCTGCAAAATCCTCTTCCTGTAAGAAACGAAAATAAAACAAATCTTTCAAAGATACTACTTCGCATTTTATATGCAGTATTGATTGTTTGTTTGTTTTTGGTTTCGATTGATATGTTGATGAGTGCTTTTCGTTTGTTTGGAAAAGAGGTAGCAAATACTATTTTTTCAGTTTCGGCGCATCCTTTTGTTGGAATTTTTATAGGACTCCTAATCACTGCCATTCTGCAAAGTAGTTCTACTGTTACAGCAATGGTGGTAGCAGCCGTAGCAGCAGGCGCACTGACTATCGAAACAGCTACTCCTATCATTATGGGAGCAAATGTAGGAACAACTATTACGAGTGCTATTGTTGCTTTGGGACATATTTCAAAAAAGAAAGAACTCAGAAAAGCGTTTGCAGCAGCTAGTTTACATGATTTTTTTAATGTCTTGACTGCTCTGATTCTTTTTCCATTAGAATATTATACTCATTTTTTATCTGATTTGGCTAAGTATGTAACTGAACTACTTCCTTTTTCAGCTAATTCTGGAAATTTTATTCCTCCTATCATTTCTATTCCTTCCAATTTTGTGGTTAGTCAATTACACGATTATCCAATCTTAATTTTGATTTTTGCTATTCTGTGTTTGTTTTTGGCTATTCGATTATTTATTAATCTTTTAAAAGAACAAATGATAGGAAAACAAAGACAACAAATGCACGAACTTTTTTTTGGAAGCACTTGGAAATCTTTTGTATGGGGATTTATCACTACAGCAGCTATTCAGTCTAGTTCTGTAACAACTTCATTGGTTGTGCCTCTGGTAGCTACTCGTAAAGTAAATATTCAAAAAGCATTTCCTTTTATTGTAGGAGCAAACATCGGAACAACACTCACAACACTTTTAGCAGCCCTTTTTAAGTCAGAAGCAGCCGTTACGATTGCGTTAGTTCATATTTTATTTAATCTTATTGGTGCTATTATTTTTTTAGTGATTCCTTTTATGCGTAGAATTCCAATTTTTCTTTCACAACGTCTAGGAATGGCTGCTATGAATAATCGAAGTAGTGCTTTGGCTTATTTGTTAGTTGTGTTTTTTGTTCTTCCTTTTGGCATGATTTATAGTTCTTTCCAACAGAATGACTTAGATTTGCAGAAAGTAAGCACAACAGAGACAAAACAAGACTCTTCCTTGATTCAAGAAAAAAAAAAGTGAGCTTAAGAGAACAAATTTTGATAAATTAATATACTATACTAGTCTATAAAAATAACTAAGTACAAAAATGGATTTTCATATCATATTTATGATTTTGGGTTTTAGTTTTGCAGCCTATTCGGTGGTGGGTAATGATGTAATTCAAACATTAGGAACATTTATAAGCTCCAATGGAAAAACGCCTTGGTATCTGCTGTGGGCTTATACAGGATTTATTTTGATAAGTGTGCTTTTTTACGGCTGGTATTCTGGACAGGGAGTAGCCTATGGAAGACTTAATAAAATTCCTTTTCCTGAAGTATTGCAATGGTGGCATGTCTTGCCTCCTTTAGTTTTACTAATTATTACTCGTTTCGGCATTCCTGTCAGCACGACTTTTTTAGTGTTGAGTGTTTTTGCGACCAAAAATATTGGAAGCATGGTTACCAAATCTGCTTTGGGTTATTTGGTTGCTTTTGGAGCAGCTATTTTTGTTTACTTCTTGATAAGTCGTTTTTTTGAAGAGAATTTTATTAGAAAGGAAATAAAGAAGAATGAAAAGAGAATCTGGACTGTTTTACAATGGATTTCGACTGGGTTTTTGTGGTCGCAATGGTTGATTCAAGATTTAGCCAATATTTATGTTTATCTCCCTCGTGGAAATGACCTTTCTACTACTGCTTTTGTCTTGTCAATGCTTATGTTATTGGCTCTATTGGGTTATATTTTTTATAGTCGTGGTGGCAAAATTCAGAAAATTGTGACAACCAAAACTAATACTACTGATATTCGTTCGGCTACTATTATTGACCTTATTTATGGAATTGTTTTGTTTGTTTTCAAAGAAATGAGCGATATTCCAATGAGTACAACATGGGTTTTTGTTGGTCTTTTGGCTGGACGTGAACTAATGCTCAATCTTCGTATAAATATGCAAGCTGCTTTTGAAGCTCGCCTAAAACAAGAAAAGAAAAAAGCTAGAAAGAAAGGCTTCAAAGAGAGTTCTGAAGGTATATTAGATACAGGTGTTTTTACTGATGATAATCAAGATATTTTGAACCATCCTCTTTATCCACGTTATTCGGATACACTAGCAATTTTGAGAATGATAGGTTCTGATTTATTGAAAGTATTTGCAGGTTTACTTGTCAGTTTGATTTTGGTTTGGCTCATCAGTTTTGTTAGATAGATAAACTGATAAGCTATATTTCCATAAATTAGAATTCAGAACTTCTAATTTATGGAAAATCCTTTTTTGATGTTTTAAAGTTACTTTAGCAAAAAACACTTTAGGTTTAATGAACATTATCACGGTTAATTTATTAATGTTCATTTTTCCATAGCGACATGTTTGCAAACCTGTCGCTATGGAAAAATAAGAGTGTTTTGATTTCTCCTAACTAATTTATTATTAGACCTTTAGATAAGTGATGACGTTTAATACAACTTATGGATAGTTGTCAAAATTTCTTCCATTTTATTTCCTATAGTTCTTGAAGATTCTCTATGATGATTATTTTGAAATGAAAAACAGAATTTGCGACCACTTTTAGTAATCAAAAAGCCACTCAAACAATGATTATTACTTATTGTACCTGTTTTTCCATATAAAAATGGTTTTGCATTTCTTGAAAATTCGTATCTACGTCTTAATGTTCCTGCTTCTCCTCCAATAGCAAGTGTTTCAAATAATTTTTCTTCTCCCATATCCTTACGAATAGATTTAAGCATTTCTACAAAATTACGAGGTGTAAAAAGGTTATAACGAGAAAGACCAGAACCATCAACCCAACGAGGACGATTATAAAATTTATTAAAATAATTTTCATCCAAATATTCAATCACTTTTTGTGTAGAAAGTGTTCCAAAAAGCTCTGCCGAACACATAAGAAGAGTCTGTTCTGCCAAAAAATTGTCGCTTTGTTGCATCATTCGTTTATACATTTCATCACTTTTTGCTGTATAAAATGTAGATGTATTTTCAGGCATTGGATAATCCAAATGGGTAATCTCTAAACCTAATTTATCTTTTAGAAGCAGTGTCATAAGTTCTGGTGTAGCATGAAAAGGGATAGATTTTCCATTCTTATAATACAAATCTCCAATATTATATTCAAAAGAATTGATACCCAAATCTCTTTCTACCCTAAAGTTATTAGTGTTTATATCACTATTTTCTTTTATCAAATTCTTAAAAATAGATGGATAGACTTCAATTTCACATGAAGGGTCAGCCTCAAAATAGACAGCATTTCCATACATAGGCAAAACCGATTTTTCTACGCCATACGTCGTTCGATAATCTTCCCATGCCCAACCATCGCCAAAAGGTTCATCTTTATAGTTAGTAGTAGAAAAGTAGAGTTTTTTTGTTTTAGATTTTAATAATAGAAAATCAATTACAGCAGAATTTCCAAAAATGGGATGCAAAAAAGTAGGATCACCTGTTCCCCAAAATATAAGAGAATCTCCTTTTTCAAAATAACTTAACGAAGGCAAACGCTCGCTCAAAATTTTGGTTGCTGCAAAAAGAGAAGCTATTTTTACGTTTGATGCTGGTGTAAAATATTTATCGGCATTATATTCAAAAATGTATTTCGAACTATCTAAGTCATATAAAACAAAACCATGAAAACTGTCTTTAAAACAATCTTCACCAAATACTTCGATTAAATTACCTATATAATCAGTGTTTTTCTTTTGAGCAGTAGCTGAAAAATTAATAAAACAACAACTAGCAACTAAAAAAAAGAGTAATTTTCTTGAAAAAATAAACGTAATTGTCATAAATAATTTTTAAAAAGTGTAGATAAAATTTGGTTGTAGTAGTAATCTTGAAATAAAAAAAGAGAGTAAAATGTATCCTTATCTAATTCCAAACGCAGAATCAAAAAGTATTGTTCAAACGTTGTTCCTACTTTATTAGTTTAACAAAGTTTTAAAACTAGGAACTAGGTTTTTTATATTAAAAAATAAGTTCTTATAGCATAATCTCACTTTTCCTCTTAACAATAAAGTGATATTTATTTAAAAAAACGAATTGACCACTCAAGCAAATTAAAATATTATAACATATCAAAACACCTTTAATTACTATAAAATAGTTGTGAATTACTTAAATTTGAAAAAATCTCTTTTCTATATTTCTTTTTTAGCATTTATAGACTTAATCAAACTATTTCATTTATCAATTTTTCTCAATGAATATTAAATACAATTATTCAAATATGCTACTTTTTATAGTAGGCATGTTTATTTGTTTTGCTTCTCAAAATGCCTTTGCACAGCGAGATAAAAATATAAATCGTTCTTATTTCAAACAACTTGATCAAGAACTTCCTACACCAAATGTTTATCGTGCAGGTTCTGGCGCACCAGGGCATGAGTATTGGCAACAAAAAGTAGATTACAAAATTCAACTTACTTTAGACGACGAAAAACAGCGCATTACAGGTCAAGAAACAATTACGTATCATAACAATTCGCCAAACGAACTTTCTTATTTTTGGGTACAGTTAGACCAAAACATGAGAGCAAAAGATTCTGATACCTACAAAACTTCTACAGGAACGCTAAACGAAAAGACAACTTTACAAGGAATCGCTTATGT
Source organism: Bernardetia sp. Wsw4-3y2 (assembly GCF_037126295.1). Lineage (NCBI taxonomy): Bacteria > Pseudomonadati > Bacteroidota > Cytophagia > Cytophagales > Bernardetiaceae > Bernardetia > Bernardetia sp. Wsw4-3y2. The sequence continues at coordinate 784,041 of NZ_CP147017.1, read as the reverse complement.
AACAGGAAATTCTGATTTTGAAGGTGGTTTCAATATTGAAGGCGTGATGACAACAGATGGTACAAAACTCCCTTTCACTATCAATAGAACAATGATGAGAGTTGATTTGCCAACGCCATTGAAGGCAAATGAGAAATATTCTTTTCAAATAAAATGGAATTATAATATTCAAGATCAATTAAAATATGGTGGCAGAAGTGGATATGAGTATTTTGAAGGTGATAAAAACTATTTGTATGAAATTGCTCAATTTTTCCCAAGAATGGCTGTTTATGACGATGTAAATGGTTGGTTACACAAACAATTTTTAGGACGTGGAGAGTTTGCGCTAGAGTTTGGAGATTATGAAGTAGAAATGACTGTTCCTGCTGACCACATTTTGGGAGCAACAGGCGTTTTACAGAATCCTGATGAAGTTTTGACACCTGCACAAAAAGAACGTTGGGCAAAAGCTCAAACTTCTGATATTCCTGTCGTAATTGTTACACAAGATGAAGCAACCAAAGCAGAAAAAAACAAAGCAAAAGAAACAAAGACTTGGAAATTCAAAGCTGAAAATGTGCGTGATTTTGCCTTTGCAAGCTCTAGAAAATTTATTTGGGATGCTATGGCAGTAAAAATGCCAAATGGTAAGACAGTTATGGCAATGTCATATTATCCAAAAGAAGGAAATCCACTTTGGGGACAATATTCAACAGAAGTAGTAGCCCACACATTAGAAGTGTATTCAAAACATACAATTGATTATCCTTATCCTGTTGCTATTTCGGTTCATGGGCCTGTTTGGGGAATGGAATATCCAATGATTTGTTTTAATGGTGGAAGACCAGAAACAGATGGAACATATTCTGAACGTATCAAATATTCAATGATTTCGGTAATTATTCATGAAGTAGGACATAACTTTTTCCCTATGATTATCAATTCTGATGAGCGTCATTGGACTTGGATGGATGAAGGATTAAATACATTTATGCAATTTATTACGGAAGAAGAATGGCAACGTGATTACCCTTCAAGACGTGGAAATGCAAAAGATATTGTAGATTATATGAAAGGGGAAAAAGCTGGCATTATGCCAATCATGACAGATTCGGAAGAGATTTTACAGTTTGGAAACAATGCTTATGGAAAACCAGCAACAGCTCTTAATATTTTGAGAGAAACGGTTATGGGAAGAGAGCTTTTTGATTATGCTTTTAAAGAATATGCACAACGTTGGGCGTTTAAACATCCAAAACCTGCTGATTTTTTCCGTACTATGGAAGATGCTTCTGGAACTGATTTAGATTGGTTTTGGTGGGGTTGGTTCTATACGACTGATAATGTAGATATTTCTATTGAAAATGTAATGTTCTTTGAGCCAAATTCTGCAAATGCTGAAATAGCAAAAGCAACTAAGAAAGAACAAGAAAGCATTACATCACAACGCAACAAAACAGCTCTAAAAACAACTCGTTTGGAGCGTCGTCCACAGCTTAAAGATTTCTACAATTCTTATAATGGTGGAGTAACAGAAGCTGAAGCAAAGAAAAACTATGAAAGTTATATGAGTAGCTTAACAGATGAAGAGCGTACTTTTATCAAAGACAACCCTTATTTTTATCAAATAGATTTTAAAAATATAGGTGGACTTGTAATGCCTGTAATTATTGAATTTACTTATGCTGATGGAAGCAAAGAAATGCAAAAAATTCCTGCTGAAGTTTGGAGAAAAGATAATGCTATGTTTAGCAAAGTCTTTATGACTAAGAAAAAAGTAGTTTCTTTCCGTTTAGATCCAAATTTGGAAACAGCTGATACAGATGTTTATAATAATTCATATCCTCGTCAGGAAGTTCCTACTCGTTTTGAACTTTATAGAAGAGATAACAATTATTCTTCTCCAAATCCGATGCAAATGCAAAAGAAGAAAAAATAATAGTATCTGATAAATTAAATTTTTAGAAATAAAAAAACTCATTCTATATTTTTTATAGAATGAGTTTTTTTAAGGATCTAAATTTAATATTAATACAGAATGTAAACAGGGTTAAAATCCTGTTTAATTGATAATTATGTTATTGTTGGTGTGCCCACTGACAATATTAAAAACACAAACAAATTTTTGTTACACGGTATTAATACAGTTAATAAGTTACCTTATATTGTGCATTCAGTTCCTCAGAACTGAATGTTTCGCTTCCTCAGAAGCGTTTCGTCCAACTCTGAGGAGTTGAACACACAAAATAAACATTAAATTACTTTTGTTACATGGTATTAATCATTAAACTCTACAAAGTCACTTGATTTCTCATGCCATTGTAAGCCATATTTGTTCAAATCTTCCATAAATGGATCTGGATTAAACTCTTCTACATTCCAAACCCCAGCTTTCATCCATTTTCCTTCCAACATCATTTTTGCACCTATCATTGCAGGTACACCAGTTGTATAAGAAACAGCTTGCGCTCCCACTTCTTTATATGTTTTGGCATGGTCACAGTTATTATAAATGAAGAAATAAGCAGGCTTTCCGTCTTTAGTTCCTCTAATATGACATCCAATAGAAGTTTGTCCTTCATAATTTTCTCCCAAAGAAGAAGGCTCTGGCAAAACTGCTTTCAAAAACTGAAGAGGAACAATTTTTTGTCCTTGATATTCTACTTCATCAATTCTTGTCATGCCTACATTTTCCAAAACTCTCAAATGAGTAATATATTCATCTGAAAAAGTCATCCAAAATCTAGCTCTTTTTAAAGAAGGGAAGTTTTTAGTAAGTGATTCTAATTCTTCGTGATATAATAAAAATGATTTTTTTGGTCCTACCTCTGGATAATTAATCATTCTATTGATTTCTAACGGCTCAGTTTCTGTCCAGTCACCATTTTCCCAATATTTTCCTCGTTGAGTAATTTCACGAATATTAATTTCAGGATTAAAATTGGTTGCAAATGCTTTTCCATGACTTCCTGCATTACAATCTACAATATCCAAATATTCCATTCCATCTTTATCAAAATGATACTTTGCTGCGTGTGCTGTAAAAACGCCAGTTACCCCTGGGTCAAAGCCACAGCCTAAAAGAGCCATAATTCCAGCTTCTTCAAAGCGTTTTTTGTATGCCCATTGCCAACTATATTCAAATTTTGCTTCATCTATTGGTTCATAGTTAGCAGTATCTAAATAATGTGTTTTTGTTTCCAAACAAGCATCCATAATTGGTAAGTCTTGATAAGGAAGAGCTACATTAATAACTAATTTTGGCTCAAATTTTTTGATAAGTGTAACCAGTTCTTCAACATTATCAGCATTTACTTTTGCTGTCTGAATATCTCTTCCTGTTAGTTCTTTTACTTCTTTTGCAGCAGCCTCTACTTTTGGAAGCGTACGACTTGCAAGCATAATTTCTGAAAAAACATCAGGTAACATTGCACATTTTTTGACAACAACATTACCAACTCCACCAGCACCAATAATCAATACTTTACTCATAATAATTTCTTTTTTTAGATGTGAATTTGTGTTTTGAATTTCTTTTGAGAATAATGATTCAAAGATATTAAATAAATTTTGAAGTCAGAAGTCAGATTTTAGAAGTAAATCCAAAATGTATTATGTCTAGGTCAAAAAATAAAGTTAAATTTTTCAGTATTTAGTTTTTATAAGAATCTGAAAAGAACTTTTTAAGGATAATTTTAGTATTTTAGAATAAGAAATCAAAGTTAAAGTAAAATACGAGTAATCTTTACAACACAAAGCGAAACTCTAACGTATTACTTATATAAGCCCTACAAACTAGCACTTCCTAAAAGATTTATAAATCATGCATATTCATCAATTACACCCTGAAAAACACGAGAAATTCTTAACTCAAGCACGTATTGATCCAATTACAGGCGATACTTTGGAAGCTGGCGACAAAATTGTGCTTTGTGCTGAGTGTAAATCTGCTTTTCATTCGGATAGTTGGGCATATTTAGGCAATCGCCATTGCAATCAAACACGCACACTTCCTGCTATTCCTCAAAGCACTTCACTAGGACATTTCAAAAAACGTTCGGCTGAATATTATAGCCGAGTAAATTCAAACTTTAAAATTCATGAAAATTTACAAAGTGTAGTGAGTGCAGGACACCGTTTAGGAAGTGTTTTGATAGATTTAGCTTTAGTTTGGCTTGTTCAATATATGCTTTCTTACACACTTTCTCCTTTGCTTTGGACTTACTTTTTATTAAGAGATTTTTCATATAAAGGACGTTCTTTAAGTTTAGGAAAAAACTTAATGAATATTGAAGTAGTAGAAGAAAGAAATGAAAACAGACTAAGTTGGTGGCAATCTGTGCTTCGAAATGCACCTATCGGAATTCCTCAATTAGCAGGTGTTTTTGGTGCGTACGCTTATAATTTAAGTTATAGTTTTGGAAATTCTTTCAGAGTAGCTGATAATTTAGTTTCTGCTATTTTTACCATTATTTTGATTATTGATGTAATTCTTCTCTTTGGAAATAATAAACGAATTATGGATAGAGCAATGGATTTGAAAAGTATTTTTAGAACTAGAGAAAATAACTAGAAAAGTATAAACATATAGGACTTTATCAAAATAAAACTAGTGCTGAGTTTTATTTTGATAAAGTCCTACTTTAATTAATCTTCCTTTTTAAATAAAATAGTTGCTCTTGCGCTATATACTTTACAGGCAATAATTTCTAATTTTTCATTTCTGATAAATTCTACTTTACGAAAAAACCACTGATTACTTGTAAATATATTCTGTTGAAAAGGCATTAATTCTATATCTTTATTTCTATTATGGGTAGCTACAAGTTTATTGTCTTTTACTCTAAAAATATAACTTGTTCCTAATTCTTCACTATAATATCTGCCAGTATATTCTTCTACATCTACCTTTGATTTATCAAATGACTTCAAAAATACTTTTTTTCCATTATACTCAAAGTCAGAAATAGTCAGTTTTAAGTAAAAATCTTTTTCAGGTTCTTTTTTGTGAAATGAGAGCTTATAATTTCCCATCATAAACTCATTTTTAGATATAGGATATAATTCTGTTTTTTGATTGTTATCAGATGTTTCTACAAATAATGTATCTGAGTTAGAAGTAATTGTAAAAAATAATCCTGCAATAACTTCATAATTACCTTGATATGATTTTAAAATTTCATTTTTGATATTTATTGTTTCTTTTACTTCTGTTATTTTGGGAGCAGTTAACTCATTTTTTAAATAATAGTCTACAATTTTATAGGCTATACTTAGTGGATTAAATGTTTCTGAGTTACCTGCAATAGCTAAAGTAAAATTTTGGCTAGGAATACGAAGTAAATAAGAACGATAACCTGCATCACCTCCACCGTGAAAAATTACTTCTAACCCTTTGTAATTTTTGATTTCTTGTCCAAGTGCATACGATATTTCTTCCCCATTGTTGAGTTTACTTTTTGTCTGCATTTTATCAAAAATACCTGTATTTCCTACAATTCCTTTTTCAAAATTTAATGCCCACAAACTCAAATCTTCTACAGTTGTGCAAAGTCCAGTCGAACCAACAATAGAATAATTGAGCAGATTTTTTTGATAACCACTTCCGAAAGGAGAATATGAGTACACTCTATTTTTTATTATTCTTTCTGCATCATCTAAGAAAAAAGAATTTTTCATATTCAAAGGTGTAAATATTCTTTCTTGTGTAAATGCTGAAAAAGACTTTCCTGAAACTCTTTCTACCACTTTTGCTAGTAGCATAAATGCAGAGTTACAATATTCATACTGAGAACCTACTTCAAAGTTGATTTCCTTTTGATTAGTAACTATTTTAAAAGCATCCTCATTTGTAACTACATCTACAAAACCCACACCTGATAGGTAAAGCAAATCACTTTGTTCTCTGAGTCCACTAGTATGATTGGCAAGGTTTCGCAGCGTTATTGTTTTGCCAAAAGTGTTGAGGTTCTCAAGTTCTGGAATGTATTTTTTTATATCGTCGTCTAAAGATAGTTTTCCTTCTGATTCTAAAAGTAAAATTGAAAATGTTGTAAATTGCTTAGAAACCGAAGCCACCGAAAATATAGAAGTTGGACTAATTGGAATATTATACTCTAAATTTGCCATTCCAAACCCTTTTTGATACATCGTTTTGCCATCTTTTGTAACCGAAACTGCAACTCCTGGAGTATCAGAATTATCATAAATAGATAAAAGCTCATCTATTTTTTCGTTTGGAGTTATTGCTTTTGGTTTTATTGTTTTTACAAAAAGTTCGTATTTTCCAGCCTCAGCATTTTTTTCTAACATTTCTACTTCTAAGGTATAGTGTCCTGCTTTTGTAGAAGTAAGTAGAATAATTTCAGTGCCAAATTTTCCATTCGGACTATCAAAACTTTCTATTTTATTATTTTCAGAATCATAAGTTGTAATAATTACGTCTGCATTTTGCTGTTCTAATTTGAGAATAAGAAACTGATTTTCTTTCAATTGTATTTTACAATGATGCTTCTGATTTGCTGAAATTTCGTTTTTTAGTGTTGACTTTTCTGTGAAAATATAGTTTTTAATGTCTTTTTTTTGCTGTGCTTTTGCTTGTGAAAGTGATAGTAAAAAGAAGCTACAAAAGACTACTAAAAGAAGAAGTGCTTTTTTGATAAAAGATAATTTTTGTGAGTTCATAATTTTTTAAAAGTTTATTTGGGTGTGATAAAAAAGTTATGAAACAAAATTGAGGATAAAATCAAATGGATGCGACCGACTAAAAAAAGTCGTACTCTTTTTATGAAAAAAATGAGTACGACTTTTTACATTTTATAAAGTGCAACTTTTTTAAAGCTACCTTTAGATGCTTAAAAAGGAGTTTTTCGATATAATGAAGGAGTTGTCTTTGTGTATTTTTTAAAAGCTGTATTGAACGAAGATTTTGAATTAAATCCGACTTGATAGAGAATTTCTAAGATAGTTACTTGATTTTTTGTAGAATCTTTTAGAATAGATTTTGCCTTTTCGATTCGATATTCATTGATAAAATCAAAAAAATGTTGGTTGATATGATGATTAATTAAAACTGATAAATCACGAACAGGAATTTGAATTTGCTTGGCTAATTCTTGAATAGTTAAGGAAGGTTCAAGATAAGGTTCATGTTCAATCATATATTCTCTTAGCTTCTGAATTTGGTTATTTATTTCAAGGTTATTTTGTTTTGAGTTTTCAGTAATTGAAGTTGAGTTATTTTTTACTTCATTCTCATTTTTACGTCCTATTTTATCTTGAATTTGATTTTGTTCTTCTAAAGCAATAATTTCATTTTCTTCTAATTTGTCTACTTGTTTTATTTTTTTTTCTTGAATAAATTCTTTTGTAGATTTTAAATTCAAATCAATTTTTCTGAAAAGAGTAGGATAATAAAGAGCTTTAAAAACAAAACTACAAAGCACTATAAGTGCGATAATACTTACAAGAATATTAATCCAAAGAAAAAACTTACTATATTCTGTATAACTCAAAATATCTTTTATTACCACAAAAAAATGAGCTAAACTAAAAGTTAGAAGTAATTGAAAAAGCCATCTATAAGTCAGATTATCAGATTGTGTGTAATTTTCAAGGTAGATTTTTTTAAATTTCATTAAAAGAAAGAACATCAAAATAATATAAAATACCCATTGAATTTCGCCAAAGACAGAGAAAAAATAGCTTATTGAAGAATTATTATTTTGTAAAAAAAATATCTTTTGTTCTGTTGCTTTTAGATAAAAGGTAGGAATAGAAATAAGATGAATAAACAGAAAAGGAATACTATGAACTAAATATTTGGGTCGCCATTTAAAATTACTATCTAAAGCAGAACAGAAATAGAGATAAAATAAAGGCATTTCTAATAAGAATAATGTTCTACGTAAAAACTCTATTTTAGGGTAGGCTTGCAAATAGTTATAAATCACAAAGCCACTAATATTGATGGCTGTCAGTATTGTAAAAAGCCCAAAAAAGAAATTACCTAATTTGTTTTCCGTCTTGACCGTAAATAAAAATGTAGCCAAAAGCAGAGAAACAAATATAAAAAGTGTAGCAGAAGTATGTATTATCTTTAATTCCATAAGAGGTTAGTAGCATTTCTTTAAAAGTAATTCAAAGAAAGCAAAAATTCCCTTCTACTCCGAAAAGTAAAAGGGAATTTTTTATTTATATAGAAATTTGCGTTGGTATTTCCACCAATGACAAATTAAATTATTAGTCTAATGTAATTTCAAGAGCAAGACCACGAAGTTCGTGAATCAATACGTTGAAAGACTCTGGGATGTTTGGCTCTGGCATATTATCGCCTTTTACGATACATTCGTACGCTTTAGCACGTCCAAGAACATCATCTGACTTAATTGTCAAGATTTCTCTCAAGATGTGTGAAGCTCCAAATGCCTCTAATGCCCAAACTTCCATCTCTCCAAAACGCTGACCACCAAACTGAGCTTTACCACCCAAAGGCTGTTGCGTAATGAGTGAGTAAGGTCCGATAGAACGAGCATGCATCTTATCATCAACTAAGTGACCTAGTTTAAGCATGTACATAATTCCTACCGTAACAGTTTGCTCAAATTTTTCTCCAGTACGTCCATCAAAAACTTCCATCTTACACCATTCTGGTAAGCCTGCTTCTTTGATTTCTGCTGCTACTTCTTCTTCAGTTGCTCCGTCAAAGATTGGTGTAGCATATTTTTTACCCATTTTAAGACCTGCATGTCCCAAGATAGTTTCATAAATCTGTCCCAAGTTCATACGAGAAGGTACACCTAGAGGATTCAAGACAATATCAACAGGAACACCATTAGCAAGGAAAGGCATATCTTCTTCACGAACGATACGAGCCACAACTCCTTTATTACCATGACGACCTGCCATCTTATCACCTACTTTAAGTTTACGTTTCTTAGCAACATATACTTTTGCAAGTTTAACAATTCCTGCAGGAAGTTCATCTCCAACTTCTAGCGCAAAACGCTGACGTTTGAACTCTGCTGTAATTTCATTACGTTTTTGGTTGTAATTTTTTACAAGTTCTGCCAAAAGTTCATTAGTTTCTTCATCTTCTGTAAAATCTTTCAAGATTACATCAGCGATAAAGTTTACTTCTTCTGGAACATTATAGTTACTCTCATCACGGTATGCGTTTTTGCTTGGGAAGAATGCTTGCTCAATATTTTGTGGATTGAAACCTGAATCTTTTGCCAAAACCACATCACCGTATTTATGAACAATTCCTTGAGAAGTTTTATTTTCTAAAAGATCTGCCATTTTGCTTATCATCTGCGAACGCATTCCAACAAGGTCACGGCTATATTCTTTCTTCAAAACATCCACCTGTTTACGTACTTTTGCACGCATATCTTTATCCTTTTTAGGACGAGAGAAAAGCTGTGTATTGATTACAACACCTTGAAGCGAAGCAGAAGCACGCATAGAAGCATCTTTTACATCACCTGCTTTGTCTCCAAAGATAGCACGAAGAAGTTTTTCTTCTGGTGTAGGGTCTGTTTCTCCCTTAGGAGTAATTTTACCTACCAAAATATCTTGTTCTTTTACCTTTGCACCAATACGGATAATACCGTTTTCGTCCAAATCTTTAACTGCATCTTCGCTTACATTCGGAATTTCAGAAGTTAATTCTTCTTCTCCTCGTTTTGTGTCACGAACTTCAAGCTCAAACTGATCAATGTGGATTGAAGTATAAATATCATCTCTTACTACTTTTTCAGAAATAACAATTGCATCCTCAAAGTTATAACCCTGCCAAGGCATGAAAGCAACCATAAGGTTACGACCAAGTGCAAGCTCTCCTTTTTCAGTTGCATATCCTTCACAAAGAACATCTCCTTTTTTTACTTTTTCGCCTTTCAATACAATAGGACGTAAGTTGATACAAGTATCTTGGTTAGTTCTACGGAATTTAGTAAGGGTATAAGTTGTAAACTCGTTATCAAAGTTTACTAATTTTTGTTCTTTTGTCCAATTATATTTTACTACAATTTTCTTAGCATCTACATAGTCAATTACTCCATCATCTTCTGCTACAACTAATGCTCTAGAGTCCATTGCAACACGTCTTTCAAGACCTGTACCTACAATTGGTGCTTGTGGACGCAAAAGAGGAACGGCTTGACGCTGCATATTCGAACCCATCAAGGCACGGTTGGCATCATCATGTTCTAAGAATGGAATAAGAGAAGCTGCCACCGAAACGATTTGATTTGGTGCAACGTCCATGTATGTTATATTTTCTGGAGACTCTAAAGGAAAATCTCCCTCTAAACGACATTTTACAAGGTCAGATGTAAATTTGTTTTTACTATCTAATGTTGCATTTGCCTGTGCAATAATTTGCTCATCTTCTTCTTCTGCTGTTAAGAATTTAACTTCGTTAGTTGCTTTCTGATTCTTAACAATACGATAAGGAGTTTCGATAAAGCCCATACCGTTTACGGTTGCATGAACACAAAGTGAGGAGATAAGACCAATATTTGGACCCTCTGGAGTTTCGATAGTACACAAACGACCATAGTGCGTATAGTGAACGTCACGAACCTCAAAACCTGCACGTTCACGAGAAAGACCACCAGGTCCTAAGGCAGACATTCTACGTTTGTGCGTAATCTCTGCTAATGGATTGGTTTGATCCATAAACTGTGAAAGCTGATTTGTTCCAAAGAATGAATTAATAACCGACGATAAAGTACGGGCATTAATCAAATCAACTGGCTTAAAGTCTTCATTATCACGAACGTTCATACGTTCTTTGATAGTACGAGCCATACGAGCCAAACCAACACCAAATTGGCTATAAAGTTGCTCTCCTACAGTACGTACACGACGATTTGAAAGGTGGTCAATATCATCTACGACTGCTCTTGAGTTAATAAGAGTAATAAGGTGTCTAATGATACGGATGATGTCTTCTTTTGTCAAGACACGCACACTCATTTCTAAATCCAGACCTAGTTTTCTGTTGATTCTATAACGACCAACTTCTCCTAAGTCATAACGTTTTTCACTAAAGAAAAGACTTTGGATTACATCACGAGCTGTTTGTTCGTCTGGTGCTTCTGTATTACGAAGCTGACGGTAAATTTGCTCAACTGCTTCTTTTTCTGAGTTTGAATTATCTTTTTGTAATGTATTATAGACAATTGCAAAATCATTAATATTAATATCTTCTCTATGAAGAATGATTGCTTCTGTATTTGAATCGATGATAGTTTGGATATGCTCCTCTTCAATTTCAGAATCACGCTCCAAAAGTACCTCGTTACGAGTAATACTTACAACTTCTCCTGTATCTTCATCTACAAAGTCTTCTGTCCAAGTGCGAAGAACACGAGCAGCTAGTTTTCTACCCACAACTTTCTGAATATTTGCTTTAGTAGCTTTTACTTCTTCAGAAAGACCGAAAAGTTCCAAAATCTCTCTATCTGTCCCATATCCGATAGCACGCAAAAGAGTTGTAACAGGAAACTTTTTCTTACGGTCAATGTAAGCATACATGATATTGTTTACATCTGTCGCAAATTCAATCCAAGAACCTTTGAATGGAATAATACGTGCTGAATATAATTTTGTACCATTAGTATGTTTACTTTGAGCAAAGAAAACGCCTGGTGAACGGTGAAGCTGAGAAACGATAACACGTTCTGCACCATTAATAACAAAAGAGCCACGCTCAGTCATTACAGGCACATTTCCTAAAAATACTTCTTGTTCGATTGTTTCGAAATCTTCGTTGTCTTCGTCGTTACAAAGTAAACGTAGCTTTGCTTTTAAAGGCACTGCATAAGTAAGACCTCTATCAACACATTCTTGTACAGAATATTTTGGTGGGTCTATGATATAGTCGACAAATTCCAAAACAAAGTTATCTCTTGAATCAGAAATTGGGAAGTTCTCCATAAATACTTTATAGAGTCCGTCTGCTGTTCTTTTTTCAGGAGGAGTACCTAGTTGGAAGAAATCTTGAAACGACTTTACCTGCACATCTAGGAAGTGTGGGTATTCTAAAATGGAGGTCGTTTTGCGAAAGTTTATTCTGCCGTGTTTTAATGTAGCCAAGGCTCGTATAGGTTTGAGTGAACGAAATGGAATGCTTTATTCTTTATCAATTACAAATTAGAAATTTACGTCTTATAAGTAGATATAAATTAGTTAATGCTAATTTGTTGGTATAATGCTTTATAGCTATTTATTACTGCTTCTAAATAATCATTTTTTATCTTTTCTTATTTGTCTAAACTTATTAAAGTCAGAAAAATCCCTAAAATTAGGTAAAGAGTTATTTTAAAATTAGCTCTCTATTAAATTTTACGGTTTTATTCTTAATTAAAAAATTGTGAATTGAAGTAATTTCAAATAATTTGGAATACTTTTTATAATTCTAAATAAAATGCAGATAAAAACAAGAAAAATGCTATATTTTGGATATGTAATTATAATTTTGTTTTGATTTAGAACCAAAACTATACATTTGAAGCCAAAATATCCTGCAAATATAAGAATTATTTTATCATTTTCAAAAATAATTTTGTATTTATTCTTACAAAACAACAACTTAAAGTTGTTCTAACTCAATATCAAAAATTAGAGTGGAAAGCGTTGGAATTATTTCTCTTCCTTCCTGAGTTGTTCTTCCAGCCTCTCCATAAGCATAGCGAGATGGAATAAAAAAACGTGTTTTTTCCTTTAATTTCATTTGCTTGACTGCCTCTTCAAATCCTATTACTACCGAACCAGCACCAATAGTAAACTCTAAAGGGTTATTGGTTTCATAAGAGCTATCAAACTGTCTTCCATAAAGAACTTTTCCTACGTAATTTACTACTACTGATGCTCCATTATTTGGCGTAGCTGTGCCTTCTCCTTCTTCCAAGACAATATAATAAATCCCTAAATCTGTTTTTTCGGCTGTAAGGTTGTTTTCAGTTAAATATTGCTGAATAATTTGGTCTTCTCGCTCTGCCTGTACAGTTGCGTCTATTAGAGGTTCTATTTTATCTTTATTACAAGATGAAAATAGAAATGAAATAGATAAAAGCAGGAAAATATATTTTGATGATTTCATTTTTTAGCTGATTTTTTACTAAAATGGATAATTATTATTATTGCTGTTCGAAGAAGGATTTTTTTATTGTTAATTGAATACTTCGATTCTAAAAACTAATATAGCATAGGGTGGAATATCTGAACCTGCTCCTCTAGCTCCATATCCTAAATGGGAAGGAAGGTATAATGTTCCCTTTCCTCCTTTTCCAATGAGAGGTACACCTTCATTCCAACCATCTATAACACCACCTCCAACGGTAAAAGTAAATGGTTGTCTACCAAAAGAAGAATCAAATATAGCTCCTGATAATAGTTTTCCTTCATAGTTTACTGTAACTCTTTCTCCGTTTTGAATAGGTGTTCCCTGTTCATCAAGGACATAATACAAACCTGATTGTGTTTTTTGAGGAGTAATATTATTTTCAGTAAAATAAACTTGAAGAATACTATCTTGCACTAATGGACTTGATGGATTATTAGTTAGTGTTTCATTATTTTCATCTTTTTTACAAGAAGAAAATAAAGCACCTCCAATGAAAAGCAATAAAAGGCTTATTGTAATATACTTTGATAATTTCATTTTGGTAATAATTAGTTTTTAATGATTTTGTTTTTTAGTTTTTAATTTTCTAGGATTTCTATTTTATAGATAAGCATTGCATCAGGTTCTAGTTGTTCGCCTACTTCTTCTTTTCCGTAAGCTAGTTTGGAAGGAATATACAAATAACCTATTCCCCCTTTCCCAATAATAGGAATTCCTTCTTCCCAACCTTTTATAAAATTTCCTTTTCCAATAGTAATTTCATATATTTTTTCTGAATCATGAGAAGAATCAAGATTTTCATCTGTCATAAGAAAAGTTTCTTCATAACGAATTTTCACTTTTTCTCCTTTTTTTATTGGTGTTCCTTGCTTTTCAATTCTATAAAAAAGTCCAGATACTGTTTTTTTATAATCGGTAATGTCGTTGAGTTTTAGATATACATTTTCGATATAATCTTCTTGATTATCATCGATATAATAAGTGTTTGGTTTTTTTTGAGAAGTAGTTTCTTCTTCTTGTTCATTTTCATAATCTTGATTATTATCCAAATCTTCATCTAGCACTTCTACTTCAAAAATGAGCATTGTATTTGGTGGAATTGCTCCTTGAGAACCTTGTAAACCATATCCTAAATTAGAAGGAATATATAAAGTCCCTTTTCCACCTTTTCCAATAAGTGGGATTCCTTCATCCCAGCCTTGTATTACTTGTCCTATTCCAATAGCTACTTCAATAGGCTCACCTCTGTCGTATGAAGAATCAAATTTTTCTCCTGTTTTTAGTAGTGTTCCTTTATAATGAGCTTTTATTTTATCTCCTGTTTCGATGTCTGTTCTGCCTTGTTTATCTATTGTATATAAAAGTCCAAATTCTGTTTTTTTATAATTTGTAATTCCTTTTTCTACAAAATACGTTTTTTCAATGTATTCAACTTGTATTTTGGAAATACTGTCTAATTTATATTCATTTTCTTTTACTTTTCTTGAAAAATCTTTCTCCCTCTTTTCCTGTATTTTTATTTTAGTGTCCTCATATTCTTGAGTAGTATAGTCTTTGATAATACGAATTTCTTGACGAATCCAACTCCCCTCTTTTATAAAGTCAGGGTGTGGTTGTTCTTCTGAAAAAATAGAATCAGCATGTACAAAAACGGTCAGACTATCACCTATTTTCCCTTTTCTGATAACTTCTACCATAGACATTTCTCTAATTGCCTTATCATTCAAATCTATAAAAAGAGGAGTATCTTCTGTATATGAATCTCTTAAAAGAGAATCTGTAGAATTAAATATTTTCATCTGTATTTGAAAAATACTAGAATCTGTAAGAATTTTTCCTTTTCCTACTTTTCTAATTTTATAACGTATTCCTTTATGCTCTTGCATTCCTGTTTCAAATTGAGCTGAAACAGAAAATGTAATAAGCAAAAAAAGACAATTAAATATAGATGTATAAAAGAGAGATAATTTCATTATGACATTTGGTTTTAGGAAATTAGGATTGGAAATTAGAGAATGAGAAGTTTTTTTGTTACTCTAATTTCCAACCTCTATTACCTAATTTTTTTATTAATCTAATACTTCAACTCTAAAAACAAGTGTAGCATTTGGTGGAATATCATTTCCTGCACCACGCTCACCATAAGCCAAATGAGAAGGAATATATAGAGTGCCTTTTCCACCTGTTCCGATAAGAGGAATGCCTTCGTCCCAACCTTGAATAACTCGTCCTACACCAATAGGAAACTCAATTGGATCATTTCTATCAAAGGAAGAATCAAATTTTTGACCTGATAATAGAGTTCCTTCATAATGAACTTTTATAGTTTTTCCTTTTTGGATAGGTGTTCCTTGCTGATTGATTACATAATAAAGACCTGATTCAGTCTTTTGAAAATTTGTAATTCCTTTTTCTACAAAATAGGTGTTTTCTAAATAGTCCATTTGATTTTGCACTTTTGATTTTTCGTCCATTTTTTGTTGTTTTTGTTGTTCTTCTTGTTTTTTAGCCATTTCTTCCATGTATTTTTGTTGCATGGCTTCTAATTTTGCAGCATATTGTTGGGCTGTATAATTTGTCAGAATTTTTATTTCGTGTCTTAAAGAACTTCCTTTAGGAATAAAAATAGGGCGTATCTGACCATTTTGAAATACAGAATCAGAATGAATAAACAAAGTCAGGCTATCTCCAATTTTGCCTTCATTCATCATAATTTCTACAATAGGAATTTGTCTAGTCGTGCTGTCACGTAAATCTAAAATAAGAGGAAAGTCTTCGTTTTTTGTACTTCTAAGCAATGAGTCAGTACTATTATAAATACTCATACTTAACTCTACAATACTAGAATCTGTAATTGAAAGAGCTTTTTTACGCTCTTTTTTGGTAGTCTGTAATTGATAACGAATACCTTTAAATTCTTTTTCGTGTTTATTTTTGTCTTTATTATTTTGTGCATTTATAGAAAAAGAAATGCAACTTATTAAAATAATTAGAATAAAACGATATAAAAACATAAAATTTATTGTCAAGTAATAAAAGATTGATTTTTTATAAAGAAGTTGTGCTAAAAAGATATACATCTTCTTAACACAACTTTAAAGAGTATCTGATAAATAGCTTTTTGAAATTAGAGAGTTGGAATTATTTTCCAGCTTTAGTTACTTCTTCTAGCACTTCTACTCTGAAAACAAGCATTTCGTTTGGTCCAATTGCACCACCAGCACCTCTTGGTCCATAAGCTAAGTTTGAAGGAATATATAAATATCCTTTTCCACCACGACCAATAAGAGGAATACCTTCATCCCACGCTTGGATTACTTGTCCTTGTCCGATAGGAAACTCAAATGCTTCTCCTCTATCAAAAGAAGAGTCAAATTTTTCACCCGTCATAAGCAGTGTTCCTTCATAATTTACTTTTACTTTATCACCTGCTTCAATATCTGTTTTGCCTTGTTTATCTACTTTATAGAAAAGACCTGATTCTGTTTTCTTGAAATCAGTAATGCCTTTTTCAGGTAAATATGTATTTTCGATATATTCTACTTGTTCTACTGAAATTTTTGCTGATTCAGCTTGTGCTTCAGCTTGCTTTTTCATCTGTTCTTCCATGTATTTTTGCTGCATTACTTTTTGTTCTGCAACATATTCTGTTGGAGTCAAGTGTTTTACCAATTTGATTTCTTGACGAATAGAACTTCCTTCTTCAATAAAAGGAGGACGAGGTTGTCCTTGTACAAAAATAGAATCTGAATGGATAAACATAGTAACACTATCTCCAACTCTACCTTTTTCCATTAATATTTTTACAATACCCATTTTTGTATTGTTTGAATCACTCAAATCTATCATTAAAGGAAAATCTTCTGTGTATGTATCACGAAGTAAAGAATCTGTACTATTATAGATTTTCATAGAGATTTGAACTACGCTAGAGTCACTAAGTTCCTGTCCTTCTCCACGCTGACGAAGCATATAACGAATTCCGTCAAGTTCTTTTTCTTTATTAAGTGAGTCTGAATTACAAGACCACATTGTAGCACCAATAAGAGCAAATAGTATAGAACGATATAAAAAAAGAGATTTCATTTTTTGTTTGTTAGATAAAATAACTAGAATAAATAATAATATTGAAATAGAGTACATTGAAACTAGCCTACAAAGGTCTAATATAAAAGCCAAAGTAGAAAAGATTTATGGAAAATTAAATTTAAATGTAGGATAATTAATGTGTAGTTGTGAGTTCTGAACGATGCTCTTCGATAAGTTTCTCAAAATAAGTTACTACTTTATCGACAGGTTCTGTACTTCTTCCTCCTGCTGCATTGTGATGACCACCACCTCCAAAATAAGTACGAGCAAAATCGGCTACTGAAAATGTTCCGACAGAACGAAAAGACATTCTGACTTCATTGCCATAATCAATCAAAATTGCAGCAAATTCAATTCCTTCAATAGAAAGAGCATAGTTTACAATGCCTTCTGTATCACCCGACTGAGGATTGTATTTGCGAGTGTCTTTTTGTTTTAAGACAAAGTAAGCTGTTTTCAAATCCTGTCTGACAGTCAAACAACTGGAAAGCGCATGTCCTAAAAGACGAATTCTATTCTCGGTATTGCTATCATAAATCATACGTTGAACATACGAAGAATCTAAACCCATATCTATCAAATCGGCTGCAATACGATGTATTTTTCCTGTTGTATTAGGGTGTTTGAAAGAAGCTGTATCCGTCATAATACCTGCATACAAACATTGAGCTATCGGAATATCTATCAAATGTCTATCATTCATCAATAGAATAAGGTCATAAACTAATTCTGCTGTTGCTGCTGCTGTAATATCCCATAACTCAAAATGAGCAAAATCAGATTTACCTCTATGATGATCGACCATCAAAATAGGTGTATCAGGATTTTTTTCTATAAAAGAATCTAAAGGAGCTGTTCGATTAGGGCTAGAAAAATCCAAACAACAAATCAAAGTAGATTCAGCAACTAACGTCTCAACTCTTTGATGTGTTGCTTCTGAATAGACAACTACTTTATCATTGTCAGACATCCAATTCAGAAAATCAGGATATTCAGTAGGCGAAATAACTGTAGCTTGATGATTTTTCTTTTGTAAATAAAGAGATAAAGCCAAACAAGAACCTAAAGCATCAGCATCAGGGCGTTGATGTGGAAAGATGACCACTTTTTGAGGAGTGCTTAAAAGTTCTGCTAGACCTGCTAAATTTTGCATTCAAATACGCTTAGTTAATAAATTTTGAAAATCAAGATAGTCTTTAATTTCTTACAAACTATATTATGTTAAAACTAAAGGAATCTAATTTTCATTAGAAAAACGTTACAAAGATACCAAAACTTTTGAGTTATTGATTTTTGTTTAGGTAGAAATTAGAATAAATTATTTTCAAATCACAAATGTACCCTATTAATCCTTTTCTACAAATAATGCTATTTTATAATTTTTGAGAACAAGATAAGGTTTTAAAAGTTAGGTCTGCATACTATATCTTATTACAAAGATAATTTTTTAAACTATGAAATCCAGTAAATCTAACCGAAGAGAGTTTCTTAAACTCTTAACCTATTCTACACTCGGAGTAGCCACAACACCTATGTTGGCAAGTTGTGCTACTCTTTTTTCTACAAAAATGAAAAATAACGGATTCAAAAAAGCCATTGTTATTGGTAGTGGTTATGGTGGTGCAGTAGCTGCATTGCGCCTAACTCAAAAAAATATTCCTACTTTACTTATAGAAATGGGGCAAG
Source organism: Bernardetia sp. Wsw4-3y2 (assembly GCF_037126295.1). Classification (NCBI taxonomy): domain Bacteria; kingdom Pseudomonadati; phylum Bacteroidota; class Cytophagia; order Cytophagales; family Bernardetiaceae; genus Bernardetia; species Bernardetia sp. Wsw4-3y2. The sequence continues at coordinate 765,149 of NZ_CP147017.1, read as the reverse complement.
AATGGAAACTAACACCCAAACACGATACATTTTGTAAAATGATTACGGCAGACAAACGCTCAAGCTGGAGAAGTTCTACACCTCATGCACCTATTACTATTCCTTTTTTTATCAAAAAATATGCAGGGGTTTTAGATAAAGAAAAGCATCCTAATATGGATGTTTTCTTAGGACGTGGATTAGGAGGAGGTTCTTTGGTAAATGGAGGAATTGCTATTACACCAGATAAAAATTACTTTGAAAAAATACTTCCTTCTGTAAATAGCGAAGAAATGTTTGATAAATATTTTCCTTTAGCTAATAAGGCTTTGCGTGTCAATACTATCGAAGCTGATTTTTTTGAAGAAACTCCTTATTATCAGTTTTCAAGAATAGCTAGAGAGGATGCAAAAAAGGCAGGTTATCAAACCAAATTTTTTCCTAATGTATATGATTTTGAATACATGAAAAAAGAAGCAAAAGGAGAAGTTTATAAGTCAGCTCTAAACGGAGAAGTTATCTATGGAAATAATGCAGGAAAATGGACATTAGACAGAACCTATATTGCTCAAGCACAAGAAACAAAAAACTTGGAAATCCGAACTTTATGCCAAGTAACCAACATAGAACAGCTTGAAAATGGACATTATAAAATTCTGATTACCAAGCTCAATACAAAAGGAGAACCTATTGCTCAGGAAACTTATACATGTCAGTATTTATTTTTGGGAGCAGGAAGTATGGGAACTTCTAAACTACTTATAAAATCGAAATATGAAGGAGGATTGTCAAAACTCAATGAAAAAGTAGGTCAAGAATGGGGAAGTAACGGAAATATAATGACAGGAAGAAACTTTGTAAATGCAACAGGAAGAAAACAATCTACTATTCCTGTTTTGGGAATAGATGGTTGGAACGATCCTGAAAACCCTATTTTTGCCGAAATTGCTCCTTTGCCTATGAATCTTGAAACTTGGACAACGCTTTATCTTGCCATTACTCAAAATCCAGAAAGAGGCTATTTTGCATATAATGAAATTACAAAAGAAGTTCAATTAATTTGGAACAAAAATCAAAATGACCCAGCAAAACAGGCAGCTAAAAAATTTATTGATAGAATGAACAAAGCGAATGGAGGCACAAGGTCTCATTTATTGTTTAATAATGGTTATGGAGATGATTTTTGTTATCATCCTTTAGGTGGTTGTGTATTGGGAAAGGCAACTGATAATTATGGCAGAATAGAAAACTATAAAAATTTGTATGCCATAGATGGTTCTCTTATTCCTGGAAGTGTGGGTGTGAATCCGTTTGTAACCATAACAGCATTGGCAGAACGAAATATGGACTATATTTTGAAAGAAGATTTTTTAAATGAATAAATACTGTTTGTTATAGGTGTTACCCAGCCGTGCCTCGCAAGAAATAAAACGACCATCGCTCGTTTTTAACGAGTGATTTATATGTATTCGGCTTGTAGCCGTGGTTTTTGTATTTGTTTTTATTGGCAATATCAGATTTAAAAAAGTGCCTAAATAGGTATATTTTTATTGCTAATTTATTAAACTTGTAGTATTGTTAAATATAGTACAAATCTATGTCAGAATATAGAAAAACGTATGAAGGGGGGTTATTTTTTATTACACTGACTGTTGTGGGGTGGATTGATGTTTTCACTCATAAAGAATACGCTGATATACTTGTGGAAAGTTTAGAGTTTTGTCAGAAAAATAAAAACTTATCTATTTTTGCTTATGTGATTATGCCAAATCATATTCATTTGATTGTTCGAAGAAATGAAGGTTTACTAAGTGATTGGCTTAGAGATTTCAAGAGTCATACAGCCAAAAAGATAATCAAAGAAATAGAAAATGGAGGTTTTGAAAGCCGAAAAGAATGGCTATTGCACATGTTCAAGTATTACGCAAAATTTCAAGCTCAAAATAGCAAGTATATGTTTTGGCAAAAATCAAATCATCCAACCGATTTAAAAAGTAATTAGACAAAAGATAGATTATATTCATCATAATCCAGTCGCAGCAAATATAGTAACTGAAGAAAGTTATTATCATTACAGTAGTGCAAATCCATTATCGCCTTTAAAAATGAATGGAGAAGAGTGAAAATTGTAGTATATTTGAATTTCAAATACAATTTCAAAAACCACGGCTACAAGCCGAATACATATAAGTCACTCGGCAAAGCCAAGCGACAGCAATCTTACGAGCCACAGCAGGGGCAGGGTTAATATCATTAGTAGCAGCTATACCAATAGTAGGAATAGTCGGAGGAGCTGGAAAACTAATTTGGAAAGGTGCTAAAGCTCTAGGAAATGTAGTAAAGAAGGGTAAAGCAGTAATAAGAGCTAAAAAAATTAATAAAATTAGAAAGACAAAGGAGTTAGCTGAAGCAAGTTCAAAACAAAAGTTAGTGAACAAACGAAAAGAACTAGATTTACCAGAAGCAGGCTCAAAAAATGATCAATCAACAGTTTCATTGTTAGAAATAGATGGACAGGAATTTTATGGTGTAAATAGAAAAATACAAAACCCTAAAACAGATGTTAAAATGAACGTTAATAATATAACAAAAACCCATGCAGAAGCTGATGCTGCTCAACAAGCCTTAGATGCAGGTATGAAAGGTAAAACAAATACTGCAACTATGACAATTGATAGAGATGCTTGTGCAGCTTGTGGTAAAAATGGAGGACTAAGGTCAATTACTAGGGAACTAGGTTTAGATAATTTACATGTTATCAGTCCTTCTGGAAGAAAAATATATACACCAACTAAACCAAAAAAATAATATGTATAAAGTTAATATAAATAAAGAGGAAAAATCGTTTTCTTCTAAAGATGCAGTTATTGAATTTTCAAAAAAATTTCTTAGAGGTGAAATGTGGTTGTCTAATGACCAAACAGAACTTTGCATACTGAAAAACACTACAAGAATATATGTTATGTTATTAACAGAAAGTAGTAGTAGTACATTGTTTGACAATAAAGTAAATACAGAAACCGAGTATATGGAAGAATTTACTTTATCCAATGGGCAGGTGGATGAGTTTAACAGAAAAGATACTTTGCCTGTATCAAATATGCAAAATGTGATTACTTCTTATTTAGAGAATAAGTTATTGAATGACTTTAATTATGAATCTAATGAAATAGATTAAATATGCAGGTAGAAGATTTTAATGAAATTGTTTCTGTCTATTTGAAGAAATTAAGCAAGTCTCATAAAACAGAAATAGTGGTTGAAAGTATGCAAGAAAATAACTTCGGTTGGGTTTATACTTACAATACTAAGGAATTTACAAACAATAAAGATTCTTTAAACAGGTTATTTGGACAAGGTTATTTAGTTATAGATAAATCGGATGGTAGTCTAAATACTGTTGATTTAACTATTGAAGAAGAGGTTATAGGTATTGATGTATCTCAAAAATATATGAAGCAAAAATATAATATTCCTATTCCTAATGAAGAAAAATTAAAACTAAAAAGGAGAAAAGATGCCACAGATTTTTATAAGAAATTAGAGAAGAGGAGCATAATTAATAGGTGGGTTAGTAAGATTTCAGTTTTTTTGAAGAAAATATGAAATTAAATATGCTAAATATTAATTATGAGATTCGTTATCAAGTAGGACTAAAAATCCTAGAGTTAGAAAATCGAATGAACCGTTCTTTAGCTTCAAAGAACATTCTAATGTATGTTTATCTTTATACCTTATTTGATGATAATACGATAATATTTCATACTGATTTTGCTCCTAAAATTGATGGTATTCTTGGTGGATTATATATTCCTGAAATAGTTTGGGATTGTAATTTACACAAAGTGAGAGAGTTTGAACCCCCCAGTTGAGCTTAGAATGAAAAAATAAATTGTTAAGCGTTGTCTAAAGACTACGATTTATCAGTTTGGCAAATCTTCAGATTTGCAAGTGTAGGTATTTTTGTATTTACTTGACTACACAAATCTGAAGATTTATATAATTGATAGGTCTTAGTTGCAAACTAGGGTAAACGCACGAAAAAAAATTGTACTCGTTTAAAGCAAATTAAGCTAGTTTTTAACTTTGCAAATTGAATATACTCTGATAATTAAAGTGCGTTTAAACATACTGAAAGCAGTATAAAAAGTTTCGTGCGTTTACCCTAGTTGCAAACTAAGACCAAAAACTAAGTAAATATTTTGTATTTACTTTACAGTTTATGATTTATTTTTTCTACAAAAAACAGTATCTTTCCAATAAAAAAATATGAGCGAAAGAGCATACAGTATCAATAATCCTGATGGTATTTATTTTGTTACTTTTTCTGTTGTAAACTGGATAGATATTTTTGTTCGGCAACGATACAAGGATATTATTGTGGAGAGTTTGAAGTATTGCCAAGCCAATAAAGGGTTAGAGGTTTTTGGTTGGTGTCTAATGAGCAGTCATATTCATTTGATTATACGAGCAAAAGAAGGGTGTAACTTATCTGATATTTTGCGTGATTTTAAAAAGTTTACTTCCTATCGTCTTATAAAATCTATTTCAGATAGAGATGAGCCAGAAAGCAGAAGAGAATGGATGTTGTGGATGTTTGAAAGAGCAGCCAAGAAAAATAGCCGAAATACAAACTATCAACTTTGGCAACAAAACAATCACGCAGAAGAGCTTTTTAGTGATAATTTTTTGCATCAAAAATTAAATTATATCCATAATAATCCTGTTGTTGAAAGCATTGTAGAAGATGCAGACCAGTATTTATACAGTAGTGCCAAAAATTATCAAGATGAAAAAGGGTTGATAGAAGTGATTTTTATTTGATTGTAATTACTTGACAACGCAAGTCATAGACTAAGCTGAACTTCATACCTCAACTTCATACACCCAAAAAAATAGAGTTTCAAAAATGAAGCTCTATTTTTTTGTCTAGCTATTTTATTTTTTACCCTGCTTCTGCTTTTAAGATGATATTGAAATTAATTCTTATTTTTGCATAAAATAAAATTGACACATTCCAAAAGACAAATAACTTGAATAGCTTAGATACAACTACACAACTCTCAAACGATTTTACGCAGCACAAAACTCAAATCTCTACTTGGTTTCAAGGTTTGCAAAGCAGAATCTGTCAAGCACTAGAAGAAGCGGATGGAAAATCAAGTTTTCAAATTGATACTTGGGAACGCAAAGGTGGTGGAGGTGGAAAATCTCGTGTTATCGAAAATGGAAATTTAATTGAAAAAGGAGGTGTTAATTTTTCGGCAGTTTTTGGAGAATCTCCTGACCAAATGCTAAAACTTATGAAATTAGAACCTGCTGATTTTTTTGCAACAGGTGTTTCTATTGTTTTGCATCCAAAAAATCCACTTGTTCCGATTATTCATATGAATGTTCGTTATTTTGAAATGAGCAATGGAATCTATTGGTTTGGTGGTGGTATTGACCTTACTCCTCATTATGTTTTTGATGAAGATGCAAAATTCTTTCATCATTCTTTAAAGACAGCTTGCGACAAACATCATAAAAGTTATTACCCAGAATTTAAGAAAAAAGCAGATGATTATTTTTATATTCCTCACCGTAAAGAAACACGAGGTATTGGAGGAATATTTTTTGACCATTTGAAAGAACAAGAGGATATTACAAAACAAGACCGTTGGGATTTTGTACGAGAAATAGGAGAAGCATTTGCACCAATTTATACTCAAATAGCCAATAAAAATAAAACTCTTCCTTTCACAAAAGAACAAACAGAATGGCAGCGCATACGACGAGGACGTTATGTAGAATTTAATTTAGTCTATGACAGAGGAACAAAATTTGGCTTAGAAACCGATGGAAGAACCGAGTCAATTTTGATGAGTTTGCCACCAAAAGCAAATTGGCAATATGCACATGAACCCCAAAAAGGAAGTGAAGAAGAAAGAACACTAGAACTTTTGAAAAAAGGAATTGATTGGGTTTAATAATCAGTAATTATCATTTTTCTTCATCATAAAAAAATCAAATGAAAAATCTATCCTATCTAATTCTGTCAATTTTACTAATTTCACTATTTTTTAGTTGTACAAATCAAGAGTCTAAAAAATTGCAAGCCAGCGAAGAAATAGAAAAAGTACGTCAGGATTCTATCAGAAAAATAGAAGCGCAAAGAGCCGAATTTGTAGAAGATTCTTTAAAAAGAATAGAACTTCAAAAGGAGCTTCAAGCAAGAGCAGAAGCTGAAAAGCAAGCCTATTTTGAAAAATTAGAAGATTCTGCAATGGTCGAACTTATTGACTATGATTCTAGCTTAGTTTTGGATATTCGATATGCGACAGAAAATAATTTTATGAAGCAAAAAGTCTATCCTTGTCCGAAGGCACTTTTGAGAAAAGTAGCAGCCGAAGCACTTTTTGAGGCTCATCAAAAATTTAAAGAACAAGGTTATAGAATCAAAATTTATGATGGATATCGTCCTTTGTCTGTGCAATGGATTTTGTGGAATACCACAACAAATAAAAATTATGTTGCCAATCCTAAAAAAGGTTCAAATCATAATAAAGGCTGTGCTGTCGATATGACGTTGGTAGATGCAGATGGAAACGAGTTGAATATGGGAACAGGATATGATTTTTTTGGAAAAGAAGCGCATCATACCTTTACTGCTTTCCCTGCCGAAACAAAAGATGAAATTTTGAAAAATAGAAAGATACTAAAAACGATTATGGAAAGTGTAGGTTTTAAATCTATTTCGAATGAGTGGTGGCATTACGATTTTAAGATAAAATATCCTGTTTCAGATACACCTTTGCCCTGTGAATAATAGGTCAATGCTATTTATTCATAAGCCTTTTTTTGCTACTTTGTCGAAACAATGGATATTCTTAAAAGAAAAAGCACACTTTTTGAATTATAGGAATTATTAATTTACCAAAATCCAAATCTAAAAAACTTTTTATTTTTATAATTATGATAAAAAAATATTGTTATACAAAAACAGTTTTTCTTCTCAGTTTACTCTGTTTTGTATTTTCCCTCTCAGCTTCAGCACAACAAGTTCCTATTCCAGAAGAAGTTTGTATGAATGGTTTTGAGCAGCAACTTTATGCGCTCATTGATACGTATCGTGGCGAGAATGAAGCTCATAAAATAGAAGTTTCTAAAAAACTTACTTTTGTAGCCAAACTGCATGCAAGAGATTTGTATCACAACCGAATAGATAAAGATTCATGTAGTATGCAAAGTTGGTCTGATAAAGGCTTTTGGAATGCGTGTTGTTTTAGTGAAAGAGATAACTCAAAACAATCGTGTATGTGGGACAAACCAAAAGAAATTACAGGATATGAAGGAAAAGCGTATGAAGTAATTTATAATGGAGGAAGTGAACCCAAACGAATTATGGAACTTTGGAAAGGAAGTTCTTTTTATTCGGATATTCTAAAAAACTCAGGTCGTTATGCTGATAAAGATTGGGCTGCTGTAGGCATTGGACAGTATAAAAATGTAACTGTAGTTTGGTTTGGAGAAGTAGAAGACGAAGATAAAGATGTGCAAAATTGTAGTGGTGCAGAGCCTGAATATGATTTGAAAAATGGAACATTATCAACTTCTACTCAAGTTGCTGATAATGGAAGCAATGAGGTAACTACACTTACAGGAGATAACGAAAATACAGATGCTGATGCAGGAAGTACAAGCTCAAATACGGGATTAGAAAGTGGGAAATTTTATCTGATTTATGGAAGTTATTCTACACAAGAATATGCTGATGCTGCTGTCAGACAATTGAGTGGACAGTTTCCACAAGCAAGAGTTATCACTACAAATGATAGCGACCGTTACAGAATTGCGCTTTATGAATACACTACCAAAGAAGAAGCACGAGATGCTCAAAACAAATTAGATTATACGTATGTAGGTGCTTGGGTACTTGCAGCAGAATAATTTTAGAAATTTCTTTTTTCAGAAAAGCCTATTTGATTTTTATTAAATTAGATAGGCTTTTTTTATGCTTTTCAAAATAATAAAAACCACAACTAAACAAATAGCGTAAATACAAAAATGAAAAATATCTTAACACTTACTGAAAAACAAACTCATTTCTTAGACGAAAATCGTCAAGATCCAATTACAGGAGATGGTTTTGAAATAGGCGATGAAATAGTTTTTTGTGCTGAATGTAAATCTGCTTTCTTAAGAGAGAGTTGGGAATATATGGGAAATAAGCATTGTAATCAAATACAAACACTTAATCAAATTCCTAAAGCTAAAAATCTAGAAATTAGAAAAATAGTAGAAAGTACATGTCATGTTCCTAAAATGACAGAAATTGCTTTTTCTTGGATGATAGATACACTTGTTTGGTTAATAATCAATGTTTTGGTTTGGCAATTCTCAAAAGACTATTTCGAAAATACATCAGTATTTTATAAAATAGTTGCCATACTTACACTCTTACTAAAAGATAACAATTTGATAGTTACAAGTTTGGGTAAATTTTCTAGAGGAATAAGTATTGTATATCTCAAAAATCATAAAAAAGTAAGCCCACTTTTATTTCCCTTGCACCATGTTATTTCTTCCATTTCACTTGCTTTAGTATTATTTGTCAATCATGTAGAGCTTGTTGTGAGCCTTGCTCCAGTTCTTTTTTGTATTTGTTTGTCGGATATACTATTTCAATTTGATAAAACTAGAAGAATAATAGACTATATTTTGGGAACTGCTACAAGACAAGATAATGATATAGAAGAAATTGACGTTTTTTTTCAAGAAGGAGGAACTTCTATATGGAATGGCTATCAAGACCCTACTTCACTTGAATAGTCTTAAAATTATTATTTATGTTTTTTAATAGAAAATGTAAATAAATTGAATTGTATTAACATTTTTAAACAATTAATAATTAAACCTTTTTTTCTAAAAAGTGTCTAATTAAATATTTCAAATTATTCTCTGTTGTTTAAACTTTTATTTTAATACTCTTTCTGATGAAATCTATTTTTTCCTTTCCCATTTTTATTCTTTCTTGTTTTTTTATTCTTTCGTTTTCTAATTTTGCTTTTGCTCAAAATTATAATTTACAGGGAATTGTTTTAGAAAAAGAAACCTCTGAGCCTCTTATTTCTGCAAATATTGTGATGCGTTTTGCTAGTGATACTTCAAAATTTGTTTTTGCAACAACAGATTTTGAAGGAAAATTTTCATTCAAAAATCTTACTCAGCAAAATTATATTCTTCAGATTAGTTATGTAGGCTATCAAAATTATTCTCAAAATATTATTTTATCAAAGCCAAGTACAGTTTTAGAGCCTATTTTGATGGAAGAAAGTACACTTTTAGCCGTAACTGTTGAGGGAAGGCAAACCATTTCGGAGCAAATAGGTGATACAACACAATATAATGCTTCTGCTTTCAAGACTGAAAAAAATGCAGATGCTGAAACTCTTTTGAAAAAAATGCCTACTATCACTACCGAAAATGGACAAATACAAGCACAAGGAGAAGCAGTAGGGAAAGTTTTGGTAGATGGCAAAGAGTTTTTTGGAAATGATGCTAGTGTAGCTCTCAAAAATCTACCTGCTGAAATTATTGATAAAGTACAGGTGTTTGATAGAGAAAGCGACCAATCTCAGTTTTCAGGTGTAAGTGATGGAAATACTGTAAAAACTATAAATATTGTTACCAAAAAAGATAGCAGAAATGGGCAATTTGGAAAAATTTATGCAGGTTATGGAACAGATGAACGTTATTTTGCAGGAGGAAATATTAATTTTTTTAATGGAAAACAACGTATTTCTGTTATCGGAATTACAAATAATGTAAGTCAGCAAAATTTTTCTACACAAGATTTATTGGGAGTTGTGGGTTCAACAGGTAATACAAGAGGTAGAGGACGCAGAAATAGAGGAAATCCTAGTGATGTAAATAATTTTTTGGTAGGTGGACAAAATGGAATTACAAAAACTAGCAGTATAGGAATTAATTATTCTGATGAATGGGGAAAGAAAATTCAACTTTCAGGGAGCTATTTTTTCAACTGGAGCGACAATAGTGCAACAACAAACCTAACGAGAGATTTTTTCTTACAAGATGATGCAAATGGAGCAGTTCAAAATCAATTTTATAACGAAAATCAAATTAGTGGTAGTGATAATCAAAATCATCGTTTTGCGCTTCGTTTTGAATACAAAATTGATTCAGTAAATGAACTTATTCTGACACCAAGATTAAATATTCAAAACTATACAAGTAATAGCCTTACTGATGCTCAAACACTTTTAGATGATGACTTTCTTTTAAACAGAACCGTAAATAATTTTAATAATAATTCAACAGCCTTTAATTTTGAAAATGATGCTCTTTTTCGTCATCGTTTCAAAAAACGTGGTCGTACTCTTTCTGTAAAATTAAATACACAAGCTAATTTACAAGACGGACAAAATAGTCTTTTAGCAAATGTAGAAACATTGAAAAGTTCTGATACGCTCAATCAAGAAACTTTTAATACTAAAAACGATATTCTTTGGGCAACTGAAGTAGAATACACAGAGTCTCTTTCAGAAAAATCTAGTTTACAAATTGAGTATGAATACTCAAATAATCAAATAGAAAACGAAACAGAAACCTTTGATATTTTTTCAGAATTGAATCAGGGCAGAATATTAAATAATCAACTTTCTTCTACTATTGAGAGTGATTATCTGTATCATAAAGCAGGTTTAGGTTATAGTTACCGTACCAAAAAACTCAATATTAATACTAGTTTTAATTATCAAAATGCAACTCTAAATGGAGGGCAGACTTTTCCTTTCGAAACTAACTTTGAAAGAAATTTTCAAAATATTTTACCTAGAGTAGTCATTCGTTATGAAATTTCGGATAACAGTAACTTGCGTTTGATTTATCGTTCTTCTACTCGTAATCCTCAAATTACACAGCTTCAAGAAGTGCTTGATAATAGCAATCCTTTACAGCTTTCTATTGGTAATGAAGACCTAAATCAACAAGTAGAAAATCGTTATATTGCTCGTTATTCGTATAATAACCCTGATAAACGTATTAACTTCTTTACTTTTGCATATCTAAGACAAACAAATGACTATATCACAAACTCTACTTGGATAGCACAACAGGATTCAGTAACTGTAGAAGGAGTTTTATTGAATGAAGGTGTTCAGCTTACTCGCCCAGTCAATGTAGATGGTTATTTGACAGGACGTTTGAATGCAATGATTGGCATTCCATTTTGGAAACTTAATTTTAATCTCAATAATCAGTTTGGTTACAATAGAATTCCTACTTTTATTAATGGACAAAAAAATCTAGCTAATAATTATGTTTTTACAGAAGGACTGACAATTAGCAGTAATATCAATGAAAAAATAGATTTTGGAATTACTTATAATTTGGGTTATAATATCGTAGAAAATACAATTCAACCTCAAGCAGATAATAACTTTATTACACATACTTTAGAGTTTAGAAATTTATTTCTATTCAAAAAAGGATTTTTATGGCAAAATGATTTAACTTATCAGAGTTATAATGGTCTTTCAGATAGTTTCAATCAAGATTATTTATTGTGGAGTATGAGTGTAGGAAAACGTTTTATGAAAGATGAAAGAGCAGAATTAAAACTAACTGTTTTCGATTTGTTAAATCAAAATAATAGTATTTCTAGAAATGTTACCGAAACTTATGTTGAAGATATACAAACGCAGGTTTTAAATCGTTATTTTATGGTAAGCTTTACCTATATGATTCGTAATTTCAAGACTGCCAAAGCAAAAGAAATGGAACAGGAAAAACATGGACAAGGCTCTGGAAGAGGCAAAGGAAGAAATTAACTTGATTATTACCCTAAGAGCCTTTTTAAGATTCTTAGGATTGAATAAAGGTTTCACCGTTATTTTTATATAACAGTCTTCCAAACCGTTGAATTTCATAAAATACTGTTTTTGATGTTCAGACTAGAAGTCTAAACTACCTTAATACAAACCGTGATAAGGTTTAATAAACTACTCTTTATCCTTTTATTTTTAGTAATTTTGGCATACTTTTAGGGAATTTATAACTAAATCTTATAATAAAAATATCCTATAAAAATAGCTTTCTATAAAACTCATTATTTATATGAGATTATTACCTAATTTAATAAAATGATAAATAGCACTACATTTCTTCGTCCTACTTTTTTCTATAAAATAATATTAAGTAGCATTTTTTTACTTTCTTCTTTGTTTCTTTCCACAAATGTACACGCTCAATTCAATTTCAAAAAAGATTCTACTAATAGAATTACAATAAACAAAGGGAGTCATTATACCAAAACGCCATTTGTTACTCTTCAAATAGCAGCTTTTGATGTTACACAAATGCAAATCAGTAATCGTCAAGATTTTATTGATGCTCATTGGATTCCTTATCAACCAACAGTCTATGGTTGGAAACTTATTCCAGAAGATGGCGATCAAAAAGTATATGTTCGTTTCAAAGATGCTAAAGCAAACATGATGGCAATTGTAACAGCAGATATTCATTTGGATATGACAGCACCAAAAAATCCTAAAATCAAAATTGATGTAGAGGGAGAAGCTATTAAAGATTCGACTCAACTAGTAAAGCTCTTTGTAAGCGCAGAAGAACCAGACAAACGTTATTATGTAATGGTTTCGAATCATCGTTCTTTTTATCGTCAGCGTTGGCAGCTTATTACACCAGAAATTGAAGATTGGCAGTTAGGAAGTAAATTAGATGGTGTAAAAATTGTTTTTGCTAAATTTAGAGACCGTTCAGGTAATATTTCGGATGTAGTTTCTGATAAAGTAGTTTTAGATACACAAGGTCCTGTTCGTCCATCAATTACTATAAATAATGGCGAACCTGCACTTACCAAGCAAGCTGCTGAAGTTCAACTTACTCTGACAGCAGGAGGAGCTACTGAAATGATGGTTTCTGATAATGAATCTTTTGAAGGACAAGAATGGCAGCCCATCAAAAAGTATTTAAAATGGAAACTCTCAGAAGGTGATGGTGAGAAAAAACTCTATGCAAGATTTAGAGACAATGCAAAAAATGAAACAGAAGTGGTTTCTGCAACTATAGATGTAGATTCTACGCCTCCTTCTGATATGACAATTATTATAAATGGAGGAGACCAAACCTCAAGACATATTGACGGAGTGGTTGAGCTTGCTATAAAAGCAACAGATGCAAAGTATATGATGATTTCGAATAGTGATAATTTTAGAGCAGGACGTTGGTTGCCTTATGAAGAATTAGTCAGTGATTGGCGTTTGATTGGTGAAAATGGAAAGAAGTCTGTCTATATAAAATTTAAAGATGATGCTGGAAATGAGTCCGAAGTAATTAGTGATGAAATTGTTTTGATTCGATAATCGTCTTGCTAAAGTATTTTAAAGTCCTTGTATAATTGATTTATACAAGGATTTTTTTATAAAAGTATTTTACAAGGATGATTAATTTGTTTATCATTATTTCGTTATATGCTAAACAAATAGTATATTTGTGAAATGAAAAGGGTGTAATATAATCATATAAACTCATAAAATTAAACAAAAATAATTTGTATCTAATTCATTGTATGTTTTAGATATCTTGGAAGGCTTGACTACTAGAAATAACCCATTTACTTAAATCTTTTAAGATGAAAATTACTATCGAAGAAAATCAGCATTATAAATTATATATAAGCTCTACAAAGAATAGAATCTATTTTAGTATGGTAGGAAAGTTACAAGATGAAAATCAAATTCCTTGTTTTATTGAAGATTGGAAAAGAGCTATTGCTCAAGTAACAACTAACTTTACTGTTCTTTCTGATATTAGGCTAATAGATTTACAAGGCAAGAAAATAGAAAAATTGCATGAAAAAGTACAATCTTTTCTTACTGAAAACGGACTTTTAGAAACAGCTGAAGTAATGCCTATGAATGATATAGCAGATTTACAAGCCAACCAAATGGTAGAACGTTCTGGAATGCCAACTACAAAATTTAGAAGTATAGAAGAAGCAGAAAATTATTTGGATACAATAGTAGCCTCATTTAATAAATCAAAATCAGAAGAAAAAAGAAATGATGCTTGTCAAACTAAAAATAAAGATAACCGAAAATCTGATTTTAGATAACAAACTTTAAATTATTAATCATTAAAAAATCCTTGTATAATTCATCTTATACAAGGATTTTACTTTTTATTGAATCACAACTTGAGCTATTATTGGTATCTCAATAATAACATAGAAATTATTTTTTCCATTTGATTGAACAACCAACAGCTTTTGCTTCTTTTTTAGTTACTTTTTTACCAGCTAAAAGTGCATCTACTGCATCTACTACGTATGTTTCTGTAACTTCGTCAGCACTTTTTGCATTGTCATCAATAGCACCAATATATTCTACTTTTAATTTTCCGTCGTTTTTGCTCAATACATAAACATGAGGTGTTTTTGTTGCGCCGTATGCTTTTGCAATACTTTGGTCTTCATCAGAAAGATAAACAAATGGAAACTCTTTTTCTGCTGCACGCTCTATCATCATCTCAAAGTTATCATCTGGTTGTGTCAATACATTTGGATTGATAGCAACTACAGGATAGCCTTTTTCTGCAAACTGATTGTGCAAAGAAATCAAACGGTCTTCATATAATTTTGCATACGGACAATGATTGCATGTAAAAGTAACAATATAGCCTTTGACATCTTCCATTCCAGCAAGAGAAACCATTTCGCCATCGATATTTTTGAGATTAAAGTCAGTTGCTTCATCGCCAACAGTATAACCATTTTCGTCAGTTGCAGCAGTAAATAAAAATGCAATAGCAAACACTGCCACTAGCATAGAAAGAGAAGTAAAAATTTTGTTGTAGTTCATAATTTTGAGAGTTTTAAGGATTTTTGAAAAGAACAGATTAATAAAAATAAATTGAAGTAATATAGGTAGTAATTAATTTTCTCATAACGCCAAAAGTGAATCAATCGTATGATATAGTTCTTCTTGATTGTAATCACCTTCGTGAAAATGATAAATATTTTTTGTTTTGTTGTAAAAAAGAGTGGCAGGAATAGAGCCAGACCAATCTTTATCTATTTCAGGCATCCAGTTATCATAATCCATAGATGTAATTAAATACTTATCCATAGCATAATCTGAAAAGTTTTTTCGTTCAAAAAATGGAAGTACTCGTTTTTCCAATTGGTCATCAAAATCCATGCTGATAAGTTTCATTGAAATTTTATCATTCGAATTATTATATTTTTTGTGTGCAGCATTAAAATAAGGAAGTTCACGCACACAGGGAGCGCACCAAGTAGCCCAAAAATTGATTACAAAGAGCGAATCATCTTCTTTTTGTGTAAGTTCAATAAGCTCATTTTTGTCTATTGGAGTAACTATTTGAGTGTTTTTGATAAAATCTTTATCTGATTTTATAATAAATGAAAAACAAATTAGACTTACTAAAATAGCTGAAAATGAATATATAAAATTTCGTTTTTTCATAGTTGAGTTTTTAATAATAGCTGTGATAACACTTTGATTATAACAAAGATACACCTTTATATAAGTAAAAAAAGTTTGTGCAATTTAAAAATTAGTTATAAAATCCTATCGTTTTATAATTATTATTAAATTGATTGAACCAAAATTGACCCAAAAATTGCTTAAAAATTGTGTATTAAGAATAATCGTTTCTAAAACTTCGATTGTAATTCTTTTTCAAGTTCACTTTATTACTATTACATTTATTTTTTATGAAAAATCTAAGAAAAGAACTTTCTATCAAAAACTTATTTATTGCTTTAATCTGTATTTCTTTTTCTTCTTGTAAGAATGAAAATATAGCCTCTCAAAATTCAGAAAAAATACTTCAGGCTAGTGAATCAAACCCTGTCTCAGATAATGTAAAGTCAAGTAAGGTCAATTCTTTTTCTCCTTCTGAATTACCTAAAAATTTACTTTTGGGAGAAGGAGAAGGACTTTCTAGTGTGATTGAGTACAGCTATGAAAATCATCAGGGTGCTTGGTCGCCAGAAACATTGGTACTTCGTAATCAAGAAGACTTTAAAAACTATCTTACAGATAACAAAGGACAGTCAAGTTGTTGGTATTTTGGAGATAGTTATAATCCAAACAAAACTGTTCCTCAATGGGCAATTATCGAAATCAAAAAAACTATTTCTATCAATTATTTAGGAGTCTTGAGTAGTGAATATTATTCTTCAGAAAGCTACTCAGATAGACATGTAAAGGATAGTGAAATTTGGGTTTCCAGTACAGATAAAAACCAAGATAGTTTTAAAAAAATTCTTCCAATTACTCTTCATAAAGATAAATTCTATGAAGTTTTCAGAATTGAGCCACAAGAAAATGTCAAATACATAAAGTATAAGATAAATTCTAATTATGGACATAAAACAGAGACAGCTATTGCTCCTTTGGCTGCTTTTTATGATGAAACTCCAAACAAAACAACTCAAGAAAAAATAACAAGTGGAAAAGCTGATTTTTATTCGATTTTCTTTGGATTGAATAGTGATTTTGTTCGTTCAGAAAGTAACCCTATTCTAGCTCAAATCAAAGATTATTTGACAACTAATCCGACTAAAAACATAGAAATATTGGTTCATAATGATAAGCTAGAAAATGAAAAAGCAAATCAAGAACTTACTCAAAAACGTGCTGATGCTTTAAAAGCAAAACTAAAAGATTTAGGAATTAATGAAAAACGAATCACAGCAAAAGGAATGGCTGCTACAAATCCAGTTGCCTCAAATGAAAATGAATACGACCGTTCGAAAAATAGACGTGTAGAAATAATTTTTAAATAGATTCTTGATTTAAGAAATGAAAAATTATTTTAATTTACCATACAGCTAAAAATCAAATTTTTTAGCTGTATAGATTTCTGTAAAGCACCTTCTACAACTTTTCTCTAATATCTTGTTTATTCCTTGTTTTTATTTACCTTTGTGTGTTTAATACTTTTTTGCGATAACTATCTAGTTCAAGCGTCGACGCTTGAACTAGATAAGAAAAATAAGAAATTCCATTTTCATAGAAAAAATACAACCGATTTTCATATATGTTAGATAATTTAACAGCCCGATTAGACAAAGCCATGAAATCGCTGAAAGGCGAAGGAAAAATTACAGAAGTAAACGTAGCAACGACCATCAAAGAAATTCGTCGTGCTTTAGTTGATGCCGATGTAGATTATAAAGTAGCCAAAACAGTTACAGACGAAATCAAAGATGAAGCTTATGGACGTGAAGTTCTTATTGCTGTAAAACCAGGGGAACTTTTTACTAAAATTGTCTATGATAAACTGACAGCTTTGATGGGTGGAGAAAAGAAAGAAATGAATCTTTCTGGTAATCCTTCTATTATTTTGGTGGCTGGTCTGAATGGTGCTGGTAAAACGACATTTACTGCAAAATTAGCTAATCATCTTAAAAAACAAGGTCGTCAAGTTCTTTTGGCAGCTTGTGATATTTACCGTCCTGCTGCCATTGAGCAGTTGAAAACTTTAGCTGAGCAAATCGATGTTGAGGTTTATGCAGAACCTGAAAATAAAAATCCTGTTGAGATAGCTCAAAATGCTATCAAACACGGTAAAAGCATAGGAAAGAAAATTATTATTGTCGATACGGCTGGTCGTTTGGCAATTGATGAAGCATTGATGAGTGAGATTTCAGAAATGAAAAATGTTCTGAATCCTACCGAAACTTTGTTTGTTGTTGATGCAATGACAGGTCAGGATGCTGTTACGACTGCAAAAATATTCAACGACCGTATCAATTATGATGGTGTAGTTCTTACAAAATTAGATGGTGACTCTCGTGGTGGTGCTGCCCTTTCTATTCGTAGAGTAGTTGATAAACCAATTAAGTTTATCGGTACGAGTGAAAAAATGGACGGAATAGATGCTTTCTATCCTGACCGTATGGCACAACGTATTTTGGGAATGGGTGACGTTCTTTCACTTGTTGATCGTATGCAACAAGCGTATGATGAAGACGAAGCACGTCGTATCAACAAGAAAATCCGTAAAAACCAATTTGATTTCAACGATTTTATTTCTCAAATCGAACAAATCAAGAAAATGGGTAATATCAAAGACTTGGTAGGAATGTTACCAGGTATTGGGTCAAAACTTAAAGATTTTGAAATTGATGATGATGCCTTCCGTCCTATCGAAGCAATCATTAATTCAATGACTGTACACGAACGCTCAAACCCAGATGTTTTAGATGGAAGTCGTCGTCGTCGTTTGGCTGCTGGTAGTGGACGTACTATTCAAGAAGTAAACAACCTTATCAAACAGTTTGGTGAAATGCGTAAAATGATGCGTAAAATGAACCAATTCCAAGGCGCAGGTGGAAGTAAAAAATTAGCCAAAATGATGAAAGGCAAAAGATAATTATTAATGATTAATTAGTTGCTAATTATTAATTTTAAAAAGCGTTTTAGATTTATTTCTAAGACGCTTTTTTATTAAAAAATATCCAAAAATCAAATCTGATTCTTATGAAATTTATTTATAGTATTATGTCACTTTTTATTTTGATATCTTATGATTCATTTGGTCAAAATATTACAAGGATAGAAGGTTATACCTATCAAGTAGAACAAAATCAAGTAACTAGCGACACTACTTTATGTGCTGTAAAATGGTATGATGGTTAAAAAAGTACTAAAAGAAGAACGTTATTGGATAGGAGAAGAAGGAAGAAATATTGAAAGAATAACATACACAAAAAACGAGGATATTCAGAAAAAAGAATACATCCTCAATGATAGCACTCATTTTCAAAGCAGTGAGTTTGAAAGAGATGAAAAAGGAGAACTATCAAGGCAAATACTCTCTTACAATGGCAATACTCAAATAATTAATCAAGAAAATAAATATAACAAAGAAGAAAAACTTATAGAATCAATTGGTAGATTTGAAAATGCTCCAAAAAAAGTAGCTGATGAATTTACGACCTACAGTAAATATAAATATGATGAAAAAGGAAACTTGATCGAACTTAATCAATCTACAAAAAATGAAAAAATAACACTCATAACATATAAATATGATAACAATAATAACTTAGTAGAGGAAATATCTCTAAATTACAAGAATAATGAAAAGTTCAAAACTACTTGTCTTTATGATAAAGATAATCAAGTCATAAAAAAGGATGTTTATCAAAATGATGAATGGGATTTTACTACAGAAACAATTTGGGAACATGGTATTATTAAATCTCAAACAACTTATTACGCTCCTTATCTAAAAGAAGAATACAATGAAGTCACTTTTTTTAAGAATAGTAATTAATAAAAAAAACTACTCAATTTCATATTTATACAAAATTGAGTAGTTTTTCTGTTAAAACAATTTAGAGATTTCTAAATTACTTCTTAGTAAGTTGTAACATTTTTACCTTGATAATTATTCCATTTCTCATGGATATGGTTATAATCATCTTCATCACGTGGTTTTGCTCCGATGACAACACCACCATTTTTGATACCTTCCTTATAAACTTCTGCGTGTTCTTCAGGAATTCCTGAGCCTACTAATGCGCCCAAAAGACCACCTGTAAGACCACCAGCACCAGCACCAGCCAAAGAAGCCAAAACAGGACCAGCAGCTACCAAGCCAAGACCGATTCCGGGAAGAGCAACAGCAGTTACTAATCCTACTACTGCGCCTAACACACCACCAATGGCTGAGCCAGTTCCTGCTCCTTCCATAGCTTTATTTCCAAGTTCAGTATCTGTATTTTTGAAATGTCTATCACGAGTTTTGTCTGACATCATTACGTTAATGTCTTTGTCTTCATAGCCACGTTCACGTAATGTATGATAAGCTCTTTCAGCATGTTCAGGTTCATTGAAAAGTCCTGTCATCATTCCTCCTTCACGGTATTTGCGAGTGCTATACGTGTTTGTAGTGTCAAGAGGATCGGTGTTTCTGTAATTGTCCATAGGAATAAATTGATAAAGTTTAAAAAATAAATTAAAAATGATAACTAAGTTATCAAAAAATAAAGAGTAAAAAATAACATAAAATATGAATGACTCTTCGCTTAAAAGAACACCCATTTTGAAATAATGTTTTGATAAAGAATTATTATTTATCATTTTGTTTAATGTAAATTGATTTTTTGACAAATAAATAGCTGATTTTAATAAACAATATCATAATTTAATATTATGGAATTAGAATTTATTTTAAATTAAAAAGTATATAAATAGATGTAAAATTTGTATGATATTTTTTAATTAAAAAATCTGTTTTTAGGAATCATATTCTATAAATTTTTACTTATTTTTTATTGAGGAACAAGTATTTATTTTTTATAATTTGTAATTCATTTACAAAATCCGTATTTTTTGATATAAATTAATCTTTAGTATTTTTCCAAACTAAAAACATTCCCTGTCTTATGAAATCACACGAAATAGATTATAAAATTATCGGAAACGATATTCAGATTGTAGAAGTTGAGCTAGACCCAAATGAAACAGTTATTGCAGAAGCTGGCGCAATGCTTTATATGGAAGAAAATATAAGTTTCGAAACTAAAATGGGTGATGGTTCAGAACCTGAGCAAGGAATTTTTGGAAAACTTATGTCAGCAGGTGCAAGAATGATAACTGGTGAGTCTCTTTTTATGACACACTTTACACAACGAGGAAGTGGAAAAGGAAAAGTTGCTTTTGCTGCTCCTTACCCAGGGACGGTTACACCTGTTCAGCTTGCTTCTTGTAATAATCGTACGCTGATTGTTCAGAAAGATAGTTTTCTTTGTGCTGCCTTAGGTGCAAAAATTTCAGTTCATCTCAATCGTCGTTTTGGTTCTGGCTTTTTTGGTGGCGAAGGATTTATTATGCAAAAATTGCAAGGCGACGGAATGGTATTTTTTCACGCTGGAGGAACAGTTATCGAAAAAGAACTTAAAGGAAATACATTGAAAGTCGATACAGGTTGTATTGTAGCTTTTGAAGAGGGGATTACAATGGACATCAAAAAAGCAGGAGATTTAAAATCTATGTTTTTTGGTGGCGAAGGTCTGTTTTTGGCTACACTTAGTGGAACTGGTAAAGTTTGGTTACAATCAATGCCTCTTTCGAAACTCGTTCAAGCACTTTCTCCGATGAGTAAAGCAGCTTCAAAGGCAACTTCTTTAGGTGGAATGTTGGGAGGTGATTAATATAAGAATTACATTTTTTGATATAATCTAGTCAAGTAATCCTTATTTTTAATTAGTTCAGTAATCTTTCCTTCAAAAGTATTTATGTTTTTTAAGTTGGGAAAGCTAAGTTTGGCTCTTGCAATCGAAATTGAGCAAATTAAATTTGGATAGTTATAAATAAGGATTAATTGTTTTATTGTATCAGTTTCTATCTTTTTTAATCCAAATTTTTCTGCTGTTCTTTCATTGATAATATAAGTAGTTCCCTTTATTGTTACATCTTCTAAAAATTGAGTATCTTTGGTTTCATATTCTGAAATTAGATTGAGAAGTCCTTCTAAATAGTGTTTTAAAATAAAATTTGAACGTTCTCTTCCTGTTAGTTTTCTATCGATGACAAAAAAATAATCGAATAAACTACCTCCATGTACGAGAATAATTTTGTTTTTCTCTCTTTCTGCAACAAATAATGAGGAATAATAAATGAGCTGATTATTTTCTTTCAAAGAAGGAATATCAAAAAAAGGAGCTATAATAGAAAATGTAATTGCTATTGGAAAAAAAATAAAAAGAAGTAGATTCAAATAGAGTAATATACAACCCATAGTTAGGTTTACAAGTAAAGACAATACTATTATTTTTGCTGTTATGCTATTTTTTTCTTTCTGAGATTTTGAATAATAAGGATGCTTCAAAGCAGGATTATTTAATAAGTAAAGTTTGATAGTTTAAATTTACAACATGTATCATGATAAAAAAATATCTTCAAACATTTGAAGTTCTTTCAGAAACAGAAATTGATGATTTTGTAAAAAATACCACTCCAAAAAAACTCAATAAATCAGATTTTTTTATTCGTGAAGGAGAAATTTGTAAGGAGATAGCCTTTATTAAGTCTGGAACTTTTCGGTCTTTCTACACTTCAAACAAAGGAGAAGAATTTACATATTGTATTATGTTTCCTAATAATTTAATGGCTGCTTATTCTTCTTTAATCACAGGAGAAACAACCTCTGAAAATATGCAAGCAATTACAGAAGCTGAATTATTAACTATTCCTAAAACTAAAGTAGATGATTTAACTCAAAAAAGTACCAACTGGCTCAAAGTCTTCAAAATTATAGCTGAACAACAGTATATTGAATTAGAAAAAAGAGTTTTCCAACTTCAAAAAGACAATGCAGTTCAGCGTTATAGAGATTTAATTGAAAAACAGCCTCAATATATTCAACAAATTCCATTGCAATATTTGGCTTCTTATTTAGGAATAACACAAAGACATTTGAGCCGAATTCGTAAGGAAATTGTTTTTTAGACATTTGTCCTATATCCTCATAAACCTCTTTTTTACCTTTGTTTAATCGCAAAAACTAATATAAATATCACTAAAAAGATTAAACAAATGAAAAAGAAAATTCTAATTATCAATGGACATCCAAATAAAGATTCCTTTAATTTTGGAATTGCTCAAGCCTACAAGGAAGGAGCAGAAAACTCTCAGGCAGAAATAAAAGAAATTGTTGTTTCAGAGTTAAATTTTAATCCAAATCTAAAATATGGATACCAAAAAAGAACAGAATTAGAACCTGATTTAGTAGAATCTTGGGAGAAAATAAAATGGGCAGACCATTTAGTTTGGATTCATCCTGTTTGGTGGGGAGGTTTACCTGCTATTTTGAAAGGATTTATTGACAGGCTTTTTTTACCTACTTTTGCTTTTCAATATAGAGAAAATTCTGTCTTTTGGGACAAACTTTTAAAAGGAAAAACAGCACATATTATTACTACATTAGACCAACCAAGTTGGTACTACAAATTCATAAATGGACAGCCAAGTACAAAACAACTCAAAAAGAACACCTTAGAATTTTGTGGTATCAAGCCTGTAAAAGTAACCTATATCGGAGTTGTACGAAACTCTACCCAAGCGCAAAGAGAAAAATGGCTAACTAAAGTAAAAATATTAGGTAACAAACAAAAATAATACAACTCATATCGTTAAGACTTTCGCAAATTCAAACTATTACTAAATTTTATTTTGTGCAAATGCTATTTTTTCCATAGCGTTGGGTTTGCAAACCCAACGCTATGGAAAAAACAAAATACTATTTTGTTTAGAAATGAATTTGCGAAAGTCCTAATCGTTAAAAACACTTTTATTTTAGAAAAATAGAAGTGTTTTTTGTTTCTGAAAATGCGTACTTTGTAAAAAAACAATTCAAAAATTATATACAAGAAAAATATGCGTTATTTCATTATTTACAAACCTTACGGAATGATTTGTCAGTTTTCAAAAGAAGGTGATAAAGCAACTTTGGCAGATTTAGCTTTTGATTTTCCAAAAGATGTTTATCCACTTGGAAGGCTAGATACAGACAGCGAAGGATTATTAATTCTGACCAATGATAAAAAACTAAATCATAAATTGTTAAATCCTGATTTTGCTCATGAGCGCACTTATTATGTACAAGTAGATGGACAAATTCATAAAGAGGCATTGAAGCAGTTAGAAGAAGGTGTTGTTATTCGCATCAAGAAAAAGGATTATTTTACGAGTCCTGCAAAGGCAAAATCTATTGAAGAACCAACTCTTCCACCACGTAATCCTCCAGTTCGTTATCGTGCTTCGATTCCTACATCTTGGATTTCACTTACACTTACAGAAGGAAAAAATAGACAAGTAAGACACATGACAGCAGCCGTAAAATTCCCCACTTTGCGTTTGGTGCGTTATGCCATTGAAAATATTGAATTAGGAGAAATGCAGTCTGGCGATATTGTAGAGCTTTCTGGAACAGAACTTTATACAAAATTGGGAATGAAGGTTAGGGAATAATTGTAAATGATAAGTTGTAAATTGAAATTCAGTACAACAAAATTTTGTTTAATTTATAGCCAAACGACTACAAATTCTTTTTCTTTATTGGTAAAATTATGATGAAATAAAGGCAGCCATTTATTTGAAATTAAATCATTTTTAATTCTTCCAAGAAGCTGACTTTTATTATTATTTATCAAATAATCATTTTCTAATTTTACGTTTAAGTCTTCTTTAAAAAAAAGTCCTTCAATATCTGCATATTTATAAAGTGCTTCTTTTGAAGACCAAAAAAGAGTTTGTTCTTTCAATGTTTGTGCTTTTTCCTGTTCTGTTTTACTCATAACACGATGAAAAACTCGGCTAATTTTTGGTGTAAGCGATTGAATATCAATTCCTACTTCATTATTTTGGTCGATAATGGCAGCGCAAAAAGGAAAATCATGAGAAATGGAAAGTTTTAATTTTGTGTTACCTTTCAAAAAAGGTTTTCCTGTTTGAGTTTTTTCTAAAAAAGTGTATTCAAAATCCATTTGTTCTACTAGATTTTTTACCAAAAGACGAACGGCTAAACGCTCAAGTTTTTTCTCGTTTTGTTTCGTTTTTAATCTCTCATTGGAGCTTTTATCTGAATATTTACTATTGATATATTCTAAATCTTCTTTTGGTAACTGATTTTCAAAAAACAGACTATTTTCTGTAATTTGCCAAAGTGCAACCAAACGATTTTCGGATTTTTCTAAAATTTGTAAAGGCATTTTTAAAAATTATAAGTGATAAATTGCAAACGATAAGTTATGCTCCTTTTTATAAAAAATTCACTGTTGTTGGTGTCTGACCAACGACAAAATAACCACTAATTTAATCAAAAAATGAAAAAAATAGTTTACGTATTATATTTACTGTTTTTTGCAGTATTATTTGTTTTGCAAAGTCAATATAGTTTTGTTTTTGCTCAACATGCAAAGATGATTTTTTCTCATCAAGATTCCTTGCGAGGAGCTTTGAGAAAAGAGCGAGCTTATGATGTAAAGTATTACGATTTGAATGTGAAAATTGATATTAAAAATCAATCTATTTCAGGATTTAATAAAATAACGTTCCAAAATCTTGATTTAGATTCAGTCTTACAATTAGACTTATTCGAAAATTTTGAAATTGATTCTATTGTCTATTATAATCAACATACGACTCAAAGTTTTATTAATCCTACTCAAATTCTACGAAATAAAAGAGAAGGAAAAGTTATTTGGGTAGAACTTCCTACCGAAATTAGAAATAGCTTAAATACTTCAAAAAAGAACAAAACTAATGAAACTATAAGTGTTTATTATCACGGAAAACCTCAGAATGCAGTTAATCCTCCTTGGGATGGTGGTTTTACATGGAACAAAACAGCAAATGAAAAACCTTGGGTGACTGTTAGTTGTCAAGGATTGGGAGCTAGTAGTTGGTTTCCTTTAAAAGATCATCTGAGCGATGAGCCTGATAGTGTTCGTATTTATACAGAAGTTCCAAAAGACTTGTTTTGTGTTTCAAATGGTGATTTAATTTCTATTAATAAAGAAACAACAGACAAAAATTACATTGGTTACGAATGGAAAACTTCTTATCCAATTGCTTCTTACAATATGACTTTGAATATTGGCGATTATGTTCATTTTGAAGATACATATATCTCTAAAACAAAGCTAACAAATCCTATAAACAAGCAAGATTCTTTAAAACCTATAAAACTAGACTATTATGTTATTAAGGGAAATGAGAAAAAGGCAAAACCTTATTTTGAGAGTCAAGTAAAGCCAATGTTAGAAGCCTTTGAATACTTTTTTGGAGAATATCCTTTCGAAAAAGATGGTTATGCGCTTGTAGAAACGCCTTACTGGGGAATGGAACATCAATCTTGTGTAGCTTATGGAAATAATTACAAACTTAATCCGTATGGTTTCGATTTTATAATTATTCACGAATCAGGACATGAATTTTTTGGAAATAGTGTCAGTGCAAACGATAATGCAGAACTTTGGATACACGAATCATTTACAACTTATTCGGAAGCTCTTTTTGTAGAATATTTTCAAGGAAAAGAAAAGGCAATTGATTATTTATTGACTCAAAAACCTAAAATTTTGAATCAAGATGTCATTCTTGCGCCTTTGGATGTAAACTATAACGACTGGCTAGGTGCAGATATGTATTACAAAGGAAGTTGGATGCTGCATTCTTTGCGTTCTGTGATTGATAATGATGGATTATGGTTTGCTACAGTTAAAGAATTTTATCAGACCTACAAACATTCACACATAAATACACAGCAAGTTATCAATTTTTTCAATCAAAAAACAGGTAGAAATTTAACTCCTATTTTTAATTATTATCTAACTAATAAAGAGATTCCTGTTTTGGAATATGAGATTTTGGAAGAAGATGATAACATCTTTTTATCTTATAAATGGAAAGTAAATCAATCAGAAAATACTGAAAACACAGATTTTAATATGCCTGTTGAAGTATTTTTGAATGGAGAAAAAGAAGCAATTGAATTAAATGCCACAACAAACATTCAAAAACTAGATATTTCGGACAAAATCAATAAAAAAGATAGAAAGAAAATGGAGAGTGTTGAACTGACAATTAATGTAAGGAAATATTTAGCTAAAACTCAAAAAAAATGATTTTCTACCATTATAAAGGTCAAGACCATTTCTAAGGTAGAAAATCAATGAACATAGTTAGTTTTTTACCTTAGCAATCGTCTGTAATCGGACGTTGATAATGGTGAAAAACTAATTAACTAACTAAAGTTGTATAATCAGCAGCTGACATAAGCTGAGCTACATCATCAACATTATTGACTTTAATTTTTATCATCCAACCACCAGCATAAGGATCTGAGTTTACTGTTTCTGGAGAATCTTCTAGTTCAGCATTTACTTCTGTTACTGTTCCTGTAATTGGCATGTATAAATCAGAAACCGTTTTTACAGCTTCAACAGAACCGAAAACTTCACCTGCTTCTACTTCATCGCCTTCTGTTGTGATGTCTACATAAACGATATCACCAAGTTCTGATTGAGCAAATTCTGTAATTCCAACAGTTGCAATATCGCCTTCTAAGCGAATCCATTCGTGTTCTTTAGTGTATTTTAATTCTTCTGGAAAAGTCATAATGATTGATTTGTGTTGTTGGTCTAAATTTCAAATAAAGCGTACAACAACGGCAAGAAAAAATATAAAAATAAGTTACAATCCATTACTAAGATTTAGCTAGATTGTTTATGAGTCAAATATACAAAAATAGAATAGGCAAAAATAAAATTTACGAATCTTTTATTAAAATAGATTTGATTTGCAAAGTGAAATTATTAATCTAAATTTTTTCTTTTGAATCTTACAAAATATAACTCTTTGCTAATCAGGATAATCTCAGTAAAGGATTTTCCCTCAACTGCCAAAAAAAGTTTGTGTTTGTATATACTTCTGGAAATGAAATTAACTCAATTAGAGTTTCTTTATTTCTGTCTGAAATAGAAGTCAAAAACTTTTTAATGAGTGTAGTTTGTAATTCTGTTTTTATTTTGATTCCACTTTTATCTTTTATTTCAATTATTGATTTGTCATCTGATTTGTAAGTCACAACTACTTTTTCTATGTGTTTATAACTAATAAAACTTTTCTGTTTTTTTTCTGAAAAATAGATAATCAGCTCATTTTCTCCTACACCTAGCATCGCTTTATCTGTATTAGAAGAATATACCAAATTGATATAATAACGAGCCAAAAGCAATAAAATAGGCGAACTCACAAGTCCAACAAGTCCTACCGAAACACCAAAATAAAACATAAAGACAACATACATAATCATTGCTAAAAAAAGAATAAAACCAGTACCTTCTCTTTCATTATAGACTATAATATTATTTTTTATAGATTCATATTCACTTGTCCAATATCCATTTTTTGTTTGTTTAATAAACTTTTTGAATGATTTTGCACCTTCTAATGGAATAAAAACGGTTTCTTGTTTTGCTTTTGCAAGAACAAGATTTTGCCCAAAAGTTGGTTTTTTGATGGTTTTATTTTGATCACAATGTTTTTTGTCTAAATAAAGCCACGTATCTTTTAAAAAAGCTGATTTGCAGCTTGCACAAAAAACTACTTCATCGCCTTCTTCTATCAAATCTCCTGTAATCGGGTCTTGACGGTTTTCTTTTAAAAAATCGGAATGTAAAACGGCATCTATTTTATGAATGTGCATAAATTTATCTTTTATATTTCTTTTTTCATAAAAACTGTTTTTGACTCAATATAGTTTTATAGTTGTCAAACTCTCTGTTAGTCTTTACCTTTGTAAAAATAAAAACAAATTATTCATTTTTTCAGTCGTTTTAATTTATTTATGACTCCAGACCAATTACGTGCCTTGCAAAATCGAACAGAAGATTTGCGAGGCTATCTTTGACTACGAAACCAAAAAGTCCGAAATCGAAGAAGAACAAGCCCAAACTTTCAAACCCGATTTTTGGAATGACCCAGAAGAAGCCGAAAAGCTGCTAAAAAATATTAAAGCTAAAAAAATATGGACAGATAGATTTGAAAAACTTTATACTCAACTTGGAGATTTAGAGGTTTTATATGAATTCTATCAAGCCGAAGAAGCTACAGAAACTGAAGTTAATAAGGAAGCTAAAAAGGTAACAAAAACTTTAGAAGACTTAGAATTTCAGAAAATGTTAAGTGGCGAAGAAGACAAACTAGATGCTATATTGGAAATAAATTCGGGTGCAGGAGGAACAGAAAGCCAAGACTGGTCTGAAATGTTGCTTAGAATGTACAGAATGTGGGCAGAAAAAAACGATTACAAATACCAACTTCTTGACCTTGTGAATGGAGATGTTGCAGGAATAAAATCAGTTACTATTCGTATTAGTGGCGATTTTGCGTATGGCTATCTCAAGTCTGAAAATGGTGTTCACCGTTTGGTGCGTATTTCTCCATTTAATTCGGCTGGAAAACGTCAGACTTCTTTTGCTTCTGTTTATGTGTATCCTTTAGTAGATGATTCTATCGAAATTGAAATCAATCCTGCTGATATCGAAAGGCAAACTTTCCGTTCGGGTGGCGCAGGTGGACAGAATGTAAATAAAGTAGAAACTGCTGTTCGTTTGAAGCACATTCCGACAGGAATTGTAGCCGAATGTCAGCAAGAGCGTTCTCAGCTTCAAAATGGAGAACTGGCAATGGAAATGCTTAAAGCAAAACTCTATCAAATAGAAATAGAAAAACGTAATGCAGCCAGAGATGAAATAGAAAGTTCTAAAAAGAAAATTGATTTTGGGTCACAGATTCGCAATTATGTTTTGCATCCTTATAAACTTATTAAAGATGTTCGCACAGGTTATGAAAGAACAGACATACAAGCTGTTTTAGATGGTGATTTGACCGAATATATGAAAGCATTTTTGATGGAGAATTAATAAACCTTTCAATTTGATTTCAAAAGCCTATTATTTATTATAAAAATAATGGGCTTTTTTTATTGCCTAATTTTAAATGTTTGAAATAGAGGTTTAAAATCGCCATAATTTTTGAAATATTTGAAAATGGCTTGTTATCTTGAGTTTAGATTTGCTTTTTCATTAAAAAAAACGTATTTTGGGTACATATCAAAAGTTACAGAAAAAAATAGGTTTAACATAATTTATTCAATTTTTAACTTGAATTATCACTATTTCACTAAACCTAAACTACTGGTTTTACGTTCTTAATTGCGATTACATTAGTTATCAAGTTAAGAATCAAGAGTTTTCTGAAAAAATAATTTGAGTTAATGTGAGTTCATAAGGTTTTGTAAACAAACCTCAAAATAAGCTTATTTAATTTTTCACTCAAATTTTTACTTAAAACTTACTAAGATAAGAATAAAGCAACTTTTGATAGCTACACACACAAATAATAAACACTCACTATTAAATTTTTTTCGCTTATGTTAGAGTATCAAAAAATGATTATTCAGAAAGTTAGTTTTTCTAAAATACTTTTTGAAAAAGAATTACGCAAAACAATAGCTATTCTTACTTCAAATGAGGTTTTTGAACTTCGTAACTGGGCTATTTCTCAATTCGGACAACTGTATTATGATATTTTATTACGTTGTTTTGCCAGTTCAAGAGTAGTAGCTTAAAAAGCTATTTCTATCATTTTAGTCAAATTTTTTAATACATATACTTAGCCAAAAACTATTTGCTACATTTTTAATCTATAAAACTTGATAAATCAAGTTCATATATAAGTTTAACCGACAAAAATTATTTTTATAACTTTTCTATATAAAATAGGAAAGTTATTTTTTTGTAACTACTTTTTTACAAATTCTATATTTCTTTTTAAGCCTTCAAATTTGGTTCTTTTTATAGCACTGCCTATAAATAATTCGTCAAAAAGCTCGTTTGTAAGTTCGTGCCAATCTTTTTTTGTCATTTCTTGCAACAATTCAGGGGGCAAAAAATCATTTTCGTTATGAGGAATTTGAGCTGATTTTCGCTTATTCCACGGACAGACATCTTGACAAATATCACAACCAAAAATCCAATCTTCAAATTTTCCTTGCATCTCTGATGGAATTTTGTCTTTTAGTTCTATTGTAAAATATGAAATACATTTGCTTCCATCAATTTGATAGGGATTTTCTACTGAAAGTGCATCAGTCGGACAAGCATCTAAACAGAGGGTACAATTTCCACAGCGATCTTTTGTAGGATTGTCATATTCTAATTCTATATCCAAAACTAAGGTTGCCAAAAAAAAGAAACTACCCGTTTTGGGATGAATAGCGTTTGTATGTTTTCCTTGCCACGTAATTCCACTTTTTTTTGCCCAAACTTTTTCCATAATAGGAGCAGAATCTACAAAAGCACGTCCATTAAAATCTCCAAATTCACCTTTTAAATGATTGATAAGATGTTTTAATTTCTTTTTAATGACTTTATGGTAATCTCTCCCATACGCATATTTTGAAATTTTGTAATTATTTTCTTGCTCAAATAACACAGGTGGATAATAATTGTAAGCAAATGTAAGAACCGATTTTGCATTATCAACCAAAAGACGAGGATCAAGACGAATATCAAAGTAATTTTCTATCCATTGCATCTGTCCGTTTTTACCTTGTGTAAGCCATTTTTCCAAATCTTTTGCTTCTTTTTCTAAAAATGTAGCTTTACTGATTCCACAATGCAAAAAACCAGCTTCAAAAGCTAAATTTTTAAAACTTTCTGTTTTTTGATGTAATGATATTGGATTCATAAAAGGAAGAAAAAAATTAAAATAAGAATAATAAAAAAAATAAAAATAGTTATTCCAAAAAAAGCAAAGGTAGAAAAGGTAGCTAGAAACACAAATAAATAATTTGTATTAATTTGATTAAAATTTTTTCAAAGCTCCTTTCGATAAAAAACAGATAATTAGATTAATTACATTTAAAACTGTATATTTTCAAGTATTTAGAAGTTTATTTTGAAAAAAATATTCTTTGCAGTGATTCATATTGTATTAATCTTTTGTTAAAGAATACTATTATACGTAAATTTAGACCAAAATAATTTTCAACCATCTAACAAAAGACTTGTTTTTGAGTCTTTAGGTTTTCTGAAAGGAGAATTTTCTTCTTATTTAGAATGTATCTAATATCAACTCAAAATATGGTTTTAATTAAAAATCAATGAAAAGTACCTCCTCTTTCTACAAGATAATTTTTCTTTTTATTATCTTTTTCTTACCTCTTGATTCTTTATTAGCACAAAATGCAGATTCAAAAGAATTACCAAAGGCTTCTATTACTAAAGAACTTTATATAATGTTTGCTCAAGATGTGCCTGAAGATGCAAAAATATTTGAAGCAGATATTACAAGCCTTAATCTAATTACATTAGAAGAAGCTAATCGTTTTTTTAGTTTCTTCAATGATGCAAGTGTCAAGTTCGACACAAATATTATCACTCAAAAAGTAAAAATTACACTAATTCCTGATGCCGAAAAAGAAAATTGGACTTTAGAAGAGTGGAGTTTATTTTTTAAAAATAAAACAGCTCAACTTTATAATGAAACAGGATTTGTTGATTTTACAAATAAATAACCAGCTAAAACAATGAAAAAATACTTTTACCTTTTTAGTGTTGTCTTACTGACAGCCTTTTTTTATACAGCCTCCTTTTGGAACTCACTATATGCACAAGGAACTACTTGCTCCACAGCAGATCCTTTTTGCACAGATTCAGGAGTAACTTATCCTGCAGGAGTAACCCCTGGGGGACCTCCTTATAATTTAGCTCCGACGGGACCAAATTATGGTTGTGTAAGTTCAGCTAGAAATCCTGCTTGGTTCTTCATGAGAATTGATCAACCTGGTACAGTTAATTTGCGACTTGCCTCTAGTCCTGCTGAAGATGTTGATTATGCAGTTTGGGGACCATTTAATGCTTGTACTACTCCTAGTGAAGCTTGTACAATAATATCTACTGGAACGATTGCTCCTAGTAGTTGTAGTTTTGCGGCTTCTACATCAGAATTCCCTGTTCTAAACAATGGACAAACAGGAGAAATATTTGTTATGATGGTTACGAACTATAGTAATGCTCCTTCTACTTTATCAATAACAAAAACAGGGGGAGCAGGTACTACAGATTGTTCTATTGTATTTGTGGATGATTGCCCAGTAGATTTTGGAAATGACATAAGTGTTTGTAGTACCGAAACTCTTCCTTTATTAGATGCTACTTGTCCTATTGCTAGTCCAAATTATAGATTTGAGTGGTTTGTAGATGGGGTTTCTCAAGGTCCTCCTTCTACTATTTCTACCTTTGATCCTAATCATACACCACAATTTGCTCCTGTTATTTATAGTGTAGTTGTTACAGAATTATCATCACCTTGTCCAGTCGGAGAAGATGAGATAGAAGTTACTATTAAACCTGAACCTGTAAAAGACTTAACTGTTTTTCCAAATGATAGCACACTTTGTTCAGGTGCAGGTGCTTTTGTTAGAATAGTAGGTTCTCAATTAGATATTGATTATCAAATTCTTAGAAATGGAACTCCTTTTGGAGGACTAATGACAGGTACAGGAGGTACAATACAACTTCCTCTTACAGGACTTCCAATAGGAATTTCTACGATTCAAGTTCAGGCAGGTTATATAGATGCACCTACTTGTACTGTTTTGCTAGACGAACAATCTGAGTTAGAAGTATTAGGTGATATTCAAATTGATTTGGGAGATGATAGAATAATATGTGAAAATACTTCTGTAGATTTAGATGGAACAGATGCTTCTCATCCAGCTAATGCAACCTACCAATGGAAACGAAGTACAGATGGAGGAATAACTTATATAGATATTCCATTAGCTACCAATGTAACTTATACAGCATCTGAGACACTGCCTATTCCACAGACTCCTTTTGAAGTTTTTTATAAATTAGAATTACGTGTTCCTGCAAGTAGTTGTGTGTATGAAGACGAAATAAAAGTAACCTTTGAACCTTTACCTATTACAAATCTTATTGTAGAAACAGATTCAATTTGTAATACAGGAGAGGGAACCGTTACGATAGTAAACCCAGAAGTAGGAACAAGATATACCTACCAACTTTATGAAAATAATGCAGGTGTCATTGGCGCACCTATTGGAACAGCAGAGTCTTCATTAACAGGAAACCCTATTGTCTTTACTACTCCTACCATAAGCACCACTACAATGTATTTTATTGTAGTACAAAATACAGTATCAGAAGGAGAGTGTAAAGTAGTTTTAGATATAGCACCTGAAATTATTGTGCATCCACTTCCAACAGCCGAATTTAGTGGAGGAACAAATCTTTGTCAAGGAGAGGATGTTGAACTTACCATAACAATGACAGGAACACAGCCTTTTACGATTGTTTACCAAAGAGATAGCGAACCAGATGTTACAGTTACTGGGATTAATGCAGATACCTATTCTTTTATTACAAATGAAGCAGGAGTTTATACTGTAAATCTTGTACAAGATGCTTTTTGTGAGAATTTGGATAATCCAATAACAACAACAGTAAATATAAATCCTAATCCTATTTTTACATTAGGAAACGATACTACACTTTGTGATACAGAAGCTCCTTTAGTTTTGGAAGCACACAACACAGCTGATTTTGATAACCCAAGTTATCAATGGTTCAGAGATGGCTTAGAATTAATAGGACAAACCTCAAGTACACTCACAACTACTGTTAGTTCGGTTGGTTTAGTGCCTACTACGTATGAATATACATTGAAGGTAACTAATAATGAAACCCCAAACACAACAAATTGTGATAGCTCTGATGTTATGCTGGTTACATTTTTTCCAGTTCCAGAAGCAGAAATTAGTTTTGCAGGTTATACATTTACCAATACATTACAGTTTTGTGATTCAGAAGGACAGCAAGTATTAAGTGGCATTACACCTGACCATACAAGTTTTCCAAATATTACCTATGAATGGGTAGATTTAGGAACAGGGGTAGTAGTAAGTACAGCCCCAACACTTACAGTTGATAACTTTAGTGCAACTACAAATTATCAACTTACAGTATCAAATGGAGAAACCACTTCATGTGCAAGAGTAGCAACAGCCACAGTTCAATTTATAGAAAACCCAATAGCAGCAATTTCTCACGATGGAACAACCGTTCCAAACGGAGGAAGTTTAGACTTCTGTTTTGATGATGGAGTACAAGTTTTAGATGGTGTTCATCCAAGTCATGCAGGTCTAGGTACAGTTACTTATGAATGGACAGATATTACAAACGGTATTTCACTAGGAAATACTCCTCAAATATCTATTTCTAACCCAACCAATACTTTTGCTTCTATTGACTACCAATTAATAGTAAATGACGAATCAAATGCAGTCTTTTGTGAAAATACAGCTACTATAACAGTTAATTTTTATCCAAATCCAGAAGCTGAAATTAGTTTTAATGGAAATATTGAAACAGGAAATACCTTGCAATTTTGTAATGTTGAAGGAGTTCAAACCCTTAGTGGAGTAACACCAGATCACGCAAGTTTTGCAGATATTACGTATGAATGGAAAGATGTTGCTACTAATACTGTTGTTGGAACAGGTTCAACTTTAGATGTTTCTAATTTTGGAACAACTACTACGTATGAACTTTTAGTAACAAATGGCTTAACACTTTCTTGTGAACGAACAGCACAGATAACAATTCAATTTATAGAAAATCCTATTACAGAGATTTCTCATAATGGAACAGCTGTTTCAAGTGGTGGAAGTTTAGATTTTTGTTTTGATGATGGAGCGCAGATTTTGAGTGGTATTCATCCAAGTCATGCAGGTCTAGGTACAGTTACTTATGAATGGACAGATATTACAAACGGTATTTCACTAGGAAATACTCCTCAAATATCTATTTCCAACCCGACCAATACTTTTGCTTCTATTGACTACCAATTAATAGTAAATGATGAGTCAAATGCAGTCTTTTGTGAGAATACAGCTACTATAACAGTTAATTTTTATCCTAACCCAGAAGCTGAAATTAGTTTTAATGGAAATATTGAGACAGGAAATACCTTGCAGTTTTGTAATGTAGAAGGAGTTCAAACCCTTAGTGGAGTAACGCCAGACCATGCAGGTTTTGCAGATATTACTTATGAATGGAAAGATGTAGGAACAGGTGCAATTGTAGGAACAAGTTCAACCTTAGATGTTTCTAATTTTGGAACAACTACCACGTATGAACTTTTAGTAACAAATGGCTTAACACTTTCTTGTGAACGAACAGCACAGATAACGATTCAATTTATAGAAAATCCTATTGCAGAGATTTCTCACAATGGAACAGCCGTTTCAAGTGGTGGAAGTTTAGACTTCTGTTTTGATGAGGGAGTGCAGATTTTGAGTGGTGTTCATCCAAGTCATGCAGGTTTGAATATTACTTATGAATGGACAAACCTGACTACAGGAGCATTTGCAGGAAATACAGCACAAATATCAGTTACTAGTCCAAGCAATACAACTCAATCTGTTGAGTATCAATTAATAGTAAATGATGAGTCAAATACGTTATTTTGTGAGAGTACAACTACCATAACTATCAATTTCTTAGCAAATCCTATTGCAGAAATACAGTTTGGAGGAACAACTGCTCCTGATAACTTAGCTTTTTGTGATTCGGAAGGCGCAAGAACACTAGAAGGTGCTTTGCCTTCTCATGCCGATTTTGGTTCTGTTTCGTATGTATGGACACAAGTAGGTGTTGGTGTGGTAAGCACTACAAGCACACTTGTTACACCTGCATCAAACTTCTCTAGTTCAGCTACCTATGTCTTAGAAGTTATCAGTAATGATAATCCAAATCTGTGTAGTAGAACTGATGAAATTACAATAGAGTTTTTCCCTTCTCCAGATACAGAAATTAAATTTGAAGGCAGTGTAGTTACTGATTTAGGTTTTTGTACAAGTGAAGGAGCACAAACTCTTTTTGCTCCTGCATCTCCTTTCTATACGTATGAATGGTTTGTGAGTAGTGCTTCTGCTCCTACCTTGATTCCTCTGGGAACAGGGCAAAGTCAAGTTGTAAATAATTTTGCTCTTCAAGGAGGAGATACAAATGAAGCAATTTATACGCTTATTGTTACAGATACGAGGGCAACTTGTCCAGCACAAAGCTCTGTAAATGTTAGCTTTTATGCTGAACCTGAAGTGGATGAATCTACATTGA
Source organism: Bernardetia sp. Wsw4-3y2 (assembly GCF_037126295.1). Taxonomy (NCBI): domain Bacteria; kingdom Pseudomonadati; phylum Bacteroidota; class Cytophagia; order Cytophagales; family Bernardetiaceae; genus Bernardetia; species Bernardetia sp. Wsw4-3y2. The sequence goes on along the minus strand of NZ_CP147017.1, from coordinate 728,389 downwards.
TTGTTTCTGCTTCTCCAGTTACACATTGTGCAACAGGAACTTCTACCATTTCGGTTATTAATGCAGAAAGAGATGTAGAATATCAATTATTTAGAGAAGGGGTAGCTGTAACGGGAGCAATCCAAACTCCAACTGTTGATTTGGCTACAATTACCTTTACGGGATTACCTGAAAGCACTACACTTACAACAGGAGAAGACAAGTTTATTTACTCTGTACAAGCTACACGAATAGGAGATTTTGGAAGACGTTGTACACAAATGTTAGCTGATACGGCAACAGTTACTGTCTATCCAGAACCAACAGCTACTGTAAGTGGAACAGCAACTGTTTGTGCTGATAGCCCTACTGATGTTACTTTTACAATTACAGGAAATTTCCCTGCAACACTTACTTATCAAGTAACTGATACATTTGGTATTGTACGAGTAGAGACTGAAATTATAGGAGCAGTAGGAAGTCCAAGTCCTCAAACATTTGTAATAAATACGAATACAAATACTTATCAAGTTCTTTCAATTACAGATAAAAATTGTAGTGGAACAGTTACAACAGATGAAGTAGTAATTACAACAGTACATCCTCCAAAAGTAAATTGGGTTGCTTCAACTACAGCTTTTTGTATTGATGAAGCTGCAACTTTTGAAGTAGTGGGAGGAATTAATCACCAATATTTTATCAATGGTTTACCTGTTTCTACTTCAAATCCATATATTATTCAACCTAATACACTTGACGCAGGAACATATCAAATCTATGCTAAAGGCTTTGCCACTGCAAATGGTTGTTCTTCTAATAGTGATACCGTTACTTTTGTTGTTCATCCTCTTCCTGTTGTTGATTTGGGAGTAGATAGAATAAAATGTGTTGATGATGTTGTGCCTTTAGTAGCAACTCAAGATGGTTCGTTTATCTATGATTGGAGACGTATAAAGGGTGATGGTGATATTATTACAGTAGGAAATGGAAATGATTCTCTATATGTTTCTCTTCAAGGAACATATTTTGTGATTGTTACTAATCTTGAGACAGGTTGTAGTGACTCTAGTAATATTGTTTCTGTTACCAATTATGATACGCTTGATGTAGATTTAGGAGCAGATGTATTTGTTTGTAACCCTTCAAGTTTGCCATATCGTTTGGTAGGTTCTGATATTTCTCATCAAAATGGAACGACCTATGAATGGTACAAAGAAAATGACCCTACAATTATAGGAACAGATTCTGTATATGATGCAACAGAAGAAGGTATTTATACAGTAACTGCCATTGACCCAAGAGGATGTGAAGCAAGAGATACAATTCGTGTAAACTTTACAGCTGACCCAGATTTTCAAATTTTAGGACACGATAATTATTTCTGTGGTGTGCAAGATACATTGCGAATAGAAGCTACAAACCTTCGTAACATGCTTATCGATTGGCAGGGAGCTGGAATTGTAAGTTTAAGTGATTCTAACCGAAGAGCTATCGTTAATGTAAGTGGAATTTATACAGTAACAGTAACAGACACCAGTACAATAGCTAATTGTTCTGTAACCAAATCTGTAGAAGTATTTGTTCGTCCTAAAATTGAGTTGCCTTTATCAAATACATCTAATGGAACGGATACGACAACTATTTGTCAAGGAGATTCGCTTATTTTAGATGCTTTTGACCCAACTCATGATGATGATTATCAATATGTTTGGACATGGTTAGAAAGCAATCAAGTAATTGCTACAACTTCAAAAATCAAAGTTACGTATCAAACAACTGAAAGTTTTGCTTCACAGCGTTTTGAGATAAAAGTAACTGATCCAAATGGAGGTTGTTTTTCTACTGATACTGTAAATGTTCGTTTTAGAAGAAAACCAATTGCACAAATAAATACAAGTGATTCGGTTATTTGTATAGGAGAAAGTGTAGTTTTAGAAGGAGGAGAAAGTTTTGGAAATCGTTTTGAATGGATAAAACTTCCTGAAACAACTTCTTTTGCAACAACTACAAACGTAACTGTAACACCTCAAGAAGTAGGCGAACATATCTATATTTTGAAAACGTATTTCAACTCTTCTACTGAGTGTGGTGGTGTAAGTGATACAATCAAAATTCGTGTAAATCGTAAAGCTGTGGCAAATATAGAAGAAGAAGAAATTCGTTTGTGTGAAAACGAGCAACTTGAAATCAATGGTTTCTTGCCTGATAATCCTGCTCTGACAAGATATATTTGGACACACGAAGAAAGTAATGTGCTTCTTTCAAGAGATTCTGTCTTGAACATTTCTTTTGAAGACATTCAACCAGCTTCTTACGAGCCTTTCCATGTTGTTTTGACAGTTTATGATTCACTTACAGGTTGTGATTCTACAGATAGAGTTTTGGTTAAGTTTAATCGTGCATCTGATATTACGATTGATTCTACTTACAAAACGGAAGTTTGTATGGGAGATTTTGTTACACTTAAAGCAAGAGGCGCAACTTCTTATCTTTGGAGTACAGGAGAAACCACTCAAACTATTACTGTACAATTAGATTCAATTGGTTTCCATACTTTCACAGTAACAGGTGGATATTTGAATGAATGTCAAAATACAGGAGATACAGCAATTATTTTTGTAAATCCATTACCAACTATTAGAGCGCATAGTGTAGATACAGTCAGTATTTGTGCTGATGATTCAATCACACTTTATCCTTCTGGTGGTAAGAGTTATGTTTGGCTCAACGACCCAACTGCTTTTGATACAATCACAGTTAGTCCGAAAGTTCCGACAGATTATATTGTAATGGGAACAGACTCAAATGGCTGTCAGAATATTGATACAGTTCACGTTTATGTAAGTCCGACTTTTGAGTTGCCAGAGTTATTACAAGTTTGTGAAAACGAAAGTGTAATGATTGGAGATACACTCAACTTTTTAGATTCTGCTACTGAGGCTCGTGCTACTTATTTCTGGACTCCAACAGGAGATACAACACCATTTATAAATGTAGCCAAATCAGGAATATACAGCGTAGAAGTAAAAATAGATGATTGTGTGTTTACAAGAACAACAGAAGTACAGGTCAAAGAGAAACCAATTTTAGAATTAGTTTCTGATACAACGCTTTGTTTTGAGTTGGGAGAAGAAGATCGTTTTGAAAGAGGGCAAACGCATATTCTGCGTTCTAAACTTCTGAATAAGGATTCTACAACGACCTATTTATATGTTTGGACAGATTCAACAGGACAGTTTTTAGGAAACAAAGATTCTTTAGAAATTGAAGCAGGTGGAAATTATCGTTTGCGTGTCATTGCTCGTTATTCAACAGAGTGTGAAACGAATGATAGCACTTTTGTAACCGAACTTTGCCAGCCACGTATTTTCATTCCTGAAGCATTTACGCCAAATAGCGATAACTTGAATGATAATTTTGAGATTTTTGGTAAGCATATCAAAAACTTCGAAATGCAAATCTTCAATCGTTGGAGTGAGGTAATTTATGAAGTACGTGCCGATGATATTTCAGACCTAGAACCTCAAGATTTTTGGGATGGAACTCACAAAGGTAAAGATGTACCAACAGGAGCATACGTTTGGATTATTCGTTATACAGATCCTTTTAGTGGTTCTACCAAACAAATCCAGAAAACAGGTTCATTTATGATTGTTAGATAATAATTATATAAACCTATAAAGCAAAAAGCCTATTCAGTCCTGAGGATTGAATAGGCTTTTTTGTATTGTTTAAAATGTGGCTTTAATACTATTATATATTTACACCCTAAAAAAAAATCCAAAGTAATACAGAAAAATACCTTACAGTTTTAAATTTATATATATTATGTTTTTTGATATTCATTATTTAGAGAATGAGATTATAGATCAGTATCTATACGATGAAAATTTGGATAGACCTTGGATAATAGGTTTTAGTGGTGGAAAAGATAGCACAATGTTGTTACAGGTAGTTTGGAATGCTTTGAAGAAGTTAGATCCTATTTTACTTACTCGTCAAATTCATGTTGTTTGTAACGATACTTTAGTAGAAAACCCAAGAATAGTAAAATTTGTCAATAAGACATTAAACAAAATACAAAAAGCTACTAACGAACAGTCTTTACCAATTTCTGTTCATCAAACTATTCCAAAACTAGAAGATACTTTTTGGATAAAATTAATAGGGTTAGGTTATCCTGCACCAAACCGATTTTATCGTTGGTGTACAGAACGGTTGAAAATAGACCCCACAACTCGTTTTATTTTAGATGAAGTTGGAAAAAAGGGAGAAGCAATCATTTTACTAGGAACTAGAAGTGCTGAGAGTTCAAATCGTGCATCATCAATGAAGAAGCATGAAGTTAAAGGACAACGTTTACGTAAGCATCAACTGCCAAATACACATGTTTATGCACCTATAAAAGATGTAAAAACTATAGAACTTTGGCAATACCTAAATCAAGTACCACCACCATGGGGAGGTGTTCATAAAGAGTTAGTTACTTTGTACAGAAATGCAAATGCTGGAGATTGTCCTTTAGTCATAGATAAAACTACCCCTAGGCTGCTGAAAGCAATAAAACATTTACATTTTTTTTACCCACCTTCCAATTGGTACGGTCAAGACATAAAACAATATCCTTCCACTTATCAATACCTTGTAAAGAAACAATTAAACGAGTAATTGCCTTAAAATCAAGGTTATAGCCATTTAAAAAGCGTTCAATACGACGTAAGGAGGAGCTGCATTCTACATTCCGTTCAAAAGCCGTAGCAATTTGAATCAATCCTCCTAAGCCTACTTTTATAACAGCTATTACAAAAAGACCTATAAATTGAACTCGTGCAAGATGAAACTCTGTCAAATGAGAAGATAAAACAGTAACTAATTTTGTAACTTTGCCACTAGAAGCATACTTTGCTTTTGCCATAATTGAGAAAATTTTGTGAGAAAAATTTTGTAAGAAACTCAATTATGGTTTTTTTTTATCTTTTTTCAAAATCTTTTGTCAGAGGACTGAGAAAAATTTCATACCTTTTACTATTTTAACCATGTTCTTATTTCATTTTATCTACACCTATATTTAAAATAGTTTTCAAAACTCATTTTTTTATCTCATAATTACCAAACTCTCAACTACTTTTCTTAATTTTGCACTTTATAAATTTTTAGTTTGTCTTTACTATCTTCTTTTACTAAAAATGTAGCTAAAGAAGATTTATTAAAAAAATTATGGCAAGTACTTCAGATATTAGAAATGGTCTTTGTATTGAATTCAATAATGGACTTTATATTATAACAGAATTTTTACACGTAAAACCAGGTAAAGGTCCTGCGTTTGTGCGTACCAAAATGAGAAATGTAGTTACAGGACGTGTACTTGATAATACTTTTTCGGCAGGACACAAAATAACTACTGTACGTGTTGAACGTCGTCCTTATCAGTATTTGTATCAAGATGAAAATAGTTTTCACTTTATGCACAAAGATACCTATGAGCAAACATTTGTTGCTGCTGATATGATAGAACGTTCAGAATTTTTGAAAGAAGGAATGATTGTAGAAATGATGGTACATGCCGAAACAGAAGAAATTTTGACGTGTGAAGTACCAGGTTATGTTGAGCTTTTGGTTACTTACAGCGAACCAGGGGTAAAAGGCGACACAGCTACCAATGCTACAAAACCAGCTACTTTAGAAACAGGAGCAGAAATTCAAGTTCCTTTGTTTATTGGCGAAGGCGACTTAATAAAGATAAACACAGCAGAGCGTTCTTATATGGAACGTATTCGTAATAAATAAGCCTAGCAAACGAATCAATAAATGGTTTTTGAAAGTATTTTGTCAAGATACTTCTCAAAAACCGTTTTTTATTTCTATTTTTAGGACATTAAACCAAGAATGAATAAAAAAGTAATCATTCTGACCTAACACGATTTTACTCACACTAAAAAGCCATATTTTATGAGCATGAAACCAAAAGAACTTCAAGAACTTATCGAATTTATCAATCAAACTGGTCTTGAAGAAGTAAATATTGAAACTGATAAATTTAAAGTTAGTGTAAAAAGAAGTGCAGCTCATACTATTTCTGCACAACCTGTTCAACAATATACACAGCAAGTTGCGCCACCTGTTCAACAAGCTGTTGCACAACAAACTCCTACAACTACACCACAAGTAGAAGCAAAAAAAGAAGAAACTAAACCAGCAGACACAGGAAATTATATCACTGTAAAATCACCAATGATAGGTACTTTCTATCGCTCTGCTAATCCTGAAACACCTGCTTTTGTAAATGTAGGTGATTCTATTAAAGAAGGTGGAACAATTTGTATTATTGAAGCAATGAAATTATTTAATGAAATTGAATCTGATGTTTCAGGTAAAATTGTAAAAGTTTTGGTAGAAAATGCTACTCCAGTAGAATATGACCAACCTTTATTCTTAATTGAACCAAACTAATTTTTAGTGATAAGTTATAAGTTGTTAGTGATAAATGAATGCAAATACATTTTTTATCATCAAATTATTAGTTTATAATTAAATATTCACAATTTATAAGTATCACAGAAAATCATTTTAATTTTTTCATTCATAAAAAGTATTCAGTAAGTTGTGAGTTATCGTACTATCATTTTATCAAAAAACCTTAAAGTAAATTTAACTGAAACTGATAACTGATAACTGGTAACTGGTAACTGGTAACTGTTTACTGGTAACTGATTAAAGCGTGAAACTTTTTAACAAAATATTAATTGCCAATAGAGGAGAAATTGCACTTCGCATTATCCGAACTTGTAAAGAATTAGGAATCAAAACGGTTGCCGTTTATTCGCTTGCTGATAAAGAAAGTTTGCACGTTCGTTTTGCCGATGAAGCTGTTTGTATTGGGGCTGCTCCAAGTAGAGATTCTTATCTCAAAATTCCTCATATCATTGCTGCTGCTGAAATTACAAATGCAGATGCTATTCATCCTGGCTATGGATTTTTATCTGAAAATGCTGAATTTTCAGCTATCTGTGCCGAACACGATATAAAATTTATCGGAGCAAGTGCAGACATGATAAACCGAATGGGCGACAAAGCAACTGCTAAAGCAACTGTAAAAGCTGCTGGTGTTCCTACTGTTCCAGGTTCTGAAGGACTTCTAAAATCCATCGAACAAGGGGTTAAAGAAGCAAAAGAAGTAGGCTATCCTGTCATCATCAAGGCTACTGCTGGTGGTGGAGGAAAAGGAATGCGTATCATCAATGACGAATCTGAGTTTCAGAAAGCATGGGATTCTGCTACACAAGAAGCCGAAGCTGCATTTGGAAATGGGGCTATGTATTTAGAAAAATTTGTAGTAGAACCAAAACACGTAGAAATACAAATTTTTGGAGATGGAAAAGGTGATGCTTGTCATTTATCAGAAAGAGATTGTTCTATCCAACGTCGTCATCAAAAACTGGTAGAAGAAACTCCTTCACCTATTATGACACAGGAATTGCGTGATGCAATGGGAGATGCTGCCATTGCCATTGCAAAAGCTATCAACTATGAAGGTGCAGGAACAGTAGAGTTTTTAGTAGATAAATACAAAAATTTCTATTTTATGGAGATGAACACTCGTATTCAGGTAGAACATCCTATTACAGAAGAAGTTACAGGATTTGATTTGGTAAAAGAACAAATTAAAATAGCTGCAGGAATGCCTCTTTCAGGTAGAAATTATTATCCAAAATTATTCAGTATCGAATGTAGAATTAATGCAGAAGACCCAACAAAAGGCTTCCGTCCTTCACCAGGTAAAATTACACATTTGCATATTCCAGGTGGGCATGGTATTCGTGTAGATTCTCATGTCTATGCAGGTTATACAATTCCTCCTCACTACGATTCCATGATTGCAAAACTTATTTCTGTCGGACAGACAAGAGAAGAAGCTATCGTAAGAATGAAACGAGCTTTACAAGAATTTGTAATCGAAGGAATAAAAACAACAATTCCATTTCATTTGAAATTGATGGATGATCCAAAATTCAAAGAAGGAGATTTTACAACCAAATTCTTAGAAAGTTTTGACTTCACTTCAATAGCAGAGTAATCATAATGTCACTGTTGGAAAAAGCAATAATGGCAAGAAAATAGTATTTTACAAAAAAGACTTTAACTGATTAATTCGGTTAAAGTCTTTTTTTATATAATATGTTGAACTAGTTAAGTTATTCTACTTTTTTATTGATCAAAACTCCTCCTTCTTTTCTTTTCCAAATACGAACAAAATAATATACAGCCGTACTGATAAAAGAACCAAAAAAGAGAGCCAAAATCCAAATGATTTTTTCAGTTTCATCTACATTTTCATCTCTTACTATATCAATGATGTAATAAATAGTGATTCCCAAATCAGCTAAGGAAGCTAATAAAATCAAGATAAAAAATGTAAAAAATCCTCCTATAAATAACTCAGGGAAACCATCAGGTGGATTTTGCTGGCTAGAAGCTGTCGCAATAACAGTAATGAAAGTTCCTATAAAAGCAATTATAGCCAAAATAGTTACTATCAGTGGAGAAAATGTAAAAATGCCTAACCAAATCTTTTTGCTTTTGCTCATTAAAGTTTTTTGTTAAAATAAAGTAGTAAGACAAACGAACTGTTTGTTTTTAGGATATTATACGCAGAATTTTAACAAAAAGTTAGAGTATAATCATTTATGCAGTTTATCTACAATTTCCTCCCAATCCAAACTTTCCCAGTTTGTTTCAATGTCTTCTTTTTTCATAATTTCATTCATAATTTGCTCTTGTTTTTTGCCAGTAGCAAGTGCATACGAATATGGTAAATGACTAAAAGTAACCATTGTATATTGTGGAATCCAACGACTAGGAAACTTTTCATGTAACTTAGCTTCAATTTTCTTTCTCAACAAAAATTCTGGGTCAGCTACTCTATCACGCATTTCTATAAAATTCTGAATCGCCAAATCTGCAATAGCATTTGCATTTGGAATACGTTCATCTTGAAAATCTGAAAATAACTCTTTCCAGTTGATAGAATCGTTCTCTTCAAGCTGTTTTTCCATAAACTCATTGAAATAAAAACAGTCTTCAAAACCCGAATTCATTCCTTGTCCATAAAAAGGAACAATTGCATGAGAAGCATCACCAATCAAACAAACATTTCCTTCATACGCCCAAGGCGAACAACGAATTGTAACCAAAGAAGACGTAGGATTTTGCTTAAAATCATCTAGTAAGGTTGGCATAAGTGGAATTGTATCAGCAAAATGAGTTTCAAAAAACTCCATTATTTCTTTATCTGTATTGAGCTTTTCGAAGGCTTCTTTATTTCCTTTATCACTTTCAAAAGGCAAGAAAAGTGTACAAGTAAAACTTCCATCCGTATTAGGCAGTGCAATCAACATAAAACTATGGCGAGGCCAAATATGTAATGCGTCAGGTGCTAATTTATGACTTCCATCTTCATTGGCAGGAATATGAAGTTCTTTATAACCGTGAGGAAGATAGTATTGTGTATAATTAAAAAGAGGCATTCTTTGCATGTGTCCACGAACAGACGAAAAAGCACCATCTGCACCAATAATAATATCTGATTTTATGGTTTGTCTTTCATTATTTTTTCCATCTTCTTCATTTTCAAAAGTCGCTTTTGCTTCTTTTATATCTACATCTTCACAACGCTGATTAAAATTGAATTTTACACCATGTTCTTTTTCAGCTACATCCATCAAAACTTCATTCAAGATTGCTCTTGAAACTGAATAAATAGCTTGATTTTCTTTTCCATACGGCTGAAAAGTTAGTTCTCCATCTGTTGCATGCATCATTCGCCCACGCATAGGAAGTGCAACATCTTTGATTCTTTTTTCGATTCCTGCTTTCTTTAAAGCTCTCCACCCTCTATCGCTTAAAGCCAAATTTATAGAACGCCCACCAACAGCACCAATTTTACGATAATCTGGACGACGCTCAAAAACTTCTACTTGCAGTCCTTTTTTTGCTAAAAAAATAGAAAGCAAAGAACCAACTAAACCAGCACCTACTAAAGTCACTTTTGAAGACATGTATTTTATGTATTTTTTAGTTTTAGAAAATAATTCACAATTTAAGGAAAGATTAGTTGAAAAGTTAGTCTATGATTTAGTTTCTACTATTATTTTAACGCACTTGTTTTGTTTTTAAGAAACAATTTCATTTTCTAAAAAGATATACAATATCAAAAATGAACTAAAAAATTAAACTATGGACTTATTCAATCAATCTTCATTTCAAAACAAATTACCTTTCATTTTACCTCAAAAAGAAGGCTATTCGTATTTTTTTGATGAAGATAAAAAAGCATTTATCATATCTATTCCGAATGGAAAATTGATTTTTGTACCGAATTTTTTTGATGAGAATTTGAGTAGTGAACTGATGAATTATTTTTTAGAAAATGACAATAATCTAAACTGGAATAAGATAGATTGGAGAGAGTTTGAGAAAGAAAAACTATCAGAAATTAATTTTGCAACCATAAATTGGACACACAATCAAATCAAAATTTTTGGAAAGTTACTTTTCGAACCTCGTTTTTCGGCTTGGTATGGAGATGAAGAGGCTGCTTATTCTTATTCTGGTCTAAAATTAAAACCTAATCCTTGGAATGAAAAATTACTATTTATTAAAGAAAAAATTGAAAAGTTGATTGAGGAAGTTGAGAAAATACAGAACAAAGAGAGTCTAAAATTCAATAGTGTTTTGTTAAATTGGTATAGAGATGGACAAGATTCGATGGGTTGGCACAGTGATAATGAAAAAGAATTAGGTCAAAATCCTGTTATCGCTTCGGTTAATTTTGGTGTTCCTCGTCGCTTTTTATTGCGACAAATAAATAACAAGTCTCATAAATTAGAGTTTTATTTAACTAATGGTTCGCTCTTGATTATGGCAGGACAAATTCAGCATTTTTGGCAACATGCTGTTCCTAAAGAATCTAAAATCAATGAGCATAGAATTAATTTGACTTTTAGAAAAATCAAGATGTAATTAAACTCAAAAAAGTTCTATAAATTATAACTTAAATTATAAAAATTTCCAAACAGTTTTGCATATTTGTTACTAAAGTCCTATATTTAATAAATAGTTATTTATCTTACAATCGACTATTTGATTTATTATACCTTTTTGTCTATTTAATGAGAAATTATTTAACTCTTTCAATTTCTTTCTCGTTTGTTATCTCCTTTATTTTCATAATTCAATTTCTGTTTTTTATCCAAAACTATTCTTTTGCACAAGATGAATATACCAAAGATGGAAAAAAAGTGAGTGTTGAAGAGTATCTTTCTATGTCTAAAGAAAGAGAAAGTCAAGAAGACTATAGAGGAGCAAGTGATTATCTCAATAAAGCTGCACTCATAAAATGGGAGGCAAAAGAGCTACGTCCTGCCATTAATTATTTTCATCAGTCATTAGATTTTAATAGAAAGGTAAATAATAAAAGTGGAATGTATGGAATTTATAGCAATTTGGCGATGATTTATGCTGACTTGTCAAAATATGATTCTTCACTTTATTTCTTTCAAAAAACATTAGAAGGAAGGCGTAAAAACTCTGAAAATATAACTATTATTTCTTCACTCATTAATATTTCTGTTGTCTTAAATAACCTACAAAGATATGATGATTCAGCTAAGTTTTTGAAAGAAGCCCTAGAAATAGCACAAGAAGCAAATGATATAGCTCAGATGAGAAGTTGTTATGGAATGCTTGCAGAAACTTATGAAAAGGCAGGTAATGATGAACAAAAGACCTATTATTTTAATCTCTATAAAAGTTTTAATGAACTTTTACAAAAACGAAAGATAGAGAAAGTCGAAACTGATTTGGATAAAGAAAAATTAAAAGCAGAAGTTTTAGCCCTCCAAAAGGAAAAATTAGATTTAGAATTGATTAATCAAGGTTTAGAACTACGCCAAAAAACGGAGATAGTTGAAAGTCAGCAAGATAGTTTAGGTATACTTACCAATAAATACACAAAACAAGAGCTTGCTATTGAGCTTACAAGAGAAAAAGTGAATGCTGAACGTGCTGAAACAATACAACGTATTCAGGAACAAAAAGCAATTACACGAATAGCTGTTTTGATAGCCTTTTTTATTTTGATAGTTAGTGGTCTTTTATTTTACTTTTATATTCGTACACGCCAAAAAAATAAATATTTGGCAGAGCAGAGGAATCAATTACAAGAACAAGCTATTTTGTTGGAAGAACAACAAGAACGACTAGAAAGTCAAAAGTCAATTTTGGAAAAACAAAGAGATAAATTGAAGGCAAGTAACGGAGTGAAGGATAAATTATTTTCTATTATTTCTCATGACCTACGAACGCCTTTTACATCTGTGAATGGGTATTTGACACTCATTAAGTATGGAGCTTTAAATTTAGAAGAAGTAACAACACTGGCAACAGAAGTCAAAATTTCTGTCGACCACCATTTAGAAACACTTAATAATGTTTTGGAATGGTCAAAGGCACAAATGCAAGGTTTGAGACCAACACCAGAAAAAATTAATTTGAATAAAATAGCTCAAAACCAGAAAAAATTCTTTAAATCTCTTGCAGAAAGTAAAGAAATAGAGATTATAAATGAAGTAGACACAAAAGCTAAAGTATTTGCTGACCCCAATCAGCTTGATATTATTTTGAGAAATCTAGTAGGAAATGCACTCAAATTTACTTCTAAACAAGGAAAAGTTAGTATTTCATCTATGATAAAAAATGATCTAGTAATTGTTTCTGTAACTGATACAGGAATAGGAATGAGCAAAGAAAATCTAAATAAACTCTTTAAGAAAGACAAACATTTTACCACACAAGGCACTAATAATGAAGCTGGAACAGGTTTAGGACTACTTTTATGTAAAGATTTTATAGAAGCCAATGGAGGACAAATAATTGTAGAAAGCGAAGAAGGAAAAGGAACAAGTTTTATATTTGACTTACCTCTTGCCGAACAATTACAAGAAATAAAAAGCTAACAATTGGAAAATGCGAGCATTAAAAGATAGGAATTTCAAATACAGTAACTTTATTTAGAAAAAACTATGAAAAATTCGTAATTTTGTTTGATAATTAAGTGGTTCATTATTCACTACAATATCAACTAATTCGCTAGAAAAAATGAAAGTAACTGTAGATAAAAAATTAATTGAGGATATTTCACATCTCTCTCGTTTAGAATTTTCAGAAGATGACAAAACTGCTATGGCAGATGATTTAAACGAAATTTTGGGTTGGGTTGAACAGCTTAATGAAATTGATACTGAAAATACATTGCCACTTACACATATTTCAGAAGAAGTAAACGTAATGAGAAATGATGAAATAGCAAATGTTCTTTCACATGATAAAGCACTCAAAAATGCTCCTAAAAAAGATTCAGATTATTTCAGAACACCAAAAGTTATAGAATAAGAACATTTTTGTCTTCTTGATTCAAATTTCATAAAAAAGGCTGTCTTGTTTAGACAGCCTTTTTTTATATTAAATTGAATATTGCTTATTCTTTAACAATACGTACAGTAGTTGTTTTTTCAGAATCCGAAACTTGAAGTAAATACAAGCCAAAAGACTGTTTTTCTAAATTAATTGTGCCTTCTAAAAATGCTCCTTCTTTAGATTGCTCTGCTTCAAAGATGATTCTGCCTGTGGCATCAAATAAACGAATGGTGTAATTTCCTTCTTTATTTGTTCTTAAGCTATATGAAAAACGATTTGGAGTTGGATTTGGATACACCATCAACTTTTCATTCTCAAAGAAATCTTGACTTGCTTCTGTTTTGAATAAAAGCACAAAACGTTTTACTTCATTTCCTTTTGTTGCTAAAAACTTATAATCGCCTTCTGCTTTTAAGTTATGTAACGAATCCGTCAAGGAATCATACAAATAAAGTTCGTGTTTTGAATGGAAATATTTCATACTGCGAAGCGTAATTTCATACTCTCCATCTGTCAGAATATTCATGGCTAAAGGTAAACTTTGGTCGGAATCAAAACGTCCTAATCCATTGATAGCAAAATATTCCGTTTCTGCTGTTTCTGTATTTTCATTGTATGAATAAAGCGTAGGGCTTGCACTATTCATTTTGTGAAGTTTGGCTGCATCATATTTGCCATCAAAATTAGGAGTTGCCCCTGATTCAAAATAAATTGTGGTTTCATCTAAAGAAGTCCCTTTCTTGAGAGCAACTCTAATCAATCCTTCTTTCAGATTTTCAGTTTCAGTCGTCTTATAGAAACGAGTATCCGTACTCAAACGAACACCATTATTCATATTGACAGTTCCTCCACCTAGAGTTCTGACAAAGAAACCTTGCATAGAAGCAATTTCTTTTTTACCTCCATTGTTCGAAACGCCATTGACATATTCTGCAAAAATCCCTTGATACTGATTAACTGGAATATCAATATAAACAGCATCTTCAACTCCTGTAGAAGCTAGCAAAACTAACTCCCAATCAATAGGAGATGGATATGGATTTCCAACCAAATTATAACCTTCTTGGCTAAATCCTCCTCCACTATTTGTAACAGAAATAGATTGACTTCCATTATTCAATGTTCCATTCAAATCTACCGTTACACCTGTTGAAATATTGGCTTGATAACCTCTAGTTACAGTCAAATTAGCTGTGGTAGGAACTTTGTAATTAGAAATAAATGGATTGAAATAAGCACTTGATGTTGCACCTGCATTACTTTCTTCATACTGGAAGAAAGTAGGGAAAGGACGAACAAAGGCAGGTTCGGGAGCTGTATTGTAAGCTGTCGTCAGAACTAGACTCATATCATCTCCAAACTGGGAAACTGTTGCATCAGAAAAAGGAGAACTAAATAAATGATATCCTCTTCCATCTGTGCCTCCTAAATCTGAAACAGCAGGTAAGTAGCGTTCCATAATGACAGTTCCTACAACTGTATTTGTAGGAGAATCATTGATTACTAAAGCCGTTTGAGTTGCAGAAGAAAGCAAGGCAAAATCAGTCGTTGAACCTGTGACTTCTACTTCGCCAGTAGATTCTAAATGTAAAACCTCTACAATACTCATATCACCTGTGATAGTCAGTTTATTTCCATTTTCTACAAGAATCTGATTGATGTTTACATTTTTATAATCTGTAAAATCAGAAGTAAAAGTGAGATTTTTATCTACGATTACATTTTCAGGATAATTTCTATTTCCTGTCGGTTTTATGGTATCATTTGCTATCGCTGCATCAACTGCCCATTGAATGGTTGAATAATAAATGCCTGTACGAACTAAAAGTACATCACCAGATGAATTATTAGCTCCTTCTACTACAAAATCATAAGCAGCTTCATCACAATCATTGTTATTTATTGTAATGGTTGCTGTATTTGTTCCTGTTGAAATGGCGGTAAAAGTAACATCAAAAGTAGCACTTCCACTTGCTGAAACAGAAGTAGGAATAGAACTGACTGTAAAATCAGTTGTATTACTTGAAGTGATTGAAGAAATCGTAATTGCTTCTGTTCCAGTATTCTCAATCGTATAAGTAATAGTTCTTGAGATAGCTGTATTGCCAAAATCTGTATCATCAGAAACATTGGGGGTGGCATCGCCATCTACAATAGAAACTGCATTTCCTAAAACATTGATTTCTCTTGTGCTAATTACAGTAACTGTTTGTGTTGCTGTTTGAGTATTTCCATTACCATCATCTGCTGTCCAAGTTACGGTTGTGTTTCCAATAGGGAAAGTAGCAGGAGCATCATTTGTGAAGGTAGGTGTTCCACAATTATCACTTCCTGTTGGTGTGCCTAAAGCAACTCCAGAAGCTGTACAAAGTCCTGTATCTGTGTTTACAGTCACATTTATTGGTGCTGTAATCGTTGGATTTGTAACATCATCAAGAATTACATTTTGGTCTGCTGTCGCTGTATTTCCATTCCCATCATCAAATGTCCAAGTTACAACTGTTGTTCCTTGTGCCGTGATTGGAAATACTGTTCCTGTTGTTCCTGTAATTGTTCCAACACAGTTATCTGTAGTTGTGGGTGCAGTTGGAGTAGACGAACATTCAGCAGTAACATCTTCTAATGTCGGCACTACTGGTGCTGTAACATCATCAAGAATTACATTTTGATCAGCTGTTACACTATTGCCATTACCATCGTTAAATGTCCAAGTTACAACCGTTGTTCCTTGGGCTGTAATTGGAAATACTGTTCCTGTTGTTCCTGTAATTGTTCCTGCACAATTATCTGTTGTTGTTGGTGCAGTTGGTGTTACACTACATTCGGCTGTAACATCTGCTAAAGTTGGAACTATTGGAGCTGTGACATCATTAATAATTACATCTTGATCAGCAGTTACTGAATTGCCATTGCCATCATCAAATGTCCAAGTAATAGTGGTAGAAGAAGTTATTGGAAATACTGTTCCTGTTGTTCCTGTAACTGTTCCTGCACAATTATCTGTTGTTGTTGGTGCAGTTGGGGTTACACTACATTCAGCAGTAACATCTGCTAAAGTTGGAACTATTGGAGTTGTGACATCATTAATAATTACATCTTGATCAGCAGTTACTGAATTGCCATTGCCATCATCAAATGTCCAAGTAATAGTAGTAGAAGAAGTAATTGGAAATGTCGTTCCTGTTGTTCCTGTAACTGTTCCTGCACAATTATCTGTTGTTGTTGGTGCAGTTGGGGTTACACTACATTCGGCAGTAACATCTGCTAAAGTTGGAACTATTGGAGCTGTGACATCATTAATAATTACATCTTGATCAGCAGTTACTGAATTGCCATTGCCATCATCAAATGTCCAAGTAATAGTGGTAGAAGAAGTAATTGGAAATGTCGTTCCTGTTGTTCCTGTAACTGTTCCTGCACAATTATCTGTTGTTGTTGGTGCAGTTGGGGTTACACTACATTCGGCAGTAACATCTGCTAAAGTTGGAACTATTGGAGCTGTGACATCATTAATAATTACATCTTGATCAGCAGTTACTGAATTGCCATTGCCATCATCAAATGTCCAAGTAATAGTGGTAGAAGAAGTAATTGGAAATGTCGTTCCTGTTGTTCCTGTAACTGTTCCTGCACAATTATCTGTTGTTGTTGGTGCAGTTGGGGTTACACTACATTCGGCAGTAACATCTGCTAAAGTTGGAACTATTGGAGCTGTGACATCATTAATAATTACATCTTGATCAGCAGTTACTGAATTGCCATTGCCATCATCAAATGTCCAAGTAATAGTGGTAGAAGAAGTAATTGGAAATGTCGTTCCTGTTGTTCCTGTAACTGTTCCTGCACAATTATCTGTTGTTGTGGGTGCAGTTGGAGTAGACGAACATTCAGCAGTAACATCTGCTAAAGTTGGAATGACTGGATTTGTACCATCTGCTGTTCCTGTTCCACGAATAGAAAAATTATATGGATTTTCGTCTGTATCATTATTATCAATACTAATAGTTGCATTTCGAACGCCTATTGCAGAAGGGTCAAAAGTAACCGTAAAGGTTTCACTTCCACCTACTGCTACAGTTGTTGGAAGAGTCCCCAATGTAAAATTACCTGCATTTGCTCCTCCAATAGTAATTCCTGTAATATTCAAAACGGATGTCCCTGTATTTTGAATGGTAAAGGTTTTGACAATCGTATTTGTGCCACACTCTAAAACACTTCCAAAATTAGTGTCATCAGTTAGACTTGGCGTTACATCACCATCTACAATATCAGTTCCATTACCTTGTAGATTGATTTCTGGATTTAATGAGTTTAATGGGTTTAACACGTCTGAAAATGTCCAATAACGCTGTAAATCGTTACTTAGATATCCAAAAGAACGTGTTGGCATTGCAACTGGTATTGCATTTACGGTCTGCCAGTTTGCTGGAAGTATTCCTGTAGTAGATCGCCAAAGTTGCATTTGAGTTAAGTCTTTTCCGTTATCTAAACCTGAAAGCCAGTTGAAAGTAATCGTACGAGACACATTGTTATCACTACTCAATAACCAATGCACAGCAATACCTTCATTTGTTCCATTAAAAATAATTCCTTGTGTGTTGCCAGTATAACGTGTAAGCGAAACATTACCTAGATTAGCTCCTGCATCCAGCGATACACCTAAAAACTCTGTCAAAGTTCCTGTTCCAATAAGGCGAGGACTCATAATGGCAGTACCTATTATTCGATTTGCATTAGTTTCAATAGGATTAAGGGCAGTTGTTGTAAAAGTTACAGGAGCAACTTCACTGATAAGTCGTCCATTTGTCAAGGTCAAACTATTACTTAGTGTTACTCCATTTTGGAGTACGACGTTGTTTGCCGAGTTATTAACTACTAGCTCAAATAATTGTAAGGCAGTAGTTCCAAGAACATTTTGTGTTACTCCCCCTTCAAAGGACACAAGGGAATTGTTATTTCCTGTAAATGTTCCATTATTTAAGAGGTCATTCCGTAGTGTAAGCGTTCCATCAAGTGTTACTGAAGAGGTAGGTGTTAGGTTAGCAAAGTTTCCTCCTCTAATAAACGTACCTGCTCTCACTCTAACTTGGGCATCATTGTTCCGTGTATTTTGTCCTAAAACCACTTGAGAAGATAGCCCTAAAAGAAGCAATAAAATATATTTTTTTATCATAACATTGTTATTTTACGTAGTTCCAAAAAGAATTTTAACTAGCTAAAGGGATGATATATAAAAATCCTATCATTCCTTTTCTGCAAGTTGTTTCTTTATCTTATTGATTTCTTCTTGAAGTGTTTTGAGTGCTTTGACTTCTGATTCTAATGCTTCTATCTTAGTAGCTTGCTGCTCAATGATTGCTTGTTGTTCTTTTACTGCATTGATAAGCATGTAGTTCAATGCCGAAGCATCATAAGACAAGATATTTTCTCCAGTTAGACCACTGTTGTCTTTAGAAGTCGTACTACCTTCTTTGTAATCAGCATCATTAGGGTTTTTCTTATCAGACTTGTAAACAACTTCCTCTACCATATAAGGAGCAATTTGTTGAATATCTTGGGCAATAACGCCAACAAATTCTTTTTCAAGATCATCTTTTATTGCAAACTCTTTTATATACTTAAATTTTACTGGGTTGATTGCCAAAATCTTAGAAAGACCATCTGTATAAGGAATAATGTCTTTTTTAAGTCTTCTGTCAGAAAAAGCAGCCCAAGTTCCACCACCCGTTTTATCTGCAGTACCATTAACAGAAAGAGTGGCTGTAGGATCTTCTGTGCCAATACCTACATCTCCATTTCTTTCAAAGGTCATAATAGTAGATGGAGCAACACAAGCTGTACGTAGGTAAAGGTTGTTAATAAGACCCTCATGTTCAAAAGCAAAACCACAGTAGCTAGTAGGATTGGTAGTATAAAGTGGTACGTTTTCTTCAAAAACAAGTCTTCCAGACTCTACGTTATTAAAACTTCCTAAATTACTTCCTATTTTAAAGGTGGGTTCTGCTCCTGTTACTACTAAGTCCATAGTACTACTTAAATTATCTCCCACTACCATATTTCCTCTTGTGTATATATTATCAGTAATTGAGCTAGGGTTGTTTGTACTTCCTTGAACAAAAAAATCAGCATCAGCTCCACCTGCACCAAGTTGTGTCCATGTTCCACTAAAAAACCAAAATGAATCTGTTGTAGTATCATATACCAAAAGACCTTCTGCAGGTGTAGCAATGGCATTTCGCTGTGCCGTAGTCATTCGGGGGATTAAAACTCCCTTGTTAGTTGATTTTACATCTAACATAGACGACGCATCTGCATCTGTGTTATCAGTATTGATGGCTACACCTTGAGAAAATGACTGCGTACTAAGTAGAGTAAGCAGCAAAACGAATAATAGATTATATTTTATCATAGAGTTTAAAAATTTGAGTGTGTTTTAATTATTCAGATGGAAAAACACAGGTATTGAGAAAAAATAAAGAGTTAATTATTGAATTGAATTGGTCAAAAAAGTATTTAATTTTTGATTGTAGAAAAAAATAATGAATTGTTTAAAGCAGCACTTGCGATTTATTAACTTAACAATGAAAGTACGAAGAATGATAAAAATTGTACTAAAACGAGATGTTGATTTTTTGTTGATTGCTTATAAAACAATAAATTAATTATATAAATTCTTTAAAAAAACATATAAAAAATCTCTATTTAGTAATTATTACAACTAAATAGAGATTTAAAGAGACAATGTGAAATAGTTTACTTCATTTCATTTTCTTCCTCTTGATTGTCTTTATTTCTAAAATCATAGACTTTTTTAGCTCCATAAGCTGCGCCTGCTGCCAAAAGTAGTGAAAGACCTCCATCTATAGGTGCGCCTAATGCATTAGGTGGATCAATAGGAAAACCTCCACCTTGAGCAAACAAATAGTCTACAATAAAAAATCCAATAAGGAGTAATACAATTTTTTTGAACATAATAAATAGTATTTTAATAGATGATGTTTTAGGTAAGATAAATAGCCGTAATAATACAATTAATACGGCTATTAATATCAATAATAGTGCTTATTCTTTAACAATACGTACAGTAGTTGTTTTTTCAGAATCCGAAACTTGAAGTAAATACAAACCAGAAGCCTGTTTTTCTAAATCAATTGTGCCTTCTAAAAATGCTCCTTCTTTAGATTGCTCTGCTTCAAAGATGATTCTGCCTGTGGCATCAAATAAACGAATGGTGTAATTTCCTTCTTTATTTGTTCTCAAGCTATATGAAAAACGATTTGGAGTTGGATTTGGATACACCATCAACTTTTCATTCTCAAAGAAATCTTGACTTGCTTCTGTTTTGAATAAAAGCACAAAACGTTTTACTTCATTTCCTTTTGTTGCTAAAAACTTATAATCGCCTTCTGCTTTTAAGTTATGTAACGAATCTGTCAAGGAATCATACAAATAAAGTTCGTGTTTTGAATGGAAATATTTCATACTGCGAAGCGTAATTTCATACTCTCCATCTGTCAGAATATTCATGGCTAAAGGTAAAGTTTGGTCGGAATCAAAACGTCCTAATCCATTGATAGCAAAATATTCCGTTTCTGCTGTTTCTGTATTTTCATTGTATGAATAAAGGGTAGGACTTGCACTATTCATTTTGTGAAGTTTGGCTGCATCATATTTGCCATCAAAATTAGGAGTTGCCCCTGATTCAAAATAAATTGTGGTTTCATCTAAAGAATTTCCTTTCTTTAAAGCAATTCTAATCAATCCTTCTTTCAGATTTTCAGTTTCAGTCGTCTTATAGAAACGAGTATCCGTACTCAAACGAACCCCATTATTCATATTGACAGTTCCTCCACCTAGAGTTCTGACAAAGAAACCTTGCATAGAAGCAATTTCTTTTTTACCTCCATTGTTCGAAACCCCATTCACATATTCTGCAAAAATACCTTGATACTGATTAACTGGAATATCAATATAAACAGCATCTTCAACTCCTGTAGAAGCTAGCAAAACTAACTCCCAATCAATTGGAGAGGGATACGGATTTCCAACCAAATTATAACCTTCTTGGCTAAATCCTCCACCACTATTTGTAACAGAAATAGATTGACTTCCATTATTCAATGTTCCATTCAAATCTACGGTTACACCTGTGGAAATATTGGCTTGATAACCTCTAGTTACAGTCAAATTAGCTGTGGTAGGAACTTTGTAATTTGAAATAAAAGGATTGAAATAAGCACTTGATGTTGCACCTGCATTATTTTCTTCATACTGGAAGAAAGTAGGGAAAGGACGAACAAAGGCAGGTTCGGGAGCTGTATTGTAAGCTGTCGTCAGAACTAGACTCATATCATCTCCAAACTGGGAAACTGTTGCATCAGAAAAAGGAGAACTAAATAAATGATATCCTCTTCCATCTGTGCCTCCTAAATCTGAAACAGCAGGTAAGTAGCGTTCCATAATGACAGTTCCTACAACTGTATTTGTAGGAGAATCATTGATTACTAAAGCCGTTTGAGTTGCAGAAGAAAGCAAGGCAAAATCAGTCGTTGAACCTGTGACTTCTACTTCGCCAGTAGATTCTAAATGTAAAACCTCTACAATACTCATATCACCTGTGATAGTCAGTTTATTTCCATTTTCTACAAGAATCTGATTGATGTTTACATTTTTATAATCTGTAAAATCAGAAGTAAAAGTGAGATTTTTATCTACGATTACATTTTCAGGATAATTTCTATTTCCTGTCGGTTTTATGGTATCATTTGCTATCGCTGCATCAACTGCCCATTGAATGGTTGAATAATAAATGCCTGTACGAACTAAAAGTACATCACCAGATGAATTATTAGCTCCTTCTACTACAAAATCATAAGCAGCTTCATCACAATCGTTATTATTTATAGTAATAGTTGCTGTTCTTGTTCCTGTTCCAGAAGGCGTAAAAGTAACATCAAAAGTAGCACTTCCACCTGCTGCAACGGTTGCTGGAATGCTACTTACTACAAAATCAGTTGCATTTGTTCCACTTGAAACAATAGAAGTAATAGTCAAAGTCTCTGTTCCAGTATTTTCAATCGTATAAGTAATTGTTCTTGATGTGGCTGTGTTTCCAAAATCTGTATCATCAGAAACATTGGGGGTTATATCGCCATCTACAATAGAAACTGCATTTCCTTGCACATCGATTTCTCTAGTGCTGTTTACAGTAACTGTTTGTGTTGCTGTTTGAGTATTTCCATTACCATCATCTGCTGTCCAAGTTACGGTTGTATTTCCAATAGGGAAAGTAGCAGGAGCATCATTTGTGAAGGTAGGTGTTCCACAATTATCACTTCCTGTTGGTGTCCCTAAAGCAACTCCAGAAGCTGTACAAAGTCCTGTATCTGTGTTTACAGTCACATTTATTGGTGCTGTAACTGTTGGATTTGTAACATCATCAAGAATTACATTTTGATCAGCTGTGACACTATTGCCATTACCATCGTTAAATGTCCAAGTTACAACCGTTGTTCCTTGGGCAGTAATTGGAAATACTGTTCCTGTTGTTCCTGTAACTGTTCCTGCACAATTATCTGTTGTTGTTGGTGCAGTTGGAGTAGACGAACATTCAGCAGTAACATCTGCTAATGTCGGCACTACTGGTGCTGTAACATCATCAAGAATTACATTTTGGTCTGCTGTCGATGTATTTCCATTACCATCATCAAATGTCCAAGTTACAACCGTTGTTCCTTGGGCAGTAATTGGAAATACTGTTCCTGTTGTTCCTGTAACTGTTCCTGCACAATTATCTGTTGTTGTGGGTGCAGTTGGAGTAGACGAACATTCAGCAGTAACATCTGCTAATGTCGGCACTACTGGTGCTGTAACATCATCAAGAATTATATTTTGGTCTGCTGTCGATGTATTTCCATTACCATCATCAAATGTCCAAGTAATAGTGGTAGAAGAAGTAATTGGAAATACTGTTCCTGTTGTTCCTGTAATTGTTCCTGCACAATTATCTGTTGTTGTTGGTGCAGTTGGAGTAGACGAACATTCAGCAGTAACATCTGCTAATGTCGGCACTACAGGAGGTACATTATCTGCTGTTCCATTTCCATTGATAGCAAATGTATAAGGATTTTCATCTGCATCATCATTAGTTATTGTAACTAAAGCTACTCTATTTCCTATTGCAGAAGGATTGAAAGTAACTGTAAAAGTTTGTGTTCCTGTTGTAGCTGTTACTGTCGCAGGGAAAGCAGGAAGACCACTTAAAGTAAAATCAGCAGCATTTGCACCTGTAACTGTGATATTACTTACTGTTAGTGCTGCTCCTCCTGTATTTTGAATAGTATATGTCTTAGCAAGACTATTCGTTCCACATTCAGCTACATCTCCAAAATTAGTATCATTGGTTAGACTTGTAGTTCCTGTTCCACTTACGATATTATTGCCATTACCTTGAACATTGATTTCGGAAGCAGTTGTTCCTGTTCCTCTTATGGAAAAGTTATAAATTGCTTCATCACAATCATTATTATTTATTGTGATTACAGCATTTCTTACCCCAACTACAGCAGGTGTAAAAATAACATCAAAGGTTGTTGTTCCACTGGCAGCTATTGAGGTAGGAAGTGTGATACCACTCAATACAAAATCAGCAGCATCTACTCCTGTTATAGCAATAGAAGTAATATCTAAAGCTAATGAACCTGTATTTTGGATTGTGTAAGTTACTGTTCTATTAGTAACTACATTGCCAAAATCTGTATCATCTGTCAAAACTGGAGTAATATCTCCATCAACAATAGAAACTGCATTTCCTTGTACATCTATCTCTGGATTTCCTCCAATTCCTTGCACTACAAAATTATAGATTGCCTCATCACAATCATTTGTATTTACAACAATAGTCGCATTATTATCTCCACAAGCAATAGGCGTAAAAGTAACATCAAAAGTTGCTGTTCCACCAGCAGACACAGTCGTAGGTATGTTACTTACAGTATATTCAGCAGTATTACTTGATAAAATAGAAGAAATATTTAAAACTGTTCCTCCTGTGTTATGAATTGTATAAGTAAGTGTTCTAGTAGTTAGCACGAGTCCAAAGTCTGTATTATTGCTTACTAAAATATCAGGAATTCCTGCTCCATCTACAATATTATTTAATGGTGTGCCACCTTGTATATTTATTTCTGCTGAAGTAGAAGGGCAAGTTTCAAAAGCTCCTAAATCTACAGTTGTAGCTCGTATACGAGGATTACCTGCTGCATCCAAAGTAATATTGGCTGGAATAGGAGCATTATTTCCAATATTAATCATTGGAGAAGTTGTTTGTAAATTTAGATTACCAATAGCTGCATTTACAAAAAGTGGATCTTGATTAAATAGATTATTTCCATTATTTGTAGTTCCTGCAGGAAATGCAGCTTCTTCAACTAGAGTATAAGAAACATTTACTGCTGAACCACTAAAACCTCCATTAAACCAAGACTGCCCAGTACCAGCGTTTTCCCAAAAGATGCTATTTGTAACTGTGGCAATACCTGTACCACCAGCACCACCTTCATTATATATTCCCCCACCTTGATTTGTTGCTCTATTTTGAGAAAAACTACAATTAGTAACTTTTGGGTTTGCCTGACCACCACAACAAGCATCATTGTATATTGCCCCCCCTTGAGCAGCTTGATTTTGAGTAAAACTACAATTAATTATTGTCGCATTAGCGTTACCCCCACAGCATCCATAATTAGCCATTGCTCCTCCTTCACCTCCTATATTTCTTGTAAAAATACAATTTGCTGCAATGGGTTGAGATACACCTCCACAACATCCGTCATTGTACCACCCTCCTGCTCTTATACCAGTAGAGCTACCATTTGCATTGCCTCCAACTATGGTAAATCCATCTAGTCGTGTAGCATTAGAAGCATTACGAGTATATACTACATGAATAGAATTATCAGCATAATTTCCATAAACAAGTGCAGGAAATACTCCTGTTACATTGTCATTTCCATTCAAATCACCACTTAGGATAGTTTCATTGGCAACAAAATCACGAGCATCAAGCAGAACTTGATTAATTCTAGTTTCTTTACCAGAAAACCCTCCATATATTTTTACTCCACTAGGAATCTGAAAGGTGGCATTACGATTTGTCCCATTAGTAGGTTTGTAAGTTCCTTTAGCAACATATATTTGTGTACCTGCAGTAGCACCACTTATAGCAGATTGTAAACTTGTATAGGCATCTGTCCAAGAAGTGCCATTATTAGCTCCAGTAGCAGAGGCATCTACATATCTTTGAGCTTGAGCTTGTGTATAAAAAAGTATTCCTATAAATAGAAGGAGATACTTGAAAAGTTTGTCTTGATGTTTCATTGAAAAAAAATTTAGTGAATAATTAAAACAGCTTTATCATTAATTAACAATGAAAATACGGATAATAATAATAATTAGACTAAAATAAGGTGTTGATTTTTTGTTGATTGCTTATAAAACAACAAATTAATTATACATATTCTTTAAAATATGACACAAAAATCATCTACTCTCATCCAAACAACTTTTCAAAATCTGATTTTCAATAAAAATTACATAGCTTTGAAATGTAGATATTTTTGTAGTTTTATTTCAGTTTGATTATCAATTTTTCTAAAGTGTTAAGGGATTGGATACATATTTTTACTTGAAAAAAAGCCTTTTTTTGCCTACCTTTATGTTTTTCGAAATGATTTAGAAATCTAGATCAACTTTTTAAACCAAAACCCTACTCAATGTCTATTTCAATAAAAAAGCTCACTCCAAGTTCTACTTTTGATACTTCTCTTTTAGAAGAAATAAATGAATTTCTTTTTAAACATTTAGAACAATATGGCGATCCAAAAGCTGATATCAGAAAGGCTATGGATTATTCACTATCAAAAGAAACTGGAAAAGGAGGATATATTTTTTATGCAGTTGAAAATGAAGAAGGCAAAGAAAAAATTGTTGGTGCAACTGTCATCAATGAAACAGGCATGAAAGATTATATTCCAGAAAATATCTTAGTTTATATTGCTGTTGATGGTTCGCAGCGTGGAAAGGGAATTGGTAAAAAAATAATGCAAGAAGCAATGAACAGTGTAAATGGCTCAGTTGCTCTTCATGTAGAACCTGATAATCCAGCCAAAAAACTCTATGAAAAACTAGGATTTACAAATAAGTATTTAGAGATGCGTTGGCAACAATAAATTTAGAAGTTAGAAGTGAAGACAGAATAAAAATCAAATCTTGTATTTTCATTCTCTTGATTTTCCTCTTCTTCTCTGTGGTTAAAATGTATTTCAATTCTCACTTCTAAACTCTAAATTCTAATTTTGTTACCTACTCGCCAACAACTTCATAAAATAGCCGAACTTTCCAATCAAGAATACAAAACAGCTAAGTTTGTAGTTGATTTTCTTACAACCTGTAATCCGACCTCTATCCAACAAAATATAGGAAATACAGGAATTATAGCAATTTGGGAAAGTGAAAATTTTGATACAACTAAACACAAAACGATTGCTTTTCGTGCCGAATTGGATGCTTTACCTATTCCAGAACCAAATAATTTTGATTATAAATCAGAACATCAAGGAGTTTCGCATAAATGTGGACACGATGGACACATGACTATTTTGCTAGGAGTTGCTCAGTATCTGAAAGAAAATTTTGATATACTAATTCAGCAAAAAAATAAAAGAGTAATCTTACTTTTTCAGCCCGCCGAAGAAACAGGTGAAGGAGCTTTACAGATGCTTAAAGATAAGCAACTACAAAAACTACATTTCAAAATTGATTATTTCTTTGCTCTTCACAATATTCCTTCTTACGAAAAAAACCTAATTGTTTGTAGAGAAAAAACCTTTGCAGCAGCTTCTACAGGAATAATTATAGAATTTGAAGGCTTGACTTCACATGCAGCCGAACCTCAGAATGGAAAAAACCCTGCTTTAGCATTAAGCGAACTAACTACTTTTCTTTATTTTTTATCAGAGAATATTATCAAAGAAAAAGAAAATAAAGATTTTGTGTTGGTAACTGTTGTAGATGCTATTTTAGGAGAAACCTCAAGAAAATCATTGGATGATATTGCCTTTGGTGTTTCGCCTGCAAAGGCTCGTGTTTGTGCTACTCTTCGCAGTTATTTAGATGAAGACTTACAGCTTCTTTCTCAGAAAACAGAACAAAAAGCCCAAGAATTAGCTAATAAGCATGATTTAAAACTCAAAATCAGTTATTCAGAGAAATTTGCAGCTACTACCAATACACCAAAAAGCGTAGAGCTTATTAAAAAAGCAGCTAAAAAACTAGATTTAAAGTATCAAAACAAAGAAAAACCATTTAGTTGGTCTGAAGATTTCGGACAATTTACGCAGCGTTTTGAAGGAGCTATGTTTGGATTAGGTTCTGGAACGAATACACCAGAACTTCATCATTCAAATTATGATTTTCCTGATGATATTACTCAAACTGGAATAGATATGTTTGTAGAATTAATCCAAAGTTAGAGGTATAAAATGTAATAGCCTATTTTTTGTCTTCTAAATTTAATTTAATTTCGTACATTTCAATTTCAAAATTATATACTTTAAAAATTGACATGAAAAATCCTGTTGTTCGATTTGTGATTTTATTTGTAGCTATTTATGGAAGTTGGTATTTATTGTATGAACTTTGGCTGGCAAAAAACACTCCAATTGATACAATTTTGATAGAATGGGTAGGACAAAGTAGCACAAAACTATTGACATGGTTAGGATTTGAAGCCTCTTATCAGTCAATGGCTCATACTGTTTATCTCAATTCTTTAGCTTGTATTTCGGTAGGTGCACCTTGTAATGGACTGGCTCTTTTTGCTCTTTTTGCTTCTTTTATTTTGGCTACTCCTGTTTCTATTAAACCCAAACTTTTATTTATTCCTTTGGGGATTGTTGTTATTTTTCTGCTCAATGTAATTCGTATTTCTGCTCTTACTCTCAACTTCAAATATTATCCTGAAAGTGTAGATTTTAATCACCATTATGTATTTACGTTTATTGTTTATGGTGTTACTTTTTGGATTTGGATGATTTGGGTAAATAAATTTATGATTCCAAGTTTGAAAACAAAATCTTAATTCCATTGCAAAAAAAACTGTTTTACCTTTTACGTATTTTTGGAATAATTCTGCTTTTTTTAGGATGGTTTTTTTTAGGAATGAGCCGTATGAAATTAGCAAGTTTTATTTCTGATACTTTCTCGTATCTTCCTTATATTTCTGTTTTGGATACAGGAATAGTGAGTTTATTATTTGTTCTTCTCAATGGATGGATTATTTGGTTGGCTTTTCTTTCTGTTCCAATTGTCAAAAAAACCATGATTATTCATTGTTTGATTTATATACTTGTTGTCACCCTGACACTTACTTATAAGTTCTTTGAGACAAAATTTTTATTTAATCTATCCGAAAATTTACTTCGGTTTTATTTTTCTCCTCTTATTCCTCTCTTTTCTATTCTAGTTTTTTATATTTCAAAGAAATTAGAGTCTTAAAAAATCATTCACAGAAAAAGACTGACTTTTCCTGTGAATGAGTCTTGTTTCTTTGTCGTTTTCGTTTTCTATTCCTGTTTATCTAGGTCTCTTTGACGTATTTTTTTACCTACCAAAATGCTCAATCCTAATACTAAGACGAGTAAAATAGCTATTCCATTGATTCCATATTTTTCCCATGTTATTTCATTTTTACTTCTCAGACTATTACTTTCTTCATTAATTCTATCATAAAAAGAACCTAAATCAGCATTTCCGATAGAAGCATTTTTTCTACTTTCTCCTGTTACACTCAATGTTATATTTGAAGAAAGTGTATCATAATTGCCCTTTTTGGTATTGAAGAATATATAACTAAAATAATCCTTCATTGGATAAAGCCCTGGTTCATTTGGAATGATATAATAATTAAAATCCTTCGTGCCATAAACAGCATTATTATTTCTTCGTAGCATTTCAGAAATAGTAGGTTCATAAAAATCAAAATTTGCTGTCTTTGGAAGCTGTGGTTTTTCGATAACAGACAAATTACCTTCTCCTTCAATTCTAAATTGATACTGTACACTTTGTCCTGTTTTCAAGTCTTTACTTCCTACTTGTTCCTTTAAGATATAATTTCCTACTGGCACTTGGTCTTTGAGTGGGTGTGGAGGTAATTCTTTAACAGTAATGGAAATAGGTTCACTATAATAGGTTTTGATATTCTCTTTCATCTGATTAAAAATACTTTGGGAATTGACAGCAACATCATATTTTACCATTTTGAAAGGAATAGCAGGAATAGATATTTTTTGAGGACTTAAAGAATAAAAAACAGCTTGATATACTTTATACTGGCGATAATCTTTACCTCTTATTTTGACCATTTCTGGAACAGGCTGAATAATATTAAAATTCTCTTCAAGGGCATTCTTTGGTCTTATTTGTTTTAATATTTCGGCTTTCTGTTCTCCTAATTCATAAAAATTAAGCGTTGCACGATTTGAAACGGCTACATAAAAAGACATAGTAATTGTAAATCCTTCTCCTGTATATGGGTTTTGTTTGTTTGTTGTGATAGCAAAAAAAGCATCATCTTTTACTGAAATATATTCTGTATTTTCAGTTTTGCCCCAAAAGCTATCAAATGGATTTGTAGTGGTAGACTTGCCTTTTACATCAATGCTTGCACCTGCATGGCGCACTTTTTCACCATTAACAGTCATATCAAAAGGACGTAAAAAATACGTTCCCTGCCTAGAAGCTCGGTAGCGTTGCGTAACAGCTTGCGTTTTGGAAACCTGACCATTTACAAAGTTTATTGACTGTGAAGTATATATTTCAGCTTTATCCATTCCATTTATTTTAGGAAATTCAGAGTATTTTTTTAACTCTCCATCTTTTACTGTGACTGTAACTTCAAAATCTTCATTCAAACCAATGGTTGTAGTTCCTACTTGAAGGGTTATTTCTTGGCAAAAAGCTGTTTGAGGAGCTATAATTACCACAAAAATTACAAACCAAAATATTTTCCAATTCAATCTGTTGATAATCAATTTATTCATAGTTACTTTATTAATTATTTTATTTATACTGCTCTTCTAATAATAGAAAAATTATATCTCTTTTACTAAAACAAGCCTTTTCTTATTTTTCAAATGTAAAACAGAGTTAAAACCCTGTTCAATTCATAATTTTGTCATTCTCGGTGTCTCAACTGACGTTACATTGTAGTAGTCTGAACAATTACAAATTTTACTAAAATAGTATGTTTTTATTTTATACAGATTAGAACATCTTTTATTCTATGCAATTTGAGTTAAGTAATTACAAATAACTCTTTTTTTTATGGAAAAAGAAAGTTTGTAGATTTAGAATTTAGAAATATTATAATCTATAAAAAAACACCTATTAGAAGAAAAAATCTAACAGGTGTTTTCTTAATTGTTTTCTTCTATATTCTAGTAATGATACTAAAGATATTTTTAGCGAATTCCCAAATTTTGGTGCATTTCTAAAATAAAGTAACGCACAACAGCACGAATAGCATCTTTTTGAGAATCAGAAGAAACATTATGTTTTCTTAAAAAATCATCTGAAAAAGATTTATCTCTATTAACAGTCATATAACCCGTACAGACGGCATTCTCTAACTTGTTAGTGCTTGGTTTACATATTACTCTAAAAAAGTCTGTTTTGCTTTGTTTCCAGCCGTAAGTCTGATATTTTGCTCCAAAAATAGTAACATTATATCCTTCTACATCTCCAGATTCGCTTCCTCCTTTTACCATTTTTTCTACTTCAAGATTTGTACTATATGCGTTATTGGACTTATTATTTTTAATAGATTTTATTTCCATTAAAAAACGATCTGAATCTCCAAAACGTTTTACTTCATAAAAATACTGCGTGCGAGTTTTGCTCACATCAACAATTCCTGTAAACCAACTTTCACTATTACCTTTCAAGCCGACTGCCCATTCTCTTCCCTCAGGTGCAAGCCAAGAATATCTAGGAACAGTTTTATTGAGTTCTTCAATCTGTTTGATGGTAGGAGAGTTTCCATAAATATCTTCTAAAACTTTTACTTTAGCACGCTTCAAAAGAGCATTTTTGCGTATTTCTTGTTTGACAGGTTTTCTTGACCAACGATTTTTTGGAGCAGCAGGTTCTGGGTCTAAATCATCTCTCTTAGACAAGTTTTCTATAAATTTTCTACCTTCTTCTAAATTATAAAAAGTTACGTTTTCTAAACGTTCTTTTTCATATTCATAAACCAAGTCTTCTTGTACAAGACCTTTTAAATCTAATCGTTGTTGAATAAGACTATCCAAATAAGGTTTTGCTAATGGCTCAAAAAATTTATCTTTTTCTAAAGCATTCTTAAAACTATAAAGTTCAGAAGGAGTATCTGCTTTATCAAAAATATCATCTACTTGCTCCAAAAGAGTTTGTTTGTACTTTTCTACATTTGCAGGTGTCAAAAACTCTATATTTTCAGGTGTTGTAATAGCATTTTTTATTGCTACTAAAGGACGAATATCACCTTGATAATGTTGATAATATTGGGGCATTTCTAAAGGAATATCAATAAACATTGGACGTTCGGTAGTAAGTTTTCCAAGTCCTGTAAGAGTTTCTAACTGTGTTGAAATTTCTTTATATTCATCGATAGCATTATCCATATAAGGAAACTGTTCTTCACTAAAATTTTGATTTTTAAGGGCGTATAGTTTACGAAAAGCAATGACATGCTCTTTTCCTTCTTGCACAAGGGCTAATAAATAAGTAGCCTTTAACTGATGTTCTTTATTGGCAAATTTAGGAACTACGAAGTTACGGAGTAGCTTTTCAGTTTCTTCTTTTACATCTTGTGGCTTTTGTGCTTGATGAACAAGGTAATTAGCATACTCTAATTTGGCAAGTTCACTCTCATCCTCTGCAAAACGTTTCATTACTTGATGAGCTTTATCTTTCTGATAAGCAAAAGGCATCTCATTTATAAAATCACTACGACGATTTCTGAAAAATTGCCATTTTGCTTTCATGTAATTTACATTTTGGCTGTATCTTGCGCTATCTGTACTAGCAGCTTTATCTAAAAACTGCATACCTGTTGTATAATCAATCTCAAACTCTAAGAAGTAACGTCCTAACAAAAACTGACTTTCTGCACTTGCTTCTGTTTTGGTAGCTTCTTTATACGTATCAAAAATATCCATCAGATAAAGGTCTGTATTGTCTTGGTAATACATGTGCAAATCCATACTATCAGCTACTACATCTAACCATTTTCTAGCTGCATCTAAATTTCTAGGAATATCTTCATTTCCAGTCATATAAATTTCGAAAAGTTCTCTAGCTGCAGGAACTTTCTGTGTCGAACTGGTAGCCATAGCTTGAGAATACCATTTTACAGCGTTTTTGTAATCTCTATACTCTCCACTTGTAAACATATCGCCCTTAAAAGCATTTGCAATTTTGAGCATAGCAGTAGAATTTCCTGCTTTCGCTTGTTTTTTATAGACCTTATAAGTCTCTTTAGAAATAGTTTGGGGAGCAGAACCACAACTTGTCATCAAAAAAGATACTAGAAAAACTGAGAAAAAGAGCAGTAAAAGAGTTATATTTTTTTTTATATTTTTCATGAGAACTGACATAATAATATTTAGGGATAGGAAAAAATGAGCTAAAAAGAGCAGCTAAATTTGATTAAAAAATTAGGTGAAATTAATTTTAGAGTGCTAATTTAAGGCTTTTAGTGTAAAAAAAGACATATTTTCTTAAATTTATTCCAAATCAACTTATTGAGAGTTTAAAAAATAAAATTTGGCTTCGCATTTGTTTTAAATGAAGAAAAGTAGGTTTTATATTTCTATAACTTTTCAAATACAGTTTTGTTATTTTGAATATTAAGCTACTTGATGTGTACTTAAACAAACTGCTCATATTCTCATAATTATCCCTACATTATTTCATTTTTATCTAACAATAATCTCATGAAAAAAATAACTTTATTTGCTGCTCTTATTTTTTGTTTTTTTGCCGTAAGTGGCTTTGTCTTTTTTTCTAAAAATGAAGTAAAAGAGGAAATAACAACACTAGAAACAACTAAAAAATCTAAGATTGAATGGCTTACTTTTGAAGAAGCTATGGAAAAATCAGCGCAAGACAAAAAACCTGTTTTTATAGATGTTTATACAGACTGGTGTGGTTGGTGTAAAAAAATGGACAAAAACACATTCCAAACTGATGAAGTAGTAGAATATGTAGCCAATAATTATCATGCTGTCAAATTAGATGCTGAAAGTGAAGATGCAACTTCATTTGACGGACAAAAACTAACTTATAGACAACTTTCTGGTGGAGTTTTCAAAATCACAGGTTATCCTTCTATTGTTTTGATAAATAATAAAAAAGAAGTTGCTGTTGCCCCTGGTTATAGAGAAAAAGACAACTTCATAGAAATGCTTGAGAAATTTAAGGCAGAAACAAAGTAGTATTTATACTAAAATAAAATCTAAACAGTTTTCTATTAAATTTTATTCATAAATCAAGTAATTATGAGCATAATTTAGAAAACTGTTTTTTTTTGATTAATTTGGCATACACATTTGTTAATTCCTCTTGTCATTTAATTTTTATTTATACAGATGTATGAAAAAAACAATATTTTTCTGTTTGTCTAGCTTCTTAGCTATTTTACTTTCTTTTTTATCTATTAATTTTATTCTTGCCCAAGATAATACCAAGGACAACACCAAGAAAGAATTAGTAATAAAAGGAGTTTATCATGGAACAAATCTATATATCCAAAATTCTTCTACTTCGGATACTGAATATTGTGTAAAAGAAATATTTGTTAATAATAAAGCCGTAAAGTTTCCTGCAACAACAGCCTTTGACATTAATATGTCCTTTCTAAAAATTAATGATGAGGTAGTAGTCAGGATAATTCATACAGCAAGTTGTACTCCAAAAGTTCTCAATCCACAAGCCATTAAAGATAGGCTTCCATTTCGCTTTTCTTCCATACATGTAGATATGAATACAATGGTTTGGGTAACAAAAGGAGAGAAAAAATTTGGACAGTTTTTTATTCAGATAAAAAATAATCGTACTTGGATAGTCGAAAAGGTAATTAGCTGTAAAGGAAGCGCACAACAAAATGTATATACATTGCCTCTTACACATCGTGGAGGAGAAAATATTTATAGGATAAAATACTTAGATGTAACAGGTAAGTATTATTATTCACCTGAAATTAAATTTGTGTCTGAAGGAGAACAACAAATTAGCTTTTATCCCAAAAGTGTAACAAGCCGTATTACTTTTTCTCGTTCTACTAATTATCAAATATTAGATAATAATGGAAAATTGGTTTTGGAAGGAGACGGACTTACAGTAGATTGTTCCAATTTAACTTTGGGTGCTTATTATTTACTTTTTGAAGGACAAGAAGAGCGTTTTTTTAAGAAGTAATTACAATTTTATAGAACCGATAATCCTACTTTAATAGTTTCTCTTAATTCTTCTTTGTTTGGGTTTGTCTTTCCTACTACTTTCAAACCACTATAAAACATAAATAAAAAAGAAGCAATAGATTGTACATTTTTTTGAGGCTCTATTTCTCCATTTGCTATTCCTTTATTGAGATACTCTACAAAAAAACCTTCAAACTCTTTTTTATTCTGTATAGCAATTTCTAATATATTATCATTATTGGGAATAAGTTCGCTCATGCAATTAATAACAAAACAGCCTTTCTCCTGAACATTTTTTTCTCCTAGAATGGCTAGTAAAAATAAGTTTTTTAACCCTTCTTTTACTGACGATTGATTATTTAAAAAAAATTGTATAGCTTCTTTGTTCTGATTTCTATAACTCTCCAATGCCTTATTAAATAATTCTTCTTTTCCTCCAAATGTATCATAAAGACTAGCTCTATTTATTTTTAAATGATTGACTAAATCTTGAATAGAAGTAGCATGAAAACCTTGTTTCCAAAACAAATTGGTTGCCTTAGTGAGTATTTCTTGTTCTTCAAATTGTTTTTTTCTTGCCATAATATATACTTAATCCTTTATTTAATTCTTTCTATTCTATACAAAAACGTTCCTATAGTAGTAGTATATAGGAACGTTAAATCAATTCAAAAGTTTTTTATTTACTAAAAAGTAGATATATACTTCAATTTTTTATTTTGTTTTGATGCTACTCAAGAGTTTTAAACTTTGTGGGCTTTGATAATCATATTGATACAATCCATCTTTTCCTATCAGCATTAAAATATTTTGATGAGCAATTACATCATATCCATTAATTGATTCATCAGAAGCTATTTGTTCTACATTCGATGGATTGGTGACATCAAAAACTTTCAAGCCAGCATCTCCATCACACACAAAAAGCATTTTGTTTGTATAATTTGAATTTACACCTAAACCATATGGATTTGTCATGGCTTCTGTATTGATTAAAGAAGGATGTGATAAATCAGAAATGTCTATTAGATGAAGTTCGTTTACACCATTTCTGCAATTTGTGCCATCTCTAAGTGTTACATAGGCTGTATTTCCAGAAACTACAACAGGATCACAACTTGTAATATGCTCATACGTAGAGATAAATTTAGGCTGACTAGGCTCATATAAGTCATAAATGTGCATTCCTCGTTGTGAACCAATAAATAAGTTAGCTCCATACGGAAAAAGTGTTTCTATTCCCCATCCTAATTTTATCTCACTTTTCATTTTTGGAGAAACAGGATTCAGAATAGAATATGACTTTAGATTATCTCCATTGAGTGTATAAAGATGATTTTGAGTAATAGCAAAACGAGCCATCGAACCTGCAATGCCCGAGTTTAAACCTTCACGATGTTGATCATATTCTAAATATTCATTATTATCATTACAATTATAGTTAGCTACCACTTCTGTTTCTTTCCAATCTACTACAATTCCATAATTAGGGTCTGCATAACCATTATTTCCAAAAATTTGATTTGAAAATGTATTTTCTATTCTTTTGATAAGTTGAGGACTTGTAACTGTATTAATATTGATAACCAATAAATCTGTATAACTATCAGCATACAAAGTATTACCAGCAATAGCAATATCTACATTTCCAATAATATTTAAGAAACCAACCTGAATAGGTAAAGAAGGATTAGAATTATCAATAACATGAATACCTTTATTTATTTCATTGACAAATAAATAATCATTATAAAAATATATTTTGCCTACTTTATCTAAAGAACGAGGACTTTGAAGCTCCACAGGAACACTTCTAAACTCATCATAACTCATAAAAATAGGTTCGTAAGCAGTATAAGAATAGCTACAGTCGTCTCGCTCACAACTAGATAAGAAAAAAACAGAAAAAATAGCAATAAAAAAATAGAGACTAGATAGACTGTATTTAGGAATGTAAGAGGATATTCTATACAAAGTAAATTTGTGATACATAGCTTTAGAGGGAAATTATTAGATATAGATTAATGGTAGTATTAATGTGTATTTAATCAGAATTTTGGGGAAATTCACAAGGGTAAAAAGAAAATTTTTTTTAAAATATTCTTTCTATTTGTCTTTACGCAAACTTTTACTAAAATGCTGCATCAATAAAGTAGATTAACTAAGAAAATAGAAACAGTGTGTTAAGCCTTCTGTGTTAAGAAAAACTAAAAATACAGAAAACAAAAACCTTATTACGGAACGAACGTTCTAAAAACATATCTTAATTGGAACGAACGTTCTGAAATTATATCTCACATTAAAATTGTTTTTATTTTTTTATTTAATTTTCAAATCAAAAAAGTTATGAGTAACTCATTGTCAGGAAAAATAGCAGTTGTTACAGGTGGAAACAGTGGAATTGGCTATGCCACAGCAGAAGAATTCTTGAAACAAGGTGCAAAAGTAGTCATCACAGGCAGAAATGCTGAAAAAGTAGAAAAAGCTGCAAAAGAGTTAGGTGTAGAAGGAATTGTAGCTGACCAAGCCAACCTTTCTCATCTTGATTCTTTGGTAGAAAAGATAAAAGAATTACATGGCAAAGTAGATATTTTATTTGTCAATGCAGGCGTTTTTATTCCTTCTTATCTAGGACAAATTACAGAAGAAGTATATGATAATCAAATGGACATCAACTTCAAAGGAGCTGTTTTTACACTTCAAAAATTTTTACCTATTTTGAGTGAAGGTGCATCTGTTATTAATCTTTCTTCTGTAAATGCATATACAGGAATGCCGTCTACTATCATCTATGCAGCTACAAAAGCTGCTCTCAATTCTTTCACAAGAACAGCAGCAGCAGAATTAGCTTCTAAGAATATTCGTGTCAATGCTATAAATCCTGGTGTTACTGAAACTCCTATTTTCAATAAAACAGGAATGAATGACGAACAGGTAGCTGGTTTTAAGGCTTCAGTAGTAGATGGGATTCCACTCAAAAGAATTGGTACTTCAGAAGGAGTTGCCAAATTAGTTACCTTTTTAGCTTCTGATGATGCTTCTTATATTACAGGTTCTGAATATAATATTGATGGTGGAATGACTCTTATTGGTGCATAAAAATTTGAAGGTATTTGTTTAGGCAGATTAGACAAATACCTTCTATTTTTAGAAATTACCATTTATCAGAATACAAAACTTCTCCATTCTGATTGTAATAATAAACGATTACACTTCCATTTTTCAGATAATCTAAGCGAGCAAAGCCATAGTTAGAATAAGCAAAAAAAGCATTCTTGTCTTTTTTATAGTTTCTACTTACAAATGTCTTCTTCGAACCTGCACCACTATTGATTTGTCGCCAATTTTTTTTCGGACTTTTTTCATTGAATCTATGATATTGAAGCGTGTGTTCGTGTCCACAAACATAAACTAAATTCGGATGTTCCTCAAAAATTGAAGATAGATTTTTTTTCATATCTTGATATCTAGGATTCGAAATATCTTGTTCTGAAAAACCTGCTTTTCGCATCAAAACATAAGCTGTACCCAAAATAGGTAAAGGAATATACAGATTTTTCTTCAAATCTACCAAAGGAAAAAGATGAGGACGCAAAGGAAATTTACCCCCATGCGAGCTCTCACTCTCTAACAAATGATGTGCTGCAACAATTACTTTTTTATTCTTATTTGCCATAATTATACTATCCAAACGAGTATAAATCTCTTCATTTGTTTCTAATTCACAGTCAGATAATTTATTTTTCTGAATTAAATACTGTGTATCTAAACAAATCAAAACTACACTGTCTGACAATGCAAGAACTGATGGCGTACTGCAACCATTTTTTGGTAAATAATTATATCCTTTTTGAGTTATATAATTTTGCTCTTCTATTACAAAGGTTTGTTTTTTATTTATTCCCCAATCGTGATTTCCTGATACAAAAATGATATTTTTTTTGTTGTGATTTTCTATAATTTTGAGTTGAGAATCAATATGTTTTTCAGCTTCTTTTCTTTCTTCAAGTAATTTTGGATTTCCTTTTATTTCATTCTTAGGAATTAATCCATAAGGATAAATATTATCTCCCAAAAAAATCAAGGCAGAAGAAGGATTTTTAGCTAATTCTTTTTTTAGAGATAAAAAAATAGGTGTAAGTGAATCGCTATTTCCTGCATCTCCTAACAAAAAAACAGTTTTATCAATTTCATTTTTATTGTAATCAATAGAAAAATCAGGAATAGGTAAAAGGTTAGAAGCACTTTTACAAGAAAAAAGAAAACTACACAGAAAGTAGAAAAAGTAAAGACGAAAGTTGGGTTTTAAAAACAAGAAGATTTTATTAGTTTAGTAAATTGAAAACAGTTAAATCTATATATTTCAATTTTGTTTTAAATATTTTTTGAATAAAAAAGCCTGATTTTAAATTTTCATTAAGAATTTAATCGAA
This sequence comes from Bernardetia sp. Wsw4-3y2, assembly GCF_037126295.1. NCBI lineage: Bacteria > Pseudomonadati > Bacteroidota > Cytophagia > Cytophagales > Bernardetiaceae > Bernardetia > Bernardetia sp. Wsw4-3y2. The sequence continues at coordinate 688,986 of NZ_CP147017.1, read as the reverse complement.
AAGCGTACTATTCATTTGCTTTTTGTCAAAAAAATAAGAATATTGTTTGTATAATCGTAACCACGACTTAAAATAACCCACAACAAAAAAATAAATTATCGCATTATGGAAGCAATTTGGAAACAGCATTATCCAAAAGGAGTCAGAAAAGATATTAATCCAGACCAGTATAATTCATTGATAGAATTAATTGAAGAAAGTATAGAAAAATATGGAGATAAAATAGCCTATATTCACATGGGTGTAGAAATGACTTTTAAACAAATTGGTAATTATTCAGCTAATTTTGCAGCTTTTTTACAAAATGAAACTAATCTAAAAAAAGGAGATAGAATTGCGATACAGATGCCAAATGTAATGCAATATCCAATTGCGCTTTTTGGTGCTATTCGTGCAGGTTTGGTTGTTGTCAATACAAATCCACTTTATACAGTTCGTGAAATGGAACATCAATTTACGGATGCTGATGTAAAGGCTGTGGTTGTTTTGGCAAATTTTGCTGATAGCATTGAAAAAGTATTACCTCATACAAATATCGAAACAGTTATTGTAACAGAAGTAGGTGATATGATGGGCATTTTTAAGCGTTCGCTTACTAACTTTGTAGTAAAACGTGTCAAAAAAATGGTTCCTTCTTATAGCCTTCCTCGTGCAATTCCTTTCCGTTATGCACTTGCAAAAGGTAGAAAATATCCATTTACACCTATAAAAGTAAAGAGTTCGGACAACGCATTTATTCAATACACGGGAGGAACAACAGGCGTAGCAAAAGGCGCAGAACTGACACACAGAAATGTAATTGCAAATGCTGAGCAGATAAAAGAATGGATGAAACCACTTGCTAGAGAAGGGCAAGAGGTAGTTTTGACTCCTCTTCCAATGTATCATATTTTTTCTCTGACTGTAAACACATTTATTTTCTTTGCGTATGGTTGTAGCAATGTTTTGATTACAAATCCTAGAGATTTGCCTGCCTTGATTAAAGAAATGGCTACTCATAAGATTACAATTATGACAGGTGTAAATACACTTTTCAATGGACTTGCAAACCACCCAGATATTAATACTGTTGATTTTACACGACTTAAAGTAGCTGTTGCTGGTGCAACAGCTGTACAGAGTGCAGTAGCCAAAAAATGGAAAGAAGTTACAGGAAACTCTTTGGTAGAAGGTTTTGGTCTTACAGAATGTTCGCCTGTTGTGAGTTGTAATCCTGTTATTGGAGGAGTACAAATTGGAACAATCGGAATGCCTCTTCCAAGTACAGAAATAAAACTTATTGATGATGAGGGTAATGATGTAGAAGGATTTAACAACCCAGGGGAACTTTGTGTAAAAGGACCTCAAGTAATGAAAGGATATTGGCAAAAACCTGACGAAACTTCTAATTGTTTGAGTGCAGATGGTTGGCTCAAAACGGGAGATGTAGCAGTTTTACAAGAAGATGGTTTCCTCAAAATTGTGGATAGAAAGAAAGATATGATTTTGGTTTCAGGTTTCAATGTTTATCCAAATGAAGTTGAAGATACGATTGCAATGTATCCTAAAGTGATGGAAGTAGCTGCAATCGGAATTGAAAATGAGAAATCTGGAGAAGCTGTAAAAGTATTTATTGTCAAGAAAGATGATTCGCTTACAGAAGATGAAATCAAAAAATACTGCAAAGAAAATATGACAGGTTATAAAGTTCCTAAATATTATGAATTTAGAGAAGAGTTGCCAAAATCAAATGTAGGAAAAATATTGCGTCGTGTTTTGAAAGATGCAGAAAAAGAAAAAGCAGCAAATGTCTAATCTTAACGGTATCATATTATAATTTTGAAGAGCGATGCAAATCTATTTTGTGTCGCTTTTTTTATAAAAATAATTATTAATTCAAGTAAGAAAATATTAATTATTTTTTTTTATTTTTGTCAAAATAACTCATATATATTTATCCTTACAACAATGAAATTATTAATTATAACATTTTTAAGTATCTTGTTTTTGTTTACAAATACTAATTTAGCATTTTCTCAATGGAATGATACCTCTGTGGACACTATTTTTTATTCTTATGAAGCAGGAGAAATTACACTTCGTTCAGAAGCTGATTATTATAGAGTAATAGAAAAAATCCAAAAAGATTGGGAATATAGAGAATATTATATGAATGATGTTTTGAAGTATAAAGGCACCTATTCTGATAAAAAGCTTTCAAAACCAAAAGGTTCTGTTTACAAATACGATGAAAAGGGAGTTTTAAGAGAAGAATACAAATTAAATAAAGATAATACTAAAGAGTATGTACAAATTTATTCGAAAGAAGGAAAGCCTCTTTTGGAAAATGGAAGTGCTTTTGTTACAAGTGATGATGGAAAAGAAGGAACATTATATAAAGATTACAAAGTTGTGGAGAACTATACAGTCAATGAAGAGGGTAAAAAAATATATCTTAGAACAGCAGGAGAATCAGCCATGAATAAAACTGAAATAGAAAAATTTTACATACACATTTCTAATACAATGAATTATCCTTTAGAAGCTAGAAGAAAAGGAATACAAGGACGAGTATTTGTACAATTGATTATTGATGAAACAGGGAAGGTACAAGACACAAAAGTTTTAAAAGGAATTGGAGGAGGCTGTGATGAAGAAGCATTAAAAGCTGTAGAAAATTATACCGAATGGAAGGCTGCTACAAATCATACAGGAGAAAAAGTAGCTGTTAAAATTAATATTCCAATTGTTTTTCGCTTAGATTAAATAATTTAATACTCCATAAAAATAAGCACTGTCTCAAATAACGAAGGTTTTTAACTAGTTATTTGAGATTTTTTGTAGTGTAAAACTCTTCAAAAGTTCCCACCAAAATCAAAGAAAGTAGCATTAGAGAAATTCCACTCACAATAAAATTACCTACATGAAAACTCTCTTGAAAGTAATACATCAAAAGAATACGAATAAAAAATAAAAACACAAAACAACTAAAGACAGAAAACCAATAGTTGAAGGAAATAGAATATACAATTTCAGAGGTTTTAGGTAATTTATAAACCCATAAAGCAATACAAATCCCACCTAAGAGCGTACTCAAATGCTGTAAGATCTTAAAAACAGGAATAGAATAGAAAATAGTTTTTGTTTGTAAAACAGAAAAAAGTTCTACAAAAAATCCATAATGATGGGTAAATCCATCCCAAAAAAGATGAGAAAAAGCTCCCAAAAGCAAAGAGGAAATCACAACTAGAAAATGCTTTTTGAAATAATCTATAAAGTCAAAACCTAAGCAATCATTAAAACGAGTTTGCAGAAAAAAAGGAAGGTTTTTGAAAAGTGATTTTTTTACAAGCAAATGAAATACAAAACAGAGAGCAATCCCCAAAGGTAAATCAAACCAAAAAACACCAAAAAGAGTATGCGAAAAATCACTACGCACCCTCAAACGCAAAAAATATTCAAAATCAGGTGTTGTACTTCCAATAATAAGAGCTGTCAGAGAAAAATAACGTTTCCCAACAAAACCGAAAGGTAAAATGATTGCAGGGTGTGAAAATGTGAAGGGCATTTATAAATTTATTTTTCGTAATTAATTATGAAATTTATAAATTTACTTGCTTTATGCAAATAACTATTGGTTAGAAATCAATATATTTATCTACGATTAATGAAATTTAAAGAAAGTATCTCAATTATGCCATACCCTACCTACAATCACCCTTTTACATCTGAACTTATAAACCATAAAGATGAACTTCCAAAAGAAAAAATAGATGAGGGATTAGCTCTTCCTCGTCAAACTTTTATTGAAGATTTAGAAAATTTTATAACTGATTTACAAACTAGAAGAAATGACTACTATCAAGATAATGATTATAATTTGAATTTTCTCATTTATGCGTTGGGCTTTTTATATGTTTTGGAAGCAAAGCAAAGTTTTCCTAAAATTATTGAAGTTTTGGAAGAAGATGAGCAATTTATAGACTACTGGTTCGGACAATTTGTAGAGCCAAGTTATGTGACATTTCTAGCGTATCCTATATTTAAAGATGATTTTGAGACACTATTAGAAATTATAGAACACAACAATCATAATTATTTAGTAAAAAGTGGATTAATAAATATTCCTGCTCAAGTAGCTATTAATGAAACCAAAAGAAGAAAAGAAGCTATTGGTTTTTATGAAAAATTGATAGATTTTGTTTTAAAACAAGACAGGGAAAACCCATTTTTAGAAGGATTTGAAGTAGATGCCTTAATACATTCAGTTTTCTTAATAGAAGGAACAGAGTTAAGAGAAAAAGTTTTGAAACTTCACAATGAAAAATTGACTGATGAAGAAATATGGGATAAAAAATCAACGTTTAAAGAATTTCAGAATTTTGATTATTCTATAAGAAGCGACAAAAAAATAAATCTAGATCTTACTCCCTACGAAATATTTGACAGGTTACTAATAGGCTTTTTTACTTATCCATTGAATGAAGAAGAGCAAGAAAAAGTGAAGAAAGATTTTAGAGAGTCAGCAGCAAATAATGGATTTGTACTAGATGAAGATGATCAAATAATAGAAACAGATCAGCCTCGTAGTAGTTACGACCCAAAAACCAATAAACCTTTATACGGACGCAACGACAAAGTAACAGTCAAATATGAAGACGGAAAAGTGGTAGAAAATGTAAAATACAAAAAAGTAGAAAAAGATGTCAAAGAAGGTAAGTGTATTATTTTAGATGTATAAATTGAGCTTTAGTCTAAGATTATTTTATCTGTCAAGATATTTTAAAGTATCAGACAGATAAAATAATATTTAACTTTTTGGAATACTTCCGAATACTCCCATATTAAAGTTCTTCTTCTATCCATTTTATCATTATATCAATAAATTTTCCTTCTAAAGAAAGGGAAAAATCTTTATCATGATTAATCCAGTAAATAAATTGATTTTCTTTTTCTGTCTTTACAACAAAATAATTTCCAGATCCATCTAAAGCAATCGGAAATATATTTTCTGATAAAAGTTCTTTAAATTCGTATGTATTGTCAAACTCTTCTTTCATTTCTTTAATACCTAATAATCGCACACCCCTTCCATCACATGATATTTCTATTGAAGGATTGTAATCTTTTATAAAAGACCTATAAGGCTCAATTATAGAAGATTGAATATGGTGTTCTAGGTCTAAAATTTCTTTTTCAGAGCTAGACTCTATGCGAAAAAGGGGTTCAAATTCTTCATCATTTTTAAAGAGTTCATTATACTCATCATTCATTTCTTTTAATTTGGGTAGAAGTTTTTCAAAACTACTTTTTAGCTTTTGATAATCAGTATTCATAGGCTATACAGAAAATATAATTTTACTTTGATGTTTTTTTTGATTAAAATTAACGAATTATTTAAGAAACTCAATTTTATAAAATGCTCGTCTTACTCCTCTTCGCTTGTCTTTTTATTTTACTTCTCAAAGGCTATCCTGTTTCTTTTACTTTGGGAGGAGTAGCTGTTTTGTTTGGGATTTATCTTTTTGGCTGGGATTTTTTTAATTTGCTTCCTCTTCGCATCTATGGAACAATGACAAATTTTGTCTTGATTTCTGTGCCTTTATTTGTTTATATGGGCGTGATGCTTGAAAAATCAGGAATTGCAGAACGGCTTTTAGAAACAATGGCTTTGCTTTTGGGTCGTCTGCGTGGTGGACTTGCCATTGCTGTTGTGATTGTAGGTGCGCTTTTGGCTGCTTCTACTGGCGTTGTGGGTGCGACAGTCGTAACGATGGGACTTTTGAGCCTTCCGACAATGCTAAAACGAGGGTACAAACCCGAACTTGCCACAGGAACAATAGCTAGTGCAGGAACTTTAGGACAAATTATTCCTCCAAGTGTTGTGCTTGTTTTGCTGGGAAGTGTAATGAATGTTTCGGTGGGTGATTTATTTATTGGTGCAATTGTACCAAGTGTTTTGTTGGTGGCTTTGTACATTTTATATATCTTTTTTACTGCGTGGAAAAACCCAAAATCTGCTCCTGCTATTTCGAAAGAAGAACTAAAAGAATTTAATGACAAACTCACTTTTGGATTACTTTTTAAGGCATTTGTCTTGCCAATGGTTTTGATTTTGTCTGTTTTGGGTTCTATTTTTTCTGGAATTGCATCGCCTACCGAAGCTGCTGGAGTGGGTGCGCTTGTAGCAACTATCTTAACAGCTTTTGAAGGGAAATTAAATCTCAGAATCATTAAAGAAGTTAATAAAGAAACGATGTATCTTACCTGTATGGTCTTTATTATTTTGGTAGGAGCGACTGCTTTTGGACTTGTTTTTCGTGGAATGGGTGGCGATAAAATTCTGATAGATTTGATTGAAAGTTCGAATCTTAGTCCGTATGGATTCTTAGCATTAGTAATGATTTTGGTTTTTATAGCAGGATTTTTTATTGATTTTATAGAAATTGTCTTTATTTTTATGCCTGTCGTAACGCCCATTTTTGCAGCCTATGGAATGGATTTGGTTTGGATTGCCATTTTGGTTTCGATGAATCTTCAAACTTCTTTTCTTACTCCCCCTTTTGGTTTTTCATTGTTTTACCTTAAAGGTGTTGCTCCTCCAGAAATCAAAACAGGACATTTGTATCGTGGAATTATTCCCTTTATTATCATTCAACTTTTGTTGATGACTTTGATAATTTTATTTCCTCAATTAGTGAGGTTGTTTTGAAAATGTGGAAACATAAAAAAACGAAAATAAGAGTCTGTTCAAATAGATATAATGAATACTCTTTTTTCCGATATGGATTACTAGAAATCAAAAAAATACTCAATAATCCAATGAGTAAAGAAACTAAATTCAATCAGAAAATTAAAGTTTTGTCAATGGAGTGAGGAAATTTTTGTAAGGTCATTTTTAGTAAATTTCATTTTATAGAAAAGATGAAGATAAAAAAAATCCATTAGAAAATAATTTTTCTAATGGATTTCTATATAAACAAATGTCTCGTCCTAACATAGTGTTACACAACCAATTTTATTATGGAACGTACCTATGTAAAACGTACACAGAAAGACTATACCATGCAGTTCAAACTTCAAGTAGTTAAGGAAATAGAACAAGGTCTTTTTACAATAACTCAAGCACAACGGAATTATGGTATTCAATGTCGTCATACTGTTGTGAACTGGTTAAAAAAATACGGTAATTTTGATCATTCTTATAAAGTAATTCGTCCTATGAAAACAGCAGAACAACGTTTAATGGAACAAGAGCAGGAAATTCGTCTTCTTAAAAAACAAAATGCCACTCTACAAGAAGAATTATCTACCTTAGATAAGAAAGCCATTTTGTTTGACATGATGATTGACTTAGCCGAAAAAGAATATAAAATTTCTATACGAAAAAACTCCAACCCCAAGTAGTTAGTTCATTTAGTGAACAGCCTGCAACCAGTATTGAAAAGACCTGTAAATTGCTTGGGATATCTAGACGGGTATATTATTATTCTTTATTTCGGACAGATAAATACAAAGAATTAGCTCAAAAAGTAGTTGATTTAGTCAAAGAAGTTAGACATCGAATGCCACGAGTGGGTACTCGTAAACTTTACCACATTTTAAAAATTCCTTTAAAGGCTTTAAAAGTGGGACGAGATAAACTATTTCGTATTTTGGAAGCTAATCATCTTCTTATTTTACCTAAACGGAGGTATCATGTTACTACAGACTCCTTTCATCGTTTCAAAAAGCATAAAAATTTAATTGCAAACTTGAAGGTAGATGGAGCAGAACAAGTTTGGGTAAGTGATATTACCTATATTGGAACACGAGAAAATCCGATGTATTTGGCATTGGTTACTGATGCGTATTCAAAGAAAATAGTTGGTTTTGATGTTTCTAATAGCTTAGAGACTGTTGGTTGTTCAAATGCTTTAAAAATGGCATTGAAAAACAGAAATTATCCGTTACGAGAATTGATTCATCATTCAGATAGAGGTGTCCAATATTGTAGTGATGAATATCAGACGATTTTAACTAAAAATCGTATTCGTTGTAGTATGACAGAATGTTATGACCCTTACGAAAATGCAGTAGCAGAACGTGTCAATGGTATTCTCAAACAAGAGTTTTTACTAGAAACTCAACAATCGTATTTGACTTGGATGAAACAATTAGTACAACAAAGTGTACAAATATATAATCAAGAAAGACCTCATTTTTCTTTATATATGCAAACACCAGAGCAAACACATCAAAAGGAAAATATTGAAATAAGAACCTATAAAAAAGAAAAATCAGACAATCTTAAGACTGCCTGATATATATTTAATCTATCTAAAAAACTGTAACACTATTTCAGGACTAGACAAAATTTCTTTTGCATTTAAGCAAGTAAAGTAATTATGCTTCTTCTTCCGTTTCTTCTTCTGCACTAGTGTCCATACCACCACCTGTACGAAGTGTACGAGGAATAGTAACAGTTGCAATAGAAACTAAAGGACTATTCATAATTTCATACGGACGTTCTCCGATTTCAGAAAGTTTGATAGATTTTCCTAAGTCTAATTTTGCTACATTTACTTCAATAGTATCTGGAAGGTTAGCTGGCAATGCTTTAACTTTAAGTTTACGCATTTTCAAAACCATACGACCACCTTTTTGCTCGCCTACAGAACGACCAATAAGTTTTACAGGAACGTCGATTTTTACAGGCTTATCTTCTTTCATTGCAAGAAAATCAACGTGCATCATTACATCACTTACTGGGTGAGTTTGATAATCTTGAACGATAGCATTATAAATGTCACCTTCGATATTCAACTCAACTGTATGTACTTTTGATGTATAAATCAAGTCACGGAATAAGATATTTGGCACATAAAAGTGTTTGTTATCTCCTCCTGTTCCGTACAATACACAAGGAACATAGCCTTCTAAACGCAATAAATGAGCAGCTTTTGCTCCCATTTGATTTTCTTTTCGGTAATAACCGATGATTTCTAAAGATTTCATTTTTTGTATAAATTAAATTGCCTAAAGACGATTGCCGACCGTCTCATAAAAATAAAGATGTAAAGTTCCTCTTTTTTTGTCAGATAACCAAACTTTAACAAGCGAGAATTTTAGAATAAAAAACGAAATTTGAACTTTTATCAAATCATAATTGTAAAATTTTCTACTAACTTATCATTCAAATCAATACAATTATGAAAATTGCTTTATTTGCAGACCTTCATGGAAGAATTTTGCTTTCCTTTAAACTCATAGAAAGGCTAGAAAGAGAACGAAATATAAAAATAGACCTAATTCTTCAATGTGGAGATTTAGGAGCTTTTCCCAATCCGTCCAAATTAGACAAAGCTACATTACGACACGCAAGAAGAGAACCTTCTGAACTCGGTTTTTATCATCATTTTACCAAAAAAAATAAGAAGGTAGAACAAGTTTTAGATAAGGTAGAAGCTACCATGTATGCTGTAAGGGGAAATCATGAAGATCATGAGTTTTTAAATAACTTAGAGGGAAAATCTGTTGAGTCATCTTTTCCTATCGATATTTATGAAAAAATTAGAGTTTGTAAAACAGGTCATTTACAAACCTTTCAAAAAGATACTACAGAATTAAATTGGATAGGAATTGGAAGAGTTGGGAGCAGAAAAATATCACAAAAACAGCAAGAAAAATATATTCAACCCTATGAGATGGATGCTCTGAATAAATTACATTCTCAAAAATCCAAAAAACAAATTGATTTGCTCATTTCTCATGATAGTGCTTTGCATTTTACAACAAAAGATTTTGGAATGCAACAAATAAGAGATTTTCTGACAAGACATAAACCTTTATATCATTTTTTTGGACACACAGGTCAGCCTTTTTCACTTTTAGAAGATGAAAATAAGTTTACACAGTCTTGTAAAATAAAAGAATTAGAGTTTGAAAATGATGGTTCGCTTGCCAAAAACTCATTTGTAGTATTGGATTGGAAAACAAATACAGATTTTGATTTAGAAGTAATTTCAGATAAATGGATTAACGAATATACCAATCATAGTTGGGAGTATTTATAATTTGCTTAGATTCTGAATCATTCTGACAAACAAAATTTATTAAATGAGGAAATAATTAGTAAATTAGGCAAAGATAATTTTTTGCTTGTTGTAGCTATTTTGAATTTCTCCTATTTTTTATTTCCTATTTCTAGTTGTATGAAATTTCTGTCTTCCTTTATTTTTTCAAATTCATTTTTCTTTATATTATTTTTTAGCTTTTTATTAGGTACAGCCTGTACGCCTGATAAAATGGAAGAACCTCCAAAAGATTTGGAAAAGTTTATTAAACGTAATGTTTTTCATTCTGATACACTACTTCAAAAAATATATGATGCTGCTAACCGAAGAGATGCCGAAACGGTAGCTACATTTTTATCTCATCCACAAGAAAAATATAGAAAACATGCTGCTCTTACTTTTGCTTCTCTGCAAGATAGTAGCTTTCTGATGCCTTTATTGGAATTATTAAATGATGAAAAATCGTCTGTTCGCCAAGCTGCTGCCACATCAATTGGACAGTTTTGGGCAACAAGTAGTGAAACCTTATTGCTAGAAAAGACCACTCAACTACAAGCGAGTGGAAACTATGATGTAAATGTTCAGCAGCGACTTTTGGAAGCTATTGGAAAAAGTGCAACCCAAAAAGGATTGCAGTTTTTAGCTCTTAAAAATTATGAAAATGATACTCTTAGAGTAGGACAAGCTATCGGAATTTATCGTGCAGCAACCAAACCAAAAGTAAACGAGCGAGTAATTTCAGATTCAGCTACACTTTTAATGCTTGATTTCCTAACTCCTCCTAAGCAAAATTATACAGTTCGTTTGATGGCTTCTGCTTATTTTGCTCGCCTTGGCGATAAAATAATTCCTAAAACAGAAGCTGATTCTATTCAAGAAAAAAAACAAAGTGATTTCTTTGAAATACTAAAAAATAAGGCTGATAATGATTCTCAACTTTTTGTGCGTTCGAATGCTACTCAAGCTCTAGGAGCAATAAAAACAAAAGAAAATGAAGATTTCTTAATTAAAATTTTAAATAAAACAGCTGAAAATTATCTAGTTAAAATATCAGCTATTCGTGCACTTGGGCAGTTTGATGATTCTCCAAAAATCAAAAAAGCAATTGGAAATTATATCAATGCTAAAAATCCAAAGCTTCAAATTGTAGCTTCCGAAACCCTCAAAAACTTGGCTCGTCTGACAGACTATAAACTATATTTGGAATGGATAGAAAAAACAAACAATTACAGAACTCGTGCAAACCTTTTTGCAGGAGCAATCAAAACTGAAAGAAAGGAAAATATAGCTTCTCAAAAAGCAATTTCTGTGTTGGACTCTTCTCAAAATGTCTATGAAAAAATGGTTTTGTTGCAAGCTCTTTCTGAAAATCTTCAAAATATGGATTTGATTTTGGACACACTTCAAACCACACAAAATCACCTCTTAAGAACAGCAGCAACTGAAGCTATTTTTAATGTTTCTACAAAGTTTTTGTCAAATTCTGCTCAAAATATTTCTTCAAAACAAAAAGAACAATTAACCAAAGGTTTTGAATTTGCTATTAAGTCAGGCGATGTAGGAGCAATGGCATTGGCTGCTAATGCATTAATGAATGAAAATTTTAAGAAAATTTACAAATACAAAACAAATTCTCTAACCAAACTGCTTACAGAAGCAAGAAAAAAATTAGAACTACCCAAAGAAATTGAAACCTATCAAGAAATCAGTAAAACAATAGAGTTCTATACAGGTAAAACAGCTCAAAGTCCACCTCCTCCACCTACCAAAGAAATTGATTGGAAACTAATAAATACTTTGAATGCTAGAAATTCGATTATTTTGAATACAAATAAAGGAGAAATAATAGTTTCTCTTTTTACAGAAGAAGCTCCTGCAACAGTAGCCAGTTTTGTAACTCTAGCAGGAACAGGATTTTTTAATCAAAAGAAATTTCATAGAGTTGTTCCTAATTTTGTAGTACAGGGTGCAGACCCAAGAGGTGACGGTTGGGGAGGTATAGATTATACTATTCGCTCTGAATTTTCAACTTTCTATTATGATGATGAAGGATATTTGGGAATGGCTTCGGCAGGAAAAGATACAGAAAGTTGTCAGTTTTTTATTACACATTCACCTACTCCACATTTAGATGGACGTTATACCATTTTTGGAAAAGTAATAAACGGAATGGATGTAGTACATCAACTAGAAGTAGGAGATTATATTGAAATGGTTAGTTTTTGAGTTGAATCCAAGAAAATCAAAAAAAGCAAAACAAAAAAAGCAATTATAAAGGCTGTAATTGCTTTTTTTGAGAATTTATTCTAAAAAGTTGTTTAAGAATGGGATTTGTGGATATTTTTGTTGGTGTCGCTACGCTCAAACACCAACCTTTAGGTTTGCACTAGATAAATAGAATGAAATACTTATCTTGTATTTAAGTATTCATCAAGTAGGTAGAGAACCTGTAACACCAACAAGAACATAGATTCTATCCGTTGAATTAGCCTCTACCTACATTTATTCAATCGCATACTTATATAGAATTCGGAGAACTTTTATTACTCTAAATAATAAAAATTACCTCATTAGATAAGGTTTTAAGTTTGATTGACTAATTGATGAACTACTCTATTAAATAATCACTTAAAATTAACTTTTTATGCAAACTTATCAAACTTTTTTAGGAATCGATGTAAGTCGCAATCATTTAGATTGTACTTTATTGAAAGATGGTGTTATAGTAAGCCAAAAGCAAATTAAAAATAACTTAGCTTCAATAGAGAGTTACTTAGCAAAATTAGAAACTCAAATAGATATTTCTTTTTTATTAGTTTGTTTAGAGCCTACAGGCGTATATATAAATTTTTTATTGACTGCACTACTAGACAAAAAAATGAATGTTTGGGTAGAGAATGCCCTTCAAATAAAACAATCTATGGGCTTTACTAGAGAAAAAAATGACAAAGAAGATGCCTATAGAATAGCTTTGTATGCTTTTCGTTTTCAAGACCGTTGCAAACTGTATACCCCTGTAAGTCAGTCTATTAAGACCTTAAAAACATTGCAATTAGTTCGTAAAAATTTAATCAAATGCAAAAAACAACTGGAAACATTTTGGAAAGAATCTCAAAAATTTGAAACAGAACAACAAAATGAATACTTAACAGAACATCTACAAAAGCCAGTAGAGCAGATAAAAGAACAAATTATAGCAGTAGAAAAAAGCATGAAAAATGTAATTAGAAATGATGAGAAATTAAAAGAACTCTATCGACTCACTACTTCTGTTGTTGGAGTAGGAGATGTAACAGCTATAAAATTACTTGTTGTTACACAAGGTTTTACAAAGTTTAAATCTGCTAAACAACTAGCTTGTTATGCTGGTGTTGTTCCCTTTGAAAAATCATCAGGTAACCACAAAGGAAAGCCAAGGGTATCAAAAATAGCTGATAAATCACTTAAAACATTGTTACATATGTGTGCTTTAGCTGCTATAAAAGTAAAAGGGGGAGAATTAAGTGAATTTTATGAACGTAAAATAAAAGAAGGCAAAAATAAAATGAGTGTTTTGAATGCTTTACGAAATAAAATACTTCAACGTGTAGTAGCTTGTGTACAAAATAACAAAATCTATGAAAGACAAGGAGTAGGATTTCAAAATGCAGCATAAATTTATCCTAAATTTCTAAAGATTAGGCTTGACTTTGTCATAGAATTCAAAGGCTGTGTTATTTTTCCATAGAACTGGGTTTGCAAACCCAGTTCTATGGAAAAATGAAATTCTGTCCCTGTTCTGTCGCACACAGAACATATTTTTTCTATTCTTAAACAACTTCTAATTTTTATTTGAAAACTAAGCTGCTAATGACAATTGTCTTTCCAATAGATTTTTCTTATTTAAGAATAAAGACTGATTGAAAAGTTCATAATAAAAACTGTAGGCAGCAAAAAGAAGTCCTAGAGGAGTTTCATAATAATGATTATGGTCAAAATAAATCCATTCTTGAGACAGATAATCTTCTAATTGTTTTTTGTTTTGAGCAGTGTAAACATCTAAAAGATGAGGTTCTTTTTCTACAATTTCTTTCAAACGAGAACGCATTTTTCGCTCTTCAAAACGAAGTTGTGCCATGTGTTCTTCAATTTCATGAATTTCTAATTGCTGACCAATAAATTGTGATTTTTCTAAAAGAGCTTTATGAAGTAATTCATCAGCTTTCTTTATTTCATTTCTTTCAAAATAATTTTCATACAATTCTTTCAAAACTGTATCATTATTATTTGCTTGAGCTTTTTTATAGAAATAAATAAAAGCATTTTCTTCATTTTGTTGAATTAGCTTTTTGTTGGCTTGTGCTTCATCTTGTAATTCTTGTAAAATAAGTGGCGCATGTTTGACTGGATATTTTATTCCTTCAAAATCAAAAGTTTTGAGTTTGATTTGCTTATCAATAATAGCTTCCAAAATCAGGCAATCATTTTCTAATCCTTGTTGTTTTCGGATAAGCTCTGTATTTTTTTCATTGAAAATATCTTCTAACTCTGTATTTTCAGTAATCAGGACTTTTGAAGAATTCGAATTGATTCGATCAATAATTATTTCCATATTAAATTCTGAAATATCTTTTGAGTTATAAAAATCGTTGTAACGCTCATCAAAAGAATACTTTTGTTTGTAGGCAGAATATTCTTCTTTGAAATTTTCTAAAGAAAGTAGTTTTGGTGTCTGAGAAAATTTTACATCTGCAAAAATATCTTTTGTAAACTTATCTTGCCATTTCTGAGCATTCTCAAAAATACTCCATGCTGTATCTAAAGAAGGTTCTGCATCAAAACCCAAATCTTCTAAATGCTGTACTCTATCGACTGTACTTGGATGCGATTCCCATTGATTTTCAATAACTACCTTACTTCTATCAAATTTATTCAAACTCTCCTTCGTAACAACAGGCAAATTATTTTCTATATCAAGATGACTTTCTTTAGCCAAATAATTCATTAAATAATGATGTTGAGGATAAATATTTTCAGCTATTTCTTCTTTGGCGATTTGTTCTTGATAAAAATTGATTAAAGATTGAAGTGCGTCACTAGCCAATTGAAGACGTAAAAGTGAATCTATCAAAGGTTTTGAACCGACCACAGATGCAGCAATTTGATCAGCTTCAAATTCCATTTCTCTAGAAAGTTCCATATAACGAACATTGACAATGCCGTACATTTTTTGAAGAATCCATTGAATTCCTGTAATAATTGTGATTCCTATCCACGCACAAATCGCAAAACCCCACCAAAAATTTGCCCAGCGTTGTACTAAATTGCTATACGAATTATTGTCATAAAGCATATTATAAATTACTTTATTTACATTATAAACATAACTTCCTACTTTTAATGTTTTCTGACTAAAATGTCCGAATTCGTGAGCCAAAACAGCTTTAAGTTCAGTTTCAGTTACTGCATTGATTAATCCTAGACCAATTTGTAGATTCTTTTTGGTAGGAAAAAACATACTCCAAAAGCTAGAATCGTAAAAAACAGCAGCATTTACATCTCTAGTCAGATAGATTTTTTCAGGAAAATCTGTGCCTACTTCTCTAGTCAGTTCTCTAATTAAAGCAAAAAGACGAGGTTCGTCATTTTCTTTAATTTCTATCATATCCGAACGATCAACTTTGACACGTTTGAAAATAAATTTTATTAAGAAAAAGAAAACCAAACCTCCAATACTAGCCAATCCTATTCCTAGAAATAACGTAAAAAAAGAAGGGCGCATAGCAACAACTCCTATTCCTGCAAATCCAAAACCTATAGTAAGGGCAAAAGAAAGGGAAATAAGTAACAAATAAATAAATAAAAAGAAACCAATTGCCAAAAGTGTTTGCTTGGCTTTGTGTTCGACCTCTATAGTTTTCATAATGTATAAATAGACTGTAAAATAAGAAGAGTGGAAGTGATGATGATAAATGTAAGTGCGTATATTTTTACAAATATAATTATCTATTTCAGATAAACTTACTTACATCAAATAATAGTTCGAAAAATTAGATAAAAAAAGCCTTAGTAATTTCAAAATTACTAAGGCTTTAATTCAACTTTTTCATTTTTGCACAGACTGGGGGAAGTCTGTGATACGTAACTTGCTATTGTTGGTGTTCCAACCATAGCCGTAAGGTTAAAATTCTTATTTTAACTCTGTTCCGTAGGAACTTCATATTGGTAGAATTTATGATATTTAAAGACGAAATGCTACCATTATGAAACTCCTACGGAGTAAATGAGGATGTAGCTTTCTCTTTTTTCTACCAATATACAACTCCTAAAGGAGTAAATAATTCTACTTCATTTATAGACTTACGGCTATGGTGTTCCAACCAATAACATAATATTTAAACTAATTGCTCTAAGGCAATCTCAAAAGAAGTTTCTACTAATCCTGTCTTATTTTTGTTTCTTGAATGTGTTTTTTCAAGTGCATTTTTGATGATAGTTGAAGTATCTTCAAAGATTCCTTCATCAGACATATCTACATCATCGTTGCTCATAAGGTAAGCAAAAACACGAGCCATTCCACAGTTTGCAATAAAATCTGGAATAATTGCTACATTTTTATCAGCATATTCTAATGTTTTACCTAAGAAAATTTCTTTGTCAGCAAAAGGAACATTTGCACCACAAGAAACTACTTCCAAACCACCTTTTATCATTCTTTCAATTTGAGATTGTTGAACCAATCTTGATGCAGCAGCAGGAATAAATATTTCTACTCCAAAATCCCAAATTTTTTGTTCTGCTTCTTCGAAAGAAAACATATTTGTTGCGTTGAGCTGATTTCCGTTTTTATCTAAGAATAATTGCTTGATTTCTTCAAAAGAAAAACCTTCTTCTTTCAGAAGTGCGCCTTCTTTATCCAAAATACCAACAATTTTTACTCCTTTTTGAGCTAAATAAAAAGCTGCTGCACTTGCTACATTTCCCCAACCTTGAATGATTGCTCGTTTTCCTTTATAATCTGCTTCTCCTTTGCCCCAAATATCATAAAAATGAAAAACTCCACAAGCTACACCATAACCTGTTATCATATCAGCAACAGTGTATTTTCTTTGCAGAGAAGGTGTGTAATCTTCGTTTTCCAAAACTTTGACTACACCATAACGAAGTTGTCCGATACGGTTAATTTTTTGTGGTTCTGTTGGCTGAAAGTGTCCTGTAAAAACACCTTCTTGTGGATGCCAAATACCACAATCTTCTGTAATCGGAATTACTTCATGGATTTCATCGACATTCATATCACCACCTGTTCCATAATAATTTTTCAAAAGTGGTGCTACTGCTTTGTACCAACGATTCAACACTTCTTGCTTACGTGGGTCTTTTGGATCAAAATTGATTCCTGATTTTGCGCCACCAATAGCAGGTCCTGAAACACTAAATTTGATTTCCATGGTTTTGGCTAGTGACTCTACTTCACGCTTGTCTAATCCGACACGCATACGTGTTCCTCCACCTGCTGCACCTCCACGAAGTGAGTTAATGACTACCCAACCCACAGCTTCAGTGTGTTGATCGTGCCATTCAAAAACGATTTCTGGATTTTTGTTCTCAAATTTCTCTAGTAATTCTCTCATAAAATTTTGTGTGTTGTAAATTTAAAAAGGTCTTTTCTACTCTTTAGTATTAAATAGATTTTCAAAAATACGAATTTTAGTGGGAAAGAAAATATTAAAAAATATTTTGAGTTTAGCCACAATAATCTAAAAAAATAATAAGAAAGACCTATATTTGAAAAAATTAAGTATTAAAATTATTCTAATTACTTGTTCTGTTTGTTTATGTCTATAAAACAACTACTTCTTAAATATTTACCTTTTAAGATGCAAATCATGAAGCATTTTGCAACTTCTTATGATTTAAAAAACAATCATTTTCTAAGTCAGTTTTTGTCCAAACTTCATTATTATTACCCTCCTAAGATGCCTATAACTACTAATTTTGGTATCTCTCCTAACTTAAAATTAGTAGTTGAACCCTCATCTACAGTTAGTTCTGTATATTTATTTGGGACTCCAATGCAATATGATGGAGAAAGAGGTCCTCTTTATCTGTCTTTGTTATTAATGAACAATAAAAAATACTATTTAGATATAGGTTCTCACTATGGTTATTTTAGCTTCTTTTTGAGAACACATTTATCTGAAGATAAAATAATTCATTACTTTGAACCTAATGAATTGCTTTACTCATTCACAGAAAATGCCATTCAAAGTAATAATTTAAAAAATATTTATGGTCATAAGTTTGGAGTAGGAAAAGAATCTGGAGAAACCATATTTTATATCAATCATACTGATAGTTCTTGTTCTAGTTTAAATGATAATTACTCTGATAAACACCAGTTAGAACAGGTTAAGATAAACGTAATTTCACTAAATAATTTTGTTGAGCAAAGTGATATTAATGCATTTGACTGTGTCATCAAAATTGATGTGGAAAATGCTGAATACTTGATTGAAAAAGGAGCAACAAACGTATTCAAAAAAGTAGATTATCTAATTATGGAGGTATTAGGTCCTGCAATAAATGATAAGTTTATTTCACACATGGTAAATGAATATGGTTTTTATGCTTATTATATAAATGATTTTCAGTTAGAATACTGTCCTGATAAAGAGGAAAGTTATATCTATAGTTCTCCTCAATATAATTGGTTATTTACTAGGAGAAAACCAAATGAACTAAAACAAATCGTCAAAAATAGTCATTTTAGAATAAAGGATGATTATAATCAAAAATAACTTAAATATGAGTAATCATTTACTCTTGCAAATCTAGTGAGTATAGAATATTTTTCAATTCTTAATGCTACACAAGATCTTGTTATGATAAGTAAATTTGCAGATAATATTTTTATAAAAATGATATTTTGAAGAATTTTTTAAATTATGAATAACCATTAAACAATTTATTCACGCAAATTAAATCACAAAAATTGCTTTTGCTTCAATTCTTTACGAACTTTGCACCCAAATTCTAGTTAGTTTGTAATTAGTCTAAATAATTAATTTCTATTTAGAAAATACTTTAGACTTCCTTACTTTATAAATTAACGTTTTTCATAAAAAAGAAAATACTCAAAAATGCTCAATATAAACGACTTACAAGCTAGTATAGATACAGGAACTGGCGACAAAGAAATTCTTAAAGGACTTAATCTTGAAGTAAAAGCTGGCGAAGTTCATGCTATTATGGGACCAAACGGTTCAGGAAAAAGTACACTTGCTTCTGTTTTGGCAGGAAGAGAAGAATACGAAGTAACAGGGGGAAGTATCACATTTGAAGGAAAAGACCTTTTAGATCTTGCGCCAGAAGAGCGTGCAGGAGAGGGAATATTTTTAGCTTTTCAATATCCTATCGAAATCCCAGGAGTAAGCAATGCTACTTTTATGAAAACGGCTGTAAACGAAATTCGTAAATACAAAGGAAAAGAAGAATTAGACGCAGTTTCATTTTTGAAATTGATGAAATCAAAAGCTGCTGAAATGGAATTAGATTCTTCACTTTTGACAAGAGCTTTGAATGAAGGTTTTTCGGGTGGAGAGAAGAAAAAGAATGAGATTTTCCAAATGGCAATGTTAGAGCCAAAATTAGCTATCTTGGATGAAACAGATTCAGGACTTGATATTGATGCGCTTAAGATTGTTGCAAATGGCGTTAATCGTTTCAAAAATAAAGATAATGCAGTTATTGTAGTAACTCACTATCAACGACTTTTAGATTATATCGTTCCAGATTTTGTTCACGTTTTATATCAAGGTCGTATCGTAAAATCGGGTACAAAAGAACTCGCTTTAGAATTGGAAGCAAAGGGCTATGATTGGATAAAAGAAGAAGTTAATTCAGTTACCAGTAAGTAGTAATCAATTACCAGTATTCAGAATTTTACCTCGTTGATAGTTTCATTTGAACCTCAACGACGGTTTATTTAACAAACTTCAAATTTTCCTGCTGTTGTTGGTGTTTTAGCGAAGCGACACCAACAACAAAAAACCACCATTTATGACAACTACTTTAGACGATATAAAATCTACTTTTTTAGCTCCTTTTGAAGAGTTGGCTGAAAAAGTAAGTGAAAGTAACGAGACAGATAAATTTTCTGTAACCAAAAAGTCAGCTTTAGAAGCTATCAAAAACAATGCTTTTCCGACAACAAGAAACGAAGAATGGAAATTTACAGATATAAAATCCATTCTTTCTAATAAATTTGAATTACAAAGTGAAAATAGTTCTTTAAATTCTGATTTAGATTTGAATGAATTAAACTATTATTTGAATAGTAATAAAGATTTAGACTCTCATGTTCTTGTTTTTATTAATGGTCATTTTTCTGATAAACATTCTAATATAAAAGAAACTAAAGATAAAATTTCTATAAAATCGCTTTCAAATACTGAAACTTCTAGTTCTGCTTTTGAGAAATTTCTTGATAGGTTTCCAAGTACATTTGATAAGGATTCGGTTAGTATTTTTTCTGATATCAATGCAGCTTTTGCTACTGATGGTTATCTTATTGAAATTGCTAACAATCAAGAATTAGAGCTTCCTGTTTTTGTTTATTTTGTAAATGATGCAAGTCAGAAAAACATACTTTCACAGGTCAGAAATTATATTTCTGTGGGAGAAAATAGCCGTTGTACAGTTGTAGAAAACTATATTACAAAAGGCGAAAATCCAAATTTGACAAATGTTTTGACTTCTGTAAATGTAGAGAAATATGGAAATGTAAAGCATTACAAAATACAAGCAGACGCAAAAAGTCAGTTTCAAATAGGAAGCACACATGCAAAGCAAGCTGATAATAGTAGTTTTACGAACACCACAATTTCTTTGGCAGGAAAATTAATCCGTAATGATTTGAGAATTATTTCTGGAGAACATTGTGAGTCGTTTATGAATGGACTTTATTTGTTGAACGAAAAAACACACGTTGATAATCATACCGTTATTGACCACACAAGACCAAATTCGTACAGTAACGAAACTTACAAAGGCGTTTTGGATGGCAAATCAAGAGCTGTTTTTAACGGAAAAATATTTGTTCGTCAGGCTGCACAAAAAACAAATGCTTTTCAGTCTAATAAAAATGTTTTGCTTTCTGATGATGCTATTCTGAATACAAAACCACAACTTGAGATTTGGGCAGATGATGTAAAATGTTCGCATGGCGCAACAACTGGAAAACTAGATGAAGAGGCTTTATTTTATTTGCAAGCTAGAGGAATTCCAAAACAAAAAGCAAAATCATTATTATTACAAGCCTTTGCAGAAGAGGTTTTGAATAGTATCGAAATTGATGTTTTGAGAGAGTTTTTGGTTGGTGAAATTGAAAATCGTTTGAGCGTTTAATATATTTTAAACACAGAGTTCATACAGAACATGAAAAATAAAAATTCCTTTTTGAATATATTGTTTTGAGCAACTTATTTGAAAAGGAGTTTTTTATCATTAATTATAAAAAAAGAGGTAAAATAACAATTAGGACTTTCATAAAGTTAAATTCATAGGGAATAAAATTTGACTTTTTCTAATTGAACAGGGTTTCAACCCTATTTATTTCAGATTTTAATTATCAAAACAAATAAAATTTTGTCTGTAATACAGTTTGCGAAAATCCTAACAATGATAATCGGTATTTTAATTTTCTGTTTAGTATCTTATTTTTTGATTGATTGGCTCTATTTTCTCACCATGCGATCTCATTATAATGAAATTAGGAACAAAGTTATCGAACTTGGTTTTACTGTAACTAAAATAGAGAATAGAAAATTCAAAATCATGAGGGATAAAGAAAAGTACACTTTAAAACTAATTCCATCTAAGCATCTGAATTTAATTCTAACTTCTGAAGACGATGGAATAAGCATTACAATTGATTCTATGAATGAATTGGTAATACTCCTTTATCAGACAAATAAATCACAAATACCTTTTGAATAAATTGCTCAAAACAACATATTTAGAATTGAGCATTTGGTTAATTTAGAAAAAAGTCTCTCTCAACTAGACAACTAAAAAAAACAGCAGTACAAAAAGCCTAAGAATTACTTTAAAATTCTTAGGCTTTTTTTAAAACTAAAATTTTGTGTTTTCTAACTTCTCACACTAGAGCGCAAATAAGCGTGACGAATTTCTACCTCTTTTTCAATTACTTTACAAAAACTAGCAAAAGGTTCATGTTCATTGTCTATGAGTTTAGAGACTGTATTGAAAAACTCTGAATGTTCTTCGTTTTCATATTTAGCTTCTGCTACCGAAACTTCATATTTGCCTTCATTATACATGCGAAGTGATAGACAATCCAAATTATCATCTACTAGTACGACTGCACCACCATGAAAGCTTTGCTGTTCAACTGTATCAACAACCCAACCTCCATCATTGTATACTTTTACAGCTTGTGGAAATCCTCCAAATGTCATCATTTTTTCAAAAGGTTTGTGAGTATGTCCAAAAATAAAGCTCAAATAAGGAGGGATTTGTCCCATTTCATCTTTCATTTGTGATAACACAGGCTTTTCAATAAAATCGGTTAATCCTGCTTTTGTTTTGTCGTCTAATACTTTATGAGGCACTCCACGTTCAGAGTTTGCAATTTTTTCAAAGACTTCTCCCAAAATCCATTTTAATGCTCCTTCTGTTGCTATTTCTTTGATTTTGTTTTTCTGCCAACGTTCTGCAATACTTTCAGATAGATTATCAGTTAGCTTTCGGACTTCTTTTGGGTCTTGCATTTTGTTATAAATTGCTTCAATATCTTTTCCTACTTCTCCAGAACGACCCATTGTCGACCAAAAAAAATCTATCCAAGCAAAATTTTCAGCTTCGATATCCCACATATCTTGAGGACGCAAACGGTCAGGAAAAATCATTGTTTTTAGGTCTGACATAAGCGTATAAAGCGATTCTATATAATGCCCGTGTGAAAAAATTACGCCTTTACTTTTATTTTCATTGGTTACAATATAACTTGGATAGATAGTCGAAACACAAACACATGCCTCTTTCAAATGTGGTTGTCTGTGCATAATTCCATTCATAAAATAATCAGGAATGGGATTTGGGTTATACATTTTGGTAGTGTGCCAAGGAATAGGCAAATAACTATCTGGTGTTAACGTTTCAATATAATTAATATATTGGGTTTCTCTAGCTTTTTCCCACAAATGATGGTCATGATTTCCAGGTAGAAAATGCAATTCTGTATCAAAAACCCACTCTTCTTGAGCTTTATCAGCAGGAAAAATTAGTTTGATAAACTGTTCGAAAGCCATTGCTGTTTCATTTGTATTGGAAAGAGCAAGTTCCATTATATCTCCATTCAAAATGAGTTTTGGCTTTTTTGTACCCTTTGGATTGGTTTCAGAAATAATTTTATCCATACATTTTACCCATTCTGCAAGCGTTGGACTGGGTTTTTGTGGGTCAATTCGAAAGCTATTTGGATTGACATAAGTCATCAAACTTGAAGCAGCACCTAAATGTAGGTCAGAAACACAAACATAATTTATCATTGTAATAAGGTAGTTAAGTAATTGAATGCTAATTTTATTTTCCTTGTAAAATCCAAAAATAAAATGAGTTTTGCAAGATTTTGAGTGAAGTCATTTCTTATAGATTTTTTTTCGATAAAAATTAGATTTTTAATGAAAAAATACTTGTTTTTTGATAGAAAGCCGTATCTTTGTGGTCTTAATCAAAAAGTTAAAATCAAGTGAAAGACTTACGCACTTTCGAAATTGACATTATTGCGCTCAAATTAGGTTCGCATTCTTTTACATTCAAATTAGACAATGAATTCTTTGCTTATGTCAAGGAGCATCTAAATGGATTTATTGAAAAAGGAGATTGTAATGCAGAAGTCATTCTCGAAAAAAACGAACAACTTATTCGTGCTACTTTAATTATTGACGGTACTGTAGAGCTGGTCTGTGACCGTTCTTTAGACGAGTTTGATTATGAAGTAGATGTCGAAGATACAATTCTCTATAAATATAGTGAGGAAGAGCGAGAACTTACTGAAGAGATTGTTTTGATAACTCGTAGAACACCAAGCATTAATGTAGGTGAGCTTTTGTATGAGTTTTTGATGTTGGATATTCCAATGAAGAAGTTGCACCCTCGTTTTTGGGAGGAAGAAGATGGATATTCGGATGATGATTCAGATGAATATACAGAAAGTGGAGATTTGGATAATTTGGATGACGAAGAGTCAGACAAAAAAGCAAAAAAAATCAATTTCATTTACTCTTCTGAAACAGATAAAAAATCAGAGGACAAATCAGGAGATAAAAAGGATAGTAAGAATAAAACTACACCTTCTTCTGAAGACGAAAAAATAGACCCACGTTGGAGTATTTTGAAAAACTTAAAGAATAATCAAAATTAGATTTTTGATGTTTTTCAAGATATAGAAACAGGTCTTTAAAAATATTGTTGAACCTTAAATAGAAAGATATAGATGAGAAAAAAAGTGAAAATAGAGAGAAAACTAGCTTTTAATTCTGTTTTTACACAAAAAATTTTCATCTTTGCAGTCTTTCTTTAAAAATTTAGTAAAAATCTTATGGCACATCCTAAAAGTCGAATTTCTACAACACGCCGTGATAAGCGTCGTACGCACCACAAATGTGAGGCTAAATCAATCTCTATTTGTCCAACTACAGGCGAGGCGCATTTGATGCACCGTGCTTATTATCACGAAGGTAATCTTTATCTTAAAGGTAAAATGATTGCAGAATTTGCAAAAGAAGTAGTAGTAGATGAAGACGAAGATTAATATCTAGTCCTTATTTTATTATCTCAAGAAGCTAACCTTATTTTTTATTGAAACAAAACAATAGAAAATAAGGTTTTTTTGTGGATTCTAGTTTTTTAAAATTACTTACCATTTCTTTAAATTAAAATGCTCAAAATTGCTTTTGCTCCTATTTATGCACATCCATTACCTCAAAGTCATCGTTTTCCAATGGAAAAGTATAATTTGTTACCCAAACTACTTCTTGAGGAAGGAACTATAATCCAAGAAAATTTTTTTGAAGCAATCCCTATTTCAGAAGAAAAAATTCTCAGAGCACATACTTTAGAGTATTGGAACAAATTAAAAAATGTTTCTATAACACGAAAAGAAGAACGATTGATTGGTTTTCCAATCTCTAAAAGGCTAATCAGGAGAGAAATTACAATTGCAGGAGGAACAATCCAAAATACAGAATTTGCCTTGAAATATGGTATTAGTATGAACATTGCAGGAGGAACACATCATTCTTTTACCGAACATGGAGAAGGTTTTTGTCTTCTAAATGATATTGCCTTAGGGGCATATCATTTGATGGACGAGCATAATTTTGATAAAATTTTGGTGGTAGATTTGGATGTGCATCAAGGAAATGGAACAGCAGAAATTTTTGAGAATGAAAAACGAGTTTTTACTTTTAGTATGCATGGTGCAAAAAATTATCCTTACAAAAAAGAAAAATCAGACTTAGATATTGAGCTAGAAGATGGGACAGATGATAAAACCTATTTAAAAATTTTAAAAGAAATTTTACCCAAACTTATCGAAGAACAAGAACCTCAATTTATATTTTTTCAATCAGGTGTAGATATACTTGAAACTGATAAATTAGGGCGTTTGGGAATGACTTTGAAAGGCTGCCGAGAACGAGATTTGTTTGTTTTTGAGCAGTGTAAAAAGAACACTATTCCTGTTTGTGTCAGTATGGGAGGAGGATATTCACCAAATATTACTGATATTGTAGAAGCTCATGCAAATACATATAGATTGGCTCAAGAAATTTATTTTTAACAAAGTAGAGCTTTCAAAAAGCTATTCGCTTAGGAACAATTACGAATTAAAAATTACGAATTGTGAATTTAATGCATTGATTTTCAGTAAGTTATTTGTTGTAAAATAGTTGTTTATTTAATTTCTATTAGTTATCAAATTTTATGTCGTTATTTCTTTGGTATACTATATCTGACCGATTTATCAATTCTAAATCTCAATAAGTTTGAATACAGGATTTAGTTTTGTGCTAATTTTCTACTAAAACAAAATGAAACAATTTTATTTTGAAAACTGCTCTTATTTTTCAAACTTTGGATAAAATATAATCTTTTTACTCAGATTATAAAAAAGTTACAAACAAACACGTAAATAAACATTAAAAATGAATAAAGTCTATCCCAACGCAGAGGCTGCCCTTGAAGGCATTGAAGACAACATGACACTTATGTTAGGTGGTTTTGGTCTTTGTGGAATTCCTGAAAATTCTATTACTGCCCTTGTTAAAAGTGGCGTAAAAGGTCTTACTTGTATCTCAAATAATGCAGGTGTAGATGATTTTGGTATTGGACTTATGCTCCAAAAACGCCAAGTAAAGAAAATGATTTCTTCGTATGTAGGAGAAAATGCCGAATTTGAAAGACAACTTCTATCAGGCGAATTAGAAGTAGATTTAATCCCACAAGGAACTCTAGCCGAAAGATGCCGAGCTGGTGGCGCAGGAATTCCTGCATTTTTTACGCCAGCAGGATTTGGAACAGAAGTAGCCGAAGGCAAAGAAACTAGAGAATACAATGGTAAAATGTATGTTTTGGAGGAAGCTCTTTATGCAGATTTTGCTTTTGTAAAAGCGTGGAAAGGTGACAAGCAAGGAAACCTTATTTTCAAAGGAACAGCCAGAAATTTTAATCCAATGATGGCAATGGCTGGAAAAATTACGGTTGTAGAAGTAGAAGAATTGGTAGAAAATGGAGAATTAGACCCTAATTTTATCCATATCCCAGGAATTTTTGTACAACGCATTTTTGAAGGAAAGAATTATGAAAAACGTATTGAAAAGCGTACAGTTAATGAAAAATGATGAATTGAGAATGGTAAATTATGAAAGAATTACTATTCTAGTATCATTTATAAATTAGTTTCTCAATTATCAATTTTCAACTATCAATTAAAATATTATGTTAGATAAATTTGGAATCGCAAAACGCATTGCACAAGAGTTGCAAGATGGTTTTTATGTCAATTTAGGAATCGGAATTCCTACTCTAGTTTCTAATTATGTACCAGAAGGAATTGATGTAGTTCTTCAATCTGAAAATGGGCTTTTAGGAATGGGACCTTATCCAACTGAAGAAAATGTCGATGCAGACCTTATCAATGCAGGAAAAGAAACGGTTACAACACTTGCAGGTTCTTCAATTTTTGATTCTTCTATGAGCTTTGCCATGATTCGTGGTGGACATGTCGATTTGACTGTTTTGGGAGCTATGGAAGTTTCTGAAAATGGAGATATTGCCAACTGGAAAATTCCTAAAGTAATGGTAAAAGGAATGGGGGGTGCAATGGATTTGGTAGCTTCTGCTCAAAATATCATTGTTGCTATGATGCACACCAACAAAAAAGGAGAATCAAAAATCTTGAAAAAATGTAGCTTGCCTATTACAGGATTAAATTGTGTCAAAAAAATTGTTACTAATTTGGCTGTGTTAGATGTTACAGAGGAAGGGTTTGTTTTGCGTGAGCGTGCGCCAGGTGTAAGTGTAGAAGAAATTAAGGCTGCAACAGAAGGGAAGTTGATTATTCTTGATAATGTGCCTGAAATGAAGATATAGGTTGTTATTATTGACATTTCATCAATAAAAATAATATGGTCAGTTTTTTTCTATTATTTTTGTAAATAATTTGGAGAAAAACTGACTTTTTTTGATAGTTTTATTTACAATAATATTTTATTTTTTTTCTATGAAAAATATTTTCATACTACTTATTCTCATTTCATTTTTATTGCAATCTTGTGATACAAATAATTCTACCCAAAATGAAAGTCAGTTGATCGCAAACATTACTGACAATGAAGATACTATAAAGGATGAAGATACTACCAACCTTTCAAGTACAGAAAAAGCAATAAAAAAAAATAAAGCTTTAGACAAAAGGCTAATTCCTCCTACCTTTGAGAGCAAACTACCTTGGCATCCAGCAGGAGAAAGGCATAATTATTCTATGCCTGATTTTAATAGAATATTTATCAATCCTTACCTAAAGTTTGTAGAATTTACCTTTTCTATTTCAGAAGCAGTAGAGGATTCTCTCAGCACGAAAAATCTATTTCTTAAAGAGAAAGGAACAACAAAATTACCAGATGATATTATAAAACTCAAAAATCTTGAAAGATTAACTGTTGTGGGAGCTAATTTTTCTGATTTTAGTAAGGATATTGAAAAATTAGCACAGCTTCCAAATTTAAAAGCATTGAGCTTAAAGAGTTGTAATATAACTTCACTTCCTTCCAATATTAATTTACTACAACAAGTAGAAGCGATTGGCTTAAACTTCAATAATATAAGAGTTTTGCCTAACGAAATATGTGAACTCAAAAATTTAGTTTATATAAGTTTACTCAATAATCCTTTATACAAACTGCCTGATAATATAGGAAATTTAAAAAACTTAGAAGTTCTTGAAGTTGGGGGAACAAAAATAAGTACCTTTCCAGAATCTATAGGTGATTGTGATAGGTTATTACACATCACAGCAAATGCATGTAGATTAGAAAAACTACCTGAGTCATTTGGAGATATGGAAAACCTAATGGATTTCAATTTTGGTTATAACAAAATAAAAGAATTACCTAATACTTTCGTGAATTTGCCACGTCTTAGAATTGCTGACTTAGGAGGCAATAAACTAAAATCGCTCCCTGAAAATTTTGCTAAATTAGAAAATCTAATTACTTGTAATTTAAATGATAATCTATTTACAGAATTTCCTATGCAGCTTTTGGAGCTTAAAAATCTTTTGGGAATGAGTTTTAATAAAAATCAAATTAAATATATTCCTTTGCAAGTAACTGAAATGAAATATATGGATCAAATAATTTTTGATTCTGTGGATATTCGTCAGAGTAATTTAGATAGTATTGCTGTTTTGAATCCAAACATAAGATTGTGGAAACATTAATATAATTTGATAAATCAAATTACTACATTTGCTATACGAACATATATTTCTGATAAGTTTAAAAGAAAGAAAACTCAATGAAACAAAAATCAGTAGAACCCTTACGCCCTCTTGTACTTCTTTTTTATATTACTTGCATTTCACTCGTAATAATGGTGCTTTCGCCTGTCGAAATTCCTATGAGTGAGAGTTTTACAATGAATATTTTTACGCTTGATGATTTAAGTCCACTTCCTGATACAACTAAAAAAGAACTTGATTTTATTGCAGATATTCAGAGTAAAGTAGAAAATGCAGAAACTGTTCTTGTCGATACATTAGATTTTTCAGATGAAGATTCATTAAATTATGTCCAAGTAGAAGATACTGTTTTGCAAGAAGAGCGTTATGAGCCAGTTGTTCCTGCT
Source organism: Bernardetia sp. Wsw4-3y2 (assembly GCF_037126295.1). NCBI lineage: Bacteria > Pseudomonadati > Bacteroidota > Cytophagia > Cytophagales > Bernardetiaceae > Bernardetia > Bernardetia sp. Wsw4-3y2. The sequence continues at coordinate 659,539 of NZ_CP147017.1, read as the reverse complement.
CGTCAGGCAATAGAATTTCCACCCAATAATCCTGATGCACTAAATGCTTTTTTTGCTTCTTTGCAATCTCTTTCTAAAAAGCCTAATCTGATTCGAATTCTTCATTATGGAGATTCACAGATTGAAGGTGACCGTATTAGTTCCTATTTAAGAGAACGTTTTCAACATCGTTTTGGAGGTTGTGGTGTGGGACTTGTTCCTGTGTATGTTCGTGGAAATGTACGTGCTACACTTTTTACTAGTTATTCTCCCAATTGGACAAAATATGCTTATATAGACCAAAAGAAAAATCCTCGTCATAATAAATTAGGACTTCTGACAGAATACGACCGTTTTACAAATCCTACTGCTCATGAAGATTCTCTGCATTCAGAAATGAAACACGCTTGGGTTCGTTTTACTGATCCAAAACTAGGACACAAAAAAGCAACAACTATTGAAAATGTAAAATTTATTTATCGTTCTCCTTCTGCACCTTTGGCTTTTCAACTCAACTTGAATGGAGATGAAGTAATTGATAAATTAGACCTTCCAACAAATGAAAATTTGGCTATTCATAAAGTTCCTTTAAAAACTAATTTTAATAAAATACAGGTTCATTTGGGAAGTAAAGGAAATCCTGAAATTTTGGGAGTTGCTTTTGATTGTAATACAGGGGTTGCTTTGGATAATGTTTCTATTCGTGGAAGTTCGGGCTTTGAGATTCCTCGCATGAATCGTGATTTTATGAAGCAACAAGTAGAAGCTCTTCAAGTAAAGTTGATTGTTGTACAGTTTGGTGTCAACATTAGTGGAGAAGGGAATTATAGTTTGTCGTATTATGAAAGAATGTTTTATCGTCAGTATAATTATTTAAAATCTTTGCATCCTGATGCTTGTGTTTTGGTGGTAAGTGTTTCGGATAGGGCCAGAAAAAAAGGAACTCATTTTGAATCATATCCAAGTGTAGAAGTAATCAGACAAGCTCAAAAGAATGCAGCTATGAAAGCAGGATGTGCATTTTGGGATTTGCGTGATGCTATGGGAGGGCAAAATTCGATGAGTTCTTGGGTAAATAATAAACCTTCATTAGCTCAAAGTGATTATACACATTTTAATGCAAGAGGCGCAAAACTAGTAGGCGAAATGCTTTACAATGCTCTCAATAATGCCTATGATGATTATAAAAAGCAAGTTCAGTAAAAAGTAGGAACAAATCGTATTGCGAAACAAAAAACATTTCATAGATTCCTATTTTTTGAGTTTGATAATTGACTGAATCTACTTTTCAATATCCTTCTGTTCCTCTAAAAGTAGGAATTCTAATTTCTAATTTCATATTTTAACCGTAAACGAGGCTTGAAACCGTCGTTTAGGAGAGGTAATGGCTTTTGAAATTACAGCAGCAAATAAGGCTGATAATAACCACAATCTACTCAAAAATTTATTAAAAAATTTGAAAGGAAATTGCTTTGGTGATAAAGGGTATTTGACAAAACTTTGGGAACAACTCTATGAAAAGGGAATTAAAATGATAACTAAAACAAAAAAAAATATGAAGAATCAACTCATCACATTGAAAGAAAAATACACACTTAGAAAAAGAGCCATTATTGAATCTGTAAATGATATTTTAATTTCCGTTTTTGACGTAGAACATTCTAGACATAGGAAGCCTATAAACGCATTTACGCATATGGCAGCTACAATAGTAGCTTATCATTTCTACCCAGAAAAACCTAGAATATTTGTACCTAAATAATACCGAGTTCACGTTAAATAACAAATCACTCTCTATCCTTCAAATATTTAAGCAAATCCACCAAATGCTGTTCAGCATGACTACGCATAAATAATTCAAAATACCATAAAGCTTCCTCTACATTTGTATTTTCAAAATACCATTTTACTTTCAACATATCTATAATTATATCTTTCAAATCATCAATGGCATCTCCTATTGCTAGATTACTTTCTTTCCATGTTTCATTTATTTCTATCGTAGTGCTATACCAACCCAAATTTGGAAAGTTACTCTCTACAATTTCTCTTGTTTCTTTGTAATCAAAATTAGGTGGTTCAATTTCATTATCATCTTTATCATCTTCTTCCAGTTGAGAAGAATTACTATTTAGATAATGAGCATAAATTTCTACCAATAATTTTTTGAGTTCAAGAATTTTATCTTCACATTCTACTTTTGGATTTGTTCCAAATTCTGTAAGTCTATTGATTAAATTTGTAAGGTTATTTAGATTCATTTTTGTAAAAACTAAATTGGTAGAAAAAAAATAAATAAAGGAAAATGGAAAGGCTTCAAATCACAATACGAACAAGCGCATTATTTGTATTTGGCTGACTACCTTTCAGGAATAAAGGGATAACTAAATATACCTATTTTCGTATCTAATAATTTTACAGTTGTGCCAAAATTCAATAAAACAAGTCAAGAAAATGAAAGAGTTATTTAGATATATATACAAGAATAAAGTTGTTTCTGTACTCTTTAAGTTATTTGTTGTAGTTTTTTTATTGTATGCAATTTGTGTAATCTTATTATATACGATAGGAAATCAAATTCCAGATATATTATGTGTAGGATTACTGTATATTGGATTTTACTCTTCTTTCGCAGTTGCAGGTTTTCTACTATTACTAATTATAGCTGTAATTTTCAGAATAGTTCGATATAAAATAGTTAAAAAACCGTGTGGTGGATTGCCTGAACATAGAATGTTAGATATTGAATAATTTTCATAAAAACTTTGTCAGTAGTTTTTCGGTAATCCGAAATAACTCTGACAATAGTTTAAAAACACTACAATTCATACGAAAAATGAATTACATCAGCAGCTTTTCCACCTGTCTTTTTATAAAAATCAATGGCATGTTCATCTTCCAAATCTGCTTGTACAAAAAGTTCTTTATAGCCTAAATTTTTAGAATATTCTTTCAGGTTTTCCATTAACTTCGTTCCAATTCCTTTTCGTTGAAAATTTAGATGCACGCCCAAATCGTATAGATACATTTCAGAACTAGCATAATAAACTGAAGGCAAAATATAACCTCTCAATCCTCCAATTACTTTTTTAGTTTTATGTTCTTCTAACATAACTACCCAAAAAATCATACTTTCATTGTCTAAAAGACTTTGTAAATGTGTATCATTTGGTAAAACAAAATCTTCCATTTCAAATACGACTTCAAAAATTTGGATGAGTTCTTTCAGTAAAGGTAAATCTTGATTTGTGAGTTTTTGATAATTGATGCTCATAGAATTTGTATTTTTTTAGAATTGTAAACTGATTTTCAAAACGGTATCTTTGTAATTTAATTCTTAGTTCAAACGTCGACGCTTGAACCAGACATATAATACAAACCCAAAAACATGTCTTTACATTCCCTCAAAAAAAACAAAAAACAGTTTTTCTTAGCTGTTTTTTTACTTTTTAGTTTGAATATCTCGTGCATTCAAGCGCAAGATAAAATTAATAACACTACAAAAGTAGCTTATCATTTTGATTTTTCTAATCGTGTGCATCACGAAGCAAAAGTTACTTTGTCTATTCCTAAAGTTCCAAAAGAAGAGTTTTTAAAATTGCGTATGAGTAGAAGTTCGGCAGGACGTTATGCGCTTCATGAGTTTGCTAAAAATGTCTATTCTGTAAACGCTTTTGATGCAAAAGGAAATAAATTAGAGGTAACTCGTGTTTCGCCTTATCAATGGAATGTAATGAAACCGACTGATAATATGAAAGTTGAATATACACTTTTTGCAGATTATGCAGATGGTACTTATTCAGGAATTAATACCATTCAAGCACATTTAAATGCTCCTGCTACTTATTTATTGGTTGATAATTTTTATAATGAAAACTTTGATAAAGATGCTTCTATCAGAAGAGCTAAGGAAAATAAATCAGCTAAGACAATACAAGTTACTTTCTCATTGCCTCAAAACAACAATTTTCAAGATAAAAATACTGATAAATGGACAGTTGCAACACAGTTACCACAAATCAATGATTCTACTTTTTCTGCACCCAATTATTATTATTTGTTAGATTCTCCTGTTTTGATAGGAAATTTATTTTGGAGTGAATGGAAAGAAGACAATCAAAACTTTAGAGTTGCCTTAAATAAAACAGGCACAGAAACAACAGACCAAGAAGCAAATGAATTTGTAGAAAATATCAAGAAAATTGTAAGAGAAGAAATTGCTCTTTTTGGCGAAGCTCCTACTTTTGATTATGGAACGTATACTTTCCTGTTGAATTATCAGCCAACAGCACATGGCGATGGAATGGAACACCGAAATTCTACCATCATTACTGAATCTGAAAAATTAGATTTTCAACATTTGTTTACAGTTGCTCACGAGTTTATTCATGCTTGGAACATCGAACGTTTAAGACCACAATCATTAGAGCCATTTGATTTTTCTAGTACAAATATGTCTTCTGAACTTTGGTTTGGAGAAGGTTTTACGACTTATTACACGTATGTAGTTATGCGTCGTGCTGGTCTTGTCGATGATGCTATGTTTGCAGATTTAATGAACGGACAATTAAATTATGTTTTGAATTCACCAGGTCATAATTTTCATTCTCCTGCACAGATGAGCCAACAAGCAGCTTTTGCTGATGCAGCAACGGCAAATGATCCACTTTCTCATCATAATACATTTATTTCTTATTATCCGTATGGCGCAGTCATCGGTTTGGCTTTAGATATGGAAATGAGAAAACGTTTTGATAAAGGACTTGATGAATATATGCAGGCAATGTGGAAACAGTTTGGAAAACCTGAAAAGCCTTATACTATGGCAGACCTTCAAAATATGCTCTATGAAGTAATAAAAGACAAAGAATTCTCAGAGCAGTTTTTCAAAAGATATATTTTGGGACACGAATTACCAAATTATAATGAGCTTTTAGCTACTGTTGCTATAGACAATCAACTCAATCAAAAAGGTAAAATGTGGTTTGGAAAATTAGGACTTGACATCATTGATGAAGATAAAAAAGAATCAACAAAAGCAGTCATTTCAAATTATATGCTTTTTGATTCTCCGTTTTATAATGCAGGATTAGAAAAAGGCGATATTTTGATAAGTATCAATGACAAAATGATTACTTCAATAAATGATTATAGAGAAGTTATTCCTACTTTAGAAGAAGGAAAAAAGGCGACTGTTACCTTTGAAAGATTTGGTAAAAAACATGTGGTAGAAGTTTTGCCTACTCAAATTCCTTATCGTTCACTTGTATATTTGAATGCAAATGATACCAACTCCAAACAAATAGAAGAACGTAAAAAATGGCTTTCTACCAAGCAGAAGTAAAAATGGTAATTTGCCATAAATTAGGGTTTTCAAATCTTACTTTATACTAAAATAGCACTTCTAAACAAACATTATTGACACAAAAAAAGTTAGAGATTTAGATGGTACAATTGTACTATCTTATTTTTCTAACTTTTATTTTTTACCTCAATTTTAAGATTATGAGTGTCAATAATTTGTATAATAACGAAGCAAAAGCAAAAATTAAAGAACTCGCAAAGTCAATTGATTTTGCCATGTTAGCAACAGATTTGAAATCTGAACCTTTTCATACTATTCCTATGAGTACAAAAAAAGTAGATGACAATGGTTCTATTTGGTTTTTGAGTGGACAAGATAGCGACCACAATGCAGACATCAGAAAGGAAGGACGAGCGCAACTTATTTATTCACAACCAAAAAATATGGAATTTATGACCGTTTATGGTCAGGCTGTCATTACAAAAGATAAAGCAATTTTGAAAGAATTGTATCAATCTACTGACGATAATTGGTTTGATGGAGTAGATGACCCAAATTTGACAGCTATCGAAATCAGACCTCAAGAAGCACATTATTGGGACACTAAACACGGAAAACTTGTTTCGATTTTAAAAATGGGTGTGGGTGCAGTTACTGGAAATGAACCTGATTTGAGTGAAGAAGGAGATTTGAAAGTATAAATTTTATGTTTCCATAAAATAGTTCCTTTAACGTTTTTAAAGTTTTGAATTAAACCTTTGGGTTTTAGTAGTATCTAAGTGAGAAAAAATATTAAATTCTTACTTATTTTACTACCAAAACCTTTTTTTTATGAACTATTCAAAGTTAAATCTTCAATTTCTTTCTAAAGCTATTTTTTTATTTTCTCTAGCTTTATTTTTTACATTTTCTTCTTGCAAAAAAGACGAAACTGAGCCAGATGATAATACTGACACAGAAATAACAGAAGTTCCAAGTGTCTATAAAAAAATATATGGAGCATCAGATATTTATTTGGAAGGAGAGTTTGTAGTTATCAAAACTAATGGAACACCTGACCATACATCACCCTATTATACAGATGCTTCTAAATACGAAGAATATAATGGCACAAATCCAAATTGGAATCAAAATCCAAATAAGATTGCTTCCTTTAATCTTACTTTCAAAATCCCTTTAAATCCTGTAAAAGCAAGCAATAATGCAGCAACTCCTTTGGGAATAATGGGAGTTTCTTTGAATGGAGTAGCCTTTTTCAATCAATATGCAGGACCAAATAATCAACCTCTGACAAGTGAAATAAATTCTTTTGACCAGTACAATGGACACCCAACAGGAACGAGTATGTATCATTATCATGTAGAACCTCTTTTCTTGACGGCTGCAAAAGGTAAAGATGCACTTTTAGGCTTTCTTTTAGATGGGTTTCCTGTTTATGGAGTTATTGAAAATGGTGTTGCTGTTGATAATTCGGATTTAGATGAGTTTCACGGACATACTCACACAACAGAAGATTTTCCAAACGGAATTTATCATTATCATATTACAGATGCAGCTCCGTATATCAATGGAAATGGTTTTTATGGAACGGCTGGAACGGTTACACAGTAAAATTTTATGTTTAATTTGAAATTTCCTTTTTTCTTTTTTGTCATACTATTGAATTTATCCTTGTTGATTTTTTCTTGCCAAAATTCTGTGTCAGTTAATTCTGTTTCCCTTACAGAAAAGATTTTTTCTGATAGAAAAATTGATGCAGAAGGCAAGAATATCAAATCTATAAAGTCAAAGCAAGGTTTCCTCTATATCAATGATTCTATTTTCTCAGGAATGATTTATTATTTGTATCCCAATTCAACAGATACATTGAAGATTGAAAATTATTCGAATGGAAAAGAAAATGGATATTGGTTTCACTATTATCCAAACCATATTTTGAAAGAAAAGCGTTTTTTTACTAATGGAAAGAAAGAAGGGGAACATATTGGTTTTTATAAAAATGGACAAAAAAAGTTTCTTTATCATCTCAAAAATGATGTTTATGAAGGAAATAATAGAGAATGGACAATTGATGGTATGTTGGTAAAAGATATGAATTATCAGTTGGGACAAGAACAAGGTTCTCAAAAAATTTGGTATGACAATGGAAAAATTAAAGCAAATTATGTTATCAAAGATGGAAGGCGATATGGATTACTTGGCACAAAAAACTGTCAAAATGTTTCAGATAGTGTTTTTAATGTTATTACTAGGAGGTAGTTTGTTTTTTATTTCTTGTCAGAATAAAGAGAAAAATAAGCAAGAAGAAAATACTAACTCTACTCAAAATATCAATTTACCCTATTACAACACGCCTGATTTTACCCCTATTTTTTTAGATAATAAAGCAGAAATTGATTTAAAAATTCCTCATAAAATTTCTAATTTTTCATTTCTCAATCAAGATAGTTTACTTATTTCTGAAAAAGTGATTGAAGGAAAAACTCATGTAGCAAATTTTATTTTTACTTATTGTGGAAGTATTTGTCCGATGATGACAGAAAATATGAAAATAGTCGAAGAGCAATTTTTAGATGATGAAAATGTAGTTTTTCTATCTTTTTCAGTTACGCCTTGGATAGACAAACCCCACGTTTTGAAAGCCTACACAGAACGAAAAGAGATAAGAAATAAGAATTGGCACTTTCTGACAGGCGATAAAGCTACTATTTATGATTTAGCTAGAAAATCTTATTTTGCAGAAGAAGACATCGGTTTTACCAAAGACAGTACCGAATTTTTACACACCGAACATTTTATTTTAGTTGACCAAAACAAACGCATCAGAGGGATTTATAATGGAACACTTCCTTTAGAAATGAAACAACTTGCTAAAGATATTTTGGCTTTGAAAGAGGAGGATAGTAAACAAACTAGATGATTTTTTATAAAATAAAAATTTGTTTTGAAATTCTTAACTTACTATGTATTTGATTGATGAAGTAATTTAGGATAGTTGTATCTAAAAGATGAATAGTATATTTGAAATAAAGTAAGGCAATAATTCCTAAGCAAAAACAAAAATCTCGTTTAAATCATTTCCTTTTTTAGAATTTACACTTACCTTATTTTGATTTGGAATATAAACCGAAAAAGTAGTTTGTACAAAAGGAGTAGAGTTACAAAAAACACTTCCTTCTAATTTATTAACAGCTTTTTTGACAAGATAAAGTCCTAAACCACTTCCTATTGAACGTTCCGAAGAGCGAACAAACATATTAAAAATAGAACTCAATAAATCAGCAGATATTCCTTCTCCATTATCACTTACTTCTATCAAAACTTGTTCTTTTTCTACTTTAATAAATAATTCTACAATAGGTTTAGTATTCATATTATAATAAATAAGAGAATTTCGAAGTAGATTAATTATAATCAAACGCAGCCATTTTTTATCTGTAATAAATGGCGCATGGGTTTCAATTGTTGCTTTTATAGATATTCCATTAGGTGCATAATCATAAGCAGCTGTTTTTGCTTCTTCTACAAATAAGTACAAATCATCTATCTCTGTAAAATAAGATTCTTCTTCTATAAGGTCATGAAGTTGCATCAACCTTCGAAGCATAGTATCCATTTGCTTTAAAGTGGCATCAAATAATTCTATGTAGGTATGAACTTCGTAAATAGATTGCATATTCTCATCATTTTCTAACCCTTTTGTAGACATCTTTAAAAGATTATTTAATCCTTCCAAACGCACTAAAGGCGCACGTAAATCATGTGAAGCTCTATACATAAAACTATCTAATTCGTGTCTTACATCAGCTAAGTTTTCTATACTTCTTTCTAATTCTTGTGTCCTTTTTTCTACTTTATCATTAAGTTTTAAATTAAGAGCAGCAATTTTTTCTTTTTGGGTAATAAGTTGAGTGTTTTGGTCTGCTGTTTCTTTATTTTTTTCAAGTAATTTTTTATTGAGTTGCTTTTTTTGTTGATTTTGATATAATAAGAGTGTGAGGAAAAATATGGCTGCAAAAAGCCCTATTGTAGTTGTCCAAATTGTTATTTGTTTGTTTTTATTCTCTTGTTCCAATATTTTTACTTGTGTTAGTGCTTGTCCATTCTCAAAAGCTGATTGTACGGCTGCTAAATTAATAGCTATTTCACGGTGTGTAATAGAATCAAGAATTGACTTTGCTTGTCGTTCTAAATAAAGAGCTGTTTGAAAACTATCTTTTTTTACAAATAATTTAGCTTGTTCCTCATAAATAGAAGCAATTGTTTTACGTAAGTTATTTTTTGAAGCAATCTTATAAGCATTATCTAAGTACACACTAGATTGAGAAATATTTTCTTTCTCTCTATATATTCTTCCTAACAAAACCAAAGCATTAGCTGCACTCCCCCAGTTTTTATATTGGCTACTCAAACGAACATCTTCTTCTAATAAGAAAACAGCCTGCTCATAATTTTTCTTTTTATAAAAAATTTCGCCAATATTTCCAGAAGCCAAAGCCAAGGCAATTGTATCTTGTGTCTGTTTAGCGACTTGTTTGGCAATATTATAATAATAAAGTGAAGAGTCTAATTTTTGGATTTCTCTATACGCCACCCCCAAATTATTAGCTATATAGCGTTGTTCCCACACAAAATTATTTTTAATAGCATAATTATATCCGTAGTTATAATTTTTTATAGCTTCCTGATAATTTTCCACCTGAAAATAAATATCTCCAATTGTATAGAGCAAAACTACTTTATTTACTTTATCATCTATCTTTGTAAAAATCTGTGAAGCATCTAAGGCATAAATAATGGCTTGTTCTTCCAAACCAAGCCGAATATAATTACTAGCCAAAAACTTGGCTGAAAAAGCTCTTTCTTTGAGTAAATTATTATCTTTGGCTAGTTTATATGCTCTCAGATTTCGCTCTAATGAAAGTCCTCGCTTTCCAATGTTTTCATAAAAATCTCCTTCTAGCCAATGACTATAGATTTTTATAGCCATTGGGGTTGTTTCCTTTATTTTTTCTTGTAAGGAATTGATTCTTTTTTGATTTAACTTTTCATTTCCTTCACTGATTAAATCAGAGAGCTTTTCGTATGGTGTTATATCTTTTGGCGAAGAAAGAAAAATCAACTGTGTTTTGTTCCACTCTTCATCTGCTGTCTCTGATTGAGCAAATAAAAAGGGGAATATAATAAACCAAAAAAATAGCAATAGAAGCCATTTTTTCATAGTAACCTCAAAAAATTTGGAATAAAAAAAATAAGTGGAATAATACGTTGTATTTTAAGCTCTACAAGTTACTAATTTAAGAAACAATTACTTATTTTCATAAGAATAATTATTTATCTTTTTGAATATTACCTCTTATTACTTATTTCTGTATCTGGTCTAATTGGAATAAACAAAAATTACATTTAACTCTTCAAAATTAGAGAACAATTTTGAAATCTCTATTTTTTTGAGAATATTTGTATTCTCTTTCCTTGATTTCTTTTGATAACATCTAAAAAAGATATGTATAAGTTCAGAATAACTACCCCATAAATACAAAAATTATCCCTTCAAGAAGTATATCAAAGCCTGTTAATTCCTCTATGAAAAAAATCTACTTTTCTATTTAATTATTTTAGTTGCTCTTCATAAATACATTGGTCTAATATTATCTAGCTACCAAAATTTGAATTTAGTTTGTTTTAAATTCTAAAATGCTAATTTTGTAATTGGCTTATTATTTATCAATGCCTTTTATTCTGAAAGTTGTTGGTGTACTCACTGATGATGGATTTGAAAAATATGATTAAATAGAAATTCTATTTCAAACTATAAAATTGAATAGAATCAATACGATAAAATACGATAACTCTTTTAGATACAATTACTTATGCAGCGAACCCATTTCGCCCAATCCGTTTATAGTTTGCGTTCTGCAAATTTTATATATTTTCGTTTTCTTATTCATAGTATAACATTGCTATTTATTTTTGGTGGTATTTCTGTTTTTTACTCCTCTGTAAATAGTGTTTTTGCCCAAGATACGACGGTAGTAAATAATATAGATTCACTTCTATTTTATGACCAACAAATAAAATCAAGCACTACTGAAGGAGAAACTCAAAATCCGATGTTAGAGCCTGATTTGTCGTCGCCACTTTTACAACTTCCAGACCCAAGAAGTCTTGATGCTGTCTACCGATTAGATGATACAGGAGAATTTTATGATGTTTTACGTCGTGATGGACCTAATTCTTACACACCTTTGGGTAGAATTTCAGTTGAAGATTACACAAAGCTCAAAACCTATTACGATGACGTAGCTTATTATAAAGAAAAAATACAAGAAGAAAGCAATGAACAAGCAGCCGAAACCAGTAAAGTTCCCAAAATTGAAGTGGCTTTACCTTCTGGTTTGGGAAGAGTTTTGGGAGGAGATAAAATTGAAATCCAGCCAACAGGTTCAGTTCTTTTAGATTTTGGAGGAAAATGGCAAAGAATCGATAATCCACAAATTCCTGTTCGCCAGCAACGCAATGGAGGAATTAATTTTGACCAACGTATTCAGTTTTCAATTTTAGGAAAGCTAGGCGAAAAAATGCAACTCAATGCAAACTTTGATACAAAAGCAGCTTTTCAATTCGAAAATCGTTTTAATCAAGGATATACAGGTTATGAGGAAGATATTGTTCAGCAAGTTCAGTTTGGAAATGTGAGTTTGAATACTACCAATACACTTATTACAGGAAGTCAGAATCTAATGGGTGTAACTACTCGTCTTCGTTTTGGTAGATTATGGCTCAATACACTTATTGCAAATCAAAGAGGAGTTTCTGAAAGTATTACCATTAGAAATGGGGCGCAGGGAAAAGAATTCGAAATTCGTGCAGACCAATATGAAGCTAATCAACACTTTTTCTTAGGACAATTTTTTAGAGATAACTATGAAGAGGCTTTGCGTGCTGTTCCAAGTGTTGTTTCAGGAGTCAATATTACTCGTGTTGAGGTATATGTAACCAATCGAAATAATGATACACAAACACTGCGAAACATTATTGGTTTTATGGATTTGGGAGAAGGTGCGCCATACAGAGAACGATTTAATGGAATAGGAGGAGCAGCTAGAAATGGTGCAAATAATTTATTTCAACAAGTAAAAGACCTTACAAGAACACCAGACCAATTAACACAAATCTTAGAAAGTGGTGCTTTCAATCTTGAAAACGGAACAGATTATTCTTTCCTTCGCTCAGCAAGAAAATTAAGCAATAATGAGTTTACTTTCCACCCACAATTAGGTTATATTTCATTACAACAACCCCTTAGAAATGATGAAATTTTGGCTGTTGCATACGAATACACCTACAATGGACAAGTTTTCAAAGTGGGAGAAATGACAGAAGACTACCAAAATAGAGATGCAAATGCAGCTATTTTTATGAAATTATTAAGTCCTCCAACCATCAGAACTGATTTGCCTTTGTGGGATTTAATGATGAAAAATATTTATTCCTTACAAGCCACACAATTACGTCCAGAAAACTTTCAACTTCAAGTTATTTATCGTGATGACATTACAGGAATTGATAATCCAAGTTTACATGAAGGTTTAAGAACTGAAGATGTTCCCTTAGTTCAATTGACCAATATGGATAGATTGAATCCAAATCTTGACCCACAAGTAGATGGAAATTTTGATTTTTTAGAAAATATTACTGTTCAGTCTGACCAAGCAAGAATTATTTTCCCAGTTGTTGAGCCATTTGGAGATAAACTTCTTACTTATTTCGACCCTATTTCTGAAGTGCAATTCATTGATAAATATGTCTTTAATGAACTTTATGACGGTACACAAGCTGATGCCGTTTTGTATGCCAATAAGAGTAAATATTTCTTGAAAGGTTCGTACCAAAGTGCAGGAGGAAATGAAGTTGTTTTACCAGGAATTAATATTTCGGAAGGCTCAGTTATGGTTCGGGCAGGTTCGGTTATGCTTTCAGAAGGCGCAGACTATACTGTTGATTATCAGTTTGGTAGAGTTCGTATTTTGAATGAAGGAGTGTTGGCTTCTGGAAAAGATATTACCATTCAGTATGAAAGAGCCGATTTATTTAGTGTTCAGCAGCGAAATATTATGGGGCTTGATGCCGAATATATTTTGAATAAAGATGTTAAATTTTCAGCTACACTTTTACACTTAAATGAACGTCCTATTATCACTCGTGTTACAACAGGTTTAGAACCTGTCAGAAATACAATGATAGGTGCAACAGCAAGTATTCAGAAAGAATCAGGGTTTTTGACAAGAATGATAGATGCAATTCCAGGGCTTGATACAAAAGAAAAATCGACAATTACGTTTAGAGGAGAATATGCACAGCTTATCCCAGGAGAAAATAATGTTATTAAACGAAATGGAGGAGAAGCAGCTTCCTATGTAGATGATTTTGAAAGTAGTGAAATTCCGTATGACCTTACTCGTCAGCCTGTTACGTGGAAGTTGGGAAGTACACCAAGACTTTTCCGTCCAGAAACAGGTTTTGATGGTCTCAATTATTCTTATAAAAGAGCTAAGCTCTCATGGCATACAGTAGATGTAACAGCATTTTTTACAGGTGGTTTGGCAAGTCAAGTTCCTGATAATATTACTGACCAAGACAAGGAAAACCATTATGTTCGTCAAGTTGAATTTAATGAAATTTTCCAGCAGCGTGATAATCAGCAAATCAATCCACCCGAAATTACTTTTGATTTGGCTTATTATCCTTCTTATCCAGGACAGTATAATTATAATCCAGAACTAAATGTAGATGGAACACTTCGCAATCCAAAAGAAAACTTTGCAGCCATCTCCAAAGGAATTACTTACAATGTCGATTTTGATAATATAAATATTCAATATATCGAATTTTGGTTAATGGATCCATTTATTCAAGGTCAGAATGGACGAGTAGAAACGCCAGACGGTGCAGGAGTTTCGAATACAACAGGAGGAAAATTTTATATCAACTTAGGAAATATCTCAGAAGATGTAATTCCTGACAGAAGACACGGTTTTGAAAACGGTTTGCCTGTCACTGATGCAGATTTGAACGATGTAGAAGAAACTATTTGGGGAAAAGTAACCAATCAACAATATTTGACAGATGCTTTCTCAGCAGAAGATGGAGCAAGAGCTAAACAAGATGTTGGACTTGATGGACTTAGCGATGAAGACGAGCGTTTTCAATTTAGAGATTACTTAGCAGCCGTTCAACCTCGTTTGAGTGCAGCAGCTTTTCAGCGTTTACAAGCCGATCCATCAAAAGATAACTTTAGATATTATTTGGGAGGAGACCAAGATGATGCCAATAGAAAAATTCTAGGACGTTATTTTGATTTTAATGGAACAGAAGGAAATTCGCCTGAAAATGCAGGTACAGCTTCTTCGACAACATTACCAGACAATGAAGATTTGAATAGAGATAATACACTTTCAGACTTAGATGGGTATTATCAATATGAGGTAGATTTGAGACCCAATCAATTAGAAAATAACAAATATGTAGTTGATGAGGTAACTGTTGAGCGAAATGGCGATAGAGTGAAATGGTATCAATTCCGTATTCCGATTCGTGAATTTGATGATAAAATTGGAAGTATTGATGGCTTTAAGTCTATTCGTTTTATTCGTTTGTTTATGACAGATTGGGAACAACCTGTGGTGATGCGTATGGCACATTTTCAGTTTGTAGGAGCGCAATGGAGACCTTATTTTGCGTCATTGCAAGATGAAGGTTTAGCTCGTCCTGTTGAGCCTTACGACCCTCAGTTTATTATTTCTACTGTTAATATTGAAGAAAATGGAAGTGATGCAGGAGCAAATTCGAATGGAATTTCATATTCTGTTCCTCCGAATTTTCAGCGTGATACTGACCCAACTTCAATTACTCAAGCTCGTCTGAATGAACAATCTTTACAGCTTTGTGTAGAAGATTTACAAGATGGAGATAGCCGTGCAGCCTATAAAAATATTATTTATGACTTTGTTTTTTATAAGCGTTTGAAAATGTTTTTGCACGCAAATAGTGCAACAGCAAATGACGGAGAAGTTACAGCATTTTTACGTTTAGGAACAGATTTTAAAGAAAATTACTATGAAATTGAAGTTCCTTTAAAAATGTCAGCAGCAGGTTCTTCTCTTCCAAATCAAATTTGGTTACAAGAAAATGAAATTGATTTGCCTTTTGATGCACTTTACGATACCAAAACAGAACGTAATGCAAGTGGACTTAGTGTAAGAGTTCCGTATGAGCGAATTTTTGAAAAGTATAAACTTAGGGTTGTAGGTAATCCAGATTTGAGTAGTGTTCAGCTTATTATGATAGGAATTCGGAATCCAAAAACAGCAGACGAACAGCCAAAATCAGTTTGTGTGTGGGCAAATGAACTCCGTGTAACCGATTTTAATAAAGAAGGTGGTTGGGCTACAAACTTACAACTACAAACACAATTAGCAGATTTTGCCACTGTAAATGCAGCACTACGATACAGTACGCCATTTTTTGGAGGAATTCAAGACCGAATTTCTGATCGTTCAAGAGAAACAAATTTATTTTATGATGTTTCGGCTGCTACGCAATTAGATAAAATATTTTTGAATCGTTTGGGAATTGCACTTCCTTTATTTGTAGGTTTCGAACAGACACGAGTAACACCACTTTTCAATCCTCTTGATCCAGATATTCGATTAGAACGTTCTTTAGAAACTTCTTTTGATAATGAAAATGCAAGACGAGATTATAGAAATTTAGTCCAAGATAGACTCACAAGGCGAAGTATAAACTTAACCAATATTCGAAAACAGAGAGTAAATCCAGATGCAAAAGAAGATTTTTGGGATATCGAAAACTTTGCTGCTTCAGTTTCTTATACCGATTCGAAACGAACAAATATCAGACTAGCAACCGATGAACTACGAGAAACCAAAGTAGGCTTAGTCTATAATTATGGATTTGATGTAAAACCATTTGAGCCATTTAAGAAAAATGAATTATTAAATGCTCCTTATCTTAAATTTATCAGGGATTTTAATTTCAATTATTTACCAAATAATATTACAGTTGCAGGACAGGTAAACAGACGTTTTGCCAAAACTCAATATCGAAATGCTCAGTTGACAACAGATGGAGTTTTACCATTCTTTCAAAAGTCATTTTTCTTTGATAGAAATTATACGGTTCAATGGAATTTCACCAAAAGTTTGTTAGCAGATTATAATGCGACAGCTTCGGCAATTATTGATGAGCCAGCAGGCGAACTCAATACACAAGAAAAACGAGATTCTGTTTGGTCAAATATTCAATCTTTGGGTAGAATGAAGTATTTTACACAAGCTACCACACTGAATTATCGTATTCCTTTAGATAAATTTCCTGCAATAGATTTCTTGAATGCAGATGTTCGTCGTTCTTCCAATTATACATGGACGGCAAATGCTGTTGGTATAGCTGATACACTTGGAAATATGGCAAGGAGTAGCAATCAGTTTTTGATAAATGGACAAATTGATATGCAAAAATTGTATAATAAAAGTCCGTATTTGAGAGAAGTAACTGCGCCAAAACGACAAGGCAGAGATAATCAAAATAATGCTACTTCTCGTCCGACCGAATCGCCAAAGCAAAAACGTTTGGAATATAGAATTAAGAAATTTAGAGATAAAAAAGAACGAAAAAATAAAATTCGTAATATCAAACTAGATAGATTGGTAGATTCTGTTTTTATTGATTCTGTAATGATTGCTCAAATAGATTCTTCAAAGCAAGAAAAAATCAATGAAAAATATGATAGAAAAGTTGCCAAACTAGACAAAAAGCAGCTTCGTATTCAAGAAAAGCTAAAGGCTGAAATGGAAAAGCAAAAAGGCAAAAAAGGAAGTTCTTCTGGTGGTGGAGTTGGAGAAGGTGCAGTAAAAGCACTTTTATCTGTCAAACGAATAACAATTAATTATTCTGTCAATGGAAATACCATGCTTCCAAATCTTTTGACTACACCAAAATATTTTGGATTAGACCAAAATTTTGCTGCCCCTGGTGTGCCGTTTGTTTTGGGAAGTCAGAGCCGAGATAATATTTTGGATATGGCAAATAATGGTTATCTATCAAGGTCACAATCACAAACAAATCCGATTGTTCAAGACCAAGCCAAAACGCTAAGTATTCGTATGGATATTGAACCGTTGAAAGATTTTCAGTTACAGATAGAAGGACAACGAACACAAGGTGCAAATTATTCGGAAGTGCTGCGTTACGATCCTTTTAGTGATGATTATGTTTCTGAAACTGCTGTAAGAACTGGTAACTATAATATTTCATATTTTAGTTTATCAACTGCTTTTTCAAAAGATGATGAGTTTGGAAACTCTCCTTTGTTTGATGACTTTATAGCCAATAGAGCGACTGTAAAAAGTGCTTTAGATGCCGAAAATCAAGCAGGAGACTATGATATTGGTTCGCAAGATGTTTTGATTCCTGCCTTTTTATCAGCCTATTCAGGTAGAAATACGACTTCAGAATTTCCAAAAATTCCATTACCAAATTGGCGTTTGACATACAATGGCTTGACTAATTTGGGGATTTTCAAAGACCGTTTCCGTTCTATTAGCATTACTCATGGTTATCAATCTACGTACGCAGTTGGAAGTTATACATCTTCACTTTTGTATGATTTCTCCTATCTGAATTTGGGAATAACGGAATACAATGTTCCTTTGGCAGACCTAATTGACCCAGAAACTGGAAATTTACAACCTGTTTTTGTTGTCAATCAAGTGAGTATTAGTGAGCGTTTTAGTCCACTTATCGGAATTAATATTCGTACAAATAATGATATTACCTTCCGTTTCAATTTCAATAAAGACCGTACTTTATCTTTAAATCTTTCAAACTCTCAACTTGCCGAACAGAAAAATAATGATTTTGTTTTTGATGTTGGTTTTGTCAGAAAAGGCGTGAAAATTCCGTTTACTGATGTAGTTTTGAAAAACGATTTGACGTTCCGTTGTGCTGTAACGCTTAGAGATACAAAAGTGATTCAGCGCAAAATAGACACTGACGGAACACAAGACAGCGATTTTACAGGTGGAAATTTCAATTTACAGTTCAAACCAACACTTGCCTATATGGTCAATAAGCGTGTGAACTTGACAGCTTATTTTGATAGAGCAATTAATAAACCACGTCTTAGTAATTCCTTTCCAAGATATAATACAGCGTTTGGTGTGCAGGTAAGGTTTAATTTGGCGCAGTAGTATTATTTCCAAACCTATAAGGTTTTCAGAAACCTTATAGGTTTATTTGCTATTTATTTTTTATTTTTAGAAATGAAATATCAAGATGCTTTCGAAGCTGATACATTTTATCACGTTTTCAATCATGGTGTGGGAAGCGAAAATCTTTTTCGCAATGATGATAATTTTCGGTATTTTCTCAAACGTTATAGTCATTATATGAGTCCAGTTTGGGAAACCTATTGTTATTGTTTGATGCCCAATCACTTTCATTTTTTAGTGCGTATAAAAGAGGAAAGCGAACTTGCTAAACTTCCAAAATACAAAGGAGACACACACAAGCTAGTAATGCAACACCTTAGCAATTTTTTGAATAGCTATGCTAAATCTTATAACATAAAATACCAACGAAAGGGCGCACTTTTCTTAGATTTTACCAAACGCAAAGCTGTAAGAGAAGAAAGCTATTATACTACGCTTATCAACTACATTCATCAAAATCCTGTCCACCACAAATTTTGTAAAACTACTGATGAATGGATATATTCGTCTTACGATGCTTTTGTATCACAAAAATCTACCAAAATAAAGAGAGATGAAGTATTAGATTGGTTTGGAGACAAAAAAGCCTTTCAATAATTTCATAAAGAACACACAGCAGCATTAAAAGAAGAACTAGAATTTGAATAAACAAACCTATAAGGTTTCTGAAAACCTTATAGGTTTAATTTGCCACAGTAGTTTTTTTATTTGTTAGTGTTCTTGTGTATCACAGAACAGAGAGGTAGAATAAGAATTTTAAAATTAATTTGCTTAAAGTACACTCTATAATAACTATATAAAAAAAGTTTTACTATCATAGTATTTAATTCATTTTGTTTAGGATCTTTTTCTTCTAATTCTTTTGGTCTAGGAAATAAACTTGATACTTTCTTTCCAATAATATTACGATCAAATGAAGATGCTGTTTCTTTTACTGACTTAATATATATATAAATTAGCAAGTCAAACTCTCCAATAATTCTTATATCATCACTATTAATTGAATCATTATCTGTTAATGGTAGTTTTAGCCTTCTTTCCAAGTCTTTAATTTGCTGATTCTCTTGATTATTTTTTAAATCAAGCATAATAGTTTCAGAAACAACAGTTGCGACTAAGACTATCTCTACAGAATCGGAAAGTAAAAAAGTAGTAGATTTACAAAATGAGGTAGAGCGATTAAAAGCCATGATAGCTAAACTGCAAAACTTTTCAGATAGAGATAGCACAGATGTTACACTATTAGAAGATGGTGACTATCTTACAGAGATTAAAGAACGGAGCGAAGCATATTTATATGACATACTCCAAAAATTATATCCTTCACATATAGTAAAATGGTTAAATTATAATTCTGACACACGAAGTTTCAATGAAAGCTACCAGCATCATGATTTTGAAATTTTAGATAACAATAGAAATGTTGTACATTATATTGACTGTAAGGCTACACCACATCAAAAAAGGACTTTCTATTTGACTACTAATGAATGGGACTTTTTTTTGGATTGTGTAGCAAAAAGAAAAAGCTATCAAATTTATAGAGTTTTTAATTTAACGTGAACTCGGTATTATTTAGGTACAAATATTCTAGGTTTTTTTGGGTAGAAATGATAAGCTACTATTGTAGCTGCCATATGCGTAAATGCGTTTATAGGCTTCCTATGTCTAGAATGTTCTACGTCAAAAACGGAAATTAAAATATCATTTACAGATTCAATAATGGCTCTTTTTCTAAGTGTGTATTTTTCTTTCAATGTGATGAGTTGATTCTTCATATTTTTTTTTGTTTTAGTTATCATTTTAATTCCCTTTTCATAGAGTTGTTCCCAAAGTTTTGTCAAATACCCTTTATCACCAAAGCAATTTCCTTTCAAATTTTTTAATAAATTTTTGAGTAGATCGTGGTTATTATCAGCCTTATTTGCTGCTGTAATTTCAAAAGCCATTACTTCTCCTAAATGATTGATGACTAAGTGAAGTTTAAATCCAAAAAACCACCCCATTGACCCTTTTCCTCGTTTTGCAATGTCTTTGAACACTTTATGAGAGTGAATACGACGATTATCAGAAACAACTATTTTCTTAGAATCAATGAAGTAAGTACCTGTTTCTTCACTTTTAGCACACAGGAGTTTGGCGAGTACATACATAGGTAAACTTACTCTTTTTATTAATTCTAAAAATCGGTTATAGGAGCAAAGTTTAGGAAAATAAGGGACTAAATCGTTACACACAAAACGTTGATACTAGTATTGAAAATTCTTATAACCTGAGTAATTATAATATACTAAAATAGTCATTATTTCACTAGCTGATAACTGGGGAACACGAGTAGGAGAAGGGGTGAAAGTGGAACTGCTTTTTGTTCCCACCCATTTACTAGATACATAAGATTGAGCTTGTAAACAGAACTCATCTACTAAATAAAAAATACCAATTAGGTGGTCTTCGTCGAATTTTATAGTTTTGTCAAACATAAGGCTAAAGAGGTTAAAGTTGAGTAGAGCTATTCAAAAATAACCTTTTTTAGCCTTTTTTGACAAAAATAACTGAAATAAGTAAATAAAACACTGAAAGTCAATTAGTTAAAACCCGAGTTCACGTTATTTATGAAGTGGATTTCTCCATAAACCATTCCCATAGAAACATCAGCATTTTCAAGTTTAGTTGTGCCAATTAGTTCATTATTCAGTTTAACAAAATACATAGTAAATTTGCTTAAATAGTTGAAAGGTAAAGAGTGATTTAATATCTTTTGCTGAATATTTATTTTTCATTATTTGTGTGGTTTGGTAGGTTAAAGGCTTGCCTTTAACAAAATAATATAAAGTAATCAATATTTATCAAGTCAAAGGCAAGCCATTTGACCTACAAGTAATACATTTTATGGTGTAAAAAATCTATCATCTTCCCAATTTTCAATATTTTTTTGAATATAATTTGCAATTTGTTGATATGACTTTTCATTTCTAATAATATGGTCATAAAAACGAATTTGCCAAGCAGATTCTAACCCTAAACGATTGACATTTTTGGTAACACCAGATTTAAAACCTCCAATGATAGATGAAATAGTATCTTTTCCTTGATTTTGAAAACGCCCTGTCGTAAAATCATTATTTTGCAGTTCTTCGATTAACTCTGTTTCTACAGGTTTGTCTATAGTAATTATTGCGTGCAAATGGTTTGGCATTATCACAAACTCTTCTAATTCTAAATAAGGTCTATACATTGGAAGTTGATGCCAAAGCACATCTACAATTACTCCAACATGAGAAAGATACATTTTTTTATTTTTTATTTCTCCAAAGAAATGCTCTTTATTTTTGGTGCAAATGGTGATAAAGTATGCTCCATTCCAACCATAATCCCACCATCTAGCTCGTATAATAGGTTTTCTATAGTTTTTGTTTTTCATTCTGTATAGCAAGTTATAATATTAATGTAGGTTAAAGGCTTGCCTTTAACAAAAACATTTACAGATAAAATCTAATGTTTATAAGGTCAAAGGCAAGTCTTTTAATCTACAAATAATATGTTTTCTTTATTTCTCCACATAATCCAATCCAAGTTCTAAAAGAAAATCCAACGTAAAACCAAACACCATCCCAAAACCAAAACCATACTGAACAAGTCTGTCAAAATATTTCTTAGCAAAAGAATTAAATAAGGCTTCTATTTCTTTTGGTGGCATCTGCGAAACTTCGGCAATAACAATGTCTTTTATCGGAATAGAAGCTAAAATATGAGGTAACTCTTCTTGTAAAGCCTCCAAACCTGCATTCAATAAAAGCTCAACTACAAAATCTTTGCTTTCGTTTGGAATATTTTTGAGTGTTGGAAGAAGATTTTTTTGGATAAAATGAGATAAGGCTTCCTCAAAAAGCTGTTTGTTTTTGGGTTCGTCTAGCTGTTTTTGAATAGCTTTTGCAAGATCTTGTTCCAAAATCTGCCAATCTACAAACTCATCAGCAGGAATTTTCTTTATTCTTTCAAATAAAAGTGCTATCACTCTTCGTCCTTGTGCATCTAGCGCAGCCGAATTTAAAATCTGTTTACTGACTTTTTCAATGGTTTGATTGAGTGCATTTTTATCGATTCGTTGCCATAAAGCTGTATTCGAACTCAAATTATTTTCTTGATTTTCGAAGCTATTTTTTTGTAAGATAGATTCAATTACACCAATAATAAGTTCATTTGGCTTTTCTTGTAACTGTGTTCTGTGAGAAAAATAATGCGTTCTTAGATGTTTTCCTGCTAGTTTTAATTCTGTTTGAAGCAAGTTTTGTAAATCTTCTAGCGAATGAATATCAGTAACAGAAATAAATGTTGAAACTTTGGTTTGAAAAAGAGTATTCAAAAGTTGATTTGTCAAATCTCTCACAGCTTTTTGAGTCGTTTCATTTCCTAAAAGATTAGAAACTGTTTTTTCTAAATACGAATTATTGAGTTTTATGCCTACTTCTCCTAAAGAAACTTCTCCAATTCGTTCTACTTCATTATGAACCAAACGGTTTACACTTTCAATTTCTTTTAATAAAAATTTCGGAATTCCTTCTGTGGCAAGTTCTTTCGCTGTTTTTTTGATTGCTTTTTTATAAATAAAAGCTGCTTTTTGCTCAGAATAGACTTTTTCATACACTTGATTTGCCACTTCTTCACTATTGGAAGTGAGCCATTCTGCGCCTGTTTCTATCATTTTTTGAATAATAAAGTCAATATTATTTGTCAGAAGACTAAGCAAAGAGCCATCGAAGAGTTGACCTATTTTTTTCTCATCAGCAATTTCTGTCGAAATATGTTTATCAATAAATTCAAATACTTTTGCTTGTGTTTTGGTATCTTGAAGCTGCTCAACTAAATAATCTGATAATTTTGTTTCTAAATTACGAGTTTGTTTTTTACTCAAATAACTCTGAATAGTTCTTTCAGTTGCTTTTTCTGCAAATTCTGAATTAAGCTGTTTTATTAAATAATTGATTTGCTCGTCGCTATCTATTTTTTCAAAAAACGAATCCATTTCTAAGCTAATCCAGTTTTTGATTTTGTCATACAAAACTGTTCTTACAGATTGTGGCAGCGCATCGCCTAATGTTTCGTGGCTTTTTAAATAACTTTTAATTTGCTCAAAAGCTGTTTCTGAAACCAAACTAGAAAGCGAATCATCTTGAATATATTTTAAAACGGTACTTTCGAAAGAAGAAGTATCAATGTCTTCTAAAGTAAATTTCTGATAAGGCTGAATTCCTTTTTTTAATAAATTAGATAATTTACTTTCTTGATTTATCGTATTTTTATCATTTTCTTTTGTGAAGTTTTCTACCAAATTCCAACCCAAACCAGCCCCTTTTTGAGCAATGAAAGCCTTATAATCTTCTGTATATTCATAAATTTTGGCATAATTATCAGACTGAATCCAATTTTTAGCACCGTTTAGAATTTTATCTTTATTTGTATCAAAGGAAGTTCTCAAACCTTCTTCATTCATCAATTTATTACCCACAAAATTTCCCATATTCTCAGCAAAACGACCTCTATTTTTGATGACAATCCCTGGAGTAAGAGGAACAGAAACAGTTTTTCCAGTCAGAGGAAAATATTTTTTTTCGTAAGGTTTAAAAATCATTTGCAGTGCAATCCAATTTGTACCCAAACCAGTTGCGCCATACGCAAGTGCAGGAACAGTATATTTCAATGCTAAATGATTAATTTCAGGCATTCCAGCCAAAGCACCACCAGCAATTCCACCCCAAAGTGCACCCAAAGCTGTAATTGGTTTGAGTTCTTTTCCCATAAATTTTTCTACCATCGTTCGGATAGTTTCAGGCGATTGTTGGCTCAAATTAAGCTGAACAACCTCTTCTATTCTCCCCTCAACAAGTGTATCCAAATTTTGAACTAAAAATTTGTGTAGCGTTTTGGATAAATCTTCCGAAATACTAGGAAACTGTTTTAAAGAAGTTAAATAATTTTTGACCTCATTATTTTCTACATTTTTCAGAAATTCTATAGTATATGAATCTGCTCTTTCTGTAAGTGCAATGGCTAACTCTTCGATTTGGTCTGCCGAAATAAGGCGACTAATTGGTTGCTCATTTACTCTTGCCGAAATATGTTTTGAAAGAAATTCAGCTATTTCGGTATGATGATTTTGAGACTTTTCTACTGCCCACTTTTCAAAATTGATAGCTAGTTTTTTGCGCTGTTCGGCTGCAATAAGTTCATTTAAAGGTGTTTCTAAAACTTTATCTACCCTTTTTGTGAGTTCATTGGTAAGACGCTGAGAAAATTTAGGATTAAAAATAAGAGTCTGAACAGAATCTTTTCTAAATTTATTCAGATTAGCAAGCAAAAATGGAATTAGCTTTTCAGTAGGAATAAATTCTCCAATTTCTTTTTCTAAAAATAGATTTGCTAGTGGCATTACATCCATACGATTGAGTGCATCGCCCACATTTTTACGTAAAATTTTGGTCAGAGAAACAACTGTATTTTGGGTTTTGAGTCCTGATACAATTTCGCCTATACTTTTGCTTTCCAAATATTCGACAACTTGCTGGGTAAGTTCTTTTGCGACCTGTTCAGGATTGCGACGATACGAATCAATAATTCCAGTTACTTTTCCGATAATATCAGTTGATTGGCTAATACTTCCCACAAAAACTTTTACAAGCCAATTCTTGAAGCCCGATTCTACATTATTTGTAAAGGTTTGGTCAATCAAAATTTCTAATTCTCTTTGGCGAGAATAGAGCCAACCAATGACTTTTACCAAAATGGCAGGAAACTGATGAGCAAAGAATTTTTCTAAAGTTACTTTTGTAGTTGCATCTAAGAGTTCGAAAATTGTTTTCTCTTCTTTTTCTAATGTATTTATCAAGAAATCAGAAAAGACATCAATAATTTTTATTCCTTCTTCGGTTTCTAAAATGGATTGCAAACGCTGTAAAATTTCTTTTACCAAATGCTGTGCTTTTTCTTCTCCTAAAATATCTAGTAAGCGTTTTTTAGAAATTCGTTCAGCTAGATTGGTAACCAGTTCTTCAATTTCTAATTCTTCAAAAGTCTGATTGATAAGATTTTCTATTGGTTTTTTGTGCTGTGCTTCTAATAAAAGATGTAAATCGGCAGTCAAAAAATGCAATTCATCTTTAATCGTTTTTTGTAAATCTTGATGAATAAAAGACGAAATAGATTCATTTCCAATCTCATCTGAAAAATCACGCACCAATTTTTCTAAACTTCTCCATTCCGAAACACCAGCCATCAATTCGCTGACAATATTTTTACTTACACTTTGCCATTGCTCGTCTGAAATAGCATCGCCTAAAGTCGTTTCTTTTGAAAGATGAAGTAAAAAAGGTTCTAGCATTTGAGGCAAATTACTTTTTGCTTGTTCTCTAATTACGTTTGTTGTTTCCTTAAACTTAGGAATGTCTTGCAGCGTAAAATTTTCAGAAACAGAACTCGCTAGTTTGGTTTCAATATAGGTTTGAACTGTTTTTTGAAGTGCTTTTTTAAATTCTTCGTTTTCTACTTGTGGCAGCAGCGTTTTATGATTCAAAATATCACGTTCGACGAGTTTACTGATATTCAAGACAAATTCATGATGCGTTTTTAGGAAAATTCCTCCCAAGCCAAAACGTTTTCTAAAAAGCATCTGAATTGCCAAATCGTTTGTGATATATCCCACAAATGCGCCTGTGAGTGCTTTTGCTGCGTAAGTAAGTCCGACCATATAAATGTATCAAACCTATAAGGTTTTTAAAAACCTTATAGGTTTAGGTTAAAAAATTATTTTAATATAATAAGAACGTAAAAAATAGATTTGTGTTTTTTTTGAATGAAAATGATGTCATTGGTGGGGACACCAACAACGGCGAGAGAAAGTTATGTCGCTCATAAGCATACAAGCAACAGTGCATTATTTATGAAAATAAATCATCTTTATTAGCTTCTATATGTTCTTTTGTAAATTCTGTAACAATTATCTTATCAGGCTCATCATTCATACCCACAAAATAGACTTCTAATTTTTCGCCTAAATTATAAATTTTATCATCCATATAATCAGAATATTTTCCAAAACATATATTTTTTATAGCTGGTAATCTAAGCAAAGCAGGAAATTCTTTTCCAATATCCAAAAAAACACCAAAGGGAGCTTTTATAAAAATAGTTCCTATAAAAGAATCGTATTCTTGAAGTTCATTTTTAATTTTATCCCAAAGAATTTGTTTTTCTTCTTTAGTATAATTTTCTACTCTTGCATAGACTTCTTTTGCTAGTTCTTCGTCTATTTTCCATTGATTACTCATAATATTTTATTTTACCCAAAATTTACTCAAAAAAAAACTCTCTACATAATTTTTTGATTTTGTAGAGGTTTAAATAGAAATTATGGTAATCAATAAAAATAAACTGTCTTTAACTCTATTCCTTATCAATTTTTTTGATAATCTTTATATTCGGATTGATAGCTGAGACTGAAACTTGTTTTTCGCCTTCCAAAACATAAAATAAATAAGAACTGTTTTGCCCAACTACATAAAGTTCTTTTACCATATCATTCGTAAAAGTAACACTATAATTTGCTTCAATATCTTGTGTTTGTATTCTCTTACTTATTTTTTGCCCTCGCCCTACTCCCAATCCTATAAACATACAGAATACAAACATAAATATAAAAGGTATTCCTTTGTTTTCTTTTATTGAATCAATTCCTTTATCAGCTTTTTCTATATTACCTGTTAAATTATACCATTTTTTTAGTCTATATTTTTGATGAAACTTTGGTAGAAACTTTGTTACATAGAAATAGGAAAATACAATTACAACAATAAATACAGAAAATAATAACAAACTGTTAGTAAGAATATTTATAGGACTCAAAAGAATATCCGAAATATCCGAATAACTTAGAATATCTACATCCAAAAAACGAAAGTAAATCACATCACTAATTATTCCCAAAACAATCAGATAAATATAACCAAGTGATAAATATTCTTGTAAAGTAAGTTTTTCTTTTAGCATAATTTTTAGATTTTAAAATGAATTTTGAAACTTAAAATTAAATATAAAAACCCTAATTCCCTGTATTAATAAAACAGAAAATTAGGGTTTATTTATCAAAACAAGAAAATAGCCTTACTTATCCAAATACTTCGCATACGTACTCAAATCTTTATCTCCTCTACCTGAAAGATTAATAATGACTATTTTTTTATCAAAATCTTTATCGTCTTCTTTCAAATTATTTAAGACTGCTAAGGCATGAGCTGATTCTATAGCTGGAATAATTCCTTCTAAGAGAGCTAATTCTTTGCCTGCTTGCATCGCTTCATCATCTGTAACGGCATAAAACTTTGCTCGCTTGCTATCTGCCAGATGTGCGTGTAACGCTCCAATACCTGGATAATCCAAGCCTGCTGAAATAGAATAAGGTTCTACTACTTGTCCGTCTAAGGTTTGCATCAAAAGTGTTTTGCTTCCATGAAGAACTCCTAATGTTCCACAAGCTATTGTTGCAGCCGTTTCTCCACTAGAAATTCCCATTCCTGCTGCTTCTGCTCCAATAAGTTGAACATCTTTTTCGGCAATATAATGATAAAATGCTCCTGCTGCATTGCTTCCACCACCTACGCAAGCAATGACATAATCTGGGTTAGGTGTTCCTTCTTTTTCTGTAAGTTGATTTCTCATTTCCTCACTAATCACAGACTGAAACCAAGCCACCATTTCAGGATATGGATGAGGACCAACAACAGAACCAATAATATAATGTGTATCTACTGGATTATTTATCCAATAACGCATTGCTTCATTTGTTGCATCTTTCAATGTTTTGCTACCTGAAAGAGCTGGACGAACTTCTGCACCCAACATTTTCATTCGTGCTACGTTGGGTTGCTGTCTTTCAATATCTATTTCGCCCATAAAAACGATACATTCCATTCCCATTAGAGCGCAAACTGTTGCTGTTGCTACTCCATGTTGTCCTGCACCTGTTTCTGCTACGATTTTATTTTTACCTAATTTTTTAGCTAAAAGAACTTGTCCGACAGTATTATTTACCTTGTGTGCGCCTGTGTGATTGAGGTCTTCACGTTTTAAATAGATTTTTGCGCCATATTTTTCTGACAAACGTTTAGCAAGGTATAAAGGTGTAGGTCTACCTACATAGTCTCTTAATAGGTATTGAAATTCCTTCTTAAATTCTTCATCAGATTGTAGAGCATAATAGGCTTTCTGAATTTCTTCGATATTTGGATATAACATTTCTGGAATATATGCGCCTCCAAATTGCCCATAATATCCACGCTCATCAGCTATTTTGGAGCGTAAGATGGTTTTTTCTATATTTTTATTTTCTGTGTTTTTTATGCTAGATTCTGCTTGATTTATCATTATTGCGTATATTCTTGGGGAGAAAGTAGGTTGATTTTAAAATAAATTGATTGTCTTCCTAAATCGTTTTCTATTAAATTTTGTCAATCTTGACCTAAATTTACAAACTATTCTTTACTTTATTTTCTTCTATAAGCAATCTGTTATCAATTTATGTTTGGAGGACACTGATAATTATTTCTTATGATACATTTTTTTGCAAAAATGATGAAGGTAGGAATTATTCTTCTTCTGTAATCTCTTCTTTCTGATTTCTTTTCTGACGAATTTCTTCGACCAATTCTTCTATAATAAGAGGATAATAAAGATGTTCTAATGCATGGATTTTGTGAGCAAGTATTTCGGCTGTGTCTTTGGGTTCTATTTGTACTTTTTCTTGAAAAATAATTTGCCCTTCATCGTACTCTTCATTTACCATGTGAATCGTAATTCCCGATTGCGTTTCCTTATTTTTTATAACAGCTCTATGTACATTATCTCCATACATTCCCTTTCCTCCATATTTTGGCAAAAGAGCAGGGTGAATATTAACTATTTGGTTTGGAAAAGCCTGTACAAAACTAGAAGGGATGAGCCACATAAAACCAGCCAACACAATTAAATCAATTTCTTTACACTGTAAAAATTGAAGTACACTTCCTGTTTTATAAAGTTCATTTTTTTCAAAAACAGCAACTTCTACGCCTAATCGTTTTGCTCTTTCGATAACAAAAGCATTTGCATTATTGGACAAAACCACAAAAGACACGTCTTTTTGTAATTTAAAGTGTTCGATAATTTTTGCAGCATTTGAGCCATTACCTGAAGCAAAAATAGCAATTTGAATCATAAAAATTAAAAGTGCAAGCTAGTATAAAGTATAAACAATACGAAGTAAAGTTATTTAATAAATTTGAGAAGTCGTTTTATATTAGTGAGCTGAAAATAATGAGCCAAACTATAAAATAGAACCAAGCAATGAGTGTGTCTTATTGGTTACGGATAGAATTAGTTTTTGTTTGATTTTGAAACTACAAAACTATAAAAAAAACTTGTATTTTATGATTATTATTTGACTGAATAACGTATTGATGAAAAAACTAAAAAAAAGAACAAAAAAAAGTCTTGTAGAAAACTCCACAAGACTTTTTTAATAAATGGCGGTCTGGACGGGACTCGAACCCGCGACCCCATGCGTGACAGGCATGTATTCTAACCAACTGAACTACCAAACCATTTTTTGACTTTACTTTTTAAAGAAATTCTAAAAAAAATAAAAAAGTAACTAGTTAAAAACTATTCTGAATTAGCGGTCTGGACGGGACTCGAACCCGCGACCCCATGCGTGACAGGCATGTATTCTAACCAACTGAACTACCAAACCGTTTGTGTTTGCTTTTCAGAATATCTCTTGTTTTTAATTAGAGTTCAAATATACAAACTTGAATTTTAAAAAAAAAGTTCATTTGAAATTAAATTAAAAAATGTTTTTATTAGTTTGTTTTGTATTCTTCTTTTAAGAATTGTCAAAAACACCTCGTTCTTTTCCCGAAGTGCGATGCAAAGGTAAGACAGTATTTTTGATTTTACAAGTGATTTATATAAAAAAAAGTGTTTTTTTTAATGAATTGAGAATGATTTTAATAAAAGGTGTTGATAATCAATAATTTATAAATTGATATTTTTTGTTTTTTTTTAATCTCAAGCTGAAATTACATTTTAAATTGCTTTCAAACTCATATCTAGACTTTGATAAGAATGTGTAAGTGCACCAACAGATATAGAATCTACTCCTGTTTTTGAAATTTCTCTTACTGTTTCTAAAGTAATTCCACCAGAAGCCTCACTCATTATTTTTTTGTTGGAAGTAGCATTAAAATCATTTATTAATGAAATAGCTTCTTTCATCATTTCATTAGACATGTTATCTAACATCAAAAAATCAATTGGCTTATCTTTTTTACTAACTTCTAAAACCTGTTTTACTTCTTCTAAATTTCTTGTTTCGATTTCTATTTTTAAGTCTTTATTATTGATTTTACAATAATTTTGAGATGATTGTATTGCTTTTTCAATTCCTCCTGCATAATCTACATGATTATCTTTGAGCATTATCATATCAAAAAGTCCGTACCGGTGGTTTGTTCCTCCTCCGATTTTGACAGCCCATTTTTCAGTAATTCTAGAATTAGGAGTAGTTTTGCGAGTATCTAAAATTTTGGTTTGACTGCCTTTTACTGCTTCCACAAATTGATTAGTTAATGTAGCAATTCCACTCATTCTCTGCATACAATTTAAAACTAATCGCTCTGCTGTTAAGATAGATTGGGCATTTCCTTCTACAATAAAAGCAATATCTCCATGGTTTATTTTGTCTCCATCATTTAAGAATATATTTAATTTTAGATTTTTGTCTACTTTAGCAAAAATAAGTTTTGCCAGTTCTATTCCTGCTAAAATTCCATTACCTTTGATAAGCAAGTGGGCTTTTTTTTGTGCTGTGGAAGGAACAGAAGAAAGTGTAGAGTGGTCGCCATCTGCGATGTCTTCTTTTAGAGCAAGTGTTATGAATTGATCTAGAGATTCTGGAGTAAGATAATTGTACACTGTATTTATGTTTTTTTGGAGAAAGAAATTTTATAAAAATAGCTTCGTGTATTTTATACACAAATAAAGCTATTTTTCATGACATAATCAAAAATAGGTAAGAATTAATTTTATGAATCCAATAATTTGTTGATAATCAATTGTTTTGACCCCATAGTTTATTGCGATTTTTCTGTAAAATATTTTCTTTAAAAGAAAAATTCACAAAAAAATAAAATCATTTTAGGTTTTTGTTCGTTTAATAAATACGATTTTGTTTTAAAGAAATTCGTTAGTTTTACTGTTTACTAATTTATGTTTTAAGTATTCAGATTATTTTATAGCATTTAATTTTACGCTCATGAAAACATTTATATTTTCTTCTCTTTCTAAATTTACAACATCTAAAAAAATTATAGGCACACTTGCCTGTTGTGTATTTTTAGGGTTAGGAGGAAATTCTGTGTTTGCTCAAAATAATCTACATATAAAACTCCCTTATGATCCTCATGATAATCCTGTGATTTGGGCGCAATTGCAAAAAACTCCTTTAGATTCTTTGTTATGGCAAAAATATGTACACAAACAATGGACAGATATGCCTTTGAAGCAGCGTTTGCAAGTAAAACTATGGATTCAAGAAATGTGGTTAAATAAATTGAATGGAAACACAAATGAATTGATAGCAAGTACAACACAAACAAAGCCTGAAAAGAGCAAAAAAGAAAAAACAGAAATTAAAAAGACAGACAACACGACTGCTACTCAAGTTACAAAGGTTGAAAAAACAATAGCAGAAGAAAAAGATGAATCTATTTCTAAAGAAATAACAACTTCTACCAAGTCACTTAGTAAGTCTCAAAAAATAAATGAGTTGCTTGCAAAGCCAGAAGTAAAAAGTTTTATAAAAGATTTAGAAGAATCATTTTTGGCAGAATCTACAGAAATGGAAGAATTAAAAGAAAATCTATATGAAAATTTCTTTATTTTAGAAGCTGTCTTGGCAGATGAATTTGAAGTATTGGGAGCTGATTATGTTTTTTATAAACAAAAATACCCAAAAGGAAATTATAGTGAGTCTCGTTGGATGATGGAAAAAGAACAGGAACTCAAAGAGCTTAAAACTCAAAAACTTGAAGAAGTCAAGCAGGCTTTCTTAGAACGACAAATCAATTAGACTACACCAAAACAGCATAAATAGTACAATTTCTTATTAGAATAAGTAGATTTTTAATTTATTTTTTAATAAAAAACCTGATTAATTCATTATTTTTCAGGTGTTTATGTAATTTTTGGTTTATTACATAAAAATAATGCAAATGTGTAAAATAGAGTAGCAAAATAGAATTCTGTGTCAAATAGTTTGTTTGCTAACTTTTCTCTCTATTTTCTGACATGGGGATTTTCAGTCCTTTATTGTTTTATCAAAAACATTCTGTACTTTTATAGTTGTATAGACAATTGTTCTGCATTTGACTGTATAAACAAATTAATCTATCCTAAATCTATTACTTTTTATATTTTACCACTATGCCTATACTTAATTCTACCTTAGACCCTAATTTGAATGCTTTTTCAAAGTTTATGTTTTCTTTCACATTTTTAGTTTTGCTTTTTTTAGTTGGAGCAGTAGATGCCCAAAATGTAGAGAAAGACCCAATGAATAAACCAGATGTTTGGCAAAAACTTCAACATAATCCTAACGACCAAGTTCTTTGGGAAATGTATATAGGAAAAAAAATACAAGATTTTACAGACGAAGATAATGATAAAGTGGCTACTTGGCAAGAACAATTAATGGTTTTACAGTCTGAACATGCAGATGTAATCATTACTTCAAAAGCAGATACAGATGCTGCTGATGAGGAAATATTAAGAGATATGCAAGTAAGTGATTGGAAAAATTTGGAAGAGGTAGTGATGAGTACAGGTTCGGAAATACAAGAAATGCGTCAGAATATAGATGCTAATTTTGCTCTTTTAGAAGATTTATATGCAGAGTCTTTTGAAGAACAAGGATTAAAATATGTTGCTTATAATGAAGTGCATCCAGATGGAAAATATTCAAAAACAGCTTGGGTAGAAGCACAAGAAGCAAAACTACGTGAGGCTAAAATGGTGGAGTTACAAGCTCTACGCAAACAAATTAAAAAGAACTAATTATTTTGTTTACACTTATTTGATTTCTTATTGATTTAGTAATTTTTGAAACAAAAACAGTTAATAAATAGTAGTAGTAGTGCATATTAAAGTTGAAAAACTTAATTTTGCATACCTACTAACAAAAGAGTAATAAAAGTATTGTATTAATTTTTAATTAATTACTTCAGATACTGCTTATTTTTAAGTTAGTGATAGGTAAATTTGGTGATTCAAAAACATCGGTAATCTTTTACCGATGTTTTTTTTTGTTCAAATTTTATACTTCCAAAAACCTCAAAATCTCTTCATAAACTATATCTAATTCTTGGTCTGTAATAATATAAGGGGGAATTATATAGATAACATTTCCTAAAGGACGAAGCAAAATATTTCTATCTAAGAAGTAATTATAAATATTTTTGCGCCATTCATTAAAATAAGAAGTTTGTTCTTCTGTTTTGAGTTCTAAAGCGAAAATTGTCCCACAAGTTCGAACTTCTAAAACTCTGCTTTTTAATTTTTTATTGGAATTTGTTTGTTTTGCAAAGTAAATATGTTTTTCTGCAATTCGTTTTCTATTTTTAAAGCATTCATCACTCAACAAAATCTCTAAACTAGCATTTGCAGCAGCACAAGCAATCGGATTTCCTGTATAAGAATGACCGTGAAAAAAAGTTTTTAAAATATCATTATCATAAAAAGGTTGTGCAACTTCTTTGGTGCAAAGCGTAACAGCCAAAGGTAAAAAACCTCCAGTAATTCCTTTTGAAAGACAAATTAAATCAGGTTTTTCTTTTAAATATTCAGAGGCAAAAAGATAGTCTGTTCTGCCAAAACCTGTCATTATCTCATCAGCAATACAAAATGTATTTTTATTGTGGGCTAATTTTATAAGCTCGTCCAAATGTTTGGGAGAATAAGTTTGCATTCCTCCTGCGCCTTGAATAATTGGCTCAAAAATAAAAGCAGCCACTTCTTCACTTTCCAAAATCTGTGTAAATCTTTCTTTAACTTCTGACCAGTTTTTTTGTGTGGGGCGTGGAATAAATTCTACATCAAAAAGCAAAGGATTGAAAGGAGCATTAAAAGGCGTTCTGTCACAAACTGCCATTGCACCAAAAGTATCTCCATGATAAGCTCCTTCTATAGCAATTATTTTTGTTCTATTTGCGTCTTTATTTCTATTATGAAAGTGTTGCAGACAAATCTTTAAAGCGACTTCAATAGCCGTTGAGCCATCATCTGAAAAAAATACTTTATTCATTGAAGGTAATAAGTCAATCAAACTTTGGGCTAATTTTTCGGCTGGTTGATGTGTAAAACCTGCAAAAATAACGTGTTCCAAACTATGCGCTTGCTCTGAAATAGCAGTTGCAATTTTTTTGTTTGCGTGTCCGTGAATATTTACCCACCACGAAGAAACGGCATCAAGAATTTTGCGCTCATCTTTTGTATAAATATAAATTCCATCTGCTTTTACAATCTCTAAAGGGTCGTAGCCTTCGGCAAGTGGCGTGAAAGGATGCCAGATATTATCAGTCATTGAATTAGTAATTTGTGTTTTTATACAAAACTACTCATACTGTTTTAGAAATGCGATATAAATTTGGAATCAAATTGTACGATTTAAAATTTTAGACTATCTTTAATCTGAATTTAGATTGAAAAATAAGTCGTTTATAAAATGGATAAGGTTAAAAAGCTTATTGAAGCAAACTTAGATAATAAAAGTCAAGAATTAAATCTCACTTGCTGTAATCTTACAGGTAGGGAGAAAGTATTAGAAGCTTTAAAATATTTAGAACACTTGAAGAGTCTTAATTTGAATAATAATCAGATTTCAGATATTTCATTTCTTAAAGAATTAAAACAAGTAAAAAGCATTTATTTAAGCAATAATCAGATTGTGGATATTTCAGTTTTAAAAAAATCAAATCAAGTACAAAATTTAGTTTTAAGTAGAAATCAAATTTCAGATATTTCAGTTTTAAAAGAGCTAAAACAATTAAAAGTTCTTAGTTTATGGGATAATCAAATTACAAATATTTCATTTTTGAAACCATTAAATGAATTAGAAAGGTTATACTTGAATAATAATCGAATTTCAGATATTTCAGTTTTAAAAGAGTTAAATCAATTACAAAGTCTTGACTTAGGTAAAAATCCAACTTTAAATATTTTTGTTCTAGAAGAGCTAAAAAAACTACAAGATCTTAACTTACAAAGCAACCAAATTTCAGATATATCATTTTTAAAGGAACTAAATCAATTACAAGAACTTTACTTAGATGAAAATCAAATCTCGGACATTTCAGCTTTAAAAGAGCTAAGACAATTACAGTATTTATATCTACAAAAAAATCAAATTTCACATATTTCTCTAGATGTTATTAATCAACTGTTTAAATTGAAAGAACTAAATTTGAGTAGAAACCCAATAAAAAATATTCCAAGGAAAGTATTTGATAAAGAGGAAAATGTACTTGAAGAAATAAAAGATTACTTAAGGTTTATAGAGGAAATATAGATTTTTATAAAAAAATAGAAATGAGTCTTACAAGATCAATTAAAATAAAGCTACTTACAAATCATTCTTGTTTATCCAAATTTATGAAAGATTTTTCTGAAAATGTTTGGACAATGAAAAGTTGGAATAACACATATGTTTCTACTCCTTTAAATGATAACGGGATGTTTGACTATCAAGAGTTCGAGACAATTCAAGAAGTATTTGAAATTTTGGATGAAAGTGAAAAAAATAAGCAAACAACAGCTTTATCTGTCTATCATCCAATAACTCAAGAAGATTTTGGTTTACATATCAATTTTATAGATTATAAATACAGTTCTCAAAATAGTTACGAGTTAAATTTTGTTTTTGCAGCAGAAAAGCGATTAAAAGATTCTCCAAGACACACAGACTTTAGTTATTATTTGAATGAGTTACTTCCAAGATTAGAAAAAATAGGTTGTGGTATATATGAAATTGAATGTTCTGACTTTTAAAAGTTAAATAATTTATCTACTCCAACAGTTTGCAAATCAATAAAAATACTCTTACCTTTGCAGTTCTGAAAAAAACCATAGTTGATTGTAAATGAGGATAGAATTGTATCAAATTCACTACTCAAAAAACTACAACTATCTTTTTCAGACGTTGCTAAACTTATTTTAAATTTTATTCTAGCACGCTGCTTAAATTCCTCACCTACGATATAGTTCATATTTTTATAAATATAGATAATACTAGGCTTAGGAGTGTTTGAAGAACAGACTGGCAGAGTTTCAGTTTTGTTCCAATAGACTTTTAGAGAAGAACAGTATTTAAGTGGTCTAAACATTTGTTTCAGAAATGCCTACTATTCAACAATTAGTTCGCAAGGGACGCAAAGAAATCATTAAAAAATCGAAATCTCCAGCGTTGGACTCTTGTCCTCAAAAACGTGGAGTTTGTACTCGTGTTTATACGACTACACCAAAGAAACCAAACTCAGCAATGCGTAAAGTTTCTAAAGTTCGTTTGTCTAATGGTATCGAAGTTATTGCATACATCCCAGGCGAAGGACACAATCTTCAAGAACACTCAATCGTACTTGTACGTGGTGGTCGTGTAAAAGACTTACCAGGTGTTCGTTATCATATCGTTCGTGGTGCTTTAGATACCTCTGGAGTTCAAGGTCGTAAGCAATCACGCTCAAAATATGGTGCAAAACGCCCTAAACCAGGTGCTGCACCAGAGCCAACTAAAAAGAAAAAATAATTTGAGTAATCAATAATTGAAAGAGATATTTGAAATTAGAAATATACTGTATTTCGGTTTTAATTTATCACTTATCATTTATCACTTATAATTATTATTTCAGATTGTTTCCTTTTTTAAAATTTTATAAAAACCTTGAGATAACTCATGAGAAAGCATAAACCAAAAAAGCGAGATATTCTTCCTGACCCAAAATTTGGCGATACAGTAGTAACTAAGTTTGTAAATAACTTAATGTACTCTGGAAAGAAGAGTTTAGCTTATGATATTTTCTATGGCGCATTGGAGCGTATAGAAGAAAAAATGAAAAAAGAAGATCCATCTGTAAATGGATTAGAAATTTTCAAAAAAGCATTGACTAATGTAACACCAGGTGTTGAAGTTAAAAGTCGTCGTGTAGGTGGAGCAACATTCCAAGTACCGACAGAAGTTCGTCCAGAGCGTAAAATGTCTTTGGGTATGAAATGGCTTATCAATTTCTCTCGTCGTCGTAACGAACGCAACATGACTGACCGTTTGGCTGCCGAATTTATGGCTGCTGCAAAAGGTGAAGGTGCTGCTGTTAAACGTAAAGACGATACACACCGTATGGCAGAAGCGAACAAAGCGTTCTCTCACTTCCGTTTCTAAACTAACTGATACTTTTGAAGTATCGTTTGTTTATAACAAAATGGAATTAAAGCCATTTACAAATGGTTTGGATAATTACGAATTAAAAATTAAAAATTACGACTTTATTATGATTGATGGTTGGTATTTTTGTCTTTTAATGAGATTACGAAACATTATATTTTGTATATCTGAATTAGACTAATTTATCTAAACTAAATCTTAATCCGTAATTTTTAATTCATAATTCGTAATTTTTTATAACCATTTGTTAATCAACTACATCAAGCCTTTAGAATAGTGATAATTGAAATAAATTTCGTACTTTTGTGCGAGCTTATTCAAACAGACTTATTTATTCTCACTTGATATAGCAATACTACTAATAAATAGAAGTTTTCTATCTCATTATACATTTAGTTACAATGTCTAAAAAAGACCTAAAATTCCGTCGAAATATTGGCATCATGGCTCACATTGATGCTGGAAAAACAACCACTACAGAGCGTATTCTCTACTACACAGGTATTAGCCACAAAATTGGTGAAGTACATGATGGAGCTGCGACTATGGACTGGATGGAGCAAGAGCAAGAGCGTGGTATCACTATTACGTCGGCTGCTACAACAACAAGCTGGAAATACCCTACTGACGATAAAAGTTTGGATATTGATGGTTTGACAAATTCGTATCAAATTAACATCATCGATACTCCTGGTCACGTTGATTTTACTGTAGAAGTAGAACGTTCACTTAGAGTTTTGGATGGTGCAGTTGCTCTTTTCTGTGCAGTTTCTGGGGTTGAGCCTCAATCTGAAACTGTTTGGAGACAAGCAGATAAATATGGTGTTCCACGTATCTGTTTTGTAAACAAAATGGATAGAGCTGGCGCAGACTTTTTCAATGCTATTAAAGATATCAAAGCTACTTTAGGTGCAAATGCAGTTCCTCTTCAAATTCCAATTGGAGCAGAAGACAAATTTGTAGGTGTAGTAGATTTGATCGAAAAGCGTGCTATCGTTTGGGAAGACGAAACTCAAGGTATGTCTTTCCACACTATTGATATTCCTGAAGATATGAAAGCTGATGTTGAAGAATATCGCAACAATCTTTTGGAAGAAGTAGCTGTAATGGATGAGGATTTGTTCATGAAATATGATGAAGATCCAGATTCAATTACTCCTGACGAAATCCGTAGAGCAGTTCGTAAAGCTGTAATGGCAATGACGATTTTCCCTGTATTCTGTGGTAGTGCTTTCAAAAATAAAGGTGTTCAGGCTGTTCTTGATGCTGCGTGTGCTTATCTTCCTTCTCCTCTTGATTTGCCACCAGTTACTGGTACAAATCCTGATACAGGAAAAGAAGAAGTACGTCAGCCAAATGAAGACGAGCCTTTTACAGCACTTGCATTTAAGATTGCTACTGACCCTTTTGTAGGTCGTCTTTGTTTTATGCGTGTTTATGCAGGTTCTTTGGACGCAGGTTCTTATATCTTGAATAACCGTACAGGTAAAAAAGAGCGTATTTCTCGTTTGATGCAAATGCACTCTAACAAACAAAATCCTATTGATAGAGTAGGTGCTGGTGATATTTGTGCAGGTGTTGGTTTTAAAGAAATCAAAACTGGTGATACACTTACATCAGAAAAAAATCCATTAGTTTTGGAAGAACTTACGTTCCCAGAACCAGTAATTGGATATGCTATTGAGCCTAAAAAACAAGCTGACCAAGACAAACTTGCTTTAGCTATTACCAAACTTGTTGAGGAAGACCCTACTCTTCGTGTAAATACAGACGAAGAAACAGGACAAACTATCATCAGAGGAATGGGCGAGCTTCACCTTGAGATTATCATGGACAGAATGAAGCGTGAGTTTAAAGTAGAAGTAAATCAAGGTGCTCCACAGGTTGCTTATAAAGAGGCGTTCACTAACAATGTTGAACACCGTGAAGTTTATAAAAAGCAGTCAGGTGGTAAAGGTAAATTTGCTGATGTTCAGTTTGAAATCGGACCAGCAGAAGATCCAGAAAACCAAAAAGAAGGTGTTCTTGAATTCGTTGATGAGATTAAAGGTGGTGTAATTCCTAAAGAATTCGTTCCTGCAATCAAGAAAGGATTTGAGGAAGCAATGAAAAATGGTGTACTTGCAGGCTTCCCAGTTGTGGGTATGCGTGTACGTGTATTCTTTGGTTCATTCCACAGTGTCGATTCAGATGCTATTTCTTTTGAAATGGCAGCTCGTATGGGTTATAAAGAAGCAGGTAAAAGAGCAGGTGCAAAAATTCTTGAGCCAATCATGGACGTAGAAGTTGTTTGTCCTGAAGAATTTACTGGTTCTGTAATCGGTGACTTGAACCGTCGTCGTGGTATGCCTAAAGGTCAGCAAATGAAAGGTACTGGCGTTGTAATCAAAGCAGACGTTCCATTGTCGGAATTGTTTGGTTATGTTACTTCACTTCGTACAATCACTTCTGGTCGTGGTGCTGCTTCACTTACGTTCTCTCACTATTCAGAAGTGCCAAACAACGTTGCAGAAAAAGTTATTGCAGATGTTAAAGGCATGAAAGCTAACTAAAGAATAATTACGAATTAAAAATTACGAATTACGAATATAAATATTGATTACCAATTAATTAAAAGTTGAAAGGTAAAAGGTTATTTAATTGGTATTCCTAATCCATTTTAATTTGGAATCTATATATTTACTATTTCAGTAAAGATTTGGTTTAGACTTTAAAGCAATTACGAATTATCAGTTAAAAATGAAACTACTAATTTGTATTCATTTTTAATTGATAATTAGCTTCGCTGCTTTTGCACATCGTAATTGAATAAGGTTTGAATAATGAAAAATAACTTTATTTTTATACAAGTCTTTCAAAACAAAACGATTAAACTCCTACGAGTATGTCACAAAAAATTAGAATCAAATTAAAATCTTACGACCATAATTTGGTTGATAAGTCAGCTGAGAAAATTGTTAAGGCTGTCAAAAATACAGGTGCAGTTGTTAGTGGGCCAATTCCATTGCCTACTAAAAAAGAAAAATTTACTGTACTTCGTTCTCCTCACGTAAACAAGAAAGCTCGTGAGCAGTTCCAACTTTGTACTTACAAACGCCTTATCGACATTCATTCTAGCAGCCCAAAGACGGTTGATGCTTTGATGAAATTAGAACTAGCTTCTGGTGTTGATGTAGAGATTAAAGTGTAATTTTTGACTTGGCGTTTATGGAAACATAACCAACAAGATAAGATTTTATAAAAAAGCATTTTCTTACTAAATTTAGGTTTGGTTGGGAAATGCTTTTTTTGCATATGAAATAGAATTATGGGTAAACAAGAAAATATAAATAGAATTTACGAAGTTTTTGAAAAATATACACTTAATGGAAAGTTAGATGCTTGCCCTTGTGGCTGTATTTCTGAAAAGGATGAAAATAAACTGTATTCAAGGAATTTAAAAAAACTCACAGAAGATGATTTAGCTTATTATGCAAGAAAAGCAATAACTACTTGGGGAAATATATTTGACTACAAAGACTTTTTACCTAGAGTTTTAGAAATTTATAGTCAAAAAGGAAATTCTGGTTTGATAGATTTGGGAGCGATTTATAATAAATTAGAATATGGAAATTGGAGAGAATGGGAAGAAGGAGAGCAAATCATTATAATGAATTTTGTAAAGAGTTGTTGGATAGAATCTGTAAATCAAAAATTAAATAATGACATATATTCGGATCTAACTGATTTTTCATGTTTTTTTAGTCAACAAGAACTCATAGAGTTATGGAATTACCCAACTAATAAAATTGCATTAAGAAATTTTGTAAATTATTTTTATCATAATGGAAATTATTTTATTAGAAAGCATTGTGAAACAGAATTAGCACATCTTTTAAGCAAGCCCAATTTAATAAAAGAATTAGAAAAAGAGTTTTTTAGAATAGAATCAAAAGATGAAGAATATTCTAGTGAAATATCGGTTGTTTTACAATTGATAGAAAGTATAGGCAATTAATTTAAGAGTTAGGAAATACTTTTTGTTTCAACAATTTTAACATTACAATCAATGACAAAATCTGAAAGATTCGAAGGATGTATAATTGGGGGAGCAATTGGAGATGCTTTTGGAAGTGGGTATGAGAATCAATTTAAAGAAAAAGAAGATGTTATTTATTTTTATGGAAAACCAGAAGTTAAAGAGCCTAAATGGAGAATAACTGACGATACACAATTAACTTTGGCAACTATCGAAACTATGACTGCAAATGAAAAGCTAACACCTGAACTATTAGCAAAGCAGTTTCTCAAGTATTATAAGCAAAGAAAAATAAGAGGAATTGGGGCAAGCACTTTGAAAGCATTAAGAGAATTAGAAGTTGGAGGGCATTGGAGTCAAGTAGGACGAAGAGGAGAATATGCAGCAGGAAATGGAGCAGCTATGAGAATAGCACCCATTGCATTCAAAGAAAATGTTACAAATCTTGAAATTAGAGATCTTTGTATAATTACTCACAACAACGATGAAGCATATATTGGAGCAAAAAGTGTGATAATTGCCATTAGAGAAATACTAAATGGAAATTGGATAGGAGAAACAAATTTGATTGAATTGATAATAGAGCAAATTCCAGATACAAGAGTTAGAGACAGATTAATTGAAATCAATGGAATAAAGAATCTTAAAGAAATTGGGCAAATTGGTAACAGTGGATATGTCGTAGATTCAGTTCCTTTAGCTATCGCAGCTGCAAATAAAGTTCAAGAAATTGGAATTGAAGAAATGTATTTGCAACTAATTGAAATTGGAGGAGACACAGATACAAATTGCTCAATTGCTGGACAAATTGCAGGTACACTAATTGGGATAAATGGAATGCCTAAAAAATTGATAAATAACTTAAAACAGTTGAATGAATATGAATGGATTGAAACGACAATCAATAAATTAATAAAAAAAGAAAATTGGGTCTGATAATCTACAAAAAAATAAATTATAAACTACAAGAAACTAGTTGCTGTTAATATCAATAATCTTTGCTAAATTACAAATACACTACGAAGTTGTTTAAGAATGTTTTTTTCTAGTTCTGGCAAATATTAAAGTA
The DNA here is from genome assembly GCF_037126295.1 of Bernardetia sp. Wsw4-3y2. Classification (NCBI taxonomy): domain Bacteria; kingdom Pseudomonadati; phylum Bacteroidota; class Cytophagia; order Cytophagales; family Bernardetiaceae; genus Bernardetia; species Bernardetia sp. Wsw4-3y2. The sequence continues at coordinate 616,360 of NZ_CP147017.1, read as the reverse complement.
AAGGCTAAATAGTGTAAACTTTGCCACGTATGAATTTTAGTTTCGTACCTCATAATTAAGGCTTTGAAAGCATCTAACCACGCATTAGTTCTTTCAATAACGAATCTCAATTCATACATTTCTTCATCTTTAAATGGTTGATTATCAAGGTCTTTTTTATTTCTTTTATTAAAATCTATATTATCTACAATATCTAAATGATTACAAAAAGAACGAAAGGCTTGTGTATCAAAGGCTGCATCAGCATTGAGAAAAATTCCTCCTTCTCTAATTTGAGAAGCATTCAAATCATCTATCATAGATTGCATATTTTTTTCAAGTTCAAAAGCATCGTGATGATTGCCTGCTCTTGGAACAGACATCGCTACTGGAATACCATTTTTATCCGTTAGAAAAAGTGCATTGGTTGTTTTTCCTGCTTTTCTTTTGGAATATCCAATACCTTCTCCTCCTCGTTTAGCTGAAGTGTGGCTGCCGTCTAGCTGACAAATAGAAAAATCTAATTCTCCACGATAATCTTCTAAATACTTGATCCATAATTTCTTCCAACTTCCTAATTTTGACCATTTATTATAATGGTAATATACTGTATTCCAGCGAATTGATAAGTTTCCGAAAAATTGTTTCATAGGAAGTTCTCGCCATTGACTCCCTGATTTTAAGCGATACACAATGGCTTGGATAATACGCCAAAGAGCTACTTTTATACGACGACCTTTTGTAAATTGATGTAAATAAGGTAAAATATTTTCGGTTATAAATTTTTTTGATAAGTTTACGTACATAGAGGGAAAAATAGTTAGATTGAAAATGTGATGATTTACAAGTATAACTATTTTGACCTCTTTTTAAAAAAATAAATCACCATTCTTAAACAAGTTCTACTAAAAAAACAGAATGATGGAACACAAAACAAATGTCAATTATAACAAAGAGCTTATAAGATTACAAAGAGAACTCGTCAAACTTCAATTTTGGGTAAAAGAAAAAGGCTTAAAAGTAGCCATTATTTTTGAAGGAAGAGATGCAGCAGGAAAAGGAGGAGCAATAAAAAGAATTTCGCAAACTCTAAACCCTCGTTTTTGTAAGGTAATAGCATTAGACAAACCCAACGACAGAGAAGTTACACAATGGTATTTTCAACGATATGTTTCTCACTTGCCAGCAGCAGGAGAAATTGCTTTATTTGATAGGAGTTGGTATAACCGTGCAGGAGTAGAACGTGTGATGGGTTTTTGTACCGAAGAAGAATACCAAGAATTTTTGCGTTCGTGTCCAGAATTTGAAAATATGCTGATTCGTTCAGGTATTATTTTGATAAAATATTGGTTTTCGGTAAGTCCAGAAAAACAAAAAGAACGCTTCGAAGAACGCACCGAAACACCTAGAAAAAGATGGAAACTAAGTGGGATGGATTTGAAGGGACGAGAAAGATGGCACGAATACTCACAGGCAAAAGATATAATGTTTGCTCACACAGACACCAAAACCTCACCTTGGAATGTTATTGATTCTGACCATAAAAAATCAGCTCGTCTGAATTGTATCAGTCATATTTTGAGTCAGATAGAATATGAAGACGTTTTGCCAAAAGCTGTTCCGATTCCAGATATTGATGAAACAAGTAATTATGTAAGAACGCCGATTGATGAACAGAAATTTGTACCTAAGGTTTATGTGAAGGGGAGTTTTGAGTAAAAGAAATATTGTGCAGATTTGAAATGACAACAATATTATAGTTTTAACAAATTCTACAATAGTTTGTGTTTTTGTGTAATTTTATTCATAATTCATCATTTACCATTCATAATTTTAAAATGCCCACTCTACCACAACAAATTCTAAAAAAATATTGGGGTTACGATGCTTTTCGTGCTATGCAGGAAGAAATTATCGATTCTGTTATAGAGGGAAAAGACACGCTTGCACTTTTGCCGACAGGTGGAGGAAAATCGATTTGTTTTCAAGTTCCTGCCATGGCTTTGGAAGGAGTTTGTATTGTTGTTACACCACTTATTGCGCTGATGAAAGACCAAGTAGAACAGCTTTCTAGGCGTGGAATTTCTGCAAAAGCTATTTATTCGGGAATGTCAAAGCGAGAAATTGATATTACTTTAGATAATTGTGTCTATAATAAAAATGTAAAATTTCTCTATCTTTCTCCTGAAAGGCTCAAAACAGATTTGTTTCAACAGCGAGTAGCAAGAATGAATGTTTGTTTGTTGGCGATTGATGAGGCGCATTGTATTTCTCAATGGGGTTACAATTTCCGTCCTGCTTACTTGGAAATTGCAGCCATTAGAGAACGCATTCCAAATGTTCCTTGTATTGCCCTTACAGCTACGGCTACTCTACAAGTTCGTCAAGATATTCAAGATAAGTTAGAATTTAGAGAGGGAAGTAGTAATAAAAGTCAAGTTTTTACAAAGAGTTTTGCTAGAGAAAACTTATCGTATTCGACTTTTTTGGAGGAAAACAAAAACCAAAAAATGCTACAAATCTTGAATAATGTAAAAGGAACAGGAATTATTTATGTCAGAAATAGAAAAAAATGCAAAGAAATTGCGCTTTGGTTACGTAGCCAAAAGATTTCTGCCGATTTTTATCATGCAGGACTCACACACGCACAACGTAATCACGTACAAGAATCTTGGATAAACAATAAAATTCGTGTCATTGCAGCAACAAATGCTTTTGGAATGGGAATCGATAAACCAGATGTTCGCACTGTTATTCATACCGATTTGCCAGACTCATTAGAAGCCTATTATCAAGAAGCAGGACGAGCAGGAAGAGATGAAAAAAAGGCGTATGGAATTGCGCTTTTTGATAAAAGTGACTTGATAAATTTAGAAAAACGAACAAAACAAGCGCATCCAGAAAAAGAAATTATTAAAAAAGTCTATCAAGCCTTAGCCAATTATTTCAAAATTGCTGTGGGAAGTTTTCCAATGGAAAGTTTTGATTTTGATATGGATGAATTTTTTCGTCGTTTTTCTATTCCCTACATAGAAACCTACAATTCTATCAAAATACTAGAAGAACAAGGCTTTTTGCAGCTTTCGGAGAGTTTTTATACACCTTCCAAAATTTGGATAAAGGTAGATAATGCCACGCTTTATAACTTTCAAATTGCAAATCAAAAATCAGATACAGTTATTAAAGCAATTTTGAGAGCCTATGGAGGAGCTTTTCAGCAGTTTATTTCTATTTCTGAACAAAATTTAGCTAAGTTTTTGAATATGTCAAAAATGGATGTTACAGCACAACTCAATTATTTAGCTCAGCAAAATATTATTGATTATCAACCTCAAAAAGATGTTCCTCAGCTTTCTTTTCTGACAGCTCGGCACAATGCAAATGATTTGCCTTTAGATTTGGAGCTTTTGGAAACACGAAAAAAGGAAGCTCTGCAAAAAGCCTATTCAGTTATTAATTATGTTAGCAATGACATGCGCTGTCGAACACAAATTTTACTTCATTATTTTGGAGAAAAAACTGATGAAATTTGTGGAGTTTGTGATAACTGTATTCAAAACAAAAAAGCATTAAGTTTTTCAAATCAAAATCAGAAAAGCGAAGATTTAAAGACACAGATTTTAGAAAAAATAGCTACTGATTCAGTTCCTATTTACAAACTAACAAATCATTTTTTGAATATTGATGGAAAAGTGCTAGGAAAGACAATTCAAGAAATGGTAGCTGTTGGAACAATTGGATATGATAAAGTGGGGAATTTGGTTAGGAAATAAATAGCAATTACGAATTAAAAATTACGAATTGAAAGTTTAATTCATTGATTTTTAAAGACTTGCCGATTAAAGAATAGTAATTTAATTTCTATTCCTAAGACGTTTTACCTCAAAATATAATTTATTTCTACTTCAAGGCTAGGTAAGACGGTAGAAGAAACTGTATCATTTATACCATAAAAACCTTCTACTTCGTACTTTCCTTTAGAAGGATTTAAAATATTTTTCTGAATTGTTTTTTCTGTTGGTCGTATAAGCCAATATTCTAACACTCCGTTTTCGGCATAAATTGCATATTTTTCAATAACATCACGATTTGCATTGGCTGCACTTTTTTCAGATACAATTTCAATAATTAGCTCGGGTGCGCCATTACAACCTTTATCATCTAGTTTTTCTAAATCACAGATTACGCACAAGTCTGGCTGCACAACTGTATAAATTTCTTTATCTGTTTTGCCTATTCTTTTCTCTAAACTCTCATTCGGATTTCTCAAAAGACGTACATCAAAAGGTGCTGCATACGCCTTACATTCCAAATGATTATTTTCTATACAATCTATCAAAACTTTGCTGAAAAGAATAGAAATTTCTTGATGCGAACGAGAAGGCGCAGACATAGGCATAATTTTACCTTTTATCAACTCTACAAACTCCTCAAATTGCCACGTCAAATAATCTGCATACGAATACGTTTTATTAAAGTCTAGTTGGTCAAGTGAAGTAATCATAATCTATTTTGTTTATTCTAGTTATTTTAGAGAATCATAATCTATCAAAAATACGTAATTTAAAGTAATTCTGTTATTTACTTTACCAAACAATACTAAACTATCTTCTTACAAAGGTTCAAAATCAACTCTTCCATTCTTTCATAACAACCAAACTCTGTAAAATTATAATTTTCTTTTGGTAGTTCTAATTTATTCTCTTCCAAAAAAGTAATATTAAAGTCATTTTGAGCCAATTTTATTAAATATAAAACAAATTGACGCAAACGCTCATCTTTCGAATCTTTTAAATGACGCTGATAATAATTTCTAAAATTATTTGATTCTGAAATAAAATCTTCCATTCCAGTATAAAACAAAAACAATAATTTTATCCAAATTCGGATGATATTATATCCTGTTTTATCTTTTGTAATTGGTTCGTCGGGAAGTTGTAAGAGTAGATTTTTTCTATAAAAATTAGGTGTGAATTTTTTTACTAGTTTTGGGTCTTTGTCTTCTAAAATCAAAAATAAATAGGCTTCACGCAATCTCCACGAAGATTTGTCCCATTTATCAAGCCTTTCAAATTGTGGCGTTTCAACAACTTCTAATAAAATAAGAGCAGCTTGCTTGTAACCGTGTTTGGGTTCGTTTATTTTTAAAAGTGTATCAAAATAAAGCTCTTGAATCTTAAATTTATTAAAGGCTTGATACGTTGTGAGTTTGGTTGCCTTTTTTATTAATTGTAAGGCTTGTGAAAATTCTCCTGCATAACGATAAGTATAAATTTGGGCAATCAAAAGTTCTAAATTGCGTGTGGGCGTATTTAGATGAGGATAAGTCTGAAAATGTTCTTGCCAATCGTTTGTGTTTTTTTGCAAATCTTCTAGTTTGGGTTGGCTTTGTAAAAGACGAGTATTTCTAAAGCGAAAACCATATAATTTGGCAAGTGGATGTGTGTTTTTTTCGTTTTGCTCAGATTTTTTATAATATTTTTCAGTTAGTTTTTCGGCTGCGTATGCTTCTGCTTCCCATTCAGAATATTGTCCGATAAAAAATTTGGTTTTAGCCTGCATCACTTCCCAATAGCTTTTTAGATTATCCAAAAAAATCATTTCTTCTCTCAACTCTTGGGCTTCCAACGTATATTTTTCGGTTTCATTGGCAAATCCTTTTAAGGCATAAATAGTACGAAGTTTACGTACACATTCCCATTCTGTTTCTATCAAATGATATTCTTTTGCCTTTTGGCGAACTCTTTCAATTATTTTTTCGGCATTATGATATACATTTTGAATGAGTAATTTATCTGCAATAATCAAATACTGATTTGCTAAAAACTTGGTTTCTTCTTGATTAAAAATATCTTTTCGTTTGCTTTTTCGTATCTTTTTTTCAACCTCCAAGTCACTAGAAAGCAGAAGCTCAAAAAGTTTGTTGATTAAATTTCTTTTGAGCATCAGATAACGCTTATCAGAAGGCGAAGTTTCATATAAAAAATGAGAAGCCTCTTCATCACTTTGAATAATTCCTTTTGAGACAGCATCAAAGAGTTTTCTCATTTTGGAATCTCTAGGCAAAACTTGGTCTAAAGATTTGAGAGGATATTTGGAAAGAATAAAAGCGAGTTCAAGGAGTAAATCCATTTTTTTTTAATTTCTAGATTGCTTGTAGAGATACAAATATTATCAAAGTAGAGTTGATTTTAGGGCAAAATTAATGAATATGAATTCTGAATTAATTAAAAAACACAAAATTAAATAGTTGTTAATGTTAAAATCGCTTTACTATTATGTTGTTTTTTATCAAAATTGAAAAATAATAATATGCGATTTAATTAACAATTTGTTCACACAAAATTCAGTAATTATTTTCTATACTAATTAAAAAAAAAGTTACTTGAAGTCTTTTGAGTGTATTTTAAGCTATTTTTTACTTTACAAAGTTCGCATTAACTTCTTAGTAATCAACCCTTTTACTATGAACAAATTAATAACAAAACTTTACGAATTTATCTCATACCTCTAATAAAATATTCAAATTCTTACATAAAAATCACTTTACTATCTTAACTGTTTTTTGATTGCAAGCGCAAAGCAAAGGGACTAGTTTTGGGAATATTAGAATTACAAAAAACATTTTCATAATTCTTATATCCCTTTTACTATAAAAATTTATTTACAAAGTTCCCTTTCCCTTTTCAAAAATGACTAAGAATTTACACTTTCAATTTATCTCTGTTTTATTAATTTTTATTGGCTTTACTTTTTCTGTACAAGCACAAACACCACCTCCTTCTAATCTATCTGGTTCTGCTTTAAGAACTTGGTACAAACAAAATTATCATGATGGAAAACACAATACTTTAGGCTATTCTACAGCAAGAAGATATATGTACAACAATATTGATAATAAAAATAACTCAATTACCTGTGTTTATTCAGGTTTTGTACAGCCTTGGACGTATGGAGGAACAGGCACAAACCCAATGCCTATCAACTGTGAACATACAGTGCCTCAAAGTTTCTTTGGAAAAGCTGAACCAATGGTTTCAGATATTCATCATTTGTTTCCTACTTATGTAGATTGGAATGGTACACGCTCAAATTATCCGTTTGCAGAAATAAATGATTCTCAAACTGAAAAATGGATGTATAATTCTTCACAACAAACTTCTGTTCCCAACTCAAATATCAATGCGTATAGCGAATATGCAAATCAAACATTTGAGCCTCGTGAAGACCAAAAAGGAAATACTGCTCGTGCAATTTTCTATTTTTATACCATGTATCCAACACAAGCAGGTTCAATGAGTCAAGTTGCAGATATTAATGTTTTGTATCAATGGCATTTGTCTGACCCAGTTGATGCTGCTGAAATAGACAGAAATAATAAAATCGAACAATATCAAGGCGACCGTAATCCATATATTGATTATCCTCAAACAGTAGCAATTGCTTGGAATTTATCTGGTGGTGGAACAGGTGGAGGAGACACAGGTGGAGATACTGGAGGTGGAACGCCACCAACAGGTTCAGAACTGTTTATCTCTGAATATATTGAAGGTTCTTCTAACAATAAAGGTTTAGAAATCTATAATCCAACTTCTTCTTCGGTTAGTCTTTCTTCTTATTCTATTCAAAAACAATCAAATGGTTCTGGAAGCTGGGGTTCTCAACTTTCATTAAGTGGTAGTTTGGCAGCAGGTCAGACGTATGTAATCGTTTATTCTTCGGCTTCTTCGACACTTAAAGCAAAAGCTAATTTAGTGACTTCTTCCAGTGCAGTTACTTTTAATGGAAATGATGCTGTTGCACTCTTTAAAAATAATTCTTTGATTGATGGTGTTGGTGTTTTTAATAGTTCGGCTACTTTTGGAGCAAATGTTACTTTGGTTCGAAAACCTACTGTAACAACTGGAAATACAACTTACACGACTTCTGAATGGACTTCATATTCACAAGATACATTTACTCATACAGGAAATCATACTATGAGTGGTGGTTCAACTGGAGGAGGAGATACAGGAGGTGGAAATACTTCTGCTCCAACAGGTTATTGTTCATCAAAAGGAAATAGTGTTGCCGATGAATGGATTCAACGAGTAGTTTTTGGTTCAATCAATAATACCTCGGGTTCGAATGGTGGGTACAGAGATTATACAAATCTTAGCACAACAGTAAGCAAAGGTAGTAGTCAAACAATTACTATTTATCCTGCTTGGTCTGGAACAATTTATAATGAGGCTTATACAGTCTTTATTGACTGGAATAGAGATGGCGATTTTAATGATAGCAATGAAACAGTTTATTCTCGTTCGGCTGGAAATGCTTCTTCTGTAAGTGGTACAATTAGCGTTCCTTCAACGGCTTCAACTGGAACTACTCGTATGCGTGTTGCGATGAAATACAATGCAAATTCTTCTTCTTGTGAAACATTTAGTTATGGCGAAGTAGAAGATTATCATATCCATGTTACAGGAACGGCAAAAATTTCTGCTGGTAATAATAATGATAAAAAAAATGAAGAAACGACAATTCAAAATACAGTAAATGAATTTAAAATCTTCCCAAATCCGACTACTCAAGACGCAAAACTTCAAGTATCAGTTATTGAATCTCAAGATGTAGTTGTTCGTATATTTAATACGCAAGGAAAAGAAGTTTCATTTCAAACTATTTTTGTAAATGGAAATGAAGAAATTACTTTACCTACCAATCGTTTGAAAACAGGACTTTATATTGTAGAAATTACAGGAAAAGATTTTCGTTTCACAAATAGAGTGGTTAAAAATTAAGTAATAGCAATTAATTTTAGTGGATTATAAACGCCTTACTTTTTTGAAGTGAGGCGTTTTTCTTGTGCTATTATTTTTATTGAAATTTTTTTTTCAAAAAATAAGGTTTGAATTTCTGCTAACAGTCTCTTATCTTGCCTTATTATTTTAGATCTATTTCATACAACAAATTTTAATTTCTTTTTTGTGGGTCAGCGTACTACTATTATTACTATTTTGAGTGTTTTTGGGCTTACACTCTTTCTTATTTTTCTTTTTTTGATACAAAAAGCTGCTTGGCAACAAGAAAATGAGGCTTTAAATTCAGAATTAGATAGCCTTAGAACCAGTAGTCAAAATTTGGCTTTGGAGTTTGAGGAAAAAGTAGAACAAAGACGCATTTCAGATTCACTGATGCACCGAAAAGTATACGATAATTATTTTGATGCCTACGATGCTCAAAATTTTAGATTGTATGCACTCTATAAAGATTCGGAAAGAAGATATGGTTCTTCGTCTAATTTGGCTCGTGCTTTTAATATTGAAAATTCGGAATCTATAAAAAGTAGTTCTGTTTTGGGTGAAATGTGGTATATTGTTCCTATCAAGGGCGTGCATTTTGTAGAAAAAAAACAAACTTGGACAAGCATTGCCAAAAAATATTATCACAATTTAAACGATTCTAGCCTACTCAAAACGTTTAATAAGGAACTGAAGCCCAATCGTTTTGTAATTGTGCCTTTTAATTAACTAAATAGAGTTTTGAGACTGTTTATACGTAATTTTTAATTTTTAATTGGTTCTAATGGATACGATTTATACCGATAATCAAATTATTTTTATCTCTTCTCTTGTTCCTGCTTATGCAGTTATTGGAGTAGGTTTTTTTTGTGTCTTTATAGGACTTATATTTTTTAGGAAAATATATAAAAAAATACGTTTTTTTTGGTTGATTTTTGGTCTTACTTTAATGGCTTTAGGAGTAATGGATTTGAAAGTGGGCAAAACAAAGAAAGTAATAATAGACAAAGAACAGTCAGCACTCATAGTTTTGGAACGCAAATATTTTGGTGAAGAAGTCAAGACATCAATTCCTTTCGATAACTTTAGTCATATTGAAGTGATGCGTGATTGGACAATCCGACAAGGAAAACTATTTTCTAGAGAAGAACTTACGCTCAGTATTTCGCTAGTCCGTTGGGGATTGCAACCCATTGAATTAGGAATTTATAGTGAAAAAACGGTTTTGAAAGATTTAGTGAACAAGCTTCGAACAACTGTTTCCTTTCCTGTCCATTTGGTTAGCAATCCAGAAGATAAAAGTTATGCAAATTTTTCTAGGCAGTTTCTCAATGCTGATAATGTCGAAATTGCTTATGCATACCCACTCATGGAAATCTCTTTATTGCCAGATTCTGTGCAAATAACAGAGCCTACTTATGATCTTCCACGTCCTATAAATATCAGTATTGTTAGACAAGGAAACGATGATATGGCTATTTGGAACAACACCTATAATGTCTTTTGGATTGCTTTGGTAGGTATTCTGACTTTTGGAGGTTTATTTTTATTACAAAATTGGGTACTTCCCAAAAAAGGATTTGGAATTGCCTTTGCTCTTTTTTACTCCTCTTTTATAATTGCTGGTGTTGTTTGGATAGGTTTTGTTTTGTCAGCCTCATTTAGTAAAACACAGATTGAGTTTAGGGAAAGCAATATTTCATATTCTACTCGTCTTTTTGGGATAAAAGCCTTCGAACAAATAACGCCTAAAGCAGATATCAATGAGCTTTTGCCTATCATGAATTCAGTCAATCCAACTGATGGACAACTAACCATGGTGACAGCACAAGGTTTGGTTTTGATAATGAGTAATATTGTTGAACCTATAGATGCTGTAAATACACTTTTCAAAAAAGCACAAGGCGCACCCATGGATTACCGTATCTTGATTGATATAGAATCATTAACAATGGGAGAACGATTACTATTAGAAAAAGAAATGAGAAGATACTTGACAGGAGAAAAATAATATATTCACCTATAATTTCAAAATCCATTAGAATATCAGTTTTTAGAAATTAGATTGAATCAGTTTTAGATGAAAAACAGTTTTTTTTACATTTGCAAAATTTAGTTTATATTTGTCTTTGATAGATTATTAATTTTAATGTTCAGAGATACAGAAAAGTGATTGTATTAGCATTTGCTTGAACTCATTATTTATTTACTATTTATTTTGATAGATTATGGAAAGAATACACATCAAGAATTTTAAACAGATTAAAGAAGCAGACCTTTATTTGCGTAAGTTTAATGTCATTGTAGGCGAACATACTTGTGGGAAAAGTACACTTATGAAAGTAGCTTATTTTATGCATCACTTACAAGACGAAATTATAAACGAAGTTTCTGCTAATGCACCACAGATTTTTAGACACAATTTCTTTGGACGTATGAAACAAGCTGTCCGAATTGCTTTTGTTCATCATTTTGGTTCTACAAGACACTTAGCAGATTTTACAATTGATTATTATACACCTTCTGGCGAGTTAGTTTGTTTTTATATCAATGATAATAATGATTTAGATTTATTTTTTGTAGATGATTTTGGAGATAAAATATTAGATAACTCTTTTGCTGCTGTTGAAGAATTAGTAGAACTCAAAAATAAAGGTTTAGATAGCACTTCGACAGAATGGCAAGAAGTTTTAGATGCGCTCAGAGCTAGATTAAATATTGTTTTTGGAGATAATACACAAGAACTTTATATTCCAAATAATAGAAGTGTTTGGTTTGCTATCGGAAATCGTGTTCAAACGCTTTTTGATGAAATGGAACAAACACTTAAAAGCAAAGGATTTTTACGTTTCGATTCCGAACACGAACTTTTTCATTTGCGTTTTGTACAGCATATCAAAAATAATGTACTTCCTGTTTTTAAAAGAAATGCAACGCTAAAAGATGTATTTTTTGATGTTATGAAATTTAGTACAGATGCAAATCTGACAATAGATTCGACAAGCACACAAATTGCTCAGCTTCTTCAAGGAACATATCAGACAGATACTTTTGGAGAAAAAATATTTTATGAGCTTCCTGAAAAATACGTATATCTTCAAAACGCTTCAACGCATCAACAAGAACTTATCCGTATGATTCAAGATTTGTTTTTGGCTGCTCTTCGTCAGAAACCTGTTTTGCGCTTTATCGAACACCCTGAAGCACAAGTACGAACAGATTTACATGAAACTCTTACTGAGTTTTTGGTTTGGTTTGCTACTTCTCATCCTGAAAATCAACTTGTTTTCTCTACACATTCTTCTCAAATGGTAGATACACTCAACAAAATTGTAGGAAAAGGAAAACTTCTCAAAAGTGAAGATGTAAATGTTTTGACATTAGATGATGGAAATCTAGTTACACTTTCGAACCAAGAAACTGGAAAAGTAGAAGATACTTTGACAGAAAAATATTTAGTATAAGTGTAGAAGATCAAGGCTTTCTTATAAAAACAGAAAAATGCCGTTGTTGGTGTTTTAGCGATAGCGACACCAACAACCACAAAATCCTTTTAAAATAGTTTTGAAAGGATTTTTAGTTTTTATGGAACACAGATTTTACGGATTATACAAGATTAATAAACATTATCACGGTTAATTTAGTAATGTTCATTTTTCCATAGCGACAGGTTTGCAAACCTGTCGCTATGGAAAAATAAGAGTGTTTTGTTTTTTTATAACTAATTGATTATTAGACCTGTAAATAACCGTGATAACGTTTAATACAGATTTTTTTAATATTATCAACAAGCTTTTGTTGGAATTTTAGCTTACATTTTTAGTTATCTATAAAAACAGGGTTAAAACCCTGTCCAATTTATAATTCATAGCCTATTTTTGAAAATACATCTTTATAAAAAACACAAAAGGTTGTTTTTTAATTGAACGGGGTTTCGCCCCTGTTTAGTAATGTGAATTTATTCATTTTACATTCCCTAACATAACGATACCAACAAATATTTCTACTTCTATTTATGAAATTCACTGATTTTTCTGATACTATTATTGCTCTTTCTACACCTGCTGGACGTGGTGCAATTGCGCTTGTTCGTCTTTCTGGGGCTGATGCTATTTTGCATACACAGACATTTTTTAAGGGTAAAAATTTAGTAGAACAAAAAACGCATACCGTTCATTTTGGAACAATTAGAAATCCTGAAAATGAAATTTTGGATGAGGTAGTAGTAACTATTTTTAAAGCTCCTAATTCGTTTACGAAAGAAAATGTAGTCGAAATTTCTTGTCATGGTTCTCCTTTTATTGTTAAACGAATTGTTCAGAATTTTTTAGATAATTCGCCTGTTCGTTATGCAAAAGCAGGAGAGTTTACACAAAGAGCTTTTTTGAATGGTCGTTTTGATTTGGCACAAGCTGAAGCTGTCGCTGATTTGATTGCAGCAGATTCGGCAGCATCACATAAAGTAGCTATTTCTCAACTTCGTGGTGGTTTTTCTTCTCAAATAAAAGAACTTCGCCAGCAACTTCTTGATTTTGTTTCTTTGATAGAGTTAGAATTAGATTTTGGCGAAGAAGATGTAGAGTTTGCCGAGCGTGAAAAATTGACAGCCTTAGTAAAAACAATTCAAACAGTTATAGAACAGCTTTTAAGTTCGTTTGAGCTTGGAAATGCTATCAAAAATGGAGTTCCGACTGTTATAGCAGGAAAGCCAAATGCAGGAAAATCTACTCTTTTAAATGCTCTCTTGAATGAAGAAAAGGCTATCGTTTCAGAAATTGCAGGAACGACAAGAGATTTTATAGAAGATGAAATAAGTATTGAAGGAATTGCTTTTCGTTTTATAGACACAGCAGGTTTGCGCTACACAGACGATAAAGTAGAATCAATTGGAGTAGAGCGAGCAAGAAAAAAAATGAGTGAGGCATCGCTAATTTTGTATGTAATTGATTTGTCTGAATTGTTTAATGGAAATATTACAAAAGAAGAGTTTTTTACAGAAATAAAGGAAATTGAGCAGCTGAATATCAATACACTTTTTGTTTTGAATAAAGCTGATTTTTGGTCTAAAATTGAACAAGAAAACAACTTTGAGTGGTACAACAAACTCAAGGAATGGATAGAAAAATCAGCTACTATTTTCACACAAGCCAACAATACAACAGACAAAGAAGATATTGAAAAGCTAAAAACAAAAATTTTGGAAGTCATTCAAGCTGATAGTTTCCATGCAGGCGATACGCTCGTTACCAATACACGCCATTACGAAAGTCTGAAAGGAGCAAGTTTTGCATTAGAAGATGTTTTGAATGCCTTAGAAATGGGTTTCTCAGGCGATTTGCTTTCTTTAGATTTGCGAACAGCCTTAGAACATCTAGGAGCAATTACTGGCGAAGTTTCAAACGATGAAATTTTAGGAAATATATTTGGTAAGTTCTGTATAGGAAAGTAAGAGCATGAAAAAAACGATTTGAGAAAAGTATAAATTCTCAAATCGCTTTTTAGAATATAGAACATGATTAGCAAATCTTATTCAATAAGAAACTTTCCATAAAGAGGAAAATGGTCGGAGTCAAAACTTTCTAATCGTTCAAACTCTACAACTGAAATTTTTTCAGTAACATAAAAATGGTCTAAAGGCCATCTCAAAAAATAAGAAGTTGCATCAAAAGTATTATATAATCCTCTACCAATTCTGACATCTTTCAGTTTTGTGTTATCTTTTCCAAACAAACGTTCTGTTCTGCCCCAAGCCAAATCATTAAGATCTCCTCCTACTAACGACGGATAGTTATCTTTCTCTACTAAATCTGCTATTCTAAGCAATTCTTTTTCTTCTTTCTTATTCTCCTCTATCATTTTCATTTCTCCTACATTATCAGGGTATTTGTCGCTTGGCATAGGAGCTACTGGATGTACTCCATAAAACTTAAAAACTTTTCCTGATGGCAGTGTTACAAGTGCATGAAAAGAAGGAACTTTAGAAAGATTCAAATATTTTATTTCAGAATCTTTCAATGGAAATTTTGAATAAAGAGCCATTCCATAGGCATTATCTAATGGTATCTTCATCGTATGAGGGTATTCTTTTTCTAAACTTTGTAGTTCTTTTACCCACCAATCATCTACTTCCATAGCCAATATCATATCTGGGTCTGCTTTTTCTATTATTTCTAAAAACTTAGAAGAGTTTTTGTTAGTAATAAGGACATTTCCCAAAAGTATTCCTACTGTATTTTTTTCATCAACAGATATAGTTTCTACACTTGGAACTTCCTTAGACCACAATAGATAGGGAGCCATTACACTAAGTTGAATCAAAACTGCTGAAATAAGTCCTGTAAGTAAAAGAATAGTAGGTTTGTTCCAACGAAGTTTTATAATAACGAAATAGATAAGTATGATAATAGATAAAATAAACTGTATCATTCTAGGAAAGTCCAATACCTTTAAATACCACCTTGGAATATCATAGATTAAAGATAAAATGCTAGAAATAATAATGAGTACGCTAAGCACAATAGCTATGTAAAATGCTCCTTTTCTGAGGTTACTGTATGTTTTGTTCATATTTTCTGTAAAGAAGATTAAAAAATAAAGGCAAATTGGAATGAAACCAAGTATCTCTAAAAAAACTTTTTTACAAAAAATAGTGAATAGGTAAAAAGTAATTTAGATTCTGAAGTTTGCCCTATAAAGTCATAAAACATACACACTACCCATAATGTTGTTGATTTTATTTTTTACAAAAAAAATGACTTGAGAAAAATATAACTTCTCAAGTCGTTTATATTTATTATTACTATTTATCGTTCTCTTTTTATTTTGGTAATAATGTAAATTTTGTTTTTTTGTTGGCATTCATTACTCCTTTTGCTTCTAAAGACATAATTCCATTATACGAAATCCATCTTCCCTTATCTATCGAAAATTCAGCAATTGCTTGATGATTAAATCTCATCATTGTATCTTTTTTTCCATCACTTTCAAAAAAACTAGGAGAATTAAAAATGCCATTTACATATTCTTCTACGTTATATTTTAGCACTGCAATCCTTTCTCCATCTATCATTTTTATATCTACTAAAGTAACTTCGTTTATCTTATAAGCACTATCACACTCAAAATTTTGATCATTGGTAATAAAATTTACATCAAGTTTCCAGGTATCTCCTATACTTACAGGTTTATTGGGCAATTCAAATAAAACAGAGATTAAATTCTTTTGTCGGCTTTGAAGCCAAAAACTATGAATTTCTCCTGTTTCAAGTACAGAGCCACGTAATACAACACCTTTATTCATCGCACTCATCATTCTAAGAATAGTCTTTGTTCCTCTGATCGTATCATTTTCAATTTCTGAATCAGATTCTCTATTATACATTTTCATCTGAATGTCTATAACTCCTTTTTGTTTTTTATGTAAAGTTGTGATATAATCCATATCAGCTACTACCTTATTTAATTGATTAAATAATTTTTGTGATTCTGAGAATCCTTCTTTCTTATTAGAAGAAAGAGAATTGAAAAGACTTCCAAAATCCATTTCCATATAAGAACTATCCATTTCTTTCATAGCTGTCTTATAACTGAGTTCTTCATTTTCTTGAATTTTCCATCTCAAATCAACACTTTCTTTGTCTTGAGCAAAAGCTGTAATTGTTATGAGAGTAAGTAATACTATTAAGATATTTTTCATTTTTCTTAAAGTTTAATTGCAGTATTTAATTAATAATTGATTGACTTCTTTTCCATAATTTTTTTCAAAATTTAATGATTTGGCTTTATTCAAATATTCACACCCCTTCTCCATATCTTTTTCATCAATGGCAATTATTGCAAGGTTACGATATGCGTATGAGTTAGTAGGCTTGATAGCTAAGGATTTACTAATAATCTCTTTTGCTTCTTCACTATTGCCCATATTATGCTTATTCAACCCATAATTATTTAAAAATAAAGCATCTTTACCATCATAAATTACTTGAAAAACTGAATCAGCTTCTTCATATTTTTTCAACATAGAATAGCAATAAGCCAAATTCATTTCATTCTGAGCTTTTGGATTTAATGCTTTCACTTTTATCAAATCTTTCAATGCACATTCAAAATCTTGTGAAGCAAAACATACCTCAAGTCTTTTCTGATAATACCACCAATTATTAGTTTCGATTTCGATAGCTTTATCAAAGTTATTTTTAGCTTCTTCAAATTTGCTTTGGCTATAAAGAAGTTGTCCTTTATTAAAATAACCACTTGCCATTTGAGCAAACTCTTTAATTGCTCTATCATAATAGAAATGAGCACTATCAACTTGTTTTAAAGAAACATAACAATTAGCAAGATTTACTAATGCCATACCTAGTTCTGGTGCATCTGTAGTTGCAATTTCTAAAAAAAGTGGTTTTGCTTGTAAAATATCTTTCATCTCTGCATAGGTATTAGCGATCCAAAATTTTACTGCTATAGAAGGATTTTTCTTATACTCTTTCTGAAACTTCTTTAATGCTTTGTCATACTCTTTGTTAGCAAAATAGCTTTGACCTTCTTGCATAGTTTTGCTTGCCTGTTGTGCTTTAGCCGAAAAAGCAAATAAACAGATAAACAGTAACAACATATAGAAAACGAAATTATATTTTTTCATTTTATGAAATAGAGTTTGATAGGTTTTGACTTCATTATAAAAAACAAAAATACTATTTAAATTCTACTTTCCATTTTTTAATAAATGAAAACACCTTTTTAACCTGTAAGAATATCTATTTGAAACTGAACCAAGCGTTTTGAAATCCTTTTTAATGAGTTCTATCAAATCCTCTTCAAACTCTTTATTTTCAATATAAGCACAATTCATTTTCACAATTTCAACTATTTTTCATAGCTAACGATATATAATCAGAGTAAATTTAATCAAAAGGAAAATATAGAGAAAATGTCTACAAAAAAACCTTCACTCAAAGAGCAAAGGTTTTGTATAACTACTTTATATTTAAAACAAACCATCTATTGAATAATAATTGATTTTGAATAGGTAGCACCATTTTGATTGAAGTGAATGAGATACATTCCTTTCGGTTGATTGGTAAGATTTATCTTCAACTCATTTTTTCCTTTTTGAAATTTTTGAGAGCTTACTTTTCTACCAATTCCATCAAAAACAGTTACTTGTGTATCTGCTACTAAAGCAGTTTCAAAACGTACATTCACTATTCCTGTACTCGGATTTGGATAAACACTGAATGTATCTTGTTCAAACTCATTTTGATTTGCTTTTACTTTTGTTGCAATTCTAGTAGCAGGAGTAGCACAGAAGGATACTTTGTAACTCCCTGCATTTCCATTTGGTGTATAAATAGCTATATCAGCAATCAATTCTTCACTTGCATCTATACTTTGTTGTGTTATTTCTACATTGTTATGGAAATATTTTATTACACTGGCTACTCTCTCTACACGTAATTTATCTCCTACTTGATAGTCAATAATTACCCCAGAAGAAGGCGTATATCCTGCAATTGCCTTTCCATTTGCAAGTACATACCATCTGTATTTAATAGAACTGAAATAAGGAGTTGTATTCTGAGTCGTTAATCCAAACATATAAGATATATTTTGAGCCACTGTATTTTCTACAAATCCGTCTTGATTTGCAGCCAAGGTATTGGTTGTATGTACTCCTGCATCCCAAGCAGTAGTGCCTGTGGTTTTGTTTACTGTTGCCCCACTTGTTGTTACATCTGCTTCCACTACAAAACTAACAGGGTAACTTAGAACCACATTTTTTGTAATACTACTAAATGCTCCACTTGCTGTAACTGTATAATATCCAGCAGGTTGGTTGCTCAGTGTATTTGTTGTACTTAGAGTGGTATTGGCATCATTTTTCCATACATAGGTAGTAGCAAACGTTCCTCCTGTCACTGTAGCAGTAGCTGAGCCAGTAGAAACTCCACAATCCAATAAAGGAGCTGAAATACTTAGATCTAAAGCACAATTGATAAATAAAACTTTAGGAAGTGTGGTATTTGCTGTGTATAAACCAGCATCTACGACTAAATCCTGTGTTGTTACACCTGTGCTAGTATAAAATACAGAGCCATTTTTACTATATTCTATAGTTGTTCCTACTCGTTCAATTTTGAATCCATCTCCTGTTTGATAGCTTCCAAAATCCCCTTTATTACCTCCTTTTTCAACTACATATACTTTTCCACTAGAAGTAGTGTAGATCGCATATTCTATAGAATTAAATGCAGTTCCATTCTCTTTTTTGGACAGTCCAATCAAAGAAGAAGTAGTTGCATTATCTACATTGAATACAATTCCACCATTTCCGATTACTTTCTGAGTAGAGTTTGCATTAGTGTTCCATCCTGTTGTGCTTGTATGGTCTAATTGTCCATTTGCATTTAGGGCTAGATTTGTTAGGTTTGTCCACGTTAGAGGTGCGCCAATGAGATAAGAAGCGTTATAGGTGATTCCATCTTTGGTCAATTCTAATTGGTAAGTTCCTGCACTAAGTCCAGTAATATTTGCTGTATTAGCTCCGTTTGACCATACATAAGTTGCACCTGTTGCTGTAATATCAATAGTACCAGCAGTTCCTCCAGTTCCACAGTCGATTCCTGTAACGGCTGCTGTATAAGTTTGACTTCCACCTGTTGCTCCACAAAATGAAACTTGTACTTCTCCTGTACTGCCTGAATTAATAGCTACATCAGCGACTAATGTTTCAGTAGCATTAATAGTATATTGGTGTACTACAGTTCCATTTTTATAGAATTTCATTTGACTTCCTTCTCTTGCTACTGTAAATACATCTCCTTTTTGGTAGGCTACTGCTGTACCAGGATTTTTATTATAGCTTGGAACTGCATTAGAGTTTCCTACAAAGTACCACGCATAATCAATAGAAGTATAAGAGGCAGCTGTATTTGGTTTTGCTAAACCTATCATATAAGAACTTGTATTGCTGGTGATAGTATTACTTACCCAACCATTGGCAGTAGCAGCTAATTGTTGTGTCGAAGCAGAGTTTGCTCCACTTGTCCAGCCTGTAGCATTTGTTTTTGTAAGAACATTACCTGCACTACTTACGTTTGCTTGGTTCTCAAAATCTACTTCATATCCGATAGCTACGTATTTTGTACGAGTTCCATACACACCTGTTGCTGTTACTGAATAAATGCCTGTGTTTTTATTTGAAATACTTGCTGTATTTTCTCCACTAGACCAAGCATAAGTAGTAGCAAGTGCTTCACCAAGTAGAGTTGCTGTTGCAGCACCAGCCCCATCGGTAGGACAAGTATTAGAAGTAAATGAGGTAATTTCTAAAGCAATAGGACAACTTGTAAACTGAACTTGAGGAATACGTCCATTGGGTGTGTACATAGTGGCATCAGCAATTAAATCACCTGCTGCAACGCCCCCAACTGTTCTAAATGGAGTGCCATTTTTAGAATATACAAAGGTTGTTCCTGTACGCTCTATTCTGAAAATATCGCCATTTTGATAGGTACCAAAAGTACCTCCAACACCATATACAACACCATTTTCATAAACCACGATACTTCCAGCATTTGTAAGATAAATAGCATAACGAATACTAGCATATCCGACAGCTCCTTTGTAGTAAGAGAGTCCGATCATATAGTTATAAGCATCTTTTTCTTCTGCTGTAAAGGCAATTCCTCCATTAGCAATTATTTTTTCTTCAGAAAAGGCTTTGCTTGTCCAGCCAGTTGTAGCTGTAGATTTAGTAAGTCTTTTATCTACTAGAGTAAACTCAGTGAAATCTGTCCACGTTAAATCATAGCCTACTTCATAAGTAGCTGTATAATCTGTTCCTCCATCAGTAATAGTAACTTCATACTCCCCTGCTGAAAGTCCAGTACGGTTTTGAGTAGTAACTCCACCATCTGACCAAGCATACGTTTGGCTACCACTAAACTCAGAAACATCTAAATCAATTGCTCCTGTACTTCCTCCTGAACAACTTATGCTTGTAATAGTGGCAGCAAGTAATGGAAGTGTAAGGGTAGTTCCTGCTTCTCCAGTACCAGTTGTTTCAAATGTATTTGTTCCTGCACAATCATTGTAAGCATAAACTCTAAAGAAATATTGTGTACTAGGGTCTAATCCTGTAACTACAATGTTAGGGTTAGTAGAAGTACCTGCATAAATAACCTGCTCTCCTGCATCATTCCAACTCAAATCTGCTGTTGGGAGAGAAGCTGCATTAGTAGGAGCTGTAAAGCTATTTGTACTATTTATTTTAATGACATAACCTGTTGCTCCTCCTGCTGGTGCATCATAACTTACAACATCTAATGTACTAACTGTAGGATTATTTCCTGCTAATAAAGTAGAGACTTGCCCTGTGGGAGCTGAACAAGCAGAAAGCGTAGTAAAACTAATTTGATTTCCATAAGAAGTTCCTTCACTATTAATAGCATACGAACGAACAAAAACAGTAGTAGCAGAAGGTAATCCTGTTATATTTTGATTAAAAACTCCTGTTCCTGTTCCTATTTGTACTTTATTGTTTGAAGTAGTAGGTGTTGTACTTGTTCCCCAAACAATTCCTCTGTCTGTTACTGTTGCACCTCCATCATTGGTTACATTTCCTCCTAAATCGGCTGTGGTAGCTGTTACGTTGGCTTGGACTGTGGTGGTTACTGTGGGAGGAGTAAAAGCTGCAAATTCTAAATTGTCAATTCCTACATAACTTATACTTCCTGTAGTTTGAAATTCTAGTTCATCAATAGCGAAGCCTGCATAGATGTCCATATTAATAAATGTAAAACCTTCATTTATAGATTGTTGGTCATTAAGTTCAGCAGATAAAATGGTTCTTGTAAATTGAGTTACACCATTATTCTTTCCTCGCACAATAACAGTTCCGTTAGTTCCATTGACAACACAAGTTTCTGAAGGAAATAACCAAAAACTTTGTGTGTAAAATACACTACTTCCTCCAATTAATAAGCTGGCTGTTAAGTTACCTGTTGAATTACAATTTGCTACATTATCAAAAAGTTTATCACTTCCTCCAATTCCAAAACCAGCAAATTCAGTTATTCTGAATGTATTTGATGTAAATGAAAAATTTTGGTTTGTGGCAGCATTCGTAAATGTTAAGTCATTATTTGTAAAAGATTCGAAGGTTTCAGTTGTGGAAGTAGCTGTTGATGGATAAACTCCTATCACTATACTAGAAACTCCTGATGATACCGTTCCATCATTTGTATTTATGGCAATCGTATGTTGTCCTATTGATGAGGAAGGATTAAAACTAGCTCCATTGAGTGCAGCATTAATATTTACCAAAGAACCACTTAGGGTTAAACTTGCTGTATTATTACCTGAAACAGTCAGTCCAGATGTAGTAGATAAAGAAAATACTCCTCCTCCTGTTACATCAATAGTAACAGTTTGGGTATTTCCTTCTCCATCTGAAATACTAATTAGATTACTATTGCCACTATTAAATGTAATAGAAGTCGCACTGTTAGTAGATAAATCTGTATCTTGTAATGTAATGCTAGGTGCTGTGTTAGGAGCAAGTGTCGTAAAACTAATCTGATTTCCATACGAAGTTCCTTCGCTATTGATTGCATAAGCACGAACGAAAATAGTAGTAGCAGAAGGCAAGCCTGTTATATTTTGATTGAAAACCCCTGTTCCAGTTCCTATTTGTACTTTATTATTTGAAGTAGTAGGTGTTGTACTTGTTCCCCAAACTATTCCTCTTTCTGTTACTGTTGCACCTCCATCATTAGTTACATTTCCTCCTAAATCGGCTGTGGTAGCTGTTACGTTGGCTTGAGCTGTTGTGGTTACTGTAGGGGGATTATTTACAAGTATAGCCCGAAAATTCAAAGTGGTTGGTTGATTTCTTAAAGAAACTGTAATTTCACTTTCAGTGTCTATTACAGCACCTGCATCTATATGAATATACAAATCTATACCAGTAGGTAGATTACTTGCAGGATTAATGGTAAGTTGAGTTGCCCCTAATAATGTAGTAGAAGTAATATCAATAGCTTCAACAACACTATTGTCATTTACTCTTCTAATTTCTATATTTCCAGTACCTAAAGTTACTGTTTCATTAAAGTTGAGTACCAAATCTGCATTTTCTGGAAAGTCTGTTGCTCCGTCGGTAGGTGTGCTTGAAGATAGAGCTGGGGGAGAGTTAGTATTTTGAAAAATAGCAGCTTGACCATCCGTTCCTTTTACGGGGTCATAAACATCTATATCCCAATCACCATCGTAATCAAATGTAAGAAATTCAGTAGCATTAGCTATGCTTAGACTGATAGTTGTTCCTGTTTGTTCACTAAAACTCCCTCCTCCATCATTTCTAATTAAATGCCAAGTAGATGCTCCAGTATTAACAGCTAAAAAATCCATATCTCCATCAACATCATAGTCTATGGGAAAACTTGTACGAAAATCACCAAGCTCAAATAAAGTATTTGAAAAATTAAGAGGAGATGTTCCTCCTGCTGTGAGTTCTGTAAAAGTTCCCCCACCATCATTACGAAAAATAGCAGCTTGACCATCTGTTCCTTTTACAGGGTCATAAATATCTGTATCTCCATCACCATCGTAATCAAATGTAAGAAATTCAGTAGCATTGGCTATGCTTAGACTGATAGTTGTTCCTGTTTGTTCACTAAAGCTCCCTCCTCCGTCGTTCCTAATTAAATGCCAAGTAGATGCTCCAGTATTAACAGCTAAAAAATCCATATCTCCATCAACATCATAGTCTATGGGAAAACTTGTACGAAAATCACCAAGCTCAAATAAAGTATTTGAAAAATTAAGAGGAGATGTTCCTCCTGCTGTGAGTTGTGTAAAAGTTCCCCCACCATCATTACGAAAAATAGCAGCTTGACCATCTGTTCCTTTTACAGGGTCATAAATATCCGTATCTCCATCACCATCGTAATCAAATGTAAGAAATTCAGTAGCATTAGCTATGCTTAGACTGATGGTTGTTCCTGTTTGTTCACTAAAGCTTCCACCTCCGTCGTTCCTAATTAAATGCCAAGTAGATGCTCCAGTATTAACAACTAAAAAATCCATGTCTCCATCAACATCATAGTCTATGGGAAAACTTGTACGAAAATCACCAAGCTCAAATAAAGTATTTGAAAAATTAAGAGGAGATGTTCCTCCTGCTGTGAGTTCTGTATATTGAGCTTGAATACTTTGAGTAAAGAAAATAAAGCAAGAAATAAATAGAATAAATTTGTATACTAGATTCTTTTTAATCTTTTCCTTTTCGGGTAAATAATAACTTGCAATGCTAAAAATTACTTTTTGCTTTGCTTTTACAGCTTCAAAAAATAAAGGTTGTTTCATGATATTTAAAGAGGTTTTATGTGAAAGAAACTAAAAAAAAATATTTGTATGAACAAAGAGGGTGCTTAATTCTCCTGTATTCCAAATTGTTTCTAGTAATTTTGTGTTAGAATAAGTAAAAGTGCAAAATTCCAAAAACTTGTAGTAATCTTATTAGTTTCATATTTAAAAATAGGATTTATAAGTGATAGAAAATGAATTGCTTAGTTGCCATGGTTAAGAAGCTAACAACTGTTTATAATTTAAGTAAAAAAAAGTGTTTTTCTAATTTTTTTTACTATCAATTCAACATAAAATCAATATTTCTTTTTTTAGTGATAAAAAAACTTTTTTTTAAAATATGAAAGTAAAATTTCAGTGATTTTGAATTTTATATAGGTTTTTGATTTTTTTTATAAAAACTGATTTATTATCACCAAATTTTATTTTTTACAAAATTATTTATGGAATAGAGAGAGCTATTTCATCTAACTGATAGAAAACCCAAAAAGAATAAGGTTGTATTTACCAATTTATTTAATCTTATTGTTTTTATTTTAATAGAGCTTTTGTTAAAATCATTAATCAAACTACTACTTTCTTATGAAAAACTCCAAATTATGTCTATCCCTCATTCTAGTTGCATCAATTTATTTTCTCAGTTTACAAACAAATTTTGTATTCTCTCAAAACCTAAATTCTCAACCTGTAACCAGCAAAATTGAAGCTGTAACTGCATTTAGAAGCAGAGCGCAAATTACACGCTTGGCAAAAGCAAATCTAAAAGCAGGAAAAAACGAAATTATTTTTACAGGACTTTCCCCCAAACTTATCGAAAGTAGCTTTCAGCTTTCAGCTAATTCTAGTCAAGTAACTATTTTTTCGGTTCAGCCAACTATAACGAGTCGTAGAAATCCACAGGCATGGAAAATATCTGAAAAAATTAGAGATTCACTCCAAAATGCAAGAACTTATCAAAAAGAGCTTTCTGATAACTTACAAATTTTACAAAATGAAGAAAAGTTGTTAGTAAGTAATCAAAAAATCAGTAGCCAAACACGTCCACTTACTCCTACTGAACTAGCTGCAATGGCAGATTTTGTTAGAAAAAGAATTTCGACAGTTCGCAAAGAAATCAGAGAAACAAATCAAGAACAAGCTGAAAATAACTTGCTTATAAGCCGTCTGCAAAGTGATTTGTCTCGTATGCTAAATCAAAGTACCAATTCTAGTTTTGATTTGTCAGTTGATATTCCTTCAGGAGAAGTAATTGTGAGTTTGGAAGCAAAATCTGCTGTCAGTGTAGAGTTTATGTTACAATATTTAGTTACACATGTTTCTTGGAATCCAATTTATGATTTGAGAGCAAAAGAGGTGGGAGAGCCAATGGAAATTTCGTATAGAGCGCATGTAAGCCAGACCACAGGAATTGATTGGAAAGATATAAACTTGACTTTATCAACAGCCGACCCAACCCAAAGCACACAAACTCCTGAATTTTATGCCCAACATTTGAAAATTTATCAGCCTGTTGTAGTTACTGGATATGCTAGTGGTGCTTCTCAATCCTCTCGTAAACGAAAAGAATACAAATCAGCAGATGCAGCTTGGGGAGATGGAGATTATGAGGATATAGAAGTAGAAGAATCAGCCTCTATTGCAGATTATACTACAGTTAAAGAAACGGCTTTAGCTTCCGAATTTGAAATTAGTTTGCCTTATACCATTCTTTCTGATGGAAGAAAACAACTTGTAGAAGTTTCGAAAATGGAAGTAGCAACCGATTACCAATATACTGTTTTTGCAGGAAAAAATAAAGAAGGTTTCTTAATGGCAAATCTTTCAGACTGGCAGCAATATCAACTTGTTTCAGGCGATGTAAATATTTATTTTGAGAATAAATTTGTAGGCAAAACGTATCTTGATACTCAAAATTCAGGCGATACATTAGCTGTTTCGTTAGGAAAAGATAGCCGAATTGTCGCTGAAAGAATTACACTCAAAGATAAAAACAAAAGAAAATTCATAGGTTCAAATGTAAGAGAATCTAAAGCCTTTGAAATTATTGTAAAAAATAATTTGAGTCGCAAAGTAAATGTGAAAATCATTGACCAAATTCCTCTTTCTATGGATAGTCGAATTGAAGTAGAAACAGAAAATATAAGTGGTGGAGAGCTAAATTCTAGAACTGGTCAAGTAATTTGGAATACTGAAATTCCTGCTTCTGATTCTAAGAAATTCAAATTGGAATATACTATCAAATATCCAAAAGGAAAACAACTGGATACAAATTTTGTGGAAACGAATTAAATAAAACTCTAGTTTTTTATGATTTGTGAAAAATCAAAAAAGTCATTCTATTAGTTTAGAATGACTTTTTTGATTAAAAAGAATTGCTAAACTATCTTCAATTAACTTTTAACAATTTTCTTTGTATGTGTAATTCCATCTACTGAAACTTTGACAATATAAATTCCCGAAGTAAGGGTAGAAACATCTACTTTTCTAGAACTATCTAAAGTTCCTTGTTTTACTACTTTACCTAAAGCAACTTCATAAATTACATATTCAATTGGATTCTTGGAAAATATATTAAAACGTAATTCATTCTGAACAGGATTCGGATAAACAGTAACTTCAAAATTCTTATTGTCTTGTGTAATAGCAGCTATTTTAGAAACTGGATTGCTTGGTACAACAATATAAAAGTTATACAATTCGGGCGCACGATTCAAATAACGCAAGGCTTGATACATAACCACAACAGCATTTGCACGGGTACTACTCCAATTTGGACGGTAATAATTTTTATCAGAATGATTAGCTACAAAACGATTTCCAACAGCATTACTAATTGATGTAGTTGCCCAAGCAGGAATATCAGCTTTATCTGTAAATAAATTTAGCATAGAAGAAGTTCCTCCACTTAATCCTAATCCATTAGAGATAGATAGGTTTACTTGCATCTTAGTTATTTTGTCATTAGGTAAGAATGTTCCATCTGGATAGCCTGATAAATAACCAGCACGAGCTGCTTTCAAGATATTTTGTTCTGCCCAGTGTCCACTAATATCTGTAAAACTACGGTTTGCAATAGTAGGATTACTAGAAATTGGGGGATTGATTACCTTTACAATCATAGTGGCAAATTCTGCACGAGTAAGGAAATTATCAGGTTTGAATGTTCCATCAGAATAACCAGCCATAAATGCATTATTTATCATATAACGAATTTCATTTTCTGCCCAGTTTCCAACTACGTCAGCAGGAATAGGTATAGTTTTGAATACATCACTTGTAAATATTCCTCTTCCATGGGTTGCTACAGCTACTGTTCTGTCAGATTCTTTATAAACGAGCATATCACAACGTACATTGGCTAATCCAGCACTGCTCAATCCCCAAGTAAGATTAGCAGATTTGAAATTATCCGAAGACCAAACCCCTGTTTCAGTTGCCAAAAGAACTTCATTTGTATTGTTTGGATTGTACAATGCCCAACGTACAGGAAAATCAGGAAGGTTTGCTTCTTTATTTACCCAAGAAGTTCCTCCATTTGTAGTTTCAAAAACAGATGCTACACCATAGTTAGATAAAGTAATCAAGATTTCATTATCAGAAGTTCCTAGTTCTATACACGAAATATATCCAAAAGGAATATTTGATTTAGAAATAGTAAGTATGGTAGGGCTATTTGTATGTGCATTATCAATACGAATGACTTTACCAGCATCGTCAGCTACAAAAATACGATTATCTGTATAAGGAGAAACCTTTATAGCTGATATTTGAGTTCCTGCAAGAGCATTAACAGCAACATTTGTAAGTGTTATAGTATTAATCGCATTAGTCAAATTATTTATTCTCATATACTGATTTGAACCTGATGCCGAATAGAGAATATTCGTATTGTCATCATAATCAGTAGGATTTATAAACCTACCTGAATTATTTCCTACTACAAAATTGAAAGAAGAACCTGCATCTTTAGAAATACTATAATTGTTATTAGTAAAGGAAGTAATTTGAAAGCTAGGATTATCTTTATCAATGTGTGGAAAACCACCATCTCCTCCACTTGCAGTTACTCCTCCACTAATTCCTGAGCTATTTATCTTGATAGTTCCGTTATCTTGCGCTCCAGCTAACATATAATTCGAATTTGCAATACTACTTGTAGCTATTCCATAGAATTGAGTTACATTATAGCCATTATTACGAGTAGCAAATGTAGGGTTTGTATTCCAAATATTAGATGAATAAGAAACTCCTCCATCGTGTCCGAAAAGAGCTACATTGGAATCTTGTGGACGGAAAGTAATTGTATGTTGATCTGCATGAACAAAAGGTTTATTACAGCCCCCTGTCCAGTAAGATATTAACTGCCAAGTAGAACCTGCATCTGTAGTTCTGTGTAAATCAATTCCTCCCACTATTACACTATTTGGGTTAGTAGGGTGTACTGCCAAACTCAAATCATACCAAGCCTGTCCTCTAGTAAAATCATTTGTTCCTATCTGACAATTCTGTTCTAAATAAGAAGGAATAGTAACATTTGACCAAGAACTTCCTCCATCAGTAGATTTTCTAAACCAAGCTACACTATTATTACTCCCACTTGCTACAGCATAGATTACATTATTATCAGAAGGTGCAACAGCAAGTTCTATACGTTGTCCACCTGTTGCAGGAGTAACAATTGTCCAATCCTGACCAAAATTAGTAGATTTACGAACAATACCTGTACTAAAAATTCCTGTCGCAGCATATACAGTTCCATTTGATGTAATTTCTATATCAGAAGCATTTCCACTAACTAGGAATGACCAAGAACTTCCTTTATCTTGTGATCTAAAAACACCTGTTCGTGTAGCTACAAATACAGAGCCTCCAGAAGTGATAGCAATCTTTTGAATATAGTGAAAGTTAGAATTATTTGTACTTGCTAATTGATTCCAAGTTTGTCCTCCATCAGAAGTTTTCCAAATGCCAGCTCCACGTACAGCATCAACATTAAAAAAACCTTCTCCCGTTCCTGCATACATAATTTGTGTATTAGAAGGGTCATAAGCAATAGAAGTTACTGCTAAATTTGCCCAAAAATCATTTATATTTTGCCATTGAGAAGTAGCATTTGTAATATCATTATTATACCACAATCCTCCAGAAACAGCACCAGCCCACACTTTTTTGCGATTTCCATCATTTGGGTCAAACATAATAGTACGTGTTCTGCCACCAATATTGTTAGGTCCTCTTTCTGTCCATGTTGTTCCTGCAATGGCTTTAGCCAAACGACGAGTACGAGACATTTCTTGTACTTCTTTAAATACTTGGATTCTTCGTTGAGAAGGAACATAACCCAATGCTGGATCTTTTGTCATTTCAAAATCTCTTAACATTGCTTCCTTAGGACGATCTTGTTTAGGAAGTGCTTTGCGTTGTTCTACACTCATTTTAAGATAAGCTGATAAACGTTGAGCTTCTTGTTTTTGAGCATTATCATCCGTTGCTTCAATGCCATTTTTAGTGAAAATAGAGAAGGCAGAGGATTTTTTTAAAAAAGAAAAGCCCATTCCAATTAATAAAACAATTAAAACTAAAGCAAAGGTAATTTTCACTTTCGTGTTCATATAATTTTTGTGTCTAAAAATAAAGGGATAAAATTTAGTATGAAATGTAATGGGAGTAAAATTTAGTTAATTAACTAATCTATCTCAAAGATAATAATTTTACAACTATTAACAACTTTATTTTTGTATTTTACTGAGTGATTTTTGTTATTTCTTTGTTAAATTTGTTTTTTAAAAATGCTATATTTTCTGTAAAAATGTTTTTTTACTATCATAACTTTAAGTTTATAACTCAAAAAATGAAAGTTTTTCAATAAAATGTATTGCTTATTGAATTTATTGTTATGCAAGGCGAGTATTTTTGTTTAAGTTATCTGACTTAAGTAACAAGTAATTTTTTAAAAAAAATAATAGTAATGGTTACTGTGATTCTGATTTATCTCTCTTTTATCTCTCTCCAAAAAATGACACAATTAAAATAGACTAATTGAGGTTATTTTACTAAATTATCTCAAAAACTACTTATTCATTCTCTAAAAATAGAATTATGAAAAACCACAACTTACTTTTAGTATCACTATCAATTCTCTGCTATTTCTTTTTTTTACAGCATAACTTTGCTTTTTCTCAAAGCCTAAATTCCCAATCTGTAACTAGTAAAATTGAATCTGTAACCGTTTTTAGAACAAGAGCGCAAATTACACGCCTCGCAAAAGCAAACTTAAAAGAAGGAAAAAATGAAATTATCTTTACAGGACTTTCTCCTAAACTTATAGAAAATAGTTTTCAGCTTTTGGCAAATTCTAATCAAGTAACTATTTTTTCTGTTCAGCCAACCATAACAAGCCGAAGAAATCCGAAAGCGTGGGCAATTTCTCAAAAGATAAGAGATTCATTACAAGAAGCTCGTTTAATAAAAAAAG
Source organism: Bernardetia sp. Wsw4-3y2 (assembly GCF_037126295.1). Taxonomy (NCBI): domain Bacteria; kingdom Pseudomonadati; phylum Bacteroidota; class Cytophagia; order Cytophagales; family Bernardetiaceae; genus Bernardetia; species Bernardetia sp. Wsw4-3y2. The sequence goes on along the minus strand of NZ_CP147017.1, from coordinate 585,754 downwards.
AACTTTCAGACGATTTACAGATTTTACAAAATGAGGAAATTTTATTAATAGATAATCAAAAAATCAGTAGTCAAACACGCCCACTTACGCCTACTGAACTTGCAGAAATGGCAGATTTTATACGAAAAAGAATTTCGATAGTTCGTAAACAAGTTAGAGAAAATAATCAAATGCAAGCTGAAAATAATTTGCTTATTAATCGTCTGCAAAATGACTTATCTCGCATGCTTAACAAAAGTACAAACTCTAGTTTTGATTTATCAGTTGATATTCCTTCTGGGGAAGTGATTGTGAGTTTGGAAGCAAAATCTGCTGTACCTGTAGAATTTATGATGCAATATTTAGTTAAAAATGTTTCTTGGAATCCAATTTATGATTTGAGAGCAAAGGAAGTAGGCGAGCCAATGGAAATTTCATATAGAGCGCACGTAAGCCAAACTACAGGAATTGATTGGAAAGATATAAATCTGACTTTGTCAACAGCAGACCCAACTCAAAGCACCGAAACACCTGAATTTTATGCTCAACATTTGAAAATTTTTGTTCCACAAGAAGTATATAATGAAGAGGTGCAACTAACAGAAGAAGAAATTGCAATGGGATTTACTAGTGATGATTTAGGTGGTTTTGGAGGAGGAGATGACTGGGGAAGTGGTGGCGATTGGGGAGGAGAAGACGAAAAATCTGAATCTATTGCAGATTATACCAAAACAAAAGAAACAGCTCTAGCTTCCGAGTTCGAAATTAGTTTGCCTTATACCATTCTTTCTGATGGAAGAAAACAACTTGTAGAAGTTTCAAAAATGGAAGTGGAAACAGATTATCAATATACTGTTTTTTCAGGAAAAAATAAAGAAGGTTTTTTGATGGCAAACCTTTCAGATTGGCAGCAATATCAACTTGTTTCAGGCGATGTAAATATTTATTTTGAGAATAAATTTGTAGGTAAAACTTATTTGGATACGCAAAATTCGGGTGATACTTTAGCCGTTTCATTAGGAAAAGACAGCCGAATTATAGCCGAAAGAATTACATTAAAAGATAAAAACAAACGTAAATTTATAGGCTCAAATGTAAGAGAATCAAAAGTTTTTGAAATTGTAGTGAAAAATAATTTGAGTCGCAAAGTAAATGTGAAAGTCATTGACCAAATTCCTCTTTCTATGGATAGTAGAATTGAAGTAGAAACCGAAAATCTAAGTGGTGGAGTGCTAACTACTACAACTGGAAAAGTAATTTGGAATACTGAAATTCCTCCTTCTGATTCTAAGAAATTCAAATTAGAATATACTATCAAATATCCAAAAGGAAAACAATTGGATACTAATTATGTGGAAACGAATTAAGATATTCTATAATTATAATTAGAAGTTCAATTTTCTAGAAGATTACTCAAGGTCTAAAATCAGTATTTTTTATCAAAAACTTTTGAGATACGAATAATAAATACTACTTTTGCAGTTAAATTAAATACGCTTCTATATCTTTATAGTTAAGAAGCTATCAAGAAAAAACTAAAACGTTTAATTGATTTAATCATCATAACGAAATAAATTACGATTATAATTACTCGTAATCCATAATTAGCTTCGCTGAATATTCATTTCGTAATTTGTAATAAATAAATATGGCAACAACAGGCAAAATCGTTCAAGTAATTGGTCCAGTAGTGGACGTGAGTTTCGTAGATGGTACTTTACCTCATATCTTAGATGCTCTTCAAGTAACAAAAGAAGACGGTACACTCGTTGTACTAGAATGTCAGCAGCATTTGGGTCAAGACCGTGTTCGTACTATATCTATGGAAGGTACTGAAGGGCTTAGACGTGGAATGGTTGTTACAAATACAGGTCAGCCAATTTCTATGCCTGTTGGAGACGATATAAAAGGACGTTTATTTAACGTAGTTGGAGAAGCTATTGATGGTATTCCTCAACCAAAAGGCGAACAACGTCTTCCTATTCACCGTGATCCTCCTGCTTTTGAAAATCTGTCTACTTCAACAGAAGTTCTTTTTACAGGTATCAAAGTAATTGACCTTTTAGAGCCATACTCAAAAGGTGGTAAAATTGGTCTTTTTGGTGGTGCTGGTGTAGGTAAAACAGTTCTTATTCAAGAGCTTATCAATAACATTGCAAAGGCTTATGCTGGTCTTTCTGTATTTGCAGGTGTAGGTGAGCGTACTCGTGAAGGAAATGACCTTCTTCGTGAGATGTTAGAATCTGGTATTGTAGATTATGGTAAAGACTTTTTGCACTCTATGGAAGAAGGCGGATGGGATTTATCTCTTGTAGATCAAGAGAAAATGAAAGATTCTAAAGCTACTTTCGTTTTTGGTCAGATGAATGAGCCTCCTGGGGCAAGAGCTAGAGTTGCTTTGTCAGGTCTTACACTTGCAGAGTATTACCGTGATGGCGACGGACAAGGAAAAGGACGTGATATTCTTTTCTTTATCGATAACATTTTCCGTTTTACGCAAGCAGGTTCGGAAGTATCAGCACTTTTAGGTCGTATGCCTTCTGCTGTAGGTTACCAACCAACACTTGCAACTGAAATGGGTGTAATGCAAGAGCGTATTACTTCTACTAAGCGTGGTTCAATTACATCTGTACAGGCTGTTTATGTACCTGCAGATGACTTGACTGACCCAGCTCCAGCAACTACTTTCTCTCACTTGGATGCTACAACTGTACTTTCTCGTAAAATTTCAGAGCTTGGTATCTATCCTGCTGTAGATCCTTTAGACTCTACTTCTCGTATTTTGAGTGCAGAAATTGTAGGTGATGAGCATTATGATACAGCACAACGTGTGAAGAACATGCTTCAACGTTACAACGAACTTCAAGATATCATTGCTATCTTGGGTATGGATGAGCTTTCTGAAGAAGATAAATTAGTTGTAACTCGTGCTAGACGTGTTCAGCGTTTCTTATCTCAGCCATTCCACGTAGCAGAGCAGTTTACAGGTCTTCAAGGGCAGCTTGTTGATATCAAAGACACAATTCGTGGCTTTAATATGATTATGGATGGCGAACTTGACCAATATCCTGAAAAAGCATTCCTACTTAAAGGAACAATCGAACAAGTAATCGAAGCTGGTGAGAAACTTCTTAAAGAAGCAAACGCTTAAAAATAAAGTTAGAAGTTAGATTTTAGAAGTTAGAATTTAATTAAACTTCCAAAATCTAACTTCTAAATTCTAAAATCTAAATTAGTATAAATTATGTTTTTGGAAATTATTACTCCAGACGATAAAGTATTTTCAGGACAAGCAACAGGTGTTTTAGTTCCAGGTTCGGAAGCAAAAGGTTCTTTCGAAGTGTTGGACAATCACGCTGCTCTTGTTAGTTCTTTGCAAGAAGGAAAGGTAAGAATACGTACCCAAGAAGGAAAAGAAGTTTTCTATACTATTAGTGGTGGCGTAATTGAAGTGCTTAACAACCACGTTATTATTTTGGCAGAGTCTAGTCAATTAGATCAATTTGCTAAGTAAATAATCTGTTGTTAAAATAAAATTCTAAAAAACCGTTTTATTCATTTTTTGAGTAAAACGGTTTTTTTGTTGATAAAAATGATTGAAAATCTTGTAAAAATTCTTTTTAAAGAAAGAAAGATTTCACCTCATCAAAAAGCCGTTGCACCTGTAAATCTCCAAAACCATAAATAGATTCTCTTTTCGAAAATTCTCTAAAAACAGGTTCAAATTCTTCACTTTTGAGGTCTTTCATTATCTGAATGAGTGATGCTTTGGGTCTTCCTAACTTCTCTTCACTTGTTGGAAAGCGTTGAAGATGTGCATCTATGGCAGGAAGCATAAAAGCATAATTTTCACCCAGTTCTTTAGCTATTTGCACTAATTTTTCGGTGTCATTATTTTTGTAATGTTCCCAAAGGAGAGCAATTTTATTTAGCTCATTCTGACCAATAGACAAACGATTTTCATAAATAGAAATCAATTCAGATTCATTCAAGCCACCAAAACCGTACTGCGTATGTTCTTTAGGACGAACTAAAAAAATAGAATTTTTCTGACCATTTTTATTCAAAAGATGCACCACAAACCAAAAATTTACTTGGCAAAACAAATCATCTTCAAACCATAAATTAATATCTACCTCACTAGGAATAGCCTGTATTTTCTCAAATTCAGAAACCGTTTTTTCAAAATAATCTTCTTTGCTATATTCTGCGTAATGGCTACTAATAAATGTAGCTCTCGTTTCATAAAACTCTTCCAAACTCTCTCCTTCTACATTTCCATCTACCAAAGCCTCTCTAGCAACGATAATTTTGCCTTGAATAGATTTTGGAAATTGCTCTTTTAAAGAATCTCCGTTTAGAATGTGGTAGTTTTGGGGTTTCATATTTTTTGAGGGAAATTTATTGTAATAATCTTTCATAATATTTTTTTACTATATCTCTTTTAAGTTTAGACAATGGTCTTTTATGAAATTCTTCAATATCCATTACACCTAAAATCATTCTTAGAATAGTTTTTCTTTCTATCTCCTGCATATTATCAATTTGATAAGGAGCTTTAAGATTAGGATACTCCTCACAGAGATTTAATAATTCTCTTACCTCTTCCTTATGAAGATTATACTGTTCATTTAGATAAAAATCTTTAATATTTCTTTGACCTTTTGTTGCATCATTAAGATTACTTCCTTGTACTGGCTTTAGAATAATATCAAAATCAGTATTTGTATAGCCTATTAATTCATTTACATCAGCATCAATAGTAAACTCTAAAATATTTTCAAATCCTTCATTGTAAGGATGTAAATGTGTGGTTGTACAAAAGGGAATAGTACCTTTTAAAGAACTATTACAAGAATGACAACTAAGAACAAGGTTATAAAATGACAAAGCAAAATAAGGATGAGTTCCTTTATCATAAAAATGATCAAGTGTTATTCCATATCTTTTTTTACCCTTAAAACTATGACTTATATAATGTCTATTACAATACAAACAAGTATTCACATTTAGATTCTTAACTATACTTTCTACAAATTCTTTCCTATATTTTTTATAATTAAAACACTTAAATATTTTTTCTATATTAGAAAAATGAGTTATTATTATAGGAATTACTACTCTATTTAATTCATTATTAAGTTGTTGAAGTTCAGGAAGTGCATAATCAATAATATACTGTGGTGTTTTTATAATTTTTTCATTAATTAGCTTTGATAAATCAGTAAGTGGTAGAGAGGTTATATCAGAAATCATTTTTTGAGCAGATTCCTTTTTACTTCCATTTTTGTTTGTAATAATATCTAATTGTCTAACTAGATTATCTATTGCAGTTTGACAAACATATACTTTAAAAAATGATTCAATATTGTAATAAACACTCTGAGCAGGAGGATAGTTGATAAATGTTGATGTGTTTTGTAGAATTTCAAAACTACGTTTATCAATCTCATAAATTAAATTTCTAAAGTGTATTATCTCCAATGAAAATATTTTTTCATTATCTATATAGTCTGTAATAAACCAGTCTATTAGCGAGTTATAGCTTGGATATGTTGCTTTAGCAGTATTTAAACTTGCTTTTATATTAGAGATTATGCTTTTTTGTCTTAGAGTCTTTACAAATTCATTAGCATGCAAACTAAGCTCTTGAATAGAATGATGTATTTTTATCATTGGTTACCTCCTTCGTTATTTAGTTCATCAATTTTTCTTTGATAGTAGTTTTTTTGTGTATCTCTACTCATTGTATTAACTAAAATTTCTAATTTCATTTTTAAATGAGTACGAATAAGTTTATCTCCGATAAGATTTATAAAATGGTCTATCTCTTTGATTTTACTTTGTGCATCTTCTGTATTATCAAATTCATTGATTTTTTTTACGTAAGAATTAATCTTATCTAATGCAAAATCTCCAACTACGCCATCTTCCAAAAAAAATGAATCTGATAATAAAGTATGTATATTCTGTCCAAATGTTTTCTCTTGTTCAATTAACGGTTCAACTTTGCATAAATCATTATCTCCTTTCTTTAAAAAAACAATATTTTCTTTAGGTAAATCAGAAACAAGAAATGAAGAATGTGAGGTTAAAATAATTTGCGCTTTTTTTCTAGGAAAAATTTTTGGTAAAATTTCTAATAAATTTTTTAAATATTTTTTTTGCCATTGTGGGTGCATTCCTAATTCACCCTCGTCTATAATTATTATTAGATTATCTGATAATTCATTTTGTGCTAAATAATATAAACTTGAAAATAGACGTAAAAAAATATTTTCTCCAGAACTGAAATAAAATGGTTTAGTATCTTTATACCAAGAAAATGTAATTGGAGAGGTCAATTTATTAAAAGTGTTTAATTTTTCAATCATTTCTTCTCCTTTATCTATATTTATAAATGCTTTACCCATTTCCCAAGAAATATTTTCTCTTAAAAAAATCATAAACTCTTCTAAGTTTCGTTCAAGTTGTTGAATATCATAGTAGTTTTGTTCTTGTTTGTTCAAAGTAAGATATACTCTTATAGCCCTCATTGCAGATTTCATAGGTAAACTCTTGGCAGAAGATATAGCATTATTAATATCTCCCAAATCATTTGTTGTTGCATTAAGCAACAGGTTTTGAAAAAATACATGAGTGAATGATGAATAGAAAATTAACCATTCCAAGGCTGTAAAAAACGAATCTTCATTTCCAACAAAAGACGGTTTCCAATCGAAATTTAATTTTTTATCGTGTCTATGTTGCTCTTTAGGAAATCGCAGTTTATCATCATAAGGAGCATTTTTATACACCCTATGTATTCCATCATAATTCAGTTTTATACGAAGACGATTTGGTAGTTTAAATGGAAAGACATCATTATTTGTAAAGTCTTTTATTAAGTTCATTTTAGAGATACTTTCTCTATACTTAAAGTCATTCCATGCTCCTTCTTCGTGTTTATGAAACCTGTGAAAAAATGAAATATCTTTAACCTCTTTTACTAACTCTAAATTTTCTTTTATTTCATCATAATAATCAGAATAGAAGATAATGGAAACTTGCTTTTCAGTTTCAGAAGGAAAAAGGGAATAGTTAGCTGAATTGGAGTTTAAACACTTAAAAATATAACTTTTATCTGCTTTTTTTACCTCTATAACAGTTTCTCCTTCCTCATTATTAGTATTTATAGACTTTCCTTCTATTTTAGAAATGAGTATCTCAGCATAATAGCGTACTATATATTGATATTTATTCTCTTCATTTTCTAAACTTACTTTTTGTTTAAATACAAGAATACAATTTCCTTCTTTCGGGGCTAATAAACATTCAAGAACTGAACTTTTACCTGAACCGTTTTGACCAATAATGGCAGTAACATTTGTTATATGCTCTCCAAAAAAACTTTCTTGATATAAAATTACAGTTTCATTTTCTACAAATTCAAGGGTGTTAGTTTCAGATATATATTCAAAATGATACTTTGGGCTAAAATTAAATCCCTCATTTTTAATATTTTTATATTTTTCAACCCAAAGATATATCAGTTCCATAGATAATAGTTTAGCTAAAATTAATAAATATATTTCTCTAAATAATCGAACCTACCCCTCCAAAAGCTCATCCAAAATTTTCATAGCAGCCTTTGCAATGACCGTTCCCGGACCAAAAACAGCCGAAACCCCTTTTTCATACAAGAAATCATAGTCTTTCGGAGGAATCACACCACCAGCCACAACCATAATATCTTCTCTACCAATCTTTTTGAGTTCTTCAATAAGGGCAGGAACGAGCGTTTTGTGTCCAGCAGCAAGGGAAGACGCACCTACAATATGCACATCATTTTCGGCAGCTTGTTTGGCTACTTCTTCAGGCGTTTGAAAAAGTGGACTTATATCCACATCAAAACCCAAATCTGCAAAACTGGTCGCAATTACTTTTGCGCCTCTATCGTGTCCATCTTGTCCCATTTTGGCAATCAAAATACGTGGGCGACGACCTTCAATCTCTGCAAACTCATCAGAGCGTTTTTGAGCCAATGCAAAATCACTATTTACATTCGTTCCATTTTCATTTCCTTTATCCATTTCATTAGAGTACATTCCTGCAATAAGTTTGGTTTGCGCTTGATAACGACCAAAAACAGTTTCCATCGCTTGCGAAATTTCGCCTAAAGTAGCTCGTTCTCGTGCAGCATCTACGGCAAGTTCTAACAAATTTCCTGTTTTGTTTTGTGCTGCATCAGTTAGTTTTTGAAGAGCCATTTTGACTTTTTCATCATTGCGCTTTTCTTTTACTTCTTTCAACCTCTTGAGTTGAGATTCTCTTACAGCCACATTATCAACATCCAAAACATCAATTTCTACTTTGTCTTCCTCATTTTCATCAACTATATATTTATTTACACCCACAATCGTATCTTTTTGTCCGTCAATACGTGCTTGTTTTCGTGCAGCAGCTTCTTCAATGCGTAGTTTGGGAATTCCTGCCTCAATCGCCTTTGTCATTCCTCCTAAAGATTCCACTTCTTCAATGAGTTCCCAAGCACGATTTGCAAGCTCATAAGTCAAGTTTTCTACATAATCCGAACCTGCAAAAGGGTCAATGGCTTTTGTAATATCAGTATTATTTTGAATAAATAATTGCGTATTACGTGCAATACGAGCCGAAAAATCAGTCGGAAGTGCAATCGCTTCATCTAGTGAATTGGTATGCAACGACTGTGTACCACCAAAAACAGCAGCCAAAGCCTCAATAGTTGTACGAGTTACATTATTAAAAGGATCTTGTTCTGTCAAAGACCAACCCGAAGTTTGGCAATGCGTTCTGAGAGCCATGGATTTCTCACTTTTCGGATTAAATTCTTTTATCATATTTGCCCAAAGCCAACGCCCTGCACGCATTTTGGCAACTTCCATAAACGTATTCATTCCAATTGCCCAAAAGAACGACAAACGAGGCGCAAATCCATCAATATCTAATCCTGCTTCAATTCCTTTTTTGACATATTCTAAGCCATCAGCAAGCGTGTAAGCAAGCTCAATGTCAGCCGTCGCACCTGCTTCTTGCATGTGATAACCACTAATACTGATAGAATTAAATTTTGGCATTTTATCGGCTGTATATCTAAAAATATCGGCAATAATTCGCATACTTGGTTCAGGTGGATAGATATACGTATTACGAACCATAAATTCTTTCAAAATATCATTCTGAATAGTCCCACTCAGTTTTTCTGTTGCGACACCTTGTTCTTCTGCTGCCACAATAAAAAATGCCATAATCGGCAAAACTGCGCCATTCATAGTCATCGAAACTGACATTTGATCAAGAGGAATTTTATCAAACAAAATCTTCATATCCTCTACCGTATCAATCGCTACACCAGCTTTTCCAACATCTCCCACCACACGAGAATGGTCAGAATCATATCCTCTATGTGTTGCAAGGTCAAAAGCCACAGAAAGTCCTTTTTGTCCTGCTGCCAAATTACGACGATAAAAAGCATTTGATTCTTCTGCCGTCGAAAAGCCTGCATATTGCCTAACCGTCCAAGGACGAACAGCGTACATAGTCGGATAAGGACCACGTAAAAAAGGTGCAATACCAGCCTGATAATTCAAATGAGGAAGCGAAGCAGAATCTTCTTTTGTGTAAAATGGCTTTACAGCAATTTTTTCAGGTGTTTCCCAAACAGGAAATTCTTTTGGAAGTTCTTGTGTATTTTGTTCTGCTTTTTTTGCAGCTCTATTTTTGAGGTCTTGAAGAGTAATGTTTTTAAAATCCATATATTTATAATTGGCAGTTTTTAGCTGATTTATTGTGCTGAAGCGCATTTCAAAAATAACCTAATTTTGCTTTGCTTTGAAATTTATTTCTTACTAAGAATCTATAATTAGACATTTGTAATAGGAATTAAAATTATATTGTTCAAAGTTTGTTTAACAAATTAGGTTTTCTTATTTTGGTCTATTCTAATTTTTACTTAAAATTGAAAAAAAAATAGCGATTTAAAAAATCTATTGTCTTATATCAAATTTATTTCAAAAATAATCCTATTTTCATTCAAAAAATGGTTGAAAAATCCGTATTATTGTGTTAAAATGATAATTGGATATAAAAATACTACTCAAACAAATAGTTCCATTCAAGATAGACATTGACTTACTTATGGCAAACTCAACTCAAAATACAGACAAAATCAGCTTAGTTATGCTTGTAGATGACAACGATACTGATAATTTTATTAGTAAACGCATCATCGAACTTACAGGCTTTGCAAACGAAGTAGTTACAAAAAATTCAGGAAAAAGTGCATTAGAATATTTAAAAGAAAATAAAGACGATGAGTCAAAACTTCCAGATTTAATATTTTTGGATATAAACATGCCTATCGTTGATGGTTTTATTTTCCTGTATGAATTTGGTCAAATGCCAAAGTCTGTACACAAGAAATGTCGTATTTCAGTGCTTTCTAGCTCTGACAATAAGCGTGATATTGATAGAATTGTAGGAAACGAATATGTAATTAAATTTACTACAAAACCTCTAACAGAAGATGCCCTAAATGCTGTAAAAGATGTTTGGTTGAAGCAAAAATAAATTTATTAAGACTAATTTCTTTAAATTTTTACTTTTTGTAAAACTTTTATTCAGTTTTTAGCGTTTTGTTTTTGCAACTGAGTTGCATTTACTATATTTGCATATAAAATAATCTGCAAGAAATTACGCTATGAAAAAATATTTGTATTTAAGCAAAATAAAAAATATCAATTCCGACTTTATAGGAGCAGTGAGTGCCTTTTTGTGCATAATTCATTGTGCTATTGTACCTATTCTAATGGGAGTTCACTCTATTTATTATGCAGGAGATGTGTTAGCTTCTACTTCGCATACTGAACATTCTCATTCTTCTTTAGAATTTTTTAGTCTTTTCGAAGGTTCGCATTGGCATTCTTTAGATTATTTTTTCATTCTGATTACGCTGATAGCTGTTTTTTTTGCTACTCGTAAAAGTTTCGTTTCTTGGATTAAAGTAGGTCTCTGGAGTTGTGCAAGTCTTTTTATAGTTTCTATTTTGTTAGAAGAATATGTTATTGGAATAGAATATTTAGCTTATTTAGCTTCTGCCTTGCTTATTGTTTTTCATGTTTTGAATCAACGTTTAGGAAAAAAGATAAAAACTAACACAATGAAAAACAATGAACTAAATTTTGAGAGTGTACACTTACCAAAAGAAAATCAACCTAAACAAACAAATAGAGTTAGTTGTGTTTGCTAAACAGAAGTTAATTATGTTTTGAAGAAAATAAATAAAGAACTTGTTTAAGAATGGTGATTTATTTTTTTAAAAAGAGGTCAAAATAGTTATACTTGTAAATCATCACATTTTCAATCTAACTATTTTTCCCTCTATGTACGTAAACTTATCAAAAAAATTTATAACCGAAAATATTTTACCTTATTTACATCAATTTACAAAAGGTCGTCGTATAAAAGTAGCTCTTTGGCGTATTATCCAAGCCATTGTGTATCGCTTAAAATCAGGGAGTCAATGGCGAGAACTTCCTATGAAACAATTTTTCGGAAACTTATCAATTCGCTGGAATACAGTATATTACCATTATAATAAATGGTCAAAATTAGGAAGTTGGAAGAAATTATGGATCAAGTATTTAGAAGATTATCGTGGAGAATTAGATTTTTCTATTTGTCAGCTAGACGGCAGCCACACTTCAGCTAAACGAGGAGGAGAAGGTATTGGATATTCCAAAAGAAAAGCAGGAAAAACAACCAATGCACTTTTTCTAACGGATAAAAATGGTATTCCAGTAGCGATGTCTGTTCCAAGAGCAGGCAATCATCACGATGCTTTTGAACTTGAAAAAAATATGCAATCTATGATAGATGATTTGAATGCTTCTCAAATTAGAGAAGGAGGAATTTTTCTCAATGCTGATGCAGCCTTTGATACACAAGCCTTTCGTTCTTTTTGTAATCATTTAGATATTGTAGATAATATAGATTTTAATAAAAGAAATAAAAAAGACCTTGATAATCAACCATTTAAAGATGAAGAAATGTATGAATTGAGATTCGTTATTGAAAGAACTAATGCGTGGTTAGATGCTTTCAAAGCCTTAATTATGAGGTACGAAACTAAAATTCATACGTGGCAAAGTTTACACTATTTAGCCTTTACTTTAATATTTGCCAGAACTAGAAAAAAACATTCTTAAACAACTTCAAAAAAAACTTTTCTTGTTAAGCTATTGAAAATCAATCATTAAGAAATAATTAAGGAATTATTTATAAAAAAAGTTAGTTTAGCTATTGAATATTAAAAAAACAGTAGTATCTTTGCATCACAATTAAGGGAAAGAAGGTCTGATAAATAGCTCATTTTGTAATTCAAAAAGTAAATCATCAAAACGAGTCAAAAGTCAAAAAAAAATCTTCGAGTACTAACAAGCGAAAGTAGCTCAGTTGGTAGAGCGCAACCTTGCCAAGGTTGAGGTCGCGAGTTCGAGCCTCGTCTTTCGCTCAATTTTTACGGACTTTACATGGAGAATCAATTCTTTGGTTTTAATCAAAAATTAAACTTCAAATAAAATTTGTAAAAATGAGTGAGAATTTAATCTTTAAAAGTAAAGGTTAAATCATAATATGCTGGAATGGTGGAACTGGTAGACACGCAGGACTTAAAATCCTGTGCCTTAATCGGCGTGTGGGTTCGATTCCCACTTCTAGTACAAAAATCGACAAAAAAGCATATCTTAACTGATATGCTTTTTTTTTGTAAAATTTTAAAAACGAATAAAAATAAGGTCAGACCGATAGGTCAGTTTAATAATCATCACTCATTAAATTCAACTATCTAAAAAATATATCCTAAAGTCAGATTTATTTCTTTAAAATCTTGTGTCGTTTGGCGATAGGAAATTGCTGTATGAATTTTTCTTTTGAAGTCTTTGCTTAGATTTGCTTCCCACGCCCAGTAGTCTTGCCAGTAGAATGATTTTGCTGAAATATTTCCTATATATTTGATATTTTTTGATAACCCTAAATGGATTCCATAATTATCGGTTTTGATGTTTTCTATTCCTGTTTTAGAAAATGTTTGATGACTAATTCCGTATGAAATGCCAGTTTTGATGAATTTTAAGTAACTGCTACTTTTAAAAAGATGTGTAGTAATTCTATTTTCTATTTCTGATTTATAAAAAGTAGTTTGTTGAAATTTATAATAGATAGTTCTTTTAAATAGCTTAGTTTTTAGTTGTCCATAAAAGTCTGAGTTGTGTTCAAAATTGCTACTATATCCTCCATCTAATCCAACTCCACGTTTTAGAAAAGAATAATCCCAAAACTTACTAAGTGAAATACCATAAGGATTATAAAAAATACCACTCCAATAATTTATTTTTAGAGGGTAATAAGGTATTCTACAAACTGCATCTTCTAAAATTACTTTAGATTGAAGGATAATAGTTTGAGTAGTCTCTGAAGCTATTATTTCTAAGGAACGACAACCTATACATCTAAAGACTAAAATATCATTTTCATCTTCTACCTCAATTTCAAAATTTCCATCAATGTCTGCCATAGTGCCTCTAGTAGTCCCCTTGATTTGAATAGTCGTACCAGGTGAAGTTTGTCCAATACTATCAATAAACACTTTACCACTCATCCTAATCTGCCCAAAAACAGAACAAGAAACAGAAAAAAGAAAGAGTATAAAAAGTATAGATTTTTTCATAGTTTTTTAAGGTTTAGATTAGAAAATGTAGCCTAAAGCGAGATTGATTTCTTTAAAGTCTTGTGTGGTTTGGCGATATTGAATATCTGTAGTGAATGTTAATCTCTTTTTATATCTTGGTTTATAACGAAAATCTTTATGCAGACGAATATCCCACGCCCAGTAGTCTTGCCAATAGAGAGATTTAAAGTAAAGATTACCTACATATTTTATATATTTTGCAATTCCTATATTCGCACCCCAGTTTTTTTTCAAGCTATTTTCTATACCTTTTCTTTCAAACTGTTGATAGCCTATTCCGTACATAATACCAAAATATTTGAATCCTGTACTGCTTTCTAGAAGATGTGTAGTTATTTTATTTTCAGTTTCTGATTTATTGACAGTTGTTTGTTGAAAAGTATAATAAATATGCTGTCCCAGTAGGTCTGTTCCTGCACTACCATAAAAATCTATATTACCTTTAAAATTAGTGCTATATCCTGCTCTGAATAAAAAATATTTTCTGTTCTCTTGTTCTTTATTTGAGTAGAAACCTTTGCTTATCCTTATTCCATAAGGATTATAAAAAATTCCACTCCAATAATTTATCTCTAAAGGTTCTACATAGACAACTATCACACGTAAAGTACATACATTTCCTGATTCTAATGTAACTATCGAATCATTTATAATTTTATTTGCAATAAATTTTTGAGCATCACGCCCAGCAGAAGAAAATATAAGAGAATCATTTTTGTTCTTTACTTCTATCTCAAAACTTCCAGTATTAGTAGTAGTTGAATAGGTAGAATCAGAGTTTTTAATAGCTACTGGACGTAAAATAGGTCTTCCTCGTGCATCGATAATTTTTCCCTTCACACTAACCTGCCCAAAAACAGAATAAGAAACTGATAAAAGAAAGAGCATAAAAAGTATAGATTTTTTCATAGATTTTTGGCTTGTAATTGTCTGACACTTTGAAGTGTCTGGATAATTTTTTTGTTAAGATTTACTAATAGTTTTCCTAGATTACGCAACTTTAACCTCAAAACGCTGCAAAATTATTCCTAAAATGGAATTTTTTTGTTACTACTTGTTGTTTTTTGATAACTTTGTTATTGCTTTATAGTAATTCAGACTTCCTAGTCTGAATACAATATTTTTCGAACAGACTGGGAAGTCTGTTTTACTTAATACTTTAGTCAATGAATCCTGAAAAAGACCTTCTCATCTATAATACGCTTACTCGCAAACGAGAAAAATTTGAACCTTTAAATGCGCCATTTGTCGGAATGTATGTCTGTGGTCCTACGGTTTATAATGATGTACATTTGGGCAACTGTCGTACGTTTACATTTTTCGATGTCGTTTATAGATATTTGAGTTATTTGGGATACAAAGTGAGATACGTGCGAAATATTACTGATGTAGGTCATTTGACTGGCGATAGCGATGAAGGCGATGATAAAATCTCTAAACAAGCTCGTTTGGAACAAATTGAGCCGATGGAAGTCGTTCAGCGTTACACGAATGGTTTTCATGATGTGATGTTGGAGTTGGGAAATATTCCACCAAGCATCGAACCTACTGCAACAGGACATTTATTAGAACAGATTGAAATGGTTCAGAAAATCTTGAAAAATGGATTTGCGTATGAATCTAATGGTTCTGTTTATTTTGATGTAGTGAAGTATAACGAATCCCACAATTATGGGAAACTCTCTGGTAGAAATATCGAAGAGCAACTAGAAGGACAAGGAACACGAAAATTAGACGGACAAGAAGAAAAGAAAAATAGTGTGGACTTTGCTATTTGGAAAAATGCAGACCCTTCGCATTTGATGCAATGGGACACACAATGGGGAAAAGGCTTTCCAGGGTGGCATTTGGAGTGTTCTGTAATGAGTACAAAATATTTGGGCGATGAGTTTGATATTCACGGTGGAGGAATGGATTTGCAGTTTCCTCATCACGAATGTGAAATTGCACAAGCTGTAGCCACAACAGGAAAAGAGCCTGTAAAATATTGGTTGCATTCGAATATGCTGACCATGAATGGAACAAAGATGTCAAAGTCTTTGGGAAATGTAATTATGCCAGATGAGCTTTTTACAGGAAATTCAGAGCTTTTGACAGAATCCTATTCGCCTATGGTTTTTCGCTTTTTTATGTTTCAAACGCATTATCGTAGTACGATGGATATTACAGATGATGCTTTGAAAGCAGCCAAAAAAGGCTATTTTAAGTTAATGAATGGAATCAAGAATGCTAAAAACTTAGAATATCCATCTGAATCAGAATTAAACTCAGAATTAAGCATAGAGGAAAAACAGGAAAGTGATATTCAAAAATCTATAACTTCTGTTTTTAGAGGAATCAATGATGATTTTAATACAGCCAAATCTATTGCAGCTTTATTTAATCTTGTCAAGAAAATAAATATGCTTCATGCAGGACAGCTTGATTTTTCTCAAATCTCTAAGGAGTCTTTTGATAAACTGAAAAGTACATTGATTGATTTTACTGAAAAAGTTTTGGGAATAAAAGAAGAGTTGCCACAAGGCGAAAAAATGCTCAAAGAAATGATAGCTACTTTAGTGGAAATGTATAAAGAAGCAAAAGAAGCTAGAAACTACGAAAAAGTAGATTATTTGAGAAGCAAAGCTAAAGAAATCGGTATTGTCTTTAAAGATATGAAAGATAGAATTGATTGGGCTTATGAGGAATAATTTTTAATTACGAATTACGACCTGTTAAAGCAGCGTAGCTAATTACGAATTAAAAATTACGTAAAAAACGGCTTCAAAATATTCATGTTTTGAAGCCATTTTTTATGAAATACTGGAAATATGTAGGTTAAAGGCTTGCCTTTGACAGATTGATAGGTATTTCTAATTTCTTACTTCACAAGTCAAAGGCAAGCCTTTTGACCTACAAATACGTTATGCAATTTTATTTCCCCACCAATTCAATTTCTACTCTTCTACCATAAAAATCTTCTCCATAAGGATTGTTTGTATCTATCCCAAAAGAACCTTCTACAATACGACTTTCAGAAATTCCTGCATCTAAAAGCAGTTTTTTGACGGCTTCTGTTCTTTGTTTTGATAAATTTTGGTTAAAGGCAGCACTTCCTTTTGAATCTGTAAAACCATAAATACGAACACTTAGATTTGTATCATTTCTCAAAACCTCAATTAAAGGAGCAATTTTTTCTTTATCCTTCGGAACGATTGTATAAGAACCTGTTTTAAAGAAAATTTCTACTTTCTTGATTCCAATTACTTCACTTGTCGTTGGTGTTTTTTGTTCTTTATTCATTACTACAACAGTATCATTTCTAGTATTAATCAAATCAACTTTTTTGTTTTGTTTCTGATTTGCCAAAAGTTCTAATTGTGTTTGAAGAGTAGATAGTTGATTAGTTATTTTTGCTAAATCTTCATTTTGAGTAGAATTTGAAGTTTGATTATTGGCTTGATTTTCCAACTGATTTTCTAAAGCTGCCATTCGCTGTTGCATATACAAAAACTGCAATTCCATCAATTTATACATTTCATCATTTGATTTTCCAGTAGATTGTGTTTCTGCTGTTTTGATAGAATCAAGCTGATTCTGAAGGTTTTGCATCTCTAATTTTGCGAGTTCTTGCGCTTCTTCGTCGGCTTTTAACTGTGCTTTTATCTTTTTTACTTTCTTACTATCTTCAATTTCTCTCAAACGATTTTCTAAATCTTGGATAGTTTTTTCTTGTTTTGTTGTATCTGAATTTGTAGTTTCAGAAGCCAACTTTTGATAATTAGAACCATTCACAATCTGTCCGTTTTGAGGAACAACTACTACATTGGTAACTGTGCTATCACTTCCCGATTTAGTTGTTGTTACATTGACATTGATATCAAGTTTGAGCGTCTGAACAGGGTTAGGGTTTTGATATGGATATTGTGAGTTCTGATTGTAATTGTACGGATTTTGGTTTTGTCCGTTTTGATTTTGGTTATATGGATTTTGATTGTTTTGTGTTTGATTTGTTTCTACTTGTATTTCAGAATTTTTGCTATAATCTGGAATTCCATCAACGGTTACCGTTTTTAAAGAATCTGGATTGAGTTCAAAAATACTTTTCGGTTTGTTGGCAGCATATAACGCAGGCGCACGAAAAGCATGTTTTTTTGCAGAAAATGACCAACTAATTCCAAAAGAAGTAAAAATAAAAGCATCATTTTTCAAAAATCCTTGATTTGTATTTCCTCTACTTCCTTGTCCGTTATTGTAATTGGCAGGATTGGCAACATAACCTTGTTCTGCACTTTCATACGATGAGCGAAAATCTCCACTTACATCATCTAAAAAATCACTTGTTAGAGAATAATTAACAACAGACTGCACATGCAAACTAAGACGATTTAGAAGGCGAAGTTTCAAACCCACACCAACAGGAACATTTAAAGAATAGGGCGAATAACTGGTTGAACTTTCTGTATTAAAATCAGAAAGGCGAGTTTCGAAGTTTCCATCTTGTTGAATGATTTGTCCACTTCCACTACTTCCTCCACTATTTTCGGAAGCATTACGAATCGTATTATCTGACCAATAATAATAAGGAGATTTTACATCTTGAGAATTTTGATAATACAAATCTCCATAGTTTTCAAAATACGTTCCCCCTATTCCAGCCATAAAATAAGGCGATAAAAACGCATTTTCTCCCAAAAGCCAACCATTATCCGTATAAAAAGTGAAGATATAAGCAGCCGAATAAATTTTGGTCTGCACATTTAGAGAACGCTCCAAAATTCCTGTGTTTCTATCGTTTGCTGTAAATTCTCCATAGGTTAGTTGCAGACGATTTGAAAGTGTTTTGTTAGGCGTATTTTCGATGCTCAGACCAAAAGAAAATTGATTAAAATCGGTAGCGAACATTTCTTTTTGTTGCCAAAATTTTTCATTCAAATCTCCACGATAAGTCATATTTCCTGTTTGTAAACCAACACGCCAATTAAAATTGTTTTGTTGAGAAAATGCAAACGGAATAAATAAGAAAATTGAAAGAATTAGGAAGTATATTTTTTTCATTGTAATTTGTATATATTTATAGCAACCGTCAACGAGGCTTTGCCGTCGTTGAGGTAAAATAATTTTATAAACTAACCTCGTTGACGGCAACGCCTCAACGACGGTTGTAAAGTATTTAAAATGAATTGCACTTTATGCCAAACGCTTTTAAAAACTAAAGCAGACGAGTTTTATTTCATCTGTGATACCTGTGGCGCATACCTAAAAGACCAAAAATTTTACTTGAATCATCTTCAAGAAAAAGATATTTATGCAGAACACAAAAACGATGTAAACGATATACGCTACCAAAATTTTACTTCGCCGATTACAAATACAATTTTAGAAAAGTTTAGTTCAGAACACTTAGGTTTAGATTATGGCTGTGGCACAGGTCCTGTAATTTCCAAAGTATTGAACGAGAATGGTTACAAAGTCGAACTCTATGACCCTTATTTTTATCCCAATGAAAATTATCTCAATTATAAATACGATTATATTTTTAGTTGTGAAGTTTTCGAACATTTCTATCAACCAAAACAAGAACTAGAAAAACTTTTAGCTATTCTGAATCCAACTGGTTTGTTAATCGTAATGACACATGTTTATGATTTTGAGATAGATTTCAAAGACTGGTATTACAGAAAAGACCCAACACACGTTTTTATTTATACAAAAAAGACAATTCAATTTATTGCTCAAAATTATAATTTGAAATTTGAGATACAGAATAATAGATTGATAGTTTTTGAAAAAATATGAAACCGTCTTTGAGGTCAAGACCGTCAACGAGGGCAATGATTTTACTTCTCAAGGTCAATCCAAAAACGAAATTCAGCACTAAAGCCAACAAATGGACGTATGTAAACTTGGTCAGCTAAAGAATTTCCTCTTGATGAATCTTCCAAAAATGTTGCACCTGCATTGAAGCGAATAAAACGAAAAACTCTATATCCCAAACCCAAATAAGTTGGACGTTTGAAAATAGGACCTGAAATTTCTTGTCCTGCATCGTCTTCAAAATTATTCCAAAAGAAACCTGCTGAAATCGAACTTCTACTCCAAAACTCTCCTGCAAACCCTTTTTTACCCAATGGTAAAGACAAACCTGCATAAGGCGAAGTTCCGAAAGTGCTATTTTCAGAATTTGTTCCTGTCAGATGAACACCTCCATAACCTACATTTAAAGGAATTTCGGTACGAGTTTTTTCGGTTGGATAATCATCCATAAATTTACGGTCTTGTAAGACTAATAAATCTACATTCAAAACTTGTCCTAGTTCACTGGCTAAAAGTTGTTTTAACTCTGTCATCAATTTTTCTCTATAATCTGCACGAGAATCTTTTTTCTTTCTTTTGGAGAAAATAAATTTCCCTTTTTTGAGGTTGGCTTTATTAATTTGGTCAATTTTAGAAACTACTAAATCTGAAAATCCTTCAAATTGTAATTGGCTTCTATTTCTGTATAGAGAAAGTCCTTTTCTAGCAATTTCATTTAAGTTTCTGACAAGTTGTGCCGTTCCTCCGATTACTCTAGCTCGTTTTCTTTCAACAGTAAATGATTGTTCTGTATAAGCAAAAAGATTATTATATAGGTCTTGGCGAAGGTTTTCTCTTTCCATATCCGTAATTCGTCTGTAATAATCAATCTGTAAATCGTATTTTGAAGAACCACGCAGCTTGTAATTTACGGGGACGGTAAAAGTACCAATAGACGAATAGGGAGGACGCACCCAAGTAGCAACAAATAAAGGTTTGGGTTCGTCTTTTCGATTACTTTTATCATCTAAAATTGTGATTTCTACCAAAACAGTTTCTGGCTGTGCTGCTCCACTAATCATTAAATTTTCTTGTGCAGGGAGATTTTGACTGTTATTAAAAGATGATTTTTCATATTCAAAAACGGCTGTTGCATATTGTGCCTTTACATCATTTTTTGAAAAGATAAGAAGAGAAAAAATAAGGAAATTAGAAAGGAAAAGTAAATTTTTTTGCATTATGTGATTTGAAAAATGGAAATAGATTTTTTTTAAATAAACTAAAAATATCTTAAAACTCCAATGATAATATTTAAAATTAGTTTGATTTTTGTAGGTATATATTTTTAAGTCAATTTTTTATTCAAAAATTTATACAATCTAATGAAAAAATTTAATACAATCATTTTTAGTTTTGCTTTTCTATTTTTTATGGGAGCTGGCTTTTCTGTTGTAGCGCAAAATGTAAGTGAAAAAGCGATCAAAGTAGAAAAGAAAAAAACGTTGAATGGTTTTGAAATTCAATTTGATGGAATTTCTGGAGATGCTGAAAAAGCTCTTGAAATTGCTATTGAAAAATGGTTAGACACTCAAAAAATTAAATACAAAGAAAAAAAAGGTAATTACCACGCAGAAGAAGTAATCGTAAAACAATTTTCTGACAAAACTTCTGATTTGCATATTTTTATGGAAGAGAAAAAAGGCAAGATTACCTTGCAAGTTGTCCAGACTTTAGGATATGATATGGCTGTGAGTAGTAAAGACCAGCCACAAGAAGCACAAAATATTCGTTCTTGGCTAGAAAATATGGTTAAAGAAGTTCGTTTAGAACAGATTAACCTTCAAATTGCTGCACTACAAGATAACTTAAAAGATGCTGAAAAAGAGGTTGAAAAAAATAAAAAGACAGATGAGAGCTTAAAAAACAGCATTGAAGATTATAAAAAGAAAATTGCAGATGCTGAAAATGACATTGAAAAAAATGCAGCAGAGCAAAAAGAAAATGAGCAAAAAAGAGAAGAACTCAAAAAGAAAATTGCTGAATTGGAGAATATGAAATAAATAATAGCGATTAACGATTAGTTTTTAATGGTTAATTAAATACAAAATGCCTTTACTTTTTTATGAGTAAAGGCATTTTTGGTTTTTAGAATTTGATTAATAAATATTATCATGGTTAATTTAGTAATGTTCATTTTTCCATAGCGACAGGTTTGCAAACCTGTCGCTATGGAAAAATAAGAGTGTTTTGCTTTTTTCTAACTAATTGATTATTAGACCTGTAAATAACCGTGATAACGTTTATTCAAATAAATTTACTCTTCTATCACAAATTTACGGAAAGCAATTCCGTCTTTAGTTTGAATTTGAAGGTAATAAATTCCTCCAGCCAAATTATTAGTCTTTGCTTTATAACGAGTAGAAGAAATTTGTTCTGTTTTTACATTAATTATTCTTCCTATTGCATCAATCAAAATAAATTTAGAGTCTCCATTTGGAGTATTCGTTCCAAAATCTATAAAGAAAGAACCATTATTTGGATTAGGGAAAAGGGCTAATTCTTTCAACTCTTTTGGTTCTTCTATTCCTGTTGTTATATCTGTAAATATAATAATTTCAGAAACTGAGCTACAGCCTGATTCTGTCAAGACAAGTAAGCTGTATTCGCCTGTTTGTGTAGGAGTATAAGAACTTTCAAACCCATTTTCAATTGGATTTCCATCTTTTAACCACTGATAGGTTACTGTTTCTTGGCTATTAATTGTACTTTCCAATACTTTTTCATTGATTAATAAAATACTAACTTCTGGATTTGGAAGGGTTGTAATTTCTATTTTATTTGAAAGAGCTGTACATCCATTAGCTGTCAATACCTCGGCTGTATATGTTCCTGCTTGGGTGACTGTATAGGTTTTTTCATTAGCAAAAGCTAGAACAATTCCATCTTTTCTCCAACGAATCTGATTATTTGCTGTAAAATCTGCATTGATTGTTAGTTTGATACCAAAAGGTTGTTCTTGACAGAATACAGTTTGTAAAGGTTGTTTTATTTCAAAACTTAAGCCTGACTGACATTCTATATTTAGGCGAACAGAACGACGTTTTAAAGTTAAATCTGCTAAATTAGGATTTGTAATCAAAGCTGTATAAATTCCTCTATCCGTATTTTGGACTTGATTTAGTGTAAAATTTTGAAGCGTAGAAATAGGATTTCCATCTTTCAACCATTGATATATATTTCCATTTCCTTGTGTTTGAATGGTAAAGAAAACAGAAGAATTGGGAAGAGCTAAAATATCCATTTCCTCATTAATAGGAGCTTGAGGCGCATAATCAAATACATTAAAGTTAGAGTTTGCAAAAGGTAATAAATCATCAAATTCTAATTCATTCTCAGCTACTCTTAATTCTTTCAAATTATTGAGTTGTAACAAGCCTATATCAAGTGAATTTAGATTATTTATATTTATCTCAAAAGTTACTAAAGAATTGAGATTTTCTATTCCTGTAGGAAGAACACTAATAAAATTTTGATTAGCATAAAGCTGAATTAGTTTTGCAAGATTTGTAATTGAATTTGGTAATTCATTAAGGTCATTATCACTTATATTCAAGACCAAAAGTTCACTCAAATTTCCTATTGTCTCTGGAATTGTAGCAAAATTATTTTCGTTGAGGTATAAGTTTCTCACTTTTGCTAAACTTCCAATTTCGTCAGGCAATTCATCCAAATTATTTCTTGACAACCAAAGAGCTTGAAGATTTATTAGATTACCAAAAGAAGCAGGAACAGCACCTTCAAAGTTGTTTTTATCTAAGTCTAAATAAGTCAGTGTTGTCAGATTTCCAATAGTTGAAGGTATTTGTCCCTCTAAATCGTTATCAAAAAAGCTCAAATAACGAAGTTCTGAAAATAATTCAGCATCAAAAACATCAGGCAATGTTCCTATCATATTACGAGAAGACAAATCAAGTTCAGTCAGTTTATTTCCTGAAAGTGTTACGCCTTCCCATGTAGCGACAGGGTTTGTCAAATTCCATTTTCTATTCCAAGTTGTGTTTCCACCTGTTTCATTAAAAATGGCTACTAAGGCAAGTGAATCAGTTTCATTTAAAAATCCTTCAACAATTAGTTTAATTGAATGACGTTCTAAAGTAAGCTGATTAGATACTGAATTTTTTATTGTACAAAAATATACTCCTGCATCTGAAGGAATTGCATTTGTGATGGTAAATGTTTCAGCGTTTGCTCCATTTATAGGGGTTTGGTCTTTATACCATTGATAAAAAGTAAAATCTCCTTCTGTAGCAGAATTGAAAGTAATAGACTCTCCTTCTGAAATAATTTCTGTAGTAGGAGAATAAATTTTGGCTTGTGGCGAATAGGTGAAATTTGGAATCTGACCAACAAAGTTTTCTGATGAACCAAAACTAAGTCTATTTCCTTGTATTTTTAGAGAAAAACTAGGAGCATTGATTTGAGATAAACCAAGAATAGAAGTTGGAAGTGTTCCTACCAAATTATTATTTGATAAATCAATGGAAATTATTTGTCCACAACCTATTTCTATACCATTCCAAGTAGAAACTGGCGTAGTCAAATCCCAACTAGTAACCCAATTTTGTCCACCTGTTTGATTATAAATATCTACCAAAATAAGTGAATCAGAAGGAGAAACAAAGAATTGCTCTATAATCGTAACTACTTGCTCATCAGTTGCTGTATTTCCTGCCGAATCTATGGCAGTCCAAATTACAGTTGTTTCTCCAAGAGGAAATAATGCAGGTGCATCATTGAAAATTCTAACCAAACAGTTATCCGAAACGATAGGGTTTCCAATATCTAATCCTGTGCTATCAGCCGTACAAGTATATAAATCGGCATTTATTGAGATAGAAGAAGGAGCTTCAATACTAGGAATTTTGTTATCTACTACTGTAATAGTAAATGTATTTGGACTTGCTGTATTTCCATTTTCATCTCTTGCTGTCCAAGTAATAGTTGTGATTCCTGTATTAAATTCAACATTTTCTAGTGAAGTTACACTACCCAATGTAGCACCGCTCAATAAATAATTATAGGCAGAAACTCTACAGTTATCGCTTGCTGTTCCATTCGGAATTTGCTGTGTCGTAGATGTAGTTTGATTAGTATAGAAACAATCTGTTGGATTAGTATTTCTAGTGAAGTCTTGCATAGCTACCAAGCTAGGTGCTTGTGTATCGTTTATGCCTTCTGCTTGAATGTTAAAGTTATAAGGGTTTTCATCAATGTCATTATTCTCTATATTAACGAGAGCTATTTGACTTCCTGTAACTGAAGGATTAAAAACTACATCAAAAGAGTAGCTTTGGGTAGGAGCAATAACAAGAGGGTTAGAAGGAAAATCAGTAGGCAAATTAGATAATGTAAAGTCTCCAGTAGAAGTATTTAAAGTTATATTATCTATCGTTAAATCCGTTGAACCAATACTCTCAATAGTATAGGTACGAGTAGAAGAAGCACTTCCACAAGTTAGGGTAGTAGGGAAAATAGTATGGTCGCTTGGGGCTGGTGTAATATCTCCATCTGCGATGGTAGTTCCGTTTCCTGTTAGATTTATTTCTTGTCCTACTACTCCCTGTCCTTGTATGTCAAAACTATATGTTCCGTCTTCACAGTCATTACTACTTATTACTATAGTATTGGTGTATGAATCTATGGTAAGTGGGGTAAATCTAACATCAAAAGTTTGAGAACTTCCTGCTGAAATAGTAAAAGGAGAAATAACATCTGTTTCAAAACCCAAAACTGTGTTTAGAAAGCCAATAGAAGAAATATTCAAATCTTCTGTTCCTGTATTTTGAATGGTATAAGTTACTGTTTTTGTAGAAGAAATCCCTACATCTCCAAAGTCTGTATCATCACTTGGACTAGGAGTAACATCATTATTTGAGATTGTGATATTATTACCTTGTACATTTATTTCGACAGGGTCAATGACAGTTACTGTGAAAGTATTAGAAGGATCATTATTTATATTTGTTCCATCACTTACTGTATAGTTTACAGTTGTTACTCCTAGATTAAATACTTGGTTAGTTAAATCATTTACTGTTTGTCCATTAATAAAATAATTATAAATAAGTGTTCCGTTACAATTATCTGTTGCTGATACATTTTGAATTGGACTAGAAGCAATATCATTATCAAATGTACAACTAGATGTATTTACACTTACAGTTTGGTTTGCTGGATTATTTACAGTAGGTACTTCTGTGTCATCTAACCCTTCTGCTATTACTTGAAAAGTATAAGGTTCTTCATCAGGGTCATTAGTGCTTATCTGTATCATTGCCGTTTGTGTACCTATATTTTCTGGGTCAAATGTTACTACAAAAGTTGCCTCACTTCCACTTATAATGGAAGATATAGAAGAAGTTACTGCAAACTGTATATTATCTGTTGTTATACTACTAATTGTCAAATCTGCATTTCCATCATTTCGTATTACAAATGTTTTATCAAGGGAATTATTGCTACATTCTTCTACACTTCCAAAATCTGTATTTCCTCCACTCATAGCACTACTTCCATTTACTACTTCTGTATCAGAGTCTTGCTCTTTTACAAAAATATCTGGTTTTAGTCCTGTACCTTGAATATCAAATGTGTAAGAAGGCGTTTCACAATTATCTGTATTTATGATAACAGTCGCATTACGAGTTCCAAAGTTGGTAGGTGTGAAAGTAATTATAAAATCTTCACTATCAGAATTAGCTATAGAGGTAGGAGTAGAACTTATTGCAAAATCTCCTGCATTTGTTCCACTAATAGCAATAGAAGTAATATTTAATGGTGTGCCTCCATCATTAATAATAGTATATGTTTTTGCTAAATTAGTAGAAATACTTCCAAAGTCTGTATCATCGGTAGTAGAAGGTGAAGTATCTCCATTTACTATATCTGTACTATTTCCTTGTACATTTATTTCTGAATAATTAGGAATATATTTTTTGAGTGTTCCTGTATTATCTATATTATCTTGATAGGCAATATGTAAAACTCCATTTGTATTAAAATCAATTACAGGAGAGCTAGTTGATGTTCCTGTGTTAATAGCAAGGTTTGTCCAGTCTGAGCCATTATATTTTTTTACACGAACATCATTTGTAGAACCTACATTTTCTATAAGAGTTAAATAGGGGGTTGCTTCTAAATCTACTAGCAGATTTCCGACAATAGAATTTAAAGTAGGTAAAGAAGAACCAATTTCAATCCATACTCCTTCATAAAATGCCACTTTTGTAGCTCCTGATTCATTGTAAGCTACATAAATATAGTTGTTTTTATCAATACTTATACTTTGCATGGTTGATGTTTGTGAAGAAAAACCTGGACTTCCTATGTATCCCCAACCTCCATCTCCATTGTATTCTCTTACAGAAGTCTTTAATCCATTATTGAAATCTCTAAATGCAATAATAGGGTTTCCATTATTATTTATAGCTAGACTAATAAAATTTGCTTGTCCATCCGAAGCATCTCCACCTATATTTTCCCACTGTTGGTCATCATATTTAACTACTTGTGCTTTTATGCTATTATCTTGATAGGCTAGGAATAAATCTTCTTCTTTGTCTAATGCAAGTTGTAACGAACTAGAACTAGAGCTAATAAAAGCACCTCCATCACTTATATTTGTCCAAGTAGTTCCATCAAATTCCATTACAATTACTTCTGCTACAGAATTATTATAAGCCACATAAATAGTTCCCTCTCTAGTGATAACCATACTTTGATTAATAGCAATATCAGAAGAAATTTCTGTTCCTGCTACGTCTAGCCAGTTAGTGCCATTGTATTTTCTGACACTTGTTGTTCCACTTGCATTTTGAAAAGCTACATAGGGACTTCCATCTTGTGCTATTTTCAAGTCATAAAAAGGAGTAGTGCTAGTAGAAAAACTCTGTTCTGCTTCTATCCAGTCGTAATTGGGATAAGTACCTGTGTTTCCTGTTCCTTGTACTTGGAACATAAAAGGATTTGTATCTTCATCATTACTATAAATAGCTACTGTAGCTCTTTGTTGAGCTGCTTCAGTAGGTGTGTAAGAAATTGTGAATGTTGCCTGTGCCACACCATCAATAACAGATATAGTAGGCTGACTTGTAACTTCAAAGTAAGTATCTCCAGATATTTCTACATTTCCACTTAACTCAAGAGCTGAGCCTCTAATATTTTCTATTGTAAATGTTTTTGTAATTGTATTACATCTATTTATTGTTCCAAAATCTACTGTTGATGAGCCACTTGAAATAATACCTACATCATCAGAAATTCTTATTTGTGGAGTAGCTATTGCTTTTATATTGAAGGAATAAGTGTTAGTTATTCCTCCGTCATTGCTTTCTATGGTTACAATAGCTGTTTGCTCTCCATAATTTCCGTTAATAGGGGTAAACTCTATATCTAGAGACAGAAAATTGCTACAACTAGCAAGAATATCTATGGGAGGAGTAGATATAGTGGGAGAAGTAAGAATAAACTGCCCTGTTCCTCCATCATTAATAGTAATATTATTAATAGTTAAATCATTTACACCCAAATTTTGAATAGTATAATATCCAAATGCTATTCCATTTACTGTCCCAAAATCTGTATAGCTTTCTTCAATAGGCGTATTTCCCTCTGGTATATACAGACTATTACCTGAAAGAAATAATTTAGGGCTACTGTTAGGAGTTATTCCAGTTATGATAGAATTTCCTGTTACCCAGTTTGAGGTTGTTCCACTTAATGCAAAGTTAGTTAATATTCCTTCTCTATTATTAGCCGAGTAATCTATAAGATTATCTACTGCTGGTGTTATGCTGTTATCTCCTTCTGGTGTTCCTTGATTAAAAGTATAATATGCTATTAAGAAAGATTCTGAAAGAGGATCAATCTCATTATTTATGTTAGAATAAATAGCATCACAAGAGCGTGATATATCCCAAATGCGTAGTTCATCTAATTCTCCTTCAAATGAATCTAAAGGATCAACAGTAGAATTATCTTTTCCTAAAAAAAATGTATTTGAAGTTTGTACAAAATCATTAAATGTAATTTCTCTATCAGATTGTGGGATTCCATCTACCCAAAGGGTAAATTCATAGACTGAAGAGCCTTTTTTTGTAATTGCTATATGATGCCAATTGCCATCTGCAATAACATTATTACTTTCTATGAAATAAGAGCCTTCTCCATCAATTTCCATAGCAAGACCTAACTTTCTTTCATCAGTAGTATGTATATTAAATACTCCTTCTTTAGACATAATAGTCTGTTCTGTACCACTTGTTTTTACCCAAAACTCAATTGTAAGAAAACTACTAAAAGCTGTAGGGATAGAAAAATCACTATGCATCTCTACAAAATCATCTGTTCCATCAAAATTTAAGGCATTACTTTGAGCTGTTAGATTGTTTGATATAAATAGAACAAACAAAAAAAGTAAGAGAATAATTTTTTTCATAGAAGTAAATGGATAAATAGTGGTAACTTGTTGATTATGAGTGTTTATATTTTTCAGATTTAACTAAAAATTAGTACGCAAAGATACAAATTTTTAGCTTAAAAAATAGGATGCACATTGTTATAAAAATGCCTTTAGAAGAATAAAATTAGATTTTAGAATTAAAAAATGAGGTTTTGTGGAGCTTTATGAATTTAGTTACAATTAAAGTTATTGTTGAGCACACCGACAAGAGCTGTTCATGTGTATTTGTACTTTTTTTTGTTTCTACTAATGATAAAAGCATTTTTTATATTTTGAAACTAAAATCATATAGAAGCGATTTTTTTTATAAAAAAACTCCTTCACTAATTTTTAGTAAAGGAGTTTTTGAATGAATTTTTATCTAACTATTTTTATTCAACAATAATCTGTTTTGAATAGGTAGCCCCATCTTGATTAAAATGAATAAGATACATTCCTTTTGCTTGGTTGTTTAGATTCATTTTAAAATCTTGCTTTCCTTTTTCAAAAGTCTGTGTCTTTATTTTTCTACCAATTCCATCAAAGATAGTTACTTCAATGTCTTTGGTAAGAGTTATGCCAAAATGTATGTTGAATGTTCCATTATTTGGGTTAGGATAAACACTAAAATTGTCTGAGAGACTATCTATATAAGTATACTTTTTTGCTGTTTTATTAGCGATTCTACCTGTTGGAGAGTCACAAAAAGATACTGCATAACTTCCTGCATTTCCATTTCCAGTATGAATAGCAACATCAGCAATAAGTATTTCATTAGGGTCTGCATTCTCTTGATAAACTTCTACTTGATTATGGAAATATTTTACAACATTTCCAATACGTTCTACACGTAATTTATCTCCCTTTTCATAATTAACAACTACACCTGAAGAAGGTGTGTAACCTGCAACTGCGCTTCCATGAGATAATAAATACCATCTGTATTTAATAGAAGTATAGTAAGGATTTGTATTAGCTGGAGTTAATCCAAACATATAATTTGTATTTTCAGAAGCTGTATTGACTACAAAACCATCTTGATTAGCTAATAAAGTATTGGTGGTATGAATACCTGAAGACCAAGCATTAGTAGAACTTGTTTTTACTACTTCTGAACCACTATTAGTTGCTTCTGCTTCTATTTCAAAATCAATGACGTAGCTCAAAAGAACTAGTTTTTCCATACTACTAAATGAGCCATTTGCTGTTACAGTATAATAACCTAATGGTTGATTACTAAGTGTATTTGTTGTGCTAACAATAACATCATCTGAATTTTTCCATATATATGAGGTTGGAAAATTTCCTCCTGTTAAACTTATTGTTGCAGAACCTACAGAAACACCACAATCTACTAAGGGAGCTGAAATACTTACATCTAAAGCACAATTGATAAATAAAACTGCTGGTAGGGTTGTCCCTGTTGTTTGTAAAGAAACATCTACTAACAAATCATCTGTAAGTACATTTGTACTTGTACGAAAGATTACACCGTTTTTGCTGTATTGTATAGTTGTGCCTACTCGCTCTATTTTGAATCCATCTCTTGCTTGATAGTTTCCAAAAGAACCTCTATTAATTCCTTTTTCAAACACATATACTGTACCTGTGGCAGTTAGATAAATAGCATAATCTATAGAGTTAAAACCTGTTCCACTCTCTTTTTTAGACAAACCAATGGCAGAATTAATAAGATTGTCTACTTTGAAAACAATGCCACCATTACCAATTACTTTTTTGGTAGAATTTGCACTTGTATTCCAACCTGAGCTAGTATGATCTAATTGTCCATTGGCGTTTAATGTTAAGTTGCTTAGGTTTGTCCAAGTTAAAGGTGCACCAATTAGATAAGAAGAATAAGAGACAATTCCATTTTTAGTTAATTCTAATTGATAAGTGCCTGCATTTAGTCCAGTAATATCTTGTGTCGTTTCCCCATTTGACCATAAATAAGTTGCGCCTGTTGCTGTAATATTGATATCACCTGCACTTCCTGCATTTGTACAATCAATTCCTGTGACTGTTGCTGTATAAGTTGGATTTCCACCTGTTGAACCACAAAAGGATACTTGTACTTGTCCTGTATTTCCTGAATAAATGGCAACATCAGCTATCAAAACTTCATTTGTATTGATAGGGTACTGATGAACCACAATGCCATTTTTATAAAATTTCATTGTACTTCCTTCTCTAGCAACACTAAATACATCTCCTTTTTGGTAAGCTATGGCTGCTCCTCTTTGTCCATTATAACTTGGAATGGCATCAGAATTTCCTACAAAATACCATGCATAATCAATAGAAGTATAACTGGCAATTGCATTTGGTCTAGCCAAACCAATCATATAAGAACCTGTATTGGTAGTGATTGTATTACTGACCCAACCATCTACTCCATTAGCAAGTTGTTGTGTAGAAGCAGAGGTTGTACCACTTGTCCATCCTGTAGCATTTGTTTTGGTTAAGACATTTCCTGATACACTTACATTTGCTTGATTTTCAAAATCAATTTGATAGCCAATAGCTACATGTTTAGTACGTGTTCCGTAATCTGTTCCTGTTATTGTAACTGAATAAATACCTGTATTTTTATTTGAGATATTTGCAGTCGTTTCTCCACTTGACCAAAGATAAGTAGTAGGAAGAGTTTCTCCTAGTAAAGCAGTTGTAGCTGCTCCCAAACCATCAGTAGGACAATTGTTAGATGTAAAAGAACTAATTTCCAAAGTAATAGGACAACTTGTAAACTGAATTTGAGGAATTTTACCACTTTCTGTATACATCGTTACATCAGCCATTAACTCTCCTGCTACTGCATCATTAATGGTACGGAAAGGAGTTCCATTTTTAGAATATTGAATCATTGTTCCTAATCGTTCTATTCTAAGAATATCTCCATTTTGGTAAGTACCAAAACCTCCACGAAGTATTCCTTTTTCATAAACAGCTATACCACCTGCATTTGTTAAATAAAGAGCATAACGAATACTAGTAAATCCAACAGCTCCTTGATAATAAGAAAGACCAACCATATAAGCTGTATTATTTTCTTCTGCTGTAAATATAATTCCTCCGTCTGTAATTATCTTTTCTTCTGAAAAAGCTTTACTTGTCCACCCATTAGTAGCTGTAGATTTGGTAAGTTTCTCTTCTGTATCAACAGAAAAATCAGTCAAGTTTATCCAGTTCAGGTCATAACCTACTTCATAAGTACCTGTATATGTAGCTGATCCATCAGTAATTGTAACAGTATATTCGCCTGCTGACAAATTAAATATATCTTGTGTAGTTGCTCCTGTACTCCATAGATAAGTAGGACTTCCACTTCCTCCTGTTACTGTTAAGTCAATTATACCTGTAGAACCTCCTGCACAGCTTACTGGGGTAATAGCAGCTGTGAAAGTAGGAGGAGTAACACTCGTTCCTTGCACTGCAAAATCATAAGCAGCTTCATCAGTATCATTATTATTGATAGTAATGGTAGCATTTCTAGTTCCTAAATCAGAAGGCGCAAAAGTAACATCAAAGGTAATATTATTTCCTGCTGTAATAAGCGTATTAGGAGTAAAGCTACTCACTACAAATTCAGTGTTATTTATACCACTTACACCAATAGAAGAAATAGTTAAGTCTGCATTTCCTGTATTTTGGATAGTGTATGTTTTTATTACAGAGCTGCCATTTGACACAGTACCAAAATCAGTATTATTATTTACATCTGTAGAAGTTGTTCCACTTATGATATTATTTCCATTTCCTACTAGATTGATTTCTGGTGTAGCCATAACAAAACGCTTTACAGTAGTTCTACCTCCGTTTTCTATATCATAATATGCAACATAAGGTTCACCTAAAATAGGATGAAAAGCCAAACTTTGGTAACTGGCTCGTCCGTCTGAAAAGCCTCTAATATTTCCTATAGCTTGCCAATTTGTGCCATCAAATCGTATTAATGCAGTTTTTTGTCCATTTCCGTTATTTCCTCCATCACTATAAGCAACATAGGGTTCATTCGAAATAGGATGAAAAGCTAAACTTTGATTTCTTGAATAATTTGCTGCAAATGCTACATTTCCTACTGCTTGCCAGTTTGTACCATCAAAACGCATTATAGCAGTTCTTTGATTGTTTCCACTACTATAAGCTACATAAGGTTCATTCGAAATAGGATGAAAAGCTAAGCTCTCATAATCTGCTCTTTCTGCTGAAAACCCAGCAGTTCCTACTAGTTGCCAGTTTGTACCATCAAAACGCATTACAGTAATTTTACTTCCATTTCCTCCATCTTTATAAGCCACATAAGGTTGATTTGAAGTAGGATGAAAAGCTAAACTGTGGTAGGTAGAGAATCCTGCTGAAAACCCTGTATTTCCTACTAGTTGCCAGTCTGTGCCATCAAAACGCATTACAGTAGTCTTACCCCCATTTTCATTATTACTATAGGCGACATAAGGCTCATTTGAAATAGGGTGAAAGGCTAAACTTTGATAGCTAGAGGATCCTGCTGAAAATCCTGTACTACTTCCTACTGCTTGCCAATTCGTGCCATCAAAACGCATTACAGTAGTTTTATATCCATTTGACTCATCACTATAAGCGACATAAGGTTCATTTGAAGTTGGATGAAAAGCTAAACTTTGGAACTCTGATCTTCCTGCTGAAAATCCTTTACTTCCTATACTAGTCCAGTTTACTCCATCAAAACGCATCACCGTAGTCTTTCTATCATGTGCATCATCACTATAAGTAACATAAGGTTCATTTGAAACTGGATTAAAGACTATATCTTGATGGAATCCAATTCCTTCTGCTAATCCTTTATTATTTAATTCTATCCATTCAGTATCATCAAAACTTATTAATGTGTTTTTATTTGAATTTGCAAAATCGCAATACGAAATATAGGGCTTATTTGAAGTAGGATGAAAAGCAAAATCTAGATAGATTGCACTAGCTGATGGAGCACTCCCTACCATTTGCCAACTAGTACCATCAAAACGCATTAAAATAGCTCCATTCATATTTTCATAATTACTATATGCAACATAGGGCTCATTTGAAACAGCATGGAATGCTAGGCTTTGAAACTCTGCCTTATCTATTGAAAATCCAGCAGATCCTACTAATTGCCAGTTTGTACCATCAAAGCGCATCACAGTAGTTTTGCGTCCATTTTGAGAATCACTATAAGCAATATAAGGTTCGTTTGTAGTAGGATTAAAAGCCAAACTTTGATAGGTACCTGTTGGTACTACACTTCCAACCATTTGCCAACTAGTACCATCAAAACGCATTATAACAGTTCCAGTCCCAACGAAATTTCCAGTTCCATCATCATATTCTCCAGTATCATTATAAGTAACATAAGGTTCTCCCGAAATAGGATGAAAAGCTAAATCTTGATAAGAGGTAGATCCTAATGAGAATCCAGCAATTCCTACTAATTGCCAGTTTGTACCATCAAAACGCATTACAGTAATCTTGTTTGCATTTGCGCCATCTGGATAAGCTATATAAGGTTCGCCAGAAATAGGATGAAAGCCTATTTTTTGATATAATCCATTTGATCCAGCAGAACCTATACTTCCTACTAATTGCCAACTAGTACCATCAAAACGCATTACAGTATTTTTATTAAAATTCACATCATCACTATATACTACATAAGGCTCACCCGAAGTAGGATGAATAGCCATGTCATGGTAGCGTATTCGCCCAGCTGAAAAACCAGAGTTACCTACTAATCTCCAATTTGTACCATCAAAACGAGCTACAGTTATTTTATAACCCTTACTTCCATCATGATAGGCTACATAAGGTTCGCCAGAAATAGGATGAATTGCTAGATTCTGTCTAATAGAATTTGCTTTTAAATAACCAATATCCCCAACATCTTCCCATTGAGCTAATAAAGAATTTGTATTGAATAAGAAAGTAATAAAGAATAGCAAACTCAAAACAAACAGTGTTTTTGTGTTACTTAAAAGTGATAGAAGAATATGCTTCATTAGAATTGAAAGGAAAAGTGAAAATAAAATAAAAGAAGATCAAAGTCTATATTATGCTGATAGTTAGATTTTTATACGGCTGCAAAGGTAAAGCAGAGTTTTTAATAAAACAAAATAATTGCAGTTATTTCTTATTTTATTACACAAGTGACTTTAAATTTTAATAGAGGTGATTTTATTTTTGTAGCAAAATGTAATCTCATTGTGTCTTTAACTATTTTTCTAATAAATTAGTAGCTAAGGCATTAGTAAAATAGGAATTAGAACAATTTATCTCTTACTTTTTTTGATTTAAACAATTAAGAAACCTAACTTTGGAAAGTAACTCAAATACATATAAAAGCACAAAAAAAATAGCTAAAAACAAATGTTCGCAACCTCACACATAGAAATCAGTAAATCAGCCCTTAAAAATAACTATGATTTTTTAAGAAAATTAATAGGCGAAAAAACAATACTTTCTTCTGTAGTAAAAGGAAATGCCTACGGACACGGATTAGAAAATTTTATTCCTTTAGCAGAATCGTGTGGAATCAATCATTTTTCTGTTTTTTCAGCAGATGAAGCATTTTATGTTCAGAAGTTGAAAAAAGACGATTCAGAAATTATGATTATGGGAATGATAGGTAATGAAGAACTAGAATGGGCAATTCAGACAGGCGTAGAAGTTTATATGTTTGATTTGGAAAGACTTCAAGCAGGATTGAATATTGCTCAAAAAATACAAATTCCTATCAAAATTCATTTAGAAATGGAAACAGGAATGAACCGTTTGGGTATTGCAAAAAAAGATATTCCTAAAGTATTCGAACTACTTACAAAATACAAAAACTGTTTTGTTTTGGAAGGAATTTGTACACATTATGCAGGTGCTGAGAGTATTGCCAATTATGTACGAGTAAAGTCACAAATTATCAATTATAAAAAAATTGTAAAGCGTTTCAAACGCAAAGAAAATCCTGATTTTATTCCCAAAAAGTATCATACAGCCTGTTCTGCTGCTACAATTGCCTATCCACAAACGCAAATGGATATGGTAAGAATTGGTATTTTACAGTATGGCTTTTTTCCTACTCAAGAAACACTTATTCAATACTTGAAAGATAACAAAACTCATATTGACCCACTAAAGAGGGTTCTGTGTTGGAAAAGTAAAATAATGACAATCAAAGATGTAGAAGCAGGTGAGTTTATAGGATATGGTACATCATTTTTAGCTTCTCAGAAAATGAAAATAGCAATTGTTCCTGTGGGATATGCACATGGATATAGTCGCAGTCTGAGTAATATGGGAAGGGTTCTGATTCGTGGTGAGCGCATGGCTGTGGTAGGAGTAGTAAATATGAATTTGATGATTATTGATTTAGAAAAAATGCAAGGCGCAGAAATAGGTGACGAAGTAGTTTTGATAGGCAAGCAAGGAGAGCAAGAAATTAGTGTAGCTAGTTTTGGAGAGATGAGTAATCAACTTAATTACGAATTACTTACTCGTCTGCCTGTGAATATTCCTCGTAAAGTGGTAGAGTAAGTATTTTTGCGTTATAAATGCAACTCTGTTGCATAAAGTGCTTATCTTTTTCTATCTTTGCAGAAGTAAAAATTCTCTTCCCTTATTTTTTTCTTTTTTTAATCATGCAAAGTCAATTCTTAAAAATAGCTTTATCTCTATTTTTTATCTTTTTATTTCTTTCTACAAATGTATTTTCTCAAAACTGTAATCTATCTGTAACAGGTTTTATCATTGATGAAAATACAAATAGGCCTTTAGAATTTGTCAATGTCTATAACAAAGAAACCCTAAAAGGAACTGCAAGTAATGAAAAAGGATATTTTGAATTAAAGAATATTTGTAAAGGCAAACATCATTTTATTTTTAGTCATGTAAGTGGAGAAAATCACAGTATTTTTTTGAATGTAGATAAAGATACAGTTTTATATGTAGAGATTCATGCGCTCAATACAGTTTTGGAAAGTGTTGTAATTAGTGAAAAAACAGGTGTTTCTACTCAAAATATCCAAATTCTCAATCATCAACATATTTCAGATAACTCAAATCAAAATCTTTCCAATATGTTGGAAGAAGTTTCTGGAGTCAGCACTATCAAAAATGGAAATGGAATATCAAAACCAGTAGTACATGGACTTTATGGAAATCGTCTCACCATACTAAATAATGGAATTACACAAAGTGGACAGCAATGGGGAAATGACCATGCGCCCGAAATTGACCCTTTGGTAGCCAACAAAATCAGAGTTGTAAAAGGAGTAAGTAGTTTAGAATATCAAGGTTCGAATCTAGGAAGCGTGATTTTGGTAGAACCTGCAAAAATAGAACGAGAACCACATTTGCACGGAAATACAAGTTATTTTTTCGAAACTAATGGAAGAGGACATGGAATAAACTTACAACTAGAACAATACAATTCATTAATAGCTTGGAAAATAAATGGAACACTAAAAAAAAATGGAGACAAAAAAACAGCTGATTATTTTCTAAACAATACAGGAAATCAAGAAGCAAATATTGCCATTCAATTAGAAAAACAGTTTACAGAAAATTTCTTTACTGATGTTTATTTTAGTTCATTCAATACAGAATTAGGTGTTTTGCGTGGTTCTCATGTCGGAAATCTGACTGACTTACAAAATGCTTTTGAGCAAAAGCAACCTTTTTTTACAGAATCAACTTTTAGTTATGATATTGATGCACCAAAACAAAAAGTAAATCATCATTTATTCAAAATCCATTCAAAAAAGTATTTTAATTCTAAAAATGAAAATATAGAAGAACAATTTCTAGATTTTACTTTTGCTACTCAACTCAATATCCGAAAAGAATTCGATGTCCGTAGAAGTGGACGTTCAGAAGTGCCTGCACTAAACCTAAAACAATATTCTTATTTTTTAGAAACAAAATATCAAAAAGAATTTGAAAATAATCTGATATTCAAAGTAGGAGTTCAATCTACTATTACAGATAATACCAACGACCCAGAAACAGGAATTTTGCCATTGATTCCAGATTATTTGAGTTATGAAACAGGGGTTTTTACTGTCTTGACAAAAAAAGTAAATCGCTGGTTTTTCGAAACAGGTTTACGCTATCAAAACACAATTCAAAATGCTGTTACGATTAGTAATTCTGTGCCTAGAAAAATTATTCGTTTTGATAATAACTTTACTAATTTTAGCTCTTCTTTGGGAATAAATTATCAGTTGAGTGAGGCTATTCAAGTTTCATATAATATCGGTTATGCAACTCGCAATCCTGCTGTTAATGAGCTTTTTAGTAACGGACTTCATCAAGGTGTAAGTGGTATAGAAGAAGGAAATCCAAATCTAAAAACGGAAAAATCTATCAAAAATACGCTTTCGCTAAGTGGAAAAATTAAAGAAAAATTGTCCTTCGAAACACTTATTTATTATCAAAATATCAACGATTATATTTATTTGAATCCAGAAAAAGAAATCCGTTTGACAATTCGTGGAGCTTTTCCTGTCTTCAAATACAAACAAACGAATGCTCAAATTTATGGCTTAGATGTTTCTACTCGTTATCAGTTTTCTAAGTCATTGGATTTGAAGGCAAGTTATAGTTTTATAAAAGGAGATGATGTATCAAATAATTTACCTCTTATCAATATGCCTTCAAATAATTTACAGGCAAGTTTGCGTTATCAGATTCAGAAACCAATTTCTATTGGAAGTAAGGAAACAAAACGACCTAAAAAACTTACAAATACACAATTTGAAATCATAAATCGGTATGTTTTTTATCAAAAAAATCTTTTAGAAGAACAAGATTTTACACTTCCTCCCAAAGCCTATAATTTGGTAGGTTTGAGAGTTTCTACTACTATTCAAGGACAAAAAACTCAATTGCGTATTTTTGGAAAAGCAGATAATTTATTTAATGTTGCTTATAGAGATTACCTAAACAGACAACGTTATTTTGCTGATGATTTGGGAATAAATGCTGTTTTGGGTGTAAAATTGGATTTTTGAAAGATAGCGAATCGTAGAAAAAGTTTGTTTAAAAATAAAAAATAGTTATTTTAGATAAAAAACTAACTATTTTTTTAAAAACACATGAAATCATCTCTACATAATTCAGAACTTATTTATGACACAGAAGAAATTTCAGAGGCTTTATATCTCAAAAGGTATTTAATAAAAGTACAAACTAAAGCTGATAAAATATCGGATAAGTTTGTAATGATATTTTTTGTAGTTGGAATTTTTTTAGCTCCTATTTATGAAACATGGCTTTTTAGCTTCATTACAGGGGGGGCTGCTTTGGGCATTTATTTAGTTGCTCGTTTTTTATTGAGTAATAAGTTTTATGCTCGTATGCTTATTAGTATTGTTTATGCTGTTTTTATGTTGCAGTTTATTGGGCAGATGCATGGCATGGCAGAAACTCATTTTTTCTTTTTTGTAAATGCAGCCTTACTTATTATTTATCAAGATTGGCGCATCATGATTCCTTATGCTATACTTACTGTTGGACATCATAGTATTTTGGCTATTTTGCAAGTAGCTTACGGAATGGAAAATCTTGCTTATTATTTTATTAGTTATAGTGGAATAAAAATCACTGGAGAAACAGTACCCTATGTAACAGTTTTTCAACTTGTTTTTCATTTTACAATTGTTTCTATTATGGCTGTTGTATGTGGTTGGTGGGCAATTATTTTTAGACAGAATAGTATTTTTCTGATAAAAAACAAAATGGAAGTACAGGATAAAAATAAACGTTTACTAGTTACTGAAGAAGAATTAAGACAAAATATTGAGGAACTAGAAACAATACAAAACAAGCTAAGCCTAGTAAATAGGGAAATGACTTACAGTATTGCAGCTTTGGAGGATAAAAATAGAATTATAGAAGAAAAAAATAGCAACATAGAAGAAAAAAGTAAAAGTATTACAGCAAGTATCAATTATGCTAAACGTATTCAAGAAGCTATGCTTCCTAAGATAGGAAAAATTAAAGAAAGTTTGCCCAACTCATTTGTGCTTTTTAAGCCTAAAGATATTGTAAGTGGAGATTTTTACTATTTTCATAAAGTAGAATCAAAAATCATTATTGCTGCTATTGATTGTACTGGACATGGCGTTCCAGGTGCGTTTATGTCTTTAATAGGAAATGAGTTGTTAAATGCAATCTTAGATAAAAATATTTTTACTCCTTCTCAGATTCTTACACATTTAAACCAAAAAATAGACAAAGCTCTTCAGCAAACTGATCTCTCTATTCGTTCTACAAGAGATGGAATGGATGCAGCTATTTGTTTGATAGATTCTGAGAATAATACACTAGAATATGCAGGAGCAAAAAATCCTTTAGTTTATATTCAAAATAACAAAATGCATGTTGTAAAAGGAGATAGAACTTCAGTAGGAGGAAATTTAGTTAAAAAGCAACAAAAGCAGTTTACTAATCATACTATTTCTATTGATTCTACTACCTCTTTTTATATTTATTCAGATGGCTTTCAAGACCAGTTTGGAGGAGAAGAAGATGTAAAATATAACACAATGAGATTTAAACAAACCCTTTTAGATATTTCTACTCACCCTTTTTCTGAGCAAAAAGAAGTGCTGACAACTATTTTTGAAGACTGGAGAGAACAACAAGACAGGGAGCAGATGGACGATGTTTTAGTAATGGGATTTGAAGTTAGTCCTTCTTAAAACTGACAAACTATACTACCTACTTCATTTCTTTTCTTTTTTCCAACTCCCAACGGTCAAGAGGTGTTTTTTCTTCAATAGCTTCTTTGATTGCCCAAATAATACGGTCAAGGTCTTTTATTTCTTTGTTACAAATTTGTAAGTAAAACTCTATTTCACTAGTATCTTTTGAAAGCTCAATAATCTGCATAATTCCTAAAAGGCGAGCTACAGGCGCACGTAATTTGTGAGCATTTATAAACGCATATTCTTCTAACATTTTATTTTTTTCTATCACCTCTTGATTGCGCTGATTGACAATGTACTCCAAATTATCATTCATGGTTACAAGTTCTTCGTGCGAAGACTTTAGTTCCTCAGATTGCCTAGTGAGTTCTTCTGCTTGTTCATGAAGAGTATGATTTTGCTGTATTATCTCAGACTGAGATTCTGAAAGTTTGTAATTTGTGTTTTTTAGTTCTATACTATATTTTTTATTTATCCAATAAGCTCTAATTATGACAATAAAAATGATTAATAAAGCAATCAAGACAAGTAAAAAGTATCTTTTGTTTTGTTGTTCTTTTTCAAGTTCAGTAATGTATTTTAGTTTTTCCAATTCATTCTCTTTTTTTTGTAGAAAAATCCGTTGGTCTACTTCTTTTTGATAAATATCTTGCTCTAGTTTTTTGTTATAGGTGTTTTTATATAGAGAGAGATATTTTTGAGAATGATAATTTGCCTTTTGATAGTCTTTTAAAAACATGTAGGTATAAGAAAATAATTCGTGCATAGTCATGCGATTAATAAAATCATCATTACTTTCTATAGATATTTTTTTCTCTACCTCTTTTGCATAATTGTGCGCTGTTAAAGTATCTTTTAGTTGTAAATGAGTTTTGGCTTTTAATAGTAATAAATTACGATAGGCTTGAGGTTTGGAATCTAAGAGTAAAGAATCCAATATTTTTATTTTTTCTAAAGCTTTTTTAGGTTCTTCTATTTCCAAAAACAGATTTACATATTCCAAATGATATTCTATTGCCATGTTTAATGATGTTTTGAGAGCCAAAGGGGTATTTTTATCTAAAATAAGAAGGGCTTTTTTTGTATTTCCTGTCCTGTAATAGCATTCAGCAATATTTAATGGAATGATAGAAGCTGTTGTTTTGTCTTCTCTATGTCTATTAGCTTCATTAAAAAATGGTAACGCTTTTTCATACATATACATCTGTAAATACGTATGTCCAATGTTATTGGCAATGCTAGAGAGGGCTTTTTTATCCTTTATTTCATGAGCAATTTCCCGAGCTTCCAAAAGTAATTGAGTAGCATCTAGATAGTTTCCTTTATCCATTAATAAAAAAGAAATAGCTTCTAGGTTTTTAATTTTTCCATACTTGTAATCTAATCTTTTACTTTCTTGTAGGGCTTTTTGAAAAAATAATAATGCAGAATCTTTATTATAAACTCTATTTTTATAAATAAAACCTTTCAGACGTAAAACTTCTATTTTGGTTTCATTATTCTTCATTATCTCTGCCAAATCAAGAGCCTTATCTATATAAAAAAAAGCACTATCTTTATTTGCTTTCTCATAAAAAATAGTAGCTGTCAAATGGTATGCTTTTAATAAATACTCTTTGTTTTTTTGTTTTTGACTTTCTGATAGAAGTTTTTTAGTGAAAAAAGATTGTTTTTCTAAATCTTTATTTTTATAAGATTGTGCCGAATCATAATAAGTAGATAAGTCTTGAGCAGAAGTAGAAAAAATACTAAATGCAGATACACAGAAAACTAGGAATATTATTTTGTTATAAAATAATACTCTTCCAAAAAAACATTTTTGTGTAAAAAAACGAGTTTGCTTCAAGGTGTAATAAAGTATAGTAATTAGCCTATCAATTTACAAAAAAAGTGAGAAATAGTAAAACTATTTAACTTATTTCGACAGAGAAAGAAATTCTAAGGATAGAATACCATT
The DNA here is from genome assembly GCF_037126295.1 of Bernardetia sp. Wsw4-3y2. Taxonomy (NCBI): domain Bacteria; kingdom Pseudomonadati; phylum Bacteroidota; class Cytophagia; order Cytophagales; family Bernardetiaceae; genus Bernardetia; species Bernardetia sp. Wsw4-3y2. Next base: position 543,068 of record NZ_CP147017.1, on the reverse strand, counting down.
TTTTTTAATTCAATTACACTATCAAAAAATTAAATTGTAAATTTGACACTATTTTCAAAACTTACTCTCTCGTTTTTGGTGGTTACGCCAAATAACACAAATATATCTTAAATGCTCGTCTTGAAATTCGGAGGAACAAGTGTTTCCTCAAAATCCAATCTTGAAAAAATAGCTGCTATTCTTTCTTCAAAAACTGAAAATTTTATTGTTGTAGTTTCTGCTTTTTCAGGAATTACCAATAAACTAGAACAAATTGCGAGTCTTTCTTTAGAAGCAAAACATACCGTTTTATTAGAAGAGTTTAGAAATTTTCATTTTGAATTTATAAAAGAACTTGTCAGCGAATCACATCAAATTGACCTTTTTGTAGAAGTGCAACAAAAATGCAATCAATTAGAATCAATTTGTGAAAGTGTAGGAACTTTGAAAGAACTCTCTGACCGAACACGAGCAACTATTTTGAGTTTTGGTGAAGCACTTTCTTCTATCATTGTTCAAAAATATCTTTCTGTTAATTTAAAGAATCCTATCAAGCTTGATTTATTAGATAGCAAAAAATTAATTTCAACTACTACAAACGAATCAAAAGATTATCTAAATGCAATTTTAGATTTAGACAAAACAACAAGAAATATTCTTGCCGTTATTGGTAAATCTGATAACTCTGCCATTGTTAGTGTTCCCACCGACGACATAAAAAACAATAAAAATTATATTGCAGCAGGTTTTGTAGCTCACAATCAAAAAGGTGAAACGGTTACTTTAGGGCGTGGAGGTTCAGATTTTTCGGCTTCTATTTATGCAAATGCTGTTGATGCGACATTTTTGGAGATTTGGAGTGATGTTAACGGAATGCAAACAGCAAATCCTAGAAAAGTACAAGCAACGCATTCTTTACAAAAATTGAGTTATGCAGAGGCTTTCGAAATGGCTTATTTTGGGGCAAAAGTTTTGTATCCACCTTCTATTTTGCCAGTAATGGACAAAAATATTCCATTGTATTTGAAAAATACATTTTTTCCAGAGCAAGAGGGAACATTTATCAGTAGCGAAAACCAACTGACGGACAACAAAATTCAAGGTATTTGTTCGCTAGATGAAATTGCAATTATTACCGTTTCAGGAGTTGGATTAGCCAAACAAAAAGGAAGTGCAAGACGAGTTTTTCAGATTTTGGAAGAAGCAAATATCAATATTATTCTGATTACTCAAAGCTGTTCTGAACAAAGTATTGGAATTGGAATCAACCAGTCTGAACTCAAAAACGCTCAAAATGCTCTTAATTCTGCTTTCGAAAAAGATATTAAAAGAGGCTTAATGAATGAAGTAAAAGCAATAGAAAATCAATGTATTGTGGCTCTTGTGGGCGATAATATGAAAAATGCGATTGGCTTGGCAGGAAAGATTTTTGGAGCAATAGGCGAAAATGGAATTAATGTAACGGCAATAGCACAAGGGGCATCGGAGCGTAATATTTCTATTGTGATTGATAAAAAAGATGAAGAAAAAGCATTGAACGTAATTCACGAAAAATTCTTTGCTTCGGCTGTTAAAAATGTTCACGTTTTTATTGCAGGAATCGGCAATGTAGGAACGGAATTTATAAATATTTTATTCAATCAAAAACAAAAACTCATTGAAGAATATCAAATCAACCTCAAAATAATAGGTGTTGCAAATAGTAAGCAACTGCTTTTCAATCATTCTTCCGAAACGTTTGAAAGAGTAGAAGAACTTACAAAAGAAGAAGTTTTGAAGTTCAAGCAAAAGAAGGAAAATAAAAATGCAAAAAAATATTCTTCGCTCAATGAATATTTTGAAATTATCAAAGAATTGAATCTTAGAAATAGCGTTTTTATTGATAATACGGCTTCTGATATTGTGAGTGAAGGCTATGAGTTTTTACTAAAAAACAGTATTTCGGTAGTTACTTGTAACAAAATTGCTTGTAGTAGTGAATACTCAAAATATTTAAAACTCAATAAATTAGCGAAAGAAAGAAATATTCATTTCAAATATGAAACTTCTGTAGGTGCAGCTCTACCAATTTTGAAAACGATTTATGACCTCCGAATTAGTGGTGATAAAATCAATCAAATTGAAGCTGTAATTTCGGGAAGTCTGAATTTTATTTTTAATAATTATAATGCAGAAAACAAATTTGCTGACGTTGTTCTGCAAGCAAAAGAAGAAGGATATACCGAACCAAATCCATTAATTGACCTTTCTGGATTAGATGTAATGCGAAAAATCTTGATTCTTTCAAGAGAATCAGGACTTAATAAAGAACTTTCAGATATTACTTTTAATAGCTTTTTACCAGATGAGTGTACCAACTCAAAAAGCGTAGAAGAACTCTTCGAAAATCTCAAAAAACACGAAAATCATTTTAAAACGCTCTATCAAAATGCCCACAAAAACGGCAATAAATTAAAGGTTGTTGCCAAAATGCAAAAGGAAAATTTATCAGTTGCATTACAAGAAATTCCGTCGAATAGTCCATTTTATAATTTGGAAGGAAAAGACAATGTTGTGGCAATAAATACAAATCGTTATGTTGATGAGCCATTGGTAATCAAGGGGGCAGGAGCAGGAGCAGTCGTTACGGCAAGTGGCGTTTTTGCTGATTTGATGTTTATAATGAACAATTAAATAAATTTAGAACTTAAATTATTTGACTACTCAAAAAGCAAAACGATTAAGAGATTTGAAACGTTAGAAAAGTATAAACCTAAAAAACAAAATTATGAATACAATAAAAGAAGAAACACAAATAAAATCTATTTCAGAAACTAAATTAGAATTGATAGAATGGATTTTGACAGTAAATAATCTTGATGTTATTCAAATTATACTAGAGAAAAAAAGAGAAGCTGAAAAAGCAGCCTATAACAAACTGTTTTGGGAAGTTGCTGGGTCTTGGCAATCCGAAGAAACAGGAACAGAACTAGCCAATCAATTATATGAAGACAGAAACGATTACTCACGAGAAATAGACGAACTATGAAAAAATACCTATTAGATACAAACATTTGTATTCATTATCTAAAAAATGAATTTGATATTCCTCAAAAGATTTTTGATGCAGGAGCAGAAAACTGTTACATTTCTGAACTTACAGTTATGGAATTGCTTTACGGAGCTGCAAGAGGAAATGAGAAAAATAGAGAAAATAATATGCAAAAAGCGTATTTGATAGAAAATAAAATCTTTAAAGACCGTGTTATACCTGTTCGTGTAGCGTTTGAACGTTTTGCTATTGAAAAGGCAAAATTAAAATCTAGTGGAAAACAAATAGGTGAGGTTGATACATTAATTGCTTCAACTGCACTTGTACATGAAATGATTTTAGTTACTCGCAACGTAAAGCACTTTGAAAGAATTGAAGGATTAGAAATTGAAAACTGGATTGATGTAGGTTAAAGGCTTGCCTTTAACACAATATATTTTGCATAAAAAATGAAAAAAATAACAGCCTTTGCGCCAGCCACAATAGCCAACTTCAATGTTGGTTTTGATATTTTGGGACTTTCTTTGGGAAATATGGGCGATGAAATTACGCTCACTCCAAACAGAACAACAGAAAATAAAATTCTACAAATTATAAATGGCGATAATCTGCCAAAAGAAGCCGATAAAAACTGTTCTTCTGTCGTCATCAGAAAGATGCAAGAAGCACAAAATAGCTTTATTGGTGTCGATATTATTCTCAAAAAAGGCTTTTCTTCGGGAAGTGGTTTGGGTTCTAGTAGTGCCAGTAGTGCAGCAGCAGCTTTTGGTTATAATCAGCTTATCGGAAAACCATATTCCAATAAAGAACTCGTTGCTTTTGCTGCCGAAGGCGAACGTGTAGCCTGTGGAAGCGCACATGTAGATAACGTTGCACCTTCGCTTTTGGGTGGAATTATTCTTTCAAAAGGAAACAGACAAAGCGATATTTTACAGCTTCCTGTTTTGGAAAATCTATATGCTGTTACGCTTTATCCACATGTAAAACTCAATACGTCTGACTCTCGTAAGATTTTAAAATCTACACTTTCAGTAGCTACTTTTAGCCAGCAGGTCGGACTTATGGGTGCTTTTGTGGTTAGTTTGTATGAAAAAGATTATGATTTGTTTTCTGATTCGTTACAAGATTTGGTCATTGAACCTATGCGTAGCCTTTTGATTCCAAAATTCAAAGAAATGAAACAAGCAGCTTTAGAAAATAAGGCGTTAGCTTTCGGAATTTCGGGTTCAGGTCCTTCCGTTTTTGCAATGGCAAGAGGAAAAGAAAACGCAGAAATTATCAAAAATGCCTTAGAAAAAGTCTATCAAAATGTAGATATTTCGATTCAGACATATATAAACCCTGTTTGTGAAGGAAATGGTGCTAGGATAATTTTGTAATGTAAATAAATTATGAAAAATATATCTATTCGAAAAGCTATTGGAATTTGTTATTTGGGGTTGAGTCTAATATCTGCATCTGCTGCATTTTCAGTAGATAAAATAATAGTAAAATTAGGTTCAAGTCCATTTACTCTATTATTTGTAGTAATTGTGATTTGTGCTGCTCTATGTTTTTTATCTTTTACATTATGGACAATTACTCGTTCATTAATAACTAGATATTTAGGTTATATTATTTCGTTTTCTATATTTTTGGTGTATATCGGAGCTGCGTTTAGTAATGAATATGCTCATTCTTTCAAAGATTTAGAAGCAATTCCTATTTTTCTTAGCCCAGTTACTTTTTTATCTTTGTTTTCTTATTCTAAAATAGGTTTTTTAAATAAAAAAAGAAAAGATGAAAATATTGAAATATTAGATTCTGAAATGCTCCATGAAGAAGAGGATTATTCCAAAAAGCATTTTTACTTTTGGTCAGTCAGTCGTATTTATGCTACAACAATCTTTGTTTTTGCACTTCCATTATTAGTGATTTCTATTTTTTCTCCAAGTATTATAAAAGGTGTCGCTACTTCGGAAATAGCTTTATTATTTGTGAATATAATTGCCACTCTATTTTGGTTAAAACCTAAATGGGCAAGAATAATATTTATAATACTCTCTAGTATAGCTTTAATTGGGGGAGTAATTTTTATTTTTGCAGCTATTTTTGGTTCAGTAGGTATGGGAGTAGAAGGTTTGATAACTGCTTTTGGAATGTGTGTATTACTTTTAGGTTTAATATTAATTCTTATAAGCAAAGAAGCTAAAGCAGAACTGATAGAATTTGAGAAGAAGAAAAGTTAATCAAAAATAATCCAAACCGATTTTCCATATTTTATTTTTTCTGTTTTTAAATTATATTCCAAAGGACAAGAATCAATACTGATTGTTTGGTGTTTTAAACTATCTATAGGAGTTTTGAAATGATGATAATCAAAAGAACCATTACTTAAAGTATCTTTTCCAAAATCAATATCTTGAGACAGATTGGTTTTTTTATCAATATTTGTAATTGGATAAATAGAAAGAGAAGTCAAATTCAACTTATTCATTTCAACAGAATCTTTAGAAAAAACATATTTCATATTTCGCTCTTCATTTAGAAAAGTATCTTTTTTGAAAATAGCTATTTGATACAAATACATAGAATCAAAATTTTTCATGTAATTTCCTAAATACTCTGTTTTTACACTAGGAAGAGATTCTCTTTCACAATTATTATAATTTGTATCACTTAAAGATAAGTATTTTGCTTTTTCTGCTCGTGTATAATACATTATTTTTCTCAAATTATTTTCGGTATCATAATCATAGATAATCTCTTCAAAAAGTGTGTTTTTCGAAATAGGCATTTGATTTAGAATAGTTAAGTTTGGTGAATTACCTATATTTTCAAAACCATAGTAAAATCGTTTTGAATCAATAATTTTTCCATCAACAATAGAATCTACAATACGATATTTCTGTCCATACTCCGAAACCCCATATTCTTGATAGATATTTTTGAGTGAATCGTATTCTTTACAAATCAAATAATGCTGTTTGTCTAGTCCTCCACAAGAAGCATCTATATTTTTAAAACCTGCTTCTATTCGTTTTGAATAGTTTGATTTTTGGATATTTTGTAACAGAATAAATGCAGGGTCTTCTGTAATTTTCTGTTCTTGATTTGAACTACAAGAAGAAAGAAATAATAAAAATAAATAAAAATAATTTTTCATAAGCATAAAAATAGTTACATCGGTAACTAAAGAGAAACGATTTTGAGCATAAAAAGTAACCATAAGAAGTGATTTAACGTATTTTAAAGAGTATATCATAAAGAAAGATAGCCATAAAAAATTACTAAAACTCTACTGCTTATGTTTCATGACCACCTTTTAAATAAAAGGCAACACGCCGATTTCTTATCCGAAAACAGAATCGACCCTATCACAGGCGATAAAATCCAAGTAGGCGACCGAATAGTTATTTGTGCTGCCTGTAAATCTGCTTTTTTGGAAGAAAGCTGGAATTATTTACGCCAACAACACTGCGACCAATACGGAACACTCAATAAAATTCCTAAAAGAGAAAAAATTTATTTTAATGAAGAGCCACTTATTTTATTACCTTTTGATGTAAGGGAAAGTGATTCTTTTTCGGATGATTTTACCTACAAGATTTTACAAAACTCTACCAGTGCTTTTATGGCTTTGTTGCCCTTGATTTTGATTATTTTTGCGTGGATTGTTGTTCCTTCTTTTGGTAGTGAGGGTTTTCAGATGCTATTCAATATTTTTATTATGCCTCTTGGTGTGGTCGTTTTTTATACCGTTACCAGTACACTCTCTTCGCAACCAACCACTATTTTGGGAAATATAATGATGCGAAAAAATCAGTATTTTATTCAGAATGTTCGTCAGAATTATAAAAAAGGAAATTATTTTGGTATTCATCTCAAAAATAAAAATATCGTTTCAAAGACAGAATTAGGCAAAAAAACAATTCCTTTCTCAAATATTCAGAAGTTTGTCTATAGTTATTATCCTGATAGAATGATGAAAAAACACGGTTATCTGGTTTTACAACTTCGTGTTACGACACAAAAAGAAACCATAAATTATGAATCTATTTTTAGAGCTACAGAAGCAGAAAAATTAAACGTCTTTTTGGATAGATTGCCTCAAAATTTAAAAATTTTTAGTAGAAAATCATTATAGCCAAAAATGCATCACTCTCACCAACTAGAAAAACAAACTCACAAGGATTTTTTATTACAACAAAGAGTCGATCCAATTACAGGCGAACTTATCGAAGCAGGACATAAAATAGTTATTTGTTCGGCTTGTAAGTCTGCTTTTTTTGAGGAAAGTTGGGAGTATTTGGGTGGAAAACACTGTAATCAAGAAAAGACGCTTATTCAAATTCCTATCAATGAAACACTTTGGTTGAAAGCAAAACCATTGCAGTTTTTACCCTTTGATTTTGTGGGGTTTGATAAGGGATTTCATTATCAAGATGTTGTCTTTGGTTTTATAGGTTTGATTACAACTGGGTTTTTTGGAATTTCAATAATGCTTTGCTTAATGGCTTTAGGAAAAGAAGAATTTAAGATATTTTTTATCTTATTTCCAATATTTGCATTTGCGTTTTTTTTATTTTTGAGTAGTGAAAAAAACATTAAAAAACTACCTCCCTCAATCTACAAACATATTCTTAATATTCATAAGGAACACAAATTAGCCATAGACATAAAAAAACAAATGCTTATTTTTAGAAACGATTTTAAAGAATTGGAACTTCCATTAGATACAATTTCAAAATTTCAATACTCTTTCAAATATGTAGATGGAGATACTTCAAGATATAAAGATATGTGTAATTTGAACCTAACTTTAGGATTCAGTAAAAATGGAATCTATAAAGAAAGAAAAATAAATGCACAGCTTAGAAAGTTGTATTTTTATAAATGGGAAGAGTTTTTGCAAAAACTCCCTGATAGAATAAATATTTATACGCAATGAAATTAAACCAAACTGTTTGTCGAATAAAAATACACATTCACCTAAAAAAACAGCATTCTTATCGAAAAAAACTTTAAATTCGATGCAATTTTGAAATACATTCAGCGTTAGATAAAAAAAGAAAGCCACTAAAAGTAGTATCTTTATTGACAAAGACTAAGTGAAATTAGTAAAATAGTTAATTCAAATAGCTAACTTTAACCTTTCAAAATAAGAATTATTTTATCATCTCTATAAATTTAGAATCACTTTTATAACTATGAAGAAACAAAACACAAATTTATTAAACTTTCTTACGAAGGGGATTATCGGAATGGCAGCACTTATTTGTGGTGTTACTTTTTCGGCAAATGCTCAAGAGTTCGGAATGGAGTATGCTCAAGATGGATACAACCACAACTCAATCCGTCCTTTGCACGAATCGCATATTATGTATAAAAAGACACTTTGGTTCAGAATGTCTTTAAAAGAAAAGCAAAACTTGCCTTTCTTTGCAATGGAAAATCAAATTACAAAAGTAATTATTGACGCTGTAAAATTAGGAATTATTCGTCCTTACAAAAATGATTCTTTGCGTACTCGTATGTCTCAAGAAGAATTTTTAGAAAATCTTACTATTCCTTCAGAAGAAGTTCAACTTACAGAAGAAGAAATTGCGATGGGCTTTACACAAGACGACCTTGGTGGTTTTGGTGGTGGAGGAGATGATTGGGGTTCTGGTGGTGACTGGGGTGGCGACGGTGGAGGCTCTGCTGAAGCTGAAACAGTAGCTAACGAGTTTTATCCTAAACAACTTCACTTATTAGAAATTAAAGAAGATTTATTGTTTGATAATAAGCACTCTCGTATGAAGCACGATATTCAAGCAATTACAATCATTATTCCTGCTGAAATGAATCCTTCAACAGGTTTAGAGAAAAAATTAGCTGCATTTTCGTACAAAGAATTGGTTCAAAACCTTTTCCGTGATAACTCACAAGCAATTTGGTACAACGAGCGTAACAATCGTCATCACAGAAATTTGGAAGAAGCATTTGATTTGCGTTTATTCAATGCTCGTGTTATCAAATATGACAATGCTAGAGATAACATGATTGTTGATATTTATGAAGACCAACGTTCTGCACTTATCGCAGCTCAACAATACGAACATCAATTAGTAGAATATGAAAGTAACCTTTGGGAAAACTAAAAGTTGATTTCTATTCTATCACAAAAGCCTTTCTTACACAATTGTAGGAAAGGTTTTTTTGATTTTTGAATCTATAAAGCAAACAATTCTAGTATTTATTGCTTTTTAACGTATATTTGAATTTTAGAAACAAAAAGAGTTTTTTATAAATTTCTAATATTAATTTTTTAACTATCATTTTTTTCAACTCAATCTCTTCAAAATGAACACAAATTATTATTCATTACTTATCGCATTTTTATTTTTTGTAACAGGTTTTGTAGCTTGTAAAGGTAAAGAAAACAAAGAAGGAACAACAGACGCAAAAACATATACAGTAGAACAGCTTATGGATGTTCGTTGGAAAGCAACTTCTGGTGTAGAAGGAGGCGAAGAATTAAACTTTGCCAAAGATGCTCAAAAAAATGAGTTATCTTATCAAAGAATTTATGGTGAAGGAACAGCAGCCAAAACAGTAACAGGATACTGGAAATTAGAAGATGGAAACAAACTTATTTTAGAAGATTGGGACGAATCTACTCAAGCTGTAAAAGCTGCCGAAACTTATACCATCGAATCTATTACAGATACACAACTGGTTTTATCAGGCAATGGAGGAACGAGAACTTATACTAAATAATTTCTCTATAATTATCATTTCATTTCAAGGCTTTTATCTAAAAACTACGTTTCTTTGTAAGCGTAGTTTTTTTATGTACTTACAGCTTATACTTTAACCATTTCAATTAATCTAACTAAATAATGATTCCATTTCCAAGTTCAAGCGAATATGCTTCCTTTTATGCTAATTATATACGGCTCATTGGTGAATATATTGCAAAAAATGAAGTCGAAAATATTGTAGAAATCCTCTCAGCACAGGGAGAAGAAACCAAAAAGACTTTTTCTCAATTCTCAGAACAAGAATCTCTTTTTAGATATGAAAAAGGAAAGTGGAGTATCAAAGAACTTTTGGGACACATGGTAGATACTGAACAAATTATGTCGTACCGTGCTTTATCTTTTTATCGTGGTGAAAAACAATCTTTAGCAGGTTTTAATGAAAATGAATATGTGAGAGAAGCCCACTTTGATACAATTCCTTTTTCAGATTTGTTAGAACGCTATGAAATTGTACGCAAATCCTCAGTTGCTCTTTTCAAAAGTTTTGATGCTGCACAGACAGCAAGGATAGGAGAAGCAAATCATAATGAAATGTCTGTTCGTGCGCTTGTGTATATGATTGCAGGACATGAAATTCATCATTTACAGATTTTAGAAGAACGTTATAAAGCTTAAAACTAAGCTATATCAAATATTTAGTAAACATAAAACTAGAGTAGTATTTTAACAAAAAGACTCTTTTTTCTGTTTTACTATTTCATTCTGTTACTTATTATTCATTTTCGTTATTTAATTAACTTATTTTTTATGAAAAAAACTATCCATTTTTCGTTTGCATTTTTTGTGCTTCTATCCTTTATTTTTTCAAGTTGCGATTCTAAGAAAAAAACAGCTACCAATGAGTATTTAGTAGAAGGAAGTATTAATAATTTATCTCAAGATATGAAATTGGTTGTTTCTGATATTAGTACAAAAGATATTGTTCCTCTATATGAAGTGGGAGTCAAGAAAAATGATAAATTCAAACTCAAAGGAGAAATTACTGAACCAACACCTTTTTACCTCACTTTAATTAGAGAATCTGATAGTACATTTTCGCCTTCCGATAATTTAGTAGTGTTTTTTGAGCCTTCACACATGGAAATTCAAGCTGATGCAGGCAAACTTTCAGAAGCAAAAGTTACAGGTTCTCGTTCACACTCTCATTTTGAGATGTATAGAAAAGGAACAATTGGATATGAAAAAAGCATGAAAGAATTAACCGCAAAGGCAATGAGTAGCTCACAAACTGGCGATACAGCAACATATCAGGCTGCCATGTCAGAATATGAAACACAATATGAAGAATGGAAAAATTATAACAAAAAATTTATTGCAGAAGATTCTATCGAATATGCTGTACGTTCATTTCTAGCTGTTAATTATATGTTGGAGGAAGATTATGCAACAGAATTAGAAACATTGATACAGGGAAAAAGTTCTACTTGGACAAATCAAATTAAATCATTTGTTAATCAAGTCAAAAAAATATCAATAGGACAAAATGCTCCCAATATTGCTACACTTCAAAATATAAAAAGTGAATCAATTTCTTTGGATAGCTTAGAAAACAAACCTACTATTCTTTATTTTTGGGCTTCTTTTGAACCAAAAGCTGCTTCACAAGTGCAACAATTTGGACTTTTAAATGCTTCTAAAATGAAAAAAGAATATCAGTTTATTGGTATTTCTTTAGATTCAGATATTGATGCTTGGAAACAAACTATCAAAGAGTTACCTCAAAATCATATACAACTTATCGATATTTCTGCTGACCAAAATGCAGCTGTTACCTATCATTTGACAAGTTTACCTTTATTTGTTGTGTTGGATGAAAATAAGAAAATGATTTATAAAGCAAATTCGATAGAAAAATTGAATTCTTTTCTAATGAAATAAATCCAAAATATAAGTACACTTCAAAATAGTAGAAATTTGTCTGATACATTTTTATAGTGTCAGACATTTTTTATTAAAAAAATGAAGTTCTATCTATCTTCATATCATAAAAACTACTTACTAATAAGTTACAAGAAATAGTATTTAAAAATGAAAAACGAATTTGATTATTTAATTATTGGACAAGGCTTGGCTGGTTCTATTTTAGCATATACTCTTCTTGAAAAAGGAAAAAAAGTAATGGTTTTAGATGAGCCTAAACTACAAAATTGTTCGAGAATAGCAGCAGGAATTTGTAATCCCATTACAGGAAGAAATCTTGTCAGGACGTGGAAGAGCAAAGAGTTATTTACTTTTCTGAATGATTTTTATCCAAAATTAGAAAAACAATTCAACCAAAAATTCTTTTTCCAAACACCTATTTATCGTCCTTTTCAAACTTTAGAACAACAACAAGATTGGTCAGCACAAGAAGATAAAGCGACTGAAGAAGTAATTTATCCTAAAAATCGTTTTCTAGAAGAAAATGTAAATGATCCGTTAGGTGGACTTTTAATAAAAAATGGTGGACATCTCAGGACAGATGTTTTTTTAGAAGCCATTAAAAAATATTTGATAGCAAAAAATGCCTATCAAGAAAGGTTATTTGATTTTGATGAATTAATATTAAATAAGGATAGTGAAAATGAAAAAGTAGCTTATCAAGATATTAAAGCTAATCATATTATTTTTTGTAGAGGGGCAGCTGATAAAACAAATCCATTTTTTAAAAAACTACCTATTCTACCAGCAAAAGGCGAAATTTTGCACATTGATTTTGATAAAGATGAAAAAATAATTAAAAAATTGAACCAAATTATTCTTAATAAAGGCTGTTGGCTTGTTCCTTATCATAATTATTTGAATGGCAAAGCAATAGAGACTTTTACAACAACTTTTCGTACAGGTTCTACTTATAATCACGATGATTGGACATTAGAATCTACTCAAGAAGCTAAAGATGAGATTGAAACCAAACTTCAAGCTGTTTTGAATCTGTCCTATAAAATTACAAAACAAGAAGCAGGCATTCGCCCATCCACACGCACCCGCTATCCACTCATGGGAACACATAAAGATTACCCTCAAATGAGTATTTTTAATGGTTTTGGTGCAAAAGGAGTTTCCATGATTCCTTATTTTGCTAGTGAGTTTGCTGAATATTTATTTACTGGAAAAGAATTGGATAAAATACTTAGAATTAATAAATGGTTGTTGAAATAGAAATTTAGAAGTGTTAAATTAGGAACGAATCTTGAATATTTTATCACAAAATATAAATACCCCAACTAAATACATTGTTTCAAAAGTTGTAATTCTTGTTGTGTATTCACCTCCTCAGAGTTGAACGAAACGCTTTTTTAGAAGCGTGATGCAGGCGAATAAATCACGCTTCTGAGGAAGCAAAACATTCGTTTTTGGGAAAACGAATGCACAGAAATACTTGAATATTATATGATAAAACTTTTGAAACGCTATACTAAATTATGTTGTTCCTTGTCTATGGTGACAAAAACAACCAAATAAAATCTATGAAACAAAATAGTTTATTTTTAACCTTATTTTTACTCCTTTTCTCAATTGCTTCATTTGCTCAAAACACAGAAACAGCAGAAGTAATAGAAAAAGTAGAGTTTAGAAACATTAGTAAAGACAGAGCAGGTTTTCCAGAAGGACAAATTAACTCTATCGCCATTGATGGTAATGATACAAAATGGATAGCTACCGAAAATGGTTTGGTTGCTTTTTATGCTGATTCTACTGTCCGAACATTTAATAGAGCAGATAAATATGACTCTTTGATAGACAAAGTGAGTTCTATTCGTTTTGATAAAAAAGGAACGATTTGGCTTGGTACTTTTTCGAATGATATTGTAAGTGTTGTCAATTTAGATGCGTATGGAGAGTACATTTGGCATACTGAAATACCGACTTTTAGTAATAAGAGTTTTTATATTAATGCAATTGATGTAGATTCGAAGGGAGGAAAATGGATTGCTACTGCACAAGGTGGACTTTGGCATATTGCAGCAAATAATAAAAAGACAATTTATAATAGAGAAATTGAGCCAAATATTCCTAGTGATGCAATTAATGCTGTAACAGTAGATAATAATGATGTTGTTTGGGTAGGAACAAGTGCAGGAATGTTCAATATTCAAAATGGAAAATTTAAGGATGCTTTTGATGTAACTAATGATGGCTATGGCTATGACAATGTTCTACATATTGATTTAAAACCTGATGGGAATTTGTGTGTAACAGCTCTTAATCGTAAAGGAAAGCAGTTTTTGGTATGTAATCAAGAAATGTTTCAAATGTCCAAGAGGGTTACAAAGTCTAAGTTTTTTAGATTTAATGATGTTTTGGTTACACCAAATGAAAATGTTTGGATAGCAGGTGTCAAAGGAGTTATTAAATTTGCTAAAGAAGAAGATCCTATTTTTTATGATCAAGACTCTGGTTTGGTGGTAAGTGCTGTAACAGCATTAGCATGTGATATTAATGGTGATATTTGGCTAGGAACTCCACAGGAAGGATTATTTAAAATGCAATTCAAAAAAATAGAAATTCCGAAAGAAGCTGAAATTGAACCTATAAAAGAAGTAATTGCTCTAGTAGAAGTAAAAAAAGAACCTGAAATAAAAGTAGAAAAGGAAATAGTAAAACCAACTATCGAACTTCCTAAAATAGAAGTTCCAAAAATTATTTTTAATCAAAAAGAGATTAAGAAAGGAGAAGCTATTAGCTTAGAAAATATCGAATTTAATATTAAAAGTTATTCTCTTAATAATGCAGAAGGTGTACAGGCTTTAGTTGATTTTATGAAGGAAAATCCAAAAGTAAGAATAGAAATTGCAGGACATACTGATAAAGATCCTCACCCTGCACATCCAAGTTATGCCAGAATAGCGAAACAGCAATTAGACTTGTCTCGCCAGCGTGTAGAAACTGTATATAGATATTTAACAGATAGAGGAATTGATGCTTCAAGAATAGAAAAGAGAGCTTATGGAGGAACAAAACCTCTTGTTAATTCTAATTCTGGAGTAAATAGAAGAGTAGAAATGAAAATTATAGATGTAGAATAATTTTGTTATAAATTTTTTAATAAAAAACTCTTCATAATTATATCGTTTACTGATTAATTATGAAGAGTTTTTTATTATTTTCTTTCTGTTTTCCTAAATTGACTGATTTAGTTTAAAGGAAAAGTAAGACCTAAGTTTACAGATAATACTCCATTACGAGCAGTAAAATCATCGCTATCATAAATATTAGAAAGACCTAAGTTATAACGAACATCTGGAACTAACCACATTTTTTCTCCTACCTTTATGTGTAGACCAGCACCAAAAGCAGCTCCAAAGTCTGTTCCTTTAAATGTATCATCTGGGTAATCTTCAAAATCACCACTTCCTGATTTAGCTTGTGAATTAAGTAAAAATCCTAAATAAGGACCAGCAAATAATTCTGGACGAATATTCATCTCACTACTTCCCATATAGTAATTAAATAGAAGGGTTGTACGTAAATAGTCTACCTTAACAGTAGCATCATCAGTAGTTATATCTATTCCACCTACATTCATAGTGCTACCTTTATTGACAGCACCTTGAGAAGAATAATCAGCTTCTAGAGAAAGTCCTACACTCTCTGCAACACTATAATTTAGAACCAAACCAAGATTGAAAGCTGTTCTGTTATCAGCATCTTTTACATCTTCACCTCTAAAGTTGGCTATATTTACACCACCTTTTACTCCTAAAGAAGTAGTAGATTGTGCATAAGAAGAAAAACTGATTGAGAAGCTAATAGTTGCCACAAGAAGAAGGGCAAAGAAAAATTTTGAAAATGATTTAGTGATTGTTTTCATAAAAAAATAAGGTTAAAAAAATTGAATAAATAAAAAAAATGATTCAGGTATAAGAACGGCTATATTATATTTTTGTTTCAGTTTTTAGAAATTAAGTATTTTATAAACATAAAAAAACACCTCATTTTGATTTTAAATGAGGTGTTTGTGCTTGATTACCAGCGTTTAATAAATTATTTAATAATCAAGGTTTTTGTTCCTACAGTTATTCCATTATTAAATCTCAAAATATATTGTCCTGCTGGAAGAGCTTCCACTTTTAGTATAGTTTGTTCTTTAGTAAGAGTTGTTTGAAGAACTTGTTGCCCTAAAATATTCAAGAGTGTAAATTCAATAGGTTGATTACTATTTAAAGCACTAACGTCAATATTTACTTCATTAGATGTAGGATTTGGAAATACACGAATAGCTCTTGTAAGCTCATTTTCGTACTCAATTCCTACTGGCTGTACCTCTTGTACTGCAATGGAAGGTGTATAGAGTTCGTTTGCTTTTGTGATAGCTTCTTGGATAGTAGATTCATTATTTCCTGCTGCTAATACTAAAGCAATAACAATTCTTTCTCCTGCTGGAATTGTATAAGGACCTGCTGAAATAGTTGCACTTATATCTGTTCCTGTTGTAACTCCAATGCTTTTATTAGAAGAACCTAATAAAGCTCTTCGTTTTTCTTGGTCTGTAAATCCATCAAAGACTCCATAAGGTGTTCCTGTATATGCAGGGTCATTAGATATTAATGAATAAGTAGCACCAGTAGCAAACAAATCTAATACTCCCACTCCCACACTAGGTATATTAGGTTTTTTTGCAGAAATAATGGCAGCATTCAGGTTATCTTTCCAAATAGCTTGATTGTCACCTGATTCATCTCCACCTCCAATATCCCAGTCTCCATATAGACCAGCATAGAAATTACGAATATCTTGACTTGTGGTGTTTTGAAAAACATATTCTACTATTATGAAATTTTCTGCTCCTGCTGTATTCCAAACTTGTACACTTTGAGTTGTATTTATAGAAAGTTTTGAGCTTCCTGCACCATTATCATTAAATGTGGTTTGCCAAACTGATTTTTCAGGTTCATTTTCATCTGTTGGTAAAGCTACAATTGGTGTAATAACTCTAAAATCTTCATCATAAACATCATCAACAGAACGTACTGCATTTGATAATTTATTTCCAGAGCTAAACATCAGACCTAATTCGTAGAGCATATCAATTCCTTGATATACAAAGCCATTTCCAATTTGAGTTGGAGCATCTTTTGTTTTGTCATGCCATCCAATTGTGCCTTTACTATCTACTGATGTAGTAATATTATTTTCCTCAACAGTAACAAATGCAGGATTGACTACAAAAGACACAAATTCTTGTGTTTCATATCCATCTTGAGTATAAGTAATGCGAAGAGTAACAACACCAGAATTTTCTAAAGTAGGACTAATCTGTACTTTGATTTGATCTTGTGTAATTACAGATTGATTTGTATTCATTACACCCTCATAAATAATATCACCTTCTATTATAGATAAAGTATTGTCGATAGTTTCAATTCTGATTTTAAAATCAGATTCACTAGGAGCTAAATAACTAAAAAATTCAGCATTAAAAACAGCGATATCTCCAGCATAAGGTATTTTTCCATCACTAGCTCTTACTAAATCAAAGTTTTTCATACGTACAGCCACAGGAAATTCTGTTAATGCACGCTGCATATTCAAACGACCCTGTCCTACTTTTCCTTGATATTTTGGAGGAAAACGGCTATCAAGAGGATCAGAGGTAATACGTAAAAGTTCTCCTATCTGAACAGGAGTAAGTTCGGGACGATGCGACCAAGTAAGTGCTGCTGCCCCTGCTACAATAGGAGCTGCGAAAGAAGTTCCAGATGTACTTTGATATTGTCCATTGTTTGCCTCATTATGAACAGTTGTATAAATATTACTACCAGGTGCAAGAATATCTACACTATAATCATAATTACTGAAATTTGATATATCGTCTATTGCAGTAGTAGAACCTACTGACAGAACTCCATTATAACTAGCTGGAAATTGAGCTAAATTTTGTCCATCATTACCTGCAGCCACTATTATTAGACATCCATAATCCTCAATTACACTTTTTATAATGTCTGATGCAATTTGACTATAAGTATTTCCACCCCACGAACAGTTAATAATCTTTACACCTGTTTCTGCCATATAAACAATTCCTTTGTATCCTTCGTATATTGTTAATCCATCTACTTCATCATCAGGAGTATGTTTTGTCGCTACAATTTTTACATTAAAACCAGTACCTGCAACACCTAAGTTATTATCAGTAGAAGCTGCTGCACAACCTGCTACCGAAATTCCATGGTCTATACCTGCTGTAAAAAGTTGAGGATTATTATCTTGCACAAAGTTAAAGTTAGCTGGAGCAGTTGAACCAGTAAAATCCCACCCATAATGATTGTCAATATATCCGTCATTATCATTATCTATTCCATCAATAGGATCATTCTGATTGTAATATACTTTGTCTTTTAAATCTGGATGATTAAAATCAAATCCTGAATCCACAATACCCACTAAAACGGTAGAATCTCCTTTTGTAATATCCCATGCTTCAAAAGCTTTAATTCGAAACAGATAGTTTTGCTGAGCAATATTAGCATCATTAGGTGTATAATACATCTTGTTAACAGGAATAGGCTCTGCTGTTTGAATCATTCCTGTTGCCATTAGCTTATCAATCATTTCAAAAATATTAACTTCTTCTTTTAAGTTGACTTGATAAATCAAGGAAATATCTACTCCAGAAATGTTTTTATTAGCTTTAGTTTTGGTAAGTTGTTTTCTATGTTCTGTTTGTGGGAAAAGCTGGTTTACATTAGCACTTGCTCTTTGATTAATAAGCCTAGAAAGTGCATTACTGCTCTGAAATGCTGTTCTGTATTCAGGTTTTAATGTAAACCAAACACGATTTGCTTCAATATCATTTTCTGTAATTCCTTTTGGAAGTTTATAGTTAGATTTAGTAGAGAACTGGGCATAAGCTGTTTGGATAAATACATTCGAAGAGAACATAAATAAACCAAGTAAGCAAAATCCCAAATAATTATGTATTATACTACGCATTGTGTATTAATTTGAAGTGATATATATTATAAATAGATTGTGTTATTTTTGGCTCTTAATAGACTTTGAACTGATACCAATAAAAAGTTGATTAATATTTTTACAGAGTAAAATGTGGCAGGTACAAGACTTATTTATTATCAGTACAATATTGAAATATTAGATAAGGAGGCTTATTTTTAATAGTTTTGAAATCAACATTTTAAGTTGTTTCGTCTAATATATTAAAATAATTTTACAAAGATATTAACTTTAGAACCTCAATAATAATAATAGTTGAATTTTTTTGAGATAAAATTAAATTATCATTGTTTTTTTTGAGAATTAAATTTTTCTTTTTGAAAAAAGCTAAAAATGATTTTTTAGAAACTAATTTATTTTTCAGACCTTTGAATACTTTTGCTGTTTCGTTTGATACATAAATTACTAATGGATAAAAATAAACCTCGTATTTCTTCGTTTTCATTTGCTTCTTTTTGGACTCCTTCTCGCACGCTCAAAGTAGCTCTTTTTGCCACAGGGCTTTCAGGAATTGTAGCCGAATATATTTTATCTACTTTGGCTACTTATTTTTTGGGTGATTCTGTCAAACAGTTTACACTTATTGTTTCGGTAATGCTTTTTTCGATGGGCTTAGGAAGCAGATTAAGCCAATTTTTTAAGAAGAATCTTATCGAACTCTTTATTGCTTGTGAGCTAATATTATCTTTGTTGGTTTCCTTTTGTTCGTTGCTTACCTACGGAATTGCTTCTGTGAGTGAATGGATAGGGTTTGTAATTTATACTTTAAGTATTTTGATAGGTCTTTTGATTGGTTTTGAAATTCCTTTAGTTACTCGTATCAATGAAAATTATGAAGAGTTGCGCTTTAATATTTCCTCAGTGATGGAGAAGGATTATTATGGTTCTTTGTTAGGAGGAGTATTTTTTGCCTTTATTGGATTGCCTTTTATTGGTCTGACTTATACGCCTTTTATTTTAGGAATCATTAATTTTTTGGTGGGTGTTTTAGTTCTTTTTACTTTAAAGCCTCTTTTTTCAGGAGGCTGGCAGGCAAATTTAAAAGTAATAAGTTTGGCTGTTTTGGGTGTTATCGTTTTTGGATTAGTGGGTGCAAAACCTGTCGTTATGTATGGCGAGCAAAAACGCTATAAGGATAAAATTGTATATGACGAACAAAGTCGTTACCAAAAAATAGTAATGACTCAGTACAAAAATGATTATTGGTTATACTTAAATTCTCATCTTCAATTTAGTACATTTGATGAATGGTTATATCACGAACCACTTGTACATCCAGTTATGCAACTTGCTACACAATCTGGAAAAGATCAGAAACAAGAAGGAAAATTAGATGTATTGATTTTGGGTGGAGGAGATGGCTGTGCTGCAAGAGAAGTTTTGAAATATGACAATGTCAATAGTATTACCTTGGTAGATTTAGACCCTTCCATGACAAAATTAGGAAAAGAAAATCCTGTTCTTAAAAAAGTAAACAAAAACTCTCTAAATAACGAGCGTGTAAAAGTCTATAACAATGATGCCTTTAATTTTTTAGCTGATAGTATGGTTTTTTATGATGTCATGATTGTAGATTTTCCAGACCCAAAGACAATTGAAGTAAATCGTCTTTATACATTAGAGTTCTATCAACTTTGCTATCAACATCTGCGACCACAAGGAACAATTATCACACAAGCAGGAAGTCCTTATTATGCAGCAAAGGCTTTTGATTGTATCGACAAAACAATGCAAGCAGCAGGATTTAAAACTCTTCCCATGCATAATCAAGTGCTGACAATGGGAGAATGGGGTTGGATTGTTGGAGCTAAAACTATGAGCAGTAATGAGCTAAAAAAGGAAATGCAAAACCTTCAAATCAAAAATATAGATACAAAATGGCTCAATCATGATGCTATGCTACAAATTACTTCTTTTGGTAAACAATGGAAAATAGGGGAAAAAGAAATGAATGAGTTAGAAATAAATACGATTCATAATCCTGTTTTGTATCGTTATTATCACGAGGGAAATTGGTATGTATATTAAAAAAATAAAATCACAGCAATAATTCATTAAAAAGCATTACGAATGAACTAATTTTGTAAATGTTGTTTTGACCTATTGTAATTCTTTTCTCTCCTTGTCGTTTGTGGTACTTGAATGTAGCCATAACAAAACTACCTTGCTTTCTATGAAAAATTATCTTTTCTACTTCAAAAAACATATTCGTCTGTCTTCACCAATCGTTTTAGGACAAATCACAACGGTTTTGATTGCACTCTCAGATACGATTATGGTAGGAAACTATGATACTGTTGCACTTGCTTCCTCAGCTTTTGCAAATAGTGCCATTTTTACTTTTGCGACCTTTGGAATTGGTCTCACTTATGGTCTGAAGCCTCCTGTTGCTAATGCGTATGCAGCTAAAAACTTTCCTCTTTGTGCCAAATATTTGCAAAATGGAATGGTGCTTTATGCACTTGTAAGCTCACTCATGTGGTTGGGTTTTGAAATGGCAGTTCCATTTTTGGATTATCTTGATCAACCCCCTTCAGTAGTAGTTTTGGCAATTCCATATTATCGTTTGGTAGCACTTTCTATTATTCCTTGGTTTTTGTTTTTGGCTCTACAACAGTTTTCAGAAGCTCTTACGAAGACAAAAGTACCCATGACTGTCAATATTCTTTCCTGTGTAGTCAATATCATACTCAATTATCTTCTTATTTTTGGAAAATTTGGCTTTCCAGAACTTGGGCTTGTTGGAGCAGGAGTAGCAACACTTGTTTCTCGTGTTTTACTTTTATTAGTAATGCTAATTATATTTTTTGCTTTGCCTTTTTTTAGACAATTTATTGATTTTACATTTTCGATTTCAGTCTTTTCAAAAGAAATTTTTAAGAAATTATTAAATATTGGAGTTCCTATTGGTCTGCAAATGGTTTTTGAAAGTGGCGCATTTGGTGTAGCTGCAATTATGGCAGGCTGGATTAGCAAAGAAGCTCTAGCAGCGCACCAAATTGCACTTAACATTGCATTTACTACTTTTATGGTGGCTGTCGGAATTTCTCAGGGAACAACTGTTGCTATAGCAAATTTAGTAGGAAAAAATAATCTAAGTGAAATCAAAATCACAGGAAGAAGTGCTGTTTATTTGATTGTCATTTTTATGGCAGCCATGGCAGGACTAATATTTTTATTTAATGGACAAATTCCACTTTGGTACATCAATGAAGCTGAACCCAATGCTGCACAGATTGTAGAAATAACGATGCAACTTCTTATCATTGTAGCTGTTTTTCAGATGACAGACGGAATACAAGTAGTTTCAGCAGGAAATCTTAGAGGATTAGAAGATATTAAAGTTCCGACAGCCATTAGTCTTTTTGCTTATTGGGTAGTCGGAATTGGTGGTGGATATATTTTAGCTTTTCCTCTTGAAATGGGTGTTACTGGCATTTGGTGGGGATTATGTCTAGGACTTATTACTTCTTCTATCTTGCTTACTTGGCGTTTTGAGAGAAAAAAGTTTTAGATGATTTTTATCTAAAAAATACTACAAAGCGTAATTTTTCATTATTGAAAAATTACGCTTTTTTTCTGAAAAAAAAATAGAAATTTATCTCAGTTTTTAAACTTAAATTTACTCATAAATAGCTATCTTGAGTTCTACCATTTTTACTTTACAAAACGAATATGGAGCATATTTTCGAAGCTACATTGCCTCTGACAAATCCTGTTTTGAAGTTTTTGATTCTTCTTTTGGTAATGCTTTTTGTTCCTATTTTATTTAGTAGAATTAAAATTCCTCCTTTGCTTGGGCTTATCATCGCAGGTGCATTTTTAGGTCAAAATGGAACACATCTTTTAGAAAGAGATAGCAGCATTATTCTTTCTGGAACGGCAGGACTTCTTTATATTATGTTTTTGGCAGGATTGGAAATTGACCTTAAAGAATTCAAAAAAAATAGTCAGAAAAGTATTGTTTTTGGTCTTTTTACCTTTCTGATTCCTATGATTTTGGGTTATTTATCTGCTTTTTATATTCTTCATTTTTCGGTTCTTACCTCTGTTTTGCTTGCTAGTATGTTTGCTTCTCATACACTTATCGCCTATCCAATGGTCAGTAAGTTGGGAGTAAGTAAAAATAGAGCTGTTACGGTTACCATTGGTGGAACTCTCATTACTGATACGCTTGCTTTACTTGTCTTGGCACTCATTGTGGGTATGACGAAAGGAAATGTAAATGCTACTTTTTGGATAAAATTAGTAATCTCGTTGATTATTTTTGGGATTATTGTCCTCTATATTTTTCCACTAATTGCTCGTTCATTTTTCAAACGTTTTCATGACAATGTTTCCCAATATATTTTTGTTTTGTTAATTGTTTTTTTAGGAGCTTTTTTATCAGAATTGGCTGGAATTGAACCAATTATAGGGGCTTTTCTTTCAGGCATTTCTTTAAACAGACTCATTCCTTCCACTTCTCCATTAATGAACCGCATTGAATTTGTAGGAAATGCCATTTTTATTCCTTTTTTCCTTATTGGTGTCGGAATGCTCATTGATTACAGAGTTTTTTTTAAAGATTTTAAAACAATAAAAGTGGGAATCATTATGATAATTGTAGCTACTTTATCCAAATATCTAGCTGCCTATTTGACTCAAAAAACTTACAAATTTACATTGGATGAACGAAGAGTAATTTTTGGATTGAGTAATGCACAAGCTGCAGCCACTTTAGCAGCCGTTTTGGTAGGTTATAATATTGAAATAGGCAAAACAGTAACAGGTGAAACCATTCGTTTACTCAATGAAAATGTACTGAATGGAACAATTTTGATGATTTTGGTAACTTGTACAATTGCTTCTTTTATTGCACAGAAAGGAGCTACAAATATAGCCTTAGCTGAAAAAGAACAGACCCATAAAAAGGAAAAAACACCTAATCAAATCTTGAAAAAAGTAGCGTTACAGCAAGAAAGAATTTTGATTCCTGTTAGCAATATCGATACAACTGATGAACTTATTAATTTGAGTGTTTCGATTAAATCAACTCAAAATAAAAAAAATCTCTATGCTTTAAGTATAATCACAGATTCGAATTTAATACATGCTGACGATACAGATAATGCAAATAAAACAGCCAATAAAGTTCTTCAAAAAGCAAGTGTTGCAGCCTCAGCAACAGATACTTTTTTGCATGAAATTTTGAGATATGATATAAATGTTGTCAATGGAATTTCTAGTGTCATCAAAGAAAATAGAATAACAGATTTGATTTTGGGGTTGCACCATAAAGGAGGAGTTTCAGATTCTTTTTTGGGAAATTTGACAGAAGGAATTCTCAAAACTTCTAACACGACAACTTTTATTTATAAACCTTTTCAACCATTTTCTACACTCAAACGTCACATAATCATTATTCCAAAAAATGCAGAAAAAGAAATTGGTTTTGCTTTTTGGATTACCAAACTATGGAATTTAGCCAAAAACACACATTCAAAACTCGTTTTTTATGCGCCTTTATCAGTTCTTAGCTTTATAGAAAGACTTCATAAAGATAGTTCTACCTTTAATATAGAAAATATAGAAAGTAATTTTATAGAATTTTCTGACTGGGATAATTTTAAAGAATTAAAGAAAAAACTACACAACGATGATAATCTTATCTTAGTGTTGAGTCGAAAAAATAAACTTTCCTATCAACCCCAAATGGATACTATTACTTCTCATCTCAATAAAGAATTCAAAAATTATAACTTTATTTTGATTTATCCTATGCAAGGAGAAATTATTCATACTTACAATTCAGCAATGAAGAATACCTCTGTTTTAGGCACTTTTATCGAACCTGCTCAAACACTACAGACAATTCAAGCCTTAAATAAAATAGGAAAAAAGAGTGCAAAATGGTTTAAGAAAAAATAAAGAAATAACTATTTCTTTCAAAACAATCTCTTTTTATTTACTTCAAAATGATTTCGTTTTTTAGCAATTCTGATTGTCCAAACAATAGAAACTATAATAGTAATAAATCTAAAAATATTGCTATCTATTCCACCAAGAGCATTGTTATTCGTTATTTCAAAAATTCCCCAATACCAATTCATAAGTAAATGTAGAAAAATAACAAGCCACAAATTATAATTCCATTCAGCAAAAAGCCACGCAAACCAAAGTCCTCCCATCGAAGTAACAGCCATTACTCCCAAAGTATCCAAAAAATTATTGCCTTGCCAAAGGTGTCCAAATCCAAAAATAAAAGCACTTGCAAAGGCAGCAGGAATAAACCCCCATTCCAAACGACGAAATAAAAGTCCAAACAAAAAAGCACGAAATAAAAGCTCTTCACTAAAAGCAGGTAAAACAGAACTAGACAGAAGTTTTGAAAAAGTAAAGTTTTGAGGTATAAAATTGCCTATCAAAAAATATCCAATAACCATAGGAAGTGTACACAAAAAAGCAATTCCAAATCCTTTCAAAAAACCTTTATTCAAACCAAGTTCGTTAGTTAATTTTTTTCCAAACCAAATCGAACAGACAATCAAAACAATTCCAATTTCCCAACCATAGACATAAAATAATCTTTGCCACAACTCATCTATATTTTCAATAGAAAATTCAGGCAGTTTTGTAATAAAAGCTCTACCATAATTAGCTATCACAAAAATCAAAATGATAAAGAAACTTTCTTTGTGAAGATAGCGTGATTGTGATTTCATTTCCTTATAAATTAGGATTCTTGGGGTGAATTTTAATTCTCTTGATAAGAATTAAAACTAAAATAAGCATTTTTGAGTAAAAAACTTTTTTTTATTGTCTATCTAATTATTTATCATTTTTGGATAAAACTGAAAGCCTATAAATAAACTGTTCTCTGACAGCTTTTGCACTATGTCGTTGGTGTCCCCATCGATAAGTATCAATATTCAAAATTCAAATAAAATCAATAAAGTGCAAAAATTGTCAAACAACCAAATAAACTTTCAGGGTTTTTATTTTAAAAGAATAACTAATTTTTTAGTTGAATGATTTGCTTCTTTAGTTTTAATGCTGTATGTTTGTATCAACTAAGTTATTAGTTGTTATATCTCTATTTTTAATTTATCTCTCTGTTGTTGTTTTCACCAATGACACAATCCAATCAATCATGCAAGAATTGACAAAAGCCGAAGAAAAAATTATGCAACTTCTTTGGGATGCAGAAAAAGCATTTGTAAAAGAACTAATAGAAAAAATTGAAGGCAAAAAACCAAGTTATACCACTGTTTCGACAATTATCCGAATTTTGGAAACTAAAAAGTTTGTTGGACATAAAGCCTATGGAAACACACATCAATATTTTCCATTGGTAAGCCGAGAAGAGTATGCAAAATTTGCAACTAGAAGTGTTTTAGATAGATATTTTGACGGATCATTCAAAAAACTCGTTTCCTTTTTTGCAAAAAAAGAAGAAATTGATATAGAAGAGCTAGACGACATCATGAAAATGATGGAAAAAGAAGAAGAGAAGAAAAAGGATAATTAACACTTGCTAAGGTTTGGATTACCAAACCATTATCAACATAAAAATACGATAACAATCTCCCTAGCAATCGTCTCTAATCAGACCTTGATAATGGGAAATATAACACCATTCATCATTCATAATTTACCATTTCACAATGAAACTACTATTTTTTGATTATCTGTTACAATGCAGTTTGTTTTTGGTTCTGCTGTATATTCCTTATTTTCTTTTTCTAAAAAATGAAACATTCTTTAGTTTGAACAGAAAATATTTAGTTTTTGCATTATTGCTGACACTCATTTTGCCGTTCTTTCCTTTGAATATCTCCAATTTCTTAGGTCTGTTTTTCCAAAGCTCAGAAACGCTAACTGTTCCTGAAATTGATATTTTTTTAGCTTATGGAGATGTGATAAATAACGCAAATATAGAAACCTCAAAAAGCATTTTTTCAGAACCATCTACTTGGATTCTTTTAATTTATATGTTAGGAGTTACAGTGATTTTTATTAGAATTCTTTTAGGGTTGTCAATGATTTTGAAACTCTATTTTACAGGACAAAAAACTAAAAAAGAGCATTTTACCCTCATTGAAACCAAATCAGAAACTGAGCCTTTTTCTTTCTTTAATTGGGTTTTTATCTCTGCAACTAATGATTTTTCAGCAGCAGAACAAGCTGAAATTATAGCACACGAAAAAGCACATGTCAGACAAAAACACGCTTTAGATTTACTTTTGATTGAATTTTTAGGAATGTTATTGTGGTTCAATCCACTTATTTATTTCTACAAAAAAGCATTGAGAGATACACACGAATATTTGGCTGATAAAGAGACAATTACTCATTTTTCTGATAAAAAACAGTATCTCAATTTACTTATCAATCAACATTTTGTGGGTAGAAATCTGCCTTTTGTTACCAAATTTCATCAATACTCACTACTTAAAAAGCGTGTAATTATGATTACTAAATCGCCTTCTCACAAAATTGCAAAGCTCAAAATTATGCTTGCTGTTCCTGCTCTTTTGTTGTGTGTTTTTATGACCAGTTGTTTGAAAGAATACGTGGAAATTTCAGAGCGTTCAGAGGTTTCTTCTAATGATTTTGCAGCAGCTTTTCCGAAAGAGTATGAAGTAGGAAAATCGTATAAAATCCGTAAGACTACTACTATGGAATTAGATTTAGAAAAAGACAATGATTACATGTTACGTCTTTTTCCTGCTGATGATTTTGAGGGTGTAGAAATTAAAATGTTTGATGAAAAAGGAACTCAACTTGTTACTAATTTTATAGCTGAAAAATATTTTAGAGGTTTCACTTTCAGAAATACGACAACAGCAAAATACAGACTAGAAATTACAGTTCCAGAAAATAAAAAGAATACTTCTTTGGCAATGGCTTCTCGTAAGTTTGAGGAAAAAGAAAGTTTAGTTAAAGCAGATGAGGATGGATTTACTACTGTAAAAACGTATGATATTACTAAAAATATAGACGAATATACACTGGTTTTATCTGAAACAACAGGTTATAGATTCACAATAGAGAGTGAAGAAGAACTAACAATGAAAATTATAAGTGAAGATGGTAAAGAATATTTTGACTACACTCCAAGAATAAATTTAGAAAATAAAATAGCTTGGATGTTTGGAGAACACCCAACAGGTATTTATTATTTGAAAATAAATAAGAAAGGGACAAAAGCAGCTACTATTAATTTAGCTTTTAAACAAAAAACTAAAACTGATTCACAAGAATAAACTAAAAAACTGTGTCCAAAAAACACAAGTTATTTAAGGGGAATGAAAAAAGCTCAAATATTTTTGTTTGAGTTTTTTTGCATTTCTGTAAGGAAAATGACTTGCCTTTCCTACAACTAAACTAACAAACTAAAAAATCAATTTCCTATCTTTGCAAAACAAAAACTAGAAAAACTACATCTATGCTCATCGCCAAAAATATAGTCAAAAAATACGGTTCGTTGGAAGTCTTGCAAGGAATTGATTTATCGATTGCCAAAAAAGAAGTTGTAGCTATTACAGGTTCTTCAGGTGCAGGAAAGTCTACACTTTTGCATATTTTGGGAACATTAGATGCACCAGACAAGGGCGAAATAATCATTAATGGGATAGAAGTGCAGAAACTAAAATCGAATAAATTAGCTACTTTTCGTAACCAGCAAATCGGTTTTATTTTTCAATTTCATAATCTTTTACCAGAATTTTCAGCTTTAGAAAATGTCTGTATGCCTGCTTTTATTGGTAAAAAAAATGTTAAAGAAGCTGAAAAAAGAGCATCAGAACTCTTAGACCGTTTTGGAATATTAGATAGAAAAGACCACAAACCTTCCGAGCTTTCAGGTGGAGAACAGCAGCGTGTAGCTGTTGCAAGAGCGTTGATAAATTCTCCAGCCTTAGTTTTTGCTGACGAACCAAGTGGAAATTTAGACAGTAAGAATGCAGATGAGTTACACAAACTTTTTTTTACGTTAAGAGAAGAATTTAGCCAAACTTTTGTCATCGTTACACACAATCCAGAACTGGCAAAAATGGCAGATAGAGAGATTGTTTTGCAAAAAGGTTTGGTGGTTTGATAGATGAAGCACGAAGCCTTTTTTACTTTTGTGTTTTACGCCTTATTTCTATCAAACGAGGCAATTCTATTTCAAAAAAATCTTTCAGTTTGTTTGTTCCTACAAAATTGATTACACTTTCAGCTAACTTATACACTTTTGTTACTCCTTCATTTGGAAGGAAATAAGTTGGATTGGAATCTAAATTCTTAGCATTTTTGATGGCATCTTCTATTTCTGTAATGAATGTGTAAGGATGATAACCACCTTTTTCTACTTCATTTAAAGCCGTCTTGCACTTTTGGGCTGTATCTAATTCTTCTGGAATAGCATCTTTTTTATGAAGATATAACCAAATTTCAAAACAAGGATTGCTAACGACAAGATTCCAATTTGGCGATTGTTCACAATAATCAGCCACTTCTTTAAGCTGCTCAAAAGTCCATCTATCAACATCTAAAACAAGCCAAACCTCATCATCAGGTTTTAAATCATTAATTTCTATGAATTTTGCAGCTCGTTCTACTACATGTTTAGGGGCAGATTTATGATTACTGGGTTTGTAGTCTTCATCTTCAATAATATGAATGGTTACACGCTGCGAAAAATATTGAAATAATTTAAAATATTCTACTTCTCTTTTTTCGCCTTCACAAGCGATAGCAAAAAGACGACTATCTCTATGATTTCCTTCTGTAACCTCTCTTTTATAACTACGTTTTTTTCTAGCCATTTTTGATGTTTTTTGAAGATTTATTAAAAAGGATTAGTCATTTTTTTGAGCTTTGTTTTTCTCTTTATCCTCCTCTTTATCCTCCTCTTGATTTTCTTGTTTTATTTCCAAATTAGACCAATCTAACTTTTCTAAATCTGCTAGAAATGGAATTGCACCAAAACGCCCTTGTAAATATCCTTTTCGAATATCTAAATCATAACGAGGATTAAATTCGCTCAATGAATAAAGCTGTGTACTTCCTTTTTGACGGTCTTTTTCTGCAAACCAAATTTCATCTTGACGAAATATTTTTAAATCTAATAAATTTGATTCGTGGGTTGTGAAAATTAACTGTCCTTTTGTGTCTGTCAAAGACATTATTTTTTCAACTAATTCATAAAGAAGATTGACATGAATACTTTGGTCTATTTCGTCTATTAATATAACAATATCTTCAGACATTTTTAACATTACGATAAATGGCAAAAAGTCAATAATGCGTTGTGTTCCCATTGATTCTTCTCCTAAATCAAAACCTATTTTGATATTATTAGCAAGATGATTAATGATAGATTTCTCTACATATATCTTTTCATCGTTTTTTACTAGATGATAAGGTATTTCATTATGAATAATTAGTGCACTAGATTCGTTTTTAAATATTTTCTCTAAATAATCTAAATCATAAATATTTTTGAAAAATGTAATCGCATCTTCTTTCTGTATATCAAAATTTTCTATTCCTAAATCAAAAGATTTTATTAAATTTTCTAAATAATTGGGAAATCTTTTGATTAAAAAATTTAAAAAATGTATTTGCTTGTCATTTGGATAGACTATTTTAAAATGTTCAATTATATATTCATATACTATTGTAATCTCCTTTATTTTTAATATTTCATATTTACTTATTACTAACTCATTTTCTTGTACTAAATTATCTTCTAATAATTCAATCAATAACTTTTCTTTTTGGGAAATATTTTTTTTCCCTAAACTAATTTTTAATTTTCTTTTTTTATCTGATTTTCTTTCAAAAATCAACTTATCTTCTTTCTCAATTCCAGATTCATATAACCATTCTTCTATAATTTGATTTTTATTAATAATTAATCCATACGCATAAATTTTATTCTTAATAGAAAATTCTATTTCGAATTGAATAGGTTTTTCTTTATTATTAGGATTGAGTTTAAATTTTTTATTTTCTAAATCAGAGGGAATCCCTCCTTCTTCTACAATGTTTTGCAACGTATCTATCGCTTTAATCAAATTTGATTTTCCTGCTGCATTTGCACCATAAATGGCAGCAGCTTTTAGTACCTTTAGTTTTCCTACTTTATAAACATGTTCTTTATGCTGCTTAAAACTACCTGCAAGCATATTAAATTCGGTTTCTTCGTCAAAAGAAAGGAAATTAGAAATAACAAATCGTATTAGCATAACAGTTTTGGAAGAATATTTTTGTGATTTTTATATAAATCTACAACGAAAAAATCTCTTAAACAATCAATTTAGTTGAGTTTTTGTTTTGAAACAAATTTTCTATACTTTTTCGTATCTTTGCAACTCAATTCAAAAAATAGTGATTGTATTCATTAATAACTAATCACTAAAAATTAATCACTAAAAAAATTACCACTTAGCTGAAACTAAGAAATAGGTATGAAAACAACTCAAGAAAACTTAGCAATCAATAACGTCGAAAATCCTCATTTTCCGTATCGTGTCCTCTTGTATTACTGTTTTACTCCCATCGAAAATCCAGAAAAATTTAAAGAAGAACATCATCTTTTTTGTATAAAACTAGGACTTTTGGGAAGAATTATAGTAGCTGATGAAGGCTTGAACGGAACAGTCTGTGGAACTCCAGAAGCATGTCAAAAATATATTGATGCTTTAGAAAACGATGTTCGTTTTAAAGATATTGATTTCAAAATTGATGCATCAGAAACGAATACATTTAGTAAAATAAATGTTCGTTTGAAAAAAGAAATCGTTCACGCAGGTATTCCACACATAAAACCGTATCACGGAACAGGAACTCATCTTTCTCCACAAGAATTCAAAAATCTTAAAGATATGGAAGATGTTGTTATTCTTGATGTGCGTTCGGATTATGAACATAATTTGGGACACTTCAAAAATGCTGTTACCTTAGATATTGAGAACTTTAGAGACTTTCCTGAGAAAGTAAAAGAACTAGAAAAGTACAAGGATAAAAAAGTTTTGACTTACTGTACAGGTGGAATAAAATGTGAAAAAGCTACTGCTTTGCTCATGAAGGAAGGTTTTAAAGATGTATATCAACTTCATGGAGGAATCATCAAATATGGAAAAGAAGTAGGAGGAGAAGATTTTGAAGGAAAATGCTATGTTTTTGATGAGCGTGTAGCTGTTGATGTCAATGAAGTAAATCCAACTTTGGTAAGTACGTGTTATGTTTGTAAAGAACGAAGCGATTATATGGTAAACTGTGCTAATCCAAAATGTAACCGACATACAACGATTTGTAAGCCTTGTTTAGAAAAAATGGATGGTGCATGTAGTGACGAATGTAAAAATCACCCAGAAAAACGTACTTACGAACCAGAAGGAAAAGGAATGTACAAGAAAAATCTTAACGGTTACAATCCTTATATCGGTTGGAACGTTGATAAAGTAATAGATAAAAACGAAAAGGAAAAATAATAAAATCAGAATTAGTAGTAGAATATCTAAACTGTTTTGATTTAAAAACGTTTTATGCTTTGTTTGAGAAATTGTAAGTCTGTTTTTACTTAGTTTCTCAAATGAAGCATTTTTTTATAAATTTGTATCGAAATCAACTAATTTCTAGCGCAAGATTTTATCTTGTGTTTATCATTTTGCAAGCAGATGTTTGCAAAGAAAGTTTTGCAAACATTTTTTCAACTAACTATCCTACATGAAAAGTATTGGTAAGTATATGATTTTTTTGAGCCGAACGGTTACAGATATGGAGCCTTGGCACGTTTACGTTCGTCTTTTTGTAGATGAATGTATGCGAATTGGTATTAGTTCTGTCTATATTGTCACAATTATTTCGACTTTTATAGGTGCTGTAACGGCTGTTCAGACAGCTTATAACCTTGTTAGTCCTCTTATTCCTAAATCGCTTATTGGTACAATTGTTCGTGATATGACTGTTTTAGAGCTTGCTCCTACCATTACGGCTATCGTTTTTGCTGGAAAAGTAGGTTCGAATATCGCTGGTGGATTAGGTACAATGCGTATTACAGAGCAAATTGATGCTATTGAAGTAATGGGAATCAATGCAACTTCCTATTTGGTTTTTCCTAAAATTTTGGCTGGACTAGTAACTTATCCTTTACTTGTTATTTTGGCTGCTTTTTTAGCTATTACAGGGGGATATTTGGCTGCAACACTTACAGGACAAGTAACATCAGTAGAGTATGTATACGGAATTCGTTTAGATTTTATTGAATTTAATGTTGCCTTTATGCTTGTCAAATCTGTAGTTTTTGCCTTTTTGGTAACTTCAATTTCGGCTTATATGGGATATTATACACGAGGTGGCGCACTAGAAGTAGGAGAGTCAAGTACGAAAGCAGTAACAACAAGTTGTATCGCTATTTTATTAGCTGATTATTTACTGGCTCAAATGCTTGTTTGATTTTTGTGAAAACATTACTCTTGTTCATTTATAACTTATCACTTACCATTTATCACTATATACATTGGCTGATCAAAATCTTACTCCTAAAAAATCTATTCGTCCACAGATTCCAAATGCACTTCTTGTAGATACAATGAGTGGCGAAGAGCGTTTCCAAAATGCTACTTTGCGTCCTATCCTGAAACTTCAAAATAAGGTTTTACTTGCCATTTTTAAAGATTATATCATAGAAAAAGAAACTAAAAAGGGAGATAAACCAAAAACTGAAGCAGAAAATAAAAGAAGCTATTCAAGACTTT
The DNA here is from genome assembly GCF_037126295.1 of Bernardetia sp. Wsw4-3y2. NCBI lineage: Bacteria > Pseudomonadati > Bacteroidota > Cytophagia > Cytophagales > Bernardetiaceae > Bernardetia > Bernardetia sp. Wsw4-3y2. Next base: position 509,601 of record NZ_CP147017.1, on the reverse strand, counting down.
CAGCAACCAAACAGCGAGAATATATCGATGTGGTTTTTCAGAAAGATATAAAATTTAAAAGTCAGTTATTAGGAATGATAATCGGACATTTTGATTTGGAAGAATATAATCTTTATGCTCAAAATAAAACAGGAACAGACAGAAGAATCATAAATCTACTCAAAGAACGTATTTTTAATGGTTTGGCAGAACTTCCACAGGAGTTTTAACATTACTTGCACTAAAATACCAAAATAAAATAATGTGCTATATGTTTTTTATCAAAAAATCCTTTTCATATCAAAATGAAAAGGATTTTGGTGTTTTACTGATAACTAAACTTCAATTCTTCCAGCTATTTTTTTCTTAGAAAATGGCTTTCTTACTTTTAGTGAAAATGTATGAGGAAGTTTATCGTAAGGAGGTTTGAAACGAAACTTTCCTTTTTCTATTTCCTTTAGATTTGGAAAGCAGTTATAAACACTATATTCATATTCATTAAAAAACTCTAGTTGTAAACCTTGTGAAAGCAGCGAATTTATAATTTCACTAATAGAGTGATTCCAAGAATAAGAAACCTGTTTCTGTTTGTGTCTATCGCCTGTATAAGACTGTTCTACTTCTTCTATAATCGAAGATTCATTAAAGTAGGAATATTGTAGCGCAAAATTATTTCCCCATTCATACATATAAATAACTGGATGAAATTCTACCATATAGAAAAAACCACCTTCTTTGATATAACTAGCCACTATTTCAGCCCATTTATTCAAATCTGGAAGCCAACCAATTGCACCATAAGAAGTAAAAACAATATCAAATTCGCCTTGTAAATTATCTCTTAATGAATAAACATCAGAAACTACAAAGTTGGCAGGAGTTTCTATTTCTTGACTCAATTCGCCAGCCAGTTCTATGGAAGCATCAGACATATCCATTCCTGTCACCTCTGCACCCATATTTGCCCAAGAAAGTGTATCCATTCCAAAATGACATTGAAGGTGCAAAAGTGATTTTCCTTTTACATCACCTACTTCATTTATTTCGATAGCATTCAATGAATTTCTATCTTTTTTAAACTGTGCTACATTATAAAAATTAGAATCTCGGTGGGCTTCTGTAAGTGAATTCCACATCTTTTTATTGGCTTCTAGGTAATCACTAGGCTCTTTTTCTTGTTCTTTTTTATAGTCTTCGTATTCTTTATCTCTTTCGTTCATTATTTTTGAGTTTTATAGGAATAGGATAAATTTGTGGCTCTTCTGACAATTTAGCAAAATTATAAAAGGGTGTGCGTTCGTTTTAGCTTCGCTGAGGGTTACACCGTTCTCAAAAACGAATGAGATGCTTCCTCAGAAGCGTGATTTAAGCAATATCACGCTTCTGAGGAAGCGTTTTTTTCAGTTCTGAGGAACTGAACACACAATGTTTCGCTAAAAAGTCGGAAGAGCCAAATTTGTTATGCATCTTTGTTTGATTTGGTAGCTCAATTTAGTAATAAATTTCGAAAAAGAGAATAGAACTTTATTTTTGTTGCTCTCAAATTTCTAATATAAAATTCGTTTTGACAAACATTTTCGTAAATTTGAATCTAATAAATAAAATCTAAAGACTACTTCTTTACCTTAACTTTCAGTTTTAAAATATCATGAAAAAATCAACGCAATGTGTTCATAGTGGAACTTATTTCGACGAAAAAAGTGGTGGTGTAAATACTCCTATTTTTACCTCAACAGCTTACACTTATAATGATGAAGGCGCAATTCCTTATCCTCGTTATTTCAATACAATAAATCAAGAAGTTGTTGCTCAAAAAATTGCTGCGTTAGAACGTGGAGAAGCTGCTCTTATTTTTTCTTCTGGAATGGCTGCCACGATGTCGGCACTTTTGGGAGTTTTACAGGCTGGTGACCATTTGATTTTACAAAATGATATTTATGGAGGAACGCATTATGCTGTTCGTGAGCAGCTTTCAAAACTAGGGATTGAATCTACTTTTGTAGAAGGACGAAAATTAGAAGATTTTGCAACGGCAATTAAGCCAAACTCAAAGGCTATTTTTATCGAAACGCCTTCAAATCCATTGCTTTCACTAGTTGATATTGCAGAAATGGCTTCTTTTGCAAAAGAAAATAATCTGATTTCATTTATTGATAATACCTTCGGAACTCCAATTTTTCAAAATCCATTGCGATTAGGAATTGATATTGTTATCCATAGCGCAACAAAATACCTAGCAGGACATAGCGACCTTTCTTGTGGTGCAGTCGTTACTTCTCAAAAACTGATTGAAAAAATACATCATGCAGCATTTAATTTTGGTGGAAATTTGGATGCAATGGCAACTTCACTTTTAGAAAGAAGTATCAAAACATTAGCGATTCGTGTCAAGACACAAGCTCAAAATGCTCAAAAAATAGCTGAAGCATTACAGAAGTTGCCACAAGTGAAAAATGTGTTTTACCCAGGATTACCTACTCATCCAGACCACGAACTAGCTAAAAAACAAATGAAAGGTGGTTTTGGGGCAATGCTTTCTTTTGAATTAGACACAGATAAAGAAGGAAGAGCAAAATTTGTTCGTCATTTAGAATTGGTTTGTAAAGCTGTAAGTTTGGGAGGAGTAGAAAGTACGCTTACAGAGCCTGTCTTGACTTCACATGCAAAAGTACCTGTTGAAATGCGTGAAAAAATGGGTATTACTGAGAATTTATATCGCCTTTCTGTCGGAATTGAAGATGCAGATGATTTGATTGAAGACCTTACAAATGCTATTCAGACTTTAGAGGTTATTGAAAAAAACAGTTTATCTGTGTAGGTTAAAGGCTTGCCTTTGACTGTGTTCATATTCAAAACCAACTAAAATATCAATGATAAAATATATTATTTTGACTCTTCTGTTTTTGCTCAAAATACCTTTTCTTTTTGGGCAAAATGAAGATTCACTTTTTCAGGTAGATTCTTGGAATTCAAAAGAGAATATAGAATTTATGAAAAATGCCTACCTGAAAATAATAAAAGAATTTGGTATTGAATATTGAGAAAACTACCCCTTTAAAAATGCAAAACAGTTGTAGAAAATAAATAAATAGTAGAAAAGTCATTTTTTGATAAAAAAAATGAAATTATTTTCTAACCTAATAAAATTCTATCAAATCATAGAAATACCAATTAAATTAAAAGTAGAATAAAATAAAATAGATATCTAAGAAGTAAAAAACAATAAAACCAAATCTTTAATTTTGTTTAAAAATATTTAAAAGGCAGATTAGTAATGAATTATTAATCTGACAAGTTGTTGTTTTCTGAAATAAATTATGTAATTTTGCACCACTAAGAAAAAAAACAATTCATAACTCACTATGAATCAATAGAATAAATAAAAACAGCGAATTAAGCATTTTTAGTTTTTTCTGAAAAATTGATTTAGAATTTGTTAAATAATTATAAAAATACTCTCAAGCCTTTTACATTAGTTTTTACTACCTTATGATTCAGTCTATTAGAAATATCGCTATTATTGCTCACGTTGACCACGGCAAGACTACTCTTGTCGATAAAATGCTCGTTACTGGAAATTTGTTTAAAGAACACGAACGTCCAGGTGAACTTATCATGGATAACAACGACATTGAGCGTGAACGTGGAATTACAATCTTAGCAAAAAACGTTTCTATTGACTACAAAGGAACAAAAATTAATATCATCGACACACCTGGTCACGCCGATTTTGGTGGTGAAGTAGAACGTGTTCTAAACATGGCTGATGGTGTACTTTTGTTAGTAGATGCGTTTGAAGGTGCTATGCCTCAAACTCGTTTTGTACTTCAAAAAGCAATCAACTTAGGTTTGAAGCCTATCGTAGTTGTTAATAAAGTAGATAAATTAAACTGTAAGCCAAACGAAGTTCAGGATCAAGTATTTGACTTGATGTTCTCTTTAGGTGCATCAGAAGACCAATTAGACTTCCCTACTATCTTTGGGTCTGCCAAAAATAACTGGATGAGTACAGATTGGGAACAACCAACAGACAGTATCGTTCCACTTTTAGATGCGATTATCGAAACAATTCCTGCTCCAGAAATTGAAGAAGGAACTACTCAACTTCAAATTACTTCTCTAGATTACTCTACATATATCGGTCGTATTGCAGTTGGTCGTCTGGTTCGTGGAATGCTGAAAGTAAACCAAACTGTTTCTCTTATGAAACGTGATGGAACAATTAAAAAGAATAAAGTAAAAGAACTTTATGTTTTTGAAGGATTAGGAAAACGTAAGGTAGAAGAAATACAAGCAGGAGATATTTGTGCAATTGTAGGACTAGAAGATTTCGAAATTGGTGATACAGTTGCAGATAGAGATGAGCCAGAAGCATTGCCTCCAATTTCTATTGATGAGCCTACAATGTCAATGGTATTTACTATCAATAACTCTCCTTTTTATGGTAAAGAAGGTAAATTTGTTACTTCTCGTCACCTTAAAGAGCGTTTGGAAAAAGAATTAGAAAAAAATCTTGCTTTGCGTGTTGAGCCAACACAATCAGCAGATTCATTCAATGTATTTGGTCGTGGTGTTCTTCATTTGTCTGTTTTGATTGAGACAATGCGTCGTGAAGGATATGAATTACAAGTAGGTCAGCCTCAAGTAATTATCAAAGAAATTGATGGTAAAAAATGTGAACCGATAGAAGAGCTTACGATTGACCTTCCTGAAAATCTTTCTGGAAAGGCTATCGAACTTGTTACGCAGCGTAAAGGGGATTTGTTAGAAATGAATCCGAAAGATGACCGTGTTATCTTAAAATTTGAAATGCCTTCTCGTGGAATTATTGGTCTTCGTAACCAACTTCTTACAGCAACAGCAGGAGAGGCGATTATGTATCACCGTTTCAAAGCATTTGAGCCTTTCAAAGGAGAAATCAAAGGTCGTCAGAGTGGTTCTCTTATTTCTATGGAATTAGGAAATGCAATTCCTTACAGTATCAATAAATTACAGGACAGAGGTATTTTCTTTGTTGATCAGAATGAAGCTATTTACGAAGGGCAAGTAATTGGAGAGCATACTCGTGGTAGCGATTTGGTTGTGAACGTAACAAAAGCAAAACAACTTACAAACATGCGAGCTTCAGGTTCGGACAATAAAAACAAAATTGCTCCTCCTATAAAATTCTCTTTAGAAGAAGCATTAGAATATATTCAAGCTGATGAGTATGTAGAACTTACTCCTGAATCTCTTCGTATTCGTAAAATTTATTTGAACGAAGGAGAGAGAAAACGTAATTCAAAAGTTTTTACTAATGTTATAAGCTAAAAGCATCAAAAGTCTAAAATGAGTTATGTTTTATCATTAAATAGTGATAGAAATAAACGATTTTAAATAGGATAGCTACTTGTTTTCAATAAAATCTTATTCTTTATATTTCTATTTTTAATAAAAAAATATAAAAAGAATGAAATTATTGCAACAAATGGCTTCCTTCTTCCGTAAGAAGGAAGATTAAGTTTTATATCTGTAAAGGGGATATAGAGTAAATTAAAGGTAACCACAGTTGTGGTTGCCTTTTCTTATTTATAGGGGTTTTGGTGTTTTTAGTCTTTGCAAGAAACAAAAATGCCTTAAAAAAACTATTTAATATTTACTAACTCACATACTTTCTAAATGCAGAAATCACTTGAAAAATGAAAAATGCAAGTATAACTTTATAGAAGTAGTCAAAGAAATATGCCCAGAACCCAATAGTAATATATTTGTTATCTATAAATATCCTTGATAATGAATGTGTTGGATCTAATAATTGAGGCATTATATTTATATAATTACAATATTCACACAATGTAATATACCAACTTTGTATGCTAAACAGATTAGGGCAATATGATAACTTGTTGGAAACCCCAGTAATAATTAGAAAGTAAAAAAATATAGTAATAGGAATCATAAGACGAACTGGCTTAAACCAACTTCGCCCAAAGTCATTAGTCCATCCAGATAACAGTATAATTTTATCTTGTAAATCATGATACCATTTATATTGAAATCTATTAATAACTTCATTTTTGTGAGTTTCCATTTCGACTGACTTAAATTTCAATGAAGCAATTTTATCGCCTTGTCGCTCAAGAACAAATCGTATTTGTCTATATATTTCTCTTACTTGAATATCATCTGTTAAATTATACTCATACTCCATTTGTTTTAAGGCAGAGTTAATTTTTTCATATACTTCTTTTTGCTCATCAACAGTAAGAGTTAATTTAGCAAATAACAATGAAATATTCTGCACCAGTTGATTAAATTCTTTTTCAGATTTATCTGTATCTGTATCTAGTCTTTGCTTTAAAATATCTCTCAATGAATAGAGATGGTCAAGACGAATATGTTCATTAGAAGAGTTTTGTATTTTATTAATTACCCTTAATATTCTCACTATTTCTCCCTTTGTCAATTGAGATTCCTCATCAACAGAATTTTTCCTTCTTTTTAGCCTTAGCCAATCTACTTTTTCTTTGGCTGGTAAGTCAGTAATTCTTGTAATCAACTCTTTTTCAAGACTCTGTAATTCCTTTTGTGGAATAGGAGTGCTAGGTGTATTTTTATCAAGTACCTCATAAAGAGTTTTAATTTTTTCATGAGTATTTTCATAAATATTTCTGTTATTAAACCAATACCATGTTTTATATATAGCCTGTTCTTCATTCTTACAAACTTCTATATTCTGAATTCCTATTTTGAGCCATAATAACATTTTAACAACAGGGCGTATATTTTCATAATTACCTGAAAAGTCGTCAAATTCATTAATCCATTTTATTGTCTTATTTATTTCTTGATAGGTTTCTATTTTTTGAGAATCATCTGATATGTTTTCTAATCTTTTAAAGTGTTCAATGCAGTCATTTATTTTTTGATAAATTTTAAGTTTTTGAAAATTATCTGAGGATTTTATTAACTGACTATGATTAAATCATTTGACATTAACAGTAATAATGTCAATCAATACAGAATTATCAATTACAATATTCTTAAAGTCATTAAAAGAAAAATTGAAAAAATGAGTTTTTCCTAAGTTAGAACCTCTAATAATTAAATCTGATTCAGAATCTAGAGGCTTAGAGGAGTTGAATGAAATATCAGCATAATTTGAAAATTTATTGAACAATAGTGATTGAAACTCTGTATGCTCAAAATTTATATTTGTGTTATAATTTTTTCCTGTTAGAATAACATTATTTATACGACAAGAATTGAACTCAAAAATACCTTTTAATTCTTTTGAAAACTTGATTATAAGTTTTTCAATTATTGACCTACCACCTGTTAAAATAAACTTATTACTAAATTTTGAATCAGAAATTTCTACCTTTTTTAAAAAATGGTTACTTACTTGTAATAAGCATCCAACCTCTTTTTTAAATTCAGTTTCTGAGATATACATCTCTGAAATAAGAGGGTTTGAAATTAGTAGTTTTTTATTAAAAATATTACTATTTATATAAAGAGTTTTTGTTTTACATCCTGATAAAAATGTATGCCCATTAAACTCTGAGTCATTCAAAGATATATTTGCTCTTATATCAGTAAAATGAGTTTGTGCATTAATAATACTCTCATTTTTTATATTTAGATTAGAAGCCTTAAGTGTTGTTAAATCAAATGCTAGATTTACTGTTGATTCATCTATCAAAAATTCGCCATTTTTTAGACTAAGTTTTATACAATTTAGCTTATAAATACTTGTTTTCTTTGTGATATGTATCCCTTTGTGAAGATTAAGAGATTCTAAACTCAATACACCTTCAAATTTTGTATTCTCAAATTTTATAGAGTAGTTATTGGAATCCCACTCACCTTGTATAATTATATTAGATTTCCAAGATTTTATGTGTACACTTTTTTTAAATGTACAATCAACAAATCTAATGCTACAATTAGAATTACAAGTTATGTTTTCAAACTTAACATAATCTGTAAATATACAAGCTGCTATTATTATATTACTTTCTATACAGCTATGATAAGGTCTGAGATTACCTTTAATTTCTACATTATATATTTCTACTGTTTCATCTTTTTCAAAGCAAAGAGTTTCAAAAGTTTTAGAAGTTATTGAGTTCATTAGTTAGTGAATAATTGAAAGTAATATAGATAAAATTTATGCCTCTCTAATAAACTGATTATTTTCCCCAGTTCTCCCTCGCAAGATACAAAACGACTCTTACTTGGTTCTAAGTAAGCAATATATATTCGGCTTCAAGTCGTGTATTTGAAATTCAAATATACTATAATTTCCCAAACCTACATTTTGATTATCTAATAGTTTTTCCATACTACAAGATTTACAAACTTTAGCATTAGAAAAAATAAAGACCAACTCGTTTTTTTTCGTAATTTTAAATTTACAAATTCTAATAAAAATATTTTTGCTAAATAATTTAGCATTTATTGAAATAATATGTATTTTTGTAAGATTGAATCAATCTTAAACGACTTGGATAACTTTTGACTAATATTTTTAGCAAAAAAATGGCTTTCTAGTTTAAGTGTCGACACTTGAACTTGCAGTTGTTGGTGTCTCACCAATAACACAATATTATTAAAACAAAGACAATAAAAATATATGAGCGCAGACAATACAAACGGACAAGACCACCACGAAGAAGAAGAGGAAATATTACAAGAACACCATGAAGAATTTACGTCCTTAAATGGAGAGGGAATTTCTGATGTTCTTCCTGTTTCAGGACTGTATCAAAACTGGTTTTTAGATTATGCTTCGTATGTAATCTTGGAACGTGCTGTTCCTCGCATAGAAGACGGACTAAAACCTGTGCAGCGACGACTTATGCACGCCATGAACGAAATGCATGACGGACGTTATCACAAAGTGGCAAATATTATTGGTCAGACAATGCAGTATCACCCACATGGAGATACATCCATTGGTGATGCGCTTGTAAATATGGGACAAAAAGATTTGCTTGTTGATGCTCAAGGAAATTGGGGAGATGTTCGTACTGGCGACGGTGCAGCAGCTTCTCGTTATATTGAGGCTCGTTTGTCTAAGTTTGCGACCGATGTTTTGTTTAATCCTCAAACGACGGATTGGCAGCTTACTTACGACGGAAGAAAACGTGAACCAATGGCTTTGCCTGTAAAATTTCCGTTGCTTTTGGCGCAGGGTGTTGAAGGTATTGCAGTTGGTCTTTCTACCAAAATTCTTCCTCATAATTTCAACGAACTCATAGATGCTTCTATTGATGCTTTGAAGGACAAAAAAATAAATCTTTATCCCGATTTCCCAACAGGAGGATTTATTGATATAGAGCATTACAACGGAGGAAAGCGTGGAGGAAAAGTTCGTGTACGTGCTAGAATGGAACAATTTGATAAAACAACTTTAGTTATTCGTGATATTCCTTTTGGTACGACAACTACAAGTTTGATTGATTCTATCTTGAAAGCCAACAATAAAGGAAAGGTCAAAATCAAACAAGTAATTGATAATACGGCAGCCGAAATAGAAATTTTGGTAAAACTTGCCCCTGGGGTTTCGCCAGATGTTACGATGAGTGCGCTTTATGCTTTTACAGATTGTGAAGTTTCTATTTCGCCAAATGCGTGTGTAATTATTGCAGACAAACCTCATTTTATTGATGTCAATGAAATGCTCAAAACGTGTGCAGATTTTACAAGAGAACTTCTCAAAAGAGAATTACAGATTAGAGAAGCCGAACTTTTAGAAAAAATATTTTTCTCTTCTTTAGAACGTCTTTTTATCGATGAAAAAATCTACAACCGAATAGAAGATGCCGAAACGTGGGAAATTGTTATTCAAACTATTCATGAAGGATTAGAACCATACAAACAGCAACTATATAGAGAAATTACTGATGATGATGTTATAAAACTAACAGAAATTAAAATTAAAAGAATTTCTAAATACGATACTTCAAAGGCTGATGATCTGCGTTTGAAAATGGAAACAGAACTGAAAGAAGTTCGCCATAACTTAGAAAATATTACTCCTTATTCGATTGATTACTACAAAGAATTAAAGAAAAAATACGGAAAAGGAAGAGAACGTAAAACTCAAGTTTCTTCTTTTGATAATATCGAAGCAAGTGTAGTAGCTGCCAACAATGCAAAATTATATGTCAATAAAAAAGAAGGTTTTATCGGAATTGGACTCAAAAAAGATGAGTTTGTTTGTGAATGTTCTGATTTAGATGATGTTATTATTTTCAGAGAAGACGGAGTAATGCAAGTTGTAAAAGTAGCTGATAAAGTCTTTGTAGGTAAAAATATCATTCATGTCGACGTTTATAGAAAAGGTGATGAGAGAATGGTTTATAATATGTCGTATTTAGATGGAAAAACAGGAACAAGTTATGTAAAACGTTTCCAAGTTTTGGGGGTAACTCGTGAAAGAGAATACAATCTTGCAAGCGACCATAAACTATCTAAAGTTCATTATTTTTCTGCTAATCCCAATGGAGAAGCTGAAGTAGTGAATATTCTTTTATCAAATGCTTGTAAAGCAAAAAACAAAAACTTTGACTTTAATTTTGCCGAATTAGAAATAAAAGGACGTGGTGTAAAAGGAAATCAGCTTACAAAATATCCTGTTCGTAGAATCAAATTAGCCAAAGAAGGAGAATCTACACTAGGTGCTTTAGAGATTTATTACGACAAAGTAACAGGAACACTCAACAAAGACGAAATAGGCGAAAAATTAGGTGAGTTTGATAATGAAGATACTATTTTGGTTATTTTCAAAGATGGAAGTTACGAACAAACTAATTTTGAACTTACCAATCGTTATGATGTAAAACGAGTTTTGGCGATTCAAAAATTCAATCCAAAGGCTGTTATTTCGGCTGTTTATTATGATGGAAAATCTAAAACGCATTTTATAAAACGTTTTAGAATCGAAACCACAACAGTTGGAAAAGAATTTGACTTTATTCCAGAGCATCAGAAATCAGAAGTTTTGGCTGTTCATTTTGAGAATGAAGAAAATAAAAATTCTCAGAGTAATCTAAAGGTTGAGATATTCTATCAACAAAATCGCAAAAAATTCAAAATCTCTTATCTACTTCATACTTTAGAAGACATAAAAGGTTGGAGAGCATTAGGACGAAAATTAGAAGAACCAGCCATCTATAAAGCAAACTTTGTACTTCCAGAGCCTTCAGCAACAGAATCTTTATTTGACCCAACTATAAAAGGAGATGTAAAAAAGGGAAATGCTGAAAGTGGAAAAGGAAAAGATGATTCTCTTTTTGGATAATATTCTAACAAAAAAACTTTGTCAGTAGTTTTTCGGTAATCTGAAATAACTCTGATAATAGTTTATAAAATAGCCATCAAAAAAATCCCAATAACTTAAAAAGCTATTGGGATTTTTGATATAGATAAATCAAATCTATTTGTTATTCAACGATTATTTAGAATAAATCATTGTTTGAGTTACACGCTCTTTTCCATTACGAATTTCAGCGATATAAAGACCTGTTTTTACTCTAGCTTGGTTTACATTCCAAGTATATTGGTGTGTTCCAACTCCGTAAGAAGACAAATCAACTGTTTCAACTACACGTCCAACTGCATCATAGATAGTAAGCATTGCAGCAGAAGAGTTTTTCAATTCAAAGCTAATTGTAGTTTGAGTGTTGAAAGGATTTGGGAAAGAAGGCATTAATTTGATAGATTCTACACTATTTTCTTTAATAGGGTCTTTCACATCATTGTTTCCTAATGTATGTAAAACACCATCTACAACAGCAATACTTGTAACTAAAGACTTGCTAAAGTTTCCATTTTCAGCTTGGATAGCAACACTATAAACACCTTCTGGAAGAGTTTTATTAACAGTAGCTTTAAACTGTCCGTTGTTTTGGCTACTTTGATTAAATTCTAATACTACTGCTTTTTGTGATTTTACATCATTTGAAGTAAGAGTCATTACACCAGTTACTTTTGTTCCTTGTGTATTGATTCCTTGTTCGTTTAAAAGAGAGATATTCAAATTGATAGCTTCTCCAACATTGTAGTAATACTTTTTATCATTCAAATCACTTGTCATACGAAGTGTTACGCCTTCATTTGCAGTAACTAAAGCTACAAAAGCACTTTTAGATTCAATAGAATATGTTCCTACTTGTGGGTTTTCTATTTTTAGGGTAGTTGCAAAACCACCTAACATATCACCTGCTTTTTCAGAAGTACGTAAAGTAGTAGGGTTTATTTTGTTTCCGTTTGGAGCAATAATTACAAATTCTTCATTTGCCGTTAAGTGATGAATATCTAACATTGTTTCTGTTACACCTACTTCTACCATAAAGTTACGGCTTGTTTTTTCAGAGCTAAGAATCTGAACTCTGCTTTCAACAACTGCAGTTGGGTTTGTAGTAGGTTCGTTGTCTATTGGTTTAGCTCCTACTTTAGAAAGAGAATAAGGAAGGTTATTCTTTACAGTAGCCCACATATATCTTCCTTCGTGTACTTCGCTGTGGTCAAGGTTTGTTGTAGAGTTTCCGTTTCCACTAAGTAAAGTTATAGAGTTAGGACGTTTTGTGCTATAATAAGGAACTACACCGTCATTTCCACCAGTGCTACTTCCCCCACCATTCCAGCTAAGATATACACCTGGTACCCAAAGGATTCCACCATAACCCCAAGCACCTACTGTACGAAACTTAGCGTTTGAGTAATTTGAGTTGTTAGCCGTTTGTGTACGGAAATAACTAGCATAACCTGTTTGCATACAATTAGTAGCATCGTTTACTTGACCAAAAACACCTGACAACCAAGAAACCCAGCCACTTTGAGCTAAATCTGCTAAAGGAGTTCCATTATGAGGAGAGCTAAGTGTAATAGCACGTTCTACTTTGTTTGTTGCGCCATAGTGTACCAATGCAGCATCTGTATCTAAGCCACCTTTACTGTGTGCTACTACTACTACTTTATTTACACCAAAACGATTTGTAATTGTGCCTAACATATTGTTGAAAAGTTGTCCGTTTTCCCACATATTTTTGTCTGGATGTACAGAAACAAATGCTGTGCGATAACCATCTGCGTATGCTTTAGAATACATATCATTTCCTTCCCACCATGTACTAGCACGAGAAGAATAACCATGAATAAAAACGATTACAGGAGAACCTGCTCTAAGGTTTGAAGGAGTTGCACCATAATAGATGTTACCTGCATCACTTTCGCCACTTCCTAAAATATCGCCAGATGCGCTAGTCATCTGTGTAGGAACAACAAGATTTGTTTCCTGAATTTGTTGGGCAACTGCTCCAAAGCTAAGAAGTAAGAAAACGAAAAAGGCTACAATAGATTGAAAAATTCTGTTCATAATAAAGGGATATTAATTGTTTGTGTGTTAAAATTTATAATTTATCTTTTAAATCAAATTTAGTGACTTATTGTGTAGATAAATTACACTAAAAGTTAATTCATTGAATTAACAAGTATATGTTTTTTTATAATTATCATAATATGACTATCGGTCATTTAATGAGCGATAATATAGTATGCTTGCATAACTATAACACAAAGTAAATATATAACTTTCTGATTTGCAAGTCTTTACTGAAAATATTTTTTCTATAATTTGATAGTAAAGCTATCATTTTTCTAAAAAAAATACAATTTACTTCCTTTACTATTTTTCATCAACATGGTACTGCTGTGGCTGAAAAATGCCATAAAACATACAGAGGCTATTTTTGTTGAAAACTCACAATTTTTAATTAGTGATATTAATCAAATTGATTTTCTTTAAAAAATACAATAAAAAAAGTGAAAATTTTTTTTGTCTTTGTGAAAATTCCAAATAAAAAATGGCTTTTTTATATTTTTGCAGTAAATTAAAGTCAAAAACAAATCATGTACATCTAGGAAAGATTGTCAAACAATTGTCGAAGACTAGCTGATTTTGCATTATAACTGGGGTAATAATCTGATTTTTAAAGAAATTCTTGGCTCTTCCGACAATTTAGCGAAATTATAAAATGAGGTTTGTTCGTCTTCTATTCTTAAACAGGTCGGAATCAGAATTCTAAAAATAACACCATAAAAAAACAGAAAGTGGAAATGCTTTCTGTTTTTTTTAAAATTTTATTTTTTCGGTTATTTAGAATAAATCATTGTTTGAGTTACACGCTCATTTCCAGTACGAATTTCAGCGATATACAGTCCATTTTTAACTTTGTTTTGATTTACATTCCATACGTATTGGTGTTTTCCGATTCCATAAGAAGACAAATCAACTTTTTCAATTACACGACCGACTGCATCATAGATAGTAAGCATTGCAGCAGAAGAGTTTTTTAATTCAAAACTAATTTTAGTTTGAGTGTTGAAAGGATTTGGAAAAGAAGGCATTAATTTAATAGATTCTATTTTATTCTCGTTAATAGGATTTGTTGCATCTGCTAATGTATGTAAAACACCATCTACAACAGCAATACTTGTAACTAAAGACTTGCTAAAGTTTCCGTTTTCAGCTTGAATAGAAATACTATAAATACCTTCATTTAATTTATCATTTACAGTAGCTCTAAATTGTCCATTTTTTTGGCTACTTTGATTAAATTCTAATACAACTGCTTTTTGTGTCTTTACATCATTTGAAGTAAGTGTCATTGTTCCTGTTACTTTTGCACCTTGTGTATTGATTCCTAACTCATTCAAAAGAGAAATATTCAAGTTGATTGTTTCTCCAACATTGTAGTAATACTTTTTATCATTCAAATCACTTGTCATACGAAGACCAACGCCTTCACTTGCAGTAACTAAAGCTACAAAAGCACTTTTAGATTCAATAGAATATGTTCCTACTTGTGGGTTTTCTATCTTAATTGTTGTAGCAAAGCCACCTAACAAATCATTTGCTTTTTCAGAAATACGTAGCACTTTAGGATTTACTTTTTCGCCATTTGGAGCTGTTATTACAAATTCTTCATTTTCATTTAAAGAATGAATGTCTAACATCGTTTCTGTTACACCTTCTTCTACCATAAAATTACGACTTGTTTTTTCAGAGCTAAGAATTTGCACCCTACTTTCAACAACTGCATTTGGATTAGTAAGTATCTCAGTATCTATTGGTTTAGCTTCTACTTTAGAAAGAGAATAAGGCAAATTACTTTTAATAGTACTCCACATAGAATAACCTTGTTGTACTTCAAGATGATTGTAATTTGTTCTCCAGTTTCCAAATCCACTAAGTAAAGTTGTCGAATTTGGACGCTTTGAACTTTTATAAGTAACAACACCATCATTTCCACCTGTAAATGCACTACCACCATTTAGGTCAAGATACGCACCTGGAACTGCAAGAAGAATACCATATCCCCAAGCACCTACTGTACGAAATTTTGCTTTAGAGTAATTTGGGTTATTAGCTGTCTGAGAACGAAAATAACTAGCATAACCTGTTTGAAGACAGTTAGTAGCATCATTTACTTGCCCAAAAACACTTGATAACCAAGAAACCCAGTTACTTTGAGCCAAATCCGCTAAAGGAGTTCCAAAATGAGGAGTGCTAAGCGTAATTACACGTTCTACTTTTGTATGTGCGCCATAATGTACTACTGCTGCATCTGTATCCAAACCACCTTTACTATGTGCTACCACTACTACTTTATTTACACCAAGATTATTTGTAATTGTGCCAAGCATGTTACTAAAAAGCTGACCATTTACCCACATATCTTTATCAGGATGTACAGAAACGAATGCTGTACGATAGCCATCATTAAATGCTTTTGTGTACATATCATTTAAAATCCACCATGAACTAGCACGAGAAAAATAACCATGAATGAAAACGATTACAGGAGAACCTGCTCTAAGATTAGATGGAGTTGCACCATAATAAATGTTACCTGCATCACTTATGCCACTTCCCAAAAGACTTCCAGAAACACTAGTCATTTGTGTAGGTGCAACAAGATTGTTTTCTTGAATTTGCTGAGCAACTGCTCCAAAACTAAGAAGTAAGAAAACGAAAAATGTAACGAGAGATTTTAAAATTTTTTTCATAATAAAGGGAATATTAATTGTTTGTGTATAAAATTTGAAACTTACTCTAGTTTGTTTTAATACTTACTGAATAAGTTACATTAGAGGTTAATTAATTGAATTAATGAGTATAGTTATTTTTTAAAATTATATACCTTGATTATCATTCATTTATTTAAGCTCAATATAGTATGCGTGCATAACTATAACACAAATAAAGTATATAACTTTCTGATTTGCAAGTGTTTAGTGATAATTTTTTTTATGCTTGTTAATAGTAAAGCTATCTTTTTTATAAAAAAAATACAATTTAGGAAGTTGATTTTTTTAATCAACATTGTATTAACGCAACTCAAAAGCACTAATAAAACATACAAGAGAAGGTTTTATGAAAAAATAGGCTATTTTTAGTTAATTTAATTAATTGTATTAAATTTTCTTTAAAAAGTGCAATAAAAAAAATGTAGTTTATTTTTATTTTTTTCAATTATTTAAAATAAAAAAAGGGTGTTGTCTATCTTTACGATAGAAAACACCCTTTTTTAAGGCAATATGTAATTAATTATTTGGTAAGGGAAGTATCTTTTAAATATGATTTCATTTCGCCCATTTACTTCAAGTGCTTAAGGTACAAGTGCAAACTTATAAATCACTTCTGAATTTCCTTCATTTCTGCCTAAAATCATAGTGGTTGGAGTCAATTCTATAATACGTGCATTGTTAGGAAAAACATCTACTCTGAAAAATTTCAGATAACGGTCATTGGCAACAAACTCCCATCTTCCTTTTGTATCTAGTTCTCCATTTCTTATTGTTCCACCATCAAAAACACAGTTATAGGTAGTTGTTCCTTCATTTTGTGTTTCTCTAAAGAAAGTAAGCGTGTTATCTTTTTCATGATTTTTAATCAATTCCGCACCATCAGCACCTAATTTAATAGAAGTAAATTTCCATTTTTTTGATACTTGTCCTGTTAGAAGATCAATTTTTGGAGTTGGACGTACCTCAAAGTTTAAGACTTGAATAAGTATAGCTTCTCCTCCTTCATTGGCTACTCTCAAACTCACATCATATCTACCTGGGTTGTTAAAAGGATGAGAAAGAGAAATTAGAGTAGAATCATCATTAAAGATAATTTCTTGTGAATTAGTAACTAACGTACCATTGATTTTCCACTCTACTGTTTTTAGGTAACCTCCAGTTTTGTTAGCTTGTAGAACTACAGCTTCATCTGTATAAAATATTTTGTCGGCTGGTGCTAAATCTTTCCAAGATATAACAGGACGATCAGGAAGGTTTTCAGGTTGAGGATCATCTTTTTTATCACCACAAGAAACCAAAATAAAACTAAGTAGAGAAAAGACTAAAAAATAAAGGAAAGAGCGATTTGAAATATTTGACATAGCTTAGATATAGATAAATTAATTTTATAAAATTGGTATAAATAATAACGGAATTAGATTCAAAAATTCCTGAAAAATAAACGTTGGTTAGTAATTAGACTATTTTTTGAGTTAAATTGCTGCATCAATTACTAAAAATGATGCTTATATAAATTATTTTTGGCAAAAATCGTCATTTTTTTTCTATTTTGCTCTATAATTTTAGTTTTTCAGTTCTTTACTTTATTAAAAAGACTTTTTTATTCAGGATACCTAGTCATAATTAACTTAATGGATACATTCGAACATATTTTAAACAGTTGTAGTACAAAGGAAAAATTAGCCTATCTTCAGTTAGTCATTTTTATTGCCTTTAGTGACCATCATTTATCTGATGATGAGGTCGTTTTTTTGGAAAGAATAACACAAATAGCAAAGCTATCAGAAGAAGAGCAACAGCTATTAGCTTCTTATTCTCGTCACCCAGCAAATATAGATATACAACTTTGTACCCAAAATATTGCTAGAAGTCCATTGAGAGAAATTTTACTGATTGATTTAATGGTTATTGCTCGTTCAGATGATGAAGTAGCCACTGAAGAGCGTAGTGCCATTACTCAAATTGCTGTTCTTTTGGGAGTTCCATTAGATGAGGTAATTAGACTCACTAATTCTGTAAATAAATTTAGTAATTCAGAAGCAAGAGCACCTCAAGACTGGATTAATCAAAGTATGATTTCTATTTTATATAACGATCAAGTGCCTACAAAATCCAAAAAATTAAGCATGACTGAAAAAATAAAAAAGTTTTTAGGAATATTAAAAGGATAGATTGTAAAAGAACATTTTTTTAGAGTTAGATAATTAACTAGTTATTTCGATTAAATACAAAGCCCACTTATAAAAAATATCATCTTTATTCAGATAAATAAGGGTCAGCCCTATTGTGTCATAAAATCCGTGAGCAAAAACAAGTAAAGCAAGATTTTTTTTATTTCGATAAAATGTAAAAAAGAAAATACTACTTGATA
This sequence comes from Bernardetia sp. Wsw4-3y2, assembly GCF_037126295.1. Classification (NCBI taxonomy): domain Bacteria; kingdom Pseudomonadati; phylum Bacteroidota; class Cytophagia; order Cytophagales; family Bernardetiaceae; genus Bernardetia; species Bernardetia sp. Wsw4-3y2. The sequence goes on along the minus strand of NZ_CP147017.1, from coordinate 491,171 downwards.
ATCCAACGGCAACTATTCCAGCTATTCCTTGATAATTATGAGAAACTCCAAAATAGATAGAAAGAATAATTGCTGAAATAATCCAAGCTCTATCTGTATTTCCTAAAAATTCAGCTAAGTGCTTCATATAATACCCACTAAATAAAAATTCTTCTCCAAATGCAGCAAAAACCCACATGATTATAAAAAGGATAAAGAAACTTGTAAAGTTCCCTCTTATTTCTTCCACAGAACTCAAATCAATCTTTCCAAAAGAAATTTCTAAAAATGGCTGAATACAAACATCAACTATTATTAGTGTTATCAGTGCCAATAACAAGCCTCTCAAAACAGTTTGAAGATTGATTTTTTTAGCAAAACCAAACTTTGCCCAATTCCAATTACTACCCCAAAGAAGAAATAAGGCAACAGATAAACCAAAGAAGTAGCCGAAATTTCTATCAAAATAAGACAGCATCGGTGCTATAATCATTACAAAAACAACTATGTATGGCTTTGAGAGAAATTTAAAGAGTCTATTTTTCATTTTTGTTTTTTTATGGTAAAAAATGTATTTCGTGTTTTTTATCAATTATTAAACGTTATAATGGTTATTTATAAGTTTGAAAATCAGCAAGTTATCTAAAAACAAAGCAGTCTTATTTTTCCATAGCGACAGGTTTGCAAACCTGTCGCTATGGAAAAATGAACATTACTAAATTAACCATGCTAATGTTTATTATATTTCCCTTTTTTCTCCATCAGCTAAGACTCTGTAATAGATATTTTCTTCAATTAGTAATCCTTCTGATTCGTGATAGGGAAAGTTTTTATGATAATCTTTAGGGTGTTTTACATCAATACCAATTACTTTTCCATTGAACTTTCTGTTTATCTTTGATTGAAGTGTATGTCCTACCACAACTGATTTTGCATTAAATTTATCAAGTCCTTTTTCTACTTCTTCTTGGGTTAAATCATCTTTGTAATATCCTCTATACCAACAAATTCCTGTTTTGGTAGAGTTTAAAAATTGCTCAATAGTTTTTTCTCTTTTGGGATAATAGGCTCTGTAATAATTATTTCTAACAATCTGATTTATTTCATCCAAACTTATTTCATAGTTTGCTAAATTTGGATGAATGCCCCCATGAACAAAAAGATTTCCATTGATGATTTCCAATGTATTTTTACTTGACATCCATTTTCCGATAAAAGAATTCTGATTGTATAATTTGTCAAGTTGTTTGCCTAAAATATTTGAAGCTGCAAAATATTTGGGTGCTGCATCTCTATAAAAACCTTGCATATTTTTCAGTTCGTGATTTCCTAAAATAAAATGCACACGCCCCCCTTGTTTTTTAGCATCTTGTTCTAGTTTGTAGATAAACCAAAGCACTTGAGTAACCGACCAACCTCTATCTACAAAATCGCCTGCCAAAACCAAATGACCTTTTTTAAAAATCCAATTCAGTTTTTTATCAATGACTTTATTAGCAATGAGAAAATCACGAAAGGTTTTATAACCTCCTTCAATATCTGAAATGGCTAAAATAGGCTGATTGTCATCATAACTTGTTGGTGGAATATCAATTTCTGGATTAATTTCAATTTCAAAATAAGTAGAATCAATCTGAAAATAAGAATTTATCAAAATTTTTCCTGTGGTAGAATGTTCCTTTTGCTCCAAATAAAATCCATCATTTTTATTCCCTCTGATATGATTTACTTGTAGTGTACTATCGTTTTTATAGAAAACATAAGGACCTTCTTTGTCTATAACCATCATTAAAGGATGGTCATCATAATGTAGAGATGCACCGATATTTAAACCAATTACGATAGCAATAGCTGCTAAAACCAAAATCGTAAGGCTGATATGTTTCAAGTATCTAAATAAGTTCTTTTTTATTGTATTCATTGTCGCTTAAAATTTGAGATTTATAAAAAAATTTAGACAAATCTAAAAGTCTTCAAATTATGCTTCAATTAATTGGGATAGACACATACTTGTGAGTGATATAAAATCAAAACATGTATATAAAATCCTTTTATCACTCGTTTGAGTTAGTTGAGCATCGCTAAATGGTTGTTTATCAACTTATTTGTAATAGACATTCTATGCGCTTAATTTTGTAGGATGATGATAAAACTAAGTAGAAAAAAATGGATTGTAATCACAACTTTGGCAAGTATATTGGCACTTTTTCCAATAGTTGTAACTGCCTTCGAATTAATCAGTACAGAAAAAGATTCTGTCATTTTTTTAGAAAATTATCCGACTTCAGTTACAATTCTGATTCTACTGTATTATATATTTCTAGTTTTGCTGGGGATTTATTGGTTTGTCAGACAACTCATTGCCTTTTTTAGCTTAAAAAATGAAAAAGAGAAAAACGAATTACTGCATCTGAAAAGTCAAGTAAGTCCACACTTTTTTTTCAATATGCTCAATAATTTATATGGTTTGGTAGAAAAAGATAGTAAAAAAGCGAAAGAGTTGATTTTGAAACTTTCGGATATGATGCGATATAGCATTTATGAAGGCGAAAAAGAATCTGTTAGTTTGGAAGAAGAAATTGATTTCTTGGAAAATTATATTGAGTTGCACAAAATGCGTTACCACAAGAAAATAAATGTAAAATTGAATTCTCAAATTGATGAAAATTATAAAATAATGCCTTTGTTATTCATTATTTTACTAGAAAACTCGTTCAAACATGGAGTTGAAAATCTAAGAGAAAATGCTTTTGTTACTATTGATGTTTTGGCTTCTGAGGATAAAATACGATTTAGAATAGAAAATAACTTTGACAATTCAGATTTTTCAGACAAAAAAGAACATACTGGAATAGGCTTGAAAAACCTCAGACGACGCTTAGAATTAGGTTATAAAAACAAATATGATTTATCTTTTTCTACAACTGAAAATATCTATAAAGTAGAATTGACCTTAAATAAAATTTAAAATTTAAATTTAAACTTTGCCGTTGTCAGTGTCTCACCGACGACCTACAAATTATGATTAAATATCTAATTATTGATGATGAATATATTGCTCACGATATTATAAAAGATTATTGTGATTTGTTGCCAACCATGCAACTTATGAAGAACTGTTATGATGCTTTGGAAGCCTTTGATTATTTGAGCAAAAATGAGGTAGATTTAATTTTCTTAGATTTGAATATGCCAAAACTTAAAGGTTTTGATTTTCTAAAAACTTTGACCAAATCGCCAAAAGTAATTGTAACTACGGCTTACAAAGAATATGCGCTTGAAGGCTATGAGCTTAATATTTCAGATTATTTACTCAAACCATTTGGCTTCGAACGTTTTTTAAAGGCTGTCAACAAAACGTTTAGTCAGTCTGCCAGTTTTGCTACAAATGTGCCTACAAATACAGTTTCAAATCGCATTTTTTTTCAGAGCAACAAAAAATACATTCAAGTAGAAATAGCTAAAATTCAATATTTGGAGGCTTCTGGAAATTACACCAACATACATACTACAGAAGAAACTATCAGTATTCGTGATAAAATATCAAATCTAGTAGAAATTTTACCAAAAGAAGAATTTTTACAAGTCCATAAATCATTTGCAGTTTCCCCAAAACACATCAAAAGTATTGAAGGAAATCAAATTTTCATTTCTGACAATTGTATTCCGATTGGTAAGATGTATAAAATGAATATTGTGCAGTTGCTCAAATAAATTTAGTTAATCTTAGAGATACCAATAAAAACCTTGAAAAAATAAATAATTAATAAATTTTGAATTTTTTTCTAAAAAAAAGAGTTTAGTATTTATGATAATTAAAATAAGGTTTTAATCTTGTTAGTCTTTGAAAATCAATAATTTATCTATCGTTTTTTTAAAACATAAATGATAAAAAGGCTTTTTAGATAGCTAGGGAAAGAAAAAAGATAAGATTTTTCAGAAAAAAAATGAAATTCTATTTGCAGATACAAAAAAAAGGCGTACCTTTGCATCGCATTAAGGGAAAAGAAACACACAAAAATGCTTCAAAAATACCTTAAAAAGCAAAACAAATAAGTTGTTAAAAGAACAATTTTAAAAAATGCTCCGTTCGTCTAGCGGTTAGGACGCCAGGTTTTCATCCTGGTAGCAGGGGTTCGATTCCCCTACGGAGTACAACATCATAACCTTGTAGTAAATCATAATAGATTAATTTTTGGTTATAAAGTTAAAGTAGAAATTTTAGAGTGAAAAATGCTCCGTTCGTCTAGCGGTTAGGACGCCAGGTTTTCATCCTGGTAGCAGGGGTTCGATTCCCCTACGGAGTACAAAAAGCCAATTCAATATTTGAATTGGCTTTTTTTATGTTCTTTTTTATTTTAGATTTCTGATAATTGCAGCATTTAGAGGTTTTATTTCGTGTTTCTTAAAATATAATTCAATAAGAAAAACTCAATAAAATTTAATTAAGCTATGAAAATACAAATACCTCAACCTTGCCATGAAAATTGGAATGAGATGAGTCCACAGCAAAAAGGACGTTTTTGTGGCTCTTGTCACAAAGTTGTAATTGATTTTACCACAATGAGTGATTCTGAAATAGTGAATCACTTCAAAAATTATAAAGGAAATACTTGTGGTCGTTTTTATGATACTCAATTAAATACAAATCTTGTCAGTTTAAAACCTCAAAAATCTAGTTTTTGGTCAAGACTTATTGCTGCTAGTTTTACGCTATTTTTCTTCTCTTCTCAAAGCTACTCTCAAAATACTAATCTAAAGACGGAAGTAATTGAGTCAAATCAATCTGGTAAAAATGAAGATGATTTCAAGGAAACTTCTACAAATGATTATTTTCAAATCAAAGGAAGAGTAATAGATGCTAGTAAAAATTCCATATCTGATGCTTTAGTTTCTATACATGGAACAAATCATTCAACAATTACTGATAAACATGGAAATTTTAAATTTAATATAACAAAAGCAGAAATTCAGAATCAAGACAGCACAGTTTTACAAGTACAAAAATTTGGTTATACTACTTTGTCTTTACAAATTGATTTTGATATAGAAAATACAATACATTCTTATTTAGAACTACTTTTGGAAGAAGCTGTCGTTCTTGAAGAAGACGGTATAAAACAAACAAGAATTTCAGTAATGGGAAAGCCAAGTGCAATCTTTGTAGAAGAATGTGATTCTTTACCAAAGAACAATAATTCTTTTGATAAAAAAGCTGAAATAAAAGTAATTGAGAAAAAAAGCATTTGGCAGCATTTCAAAAATGTTTTTTTTAAAAGATAGAAAACCTATTATATTTTTTTAATTCAGTTCAGTATCATAAATCAAAATAGAATGTGTTTTTAAGAACTTTTTGAAGAGAAAATAATGTTGATAGGAAAATAAGTTTAATTAAAAATCAACAAACTCTAAATTATGGATGCTTCAAAAGCAAAACAGCGCAGTAAATTTTTATCTCTACTTCTTCGTCATCAACCCGAATTATTAAAGCTACAATTAGAAGAAGGAGGCTGGACAAACACAAAAATACTATTAGAAAAAATCAATACACATAAAAAAAGTCAGAGCATGACTTTTGAAGAATTGGAATATGTTGTTCTAAATAATGACAAACAAAGATTTGGTTTCAATGAAGACAAAACCAAGATACGAGCAAATCAGGGACATTCTACACAAGTAGAAATGAATTATCAACCCACAAGTCCACCTCCAGTTCTCTATCACGGAACAGCTACAAAAAATGTAGATTCTATTTTAAAAAATGGAATTCTAAAAGGAAATAGGCAATATGTTCATCTTTCAGCAGATCAAGAAACAGCACAAAAAGTGGGCGCAAGACACGGAAAACCCTTCATTTTTAAAATAGAAACGTTCAAAATGATAGAAGAAGGAATAAAGTTTTATAAAGCTGAAAATGGTGTTTGGTTAATAGACTTTGTCCCAAACAAATTTTTAAAGTAATCTTTATTTTATCAGTTTAGTAAACTGCTTTTGCTATGTTATCCCAACCATTTTGCTGAAAAAGTATTATTTTTCTTCCATTTTCAGGCAAATCAATAATAAGCAAATGATAATTATCTTTCAAAGACATTCTATATCCATAGGCTCTTTGTCCATTTCTTATTCCAAATTGTGAAATGGTAGGCAAAAATTTGTCTAATTGATGTACCTCAAAATTAGGCTTATCAGAAGAAGCAAAAACATAATTTTTGACTTCTTCTAATTGGTTAGTATTTACAAATTGCGTTCTATAAAAATCATATATGCGTTCGATAGGTTGCATTCTGAACGCAGAAATAGTAGAATCAGCTCTATTTTCTCGTAAATAAGCAATTTTATTTTTAGCAACAGCAATCGAACTATTTATACCATAATTTATATCACTAATTTCTTTCAAACGTGTTGGAGTTGCAAAATAAGCCACAGCAGCTTTGTAAGTTCGGTATGTGCTTGGCTTTAAATCTTGTAAAATAGTAATGCGTTCTAAGAACTCATTTTCAGTTAAATGTGTGCTAGAATCGATTTTATATTTATCAAAACGTTCTTTTATTTCCTCTAAAGTATAATATGTATATTCAGGAGCAGTTTCTTTAGTAACAATTTGTGCTTTTAGATCAGCCAGAATAAAGAAATTAGTCAAAACAAATAAACTCAATATAAGCACTAAACGTAATTTTATTTTTTTTGTAGTTTTCATAATTTAAAGATAGTTTTGTAGATACTCTGCAATGTTTTTGTTGTAATTAAGTTATAAATTTAAGCTAAGCCAATAGTATAACAAATTTTAATTCTGTAAAATAGATAGCAATAACTTCTTACTCAATAATCAAATTATTCAAATTTCATTCTCAATTTATACAATTTATGAAAAATTTAATTTTAGTTCTTTTAATTTTGTCATCTTTTAGTTGTGCAAATACTAAAAATGGCAATTCTAATCAAGATTCAACTACCAAGCTAAAACAGAGTACGCCAATGAATTACAAAGAGTTAGCAAAACAAAAGTTTCAAATTACTGATAAAACTGAACAAGCATTTGAATGTATAGAAAATGAAGACAAAACTTTTTCACTTTGTAAAGTAATTAAAGAAGGCACAACTATGCAACCTAGAAATTCAATTCAATTCGCTGTTTATGATATGAAGACAAATGAAATGGTCTATGAAGGAGGTGTAGATGGTGGCAGTGTTGAGTGGTACGATAACCAACGTTTGGAAATCTATCAACAACCAGGAATTCCTATGGAAGGAATGACTAGAGAGGATATGATACAAATTTATGATGTTGTAGAAAAAACACAAAAACGAAAAAGTGAAGTTGAGAAAAAGTAAAAAATCAACTTTATGTCTTTTTATCTTTGGAAACAAATAATTCTTGATACTTTAAGAAAATAGCTTTAAATTCGTTTTGTGATAGAATAAAGAAAAAATACTTCAAAAGATTTTCAAACGCTTATACTAAAGTGTTTTATATACTATGGAAATAAATACAGTTAGTAAAAAAATATTTACAGGCGACAAAATCATTTGGGGAGTTGTTTTCCTTTTGGTTATTATCAGTGTTTTGGTAGTTTATAGTGCTACTGGAGCAATTGCCTTTAAAAGAATGGATGGAAATACAGAGTATTACCTCTTTAAACATGGCGTTCTTTTATTTATGGCTCTAATTATTATGTGGGTGTGTCATCGGATAGATTACCGTTATTATTCTCGGCTGTCTCGTCTAGCTTTGCTTATTTCTGTGCCTCTTTTGATTCTGACTTGGCTTTTCGGAACTACAATCAATGAAGCAAGTCGTGTAATTACAATACCTTTCATTAATCAATCTTTTCAAACTTCAGATTTTGCTACCCTTGCCTTGATTGCCAATGTAGCCAGTATGCTCTCTAAACGCCAACAGAGTATTAGAGAATTTCAGCGTTCTACCTTGCCAATTATTTTTTGGTCTGGACTTATCTGTGGATTGATTGCCCTGTCAAACTTTTCTTCGGCTGTTTTGCTTTTTGCTACTTGCCTTTTGATTATGTTTATCGGACGTGTACCTGTTCGTTATTTGGTAATGACTATCATAATTGGCGCAGTTGTCGGAATGGTTGCCTTGAAGTTAGGACAACGCTCTGGAACAGCAGTTTCTCGTATGAAGGCATTTTTTGATACTGAACAAGTTACTTTTCAAGAAGAACAATCATATATAGCTGTTGCAACTGGAGGTTTTGTAGGAAAAGGAGTTGGGAATAGTCAGCAAAGGAATTTTCTTCCACACCCTTATTCTGATTTTATTTATGCTATCATTATTGAAGAATACGGACTTCTTGGTGGAGTAATCGTTTTAGGTTTGTATCTCATTTTACTCTATCGTGGAATGGTAGCCATGGCAAAATCTGAGCGAGCCTTTGGAGGACTTTTATCGGCAGGGTTGAGTTTTAGCTTAGTCGTTCAGGCACTTGTACACATGGGAGTAGTAGTCGGACTTGTACCTGTTACAGGACTTCCTTTGCCCCTTTTGAGTATGGGTGGAACATCTTTATTTTTTACAGGAATTTCTTTAGGAATTATATTAAGTGTAAGTAGAGGAGAATTAGAACAAGCTGAAAAAGAAGTTGCTTCTCCTGCCACTACTGGAAATAATTACCGTAGAATTGTTCATACTATTGAATAAAGTATAATTTTTATAACCAACCATGTCAGAAAAGAAAAATAGTCTTCCTAAAGCTGCTTTTTTTTGGAGTGGTGGAAAAGATTCTGCCTATTGTCTTCAAAAGGTTCTACAAGAAAAAAAATATGAAGTAGTTTATCTTATCACTACACTTAGTTTGCAATACAAAAGAATTACGATGCACGGTGTAAAAGAAGAATTACTAGAAAAACAAGCCGAAAAAATTGGAATTCCTTTATTAAAATTCTTTCTATCAGAGGGAGCAAATAACGAATATGAGGAAAAAATGAACGAAGTTCTGAATCAATTGAAAAAAGAAGGAATAGAAACAGTTGTGTTTGGAGATATTTTTTTAGAAGATTTGAGAGAATATAGACAAAACCAACTTAAAGAAACTGGAATAAAAGCAGTTTTTCCTCTTTGGAAAATGGATACCACTTTTTTAGTAAATGATTTTATCAACCAAGGTTTTGAGTCAGTTACGTGCTGTGTTAGTGATGCTTTTTTAGATGAATCTTTTGTAGGAGAAAAAATTAATACAGCATTTTTACAAAGATTACCAAAACAAGTAGATGCCTGTGGCGAAAATGGAGAGTTTCATTCTTTTTGTACTTCTGCACCTTATTTTTCTGAGAAAATAGAAATTAAAGTAGGCGAAAAATTATACAAACCTCTTTCTATAAAAACAAATTCAGATTGTGATTTGCCAAGTGAGAATCAAGTAAAGGGATTTTGGTTTGCTGAATTAGAATTAGTTTAGCAATCTGTTAAAAACAGGGTTTTAACCCTGTTCAATTCAAAAACACTGTTTTTATTCTTTCAAAAATTTATTGTAAATTATCAATTGGACAGGTTGAGGTAATATTCCTAATCAAAAAATGACCAGAAAAGTGATTGATATTTTACATTAAAACAAAAAATCAATGCCAATTATAAAAATAACTACCTTCATTGAAAGCAGTATTGAAATTGTCTTTGATTTATCAAGAAGTATAGATTTACACAAAATTTCTACAGAAAAGACAAACGAAGAAGCCATTGCAGGCATCACAACTGGACTAATTAGTTTAGACGAATGGGTAACTTGGCGAGCCAAACACTTTGGTATTTATCAAAAACTGACTTCAAAAATTACAGCTTTTGAAAGACCTAATTCTTTTACAGATGAAATGGTAAAGGGAACTTTCAAATCTTTCAAACACCAACATATTTTTAAAGAAACAGAAAATAGAGTTGAAATGATAGATATTTTTGAATACAAATCACCTTTCGGAATCTTTGGAAAATTAGTTGATACTATTTTTTTGGAAAGCTATATGACAAATTTGTTGAAAGAAAGAAATCAAATTATCAAAGAATTTGCAGAATCTGATAAATGGAAAATGGTTTTAGAGGAAAATTCATATAAACCATAAAGAGGCTGTCCGAAAAGGTCAGCCTCTTTTTATGCAGCTATTTTTTGTAATTCTTCTTTTTGGTTGATTTTTTTGATGATGCAAACAAATTTTGTCTTTTGGTGATTTTTTTGAGTATAAAAAAAGGTGCAAAAAGATGATTTTTTAGAATTGAAAGTATTTTTTAGCTTATCGGCAGTTTTTGCCACCATTTTTCTAAAATTATGCCCAAGAGCCATCAATAGAAACTCCATTTCTACTTTTGCTAATCCCTTAAAAGTAAATCGATTAAACTTATTATTATATTTGAGATGCCCAAAAACAGCTTCTACTTCTATAGGGCGTTTACTGCGCTGCTCTAATCCTTTCTCACTAGTTAGTAAATTTCTAGCTTTCTCTTTTAGTTGGTTTAAACGATGATTCACTTGTATTATTCTATTGCCTTCAGCTTTATGACATAAATTGCGAAGAGGACAATCTTGACACCTTTTTGCTTGATAATAAGATACTTGCGATTCGTATCCATTACTTGAAGTACGTTTTCCATCTCTTATTTTCTTCATTCTTTGCCCCATCGGACAGACATAAAAATCTAATTCTTTGTTGTAAAATAAATTCTGAACTAAAAAAGGATTATTTTTCATTTTCCTTTTTTGCTCTTTATGGAAATAATTGTACTTAACGTAGGCAGTAATTTCTTTTTTTTCAAGTAATTCATAATTTTCTTCACTTCCATAACCTGCATCAGCTACTACTTCTTTACTTTGTTTATTGTACTGATTTTCAAATCCTTCTAAATGAGAGGATAAAGTGGTGGTATCTCCTGCCGTTTGATGAATAGAAACGTGGGTAATAAATTGATTTTCTGTGGACACTTGAGCATTATAAGTAGGTTTGAGTTGTCCATTTTTCATGTGATCTTCTTTCATCCGCATAAAAGTAGCATCCGTATCTGTTTTACTATACGAGTTTCTACAACCTAAAATTTTCAGAGACTCTTCATATTTACTTAATCTAGGAAGATATTCATCTTGCATTTTTTTTAGTTCTCTTGCCTGTTGTTTACTCGGTTCTTTTAGTTTTTTATTGATTTGAGCGAGTTTTTCTTTTAATAATTCTGAATCTAATGGAGTAGATACTTCTTCTTTATTTTCTTCTTGATTATCTGATTGAATACTACTTTCAATATCAGATAAAATTTTATTTACTTTAGTTTCTAACTTTTCTTTATTTTTTTCAATACTACCACGCCAAACAAAAGTATAACGATTAGAACAAGCCTCTATTTTTGTTCCATCAATATATTGAACATCAAGACTTACATAACCCATTTCAACCAACATTTTAACAACTTCTCCAAATAAACGATGAATGTGTGCCTTCAAAATTTTACCTCTAAAGTCATTAATTGTTCTAAAATCTGGTGTAGAATTGCCTGATAAATACATAAAATGAATATTCTCCCCAAGAGCTTTAGCTATTTTACGACAAGAATAAATATTGGATAAATAAGAATAGAATAGCACTTTAACGAGCATTCTTGGATGATAAGCTGAACAACCTCCACCTTTGTATTGAGAAATCAAATCGCTAATATCCAATGAATCAACCACCTTTTCAACTAAACGAACAGGATGGTGAGCTGGAATTTTGTCAAATATATTGACAGGAAAAAGTTCGGGCTGCTTACCACTTTGGTTTTTGAAAACTACTTTTGCCATAGGCTATATAACGTTAGTATAAAAGTATATATACCTCGAAAATAAAAAAAATTAACCATAAAAAAAAGGCTATCCGTACTTTTCGGACAGCCTCTTTTTGTGTTTTGCTATCTTCGGTGGGGACACCGACAATGGCAGAATTATAAATTGAACAGGGTTTTACATTTAGTTCTCAGCCAAATATTTATGCACAAAGCTAATTGCCATTGCACCTTCTCCAACTGCTGAAGCAACACGATTCATAGCTGTTGCACGTACATCCCCTGCTGCAAAAATTCCTTTTATAGAAGTTTCTAATGTAAATGGTTCTCTTTTGTGTTTCCAAATTTTCTTTATTTGATCATAACCTAATAGATTTCTCCCAGTTTCTACAAAACCTTTTTCATCTTTAATTATTTCCAAATCAATCCATTCAGTATGAGGTTTTGTTCCAATAAAAATAAACATAGCATCAGCTTCTGCTTCTCTTGTAGAATTATCTTTTGTATCTTGTAGAGTTATACTTTGTAAATGTCCATCGCCTTTTGCTTCTATGATTTCAGTAAATGGCAAAACTTCTATATTTTCTGTTCCATCAATTTGGTCAATCAAATACTGCGACATTGAGGAAGATAAATCTTCTCTTCTGACTACAATATTTACTTTTTTTGCATAACGAGAAAGATACATAGCACCCTGACCTGCCGAATTTCCACCACCAACTATATAAACACTCTTTTCTGAACAAGAAAGTGCTTCTGTTGTAGCTGCACCATAATAAATTCCTGCACCTGTAAAATCATCCATTCCTTTTGCTTCTAGTTTTCGATACGAAACACCAGAAGTAATCACTACACTTTTAGCAATAATTTCTTTATCATCAGCTAATTTCAAAATTTTATACTTGTCTTTTAAAGAAATTCCTGTTACTTCTTGTGGAACTAAAAACTCTACTCCAAAACGTTGTGCTTGGGTAGTTGCTCGTTTGGCAAGTTCTGAACCACTCAATCCAGTAGGAAAACCTAAATAATTTTCTATTCTTGAACTTGTTCCTGCCTGTCCACCAGGAGCATGTTTTTCTATTAAAAGGGTTCTTAATCCTTCCGAACCACCATAAACGGCTGCTGCAAGTCCAGCAGGTCCTCCTCCAATAATTACTACATCATAAATATCTTGTGAAGCCGTTGTGGAAAGTCCTAGCTTTTCAGCTAACTCTGTTTTTGATGGTTTTTTTAAGATTTCTCCTTCTTCAAAAACTACGACAGGCAAATCATTTTCATTAAATTTATGAAGTTCTGAAAGCTGTTTTGCCTTTTGGTCTTGTTGAAAATCTAGCCATTGATAGGGAAAAAGATTACTTGCCAAAAAGTCTTTCAGTTCATGAGATTGTGGTGAAAATTGATAACCAATTACTCTAAGTCCATCAAAATCTGGCTGGTAAGAAGTTTTCCAACTTTCTAATAAATCATACAAAACTGGATATAGTTTGTCTTGTGGAGGATTCCAAGGTTTGTGCAAATAATAATCTAACTGAACATCATTAATTGCTTTTATGGCTGCATCAATATCTGAATAAGCTGTTAGCAACACACGTTTTGCACTCGGATAAAATGGTTTTGCTTTCTCTAAAAACTCTACTCCAAGCATATCAGGCATTCTTTGGTCAACCAAAAAAAGCGCAATTTCTTCATTCTGTTTTTTGAATTCTTCTAGACTTTCTAATGCTTCATTTGCCGAATTGGTGCTAATGATTTTGTATTCTTTACGAAACTCACTACGCAAATCCCTCTCAATTGCTCTTGCTACTTGTGGGTCGTCGTCTATGGAAAAAATGATAGGCTTTTTCATTGAAATGGGATATATATTGCTTTTAAAAGTTCAAAAAAATCACAAAAAGATAGGTTAGATTACTATTGATTAGAATAGAAAGTTAGTAGGAAAGTTTTAGAATTGCAACTATTCGAATAGAATAGAAAATACAAAAATAAACTTTATCAAGGTTTGTATTAAGGTAGTTCAGACTTCCAGTTTGAACATCAAAGACAGTATTTTATCAAATTCAACAGTCTGGAAGACTGTTATACAAAAATAACCGTGATAACCTTTAATAGTTGTGTTAAAATTTCAGACAAACATTTTTTTCCTCTGTAAAGAAACGAAGAGCTTCATAGCCACCTTCTCGTCCTACACCTGATTGTTTTGCACCACCAAAAGGTGTTCTCAAATCACGCAATAACCACGTATTTATCCAAACAATACCTGTTTCTAGCTGACTTGCTACTCGGTGGGCTTTTGGTAAGTTTTGTGTCCAAACTGAAGCTGAAAGTCCATAAGGAGTGCAATTGGCAAATTCTATGGCTTCGTTTTCATTTTCGAAAGGAATGAGTGTAGTTACTGCACCAAAAATTTCTTCTTGATTAGTTCTACAAAAAGCAGAAAGTCCTTCAATTACTGTAGGTTCTATAAAAAATCCATCTTTACATCTTTCTGGAAGGTTTTCAGAAGTTACTTTATTGCCTCCTGTCAAAATAATTCCTCCTTCATGTTTGGCAAGTTCTATATAAGATAAAACCTTCTCTTGGTGTGCTTGTGAAACTGTCGCACCTTGTTGTATCGTTTCGTCTAAAGGGTCACCTAATTGTAATTGCTTTACTTTTTCTACAAACTTTGTTTTGAATTTCTCATAGATTTTATTTTCTACCAAAATTCTAGAGCCACACAAACAAATTTGTCCTTGATTGGTAAAAGCAGCTTTTACAGCTGTTTCTGTAGCTTCTTCTAAATCAGCATCTGCAAAAATAACTGTTGCATTTTTTCCTCCTAATTCTAAAGAAAGTTTTTTAAACATGGGAGCAGCTACTGAGGCAATTGTTTTTCCTGTCTGTGTTCCTCCTGTGAAAGAAATTGCTTTTGTATCATTATGTGCAACAATGGCAGCACCTGTTTTTTGTCCGTAACCGTGTACAATATTCAAAACACCAGCAGGAAAATCTATTGCTTGGCAGGCTTCGGAGAGTAAATAAGCAGTGTAAGGCGTGAGTTCAGAAGGTTTGGCAACGACACAATTACCACTAGCAAGTGCAGGCGCAATTTTCCAAGTAAATAAATACAAAGGCAAATTCCAAGGCGAAATACAACCCACAACTCCCAAAGGTTGGCGCAGTGTGTAATTCAAAACATGTGTAGAAGTATGATAGGCTTCATCTTTATCGTGTAAAATAGCCGTTGCAAAAAATGATAAATTCTGAACAGCACGAGGAATGTCCATCGAACGAGAAAGTGAAATTGGTTTTCCGTTGTCTTGAGTTTCTGCTTGTGCAAATTTTTCTATATTTTCCTCTATGTAATTGGCTAATTTTAAAAGCCATTTTGAGCGAAATTCAACACCTTTACACGACCATTCTGGAAAAGCAGCCTTTGCAGCTTCGACAGCTAAGTTTACATCATTTTCATCAGAATCAGCAATCAATGAGAAAATTTTTCCTGTTGATGGATTGACATTTTCAATATATTTATCTGAAAAAGGATTGATAAAATCTCCTCCTATATAATTGTTTAGTTTTTTCATGGTTTGTGTCGTTCTTTTTTATTAAAAAAACTCTGCTTCAAGTATCAAAACTTGAAACAGAGTTTACTTATTATTTATTCAACTCTTCCAAATATTCCATTGCTCTTCTAAGGTGTGGAATTACGATTGTTCCTCCTACAAGATTCGCAATTGCCATCGCTTCAACAATTTGTTCGTCTGAAATACCTGCTTCTTTTGCTTTTCCTAAGTGATACTTGATGCAATCATCACAGCGCAAGACCATCGAACAAGTAAGTCCAATAAGTTCTTTTGTTTTGATATCTAGAGTTCCTTCTGCATACGCATTAGTATCTAAATTGAAAATACGCTTTAACACTTTATTATCAGCAGCCATAATTTTTTCGTTCATTTTGCTGCGATAGGCATTGAATTCTTCTACTTGATTCATCTTTTGGATAGTGGTTGTTTAATAGTAATTACTAGAAAATTAATTAATTTTGATTATTTTTTGATTCCCCATTTTGTATTTTTTTTTGTCTTAAAGGATTCCCCTTCCTTTTTTTGCGTTTGTTTGCCTGATTTTGTTTATTATTTTCTTTACCATTTTCTAAACTAGCAGTTGTTTTGTTTACTTCTTCTGCCTTTGAGATATTTTTGCGTGGTTTTCTTGTACGTGGTCTTTTTTTACGAGGCTTCTCTGTATTAGAATTTCCACTTTCAGCTTTTCGCCTTACATTTCGTTCAAATTCTTCAGCATCAATAATATGATTGTCTTGAAGTGTTGTATCTAATGTTTCGCCTTCTAAAAGCCATTCAGATGGTTTTAAAGATGGAGGAAACTCATTTTTTTCATTGAGTTTTAAAATTAAATTTACTTCTTCAATATTTAAAGCATACCAAACATTTTCAGAATTATAGCTAAACCACATCAGTTTTTTGAAAATATCTGTTTTCTGTAACTGTGCTTCACCTTCTTGAGTACGTAAATATTTTACTTCTGGAATATCTTTAAGAGCATCTAAATAAGTGTCCAATTCATAATTTAGACAGCATTTTAGTTTTCCACATTGTCCTGAAAGTTTAGATGTGTTCAAAGAAAGATTTTGATAACGTGCTGCTGTTGTGCTGACAGGTTTGAAATCTGAAAGCCACGTCGAACAGCAAAGCTCACGCCCACAAACACCAATTCCACCTACTCGGCTGGCTTCTTGTCGGAGACTAATTTGTCTCATTTCGATACGAATTCTGAATTCTCCTGCCAACATTCGGATAAGTTCACGAAAATCTACCCTTGAGTCAGCCGAATAATAAAAAGTTGCTTTTGTACAGTCTGCTTGGTATTCTACATCAGAGAGTTTCATTGCCAAATGAGTTTGGTTAATGATTTCTCGTGTTCGGTACATTGTTGGAAGCTCTCTATTTCTAGCTTCAATGAGCTTGTCTAAATCGTCTTGAGTAGCTTTTCTTTCGATATTACAAATGCTCTCATCGTCCATTTTGATGCGTTTTTTTCGCATTTGAAGGCGCACAAGTTCACCTTGTAAAGATATATGACCTACATGAAAACCTCTTTCTACTTCCAATGTTACGGCATCGCCTGTAATTAAATGGATGTTATTTATATTTCTACAAAAGGCTTTTCTACCTCCTTTAAATTTTACTTCTACAATTTCAAATGGTTTTGTATCAGGGAGTTCCATTTGAGAAAGCCAATCAAACGAATTTAGACGATTACAGCCCGAAGTTCCACAATTTCCATTGCTTTTACAGCCTTTTGCTTCTTCATTTGGATTGTTTTCGTTTTGCTCATCTAATTCTGTATTGGTTTGTTGTGCATTAGTTGCACATGAATTACAACTCATTTTTATATATATTTTGACGCAAAGTATTAGAAATAATTACGACCTGCCAAAGCAGCGAAGCTAATTAAAAATTACGAATTGAAAGACAACATAGTCAATTATGTATATAAATCATCTATTAGGAATATTATATTATAATCAATTCTATTTTAATCAAATACTGATTTGCGTGGAAATTCTTAGGAAAATTTTACACACAACTCGTTTAAGCGTCGACGCTTGAACGAGTTATGTATCAAAATTACAAATTTTTCCCTAATAATTTCAAAATAATACTCTTAGCTGTATTTTTAATTAAATCTTTCTTCCGAAGAATACCATCTTTCATTCACTTGTATAACAGAAATTCATATTTTTTCTGTCTATTGAGCATTTGTTTTCTTGGAATAAAAGAGGAAAAGGAAAATAGATAAAAATCGGTTTCACATTAAGGGATTATCTCATATATGGTGTAACTTCTATTAAAATCTTATCTAAATCTATTCATCTTCTTTTCTAGCATTTGTAAGAGGTTTTCTAAGAAACTTCATAAGCATTAATTTCTCGCCTACTATTCCAAATTTATAGACTGTATTTTTGACTGTATTTTGTGTAAAATTGCTATACTGATAATTGAGTGAGTCTCCTGTAATATTTTCGCCTATCTCCCAACCATAAAAGGAATGGTATTCTACTGAAGTAGCATGTTCATTATACTCAAATTGATGATGTGTTTCGGTTGTATCTCCATTTTCTATGACCTTGGCTGTTGCACGCAGGCAAATATTGCCATCGTGTATATAAACTCGGTCTACTGTATAGGCATCGTCGCTGTTGGTAAGCTGTAAAACCCAACCTAATTTACCTTCATTATTGTACTTTGCTAAAAATACATCGTCTTCTTTACCACTACGAACTTCTATATTGTCAAAAACAGGAGCATATTTGAATGTTCCTCCTAAAAAAATATTTCCCTCTCTATCAATTGCCATATCTGATGTTTTGACCTCTCCACGTCCATTTTTATTCATTTTATTAATAATAGTAAACCATTCTAAATTATCATTATTGTCATATTTGGATAAATAACTATTGTAATAACGAGTAGGGTTATTTATCAAGGTGGTGTCTATTTTTACTTTGTCTTTATAGGCTTCTGCTAAATAAAGATTAAGCTGACGGTCAGTTTGAGGTAAAGAATAAGCTGTTTTGTTTTCTGTTTTTACCCAAAGTACTGTTCCACTTTTGTCATAATTAGCAACATAACCACCTTCTTTTTTATCAGCTTTTATTCTATCAAAAAAAGTTGAATCTTCAAAATGCCCAGATAGAATTACACCTCCTTCTTGAGAAATTCGCATCGAACCTACATAATCATCTCCTATTCCTCCTGCTTGTTTTTTCCAAAGAAGTTTTCCATTTGTATCAAATTTTAATAAAAACGCATCTGTTCCTCCTTTACTGTTCAGACTTGTTTGCTCATTAATTTTTAGTTCATCTGAAAAAGTTCCTGCTAAATATATATTCTCTACCGAATCAATTACTATAAGTGGTGCTGTTCGTTGATTTTTAAAAAACTTTCCTGTAATATCTACATTCCACTTTTTATCATAAGGAGGTTGTTTTTCTGTTTCTTCTGTATCCTCTTCATTTCCACTTGTTTCATTAGTTTGAGCCATTAAAGTAGAACAAAAAAGAAAAACACTTAGAAACGAGATATAGATTAGGATATTTATTTTCATAATTTTGCTTTACTTAATTTATTTCAGCTTAAAAAGGGAAAGGGAAAGGGAAAAGAATAATTAGCTATTTTTTCATAAAAAAACAGAATTTAAGATAAATAGCTGTACCAAAGATAAAAAAATGATTTGCTAAATGAAAAGTATAAAAAAAACCTACAAGCAAATTTGTAGGTTTTTGAGTTATATTTTTTGATAATTTCATAATTTCTTTAAAGAATCTAAATTTTAATTTAAATCCAGCCTTTTTTCTTAAACCAAAAATAAATACCTACTACCATCGAAATCATTACCATCCAAACAATAGCATACCCGTTTTCTACTTCTAGCTCTGGAATATCTTTAAAATTCATTCCATAAACTCCTACAATAAAAGTTAGAGGAAGAAAAAAAACTGAGAAAATTGTCAGAATTCCCATAATTTCGTTAGTTCTATGAGAAGCCAAAGACAAACGAAGATTAATTAGGTTGTTTGCATTTTCGTGTAATTCATCTACTCTATAATAAAGAGAGTCTGCAAATTCGATATTGTGATGTGCCAACGGATAATCTTTAGCATATCTCATATAGTTCTGAATGAGTTCTTTAGTAAGATAAAGCATTCTTTTAAAAACAGAACCTCGTCTTTTTAACTGATACAATCTTTCGAAGATTGAGCCGTCTTTCATTTCTCTAAAAACCTCTTTTTCATACGCATCCAAACGTTCACTAGCCTGATTCATTCCTAACTCATACGTTTTTAAGAGCATGTCTAAAAGTTTGTATGTAAAATGTTCGCTATTTTCATAACGTGTATGTGAGCCATTGCGCCATTCGTTGGCAAGTTGTGCAAGTGTAGGCTGACCTGTTCTGTGAATGGTAAGAATATATTCTTTGCTTACAAAAATGGCTACTTTATTTGTAATTTCTTGAATTGTATCTGCATCATCTTCACAATAGAGGTCGTAATATCTTACAATAAAATAAGTCCAGTCACCTATTGGTTCTACTTTTGGCATATGAAAAGCAGCCATACAATCTTTGACAGCAGAAGCTGGCATTTTGTATTGACGAATAAGTTCTCTTAAATCTTTATCACTCGGACTGATTACGTCTATCCATTGATAACCCGATTCGGCTTCTAGAATAGTTTTTATCATAAATATTTTTTTTGTTTGGGAGGATAGATATAAATAAGGAAGCCTAAAAAAATAAATTTACATTTTTAGCTATCTATAAAAACAGGGTTAAAACCCTGTTCAATTAAAAAACTACCTTTTATGATTTTTTACAAAGATATGTTTTCAAAAATAGGCTATGAATTATAAATTGGACAGGGTTTTAACCCTGTTTATTCATGCGTGAATTTTTCAAGGTGTAAATTTATTCATTTTATATTCCTAAGTCTTACAAATTTAACAATATTTCTCTTTATTCAATAAAGTAATTTTACCTGAAAAACTAGCTTTTTATAGAATATTTATTTCAATTTTGGGTTGTTTTTTATAAATCTGTATTTTTTGTGCTAAAGAAAATAGTTTTTTGCAAAAAATACTTACCTTTAAAGCTGTAAAAATAAATCGAATTATTCTAATAATTGCTCACTCAAAAAAAATAAATGGATCTCAATAAAGCTCGTCACGCTCTTCAACAATATTTTGGTTATTCATCTTTTCGTCCTTTGCAAGAAGATATTATTTCTTCTGTATATGCAAAAAATGATACGCTTGTTTTGATGCCAACAGGTGGAGGAAAATCTATTTGTTATCAAATTCCTGCTGTTACTTTAGACGGAATTTGTATCGTTATTTCGCCTTTGATTGCCCTAATGAAAGACCAAGTAAATGCCTTACAAACAAATGGGATTTCGGCAGCTTTTCTCAATTCTTCCCAAGATATAGGAGAACAAAGAGAAATTGAGTCAGAAGTAAAACAAGGAATAATAAAACTTCTGTATGTTTCGCCTGAAAAATTATTGACAGATTCGTTTCTCTATTTTTTGCAATCTTTAAATGTTTCGCTTTTTGCAGTAGATGAAGCACACTGTATTTCGCAATGGGGACACGATTTTCGCCCTGAATATACACAGCTAAAGACTTTAAAAGACCGTTTTCCTTTCGTTCCAATGATTGCTCTTACTGCAACGGCAGACAAAATAACAAGACGAGATATTGTCAGTCAATTGGGACTTGAAAATCCGACAGAATTTGTAGCTTCTTTTAATCGTCCTAACCTTTCGCTCAATGTTTTGCCAGCTTACAAACGTATGGATAGCATTGTGAGTTATATTTTAAGACGACCAAATGAGTCAGGAATCATATATTGTTTGAGTAGAAAAAATACTGAAAATGTAGCTGCACGACTTCAAAAAGCAGGTGTAAAAGCCGATTATTATCATGCAGGACTAAATGCCCACGAACGAAACCGAGTTCAAGATGATTTTATTGCAGACCGAACTCCTATTGTTTGTGCAACAGTCGCCTTCGGAATGGGGATTGACAAGCCAAATGTTCGTTGGGTTATGCACTACAATATTCCCAAAAATATTGAAGGCTATTATCAAGAAATTGGAAGGGCAGGACGTGACGGATTGAAAGGTGATACAATGCTTTTTTATAGCTTTAATGATTTGGAAGTGTTGAAGGGTTTTGCAGAAGAAAGTGGTCAAAAAGAATTGCAACTTGCAAAACTAGAACGTATGCAACAATATGCAGATGCTCAGATTTGTAGAAGGAAAATTTTATTGAGTTATTTTGGAGAAACACTAAGTGAAAATTGTGGGAATTGTGATGTGTGTAGAAATCCTCCCAAGCATTTTGATGGAACAATTATAGCACAAAAAGCATTTTCTGCTATGATGCGAATGGATGAAAAAGTAGGTTTTACGATGCTTATAGATGTTTTGCGTGGTTCGCAGCGTCAGGAAGTTTTAGAAAAAGGATATGATAAAATAAAAACGTATGGCGCAGGTTCTGATATTTCAGCAGGTATTTGGCAACAGCATTTGTTACAGTTTCTCAATATGGGACTTATAGAAATTGCTTATGACCAAAACAATACTCTAAAGCTTACAGAAGCTGCAAAGGCAGTTTTGTTTCAAAAAAAGAAAGTAGATTTGGTTAAGTTTGAGTTTAAATCTAAGAAAGAAAGAGAAAAAGAATTTGAAAGACCAAAAAGCAAAAAACGAGAACTTCAAGACGGTTTGTTTGAAGAATTGCGTCAGCTCAGAAAACAAATTGCAGATTCAAAAGGAATTGCTCCTTATATGGTCTTTGGAGATGCAACACTGAAAGATATGGTTGATAAATCGCCTACTCATTTGTTTCAGATGCGACAAGTTTCTGGAGTTGGAGATGTCAAATTGAGAGAATTTGGACAAATATTTTTAGATACAGTCGTAAATTATCTCAAAAATCAAGAAGTAGCAGACCAAGCAAAACTGACCAGTTCGCACCAAGTAACTTATGAAATGTTTGCCAACGAAAATAAATCACTAACACAAATAGCCAAAGAACGAAATATTACCGAAGGAACTGCTTTAGGACATTTATATAAAGCAAGTCAAGATGGTTTTGAAATCGATTGGTTAGAGTTTGTAAGTTTGGAAGAAATTGAAATTATTGAAAAAGCTATCAAGACAGTTAGAAAACGTATTCCAAAAGATGAAACATTCCGAATGAAATTTGTCTATGAATATTTAGAAGAAAAAATGAGTTATGTAAAATTACGTGCTGCTGTTTCATACAAGAAAAATCAAGAAGCTATTTCATAAATTCATATTTATCCAAAATTTGCATTCTTAATTCTAGTTTGAATAGCTACACTTTCGTACTTTTGTAAAATAGACACATTTCAACGATGTAACTATAAAAAATCAACTATAAAACTCATTTCAAATCTACTTCAAAATGGCTTCGTACAAAAAAAATGATAAGGAATTCTTAGAAAATATGGTCTCACAAGTCCGTAGAGACATTGTCAGAATGGTTCATCAAGTAAATTCTGGACACCCTGGAGGTTCTTTGGGTTGTGCCGAACTGTTGGTAGCACTTTATTTTGAGATTATGGAACACAATCCTTCTTTTGATATGGACGGAAATAATGAGGATTTGTTTTTCTTATCAAATGGGCATATTTCCCCTGTTTGGTATAGTGTTTTGGCTCGTAGTGGCTATTTTAGCATCAATGATTTGGCTACTTTTCGTAAAATAAATTCTCGTTTGCAAGGACACCCAGCGACAGAAGAAGGTTTGGAGGGAATTCGTATTGCTTCAGGTTCATTGGGTCAAGGACTTTCAGTAGCTATTGGTGCAGCTCTTTCTAAAAAAATGAACAATGACAATAAAACTGTCTTTGTTTTGATGGGAGATGGTGAGCAGCAAGAAGGACAAGTTTGGGAAGCTGCTATTTTTGCAGCCCATCAAAAAGTAGATAATCTAATTGCAATTATTGATGCAAATGGAAGACAAATTGATGGAGATGTAAAAGATGTAATGGATTTAGGCGACCTAAAAGGATTAGAACAAAAATATAAAGCCTTTGGTTGGAACGTTTTGACATGTCAGAATGGAAATGATTTTGATACTTTAATCCCAATCATTCGACAAGCAAAAGACCTTACAGGAAATCATAAACCAACAGTTATCTTAATGAAAACTGAAATGGGACATGGGGTAGATTATATGATGGGAAGTCATAAATGGCATGGTGTAGCTCCAAATGATGAACAATTAGAAACTGCTTTAACTCAAAATGAATCTACGTATGGAGATTACTAAAATAAATAATTAGAAATAATTTTGAAATACAAAGTAAAGTCTTTTGTTTTCAAAAAAAATATAGTTTCAAAAAAGGCATAGATTGCAATAATCTATGCTTTTTTTATAAGAATAAGTTTGATATATTTTATATTCCTGGACGGATAGAAAATACTTCTTTTTTGTTTTCTTTGTAACGCTCTTGACACTGTAAAACGATTTCAACAGCATGTTTTTCGTCTTGCCAATCTTCTACTGAAACCTTTTTCTTTTCTAAGTCTTTATAAACTTCAAAGAAGTGTCCAATCTCTTTTAGTAAGTGAGGATTTACATCTTCAAATTTATGGATGCTATTCCAAATAGGATCAGAAACAGGTACACAAAGCACTTTTGCATCAGGCCCTTTTTCATCTGTCATATTGAAAATACCAACAGCACGTACTTCAATCAAACACCCAGGAAAAGTAGGCTCAGAAACTAAAACCAAAACATCCAAGGCATCTCCATCTAAAGCAAGTGTTTCAGGAACAAATCCATAGTCGCTTGGATAGTGCATTGAAGAAAAAATCATACGGTCGTAACGAATCATGCGTTTTTCAGCATCGTATTCGTATTTGTTTCTGCTTCCTTTTGGTATCTCAACGATAACGTCAAAAGTAAAATCTTTTTGATCTGCCATTATTTTTTTATTTGTATTAGAATAAATAGTGCTAATTAATTTTATTTCGTGTGATATATCCCATCTTGGTTTTGATAAAAGGGAGTGCAAAGGTAACTTTTTTACCTTAATTTATCAACTCCTTTCACAAATGTAAATTTTTGTCTCTTGTTTTTATCTTCCTATCATTACAAATGCACCCCAATAAATAGGATCTACATATTTTGGATTTTGACGAAGCTCTCGTTTTGCTTCTCTGATAGCTACTCGTTTGTCACCTGTTTCTTTCCATCTTGTATAGAAAATACGCATTAGCTCTTGAGTTGCATCGTCATCTACTTTAAATAAAGACATTAGAAGTGCATCTGCACCAGCAAGTAAAAAGGCACTTTGCAAACCATACACACCTTCTCCCACTTTACTTTCTCCACGCCCTGTTTCACAAGCACTAAGAATAAAAAGAGGAGAATTAATATTCATTGTAGCTACTTCAGAAGCTGTTAGAACACCATCAGCTTTGTTATATTCGTGTACACTTTTATTTTGAACCATATCGCCTCCACCTGTAAAAAGTAATCCAGAACGCATTAAAGGATCATTATATGTTCCCAAAATAGCCGAACGTTCACGTTCTTGCTCTGAAATATCTTCTTTAAAGATACCATGGGTAGCAATATGATAAACAGTATTATTCTGACTATTTAGTTCTTTTATTTGTTTTTCCTTTGCATTTTCTTTTAAGTAGGTAGTTACATTTTTATTTCCTCCTTCTAGTTGAGTAGAAATAATTTCTACTTCACGTTCTGCTCCTAAAAGAGTAGGGAAACTTTGTGCTCCTTTATAATCTACATAAAAAAGAGGATTTCCAAACAAAACAAAATTATTAGGAAATACATTTTTTACTTCTTCTTCAACAATTTGGCGAGTGCTAGTAAGCTGTGCAACAAAATAATTATCTATCACAAAATCATTTTCTTCCATTCTAAATGTTTCCACATTAAGCTGATTATAAACTCCATCACAAGCAAGATAAATTTTACCTGCATTTTTATCTATTTTATCTCCGATAGGTTTCCAATAAATTTTATAAGAATCATAATCTTCTAAAGAGAATTCTACTGTATTTCTGTAATATTGTAAATCACCGTCTTCCATTTTGTTTCCATTTGGCATTTGAGCCAACCTGATATTACCAGAAGAAGGCAACACTAAAGCAATATATTGAATACTATCTGTAAATTCTTTATCAAACTGACGATAGCGAATAATTTCGACAGCATACTCTTTATTTTCTAAATTTTTCTGAATATCTTTCCAACTAATTGGTTTTTGAGCAGTAGCTGCTGCAAAATCAGAAGACTGACGAGAAAGTATTTTTGATAAATCCTCAATTTCTTTCTGCAAATTACGAACATCTATATTTTCTTGCTTTAACTGTTCTGGATTTAACGCCAAAGCTGCATTGAGCCTAATCTTCTTTAATTGCCATTTTTCAAAATTAATACGCAATGTGTCATCAGGACTTCTTTTGTAAATTTCATTACGCAGTTTTTGAGATTGCCCTAACAAAATTCCTTTTGTAAGTAAAATATTATCATACAAATCACGTAACAATTTTTTCTTTTTGGGTTGTAATTGAATGACTAAGTGTGTGAAAAACTCAAAGTCTGGACGAATCTGTTCCCAGTTTTTTGCTTTTTCTCGTTCACTAAGTACAGCAAAAGTAGTATTGATATACTCTTTATGTTTATCCAAAACTTCGCTCAAGTATTTTTCAGCTTTTTTGTAATCATTTTTTACATAATACATACGAGCAATACGAGCCAATACATGCACGTATTTTGGATGAACTTCACTAAAAACCTTAGCGTATTTCTTGCGAGCATCTTCATAAAAGTCCTTTGCCTTGTCAGGGTTATCTTGTTGAATCTGTAAGTCTCCTAGCAAAACATTTATTTCTGCCAAACTTACAAGTGATGCCGAAGGTAGTTTTTCTAGGATATTTAATGCCTTTCCTAGCTTATCAGAAGCACTTTTTATGTCTTTATGAGCAACATACAGTTCTGCCGATGTTTTCAAAAATCCTGCATAAACAGGCGTATTTTCTCCTAAATTGGCTATAAGCATTTTATCAGCTTCATCAAGCTCGTTTGCTACTTTTTTCCAATCAGCTGTAGAATAAAAATTAATTCTGGCAAGTTGAATAAGTGTACTTGCTCTATCCAAATGCTCATTGCCAAGTATATCCGTTTTTATTTTAAGTGCTTTTTGAGCAAATTCTTGAGCTTTTTCATAATCTCCAATAGCTAGATTGTAATCAGCCAAAATACTCAAACTTTCCACTGTACGAATAGAATTTTGACCAAATATATTTTGAGCAATCAGTAATGCTTTATTAGCAAACTGCTCTGCTTCGATATACTTTCCGTTAGCAAACTCTAAATGTGCGCTCTGATTGTATGTATTGATTAGAAAACGACTATCTGTTCCATATCTTTTTTCTTTTTCTGCAATTGTTTCTTTTAAAAGCTGTTCGGCTGCACTAAAATCAGCCGTTTCTATATATAAAAAAGCTAATTCTTCTGCTGTACTGGAGTTTGCAATTGACTGACTAGAACGATTAAATCTTCTTTTAGCTTGATTTAATAAATCTTCTGCACGGTCATAAAGTCCCATTATCATATAATAATGAGCTGCCGTTTCTAGTGCTTGAGCATGTTCGAAAGCTAAAGAAGGGTTATATTGTTTTTCATAGATTTGTAGCATTTGGCTTACTTGTGTATCTACTTTTTTGTAGTTACTTTGTTGCATATTCAGACGTGCAGCAATTTCAAGTTGAGCCGCATAGCGTGGGTGTTTGTCGCCATATCTTTGTTGAATCAAATCTAATGCTTCTTTTGATTTTTTATTTGCTTCTTCAAACTGGTCATTTGCCATATAATAATCAATCCAATCATTTAATGAATTGATATAAATAAGACTTTTAGGTTCGACAAACTTTGTCAATGACTGCATGTGAGTGTTATAAAGCTGACCAGCTTCTTTAAATTTTTCAGTATAATTAAAATAATATTTAGCAAGTTTTAGATTTGCTAAATGATAACCAAGCGTATTTTTTCCATGAATACGTGCATGAGAATCTACCCACTCTTCCATTAATTTTCCAGCTTCTTTATAATCATCAGCAGCCAAACGAACATAATAAATATCTTCTATGATAGCCAAACGTCTTTGGTGATCTTTAGGAACTAATGCTGTATTTTTATACATATCTATCAGCATTTTCAGTGATTGAGAATAGCGTTGGTTTTCATAGTTCCACATTGCATCTGCTTGAAGTGCAGTAGAATATTGCAAATGTCCTGTACCATAATATTTTGCTGCATTGCGTTCTAACTCCCAACGCTGACGAACATTTTGGGTGCTATACTTTATGTTTTGTAAAAATCTTGGCTTTAAAGAAAATCCTTTGCTTTCTTCGTCTTGCTGCACCACAAAACCACTATTTACATAATAATCAATTAATAAAGCATGTAATTTGATATAATCTTTGTGTACTGTTCCGACAGTTCTTTCAGCCCGATAAAGTATCTTTTCTAGTAGTTTACGTATTTCATCTCGTTCCTCTCCATTATCAATCATGAGTTGAATTCTGACATATTGATTACGTACATAAGCAAGCTGACGAGTAGATAATTCTGTTTTTATAAAGTTATCTGCTTGTTCTATATATTTACTTGCTTCAGTATATCTTCCTGCAAGTCGGGCAGCATCTGCTTGTAAAGATAGTATTTGAGCATAATCTGTTTTTTTTCGTATTTCTTCTCTATCTGACAGATTACGAGTTTCAGTTTGTTTGCTAACATCACTAAAAAACTGAGTTTCTTTTCCAATAAGTGATTTGCGTACACTCAATAAATCTTGAATTTGATAATCTAATAAATTTAAAAAATTCCCTCTTTGAAAATCAATCAGTATTTGTGTATAATATAAATCTGAAAAAATATAATTTTCAGTTGGTTTTTCTCCTACTATTTTTTTAGCGTCGTTCAAATAGTTTTCTGCTTGCTGTGTAAATGAATATTCAGCATAATATTTTGCAGCCTGTAAGAGTGCTAATCCATATCCTTTACTATTCTCACCTTGTTTTTTGCGATTAGCTATAAATTTTTGTGTTATGGCATGAAACTTTGAAATTTCTCCTGTTGCTTCGTAATATTTAATTAAATACTTTTCTATTTTTGTAGATAAATCAATATTTCCTCTTCTTTGAGTTTTTTTATAGAGTTTTTCAGCTTCAGATAAAGCTTTTTTATAATCTCCATCTTCAAAATAGCGTTCACAGATTTCTAAATTTCTCTGTAATTGTCTTTCAGCTCCATTTTCTTGTGCAAAGCCAAAAGTAGGCTGTAAAGTAAAAAGGAGAAAGAATATAAATAGTAGTATATTATTTTTTGACATAAAAATTATTTTCTTGATGAAGAAAAATTAGAATACAATTATCTTTATTTAATGAATATATTTTCTCTGAATCCAAAAAAGTAACACATTTAATATTTTATCTAAAAATAGATTATTTATAGATGATATAAAACTGTAAAATAAAAATACTGATGAACCGAGTTTTACTTTAGATTGTAAATCGAAATTACAAAAAAATAGTCATTAAAACCTTACCTTATGCAACTCTATTTACCCAAACCTATTACAAGAACAAAATTAAGAATCTTTTTAGGTAAAAAATACTATCGTATTAAGCGATATTTTCGTTGGTATTTTTATACAAATAATTTTGCAAAAGAAAGACAAACTCAAAAAAAACTTCCTTTTTTAGTCAAAAATCATCAATCTATGCTTCTGCGTCCACTTATGGGGGTAGATATGAAACTCCAAGAACAAAAAATTACAAATTTGAAACTTGCTGCCGATAGAATAAATGGACTTATTATAAAACCAAATCAAACTTTTTCTTTTTGGTTTTTGGTAGGAAAACCAACCAAAAAAAGAGGTTTTTTAGAAGGTTTAGTTTTAGAAAAAGGAAAAACGGCTGTTGGAATTGGGGGAGGATTGTGTCAGCTTGCTAACCTTCTACATTGGATTTTATTACATTCACCTTTGGAAATAACTGAACGTTGGCGACATAGTTATGATGTTTTTCCTGATGCTCAGCGAAAAGTACCTTTTGGAAGTGGTGCAACAGTAGCTTATAATTATATAGATTTGCAGTTTAAAAATACTACTTTACAAGACTTTCAATTAAATTTTGAGATAAACGAAACCCATCTAAAAGGAGAGTTATTGACGACTATAGATTTGAAAGAAAACTATCAAATAAAAGAAAACAAACATTTTTTTCGTCAAGAAGACTGGGGAGGCTATTCTCGTCATAATGAATTGGAAAGAATTCTGACAGATAAAGAAACAAATCAAGAAATAATGAGAGAAATTATTGCACAAAATCATGCACTTTTAATGTATGAGCCTTTTCTTAGTCATGAGTCAGTAAAATAAACTTGAAAGAGGTAAAGGAATATTTTGTCTAATTGTAATTTTTAATTCGTAATTCGTAATCAAAATACTATGTTTTTCTTTTTATCAAAAACGTTATTTTATTTTTTGATGCCCATTACTTGGGTTACATTTTTTTTATTGATAGCTGTTTTTATCAAAAAATGGCGCATAAAATCACTGAGAATAGGTGTCGTTTTGTTTTTGTTGTTTACAAATCCTTTTTTTGCAAATGAAATGTATTTACTGTGGGAAATTCCACCAACACCAATAAAAGAGGTCAGAAATTATGAAGTAGGAATAGTTTTGACAGGAATGAGTAATGCAGGAAAAGAACCAAAAGACAGGATTTATGCAGGTTCAGGTATTGATAGGCTCTTGCAAGCTGTTCGTTTATATAAAGAAGGTAAGATAAAAAAAATAATGATTGTTGGAATGTCAGAAGAAATAGACTGGATAAGTGGTAAAGAAAAACTACCGAAACGAACCTATAAATACAAGGACATGTTAAAATCTATGTGTATAAAAGAAGAAGACATTTTGATAGAACCCAAATCAAAAAATACATACGAAAATGCACAGTTTTCAGCACAATTTTTACAAAAAAATAAAGATAAATTAAATTTAACATTTACCTCTGATTCAATCCATCAGGGTCAAATTTTAGTTATCACTTCGGCTTTTCATTTAAGACGCTCTTTAGGCTGTTTTGAGCAAGCAGGATTACAAGTTGATGGTTTTTCTACAGATTTTATAGCTACTGAAAGAAAAAATATGTTTACTATTTTGAGTTTGATTCCGACAGAAGATGCAATGGCAAAATGGGGAAAGATTATTCACGAAATAATAGGCTATGTAGTGTATGACTTAACAGGGAAATTATAAAAATAAAATCAATAAAAAAGCACTTTCTATTTTTTAGGAAGTGCTTTTTTGAGGTATGAAAAAATAACATTTATCTTTTCAAATTGATATTTGTACAGTTTTCAGAATATACATCATATTTGAGTATAGACATAATAGCTAATACTTCGTCATTAGGATGAGATTTTGCTATTAAATCTCCTTGAGTTCCATCTGCATTTTGTTTGAAGATATCACCTGTTTGTGTCCATTTATAAACATTGTCACCTACTCTTACAGTGCGTTCGCCACTCTGTCCACCCTGATTTTCGTACAAAAATTCAAAGTTACTTACCATAGTAGAGTAATTTTTTCCACTAGGAACAATTGTCTTTACCAAATAATTTCCAGAGTTTACGCCTGTGCTAGACTTATAGAGTTCACATGAACAAATTCCTTTGATGCGCTCATCTTCTGTTCCGATAACTGAATAATGAGCAATTTTCCAATCACTAGTTTGCTTTTCATTTCTGAAAACCATCGAAACCGTTTCAGTTCCCTTAGACCAAATTTCTTTATCTTTTGTAATTGTATATTCTACGACATAAACAATAACACCGATTGCTCCTTTTACCTCATTTTTCAAAACTTCTTTTATAGAATAACTTATCTTTAAGCCTTCTGTACGTGTGATTTTGGTCAAATAACTCAAAAAACCTTCATAATCACTATTCAAAACAGAACCTCTATCTGAAATATTGAAAGTAACTAATGTAGATGTAACGTCTTTTGCCATGTGTTGCATCACTGATTTTACGTCTTTAGTATCACCTAATTTTGAATAAGCATCTGCAAATTCCATCAAGTTTTTCTTAATAATTACTTCAGCAGCTTTGTCTCTAGCTTTTTGTTTTTCTTCTTCACTTATTTTTGAATTTTTTTGAGCGTAGACTGTAGAGTAAAACAATGAGGAAGAAAACAATAGTAATAATACAAAACAAATCTTAGAAAGGGAGTTTTGAAAAGTTCTCATTGAATGAGAAGGAGATGATGAATATATCATGAAAGTATAAATTTAAGAATGAGTTTGGATAAATAAAATTAAGGATTAAATAAAATCACTACTTATCCAACAAATACATTTTGAAAAATAGGTAACAAAAAATGATTATGTAAAAATAGGTTTTTAGAGAGAAATAATAGGTTTTTTGCTTTTTTTGGAATTAATTAATGAGATAAATATCGGTTTTACAAGAATTAATCCAACGAAATATAAATTTCGTTAAAATTATAGGAGTTATTTACTAATTCCATAGAAAAGGGTAAAAAATGCAGAGGGGAAAATTTGCTTGTTTTCTGCTAATCCCATAATCTCTATTTTTTTTGAGTAGGCATCAATCATCATCCCAGCTTCAAAACCTACTTGAGAGCCTTTGAAAGCACTAAACTCTAAAGCGAGAGATGTTTTTAGACTAGCTCCTAACTGAATTTTGGCATCTGTTATACGTTTTCCAAATGAACTTGTGCCTATTACAGCTTCAAAAGAAGTATGGACATTTGGGTCATACTGTTCAGTTCGAATTATTTCATTAGTAAATTGATAATCAATAATATAAGGTGCTACAATGCCAATAGTTGGACCTACTGCGCCAATAGCATTTACTTGAATACCACGTTCTTCTGCCTTTCTGAACAAAACCCATTCTCTACCATATTGAGGACGCAAAACATACAAAAAGTTACGTTTACCAGGTGTAAAAAATTCACCTGACAAGCGACTTGCTCTTCGTTGTTCTTTGGGGTGTCTTACATCAACAAGCTCTAATGAAAAGCTATGAAACATAGTTTCATTTATTGCTTTTGAATAACGAAAAGAAAAACCACCAATCAGACCAGATTGTGTATTCAAATTAATACCATAAACAAACTGAGTTTCATAATCAAAATCATCAGCATTACTTTGTGAAAAAGAAGGAATACTGATAAACATAAAAAATGCTGTGAGAAAGAAGAATAAAAATTTCATATATACTAAATAGTTAGAAAATAGGCAAAATACTTTGTACTGCTTCAATGTTAAGTGTTTTTTTTGTAAATATACATAGAAAATTATCTTAATAGATTAACCTAGAAAAACGAATTGTGTTTGAATACGGTTTTTTTATCAAAATCTATATAAATAGAATAGTATTTGCTTTCTTTGCTAAAAATAATTTTCTATCTCCTACAAAAAATAATCTTATATGTTAGCTCGCAATAAAATAAATTATTTTCTATTACTTACTTTCTTCTTCCTAATAAGTGGATTTTTAAATTCATTATTTGCTCAAGTTATTATTTCTGATGAAGAAAGAAAATTATTTACAACCATAGAAAATCTTGAACCTTTAGGAATTGTATATGAAAATGCAAGTGCAGGAGAAGAAATAGAAAAGGAAGATTATGGGGATGGTTCACTCCTTTATACATACGAATTTGAAGATTCTGATTTATGGTTACACGAACTCTTATGGGTAGAATCATCTGCACAAGCAGCAAATTTTACGTATGAAGCCTATGGAGAAGCTAGTAAAACTTACCTTTCAGAAGGACTTATTCTTTCAGCTTTTAGAGTTATCAACTTATCAAATTCGAATGCAGAGGTAGTAGTAGCTGATGTTTATAATGAAAAACAAAAAAAAGTAGGTGCTATTGTTCGATTTAAAGAGCGAAATATAAGTGGTATGCTTATTTTGATAGGAATGGAATTTCAGGAAAGAGTAATAGAAAAATTTCTGAATACAGAAATGCAGCAAATGAATCAAGCGTGTTCGAAACTCTCACTTTGGAGATAAAAAATAAAATAATTCCTATATTCTTCTCTAGTCTAAAAAACTATTGACAGCCTTGTGAAAGGACTGTCAAAGTTTATAAATAGATTAATTAGTTGATTACTTCAAGGCTACCAAAGTAACACCTGCGCCACCTCTATCAGCATGTTCATCTTTGATACTCTGAACTTGTGGATACTGGCGAAGTGCATCCCTAACTACCTGACGCAAAATACCTTCACCTTTCCCATGCAATATTCGAAGATTTTTTTGAGAAAGCATGACAGCATCATCCATAAACTCAGTTACTATTGGGTTTACTTCTTCGGCACGCTTTCCACGCACATCCAAATCTGGACTAAAATGTAAAACTTTGTTATGAAGTGTAGAGCCTGAACCTGAACCCGAATTAGTAGTAGAATTCATATTTCCTGTAATAGAAGTAGGTAATATCTTTTCATCTACTTTCTGCAAACGATTCATTTTTACAGTAGTTTTGAGCGAACCAATACGAAGTAAGGCATCTTTATTTTTAATTGAAAGAACTTCTGCCACAGCCGTTTGTCCTTTTATCTGTACAAAATCACCTTGTTTTATTTCAGTATCTACATAACGAATCATTTCTTCATCGTTTTTAGGAAGTTGTTTTTCTTCTGATTCGTATTCTACTCGGTTGAGTTCGTCTTGTAGGCTATCCAAATCTTTTCTGACTGACTTTGTAATTTTCTTGTCAGCTTGTTGTTCTTTAATAGTTCGGATAGTGTTTTCGATGCGTTGATTTGCCTTTTGTAGTAAAGCCTCTGCTTCTTTTTTAGCTTCTTGCATATATTTTTGCTTATTTTTCTTCAAATCATCTTTCAATGCTTGATTTTCTCTAAGCAATTTGTCTACTTCCAAACCTTGTTTTCTGAGGGAAGTTTGTTCTCTATCTAAATTCGAACGCTGTTTTTCCAATTGTCTTAATAATCGTTCTACTTCTAACTGTTCGCCACCTAGTTTTGAATGAGCTGATTTAATAACATCGGAAGGTAGACCAATTTTTTTAGCAATTTCTAATGCAAACGAACTCCCTGGCTTTCCTATTTCTAGTTTAAAGAGAGGTTCTAATTTATCTACATCATAACGCATCGCTCCATTAACAATAAACTGCGATTTTTCTGCCATAAACTTCAGATTCGCATAGTGAGTCGTAATTACAGCATACATTCTCTGTTTTTCAAACTCTTCTAAAATGGCTTCTGCTATCGATGCACCTACTTGTGGCTCTGTTCCTGTTCCAAATTCATCTATTAAAGCAAGTGTTCGTTTGTTTCCTGCAATAAGGAATTTTTTCATGTTATAAAGATGCGAACTGTATGTACTCAAATCATTGTCAATTGATTGTTCGTCGCCTATATCTATGAAAAGCTGATCGAAAATACCAATCTTTGAGCCTTCCTGTACTGGAATAAGTAAGCCACTTTGAAACATATATTGTAGCAAACCAACTGTTTTTAAAAGAACTGATTTACCACCTGCATTTGGTCCTGAAATAAGTAAAATTCGTTGATTTCCATCTAAAAACAGTGTATTTGGAAGAACTGTTTTTCCTTGTTTTTTATATGATAAATAAAGAAGAGGATGGTAGGCATTTTGCCAATCTATCAAAGCACGTTTTTGAAAATCTGGATTTATGGCATTTAATTTTATGGCAAAACGAGCTTTTGCACGAATAAAATCTACTTGAGCCAAAAATTCATACGCATACTTTAATGTATATAAATGAGGACGTAAAAACGTTGTGAGGTCAGTCAGAATACGCACAATTTCGAAACGCTCTTGGTGCATAAACTGTTTAATATCGTTATTCAAATCTACAATTGCTTCAGGTTCTATAAAAATAGTTTGTCCTGTTGAAGAGGTATCATGAACAATTCCTTTTAGCTGTTTTCGATATTCTGTTTTGATAGGAACTACCATTCTGCCTTCTCTGACAGTTGTGTCGACATCAGAGCGTAAATAATCGTTTTTTCGAAGGTCTTCTACAATAGAAACTAGTTTTTTTCGAAGTGTGACCTGCGTTCTGACAATGGCTTGACGAATTTTTTGAAGTTCTGGCGAAGCATTGCTTCTCATCTGTCCTTTATCATCAATTACTCTTTCTATATCTTGAATGACTTCATAAGGAACTTCTATATCTTGACACATAGATTGCAGGCGTGGAAATTCTTCTTTGGGCTGTCGTCGAATTACCCTTAAAGTCTGATATAATGTATCTAAAGAGCGTTTGACATCATAAAATTCACTTTCTGTAAGGAAATTATTGACAATTGAAGCCTTTGCCAGATAAGCTGTTACATCAAAATAATAACTTTCTGGTGGACTTTGCCCTGTTTCTATGAGTTTTTTAAATTCTTCAGTCTGTTCGGTAAGGCTGGCAATGGTTTCATAATCATTATGAAATTCCATTTTATCTATAAGCTGTCTGCCCAAAATTCCTTGGCATTCATCAGCTAAAAGTTCTCGGACTTTATCAAATCCTAATTTTGATTCTATATTTTCGGGATAAACCATGTTCAGTTATCAGTAATCAGTGAAACAGTGACCAGTTAATTTCAAGTAGCTGACAGTTTAACTTCGTTGAGGGCTGAAGCCACTTCAACTGTCAGAAATAGAGTGATTCTTGTGAAACTGTTTTAGTATTTTTATTTTGTAATGCTTAGATAAACTCAATAACCCATTTTCTTTAGTTTTGATTCAAAAAGATAAAACTTTTTTTGAAGAGTTTGTAAATCAATGACTTTTGTTTCAATAATTTGTTGAAAATTCTCTAAGATTATAGATTATTTTGTTTACTAATAAGAATGATATAGCTTCAATAAAACTTCTGATAGATTAAGCAGATAAAAATATAAACAAATTTTAAAACACTGTATTAACAGGAACGTCATTGTCAGTTTCTGACCGACGAGATAGTTAATTAATCACCCAATTTTGAAAAAACTAACTTCATGACTACTTTTGTCTAACATTATGGTTTCTCAAAAGATTAGCTTTTTTTGATTCAAATTTATATCTAATGTTTATTTAAAATTATAGCCTTTATTTTTCCAATGAAAATATATAACCAACCTGCTCGCAACGAGTGGGAATCTATCTGTACTCGTCCTACTTTTTCTTTAAAACAAATTGAAACACAAGTTCAAAATATTCTACAATCTATTAAAGAAGAAGGCGATACAGCTCTCAAAAAATTTACAAAAGAATTTGATAAAATAGATATAGAAGATTTTAGAGTAAGCGTAGAAGAACTTCAAGAAGCTGAAAGTCTAGTTTCTGAGTCACTCAAAACGGCTATTAATCACGCTTATAAAAATATTTTAATCTTTCACCAAAGTCAACAAGACCAAGTAAAGAAAGTTGAAATTACAAAAGGAATTACATGTTGGAGAAAAAGTGTAGGTATAGAAAAAGTAGGTTTGTATATTCCGGGGGGAACTGCTCCTCTTTTTTCTACTGTTTTGATGCTTGGAATTCCTGCCAAAATTGCTGGCTGTAAGAATGTAGTTTTGTGTTCTCCTCCCAATAAAGAAGGCAAAATTCACCCTGCTATTCTCTATGCTGCTCATCTTGTAGGTGCAACTGATATTTTCAAGATTGGAGGCATACAGGCGATTGGTGCAATGGCGTATGGAACGGAGTCTGTGCCAAAAGTATATAAAATTTTTGGTCCTGGAAATCAGTATGTAACGGTTGCCAAACAACTTATTCAAAATGAAGGAATTGCAATTGACATGCCTGCTGGTCCTTCTGAAGTAGCTGTTTTGGCTGATAAAAGTTGTGTTCCTAGCTTTGTAGCTGCTGATTTGCTTTCTCAAGCCGAACATGGAAAAGATAGCCAAGTTATTTTGATGACAGACAATGAAGAAACAGCAAATCAAATAAAAACAGAAGTCAAAAAACAGCTAGAATCACTTCCTAGAAAAGAATTTGCTCAAAAATCGTTAGAAAATAGTCGTTTTGTTGTTTTGAAAAACAGACAAGAAATTTTAGATATGAGTAATTTTTATGCTCCTGAGCATTTGATTATTGCCCTTGAAAATCCAGAAGAAGCAGCCGAACATATCATTAATGCAGGCTCTGTGTTTTTAGGAAATTACACACCTGAGTCTGTTGGAGATTATGCTTCTGGCACAAATCATACCTTGCCAACAGATGGACATGCAAGAGCTTATAGTGGAGTTTCATTAGATAGTTTTGTCAAAAAAATTACATTTCAATCTCTTACAAAAGAAGGACTGAATCAAATTGGACAAACAGTAATTGAGATGGCAGAAGCAGAAGAATTAAAAGCTCATGCAAATGCTGTTCGTGTTAGATTATAAAAGATAGAAATGCTGTCAAGGCTTGTTGATTTGAACCTTGGCAGCTACTATAAAATAAAATTTCGTCATTGATTTTTAATTTCTTACATAAAATAGCGTTATATTTGGGTTAGAATATGTTTTTTTTAGTAATCCTTCTATCTATTCTAATCAGCAACAATGCGAAATTATTTATTTAGTTCTTTTTTATTTTTGGTTTTTCTATCATTTTTTGTGTTTCCTACAAAAGCTCAGTTTGTAACAAATGATGGTGAAAGGCTGACTGTTGAAATGTGTTTAGAAAAATCTGAAGAGCGCAAAAATCAAGGTGATTATAGAGGAGCAAGTGATTTTTTGAATAAAGCAGCTCTAATCCATTGGGACAAAAAAGAATTGCGACCAGCCATTACTTATTTTCAAAAGTCATTAATTTTCAATCAGAAAGTAGATAATCAGAGTGGAATGTATGGCATTTATAGTAACCTTGCTACTATTTATGCCGATTTAGAAAAATTTGATTCTGCACTTATTTTCTTCCAAAGAACATTAGAAGGACGAAAAAAACAAGGTATAAAAGAAGCTATTATTTCAGCTCAAATAAATACGGCTGTTGTTTTAAATAATCTCAAAAGACACGATGAAGCAGCCAAGCAACTAGTAGATGGATTAAGTTTAGCAAAAGAATCCTTGGATTTGGAACAAATGAGAAGCATTTATGGAATGCTTGCCGAAACCTACGAAAAAGCAGGAAACTCTGAAAAAACAAAAGAATATTTTGAATTGTATCGCAATTTTCATGAGATGTCACAACAAAGAAAAATGGCTGTTGTGAGTGCAGAAGCAGACAAAGCAAGACTACAAGCAGCTTTAGCAGAAACAGAAAAACAACGAGCAGAATTAGAAATTGCCTTAAAAAACACCAAATTAAAAGAACAAGAAAAAAATATTGAAAATAAAAATGCAGCTTTAGATAAACTAGAATCTAATTTTACAAAACAAGAACTAGCCTATAAAGTCCTTCAACAAGAAACAGACTTACAAGAAGCCAAGTTTGCCCAAGAACAAGCCGAAAATGAACAGAAAATAGCAAGACAAAGACTTTATATCGGAGGCATTGCAGCTATTTTATTACTTGCTCTAGTAGGAATTATTTTTATTTATAGAAGCAGGCAACAAAAAAAGAGAGCCAATTTAGAATTACAAGATAAAAATGACGAGATTAGTTTTCAACAAATGCACATCATGCAACAAAACCATGAGTTAGCGAAAGCTGTAAATGAAATTGAAGATAAAAATCATCAAATTACATCTAGTATTACTTACGCAAAACGCATTCAAGAGGCAATGCTTCCCAATATTGCCAATATTCAAAAAGCACTACCCGAATCATTTGTCTACTTTCGTCCTCGTGATATTGTAAGTGGCGACTTTTACTTTTTTCATCATTTTGAGGAAGAACAAAAAGTAGTTTTAGCTGCTGTTGATTGTACAGGTCATGGCGTACCAGGAGCATTTATGTCTATGATAGGAAATGAAATTTTGAGTAGAATTGTAGCAGAAAATAATATATGTTCGCCTGCAAAAATTCTGACTCAGTTAGATAAAGGAATCACGACAGCTTTACACAAAGACGAAACAAATATCCATGATGGAATGGATTTAGCTCTCGTTTGTATAGATAAAAAGAATAAAACCCTTACTTTTGCAGGAGCAAAAAACCCTATTTTTTATATCCAAAATAACCAATTAGAGGTAATAAAGGGCGATAAGATGCCTATTGGTGGTTCAGAAATAGAACATAAAAGTGAGTTTACAGAGCATGTTATTGATATTTCTACTCCCACTACATTTTATATTTTTTCTGATGGTTTTCAAGACCAATTTGGAGGAGAGCGAGGACGCAAGTTTATGGTAAAAAACTTTAGAGAGCTACTATTTGATATTCATACAGAAGATACAGCAGAACAAAAACAAATTCTCTATCAAACTTTTAAAAATTGGATAGGAAACGAACATAAACCAATTGACGATGTACTTGTAATTGGTGGTAGAGTTTAGAATATTTATTCTGAATGACGTTTGAAATAGTATTTTTTGTAAATTTGTAGTGTTAAAATTAACTTTAAATAAAAAGTAAGAAGATAAGATAAAATAATATGGTAAAGATTGGAAATGTAGAGTTAGGCGACTTCCCCCTTTTGCTTGCACCGATGGAAGATGTAAGTGATCCTCCTTTTCGTGCTGTCTGTAAAGCCTGTGGTGCAGATATGATGTACACCGAATTTATTTCGGTAGAAGGATTAATAAGAGATGCAGATAAGAGTGTAGAGAAATTAGATATTTTTGATTACGAGCGTCCTGTTGGTATTCAAATTTTTGGTGCTGAGCTAGATTCTATGCTTTTGGCTACC
Organism: Bernardetia sp. Wsw4-3y2; assembly: GCF_037126295.1. Lineage (NCBI taxonomy): Bacteria > Pseudomonadati > Bacteroidota > Cytophagia > Cytophagales > Bernardetiaceae > Bernardetia > Bernardetia sp. Wsw4-3y2. Next base: position 451,024 of record NZ_CP147017.1, on the reverse strand, counting down.
GAAATTGTTGAACGAGAAAATCCAGAAGTTTTGGATATAAATTTTGGTTGTCCTGTCAAAAAAGTTGTCTGTAAAGGTGCAGGAGCAGCTATTTTGAAAGATATTCCTAAAATGGAACTCTTATCAAAAGAAATTGTAAATAAAACCAAACTTCCTGTTACGGTAAAAACTCGTTTGGGTTGGGATCACGATTCTATAAAAATTTTAGAAGTTGCAAAGCGTTTGCAAGGTGTTGGTGTTCAGGCACTTTCTATTCATGGACGTACTCGCAAGCAGATGTATACAGGAGAAGCTGACTGGTCGTATATTGCAGAAGTCAAAAATAGTCCTGATATTCATATTCCTATCTTTGGAAATGGTGATATTGATTCTCCTCAAAAAGCATTAGAATACAAAAATCGTTTTGGTGTTGATGGAATTATGATAGGACGTGCAGCCATTGGTTATCCTTGGATTTTTAGAGAAATAAAACATTATTTGGCTACTGGCGAGCTTTTACCACCTCCAACATTAGAAGAGCGTTTGGACATTTGTAGAAAACATTTTATGTTTTCTTTAGAATGGAAAAGAAGTGAAATAACAGCAATTAATGAAATGAAACGTCATTATGCAGCTTATTTTAAAGGATTAAGAGGAATTAAACAATATAGAATGCGACTTGTTCAGTCTAGTAGTTCACAAGAAGTATTTGATATTCTAAACGAAATTGAAACTCAATATGCAGGAATAGAGTTTGTCCACGAATATTAATCAATAAAATTACCAAACAGACAAAATGTCTGTTCTACATTAAACCAAAAATATCATGAAATTTATCAAATCTGTTTTTCCAGTCATTACATTAGCTGTTTTGTTTTTATTTTCTTCTTGCGATGAAAACAATATTTATAGAAATCATGAAGACGTAAATTCGGTAGGTTTTAAGTGGAATATGAGCGATGAGAAAACCTATAAAGTAAATGTAGAAGAAGCAGGAATGTATGATATTTCGATAGAATTACGTCACGGAATAGCCATTCCTTATCAAAACCTTTTACTTACACTTACTTACGAAACTCCAGATGGAAAAGCATCTGAAGAAAAAGTAGATTTTACATTACGTGATGCTGGTGGACGTGCAGTAGGCGAAGGTGTAGGCGAAACGTATGATACAAGACAAGTGGTGATGTCTAATTTCGAATTAGAAAAGGGAACATATACTTTCAAAATAAAACATGCAATGCCAAAACAAGACCCTATAAATCCAGTCTTGGAAGTCGGTTTGGTAGTGGATAAAGTAAAGAAATAAATCTGTAGCGTACCTTTTAAGGTGCGAAAATGTAATGTAGCCTTTAGGCTGCGATTTATGATTAGATAAAATAACTATGAATCTTCAACTCATTCCTGCCATTGATTTAATTGATGGTAAATGTGTTCGTCTTACGCATGGCGATTATGACACACAAAAGATATACAATTCAGACCCTTTAGACCAAGCCAAAATCTTTGAAGACAAAGGAATAAAACGTCTTCATATAGTAGATTTGGATGGCGCAAAAGCTGGACAACCAAAACACTTACAAATTCTAGAAAAAATTGCTTCTCAAACTGATTTAGTTATCGATTTTGGTGGAGGAATCCGTCATTCTGATTCTATTAAAAGTATTCTTTCTAGTGGTGCAAAAATGGTAAGTGTAGGAAGTGTAGCTGTAAAAAATCCAGAACTATTTGAAAGTTGGCTTACTGAGTTTGGTGGAAATTCTATTTTATTGGCTGCTGATGTTCGTGGTGAAAAGCTACTTACAGATGCGTGGAAAAAAGAAAGTGAATTTACCATTTTTGAGTTTATTGAAAAATGGAAACAAAAAGGACTTACCCAATTTTTTTGTACTGATATTACCAAAGATGGCGCATTAGAAGGCTTAAATACTGACTTTTATGGAGAATTAAAAACTAAATTTCCAGATCTTACAGTCATAGCTAGTGGAGGAGTAACCAGTCAAGATGATTTAGTTTTGCTTGATAAATTAGGCGTTGATGGTGCAATCGTAGGAAAGGCAATTTATGAAAATAGAATTACTATTTGATTTTATAATTCATTAATAATTTATCATTCACAATTAATAATTCAAAAACTTTGTTATCCAAAAGAATAATTCCCTGTTTAGATATAAAAGATGGTCAGACTGTAAAAGGAGTTCAGTTTGAAGAACTTCGTTTTGCTGGCGACCCTGTTGAGTTAGGCGAAAAATACGCAAAAGAAGGAGCTGACGAACTTGTTTTTTTAGATATTACAGCCACGCATGAAAAGCGAAAAACACTTAAAGAACTAGCTCTCCGAATTGCCAAAAACTTAAATATTCCGTTTACAGTTGGTGGTGGTGTGAGTAGCGTTGAAGATGTTTCTGTTTTGCTAGAAGCTGGTGCAGATAAAGTTACCATAAATTCGGCTGCCGTTCTGAATCCAAACCTCATTGAAGAAACTTCCAAACGTTTTGGTAATCAATGTATTGTCATTGCGATTGATGCTAAAATGAATGTTTCAGGAATAAACAAAGGAAAATGGGAAGTACACACAGGAGGAGGACGAAAAAATTTAGGAATTGACCTTTATGAATGGGCAAAAGAAGCACAAGAACGAGGAGCAGGAGAAATTTTGTTTACCTCAATGAGTCACGACGGAACAAAAAATGGTTTTGCTTGTGATGTCTATTCAAAATTGAGTCAAATTTGTAGCATTCCGATTATTGCAAGTGGAGGAGCAGGAACTACACAGCATTTTGTAGATGTTTTTAATGAAGGAAAAGCGGATGCTGCCCTTGCTGCCAGTATTTTTCACTTTGGAGAAATTCCTGTTCCTGTTTTGAAAAAAGAACTTTTTGAGAAGGGAATTCATGTTAGGATTTAAGAGAAGATTGGAAATTAGGAATTAGGAAAAAGGCTACTTTTATTAAACTTGTTTTAATAAAAGTAGTTATAAATTGAAATTTCATACAATAAAAATGCTATTGTAGTTACTTCTACCTTCCTAATTCTAAATTCTAAATTGGTATCTATGATTGTCAATACTTCTACTCAAGGTTGGGAAATAATTTTTCAACGAGCGCACGGACTTTTGGCTTCCAAAATTGGTTTTTATTGGCAAAAAAAAGAACGTCCAGAAAGATGGTTAGAAACGCTTACAGCCATTGCCGAACACGACGACGAGCAAATCGGTTGGAAAGGAATGTATCATATCACAGAAGCTGGCGCACCTCAAGATTTTTCTTTATCCAAATTTTCATTAGAACAAGCACAGAGGATTGCAGCCGTTTCTCGTTACAAATCTCAATGGATTGCCTTGATGATTTCGATGCATTTGTCTTATTTATATGAACCTTTGAGAGAAGAAAAAGCTGCAAAAGAAGCAGGACTGACTTTGAAAGAACACAAAGAAACGATTGAATTTTTGGATTTACAGAAAGAAAATCAGAAGTCATTTCGAAAAAAATTGAAAGTAAATCAACAAGAAGCTCAAAAAGCCTATAATCTTATTCATTTTTGTGATAGATGTTCGCTTATTTTATGTAGACAGAATATTCCCGAAGACGGACGTAAAGTAGAAGTTTTTATTTTGCCAAACGGAGAAAAAAGCTATTTATATCAACGAGAAGACAAAACAATTTGTATTACACCGTGGGTTTTTGAAGAATCCGAATTTGAGGTAAAGGTAGAAGTGCATTGTCTTGCTCAATTAAAATTTGAAAATGATAAAGAATTAGCCAATGCGCTTCCGTCTGCTACAATTATAGAAAAAAAATGGTTTTTTAGGAAGTAAAATTAGACCCTAAGGCTAGGCTGTTTAGAATTTCAAAAATTCTTCCTAGAAAAGATGATTATTTTAAATCATTTTATTTTTGTAGAAATTTAGCTGCGTAGCTGCGAAATATTGGTAGAATCGAAAAATATTAAGTTCAAAAAGCTGCGTAGCTGCGTAAGATTGTTGTTTGGTATTTGAAAGTCATTAAATTTCAACATTTCGCAGCTACGCAGTTCTAAATACGGAAATTAATTGATTCTCTACACCCGAAGGTCAGCGAGTCAGCGAAGCTAAACATTACGCAGCTATGCAGCTAAAATACGCTACATTTTTAAAAATCATAATTACAAAACTGCACGAAAAAATAACCAAATTATAAACACCCTACCCTAAGGGTCTGTATTTTATTTCATATCCTTTACTTTCTGCAATACTTCTCTAGGTTCTGCACGCTTTTTATAATCTGCATCTAAGAAAGCATATACAATTTCATTTTCAGAATTTATAATATAGGTCGCAGCCAAAGGCAATGTATAAGAAGCGTCTCCATTATACTTTTCTAAACCCATATTTTTATAGGCTTCTCTGATAGATTCGTCCAATGGAAAAACAATTCCATAGTCTTTGGCTACTTTATTTCCTACATCACTCAAGACTTCAAATTCTAACGCATTTTTCTCTTTTGTAGAAAGTGTACTATCTGGAAGTTCGGGCGTAATGGCAATTAACTCAATATTTTCAGCTTTTATTTCTGGTAAAATATCTTGCCAAGCAGCCAAAGTAAGATTACAATATGGACACCAGCCTCCTCTATACCAAGTAATAATTGTATAACCATTTTTTGTTTTGTCGGCTAAAGTTATTTTTTGTCCTGTTGCATTTGGAAGTGTAAAATTAGGAGCTTTATCACCTTCTTTTTTAGAGTTGCCTATAATTCCACTTGCAGCTACTTTTTCGATGGCAGCTTCATACGTTTTTACTTTTTCTGGGTCTGCACGCTCTTTGAAAGCAGTTGCTTTATTTTCTAGTTGTTCGGTGAGTGATTGCATTTGTGTTTGGTTAGTTTCATCTACAAGCACTTCTGTCTTTGGTGTTGTTACTTCTACTTGTTCTTCGCTTTGTGCTTTTTTGTTATTGGAACATGAAAAAAAGCCAAAAGTCAGCAATAAAGAAAGAATAAATAAAATTTTTGATAACTTGAATGTTTTGTTAGTCATTTTGAAATGAATTTTCTAAAAAAATATAATTGATTGGTGTATTTCTTTCCCTCTATTTTTCTTGTAAAGATATATAAATCAGAACGTTTGTTCCAATTAGCTATGAAAAATTTGTAATTAAATAACAAATCCTTTTATTGTGAGTGAATAAAAGGATTTGATAACTAGTTTTTTAATTGCGTATTTGATAAAATATTTTTAATTTGAATAAAGTGTCTAATTTCATGGTTTATCACAAAACGAAATGTATCACCCAAATTAAATTTCAGAAGAGGAAGCGTAAGAGAAACCTTTGTTTTGTTCCAATCTACCTGTTGAGCCTTTTCTAAAAGTCGCATAAATTCATTTTGGTCATCGATAAAAGTGTCCAAAACTCGTCTATCTACGCCACTATGAATTGGGTTTTTGTCTTTGAAAGTCTTCATTTTGTTTCCAATTCGCAAAGAATGATTTGCTGTCGGACTTTTATTCTCACTTATCGAAACGATTCCTTTCTGAACAGGAAGCATAGAATTAGCTGAATAATTTCCTAAAAATCCACTTTTGAAAATGTAATCTTGATTTGATGTGAGTTTGTTTTTGTCTATTTTTTCATCAATTCGCTTTTCAATCTCTTCCAAATAAAAAATACTATATCGATTCAGATGTTCGATACATTCTAAGACAGTCCAACTTTCTGTATTCGGACGAAAATTTAATTCATCATTTGATAACTGTTGAAGCTGAACTGTTTTTTGAAGAATTGTTTTGATTTCTTCAATTAGACTCTGATTAAGTTTTGAGGTTTGTATTTTCATAGAGAAAGAATTTTAATAGTTTGATTATTTACTACAAAAATACAAGCCTTTATACTTTAAAACATTGATTGAAATCAAGAATTTGAAATAATCATAATTTTATACTACTTGATACTTATTCTTCTATCTATTAATTCTTTGTCTAAATAAAGCAAGTGTAGTCAAATCTTTGCCAATTCCGATGCGTGGAATAGAGTAATTTGCTGGTGCATTTTTATAACCAAAAAAGTTGACTGCAAACGCTATTTTGAAATAAGTAGGAGCTTTTCTTGTTACTTCTTCACTATATGAACCAAATGGATAGGCTAAATACTCACAAGTTTTATTTAACTGGCTTTCAATAGTAGCTTTTGAGTTAGCTAACTCACTTTGTACTTGTGTAGGAGTCATATTTTCTAAATACCCATGATTTACAGTATGCGATTCTACTTCAAAAAGTGAATTTGCTTCAATACTACGCAACTGATTCCAACTCATTTTTGAGTGTGAACCTCCTGTAGTTCCTACAAAACCTGTATGAACAAAAAAAGCAGCTTTAAAATTATGTTGCTCTAAAATAGGTAGCGCATTGGTGTAGTTTCCAATGTATCCATCATCAAAAGTAAGCAAAACACTTTTTTGAGGAACAACAGCATGATTTGTAACTACCTCATAAAATTCATCTAAAGAAAGCGTACGATAGCCTTGAGACTTGAAGAAATTCATTTGTTCGATAAAATTAGGTGTACTTACATCACTACCATATATAGGATTTGTCAAAACCTCGTGATACATCACTACCAAAGGCATTCTATCATACGTTATCAAATAGGGATTTTTGTAGTCTGTAGCTCTATTTTGCTTCACCAAAGCACGATAAAGAATTACAGAAACTTCTCCACGAGTAGTATTTTCATTTGCTCTGAAATTACGTTTGTTTGGATAGTTAGCGACCAAATTATTGATTGTGGCATTAGCTATGGAAGGTTTCGCCCATGTTGCTAGTTGAGAAGCATCATCATAATAAGAAGATAAACGAGCTACATCTCCACCTGTCAGATTAAGTCCATTCGAAATTGCTACTAAAGATTGTGTACGAGTAAGATTTGCAGTAGGTTGAAATGTTCCATTAGGATAACCTGAAAGAAAACCACCACGATACGCCTTTTGAATGGCATTGTATGCCCAATGTGTTGTAGGAACATCAGGAAATTCGATGGCAGGACGTATGGGGGAAGGATTCAAGATACTTGAAATAAAAGCTGCAAACTCTGCTCTTGTTAAGAAATTATTTGGCTTAAATGTTCCATCTGGATAACCTGAGGCATAATTATTAGAGATAAGGTAATTCATTTCAAAACTTGCCCAATGTCCATTAATATCAGAAACAGAAAATACTTGTTGAGGAGTATTTGGATTTGAAGAGGAAGAACTTGTTTTTTGATAGGATTTGGCAGAAGTCTCAGTGCAATCATGATGAGAAGCATTCTCCATAATCTCTTGATTTATAATTTTCCCTTCATCTACACAAGCAGAGAGAGAAAATATAAAAAACATCAAAAATAATTTGATGCATATTTTACTTGATTTATAATTAAATTTTAACATTTTATTAATTAGGTTTTAAAAAAACAACCTTTTGTATTTATAATCCAGTAGCCAAACTATCAGCAGTGATGGATTTTGTACAAAAGGTTGTAGTATATTATTTATGGCTTAGTTAGTAGAATAAACTCTGTGCATCCAAAGTAAGCCATCAGGAGAGAAAGCTGCACGAATAGCACTTTTCCTATATCTAGTAGCTTTTCCGATTGTTTGACCACGAGTATATCCAGAACTATAAGCTACTTGATCCCATTTTCCATATGGGTCATGAACATAATAATAATCAGCATCATGCCCTAAAAACACTAAAACATGTCCAAAACTTGTAGTATATCCATGAGCAATAACAGGCTTTCCTTGGTCTAATAAAGTCTCCATTTGAGCTAATGTACCATTCTGCTTTCCTTCTACTCGTACATTCAAACCAAAATAAGCCGCTTCAGAATTGAATACAGCTTGTAAACCAGACACAGTTTGCGCTCTATCTTTTCCATATTCTCTAGTTATGTCATCAGGAGTAGTGCTTCCACCATAATAATTAATTACCATGGCAATAGAAGTATTCTGACAAGAAGTACCAGGATACAACGCATTATTACGTTGATAGAAATAAGGTACATTTTGCATAAAAGGACTAGCTTGACGCACGTCGATAGTTTGATTACGTGCTTTTACTAATGTAGAACCATTATATCCTTCTACACGAAGAACACGAGCTATACCAGCATTATTGATAGTAGCTGTAAAAGAATAAGAACCATTACTTGGAGTAGTACCTAATGGATATCCATCTATAAAGAATTTGAGTAGGGTAATACCTGTACTTGTACCTGAAAATGTAACAGGACTTCCTGCATCTACAGGACTTGGATAATTTAGAGAAAAATCTCCTGTAACAGGTGGTGTGCTAGTAGGATTTACTAAATACTGATTTGTATAAGAAAGGTTTCCATTTGTTCTCTTCATAGCACAATACATCAATGCAGTTGCATCAGCTCGTGTAGCATTTTTGAGTGGAGTAAATAGAGTTTTTGTAGGATAATTCAATACCAATCTATTCGTTAGGGCATTTGCCACACTTTGTTTTGCCCAAGTTGGAATCTCTGCATTATCTGTAAAAAAAGTAGTTAAATTAGTTACATTTCCTCCTGAAACAGCCAAACCATTTGATATAGCAATAACAATTTGAAGTTTACTGATATTTTGATTGGGCATAAATGTTCCATCAGGATAACCAGATAAAAAACCAGCCTTTGCAGCTTGTAAGATATTGTTTTTTGCCCAGTGTGTACTAATATCTGAAAATGTAATAGTTGAATTTTCAGGTTTTGGAGTTGGATTAAGACAACCCACAATCATTGTAGCAAATTCAGCACGAGTAATCGTATTATTTGGCTTAAATGTTCCATCAGGAAACCCTGACATATAGCCATTTGAAGTCATATAATTAATTTCTGTTTCTGCCCAATTTCCTGCTACATCAGGCATAATTGCCATTACTTGATCTGATGAGTTTTGGTTGGAGTGTTTTTGCTTGTTGTGATTAATTGAGTTTGTTGCAAGATTTTCTGTCAAAATTTCATCTTGACTACAACCTCCAAATAATAATAAGACAATACCAATAAGAACTAAATTCAGTGTTTTCATGAAAAAGTTTTTGTTTAAATGTAATTGAATAGGGGATTTTTTTTAAGACTTTTACAAAAAATAATAGCACTATTTTTTTGTAAAAGTCTTATTTTTATTAAAAAAAATTAATTTTTAATAAATCTAACCGTTTGTGTTTGGGCAGTAGAAATAATGCGCAAAATATAAGTTCCTGTCTGAAGATTGAGTTTTGATAAATCAAATTCTTCTTGAAACATTCCTTCTTTGCTATCTTCATTGAATAATAGTGAAATTTCTTCTCCTAAGACATTATACAATCGTATCTCAACAGGAGTAGATTCTTCTAATAAGAATTTCAATTTTAAATTATTACCCTCTAATGGATTTGGATATAAGACTAGACTTTGGAGTGATTTATCTTCTGACTTTGCAGCCACTTTAGAAGCAGGATTTGCAGGCACAACAATATAGGTATTGAATAATTCGGGAGCACGATTTAGATAACGTAACGCTTGATACATTACCACAGTAGCATTTGCTCTTGTACTATTATCATTTGGCTTGTAATAGTTTTTATCAGGATGATTTGCTACAAAACGATTTGCTATTCCATTTGTAACCGAACTAGTAGCCCAAGCAGGCACATCATTTTTATCTGTAAATAGATTTAATAATGTACTTGTTCCTCCTGTTACTCCTAGTCCATTTGAAATAGAAAGTGTTACTTGCATTCTTGTAATAGGGTCATTTGGTCTGAATGTTCCATCTGTATAACCACTCAAATAACCTGCACGAGCAGCTTTCAAAATGTTTGCTTCTGCCCAATGTCCACTAATATCAGTAAAACTACGACTCGCCACAGTAGGGTCACTTGAAATACTTGGGTCAATAATAACAGCTATCATTGTCGCAAATTCGGCACGACTTGTCGTGTTATTTGGACGAAATGTATTATCAGCATATCCTGACATAAATCCATTATTCAACATATAACGAATTTCATTTTCTGCCCAGTTACCTGTAATATCTGTTATAGCTGGTGTGCCAATAGTAATATTTGCATTGGCTACATTAGAAAAATTACCTGCTGCATCTCTTACAATAGATTTTACTTGTCCAGTTGCAGCTAAATTAGTACGCAAATCTTTTCCATTTGTATTTCCTACAGTTACTGTAACACCAGTGCTACGACCTTTATATACTTTCAAATCATCAAACTCTACATTTGCTTGATTAGTACGAAGCGAAATATAACTTCCAGAAGTAAGTGGACTAGAATCTGTCCATTCTGTGAGTAAAGCATCATTTCTAAACACTTCAATTTTACCTGTGGTGGTAGAATAAGCTACTTTGTAATCTGCCCAACTTGTACCTACAGTAATAGAAGCACTTGCACGAGTATTGAGTGTATTATTAATAGTTTCATAAATAGTAACAGAACCCCCATCTTCTGAGAACCAAACTAAATAAGAGTTTCCTCTTTCAGAATCCGTTTGTGAAGCCATAATATGAATTCCAAAACGACGGTTTCCAGTTGTACTGTTGAGTTTTGCAGCAAAATTATATAAATAACTTTGTCCGTTTGTTTGAGATAAAAATGTAGATAAAGAAGTATTTGTACTTGTGGTATTTGATTGAACCAAACGTCCAGAAGAATTTGCAGTCCATGTGCCTGCACCTACTGTATAATCTGAATGAAGCGAACCAGTAGAAAAATTATCATTATAAAAACCATTGCCACGATTAGCACGAGTTTCAGAGGCATAATTTTCTAATACTTGATAGAAACGACCTGTTACAGCTACATTATCAGCATCTGTAAAAGTAGCAGAAAAATCACTTGTTGCACTACTCGGTGCTGTAATGCTTGTTGTTGGATCTACTGTGTCTGATGGTGTGCCTGTTCCTGCTGTATATTTATAGCCTTGACGAGGTTGTCCTACATCAGAAAATGTTCCTATTGTGGGAGAGTTTCCACCTGCAGCACGCCATTCAAAATGTAAATGATCACCTGTAGAAGTTCCTGTTGTTCCTTCAATTCCTAGAACTGCTCCTTGACTAACACTCTGTCCTGAACTAGTTAAAACTTGTTTCATGTGAGCGTAATAGGTACGAGTTCCGTCAGAATGTTGAACAATTACTAAATTTCCATAGCCACAACCACAATCTCCTGCTGAAGTTACTGTTCCTGCTGCTGCTGCACGCAAATTTTGGTCTGCATTATCAGGGGTATCAAAATCAACGGCTGCATACCCATGTTGTCCAATTCCATCATAAATAGAAGTTCGTGAACCTGTTGGAGAGTGAGAACCTGTTGGAGCAGGACTTCCATGGCGAGAAACATAATAAGCTCTTCCTGAATCCCACGGTAAGAAATAATCAATAGTAGAAGAAACTCGGTGTTCATCCTTTGTTTCATTTGGGGAAATTTTATGAACTTTTATGTCATTATTTTCCTTTTCTTTAACCCAACCCGCTAACTGTAAAGGTGTTTTATCCTTTTTGTAGGTAGACTTTTCTTTTGCTTCTTCAATATTATACACCATAATCTCATCAGCATAGCCGTGTAATAAATCTCTTTTGGCTTCATTACTATTGAGATATAAAAAATAATTTCGGTCAGGAGAAAGCATCGGAGTAGTAAAATAATCTTTCGAAATAGATAATTTACTCATCTGCTTTGTTTTTAAATCATATTTCCAAATTCCTTCATGGTCAAAATCTGTATCAAATTTTAGCATTTCTAAATAAAATGCAGATTTATCAGCACTCCAAGCTATTGGTTTGAAAGAATAATTTTCTTTAGGAGTAGTTTTTTGATTCAGCAAAAGCGTTTTTTGATGAGTATCTGCATCGTAGAACCAAAGTGAAAATTCTGTTCCTATTTGAGTACGTTCCATATAAATCCACGTATTAGAATAAGGAGATTTTAGTCCTTGAAAAAACACCCAATCTTTTGGAATAGAAAGCTCTGCCGAAATATCCTTTGGAAAAAGAGCAATTTTATCAATTTTGACAAAATCATCTTGTTCGTATCTAAGATTTTTGCCTATATTTTTAGTACTATGTTTTTTAAGATTTGTATTCATCAAATCATTTCCATTATAGAAAGCAATTTGAGCATCTTGTGCAAGAACATTTCCTGCTAGGGTTATTCCAACACCTAAAATAAGATTTTGAAAAATTTTTGAAAGTTTCATATTTTTTTAATTTTATTATTTAAAAGGGAATAAAGAAGTCAATGAATCATTTTTTCAGATTAAATCTTTTTTAAACTGATTCATTGACTTCTTCTATTTTTGTGAAATTGGGTAGCTTAAAAGTATTCTACTACATTTTATAGTTTTACTAAACGCAATGTTTGAGTTCTTTCTTTAGAAGAAATTTTGATAATATACGTTCCTGCTTTTAAGCGAAGAGTAGAAAGTTCGAATTCTTCTTTGTGAGTTCCTGCTTCTTTATTTCCTTGATATAAAATAGAAATTTCTTCTCCTAAAATGCTGTATAAACGAATGCTTACATCAGACGCTTCTTTCAAAGAATAAGCTACATTTAAGCGAGAGTTTTCTATTGGATTTGGAAATAAAGACATCTCTGCTAAGATATTTTCATCTAATTCATTTGTAGTGGCAGCCACTTTAGAAGCAGGATTTGCAGGCACAACAATATAGGTATTGAATAATTCTGGCGCACGACTCAAGTAACGCAACGCCTGATACATCACTACAGTAGCATTTGCTCTAGTGCTGTTTTCATTTGGTTTGTAGTAATTTTTATCAGGATGATTTGCTACAAAACGATTTGCTATTCCATTTGTAACCGAAGTAGTAGCCCACGAAGGAACATCATTTTTATCTGTAAATAAGTTAAGCATAGTGCTTGTTCCTCCTGTTACTCCTAGTCCATTTGAAATAGATAGAGTTACTTGCATTCTTGTAATAGGGTCATTTGGTCTAAATGTGCCATCCGTATAACCACTCAAATACCCAGCACGAGCAGCTTTCAAAATATTTGCTTCTGCCCAATGTCCACTAATATCAGTAAAACTACGACTAGCCACAGCAGGGTCACTTGAAATACTTGGGTCAATAATAACAGCTATCATCGTCGCAAATTCGGCACGACTTGTTGTGTTATTCGGACGGAAAGTATTATCAGCATATCCTGACATAAATCCATTATCTAACATATAACGAATTTCATTTTCTGCCCAGTTGCCTGTAATATCTGTTATAGCTGGTGTGCCAATAGTAATATTTGCATTAGCTACGCTAGAAAAGTTTCCTGCTGCATCTCTTACAATAGATTTTACTTGTCCTGTTGAAGCTAGATTAGTACGCAAATCTTTTCCATTTGTATTTCCTACAGTTACTGTAACACCTGTGCTTCTTCCTTTATACACTTTCAAGTCATCAAATGCTACATTGGCTTGATTGGTACGAAGCGAGATATAACTTCCAGAAGTAAGTGGACTAGAATCTGTCCATTGCGTCAATAAAGCATCATTTCTAAACACTTCAATTTTACCTGTGGTGGTAGAATAAGCTACTTTGTAATCTGCCCAACTTGTACCTGTAGTAATAGAAGCACTTGCTCTTGTATTCAAAACATTATTTACTGTTTCAAGAATACTGACTGTTCCACCATCTGCCGAAAACCAAATTAAGTAAGAGTTTCCTCTTTCAGAATCAGTTTGAGAAGCCATAATATGAATTCCAAAACGACGATTTCCAGTTGTACTATTGAGTTTTGCAGCAAAATTATACAAATAACTTTGTCCATTCGTTTGAGATAAAAATGTAGATAAAGAAGTATTTGTACTTGTGGTATTTGATTGAACCAAACGTCCAGAAGAATTTGCAGCCCAAGTACCTGTTCCTACTGTATAATCTGAATGAAGCGAACCAGTAGAAAAGTTATCATTATAAAAACCATTGCCACGATTAGCACGAGTTTCAGAAGCATAGTTTTCTAATACTTGATAAAAACGACCTGTTACACCCACATTATCAGCATCTGTAAAAGTAGCAGAAAAATCACTTGTGGTGCTACTTGGTGCTGTGATACTTGTTGTTGGATCTACAGTATCACTAGGTGTACTACTACCACTTCTTTCGATTCCCCCAGGATTGTAATAGTGGTCAAGAATCCAGCCATAAGTTTTGTTTTGCTGACTTGCCCAGCGTTGAGAACCCCATTGTGAAAGACCTCTTCCGTGTCCGAACGATGCATTACCAGCGTTAATAGCATCAGAAATACAAGGCCAACCTTGATACGTATTTACTGAACAAGAAACACCATTAAAACCTGTGCCTCCTGTACCTGCAAAACCATCTCCACACCCAGAGTTATTATTTTCTGCTGAATATTCTGTAAAAGCAATTTTGGTATTATCACACTCACGAACAAGCACTTCACCTGCTGTAAATTGTGCTGCTGCACGACAACGTGTAGTAGTTCCTGATACCCATACTTGACGACAAGTCGTGCTACTAATATCGTAATTTGATCTAATTGGATTCAAAACGTGGTTTGCTCCATAACTGCGATAAGCCACAGCTCCAGAACGTAATGAATTATCGCTCCAGCTTGGAATCCATTCATTATCAATACCTTGCTCAACATACGACTCCAAACTCATAACTGTAACACTTGAACAAGAATTACATGAACAATTCAAGCCTACACGAATACTTGAGGGAACTACAAGTGCTTCTACTCTTGAAACTTCCTCTGTCGTGGCAGGATTAGATTTGTGATTGTGGTTGTCGTTAAGACGAATGTTGTTACTTGCGTTATCTTCTTCTCTTGTTTTGTCGAAAAAACCGTGAGAAAATGTCTCAGTTTCAGTTGTGGTTGTACTACTTTGTTTCATTTCCGAAGTTGCAGCAGTCATAGCAATTTTGAGTAAATAATCTTCACCCAACACTCTGAAATCTTTGAGTAAGTGAGTTGTAAATCCTTGTTTAGAAAAAGAAATTTGAATTTTTTGATGATTATTTAATAATCCTTCTATTGTTTGAATAGCCTCAACATCAAAAGGAATAGAAAACTCATAAAAACCATTTTTATCTGTATAAGCAGTCGCATTTAAAGTTGTTACTTTTACATTTGAAACAGGAAAACCAGTTTCTTTATCACTTACAAACCCTGAAATAACTGAAGTTTTCTCTTGTTTTCTTAAATTTTGGAGAGAAAAATTTGTTTTAGGTAAAATTGGATCTAACTGAATTTCCATTTCCAAACCTTCTTCTACAGAAGCTAATTGATAATAGGTCTCAATAGGACTATATCCTTCTGCACTAACTCTAATTACTTGTTTTTGAGTGTTTTTTTGAATAAATACTTTTCCTTTTTGATTAGAAGGAATTGAATTTTTAGAAGAAGATAAAATTTCTATTGTGGCATTCGGAATGCTAAAACCTGTTTGTTGGTCAGTTACTCGTATTTCTACGAAATTTTTTTTCGTATTTTGAGCAAATACTTGAGTAAATGATGAATAAGAAAATGCACACAGCATTCCCATTAATATAATTAATCGGTTCATTGTAATTGTATTTTTGATGGAAAGAAAAGAACGCAAAAAATAAAATACGTTCTTTTGTAAAAATCGATAAAGAGAAAAAATTATAGTTTAATTAAACGCAATGTTTGAGTTCCTTCTTTAGAAGAAATTTTGATAATATACGTTCCTGCTTTTAAGCGAAGAGTAGAAAGTTCGAACTCTTCTTTGTGAGTTCCTGCTTCTTTATTTCCTTGATATAAAATAGAAATTTCTTCTCCTAAAATGCTGTATAAACGAATGCTTATATCAGACGCTTCTTTCAAAGAATAAGCTACATTTAAGCGAGAGTTTTCTATTGGATTTGGAAACAACATCATTCCTTCTATGGTATTTTGCTCTGTTTTTACAGCAATTTTAGAAGCAGGATTTGCAGGCACAACAATATAGGTATTGAATAATTCGGGAGCACGACTCAAATAACGCAACGCCTGATACATCACTACAGTAGCATTTGCTCTAGTGCTGTTTTCATTTGGTTTGTAGTAATTTTTATCAGGATGATTTGCTACAAAACGATTTGCTATTCCATTTGTAACCGAAGTAGTAGCCCACGAAGGAACATCATTTTTATCTGTAAATAAGTTAAGCATGGTGCTTGTTCCTCCTGTTACTCCTAGTCCATTTGAAATAGATAGAGTTACTTGCATTCTTGTAATAGGGTCATTTGGTCTAAATGTGCCATCCGTATAACCACTCAAATACCCAGCACGAGCTGCTTTCAAAATGTTTGCTTCTGCCCAATGTCCACTAATATCAGTAAAACTACGACTAGCCACAGTAGGGTCACTTGAAATACTTGGGTCAATAATAACAGCTATCATTGTCGCAAATTCGGCACGACTTGTTGTGTTATTTGGACGGAAAGTATTATCACTATATCCTGACATAAATCCATTATTCAACATATAACGAATTTCATTTTCTGCCCAATTTCCTGTA
Source organism: Bernardetia sp. Wsw4-3y2 (assembly GCF_037126295.1). Lineage (NCBI taxonomy): Bacteria > Pseudomonadati > Bacteroidota > Cytophagia > Cytophagales > Bernardetiaceae > Bernardetia > Bernardetia sp. Wsw4-3y2. Next base: position 434,536 of record NZ_CP147017.1, on the reverse strand, counting down.
ATATCTGTAATAACGGGTGCTCCAATAGTAACATTTGCATTAGCAACACTAGAAAAGTTTCCTGCTGCATCTCTTACAATAGATTTTACTTGTCCTGTTGAAGCTAGATTAGTACGCAAATCTTTGGCGTTTGTGTTTCCAACTGTTACTGTAACGCCTGTGCTTCTTCCTTTATACACTTTCAAGTCATCAAATTCTACATTCGCTTGATTGGTACGAAGCGAGATATAACTTCCAGAAGTCAAAGGACTTGAATCTGTCCATTCTGTAAGTAACGCATCATTTCTAAACACTTCAATTTTACCTGTGGTGGTAGAATAAGCCACTTTGTAATCTGCCCAACTTGTACCCACAGCAATAGAAGCACTTGCTCTTGTATTCAAGACATTATTTACTGTTTCAAGAATACTGACTGTTCCACCATCTGCCGAAAACCAAACTAAATAAGAGTTTCCTCTTTCAGAATCAGTTTGAGAAGCCATAATATGAATTCCAAAACGACGGTTTCCAGTTGTACTGTTGAGTTTTGCAGCAAAATTATACAAATAACTTTGTCCATTCGTTTGAGATAAAAATGTAGATAAAGAAGTATTTGTACTTGTGGTATTTGATTGAACCAAACGTCCAGAAGAGTTAGCTGACCAAGTTCCAACACCTACAGTATAATCTGAATGAAGCGAACCAGTAGAAAAGTTATCATTATAAAAACCATTGCCACGATTAGCACGAGTTTCAGAAGCATAGTTTTCTAATACTTGATAGAAACGACCTGTTACACCAACATTATCAGCATCAGTAAAAGTAGCAGAAAAATCACTTGTGGTGCTACTTGTTGCTGTAATGCTTGTCGTTGGATTTACTGTGTCCGAAGGAGTTCCTCCTCCTCCACATCCATTCTGAATCATTGTATTTACCTCTGTTCTTACACCTGGCAATAGAGCATAAAGAGAATTTCCAGGACACTCAGAACAACCTCCTCCGTCTCTATGACCAGCAATATTTTTCACGCTTCCACCCGTAGAATAATGATAAGATGAACCTGTTGGGTTAATTCCTTCTTTGTTTGCTTTCCAAGCTAATAAAGATTTCAAACTATTCATGGCTGCAGTAGTCGGAGTAGTACTTGAAAAAGTACCAAGCATACAAACTCCCATGGTGTTTGAGTTATAACCACAAAAATGTGCTCCAATTACATCTTCAGGACGACCTTGATAGATAGTTCCACTTTTATGAATCAAATAGTTATATCCAATATCTGACCAGCCATTTGAATTTTGATGCAAATCTTGAATAGCTCTAACGGCTGCTGCACCATCATTCCAATCATATCCATAGGCATGATGAACTACCAAATGTGTAACGTTTGTATAAGAATAGCTGCTTTTTGAAGAACGTGCGCCCCAACTAGCACGAGAAACTACAGGAGGCTGTGAACAACCACTACCACTTTGCATGTAATTTGTCATATCATCTTGTGCTTTTTTGATATTTTGTTGAGGAGTTTCTCCAGGGCTATAAAAAGAAACTTCGACATCTTCGATACGTGCAGCTTGTTCACTTCCTGTTTTCCAAGAAATTCTATACTGTATTAAACGAGTTTCTTTTGGTAAAAAACTAGCTACCGAAGTAAGGCGTTTTGCTTCCTTGTGATTTTCTACATTTACGTGTCCATCAAAATCAGTTTTTTCCCAACTATTCCAATTTTTGCCATCTATTGAAGTTCTTTGTTCGATAGTCAAAAATTCGTGGTGTAAATTTTCGCCTTTCCAAGTAGTATAAGCAGAAATAAATGGAGTAGGATTTTCAAGTTCAATTTTAATAGTTCTTGTAGTAAAACTACCTGTTTGTTTCAAACTGTTTAGAGTAAGTCCATTTTTTTGTTGTATTAAGTTTTGTTGAAAACTCAAATTATTTTTTTGAGCAAAGTTTAGACTTTTTTGAGCAGAGCCTTCATTTTTTAGAAGTATTCTATCGTTCTGTGCCGTAGCATAAAACATAACTGATAACCAAAATAAGGCTATTAAAGGGATAATTTTTTTCATTACTGTTAGAGTATAAGTTTTTATAAATATTTAAGGGATTATTTAATGAGTCTTGGTAGTGTTTTTTAGTATAGCATTAGAAATTATACATTAATTGTATAACAGTGTAAATACGTGTTTAAGCGAAATTATAACTTATATTTATGAAATAAAAGTATTAAATTAAATTTGATTTGTACAATTTTAGTTAAAATATCTACTCCCAAATGTAACAATTTTTATTCATAATACACAAATAATAATCAATGATTTTTTAAATAAAAAAGATATTTGTATTGTAAATTATTGATTATCAAATAGTTATAAATAAAAAAAAGATTAATGTTCATAATTAATTAACTTAATTGATAAGGTTTGCGAAGAAAGGGAAATTAAAAAATTTAGCTAGATGCTTATAATGTTTATTTATTGATAATTAAGCTATTTTTTAACATATTGAGTGGTGTAAAATTGAATTACATAGTTGAAGTTTTAGGTTGTTTTTTTATAAAAAAAATAACTTTATATAATTAATTTGATTAATTATATAAAGTTATGTGCTTTATTCTATTTTGCTAAAAAAACATCCTTTTAAGTTACACAAATGGGTGCTTTTTGCTAATTTTAGGGAAAATTTAGTGTCACATATTGCAAGGTTTCTTATATGAAGTAGTCAAAACCTTGTATAGATTGTTGTTTTTTATGCTCAGCAAAAGTCTCAATCAATTGCAAACAACTCTTTTTCCTCCTCATTTTTCTTACTTTGGGAAAGTATTAAAGATGTTCAAAAGTCAGTTTAGAACGGATGAAAAAATGTTGAAACAAAGTATTATATATAATCAAGAAATACCTCTTTTTTTACATTTGCAAACACCAAAAACAACTCATTTATCAAGAAAACATTCAATTAAGAACCTCTAAACAAGAAAAATCAGGCAATCTATAAGACTGCCTGATTTTTCTTTTTTCAGGATTAGACAACTCTTTTTTATTGAATAACAAGTTGTTTTGTATATACTTTTCCTTGAGAAACAATCTGAACTACATAAACACCTGCACTTATTTTTGGAAGTGTAATAGTAGTAGTTTTTTGATTCATAGAAATTTCTTTGCTATAAATTGTTCTACCAAGTGCATCCACTACAACAAGATTTGTCTTTTGATTGGTTGTGGTAGCAAATTCTACTTTAAACGAACCATTATTTGGATTTGGATAGACAGTAAATATTTTAGCAGATTCTTCTTCAATTCCAGTTTCTATATCGAAAGTAAATGCTTTTTCTTCGGTTTCAAATTCACAGCCTGAAATATAAGTTACTTTTGCTTTGTAATTTCCACTTTCAGTTGGTTCAATCGTTTTTTGATTATTGAAACTAGCTACTTCATTTCCATCTTTAAACCAAACTACTGAAACAATAGAATCAGAAGACGAAACGGTAATTGTTTTATCAAAAGAATTTTCTTGGTTTATTGTAATCGTTACTGTTGGCAAGGCATCCACAATCGTATTTTTGACTGTATTAGTAATAATTGGTTCATTAGTATCAAAATAAATATAGGATTTATTTTCAATTCTTGAAGTATCTGAATGCGCTGCAATCTCATCCAACTCAAAAATAACATAACCTTGACTACCTTCTAGATTAGAAGTGCTATCAGGCAAGTTAATGTCATCAAAACGGAAAGTGATAACATTACTGTTGGCTACTGTATCAACAACCATCGTATGGCTACTTTCCACAATTTTCAATGAACTTCTATCTAATAAATTGCTCAATGAATCTACAATATTTACTTTTAAAGCAGGGGCATTTCCTGTATTTTGGAAACGGATTGTATAAGTAAGAGGTAAATCAGAACGTTTTGTAAGTTTATTATCACAGATTCCTTGTGGATAGACTTGTTTATCGTTGGGGTCGTAAGAGTTTACGATTGGGAAACAGTATTGTTTTAGATTATTCAAACGAGTAAGGTCATTTGTTTCAGGTGTAACATGTCCTGAAAAACAAACCTCATCGCCAATGTTCAAGCTATCGTTTGGTAATACTTGTATTCTAACTGAAAAACTTCTATCAAAACTCAAATCTGTAACATCCCAAAATAAATTAGTTCCTACAGTTCTGTTTGGAGTAATAGATGAAGAAACATAGGTAACATCTGAAGGTAAAGTAACTTTTAGTTCTCCAGATTTGGGAGCGCAGGAATAATTATTAACAAGAGCTGTAATTGTAGAAATTATGGCAGGACGCAAAGGCGCAGAAATAATATTTACATTAAAGTCATAGCTTGTAGCAGAAGGATTTATAATAACAGGTTGAATAGTTTGGTTTCCTGCTCGGTCTGTAATGCGTAAGTTCAAACTTTCTACAGAAGTATTTCCACAATCAAAAAACTTAGTTTCAAGCCCTGTATCATCAAATACTACATTTATATCTACCGAATCTGTACAGTTATCACTCAAAGAAGCAATAAAATCTCTTGCTGAAATTGTTGCTTGATTAGAAGCGTCAAAAGATACTGGCAGAACTCTGACAGAAATAACTGGACGAATAGTATCTTTTACATGAATAATTGTAGGAGAAGTTTCTGTATTTCCATTGTTATCTGTAACTCTCAAAACTACATTAACTGCATTTGTATCAGCACAAGAAAAAGAACGAGTAGAAAGTCCTGTATCATCAAAAAGATAAGAAACTATAGTATCTCCACAAGCTGCTGAACTTATGCTATCCAACAAAGCTGCATTTACTTCTACACTTCCTGTATTATCTAAATAAGCTGCATAATTAGTTTTGCTCATTGCTTGTAAACTTTGGGAAGTTGTTACTAAGAATTCCAATCTATCACTAATTCCACAACCTACAGTAGAGTCTTGAGCATAAAAGTAAGTAGAATCTGCTGTCAAAACTGGTGTAGTAAAATTACTTCCTGTATGAATGGGTATATTATTTGTAGGAGAGTCATACCAATAAACTGTTCCTGTTCCATCAGTCTCTAAAGTAGTTTGGGTATTTATACACAATCCATATTGATTTTGTGATAAAGTAATATTATTTAATGATACTGCTAAACTCTGTGTGTCTCCCGTAATAACCCAATTATTAGGAGTAGAGGTCAGAATACTACGTGCTACTGTAGCACGACAGTAAGTTAAATTGTCAGCATCCAAAGCTACATTTGGCTGCACATTTTGTGTTACCCAACCTATTAGTGTGGCATCATAGTTAGAGGTGTTTAACCCTGACCTAGTAAGCATGTCTTTCATATCTGTAACATTACTGATATCCCAGCTCCCAATATTCTGATTAAAAGAACTAGCATTTAAAAACATAAACCTCATACTGGTAACATTTTCCGTATTCCAGTTTCCAATATTTTGATTGAAAGAAGTAGCACCTCTAAACATAAAACTCATACTGGTAACATTACTTGTATTCCAGTTTCCAATATCTTGATTGAAAGAAGTAGCTCTTTCAAACATCCCAGTCATAGTTGTTACATCTTCCGTGTTCCAGTTGCTGATATCTTGATTGAAAGATGTTGCTCCTCTAAATGTCCAATACATACCAGCAACATTACTTGTATTCCAGTTTCTAATATTTTGATTGAAAGATGTTGCTCCTTCAAACATCGAATTCACACTAATAACATTACTTGTATTCCAGTTTCCAATATTTTGATTGAAAGATGTTGCTCCTTTAAACATGGCACTCATATTTATTACATTTTCCGTGTTCCAATTTCCAATATCTTGATTGAAAGAAGTAGCTTTTCCAAACATCTCAAACATAGATTCTACATTTTCCGTGTTCCAGTTTCCAATGTTTCCATTGAAGTTAGTACAATTGTAAAACATGCGATTCATATTTGTTACATTTTCCGTGTTCCAGTTTCCAATATCTTGATTGAAAGAAGTGGCATCAACAAACATCCAATGCATATCGGTTACAGTTTCTGTATTCCAACTTCCAATATTTCCATTAAAAATAGTACAACTTGTAAACATACTACTCATACTACTCACTCCTATAAGATTTGGATTATCAATAGCATTATAAGTAAGGTTAGAGCAGCCATAAAAAGCACTATTCAGACTTTTCCATTCTATGTTTCCCCACTCTTCTATAGTGCGTAATTTTGCCCTATGAGTAGTATCATTATACATATAAAAATGAGGAAAAACGCCTGTAATAGCTATCTCATAAGTATCTCCATTTGTAAGCCCTGAAATGGTATAGTTTCTTGTTTGTCCTGTAGAAGAACCGTTACCTACGCCTGTATTGGTAAGGTTTGTCCAAGTAATATCATAATTATATGCTCCACTATTTGAATTTGTAAGAATAGTAATTGTCCCATCATCGGTTACCCAAGTGGTACGAAAAGCTTGTGCTTCTGCCGTATCTACAGAAAACAAGTATAGAGTAAAGAAAACAGCACATAGAAATAGGCTGTGTAAAGAGCAATGAAGATTTCTCATCTAAGAATAAATTAATTTAAAAAAATAAACAGTAGAATCTATCTCATTAAAACTGTAATCTAAAGTTTTTCAATTTCTGTTTGACAGTATTTGTAAATACCTATCCAAATAGAGAAAGAGAAGAAAATAGTTACACTTTTTTAAAGTGATAGTGTATGATAATTAATTTAGTTAGTGAGATTATTATACAGGTTGAGAAAGTTAAGAATGATAAAAATAGCAGCTAGATAACATTGAATAGTATCAAATTTTCTCAGTAGTATGAGGGCAAATATACGTCTTTATTTGAAATAAAAAATAAATTTTTGTTTTTTTTGATAAAAATTACTTTTAATATATTAATCCATATTTTCTTTATCAGATAATACAGAGTCAGAAGAAACAACAGCCGTTTTATCAAAAAGTAGCTTTCGGAGTTCGGGATTTTTTCCAAATTTCCATATTAGTCCGTCGATGTAATAGTGATAAATTACGACCATTGTAAAGGGAACAAAAAGCCATTTAGCCCATCCATTGGTCATTAAGCCTATAATTTCTATTGTTCCGACTACAAAACCATAAATCATAGCCACCCCAAACCATTTCAAAACTACATTTTTGATATGCGAAAAACGTTTTCTTTGGTAGTGCATCACAAAGCCTTGATACTGAATATTATGATAGACAGTTTCTAGTGATTCAGCTACTAAAAAGGGTAAAGCAGTAAGAAAAAATACAAAATAATGCGTAGAAAGTGCAGCTACTAAAAATAGTATTTTAGGAATATTAATTGGTTTGTGTTTATAAAAACGCCACACTTGGCGAAAAGAAAAAGCAACCAAAAAGAAAATAAAAATACTCCAAACGATTTCTGTAATCTGTGGAGGAAGGTAAGGAAAATCGGCTGTTAGCTCTTTGTAAATCACGACAGGACTTTTTATATCCGAATAATCTCTAAAAAAACAAGCAAACATACCCGAATAAAAAAGACCTGTATCCAAATAATCATCAATTTTATCAAAATCTTGATTAATTCCTTTATAGGCTTTCAAAAAACCAGAATGCTGACGGATAATGTGCCAACTCCCAAAAAAGGCAGCAAAGACAATCAGTTTTTTTTCAAATCCCATTCCTGTTACAACTAACCCTGCTACAATAAAAGCAGCTAATCCCCACGTGTGCATGTGTTTTCGTTCTTCAAATTCTTCTTTGTCAGCGTGTGTTCTTGAGAAGGTTTGAAAGATATGAGGGTGATCAAAAATAGCAGTAAAGACAAAGTAAGTCAGAATAATAGAATCACCTTGAGGAGCTAAATCTAATGTTTCTGCATACATAAAAATACCCAAAAATAGAAGCGTAAAGACACAACTTCCTATAAAAAAGAAACCATCATAACGAGGACTTACTATCCAGTTTATAGAAAAATGCTTATTTGTTTTGGATAAGTTTTTCTTCTCTTTAGGGTTTTTGTTTTGCTCTTTCTCTACTTTGTTTTGTATTGTAGCTTCCATGTCTGACTATTTTTTGCCTTTCTTCTGTATTCTGATAATCCAAAAAGCTATTGAGTTCTATAATTTTATTAATTTTGAATCAATTTACAAATCTTAATTTACAAAAATCATAAAACACAACAAAATACATGAACGCATACATTTTTCCTGGACAAGGCTCACAATTTGTCGGAATGGGCAAAGAATTATATGAAACTAACGAAACAGCCAAAGAGCTTTTCGAAAAAGGAAACGAAATTTTAGGTTTCAGAATTACAGATTTGATGTTTGAAGGAACAGAAGAAGACCTCAAACAAACCAATGTTACTCAACCTGCTATTTTTCTTCACTCTGTCATTTTGGCAAAAGTAACTGAAAATTTCAAACCTGATGCTGTTGCAGGACATTCTTTGGGAGAATTTTCGGCACTTGTGGCTGCTGGTGCGCTCTCTTTCGAAGATGGACTAAGACTTGTAAAAGTTCGTGCAGAAGCAATGCAGAAAGCCTGTGAAAAAGAACCTTCTACTATGGCTGCTATTTTGGCTTTAGACGATGAAACGGCTGAGAAAGTATGTGAAGGAATAGAGGAAATTGTAGTTCCTGCAAACTACAACTGCCCTGGGCAACTTGTAATTTCAGGTTCGATAAAAGGCGTAGAACTAGCTTGTGAGGCAATGAAACAAGCAGGCGCAAAACGTGCCTTGATGCTCAATGTAGGTGGTGCTTTTCATTCGCCTTTGATGGAATCGGCTAGAGAAGAACTGGCTGCTGCTATCAATGAGGTAAATATTGAATCGCCTTCTTGTCCAATTTATCAAAACGTAGATGCAAAGCCTTATACAGAACCTGCAAAAATCAAAGAAAATTTGATTGCTCAACTGACTGCACCTGTGCGTTGGACACAAACTATCCAAAATATGCACAATGATGGAGTTACTAAATTTATAGAATGTGGAGCAGGAAAAGTATTGCAAGGACTTGTAAAGAAAATTGAAAGAAGTGCAGAAACTGTTTCTGTATAACAAACAAACCCTAAGGGTCTTTAAGGCTCTTAGGGTTTTAAAGAAATAAAAATGAAAGAATCACAAACCATCTCGCAATCTATTCGCTATATTTTACTTATAGCCTCTGTTTTTTGGGTAGTTTATCTGACTGAATGGATGTGGGAACAAAACTGGTCACACTGGGTCGGTTATCCTAGAAGTAAAGAGGGAATTATCGGTATTTTTTTGAGTGCATGGTTACATGGTGACTGGATTCATTTGGGTTCGAATACAGTTGCATTTATAATGCTTGGAAGTGGACTTTTTGTGCTTTATCCTGCGTTATCTGAAAAAGTTTTGTGGATAAATTTGTTTCTAACTGGTATTGGAGTTTGGCTTTTTGCTCGTCCTGCTTATCATATTGGTGCAAGTGGTTGGATTTATTCGTTGGCTAGTTTTCTGTTTTTTAGTGGTGTTTTTCGGAGAGATAGGCGTTCACTTCTAATTAGTTTTACAATTATGTTTGTTTATGCAGGAATGTTAGAAACTATTTTTCCATCAGAAAAAACAGCTTTAGAACATATTTCTTGGGAATCGCATCTTATTGGTGGAATTGTAGGTGCATTTATGGCATTTTCATTTCGTAAAGAAGTAGCAGATAATTCTGTTTTGAGTGAAGAAAATCAAATTCTTGATTATTTAGATACACATAAAAATTACCAAGAAGGAATTATTCCACTAAAAACGTCTAATTTTGTGTATTCTTATAAAGAAAACAAAAAGTAATTTTATTTAATTATCGCCATTGTTGGTGTCCTCACTAACGATATATTTAACTATAAAAAATTGAACTCAAAAATAGCTGTTGTTATCCTAAATTATAATGGAGAAAAACTTTTTCCTGTCTTTTTGCCTTCTGTAATTGAGCATAGCACGAATAATTTTACAGAAATCATCATTGCCGATAATGCCTCTACTGATAATTCTATTGAGTATTTGAAAGAAAATTATCCACAGATTAGAAGAATAGAACTCACTCAAAATTATGGTTTTGCAGAAGGATATAATCAAGCATTAGCTATTCTGAAATCAGAAAAACAATTTGATTATTATATTTTACTTAATTCTGATGTAGAAGTTACACAAAATTGGCTTAATCCTATCTTAGAAATTTTTGAAAAAGACACAGAAAAGAATATTTCAGCTATTCAGCCAAAAATCAGAATGCATGCGCACAAACACCTTTTCGAACACGCAGGAGCAGCAGGTGGGATGATTGATTATTTGGGTTATCCCTTTTGTAGAGGACGAATTTTTGATACTTTAGAAGAAGATAAAGGTCAATATAATAATCAAATTCCTATTTTTTGGGCGACAGGTGCAGCAATGGCAATTCGTGCAGAAGTGTATCACGAGTTAGGAGGACTAGATAAAGATTTCTTTGCTCACATGGAAGAAATAGATTTGTGTTGGCGAATTCATCATACAGGAAAAAAGATTGTTTATTGCCATGAAAGTACCGTTTTTCATTTGGGAGGAGGAACGTTGAACCCAATGAGTGAAAGAAAAACCTATCTTAATTTTAGAAATGGATTGACACTTTTACTCAAAAATTTACCTTCAAAAAATCTATTTTTTAAAATCTATTTTAGAATGATTTTGGATGGAATAGCAGGAATTAAATTTCTTTTGGAGGGAAAACCAAAGTTTACACTAGCTATCTTAAAAGCTCATTTTTATATGTATGCAAATCTTTCTTCTATTTTGAATAAAAGAAAAGACAATCAAAATAAATTTGGTACATTAAAACTCCCTTCTATTGTCTATCCGAAAAGTATTGTTTGGCAGTATTTTGCAAAGAAAAATAAGACTTTTGATAAATTGGAAAGATAAACCTCAACTTCATAAAAAACCAAAACAGACACTTCAAAAAATTGTCTGTTTTTTTATTGCTTCGTACATTTGTAAATTAGCAGAATCAAAAAATAGCATCAAAAACAAATGCTACAACTATGTGTTAGGTAGAAATTGAATCAAAATAAATCACTAAAAATACAACATTTCCCATAAAAGTCATGAACGAACGTATAAAATTAATAGAAGCAGCTTGGTTAGATCGTACTTTGTTAAAAAATACAGTCGTACAAGAAGCTGTTTTTCAAACAATTGAAGATTTAGATAAAGGAGTTTTAAGAGTTGCAGAACCAAATTTGAATCTCACTATTGAACCAACTGAATTTGCTGACCAACAAATAGCTTCTGAATGGACTGTTCATGAATGGATAAAAAAAGCTGTTATTCTTTATTTTCCTCTTCGTAAAATGGAAACTATCGAATGTCCTCCTTTTGAATTTCACGACAAAATTCCATTGAAAAAAAATTATGCAGACCTTGGCGTTCGTGTCGTTCCTCATGCGATTGCAAGACACGGAGCTTTTATCAATAGAGATGTTGTCATGATGCCTTCTTATGTCAATATCGGTGCGTATGTTGATAGTGGTACAATGGTGGATACTTGGGCAACCGTCGGAAGCTGTGCTCAAATAGGAAAACACGTACATTTGAGTGGTGGGGTCGGAATTGGAGGCGTTTTAGAACCTGTACAGGCTGCTCCAGTAATTATTGAAGATGGTGCTTTTATCGGTTCTCGTTGTATTTTGGTAGAAGGTGTCAGAGTTGGAAAAGAAGCTGTTTTGGGTGCAAATGTAACCATTACAGGAAGCTCAAAAATTATTGATGTAACCAAACAAGAAGCTGTTACTTATCGTGGATATGTTCCTCCTCGTTCGGTAGTAATTCCTGGAAGTTATCTCAAAAAATTCCCTGCTGGAAAATATAATGTTCCTTGTGCTTTGATTATCGGACAACGCAGCGAAAGTACAGACTTAAAAACTTCTTTGAATGAGGCTTTACGTCAGAATGATGTAGCTGTTTAGTGAAGCCGTCGGTGAGACACCGACAACGGCAAGTTTTTTTACAAATGAAAATTCGCCTTTTTTATTTTATATCTATTAAATAAATTGAACAGGGTTTTAACCCTGTTTTTATAAAAAAAATCAAATGCTAAACGCTATCCCAACAGGTGCTTATACAGGACTTTTGCACACACACAAATTAGTCGTCCTTCTTTTTCTAGTTATTTATGTTATTAAATTAGCTCTATTGCTTTTTAGTGAAGCTAATTTGGATAAAATGAGAGCCAGCAAACCTGCACGTATTTTCGAAGTGATTTTGAGTGTTCTTTTTTTAGTTACAGGAATTGCAATGTGGACAAATGTTGCAGAGCCATTTCAAACACTTTTTTTAATAAAAATTGTAGCCGTTTTTGCATCTATTCCTTTGGCTGTTATTGGTTTTAAAAAGAAAAATAAGGCATTAGCAGTGCTTTCGGTAGTTTTGCTTTTTGCAGCGTATGGAATTGCAGAAGTAAAAAAGAAAAGTTATTTGAAGCCAGAAAAACAAGATATGGTTTATAATGAAGCCGAAACAAGCGTTTATGGCAAACAATTATATACTCAATATTGTGAAAATTGTCATGGGGCAGATGGTGCAGCAGGACTTTCAGGTGCAAAAAATCTTCAAACAAGCAATATTTCTGATGCAGATTCTAAAATGCAAATCAAAAATGGAAAAGGAAATATGCCTGCTTATGATGGAATATTGAATGACAAACAAATTGATGCTGTCATTACACATATTAAATCACTTCGGAAATAAGTGAAAAAAAAATACGATATTTGTGTAATCTTAAAATCTAAACCAAATAAGCTAATTGAAATTTAACTATTTTATATTAGCTCATTATGCATTGGAATAACAGTTAATAAATTACTAATTCGTAATTTTTAATTCGTAATTCGTAATTGTCTTTAAAAATATGGCTAAAGAAAAATCATGTAATTTTTGTGGCTCGTCGGCTCGTTCTCGTCAGCTTATGGTTGATGGACCTGGTGGTGTAACAATTTGTAATCAATGTATCGAACAAGCGCATCAAATTTGGCAACAAGAAGAGTTATCACGCAAAAAAGGTAAAGTCAAATTGAATTTGATTAAACCAATGGAAATGCGAAAACTTTTAGATGAATATGTTATTGGACAAGAAAAAGCAAAGAAAATTCTTTCAGTTGCTGTCTATAATCATTATAAAAGATTGATGCGTTCTGGTCAGGCAATGGGAGTTCATTCAGATATAGATGACGGAATTGTTATCGAAAAATCAAATATCTTGATGGTTGGTAAAACAGGAACAGGAAAAACATTGCTTGCCAAAACATTAGCTAGAGCTTTACAAGTTCCGTTTTGTATTGCTGATGCCACTGTTATTACAGAAGCAGGTTATGTAGGTGAAGATGTAGAAACCATTCTTACTCGTCTTCTGCAAGCTGCTGATTATGATGTCTATGCTGCCGAACGTGGAATCGTTTTTATTGACGAGATTGATAAAATTGCTCGTAAGTCGGATAATCCGTCTATTACTCGTGATGTAAGTGGTGAAGGTGTTCAGCAAGCACTTTTAAAACTTTTGGAAGGAAGTATTGTAAATGTTCCACCACAAGGAGGACGCAAGCACCCAGACCAAAAGATGATTGCTGTCAATACAGAAAATATTTTATTTATTTGTGGAGGTGCATTTGATGGCATCGATAAAAAAATTGCTAAAAGATTGAATACTAAATCGTTAGGTTTTGAAAGTAATTCTGAACGCAACCGAAATATTGATGAGAGAAATATATTACAATATGTAAATGCTCAAGATTTGCGTTCTTTCGGACTTATACCAGAACTTATTGGTCGTATGCCTGTCGTTACACATCTCAACCCATTAGATAAAGAAGCATTGAGAAATATTTTGACAGAACCAAGAAATGCAATTACCAAACAGTATCAAAAACTCTTCAAGATGGAAAATGTAGATTTGACATTTGAAGAAGAAGCATTAGACTATATTGTCGAACAAGCTATGGAATCTGGTTTGGGAGCAAGAGGGCTACGTTCTATTTGTGAGACGATTGTTTTGGAAGCTATGTATGAAGTTCCTTCAAATCCGAATCAAACAGAATTGGTTATAACACAAGAATATGCGAAAGACCAATTTACAAAGTCTGAAATGATGCGTAGCTTGAAAGTTGCCTAAGCAGAATTGTGAATTATGGATGGTAAATTATGAATGGTAAATTATGAATGAATGAAAATACTTTAGCTGATAAATCTGTTGAGCTTGTTTAGTTTCTCATTCTTTATTTAAAAAAAACTGCTTCAAATAGCTACGCTTGAAGCAGTTTTTTATTTCTAGCTCCATTCTATTATGAATTATACTGACTCATCGTTCTATCAATTCCAATACTACAAAAAGAAAGTGTCATTTCTTCTATTTTATCCAAAATTAAAGGAAGTGCAGCCGATTCATTTTTATCAAATTCGCCCAAAACAAAATCAATTTGTTTTCCTTTCGAAAAATTATCTCCAATTCCGACACGCAAACGAGGATAATTTTGAGTTTGTAACAAATCTTGAATATTTTTTAGTCCGTTATGTCCTGCATCAGAACCTTTTTTACGCATTCTGAGGGTTTCTAAAGGCAACGCCAAATCATCAACAATTACCAAACAGTTTTCAATTTCTATTTTGAGTTCGGTCAGCCAATGACGAACAGCTTTTCCACTCAAATTCATATAGGTAGAAGGTTTTATCATATAAATTGCTCTACCTTTATGCTTGAAAGATGCTACATCAGCATAGCGTTTGGTTTCAAAAGTTACTCCTTTTGACTCTGCCATTTTATCGACAGCCATAAAACCTACATTATGGCGTGTATTTTTGTATTCTGAACCAATATTTCCAAGTCCAACAATTAAATATTTCATAGTTTTGTAATTATCTGTATCGCCGACTTTAGTTTAATGCTATTAAGCTAAGGATTAGTAATTTTTATTTACTCTGTAAGAGTTTCATATTGGCAGAAAAGATATGAATTTAGTTTTCATTTACTCCGTAGGAGTTATATATTGGTAGGTTTTGTGCGATTTGCAAACAAAATGCTACCAATATGCAGTTCCTAACGGAACAAAAGAAGGATTTTCTCTTCGTTTTTTACCAATATGAAGTTCCTATGGAACAGAACTTCTTAGCTTAATAGTATTGGGCTTTAGTCTGCGTGTATTTTTTTACAAAATAAGGCAAACTAAATTCTAAAATCAACTCATAAATTCAATAACGTGAAATTCAGAACCGAACTACATCCTATTTCATTACAAAAAAAAATAAATTTATCGAATAAAATAGTTACGATGGGTTCTTGTTTTTCAGAAAATATTGGACAAAAACTCCTTCAAAATAAATTCGAAACACTAATTAATCCTTTTGGTGTTATCTTTAATCCTCTTTCAGTTATTCAGCTTTTAGAATGGATTATAGAGGAAAAAAATGGAGATGTTTTGATGGATAATTTAGAAAATTTTTATATTCAGCACGATGAAGTTTGGTATAATTATCATTTGCATTCCAAAATTGCTAGTCAGGATAAAGAAGAACTAAAACCAATTGTAAAACTAAAAGCAAAACAAACTTTTGAATTTTTAGAAAAAGCAGATACAATTATTCTGACTTTCGGAACGGCTTTTATGTATGAATTATTGGGAGAAAATGGAAATAATAAAATACCCATTTCAAATTGCCACAAACAACCAAAAAATCTATTCAATAAAAAGTTAATTGACTTAGAAATTGCAAAAGTGAAATTTGAGCATTTTATCAAGAAAATAAATTTATTTGGAGAGAAAGAAAAACAAATTATAATTACAGTCAGTCCTGTTCGTCATTTGAAGGAAGGTTTGGTGGAGAATAGTGTCAGTAAATCTATCTTGAGAGTTTTGGCGCATTTTCTTACAGAAAAGTTTGAAAACGTAAATTATTTTCCTTCTTATGAACTCGTTTTGGATGATTTGCGTGATTATCGTTTTTATGAATCTGATTTACTGCACCCAAACGCTCAAGCAATAGAATACATTTGGAGAAAGTTTTCTGAAAATTACTTTGATGATAAAACTCAGTTATTCTTAAAAAAATGGCAAAAAATAGCTTCTTCGTTAGCTCATAGACCTTTTTTTCCTAACCGAAAAAGCCATCAAGATTTTATTCAAAAATTGATTTCTGATATAGAAAAAGTAGAGAAAGAATTTAAAATTGAGCTAAAAGAAGAAATTGAGTTTTTGAAAAATAATAATTTAAAGTTATAATAAAGTTTTCACATACTTTAAGAGCTAAATAAAATACCTTACCTTTGCAACACTAAAAAAATAAGAACATTTTTACAGAACTATTAACTCATAATCCAACTTACTAAATGGCATTAATTGAAGAACTAGACAAAGAAGGTAATTTTTTATTCAAACATAGAGGAACTCTTCCAATCCCTTTTGTTTTTGTAGCGTTAGGACTTTATGCATGGCAAGCTCAGAGTCAAGGCTTTCCAGAATGGTTTTCCTATTACGAATATGTTTGTTTGGCTGTCGGGCTGTTGGGGCAGTTTGTACGAGCTTATACTGTTGGACACACGCCAAAAGGAACTTCTGGCAGAAATACAAAAGAGCAAGTAGCCGAAACGCTTAATACAAGTGGAATTTATTCGATTGTGAGACATCCACTTTATGTAGGGAATTTCTTGATGTGGCTGGGTGTAGCTCTGCTAACAGCTAATTTTTGGTTTATTACGTGTTTTGTTTTGGCATATTGGTTATATTATGAGCGAATTATGTATGCAGAAGAATATTTTTTGCGCAACAAATTTGGTCAACAGTATTTAGATTGGGCTTCAACTGTTCCTCCTTTTATTCCTCGTTTTTCTAATTTCAATGGTGCAAACTTAGAGTTTTCTGCCAAAAATGTTTTGAAACGTGAGTATAACGGATTCTTTGCTTTGATGCTTATTTTTACTGTTTTTATTGGTATTCGTTTTTATTTCAAAACATTTATGTACGGACTTCCTAACGAATGGTATATTATTTTTGGAGTAAGTTTATTAATCTTTGCAACACTTAAAATACTAAAGAAATTTACGAAAGTATTAGACGTGCAAGGTAGATAATCACAAGAAGACAAAACGAGAAAAAAATCAATAAAAAACGGATTCAAAATAGCTTGAATCCGTTTTTTTATAAAAGAATAAATCAAAATTTCTTGTTCAGTATTTTCTTTGCCATTTTTGGTGTATCTATCTATCATCGATGAGATAGGAAAATAATTCATAAGAGCAGATTATTTGAATTTTACAGAATTCCCAATATCTACTTTTTTATCTTCTTGCATCAAATCCAAAAAAGGAATTGTCATAGTTAATGTTTTTTTATCTTCTGAAACTGTCGTGTTTGATTTATTAGAATATGATTTTACTTGATTAGGAACATGAACAATATAAGTATAATTTGCTCCTCCAAAAAACATTTGCATCATCTGTTTCATCTGTGCTTTTTCTTCTTCGGTTTGTTCTTTATCGTCATCTTTTTTTCCTCCCATAATTTCTGACATATCCATTCCATTGTCTCCCATTGAAAAAGAATTTGCTCTAGTAAACTCTCCCTTTTTGAAAGAGTATTGTTTCTGCATTATCTTTACTTCGCCTTCTTTTTCCTCTTTAGAAGCATTTATGGCTCTATTGAGTGCATCTACATCTTCAAAATCATACATTACTGTAAACTTCATTCCTTCTGTTGAAGCTGCTGTTTTGATATTTGAAATTCCTTTTACTTTAGATAATTTTGCTTTTGTTTCTTCTAAAGTAGAGTCCATTTTATTCATTTCTTTATTTGCACTCTTTGCCGAATCACTTTGCATATTGAGTGCCATTTGTATCATTGGATTATTTCCCAAATCAATTGTCTGAATAAAAGAACCCGAACCGTCTTTATTGATGGTAACTTCTTCTTTCAAGTCAAAACAACTAGTAAGTGAAATAGCTAAAATGGCTACGATGGCTAAACTGTAAAATCGTCTGAAAATATTTTTCATAAAATAACTAAAATTAGATAAGTAAATTAAAAGTAGTAAAACCTAAAAGTGGTTTTAACGAACAAATATACTTTATGGTTTACAATGTATATGCCATTTGTAAAATCAGTTTAAAAACACATTTTTGTAAAATCAATTCAACACATACACTCAAATTTAGATTATATTTGTAGAAAAATAGAATAAAATCACTTTTAGCGACGACAAAAAAAACTATTTATGCCAAAAAAGCCAGAAGAAATTTTAAAAGATTTAAGTGCAGGAAAATTTTCTCCTTTTTATTTTTTGATGGGAGAAGAGTCTTTTTATATAGACAAAATTTCAGATTATATTGAGGAAAATGCTTTAGAAAAGTCAGAAAGAAGTTTTAATCAAACAGTTTTGTATGGAAAAGATATTCAGATGAAGGATATTATTTCGCAAGCCAAACAGTTTCCTGTTATGGCAATGCGCCAAGTAGTAATTGTGAAAGAGGCACAGGAAATTAGTGATTTTGGAAGAGAAACTGCCAAAACTCAACTTCAAAATTATGCAGAAAAAGCAGTTCCTACTACAGTTTTGGTATTTTTGTACAAACATAAAAAGTTAGCTCTCAATACAAAACTTGCTAAGGCGATAGACAAACATGCTATTTTGGTAGAATCCAAACCACTTTATGAAAACCAAGTTCCTGCTTGGATTGGCAATTACTTGCAACAAAAAAAATATAGAATTACACCTGATGCAACAGCTTGGCTCATTGAAAATGTGGGTATAGAACTCTCAAGATTAGCCAATGAAATAGATAAATTATTGCTCAATTTTGGTAAGGCAGAAGTGGGTTCGCAGCCTTCACAAATCACCACTGAGCTAGTCAAAAAATATATTGGAACAACAAAAGAATATAATGTCTTTGATTTGCAACGAGCAATTGCCCAGAGAAACAGTTTGAAAACACATAAAATAATAAATACATTTGCAGCCAATCCAAAAGATAACCCAGTTATTCCGATTGTTTCTTCTCTTTTTGGATATTTTTGTAAACTGATTTTGATACACAAAAATCAAGGAAAGAGTAATAATGAATTAGCAGGTATTTTGAAAGTAAGTCCGTTTTTTGTCAAAGATTATTCGGCTGCAGCTCGTAATTATAATATTCCAAAAATTTTATTTGTCTTACACGCTCTCCGTATTGCTGATGCACAATCAAAAGGAATAAATAGTAGTGCAAAAGATGAAGAAATTTTGAGAGAATTAGCTGTACGAATTTTGGGGTAAAAAGTGTTTGAGCTAACACTGCCTTTGTAATATTTTAACTTAACGACAAGAATAAACCTATTATCCTTATTCTTAAACAAATTTATAGATTATGTTCTTTAAAAAAATCTTCACAAGACCTAAAATAGAACGAGAAAAATTAGAAGTTCTCAAGGAAATTGCCTCTAAATTTGAGAATCAGATTTTTACAGAAAGTAATTATGATTTTATGTATGATGAGTTAAAGAGATTTAATAGTTTGGCTAATGTATATATAAAGCAGACTAATAAAGTTGTTTGTAAAGATTTGTGCATGCTACAAATTGCTCATCAAAAACGAGGTTTAGACAGAGATGTACTAGAAAACGAAGAGGAAAATAACAGAATTCCCTCTCAATACTTTTTTGAAACGATGATAAAAGTAATTGATTTTATTCTATTAAAATATGAAGTCAAAGAGTAAAAAATATGTATTTCATTACTTCTGACTTCATACATCTAACTTCTAATTTTATTTCTACGCCTTATAAAAAAGCCATTTAGAAACTTCTCTGTATGTTGGTTTTTTTCCGTACATCAAAATTCCTATTCTATAAATTCTTCCTACAAGCCAAGTTGTTCCTAAGAAAGTCAAGAATAAAATAATCATTGATAAAAATACTTCCCAAAGAGGTGGCTCAAATGGAATCCTGACCATCATAATAATAGGCGAAGTAAGAGGAAACATGGAAGCCCAAAAAGCAACTGTTCCGTCTGGATCATTTACAACCAAACCTATAATTCCGATAGCTGTAATTAATGGAATAGTAAGAGGAAGCATAAATTGCTGTGTGTCTGTTTGATTGTCTACAATTGAACCAACAGCACCATAAAGCGCACCATATACCAAATAACCCATTATGAAATAAAAACCAAAAGCTCCAATGATAAGAGGAAAATTAAGTGTTTGTACAGTTTCTAAAATATTTTGGACAGCCAAATCAGTTTCTAATTGTCCTGCCATTCCTCCAGATTGTGCAATAATAGCTTGTGCTTCTTCTTGAGTCATATTATTCTCTAAGGAAAAAACGGAAGAAACTACAAAAAACAAAACTAAACCGAGCACAATCCAAATTAAAAATTGTGTAAAAGCTACACAAGCCACACCAATTATTTTGCCTAACATAAGTTGAAAAGGCTTTACAGAAGAAATAATTACTTCTACAATTCGGTTTGTTTTTTCCTCCATTACACCACGCATCACTTGCGCTCCGTACAAGAAAATGAAAAAATAAATCATAACAGCACTCAAATAAGCAACAATACTAGCAACTGTCGAATCGGTACGAGTTTCTGTTGAGTAGAGAGGAGTAACTTTTAGTTGTACTTTCGTTTTAGCTTCTTTTATCAAAACAGGATTAAGTCCTAATTGAACCAATTTTTTTTCCTCTAGTTTTTTAGCAATTTCTCTTTCAATCTTTTTTTCTAATTGAATAGGAATGTTTTTATCAGCCAAAAGCAAAACACCATCTGTATTATCAGCCGTTATTCCTTTTGGAATCAGTAGTAAAGCATCAAAGTCTTTAGATTTTTCTTTTAAATTTTCTTTTGCTTCTTGAAGATTATTTTGAATAGGATAAATTAACTTGACATTCTCTATATCTGAAAGACCATCTAATAAATTTCCTTCGTCAACTACCTGAACTATAGTTTGTCCTGTGTCTAAAGATGTTAGCCAAGCAGGAATAACCATCAAAGCAACCACCAAAAAAGGAGCTAAAAGTGACATAACAATAAATGACTTTTTGCGCACTCTAGTCAAATATTCTCTTTCTATAATTATTTTTATCTTATTCATTATGTTTTATAGTTAAT
Organism: Bernardetia sp. Wsw4-3y2; assembly: GCF_037126295.1. Taxonomy (NCBI): domain Bacteria; kingdom Pseudomonadati; phylum Bacteroidota; class Cytophagia; order Cytophagales; family Bernardetiaceae; genus Bernardetia; species Bernardetia sp. Wsw4-3y2. The sequence goes on along the minus strand of NZ_CP147017.1, from coordinate 413,493 downwards.
GCAAAGAAAGCAGGATATTGAAAATTAAAAAAATTCCTTTTGTAGTAGTAAACTAAACAAAATGAAGAAATTTATATCCAATCTGTCTATCAAAGGTAAACTATTGTTAGTAAAAGAACAAAATAAAATTTCTATGAAAACGACTTTACAAACTGATTGTAGAGAAGATAATTTTCACAACTAAAAATATTAAGATTGTCCTTTTATCGGAATACAAATCTCAAAAGTAGTTTGTCCGTTTTCAGAATTTACTTTTATGCTTCCTTTGTGTTGTTGGATAATTCGGTGGGTAATATCTAATCCTAGACCTGTTCCTTTTCCAATTTCTTTTGTCGTGAAAAATGGGTCAAATATTTGATTAATTATATCTTTTGGAATTCCTCCACCATTGTCTGTAATTTTTGTTAAAACAAAATCATGGTCATTTTTACTTTCTATTTTTAGTTTCCCTTCTCCATTTTCAGGCAATACATCAAGGGCATTATCTATAATATTTGTCCAAACTTGATTAATTTCACCTGCTTGTGCTTCTATTTTTGGTAAATTATCTTCAAAATTTAATTCTACATTTATATTTTTGACTTTAATTTTATGATTGAGCAAAGTCAAAGTATTTTCTATTCCTTCCACAATCGAAACTTGTGTAGCATCCGAACCTTTGTCCATGTGAGTATACGATTTGATAGATTGCACCAAATGACCGATTCTTTCCGAGGCATCTTTTATTTCTTGAATCGTTTTTTCAGTAATTAAATTATTACAAATCCAATTCAAAATAGGACTCAAATGTGCTTCTGAAACAATTTCCTCTACTCTTTCCAAATCATTTATTTCAAAATCATACTCTACAAAAGTTGGAGCAATATCGAAGGCATCTTTGACATCTCTATCTTCCATGTAATCTAACAATTCATCTTCTAAATTACTTTTTTGGAGGATAGATTTTTTAGTTTTTTGAGAAGTATTCTTATCTCTGTTTTTTAAATTATTTATTTTTTCAAATAAAAAATCATTGATTTGATCAACTTGCTCAGGATTTACTTTTATGGAAATTACATCTTTAAACTGCTCTGGTGTGTTTTGAAGATGTTTTTGTAAAGACTCGGCACTTCGTACAACTGCTGAAGCTGGGTTATTGAGTTCGTGTGCTAATCCTGCTGAAAGCTTTCCAAGCGAAACCATTTTTTCGGTCATTTGCTGATTTTTGGTAAACTCTCTCACTCGGGTTGTCATTCTTCTTACAAGTGCTTCTGTAAGTTCATAATTATTTTGGATAAGCTCTTGAAATTTTGTCTTCTCAAAACATAATAACTTTGTGGGTTCTAAAGCAATTCCATAACCTGTCGATTTTGTCATGCGAGAATACGGAAGCTGTCCTGTAATTTCGTGAGGTTCATAAATAGCAAGTTGTCGCATTTGTCCATTTTGAGCAATATAAAGACGAATTCTGCCACACAAAACGATATGCATGCAAGTTATTTCTTGATTTGGTTGAAACAAAAATTCTCCTTCTTCCAAATCTTGACATACTGATTCCTCTAAAAGCCATTCTAATTGATTTTCTGGAACTTCTTGAAAGTAGGGATTTTGTTTTAGGTATTCTAGGTTGCTCATATACTTGATGTTGTTTTTTTGAAAGTGCTACTAATTTAGTGATTTGTTGGAGATTATTTTTATAATTGAATTTAAAAAGTATGATAAGTTATTTGGTTGTTGGTGTCGCTTCGGTAAAACACCCAAAACAACATTGAATTTGAAGTTTTGGCTTTTCATGTCGATGAAAAAATAGAATTTATGAATCAGATTGAAGAAAAAATAGAATTTTAATACTAAAAATGCAATGGAACACAGATTTTACAGATTAAACTGATAAAACACAGATTTCTGAAAATAGCAATAGCACTTATTTATTAGCCCAAAAAACAAAAGGCAAGATACATAAAATAGTATTTTGCCTTTCATTCGTATTTTACCATTCAACATTTATAAGTTCTTAGTGCGTATAATCTCTCATCAAGATAGCTTCTAATTTTTTCATTCCTTTTGTTGCAACTTCTTCTATAAAATGAAGATTGGGTAGCGAACGAACAGAAGGAATTTTTGGGTCAATGATATATTTAGGAGTTTGACGAGGAGCATAATCAAGAAGACCAGCAGCAGGATAAACCAAAAGAGAAGTTCCGACCACTACAAAAATATCTGCACCCATGGCTTCCATCATAGCTTGTTCCATCATCGGAACAGGTTCGCCAAACCATACAATATACGGACGCATTTGTGAGCCTTTCGGACATCTTTCACCCATATTTAATTCCCAATTATCCATTTTAACAATATAGGATTCATCAACCGAACTTCTAGCTTTCATGAGTTCTCCATGAAGATGCAAAACGTGGGTTGAGCCTGCTCGTTCATGCAAATCATCTACATTTTGAGTAATGATGGTTACATCAAAGTTTCGTTCTAATTGAGCCAAGATTTTGTGTGCTTCATTAGGTTGTGCATCTAAAAGACCTCTTCTACGCTCATTATAAAAATTTAATACTTTCTGTGGGTCTGCGTCCCAACCTTCTGGAGAAGCTACTTCTTCTACTCGGTGTCCTTCCCAAAGCCCATCAGAAGCTCTAAAGGTTGCAATTCCACTTTCTGCACTTACGCCAGCACCTGTCAAGACTACAATTTTTTTACGCATAGGTATCGATGAATAGGATTTATAAGATATATAAGATTTTAGATTGCGAAACTTCCGAAACATTTATTAAGTCAATTTATAACCTAAATTTGATGATAGTTAAATAACTTAATTTCAAATTTTGATTGAATTTCAAATAAATATAATATGTATTTTTTTATTGCATCATTTTAATAATACAAAATGCAAAGTTCTCAAAATAATTTGAAATAGTGGTATATAATTTTAAAATAATTTAGTTTTATACTATAAATAATAATAGAATCAGAATAGAGATGCAATGAGTTTGAATTTCTTCTATTTTTTAAAGTTCTTTGTTCTATAACCGTATTTTAGCTATTCATGTTTTCAAATTTCAAATCTAATTATGCCTACTCCAGAACAAATTATACATTATTTTTATCGTCTATTTCGTAGTGCAGGTGTAGAGGTAGAGACTGCAAAATTTTTAAATGCGTTCATTTGCATCATTATTTTACTTGTTGTAGTTTATATTTTAGATCGTATTGTTAAGCAGCTTTTTGTAAATCTGATTACAAAAATCTCTACCCGAACTAGAAATCAATTTGATAATTTTTTGGTGAAAAATAATGCTGCTGGGCTTACAGCACATCTTTTTATACTTTTATTTATCGTCTATGCACTGCCTTTTGTGCTTTGGGATTTTCCTCAAACATACATTTATATAGAAAAAGCTGTCGATATATTTGGAGCGTTTGTAGTGGTTTTGTTAGTTCAGAGCGTTTTGAGAACTTTTAGTGATTATCTCAAAACGATGCCTACTTTTAGAGATAAGCCAATTCATAGTTATGTGCAAGTTTTTATGATTTTTGCTTGGTTGGCTGCTATTGTTTATATTTTTACAATTCTGACAAACAAATCTCCTTGGACATTTTTTTCTGCGTTGGGTGCGCTTTCTGCTGTAATTTTACTCATTTTTAGAGATACTATCTTGGGTTTTGTGGCAAGCATTCAAGTTACAGTCAATGACATGGTCAGAATTGGAGATTGGATAACAATGGAAAAATATGGTGCTGATGGCGATGTGATAGAAATTAGTTTAGCCACTGTAAAAGTTCAGAATTTTGATAACACTATTACAACTATTCCTACTTATTATCTGATTTCAGATTCATTCAGAAACTGGCGAGGAATGCAAAAAGCAGGTGGAAGAAGAATAAAACGTTCTATCCTTTTGAAAGTATCTAGTATTCATTATTTGAGTGAAGAAGATATAAAAGAACTCAAAAATATTGATTTGATAAAAGGCTATTTGGACACAATGGACAGCGAAGTCAATAATTACAACAAGGAACACAACAGCAACAAAACACTTCTTTTAAATGGAAAAAATATGACAAATTTGGGTGTCTTCAGAATTTATATTGAAGAGTATCTCAAACAAAATCCTCATATCAATAACGATATGCTGATGATGAGCAGGCAGCTAGAAGCTACTCCACAAGGTGTTCCCTTAGAAATTTATGCCTTTAGTAAGAGTAAAGAATGGTTAGAATATGAAAAAGTAGTTTCTGATATTTTTGACCATTTGTTTGCTGCCGTTCCTTATTTTAATCTACATCTTTTTGAAGCTCCTTCGAATGTTTTGGCGATTACTAGAGAGAAAAGGTAAGAATTAATTATGAATTATGAATTTAATTCTTCTAAACTGAGCCTAAACGTTATTAATTTAAGCATTTTTTCAACCGTCAACGAGGCTAAAGCCGTCGTTGAGGTAAATGATTTAGTCCTCGTTGACGGCAAAGCCTCAACGACGGTTAGACAAAGAAGCAAGCCTAAAACCTCCAATTCCTGCACACACATCTGTGAATGTGAAATTGTTTTTTGTTGTTTTTAATTTTGTAAAGATAGGGAGATTTTTGAAACTCCTTCGAATGTATTGGCTATAAAGAGGGCAAAAAAATAGACAATCAAAAAATTAATCTATAGTCATTTCTATAATATCTAGGTCATAAAGATCTATTTTTGTTAAATACTTTGAAGTGAATCTTCTTTTTAGATCAGGGATGTTAGGCAAAGAAACATGTATATTGTGAATATCTTCAGACTCACTTAGTGGTAATGATATTCCATAACCTATTTCTTCAATAAAAGAAATAAAAGATTTTGCAGAGGAAATATTACCTTTTACTTTTAAGTGTATATTAATTCGATTTTTATTTTCTTTTTCTCTATAGTTTTCAACTTCTTTTATTGTTTCATCATCTATATTTTTACCAAAGTAGTTATTCCATTCTTCAAGAAATTTCACAGGACGATAAAAAACAATTTTTTTAGTTGTTTGATCATAAAATTCTCTTACTAATTCTGGACGTGCTGATAAAGTAATATTCTGATTAATTAACCACCAATCTTCTTTTTCATCATCTAAGACAAACATTAAGTTCAAATTATCATCCTTTGCTTTTTTAAGAATTTGTTTCCATAATATCAAATCTCCATACTTATCATTATCAGGTTTTTTAGAATCACAATAGCCAGGTGGAATCTTTGTTTTGTATCTTTCTTCTCCTTCTTTGTATATATTTTTCAGTTCACTAGCTTCAAAACTATCTCCTACATTACCAACAAAAATAGAATTCAATTTTTCTAGAATTTCATCCTTCTTTATTTTAGAAAATAATTTTTTACTTGCTTCTTTTATTTCTTTATTAAAATCTTGTTGTATATTTCTAAAATTAGATAAAAGTTCATCAGAAAAAAAGGGACTTTGACGTTTGTTTTCTATTTCTTTTAAAAGTTTATGAAAGTTTTCTTCAAAATCACTATATTTTTTTCTTTGATCCATTATCACTTTTATTCTATTTCTATGAAATTCTAATCCTACTTGATTGGGAATCCAAACTCTGTCTTTTATTTTATCTATACTAGATAAAAATTGAGATGAAGTAGTAGGAGAATATCTGTACAGATTTAGCAAAACATTTGTATCAAATACAAATATGGATTCTGTCCACAATTCTTTTATTTCTTTAGAAGAAATAGGATTATATTCAAAAAAATTCTGATACATAGTAAAATGTTTTAAAAGATCTTTATAAGTTTAGATTATTATGTTCAAATACTAGATGATAGTTATTGTTTGTATTTACTCCAAAAGCTTTCTATCATTTTCTCAAACTCTGATTTGCTTTTAATATTGTTCATAGAAGAAAATAAATATTTCAAATCTCTTTTTAAATCTGTATTACTATTTTGAATCGCTTTCATATCTATTTTAGATAAGAAATGCCAAAGAGCATAAAAACCTTGTTGTGTTCTTCTTCTATTGTAAATATTTAGGATAGCATCAAGATTTTTGCTTAGTAAATCATCATTTTCACTATCCTTAGTTTTAGTAATAAACTTTACTTTTTCTATAAAAATCGTTTCTAATTTATCACATGCTATTAGAAAATCTTCACTTAAACTTGGATTTTCTAATAGTTTAGTAATTTCAGTTTTAGATCTAATACGAAAATTTATTTTATTTCCTACTTTGTAGTATTCTAAAGGTTGAGATATACTCTTATTATTACTAGATTCATATTCAAGATATGATAAAGCCGTGTAAATATTTTCATTAGTCATTCGAGAATCATTTTTTCTAACATAGAACCAATCCTTATTTGATTTAAATATATCTTTTATTTTATCAATTATATTCCTGTTTATATAAGAGTTCCACATTTCAAAAGTATTCTCTTTAATTGGATAAGGCTTACGATTTAATCTGAGGAATAAATCAATAGGCTCAAAATCTTTGTTATATCTATGATTAATCTCTATTATCCATAAATCAAAGTTTTTTATTTTCTTTACTAATTCTGAGTCTAAATTATCTACATTTAGTCCATCTAAATTCTTTAATATCCCATTTTTAAGACTTAAAGAGTATCCATGTTTAGCTGATTTTTGCTTTTGATTATTCTCATCAAGATATTCATTTTTGAGAAAACCTAGTATAGACAATAATCTTTGTTGTCCATCTAAAACTTCTGAAACGCCATCTTCTCTTTTATATACAAAAATTGGAGGTAGTTTTATGCCTAATAAAATACTTTCGATAATAGCAGATGATTTGTTTTTGTTTATTACTTCTTCTCGTTGATAGGGTGGACGAATTAAAAAACGTTGTCTTTCCATTTGCCTACAAATATCTACGATCGTTATAGATGAAGGTTCTGGTTTATTTATTCTTAGATCATCAAAACTTGTTTCTTGTATTCTTGTAGGCACTATAGACCTTTTTTCTTTATTTTTATTTTTAAATTCTTTAGAAGTATTTATATAGTTGCTGAAAGAAATCTGTAAATTTTCTTCAAAATATTTTGCTGTAACCATATATCTATTTTGGAGTTCTTTGGAAAAAGAACTCCTGTCCATTTCAAATGCAGATTTATTTTTTTCTACATAATTAACAAAATCAATTATAAAATCCTTATCTATGTTTTTTAGTTGATAATCTTCTGCAGAAATCACAGATAAAGCCCAGAAGGTACATTCAGAAACTAAACGATTGAAAAAAAAACCTTTCTTGTTAAATTCATTTTGAGCTATATTCAATATATTAATTTTTTCAATCATACTACTAAATATTTCTTCTGTTTGTTCTATATTGATTTGAGAAAATAACATCTCATAGTATTCTGAAATAACACCATCTTTTTTTGCAGCATAGTATTTTATAGGGATTTTATGTTGTACTAATAACTGTCTTATTTTTTTTAATAAAATTTGAATACTGTTCTTTTCAAAATAAAAAAGAGTAGAAATTTCGCTAAAAAGCCTTTTATCTTTTTCTAATTTACCTTGTATATAGGAATTTAGATTATCTTCTAAGTAATATGCCTTATCTATTTGTGTAGGTTTTAAGGGAGTGATACCAGAATTATATCTTCTAAAAATTTCCTTTTTTACTCTATCTTCCATTTCGTCATTATAGGACTTAATGTAAAAACTAAATTCTATAATTCTTAATTTAGTGTCCCAAAAAACATCTTTTAATTCTCCTATGTCTTTAAAAGATTTAGAAACTATACCTATTTCACTTAGTTTATGTAAACCTGATTTTCTGAGTTTGAATTCATCCCTTATAAATCTAAGTATGGTTTGATATCTTTGCCTTCCATCAATTATTTCTATTTTCTCACCACTTCTAAAATAAACAATCGGAGGAATTTCAGTTCCAAGCAAAATACTCTCAATAAAATAAGTAGCTTTTTCATCATCCCAAACATAATTTCTTTGATACTCAGGATCATACTTTGTATTACCTAAAGTTTCCTCATTATTAAATAATGTTTCTATTGATACAACTTTAGGTTCTATTTTTATTGCATCTTCAAACATCTCACTTATTTCCATTTTTATTATTTGTATAAAATGTAGTAATTATCAAGAATTAAAAAAGGTAAAATATGATGTATATTTTGAAAAAAAAATAGACATTAATATGCTACCAAGCAAATATAAATAAAATTCCGAACTAAAACCCCACAAAAAACTGTTTGCCAAAAAAACAACTAACAACTAAAACAAACAGAAATGCAAAAATCAAGACGTATAAGCATTGCAAAAGATACCGTTGAGGTAATCAAAAATGGTTTTTATATCAATCAGAAAGGCGAAAAAGTAGATATATCAGAAATTCAAGAACAAGCACAGAAAAATTCAGAGCTTTTTGAAGCAAATGATAATTTTATGTTAGAAGCTCATTATGAACCTCTAAAAAGCGTAAAAAGAAAGTTTTATACACAAAATGAATCCGTTATGGTCGTAATTGATAATCTATTGAAGGCGAATAATGAACCTGTTTTCTGTCTGAATTTCGCTTCTGCCAAAAATATTGGAGGTGGTTTTCTGACAGGCGCACAAGCACAAGAGGAATCTATCGCACGAGTAACAGGACTAAGTGCGTGCTGTTTTGAGTTTTTTGAAGAATATTATCAGTTTCATCGCAGTAGAAAAAGTATGCTTTATACCGATACGATGATTTATTCGCCTACTGTTCCGATTTTTAAAAATGATGAAGGAGAATATTTAGACAAACCACAAAAAGTAAGTATTCTGACTTCGGCTGCCGTAAACGCAGGAGTGGTAAAACGCCAAGAAAGAGATAAAATAGAGCAAATTATTCCTGTTATGTATCAGCGAACCGAAAAAGTATTGGCTATCGCTCATCGTAACGGCTACAAAAATTTAGTTTTGGGAGCGTGGGGCTGTGGAGTTTTTCAAAACGAACCTGCTGATATTGCTAAAATTTTTCACGACCTTTTGACTACAAAATTTGAAAACTGCTTCGAAGAAGTTGTCTTTGCCATCAAAACCAATCAAGAAAAAATTATTAATCCTTTTTTGAAGTATTTTCCTGAATATTAAAGTGCTTTATGAAACAATGTCAAAATAAAAAAAGCAAAATCTAAAAATAGAATTTGCTTTTTGATAAATACTTTCTTACCCAAAGTAAATTTTTACTACTACTATCAAAAAAACTAGATTTTTACATTAAATTTCCCTTCTGTAATCGTTCTTGTTTCAGAGCCATTACTTCCAGTAAATTCAAATGTTCCTTTTGCTCTTCCATCTGCTACTTCTGTGATATTGACTTGTCCACTTCCCAAAATAAAGTTTGCTGTAAAAATTTTATCAGCTGTAGTTCCTTCTGACCAAACAGCAGTACTTGCTGGCGAATTAAAAGTATATGTCCCTGTTCCTTGATAATCTGCAATAACAATATTAATCTGACGAACTGAAGAAGAAGAGTTTGCTGTTCCTGCAAAAGTAAAAACACCACCCGAAATGGTTGCTTGTACAGCTAAAGTAGCTTCAAAAGCTTGTCCATCTACTTTTGCAGACATACTTCCTCCTGCTAATTCTGTTCCTTCGTTTGGATTTTCATCCTCGTCATCATCTTTACAGCCTACAAAAGCTATTGAACAAACTAAAAGAAGAATGAATAATTTGCTAAAATTAAATACTGAAAATATTTTTTTTGTGGTTTTCATAAATTTGGTGTTTTAAGATTTTGTAAAAATTATCTTTTTTGTATAAAACTATAAAACAAATTTACAAGTCTTTTGAAACAAAGTCCATACGTAGTTTTGGGTATTTTTAAAGGTTATTACGGTTATTTTTGTATAACAGTCTTCTAGACTGTTGAATTTGATAAAATACTGTTTTTGATGTTCAGACTGGAAGTCCTTTAGGTTTGTAGTTATTATGTAAAGTTGCAAAATCAATGTTTTTTTCTTTTTTTGTAATAAAGAAAAAACGTGGCAGAAAAATAGGCGAATTATTGGAAGTCTAGGAGATAAAGGCAGAATTGTTGATGTTCTACCAGCAGCTGATATAAGAATGACACCAGCTACAACAGGTATTTTAATTACTTCTGTACAACATAATTTTTACAGAAATGTAGAAAAAGTAAGCGATTAGAAAGTAATCTTCTTGTTTGGAAGAGCCTGTACTAACCTTATCATCTTCTCTAAAATCATTACTTCTACCAAAACTAGCTTTAACAATATCTGGAGTGATGATGTGAGTAACCCATCTCGCCTGTTCAAATTTCTCAGCATAACCAAGAATCATTGCTGAATGTGTAATTACTTCGTCTTTAAAATTCTGATTTTGGTAAGCCAACGGTATTCAAATCTTCAATAATTTTCAGAAGTTTTAAGCTGTCCAACTCATTTGTTGTGATGATTAATTTTTGCTCTAAACTCTCTTGTTCTTGCTTAAAGGTCTGAATTTGTTCGCTTAATGTTTGAGCTTTTGAACTAGTAAAGCAAAAAAATACAATCGAAAGGATAAACAATTTTCTCATTTTGAATAAAGGGTTTTGTGGTAGGAATAGAAATATACAAAAACCTTATTAGTTTATAATTTAGAACTCTGAAAATTTACTTTTTATTTAGAGCCTTGTCTAGCAGATTTTGAGTAACCTCCAATTGGTACTTTAAAAATTTTACTTCATCCCTAAGAAATTCATTCTCTTTTTTTATTACTTCCAATTCTACAGAATGATTGCTCTGATAAATATCACTTAACTTTTTTGATTGATTGATGATGTTATGATGGTCTCCCATAACGTAATTTTTATTTTTAAAATTATCAAAAATGCTGTCAGCTTGCAAAAACACAATATTTTGTTGTATTGGAGGTGTTTTTTTATTATCTAAGTTTTCCAATGTCGTAAAAATGCTTTCATAAAAATAAAAAGTATTCTAAGTTCGGAGAGTTAGTGATTTGGTAGATAGAAATACAATAAGAAAAGACCACCTAAATTATTTAAGTAGTCTTGATAAATTATACTTTCCTTATATACTTAATGACAAAAAACACTTCGTAATTACAGATTTTATATTAAAAAAATCAATTACTTTATAAGCTATTGCTTTTCAGAAACTTAGAATTATTATGTTTTTTAGAGTTTGTTAAGGGATGTTAAGGAATTTAGAATAGCTTTATTCTATTAATACTAGATAATGATTCTTTTTTTCTGTAAAAAAGCATGTGTTTCCATAAATAAAAATGTACCTTTGTGTCTACAAATCCCCTCTATTGCTATTTATTTTATTTCTACACAGAATTATTCACAGTTATAAATTATATTCTCAATCCCAAGAATAGTAATTTTTAATTTCATAATTCGTAATTCAATTTCTTTGATGATAAAATTATATTCTAATTTTAGAAACCAAATCAAAACTATACTATTTGGTTTTTCTCTGTTGTTTACTTTTTTCTTTTTTAGCATTCAGACAGCCGAAGCACAAGCCTTTCGTACTACTTGGGTAACTGATGATGGTACAATCACTATTCCTACCAATGCCTCTAGTGGGACGTACAATTATACCGTTTGGTGGAGAAACCTTAGTGGTGGAGGTGGTAGTGGTTATAGGTCAGAGCGAACAGGAAATTATACTATTACAGGACTTACAAATGGAGCTACTTATGAAATAGCTATTACAGGAGATTTTCCTCATTTTTCCATGAATCATGATAACCGACGAGAAAGAATAAAACTTAGAAGCATAGAATCATGGGGAGATATTGCTTGGACAAGTATGGAAAATGCTTTTTATGGTTGTACTAATCTGATGTTGAATGCTAATGATGTGCCCAATCTTTCAGGAGTCAGTAGTTTGGAATTTATGTTTCGTAATTGTACTGCTTTTGATGCTAGTATTGGAAATTGGAATACTGATTCAGTAAGAGATATGAGAGGTATGTTTTCTGGTGCTACTTCTTTTAATCAACCTATTGGAAATTGGAATACTGATTCAGTAAGAATTATGAGAGATATGTTTTCTGGTGCTACTTCATTCAATCAACCTATTGGAAACTGGAATATAGAAAATGTATGGGATATGGCTAATATGTTTTCTGGTGCTACTTCATTCAACCAACCCATTGGGAATTGGAATACAGAATCAGGAAGTTACATGATGTCCATGTTCGAGAATGCCACCTCATTTAATCAACCCATTGGAAATTGGAATACAAGCAATGTAGTCGGTATGAGGAGAATGTTTCAGAATGCCATTTCTTTTAATCAAAATATAGGAAGTTGGAACGTAGAAAGCATTTATCAAGCTCCTTATAATGGTGGAATGTTAGATATGCTAAACAATTCTGGAATAAATATGCAAAATTATAATTCAATACTAATAGGTTGGTCTTCACAAAGTTTAAGTTCAATAATAAAGTTAGGAGCTAATGGTTTGACTTACTGTAGTGCTACAGCAGTAACAGCTCGTAATATTCTTACTTCTACTCCTAATCATTGGAGGATTACAGGTGATTCATTGAGTGGTGATGGAGCAGCAATAAGCAATACTACTTTACCTCAAAATCAATTTGATTTGTGTGCAAATACACCCACTACTCTTAAAGCAGATGGTAACGGAATTATACTTTGGTACAACTCATCTAGTAGTATTACTCCTATTTACATGGGAAGTAGTTTTACGACTCCTATTTTGACAACCGATTCTACTTATTTTTATGTACAAGATTCTGTTACAGGTTGTGGAGTTAGTAATAGATTAGAAATACTAGTTACTACTTCATCAATGGAAAACATCACTCCACCACAAAATCAGTATGGAGTGTGTTTGAATGATACTACTGTACTAGAAGTTAGTGGAAACGGAATGGTTTATTGGTATGACTCTCCAACGAGTACTACCCCAATCCACATAGGAACTCGTTTTACTACGCCACCTCTGACACAAGATTCTACCTATTTCTATGCTTTTGATTCTATTGTTGGTTGTAATAATGAAAGATTGGAGTTATTAGTTACTGCTTTATCATCATTAAACGCAGTCAGTAAAACAAATTATACAGCTTATTTAGATGCTACTGGACAAGTTGAGGTAGATGCTATTCTATTGGATAGCATTAGTTCAGCAGGTTGTGGAAATACCATTGCTTCTTATCTTTATGATGATACAGGACTAGCTACTCGTTCTTTTTCTTGTGCTGATACAAATGCAATCCATAATGTAGTTTTCAGAATTACAGATAATAATGGAAATATAGAAACTTCTCCGACACTTATTCATGTGAAAGATACAATTCGTCCAGTGGTTTCTGTCAGAACTCTTCCAGTAGTATTTAATGTATCTAATCAAGCTACTATTTCGGCTAGAGATTTTATTACTTCTTTAAGTGATAATTGTACAGATTCGGCAGACATAAGTGTAGTATTCAATGACACAGGATTAGAAACTAGATTTTTTGATTGTGGAACTACATCTATAAGAAATATTAGTTTACGAATTGCAGACCGAGCAGGAAATCAAGTTATCCAGCCAGTAGTTATTAGTCCTTCTGCTACAAATTATGACTTCAATGTAAATATTATTGCTGGAACATTCCGTCCTGCCATAGCTTCAACTATTACAGTTCTTACAAATAATTACTCTTGCGCTCCCAAATCTGGTGAGCTAAAAGTTACTTTGCCTTCTAATGTAACTTATAATTCTGCTTCTATCACTCCAAACAGAATTGCAGGAAATAATCTCTTTTGGGATGTTACTGATTTGAGTTTTGATAGAAATTTTGTGGTTAGAGTTTCTGTAACTCCAAATACTAGTTTGATTATCGGTAACCGAGTTTGTTTTGCAGTACATATTACGCCTGAAGTAAATGACCTTACTCGTTTGAATAACTTAAAAAACTACTGTTTTCCAATCGTAAATTCGTATGACCCGAACGACAAACAAGTCTATCCACAAGGAATCTGTGATGAGAAATTTACGAAGCGTTCAGATTTGCCTCTGACTTATACAATCCGTTTTCAAAACACAGGAAATGCGCCTGCTTTGAATGTAAATATTGTGGATTCATTAAGCACTTTATTGGATAGAAGTTCATTGAGAGTAGTCGGAACAAGCCATCCGATGGTCGTTGATACAACTGCAAATAGTAGTGTTATTAATTTCCGTTTTGATGATATTAATCTGCATGATAGCACTTCTAGCCCAGAACTTAGTCAAGGGTATGTTATTTTTGAACTTGATGAAATTGCAGCACATACAGATACATCAAGAATTGAAAATAAATCTTACATCTATTTTGATACCAATGCTCCAATTATCACAAATACAGTCAAAAACACCATTTTGGATGTCTTGCCTTTATGTGATCCTGCTGGTGGTTCAAATCCACCAATTGCAGATTGCCAGTTGCCAACTAATTTGACAGCAGAAGCACTTTCTGCAACAAGAGTAAAATTATCTTGGGCAACTCCAGCAAATTCAAATGCTATCAATTATGAAATTTGGAGAAATAATCAGTTACTAGAAACTATTGTTTCTTCTCAATTATCATTTATTGATTCATTAGTTAGTTCAAGCACACAATATACCTATTCTATAAAAGCTATTTGTGGAAATAATACAGCAACTTCAAACTTTGTTCAAGTACGTACCATTCCATCAACGCCAACTTTATTTTCTTTAGAAGCTGCTTGTAAAGGAGAAAGTGGCACAATTGAAGTACGAAGTAGTGGAGCTGTCTATCGTGTTTATACTTCTCAAGATGCTACAACACCACTTTTTGAAACATCTAATGCAACTATTCAAACACCTGCTTTGAATGATACAACTACTTTTTATATTTCGGTTATTATAAATAGCTTAGAAAGTGAACGATTAGAAGTTGTTGTTCCAATAAAAGAAGTTTTTGAGGCAATTGTTGAGCAAGGAAGTTTGTTCGAATCGTGTACCAATACCTTTACACTTTCAGCCAACGAAGTAGAAAATGCTTCTTATCTTTGGTTTAGAGATAATATTCAGGTAGGAAATACAAGAGCATTAGTTGTTTCTTTTGAAGGAAATTATACTGTAAGAATTTCAAAAGAAGGTTGTTTTGCTGTTTCTGAAGCTACAAAAGTGGTTTTTGTAGATGCTCCAACTGCCAAAATTGAACAAGGAAGTGAAGTTACTTTCTGTGGAAATGGAATGCTAAATGCTCAAGATACAAGCTCAAATGTAACCTATACTTGGTCTTTAAATGGAACAGATGTAGGAACAGGAACATCAATTTCAGTTTCAGAGTCTGGAAACTATACTTTAACAGCAAGTCAGCCTTCGTGTTTGGATAGTGTGAGTATTGCTGTTACAATTACAGATTTGCCTGCTATGGTTCTTTCTGCTGATAAAACAGAAATTTGTTCAAGTGAAGAAACAAGGCTTTCTGTAACAACTGGCACAGGTTTTACTTACAAGTGGTTTAGAAATGATACAGCTATTTCAAATGATTCGTCTACTTTAGTAACTTTTGAAATTGGAACTTACAAAGTAGAAATTACAACAACAGAAGGTTGTCAAGTAGAATCAAATGAAATAGAAATCACAGAAGCACAAGCTCAAAATGCAACGATTACGATAAACAGAGAAAATTCTGTTGACAAAACAATTACTGTTTCGTCTTCTGATTCTATTGTTTCAGTAGTTTGGTTTAAAGATGGAACTGAAGTAGCTAGTTTTGCAAATCAAAGAACGATTGAACCAACTGAAAGTGGAAATTACAAAGCAAAAGTAACTTATATTTCAGGCTGTGAATTTGAAACCGAAGAAAAAGCATTTACTTTCGATATAGAAACTGGAATTGAAGAAGAATCTGCTAAAATATTTACTGTCTATCCAAATCCAAATACTGGTTCGTTTAAAGTAGAATTTGCTACAACTACTAACCAAAAGACAAATCTTGTTGTAGTGGATGCACTGGGTAGAACTATTTACAGTAAAGAAATTTCTAGAAACGAAAAAACTACTACTATTACACTTCCAAAAATAAGTGCAGGTGTTTATGTAGTTCAGATTATTTCTCAAGGAAAAGTATATACAAAACAACTGGTTATTCAATAAAAAAGAGTTGTCTAATCCTGAAAAAAGAAAAATCAGGCAATCTATAAGACTGCCTGATTTTTCTTTTTTAGAGGTTCTTAATTGAATATTTTCTTCTTGATAGATTGGATAAGGCAATACTTCAAAAAACAAACTCATTCAATTCCTTTTTGATCTATTTCCATTGATGGAAGTGGTGGTTCATGTAAGTGTGGAGCTTTTATACATACCACTAAATACAGTCATCATTTTTTTAGCTTCTAAATTATAGTTTTACAATTTTCTTAGTAAGAATTTGATGTTGAGTTATGTAACGAATAAAATATATACTCAATAGAAATTAGTTTTTGAAAATTGAACGTGAAAATTTGGAACTAAAAGAGCTTACCTTCAGTGCTACTTCGTGGTCTAGTTCATCAATAGAATTGTCAATATGTTGAAAAAATGCAAGGACGTTTGTCCTAAACTTTTCAAATGTATCGTAGTAGTTATAGTCCATGACTTTTTTTCTCATAAGCCTCCAAAGCCTTTCAATCAAGTTTAAATTGGGAGAGTAAGTAGGCAGATGAATAAGTTCTATTTTAGAGTCATACGTCCAATTTTGCACTAAATTAAGAAGTAAAATAAGTGGCTTGGTCTAAACTCAAAAGCACAGTACAACGAATATAATCCTTATTTCCTGAGCAACTACGATAAGTTGCTAAAATTTCTCTATCAGAATCACTAAGTTGAAAAATCATAATCTAAAAATAATCAAATTCTAACTGTTTCCGAAATCTAATTATGGATGAGTATAGCATTTCTACTTAAGAAATAAAATTTAAAAAATAAAGAAATAAGAACAGTCTAAAACCTTTTACTCTACTTTATGCAAAATTATCATCTACTATACTAAAAACTAACTTTTGGTATTTTTTTATAAAAAAGCACAAAGTAATTTTCAATAAAAAAAACAGTATTTTTTTTTGAATTAAAAAAAATAAACTTACCTTTGCACAGCTTAATTTTTAATAAAAATATAATTTAAAAATTAACAGATTATAGAATTATATTACTATAACGATTTTGAGCTTCTTTTTTTACTATTCATATAATAGTAAAAGATCTACTTACACTTTTATATTTAAGGAATTTATGCAAAGGATTGTCGTTTTACTTATATTTAGTTTTTTCTCTTTCTATTCTTACAGTCAATCTGATTTTAATGGGAATGGAACTATTACTCCTTCTTCGAATTCTACAGCCTTAGCTAAATATGGAGCGAGTCCTCTGAGTGCAGCCAATGCTCTGCCTCAGATTGGTATTCCAATTTATTCCCTTTCAAGTCGCTCATTAAATACAAATATTTCTCTTTCTTATTATCCTCAAGGAAACAAAAAAGATAAAGCAAAGTCTTGGGCTGGATATGACTGGTCATTGCAGGCTGGTGGAATGATTACTCGTTTTGTAAACGGATTACCTGATGAGACACCAAATGTAGGTTATTTTGCTTCTCTAAACAGAGGACTCATAACTCCTACTCAGACTGATTTGAGCCTTCTTCCTGCTGTTGCTAAAGGAGAACTAGACACTGAAGCTGATGCTTACTATTATAATTTTGACGGCATGAGTGGCAGAATTGTGCTTGAGAAAACAACTGATGGATATGTTGCGCATACAATTCCTCAATCTGATTTAAAGATAATACCTCCTACTAACATAAACGATACATTACAAAACTGGACAATCTACACCTCAGATGGAATAATATATCGTTTTGGAGGAGTTGCCAAAACAGAGCAAACAAACGCAGAAATAAGCAAAAGCACACAAAATATTGATGCTAATGGTATTCCTAGTGGTTTTGTTCAAACTTCTCCTCTGATGATTTATGACTTTGTTTCCTCTTGGTATTTAGATAAAATAGAAGATCCTTTCGAAACAGATGCTATTGAGTTTTCCTATCGCACTCTACTATCAAATAGTACCTATCTAAATACTTCTGAGCAAGATTTTATCCCCTATAATAGTAGTATATCCAATAAAAGAGAATACAAAAAGATTAAAACAAAGATCAATCGTACACTTATTATAGATGAGATTCGTTCAGAATTAGGAACAGTCAAATTTGAAATTGGTGTTTTACTGCGTGGAATAAAAGTCAAAAATTTATCAGAAGAAATAATACATTCTTTTCAACTTGATTATAGTGGGGAGCATTATATTACTACTATAAAAGAAGAAATAAATGATTGTTTGACCTCCTTCCCTCATAGATTTGAATATTATGATGGTAATGAAGCCTACGATCCAAATTCAGGAACAGACCATTGGGGATATTATAATGGTACAAATGCACTAGATTATACAACGAGTATTCCAGTAATAAATTATGGCGATATTCAGATTGGACAAGCTGATAGAAGTATAGATGAGAACAGAGTTTTTGGAAGAACTTTAAAACGAGTTATATATCCATCAGGTGGCTGGACTAAATATGAATATGAAGCAAATCGTGCTGATTTACGTGCTTTTGCAAGTCGTCCTGTGCAAGAAAATTATGCTCTTACTACCTCACCTTCTGAAATTATTAATCAAAAACGCTGGTTTGCTCTTGATCAAGTACAAAATATTACTCTAAATATCGATAATCCTGCTGGTGCAACATTATCATTAGAGATTCGTAAGAATGGTGTTATTGAATGGATACAGACCACAACAGGAACATCTCCTAGTTTTTCAGTTTCATTAGTGGGTGGTAAACACGAACTTCGTTGGAGTGCTGCACCTACAGCATTAATTTCTACTCCTAAGGTACAACTTGAATATTCAGAAAAATGGTCAGATGGAGGGGCAAATAGTTTAGTTGGAGGTATTCGACTTAAAAAAACGACTGTACATGATGGCAATGATTCAGAAAAAGATATTATTACAAACTTTGAATACGAATTGGAAGATGGTATTTCAAGTGGAAAATTACTTACTTATCCTATTTATCATTATACTATATATGAACATATAGATTGTGCTACTTCGCCACAAGTAGTGAGCTATCTAACAGCTAGTAATGTAGATAGAACTCAAAAATTTGTTTCTAATGCTCTTTATTATACCAAGATTACAAAAAAGTTTGGTGAAGTAGCAGAAAATGGATATAGTGAAAATACGTATACATTTACACCTCAAGAAGGAGGGCGACTATTTCCATTTGTACCTAGCAAAAGTTATGAGTTACAAAACGGACTTCCTTTAGAAAGTAAATTATATGATAAAGATGGAAATATTATTACCCATACCAAGAAGGAATACGAAGTGTCTTCACTTTCTCTCTCCCCTAATCATTATCAATCTTTTCCTCGCCTGATTGCTTATTTAAAAGAATTTTCAAATTGTAGTTTACCAGAGATTCAAACTCAAATAGCTCGTACCGTAGCTTATCAGTATTCTCCTATAGAATCTAAAGCTTTATTTTTGAAGAAAACAGAAGGTTATCAATACGACCAAAGCCATAGTGGAGAATCTATCTATACTACCTCTACTTATGGATATAGCCCAAACCATTTGTATCCAGTAGAAGTACGAAGCAGTGGAAATAATGGAATAGAATATATCAGTAAATCCAAATACTTGTTAGACTATGATAATATACATAACGATAATCTATTCAGTTCGCCAGACATGCATGTACAGGCTATGAAACAGCTCAAAGACAAACATATTATTGCAAATGTAATTGAAGCAGCTAGTTTTAAGAAAGAACCAAATAAATTACCTTATTTACTTGGAGCTACTATAAATACGTTCCAAGAATATGAATATCAAGTTTTTTTAAATACTCAAGGTGGAGGTGGAATAGAAAGTCATATATTTTTAGCACCTCTTGCTAACTATGCTATCGAAAGCAATCAATTTATTACTGACTTTCAGTTCTCTTCTATACAACTACTTGCTCCAACTCAACTAGTATTTGATAACCGATATAAGAAACAAATTGATTTCTTGTCGTATGATAAATATGGAAATTTGACATCAGCAAATAAAGAAGATAATGTTCCTAGTGCTACCATTTATGGATACAATGGTGCTTATCCTATTGCTAGTGTTCATGGTGCTTCTCATCGCCAAGTAGCTTATGATGGTTTTGAAAGATATGGTAACGAATATGTAGCTACAGGAATTACTACTCGTAAATCTTTCAGAGGAAATGCAAGTTATTATCCTGCAGAAGCTGCCAATTACGAACCTGATGGAGTGCTTACCTTTCGTACCCTTATTCCTCATCGTGTAGACGAGCCTATTCCAGCAGGAACATATACTATTTCTTTTTGGTCTAAAGGAGAAGGTGGAGTAAATTTGAAATCAGGGTACTCTGATACATATACTTTTACTTTTTCAGGTTCTGATCAAGAGTGGACTTACCAAGAGTTTGATTTTGATATTAATTACAATCCTGCTCTCCATAGCAATAATTTTCATCGCCTACTCTACCAAGTAGGGGCAATTACAAGTACACAAGATAATAATGTTATCTATATAGATGAACTACGTGTACATCCAAAGTCAGCACTAATGAATAATACGTTCTATCGCCCACTTATTGGAGCTACCCAGTCAGTCGATGCGAATCAACGCACCATGACAACGTATTATGATCCTTACAGAAGAGTTGAAGAAATAAGAGATCACAAGAATAATATTGTTACTTATCAAGAAAATGGATTTTTGCGTGATGGACAGATGCACTATACTTCTTCATTTGCAGGGCTTATGCGTGCTGATAAAACGGTTGCACGAAGAAACGAAACAATTATTTTTTCACTTCTAAGTCTGCAAGGACGCTGTTTTTCAGATGGTGGTTCTTATAATCATAGGTGGAGTTTTGGAGATGGTAGTGTTTCTCCAACTAGAAATGGAACGATTACTCCTGTTTCTCACTCTTACTCACAACTAGGCACATACATAACTACATTGCATATAGAAATAGTACAAGGCTATTGGGTAGAACTTCGTACAGCTGTACAAGTAAGAGGTCTAGTTGTTGATCCTACTCTCAATCTAAGAGTATCTTTAACAGGAGTAAACAACAACAATAATTGTTTTACATTTACCCCTACTGTAACAGGTGGAATGCCTCCTTATACCTACCAATGGTATTCTGGTGATGGTACATTTGACCCTAGCGAAACAAGTTCCACCTTTACTTATTGTTATACATCAATAGATAATTATACAGCACGAGTTATTGTAAAAGATGCTACTAATACAACAGCAGAAGCCACATATGATATTCTTACTGGTGGAGAGCTAAAAGCATCAATTTTGGGAAGTAATTTTCATTGTATTGGAACATGTAATGAATATACCCCTCACCTACGAGGTGGAGTAGCACCATTTACGTATGAATGGACTGTTGAGTATGAAGGAAGAGTAATACGCCAATCTACAGAAGAAAATTTTAGCTTTTCTATTCCACGTGAGCTACGTAGAGTTGGCAATATCAGAGGCAATTATATTGTAAGACTTACTGTAACAGATGCACAAGGAACAAGAGTAGATGCAGACCCACGAAAAATTGATGTTTCACAAAATTGTGGCACTAGTACACCTTATGACCCTGCTTATCTTTTTCTACTTGGTTCAGGAGCCATAGGTATACCTACACAAATACACAAACACGAAATATTAATAGATGATCAAGTTATGATCACTTTCAATAATTTCGTTCCTCTACAGCCTATGGGAAATGGAGAAAAGTTTGTATTTACCATTCTTTTAGATGGAATAGAAATAAATGAGTTTTCTGATAACTCACAACCTACATTTACTTATACTTTTAGTAATGCAGGCAGATACACAATTGTATTGCAAAAGCAATTACCACCTGAAATAGGTAATCCTGAGCCAGTTATTCTATTACTAACCACACTAGAAATAGACATTTGTCCTTCTATTCGTTAGTAGAAATAATATTGATTTTTAAAAAAATACATCTTGTATATCTTCATTTAGCTTAACTATGAGAACTTTAATTTTTGTGCTTTTATCTATCTGTACTACTTTTTTTGCAAAAGCACAGGTATCTAACTCCTCTTTTGACTCTTTATTACTTAATTCAGAAGTAGATAGTCTAACAGAAGAACAAATCAATCAAGAAGATGATCTGCCAAGTTCATATAATCTTCCTGATTATATGTTTTTACGTGTCTATACAGCCAGAACACCTATTCAGACGCAAAACGATATGCGTAATCAACCTGTCGAAAAGGTGGCAGTCGCTACAGCTTATTTCGATGGACTAGGACGAAATATACAAACCAATGTCAGAGAAGCATCTCCAACAAGAAAAGACCAAATCTCTTTTGCAGACTATGATAAGTTTGGAAGACAGACCAAACAATATCTCTCTTATACAAGCCAAAATCAGGGTAATTTTGATCAAAATCCTATAGCGAATCAGAAGGAGTTTTATCAGCAGCAAACTGGCATTGCAAATACCAATTATGCTTTGATAGAAGTAGATATAGAAGATGCACCCACAGCAAGAATAAAAGAAGTGGGAAATATTGGACAAAACTGGCAACTTGGCAACGCCACACGAAAAGGAACTACAAGAACAAATACGCTTCAAGATGATGTTAGAATGTGGGTAAGCGAATATGTTGATGCATGTCCTTTTGATTACAGTCAAAGCTATCCAGCAGGAGAACTCTATGTTTCGGAAGTAGAGGATGAGCATGGCGTTCGTATGAAAATATTTACAGACAAAACAGGAAAGATAATCCTCAAACGTATAGATGCAGGAAATAACGAGTGGGCGCAAACGTATTATGTATATAATGCTTTAGAACAGCTTAAACTTGTTATTCCCCCAGAACTTACAAAAAAATTACTCAATCAGACTACTCAAACTTTTAGTGGTTGTAATGGTAATGGTGCTTATAGTTATAACTATGATAAAAGAGGTAGATTGGTTAGAAAACATACTCCAGGACACTTAAAACATACAACAAGTGTTTATTATGATAAGTTAGATAGACCAATTTTAGTACAAACTCCAGAGCAATATACAAGAGGAGAGTTTACTTTTACTAAATATGACAATCTAGGAAGACCTATTCAAACGGGGTTATATGTTCATACAAGGAGTTACCTTCCTAGTAATGCAATTGAATTAGAAACGAACCTATTCGAAACAAGAAATGACGACCCAACAACGCATTATTATACCAACACTTCCTTTTCTTCATTAGGAGGAGAGTTTATTGTACATACTGTAAATTATTATGATGACTATGGTTTTTTGGAAATAGATGAACTATCTTTCAAAACTTCTCCTTTTGCCAACTCTCCTGAACAAGATACTCGTGTAAAAGGGATGCCAACAGGCTCAAAAGTAGCCATTTTGGACAGTCAAAACCCACATCAGCAACCGACTACTTTTTTAAAGTCAGTTGTTTATTACGATGATTATGGACGTGCTATTCAGGCACAAACTCAAAATCATAAAGAAGGAATAGATATTAGTTATACAGAATACGATTTTGAAGGAAAGGTGCTGCAAACACAAACCGAACACACTACCATAGTAACACAACAGCCTACAAATACAGGTCATCAAGTAAAGGTTAAGTATTCGTATGCCTATGACCATGTAGGTAGAACAAAAGAGGTGCGACAAAAAATAGATAATCAAGAAGAAGTTCTTCTTAGTCGTTATCAGTACAATGAGCTAGGGCAGACGAGCAAAAAACAAATTCATTCGGAAGATGGAATAGAATTTTTGCAAGATGTAGATTACCGTTACAATGAAAGAGGATGGCTTACGCATATCAATGATGCAGAACTAAGCAATGGCGATGATCTTTTTGGAATGGAAATTATGTACCAAAATGGCTATGGAGGTAGAGAATATTTGGATGGGAAAATATCTACCATACGTTGGAAAAGTGCATCTGATAATGTGCAAAGACAATATGCCTTTGATTACGATAAGATGGGAAGGCTAACAGATGCTTTTTTTGCTGCTAAAAATGAAAGCTCCAATCTATTCACAGAAGAAGTAGGTAACTATAACGTCCAAGGAATAGAATATGACTTAGATGGAAATATCTTGCACATGAAAAGACACGGCGTTATTCAGTTGGATAGAGCAGGAGGAGTACATACCTATGGCGTTATAGATGACATGAGTTATTCTTATTCTTGGATGGAAAATAGAGGGTTAATGCTTGTTGATGTCAATGATGTAGCAAGTACAAATGATTCGGATGACTTCGAAAATGGCTCTCATTCTAGTTCTACTGACTTTGAATATAACCATAGTGGCAGTCTTACTAAAAACAATGAAAAAGGCGTAGAATTCACTTATAATCATTTCGAATTGCCTACTCAAATCAATAGAATAGGCAATCCACTTGATAAAATAATTTATACCTACAATGGTGCAGGTTCGAAACTACAAAAAGTAGTAAGCGAAGATGGAGAAAAGAAAAAAATAGATTATGTAAATGGTTTCCAGTACAAAGATGATATACTAGACTTTTTCCCAATGCCAGAGGGAAGAATAGTTTATAGACAGGGAAGTTATGTAAGAGAATATCACTACAAAGACCATTTGGGCAACTTACGCCTTGCTTTTGAGAAAGAAGAACAACGTACAGGGCGTTATACCCTAACGATGGAACTAGATAGTGCAAAGAGTGAAGAAGAATCTTTTAGTCATGTAAAAGAAGCAAGAACCGATCTCAAAGAACAGCAAGGTAGTTATTCGGCACGTCTTACCAATGCTGATAAACCGATTTCTAAAACTATACAAGTAGAGAAAGGAGACAAAATTAGTGCGCTTGTCTTTGCCACTAATGACCCAGAAATAGCCCAACACGACCCTAATAAAGGAGTTAAGCAAGCTAAAAAAGATATTTTGTTGTCTTTGGGAAGTGCAGCAGCAGGAACAATAAACACCTATCCGATACAACAAGAAATAGAAATTGAAGGCGTTCCAGAAGTAAGTCCGTCCACAACTCAAACTATACAAAGTACAAAAGTACAATTAAATCTATTGGATTTTATCCCTGTAGTTCGTAATTTGCGAGAGCTAAACCGAGCCAAAAGGGCGAAAAGTTTAGAACCTGATAGTTATAATGTCCCACGAGGAGAATTAGTCTTGCAGCTTAGAGATTCTACAGATAGTTTGATTGTAGAAAAAAGGCAAAAAATAACTATTTCTGCTACTGTTTCGTGGGAAAAACTGACTAGTGAACTAAAAGTAGAACAGGATGGCAATCTTACTGTTTTCATAGACAACCAAGACACAGAAGCTGTTTATTTTGATGCCTTAGAAATAAACATAACTGAACGCATCCGTCCTCTTATTGTGCAAGAACATCATTATTATCCTTTCGGAATGGGTATGAAGGGCTTGGAGAAGGAAAACGATTTGGCTTATCAGTTCAATGGCATGATAGAGCGAGAAAAAGCCTTTGGTTTGGAGCTTTACGAAACAGCTAATAGAGGTTACGACCCACAAATAGGACGTTTTTGGCAGGTAGAGCCGTTAGCTGATTTGTTTGTAGGAATAAATGTCTATCAGTTTGGGTATAATAATCCTGTTTCTTATAATGATCCAAGTGGATTGTCTTCTGATGAGAAAAAGAAAGATGAGGGAGATACTAAGGTTGGTTTGAGTAAAAATACTTTAACTCTTCCTTATCTTCCTTCTCCTATGATGCGCCCCTCTGCTCCTCTTTTTATGCCTACAATTCCTTTGCCTCCACTAAGCATTTCTCCTTCTTTATTACAACAAGGAGCAACCTATATCAATGGAAATTATTTTCCCTCTAGTACAGGTTTAGACTTTGGTATGTCGGCAGGTGATAGAGGTAGAGCTGCTATGGACGACAATATGCGAGCTTTAGGAGGTTCTACCAGAAAACCTATAGCAGATAGAATGACTCTTGTTTCTTCTCGTAATCAACGAGCGCAGAATGTGGTGAGTAGTGTGGGGGAATCTATAGACGTAGTAAATACTTACCAACGTACAATAAATTTTTCAGTTAAGGAACAACGTTTAATAGAAAGTAACGGGTGGTGGTCTCGAATTTTTAGTAATGACGAGTTAACTGACGAAATAAATACAGTTCATTTTGGTCACATCACATTGAACCTTGTACACTATCGAGGAGCTGATGGAAAACCCTACACAGCAGATGATTATGTATCTATAATAGATGCTGATACTGAAATGGAAACAGGATCAGGAGCAACAATGAGTTTTCTTGTAAGAACAACTGCTAAGGATACTTATAATATAAACAATGGCAGAGGCCCATCATTTAGAGAACAGGCATTTCTCATAGACTTTGTCTTGATGGAACCTGGAGGTTCAATAGCAACAGCTAATCAAATAGGAGGTTCATTAGGTGCTTCAAAAAGTGGATTTACAGGAACTATTTTAACCTCACAAACATCTACTTCAACAACAAATCTAGTTCCTCAAAGTAGACATGAAATACTAAAATATACACTCTATGGAAATCTAACAAATAAACCATGGCACAACTTCAATTTTCATAGAATAGGTGGTTCAAGTTTTCATTACAATATAAAACGTGTTGGAAGAGATTATAAACAAACTTACACCATTACGTTTGACGATAGTAAAATTATTCGTTAATTCGATTACTCGTACAATAAATTATTAAAAAATATGTTGAATTTAATAAAAATATCTTTATTGTTTCTATTATGCTGTTCTTGCACTAATAGTAAAAAAAAAACAATAAGTTGTGTAGGATTTTTATCTACAGAATTATGTAAGGAAATACGTAGAACTATAAATCAAAAGGTTCATCAGTATTATTATATAGATAAAACTACAAGAGAAGTATCCTCTGATGAAGCAATATTAGGTTTATATTCTTTACTAAAGGATTCAATTATTAATAAGATAGAGAACGAAAAATCTATTCTTAGTTATTATATAGAGTATCAAGAGTATGAGAATAACTCTACTTTTAGAATTTATTTAAAAGGGGATAGAAATTCTGTGTTTATTCCACAAGCAAATGTCGTCAATATTTTTTATCAGAAAGAACATCAAAATCCTCAGCATCCTACTACAGGAATTATGTTAGATCAAATAAATGGTACTTTGTTGACCTCAATTCAAACCTATGATTGTATGGACATGTATGTTTATAGAGTATATTTATCTAATGGATATATTACAAACTACATGATAACAAAAGATCAAGGCAGTGGCTCTATTTCTTACTAATACCTGCTGGTTCAGCAGTAGGATCTGCAACTTATAGAGTACGAAGGGGTAATGGATTGTTGTATATTAATCAACTATTTGACATTGATGTTCCTACAGCTACAAAAAAAGGCATGTATGATTTTTATCTAGATCGTCCTTCATTCAAAAGACAAACATTGTATAGAATGATTATAAATAATGTAGAACTATCAGATTTCTAATACAAAAATAAGCTTGGCTAACTATTTTAAAAAAAATCAAAATTTTATGTGCCTTAGTACATTGTAAATATTATACAAAATTCTATGAATAATTTTTTTTTACTTTTGAGTATCATTGTTATATCAACTTTTAGTTCAAAATGTGTCAAGGCACAAGATGAAATATCTGATCCTATTACAGCTCTCATGGAGATAGGTAGCAAAATACAAAGGTTTAATAATGATTCTGAAGTACACGATATAATTAAAAATATTTCTAAAGTGGTTTCAGATACTGCAATTTTAAATCCTATAAGACGAGGAGATGAAATAATACTTTTAGAAATAGAACTATTCTCCTATTCAGATTCTCTAAAACATATAATAGAAGTGAAAAACACTAATAAATATGTTTTTACTCACTATGATGAAGTTTCAGAAGAGAAACATCTACAAATGAATATTGATAAAATAACCTCGGTTTGGAATCGTAGTGGGAGTTTAAAGATAAATGATGTTTTTTATTCTGTTGTGCAAATGAATACTCAAATATATCATTTAGAAAATGGTTATATAATAATTAATACAGCTTTTAAATTAGAGTAAGGGTAGAATTGTACTTCTGACTATTTTTCATATACAGATTCTTTAAAACCATTTTGTTGGTAAGTTGTTAAGCATTGTCTGCGACTACGATTTATCAGTTATCTACTCTCGTTGGGCTTAGATTGTTTTTATTGTTAAGCGTTGTCTTCGACTACGATTTATCAGTATGGCAAATCTTAGATTTGCGAGTGTAGGTATTTTTGTGTGTAATTGGTTTTATTCTTAAAATAATGATATAGAATTCACTTATAATCACTTCGAATTACCTACTCAAATCAATAGAATAGGCAATCCACTTGATAAAATAATTTATACCTACAATGGCGCAGGTTCGAAACTACAAAAAGTAGTTTCAGAAGATGGAGAAAAGAAAAAAATAGATTCTGTAAATGGTTTTCAGTACAAAGATGATGTATTAGACTTTTTCCCAATGCCAGAGGGAAGGATGGTTTATAGACAAGGAAGTTATGTACGAGAATACCACTACAAAGACCATTTGGGCAACTTACGCCTTGCTTTTGAGAAAGAAGAACAACGTACAGGGCGTTATACCCTAACGATGGAACTAGATAGTGCAAAGAGTGAAGAAGAATCTTTTAGTTATGTAAAAGAAGCAAGAACCGACCTCAAAGAACAAGAAGGCAGTTATTCGGCACGCCTTACCAATGCTGATAAACCTATTTCTAAAACTATAAAAGTAGAAAAAGGAGACAAAATTAGTGCGCTTGTCTTTGCCACTAATGACCCAGAAATAGCCCAACACGACCCAAAAAAAGGAGTTAAGCAAGCTAAAAAAGATGTTTTGTTGTCTTTGGGAAGTGCAGCAACAGGAACAATAAACACGTATCCAATAAAGTCCAAAAGTACAATTCAATTTATTGGATTTTATACCAGTAGTTCGTAATTTGCGAGAGCTAAACCGAGCCAAAAGGGCGAAAAGTTTAGAACCTGATAGCTATAATGTTCCTAGAGGAGAATTAGTCTTGCAGCTTAGAGATTCTACAGATAGTTTGATTTTAGAAAAAAGGCAAAAAATAACTATTTCTGCTACTGTTTCGTGGGAAAAACTGACTAGTGAACTAAAAGTAGAACAGGATGGCAATCTTACTGTTTTTATAGACAACCAAGACACAGAAGCTGTTTATTTTGATGCCTTAGAAATAAACATAACTGAACGCATCCGTCCTCTTATTGTGCAAGAACATCATTATTATCCTTTCGGAATGGGTATGAAGGGCTTGGAGAAGGAAAACGATTTGGCTTATCAGTTCAATGGCATGATAGAGCGAGAAAAAGCCTTTGGTTTGGAGCTTTACGAAACAGCTAATAGAGGTTACGACCCACAAATAGGACGTTTTTGGCAGGTAGAGCCGTTAGCTGATTTGTTTGTAGGAATAAATGTCTATCAGTTTGGGTATAATAATCCTGTTTCTTATAATGATCCAAGTGGATTGTCTTCTGATGAGAAAAAGAAAGATGAGGGAGATACTAAGGTTGGTTTGATTAGATTTCCTGCTCCCATGATGCGCCCCTCTGCTCCTCTTTTTATGCCTACAATTCCTTTGCCTCCACTAAGCATTTCTCCTTCTTTATTACAACAAGGAGCAACCTATATCAATGGAAATTATTTTCCCTCTAGTACAGGTTTAGACTTTGGTATGTCAGTAGGTGATAGAGGTAGAGCTGCGATGTATGCTACTAGTGCATTAGGGGATGATGGTGGGCTTCAACCTTGGAAACCTCTACTTCCTATTATTAGGGGAGCACTTAAACTTGTGAAGTTTGTATATAATCGTTCAACAGCTGGTGTTGAAATAGAAAGACAGGATGCAAGTCATGAAGACGCTTTTAATTTTGATATTGCATCTCCCCGACACGGTCGATTTGCATTGAAGAGAGATGTCTATACTGAAAGAATTCTTCTTGGATCAAAAAATGGAGAGATACTAGCTGATGATAATGTGTATATTACGGGAGGAGGAGCAAGATTATTTGGATTTGGAGGTTTTGCCTTCGAAGAAAGAAATCGAAAAACTCACACAAGTGATTATAGAATAACTATAAATGCTTATGGTTGGGCTTTAGAGCTTCTAATGAAACCAAATGATGCGATTCTTTCTGCTGGTTATACTAAATTTGAAGGTGGATTTGCTAATCCAGTAGGCAAGGGTATAAAAATGAAGGCAGCTGTAGGTTTTACAATAATTAAAGCATCTGATTTTAGAAAATAAATAAAAAAACATATTACAATGAGTGAATTAATCGAAAACTTATCAACATACTTATTTTATGCTATGGGAATTTTTGTTTTTTTATACTGGTTACTATTTGTACCAAAAAATGAGAAAATAAAAAATATAAAAAATACTTATAGTCGCTTTAAAGAACTATTTAGCAAAAATGAAGAGTATGAAGAGTATAAAGAAAGAAAAAGAAAAGAAGCAGAAAAAAAGAAAAACGACGAAAAATAACTATTTCTGCTACTATTTCGTGGGAGAAGCTAACAGCCGATTTCACAGCTAAAGAAGATGGAAATCTTACCGTTTTCATAGACAACCAAGACACAGAAGCTGTTTATTTTGATGCCTTAGAAATCAACATAACCGAACGCATCCGTCCTCTCATTGTCCAAGAACATCATTATTATCCTTTCGGAATGGGTATGAAGGGCTTGGAGAAGGAAAACGATTTGGCTTATCAGTTCAATGGCATGATAGAGCGAGAAAAAGCCTTTGGTTTGGAACTTTATGAAACAGCTAATAGAGGTTATGATCCACAAATCGGACGTTTTTGGCAGGTAGAGCCTTTGGCAGATTTGTTTGTAGGAATAAATGTCTATCAGTTTGGGTATAATAATCCTGTTTCTTATAATGACCCGAGTGGGTTGAGTCCGAATGACATACCAGGGGAATGTACTCATTGTGGACTGATAGGAGGTTTCCATAATCCTCATGACCCATCTACTTCTATCTCTAACTTTGGCTTATGGATGTGGTTTTCAGGTAATGGCGAACGTACTTTGAATGTTATGGGTGGTGGTTTCAGTAGTGGGTCTTTTCGAAGTCCTACGGCTGATAGAATGGTGCTTGTTTCTGGAAGAAATCAACGAGCGCAGAATGTGGTATATGGCGTAGGTGAAGGAAGAGGAGGAATTGATTTGAGTGATTTAAAGGCAGGTGATCCAGCAGGCGCATATGACTTGGTTCTTGACCTTCAACGTTTTACTGGTCTTGGTTCTTTGCATATAAATAAAAAGGGATTTTTAGATTATGATAGAGGCTATTGGTGGGGTAAGTTACGAGGTGGTTTTAATGATATAAAAAATCCAAGTGCAATAGCTAGAAGAGAATTAATAAGAGCTATTAAATCAAAAAATATTACTCAAGTTTTAAATAATTATGATGGAGCTTATGGAAAAATAGAAGGAAACTCTAAAATTGGAATGGGGAATAAAGCAGATCCTAGTGGCAATATTATTTATTTTGATAGACATCAAATAGAAGGAATACAAGGTGGAGCTTCCTATGGATTAAGAAAAGCTGGTTTACAAAGGACTTGGGGACTTGCTACTAACTTCTTTCATGAATACAAACATACTTTAAATGGAGGAGGACTTTTAGACAATGTTAGTGCAGCAAATCCTCTAGGAGATACTGCTTCTTGGGTAAATCAAATACGTAAACAAATGAATTTACCTCTTATGCAACAGTATACACAAGAAAAATATGAAACACCTGTTGAGGGATTTCCTTGGTTAGATAATGCTTTTGGAGTCATGTTCTTTGATAAAACAGGATTAAATCATTTCAAATTAAACTATAAATATCGTGGAAATTATAAATTCAATAAAAATCATTTATATATGCTTTTCCCTTCTAATCTTGTTGGAATGTAATTATTTAAAAGCACAAGATTCTGTATATTGTCAAGAAGAGTTATTAAATAGAAAATTTATATCATTAAGAGGAGTTAATGATTCTTTGGTATATAAAAAATTTAATAATATAATTGGATATGATACATTAAAGTTTGAGTTTGATTTATCAACGGAGGAGAGGTATTATGTAGAGTGTGTGGATTATTACAGTACAAGCGATATTAGAATTGAAGTATGTTTACCACCTAATTCAATTAAGAATAACCCACCTGCAAGGGTATCTAATCACTTTTTTATTAGTCCTCCAAAACGAGGTGTTTATACTATAATTGTATATTTACTAGAACCCAAAAAGTATTGTATTGAATTTACTGTTAGTATTGTTAGAAAGTAATAGACATACACGTTTTTGGCAGGTAGAGCCGTTAGCTGATTTGTTTGTAGGAATAAATGTCTATCAGTTTGGGTATAACAATCCTGTTTCTTATAATGACCCTAGTGGGTTGAGTCCGAATGACATACCAGGGGAATGTACTCATTGTGGACTGATAGGAGGTTTCCATAATCCTCATGACCCATCTACTTCTACCTCTAACTTTGGCTTATGGATGTGGTTTTCAGGAAATGGAGAACGTACTTTGAATATTACAGGTAGTGGTTTCAGTAGTGGGTCTTTTCGAAGTCCTACGGCTGATAGAATGGTGCTGCTGTCGGGGAGAAATCAACGAGCTAGTAATGTGGTTTATAGTGTGGGGGATGGTATAGGTATAGTGCTTTATGATTTGGATGGAAGCTTTATTTCAGGAGACATTACAAATAATTCAGCCATTGTAGCAGTCAAGAATGAAAAGGGAGAGGGAAAATCTGAATGGGATTTTCTCACTTCTGGAGGAGATTTTATAACTCAAGAAGAATTACTAGATAGAGCGACTTGGGTAATAGGAGAAGCTGGAGGAAGTTCTAGTTTACTTACGTATAGAAAATATGCTCATTCTATAGAAAATTCCATAAAAGTAGATCCCCATGGAACAGGAAAGCCTTCATCTACTTTTGAAAACATGAGAGAAATTCTAATGAAAGATAAAGGTTGGTTAACTAATGAAGAAGGAGCTTTAGTGGATTCAGATGGAAACTATGCTATGAATGGAAACGATTTAGTTCCTGTAGATAAAAACAATAATGTGGTAGATAAAAGTAATCAAGCTCAAAGTGTTAAAATTAGCATGGCTCAATATCGTATGAGAACTTTTGATACTCGCTTATTTACTGCTACCCGTACCAGTCCTAATTTACGTACTTCAAATCAGGTAAGAGCCTGTTCGAGTTTAGATACATAAAAAAGAACATCAGATTTTTTTATTAGTTAAGTTATTGATTTTCAGTTACTAATTAAAATATCAATGACTATGTTTACTAATGAATATTTATCTGATGCTCTTTGGCAATATATGAAAAAATTTATACCTTTTTCGTACTTGGAAAGAAAACGCAAACACAGTTTGTATAATATCTTTTCAGGACTATTTTACATCACTCGTTCTGGCAGTAGTTGGCGTTTACTTCCCAGTAGTTATGGTATTCCTTGGAGTAGTTTGTATGACTACTTTAGCAAATGGCAGAAGATGGGTTGGTACAAAAAACTTTTGGACAAGTTGGTCACAAGAGAACGGTTGGCTCAAGGTAGAAATGCTAAACCCTCTTTGGGTTCTATAGACTCTCAAAGTGTACAAAGTGTATATGGAGGGGAAGCTATAGGTGTAGATGGTTACAAGCTCAAAAAAGGACGTAAACGGCATATACTGGTAGATACGCAAGGAAATTTACTAGAATTAGAGATTAGTCCAGCCAATGAAGCTGACGTGAATCAACTTGCTTATCTAGCTTATTTAGCTCAATTTAGAGGAAGAAAATTCTTTAAAATTCTTGCTGATGCAGGCTATAGAAGTGCTAGTTTGGCTGCTGAAATATTTAGTCAAACAGGAGTACAAATTGAGATTGTCAATAGTCCAAGAAGAGAAAAAAAAGAGGATAAAGCATTTGTACCTCAACCCAAAAGGTGGGTAGTAGAAAGAACTTTTGCTTGGCTTAATCAAAACAGAAGACTAAAAGTAGATTATGAGAAAACTGTAGATTCTGCTAAAGCATTTGTGTATTTAGCTATGATTTTAAACCTCATAAATAAAGGGGCTAGAAGAAAGAAAAAATAAAAACTCGAACAGGCTCTTATGGCGAATTTTGGGTAATCGATAATCCAAAAACAGACTTTGGGATATTGGTCTTATCTGGAGATGGGTATTTTGGAGAGTTTGGAAAGAAAACCAACGAAGCAACTCTTTATCATTCTGGAACTGTAAAGATAACTAACATTACTTACAACCGTCAAACGCTACAATTTTGGCAAGTCGTAGATTTAGCCAAACAATAAAAACTCCCTACCACTCCCATCAAAACAAAACGAAACGAAAAAAAACATGGCAAATTCCTATATAGAAAAACCGTATTCAGATAGTGCAATAGATATTTTACTCAAATTTGTAGAGCAAGGAGGGAAAGAATATGATATTGAAATTGACGAACAACCTATTGTTAGTCGTACTGATAACATAGATTATTTTTATGATTTTGTAAATTATATTAGTCCTTCTACTCAATTTGTGAGTTTTAGAATTTATAAAGGAAAAAGTCGTCATTATGACCGTACTGTTTTACTTCGTAAAAGTAATGGTTTAAATGGAACACCAGCCGAATCAGCTAGAAACGCCTACGATACAAAACCCAAAGTTGATATAGAAAAAGAAAGGTCGGATTGGGAAAAAGATAGAAAAATTGAAGACTTGACAGAGGAAGTAGCCTATCTGACCAACCAAATTGAGGTAATCAGAAAAAAAGCAAAAAAGAAAATAGAAGAAGCCAAAAACTCAAATTCATCTTTGAGTGGAATATTAGAAACCTTTGCTCCAGCAGCCGTGCAAATTTTAGCAAATTCTAAACTATCTCAAACGTACCCAGCATTAGGAATGCTAGGAAGTTTGAACCAAGACCAAGACCAAGAAGAAACAACTTACAATCCTCCACCAACGAGTGAGGTAAAATTTTCAGCAGCGAGTGAGCCATCACTCACAGAAAAGCAACAAAAACAATTACATTTTTTTAAGCAACTAGAAAAGAATTTTGATGAGCTTGAATTAGTAACCATTTTTGATTTTCTCAAACGAGCTGCACACGACAAAGAACTTTTAGAAAATCTTATTCCAAACCAAACTGAAAACGAATTTTAATCTATGCAAACCTATAATTTTAACCAATTTGATGCTAGTTTTCAAGCAGAGAACAACGAGCAAGCACTACAATTAATGAATGCGTTTAGCCAAATGCTCAACAAAAATGTAGATAATTTGGACGGACTTCTCACAATAGCAAATCATATCAATTCTGAATCTAAACAATTCAAAATGATAAAAACGCTTGCTATGAAAACTGTAAAAACGAAGAAATAGCCTATGAACCCATTAGAAAACATAAAATCTTTCATGGAAGACCTAAAAAACCATGAAATAGAAAGTCTTAATCCTTCTTTTATTGAAGAGCATAAATCAGACATTCTTTTGACTGCACTTATAACAGGGATGCAGACTACCATTGATACAATTATAAATCAAACGGTATCTCATTGTAGAACAGAAACGAACAGGCTTATCGAAAAAGAACACGAAAAAATGGTAAATGACAAAGACTATTTTGAAGGTATCAAAGAAGAAGTTGCTTGTCGTAAGAATATTGATAATATAAATCCTGATTGGATTAAAAAAACGAAATTAGGATAGTAAAAAACTGAATAACGAAAAAAAGCTATGAATCCACTACTTGCAGTAAAAGCAGCCGAAATATTACCCAAATTAGCCACCGTTGCCTTTGTTATTGCAGTCCCTTTGACAACAGTTATTTTAGTAAAAAACACAGTTCGTAAGGCGCAAGCAAATAATAATTTTAATCAAGCAACGAACGCAGGTGAACCCGAATTTTATGCTATTCAGTTTTTCAATGCCTTAGAAACATCATGGTACGATTTCAATGTAGATGAGGAAGAATGCCAAAGATTACTAAAACTAATGCCATCAAAGCGTTTTTTTTCGCAAGTGAATCAATCATATTTG
This sequence comes from Bernardetia sp. Wsw4-3y2, assembly GCF_037126295.1. Classification (NCBI taxonomy): domain Bacteria; kingdom Pseudomonadati; phylum Bacteroidota; class Cytophagia; order Cytophagales; family Bernardetiaceae; genus Bernardetia; species Bernardetia sp. Wsw4-3y2. Next base: position 377,367 of record NZ_CP147017.1, on the reverse strand, counting down.
AAGATGTCAAAAGGTATTCCTCTGACAAAAGATTTGCTAAAAGTAGGCAGCGAAGATTATAAAATTATTTCAAGACTAATTGAACAAATACCAAACTAATGAAAACGGCACATATTTTAATAGCAGCTACCGTAGTAGCAGGAGGAGCAGGATTTTACGTAGCGACCACAGAAAACGAAAAAATTAAAAAACTGATAGGAAAAGGAAAAATAGAGCCAGTAAAGACAATCCCACCAAAAACAAATACGAGTTACAATAGTGGATCATCTTATAGTTCTGCGAGTGGCATTACTTCAAGAAGTTCAAAAGCTGATATTATTCGTTTACAACAGGCTCTTATTGCAGCAGGTCATTTACCAGCTACACAAAAGACAAAAAGTGGTGCAACAGTATCAAGTGCAGACGGTATTTGGGGAACAATGACAAGTACAGCATTAGCAAAAGCAGGATTAAGTTCTCCAGTAACAGAAGTTCAACTCAATTCTATCAAAAAAGGGAGCAGCTCATCAAGTTCTGTAAATGAATCACACGCTGATATTGCTTCTTACATTGCTAAAGAAATGAGGTCTTTCACAACAAACTATGATGGTATCTTATCTAAATTAAAAGATAAAACCTCTAGTGAAATTAAATCTATTGATGCAGCTTATCGTCAATATAGTTCGAAAGGATTGAAAAAAGATTTTGAAACAACTGATAAAGGTGGAAAAGTATCATGGGACACACTCAACTCACAGGCTATCCGTGATATTCTCAATGATTCTGGACTATCTGGAGTAGGTTATGGAATGGTACGTACAAGAAAAACCTGTACAATCCAAGACCCAAAAGGAAATGTAGTCGTAGGCAAAGATGTTATTTTGGGTAAAGTGATTGCAAAAGAAAAACACCCAAACGGCAAAGTATATATTCAAACTATTAACGGAGGACAAGTAATTGCAAATCCAAGAGACCTTATAGACCACAATTAAAAATGGAAAAGAAACACAAAAAAACGGACACCGTTTTAGAAATTTTGTCTTATGCTATTCCAGTAGGACTAGGAATAAGACTGATTAAAATAGCTTTATCGCCTAAAAAATAATTGTATGCTTCTTCCTACATTTTTGAAAAAATCCAAGTGGAAAGTAAACGAACGACCATACGAGTTAAACTTAGTAGGTTTTCGTTCTACGAACACAAAAGCAAATCGTTTTGATGATACGTTTGTGTGTTTTTTTAAAAATAGAAATGGATTTTGGGAAATAAACAGATATGACTGTACAACTGATACAGGAACATTTTGGCTAAAAAATCCAATGACAGAAGGGGGAACGGCAATGCTTCAAGCAGGGCAATATGTGAATGCCTATCAACTCGGTTCGCATCGTGGTAAATATGAAGCTCTTGTTCAGCGTGGCGAGGTTCTAATCCGAAGGGATTATAATAAGGATAATCGTTTGGATTTTATGAATGGTAAGTTGATGAAAGGTTATTACGGCATCAACATTCATAGAGCGAGTAGCAACGGCACAACAAAGTTTGTAGATGAATATTCAGCAGGTTGCCAAGTTCTAGCAAATGCCAATGACTTTAATGAACTTATCTCACTTGCAAGGAATCATGCAAATATGTATGGTAATCAATTTACTTATGGACTGATTGACAACCGAATGCAACAACGTACAATACTAAGAAGAACGGCATACGCTACTAGTCTTTTTGCATTAGGAGCTGTCGGTTTGAGTATCTACGAAAAGCAAAAATTAGTAGCTTAAAAATCCCTCCCCAAAGTACTAAAAAATAACTTCCTATAAATGAAATTTTGGGGGAAGTGTTTAGAGAAATTCAACTTATTTTTTATTAAAAAAAACTATCAAAATCATGTCATATTCAGAAAGACAAATTATTCCTATTGAAGAATTAGGAAGAAGATATAATCCAAATAACAATCTTTTAGATTCGGTTATTCAAACAGGTATTTCTCAAAAATTATTGCCAGATAATTTTAGAAGTATAATTGGTAGAAATACTGATACTTCGGTATGGCGAGATTCATATAGTAGAGCTGAAGATAATGGATTCGTGTTTGCGAAATATGGCGAGCCAGATACAGACTTCTACAAAAGTTTTTCAAAAAGAACTGATAGACAGATTATGAATAAAAATGTTTCTATTTGGAAAAATAAGATGTATAGAAGTTTTTATTCGCAAGCTATTGTTTCTTTAAATAAAGTAAGAGAATCTGCACCTTCTCTAATTCCTACTTTCTCAAAAATATTTATGTACATACTTCGCAATAAAATTGGTATTTCCGAGGAAATACAGAAAGTTGTCATGCAGAATAGTGGATTAAGTGGTCTTAGTGGTGGACAAATCGCACCAAAGGATAACAAGTGGGTAAAACCAGTTGCAGCCGTAGCAATTGTAGGAACTGTTCTTGGTGTTGGCGTTTGGAAAAAAGACGAAATCATGGCAGCCGTGAGTGGTAAAAAATCAAAATCTGTAAATGGTGTTGATGGATTGGACGGAACAAAAAAGAAAGGCAAAAAAGCTACTTCAAGAAAAGGAAAAAAAGGAAAAGGTTTAGGCAATGCAGGAATGACAAAAATAAAAGCCATTCAAGAAAGAGCTAGAAAACTGCAAAAAGAAAGTGGCTACACCATGAAAAATGTGAAGGAAATAGAATTTAAAAACACTAAACAGAGCCGTCCAAAATTGTCATGGCAAGATGCCTTGAAACGTGCAGCTAGAGAATTGAGATAATGGAATACAACGAAGGAAAACGAACAGGCAAACAAAAGCTAAACGCATTTTTTACTCCAGAACAAATCTGTGAACAAATGTGGGAATTGGCAAAAGTTCATGGGTATGATGGTGGTTCTGTCTTAGAGCCATCGGTCGGAACAGGAAATATGATTGTTCATGCTCCAGATAAAAGTAAAGTAGTAGGTTTGGAAACCGAAATAGAATATTTTGAAACAGTAACAAAACGTTTCCCTACCTCTACTTTTCATAATATGTTCTTCGAACAACTTTTTTTACAACCTCCACGCTATCGTAGTGATTATGCAGGAAATACAACATGGCTTGCAGGGTATCCTTTCTCGCTCATAATCGGAAACCCTCCGTATGGAAAATTTACAGGTCGTTGGGCATCGTATTTTCCACGAAAAGGAGAGCCAAAGATGTCCAGTTATGAATTTTTCTTTATTTGGTACGGATTAAAACTACTCAAAAAAGAGGGTTTGTTAGTGTATATCGTTCCTCAAAACTACCTCAATAGTGGTTTTAATGCCTACAAAAAAGAAAAAGAAGCTATCCTAAAAGTAGCCAACATTATAGATGGTTATGAAATGGGAAGCCTTTTCAAAGACACTAAAGTTCCTACTCATATTATCGTACTCAAAAAGAAATAAATTTTATGGAACGTGAAGTCCGAATAGCAATAAAAAACGCATTAGACAAATGCAATGAAACAAAAACACCTAAAATCTGTGAGTTAAAAAGCACACAAAAAGGCTATCTAAAAGTAGAATCTGACATTTTGGGCATCATGCTCAAAAATAGTCTTAGTCCTTCTGAAGCTATTGCTCATGTTGAAAACTACTTAAATGATGTCGTCTAATTATTATAGTGAACGTATTGGTCTTATCAATCATATTTCTGCAAAAATGCAACGATATGGACAACATAAGGATAAAGAAACAGCACAGGACTATAAAGCATTGCAGTACGGTTTTATATCTGATTTTGTTCGTTCACAGTACAAAAAAGAGTTAGAAGAACTAGAATCAAAATATGATAAATCGGTAGAGCCTACACCAGAAGAGCTATGCAGTTATGGAAACTTCTTTATAAAAAATCCCAATAAAACAGTAGGTAAAAAATTCCTTTCTACTTCATTTTACTTCTCTGTTCAGTCAAAGGCTACTTTGCAAGAAAGTGTAGAAATGCTTAAACGTGAAATTGATAAATTAAAGAAAATGCCTACTCAATCAACTCAAACAGATTATTCTGTATATGAAAAGCCATTGTTTAAAGAAGCAATACGAATATTGTCACACAATCATAAATTTGATTTTGAGAATAAAACAGTAGAAGAAAAAAAACATACAGGTTGGGATAAAACACTACTCAAAAATGGTCTTTATACCAAGCTAAAACACGCTAAACCGTCTGATGTAACTGAATTTTTAGACTTTATTATAGAAGTACAGAGTAATTCAAAAACAAAAATTTTCACTCCAAAACATAAAGTTTGGAACTTGTATCAAGGAGAAATAAATAAAAACAAAGTAGTTAAAGATAAATCTATTTATGATGGAATGGATTTATATGAAATTAGTAAGTCTGATTTTGTAAAATATTTACGAGTTGAGGTAACAGAAAAAGGGCATATACATATACATGATTTTAAAGGATATATTATTATAGCATTTACACCAGATTCTACTTCTGGTAAAGAATATAATACTGATAAAAAAGCCTATTTATACAAATTACATCGCTCTATCATAGAGAAGGCTATTTCAGAAGGTAAAAACATACCTCAAAATGTTCTCAATGATTATCCAGAGCTAACTAACCCAAACAAGTTAAAACTAAAAATGAAAATAAAAGCAAAAGCCTTACAGTTACGTCGTAAACGTGCATTAGCATTACTCAAAATGGAATTAAAAGGATTGAGTGGTTTGGACGGTATTTTAGGTTGTTTAGGAGAAGTAGATAAAAAAGGTATTGAAAGTAATAGGAGCAAATTGGCTCAACTTATAGCAAAAGAAACGGATAGTAAAAAACTGATAAATACCTTTGAGGATAATTTTAAAAGGTATAATCAAGGAATTACACTATCAGAAATCAAAGCATGGGTTTGGTACAAACAAAGTCAAGGTAGTCCGATGCGTGGTTGGGAAAAATACTTTATCAAAACGAGTGGAAAAGTAGAAGAGGTCTTAGTTACTATTCAACCTACACGCATTAAAGACAATCGTTTTATTGATGAAGTAACAGTTCCTTCTGGTTCACTTTTAGGAAAGCCTACTCGTTTTAAAAATAAGTATGGTAAAGATAATTATGTCATTTTTACTGACAAAGAAGGGAGCTTAAAGTGGGTAAACAAATCACACGTAAAAACAGAACGTACACAAGCAACAGCAGACCCAAAAGAAATAGATAAATTAATCAAAGAAGGTGTCCTGTTTTTTGGAGAAGCTGATTTACTCCCTTTGCCACTTTACACTTTTGGCAATATCTATGATAAAATACTCGCACTTGAAACACAGAAAGAATACATTGTTTCTACCTACGGACAAGTTATTTATGATAACCATGTTCGTGTTTTAGAAGATGCAAAACCTCGTTCTTTATCTGTACTCAATCCAGATTCAACCAAACGTTTAAAAATTCTACCTTTTTCAGAGTTTGCACTCAAATATAAAGTAGAAGAAGATGCTGACGGAAATCCAGTAGAAAAAAACCTAAATGAATTTTTTAAAAGTTGGTTGAGCCGAAATGCGAATCTGATAGAAGTTGATGGTATTTCAGTAAGAAATATTATAGATATTTATTTAGAAGGTGGACGTAAACCAAAAGCAGAAAAAGAGTTTTTAGAAAAATACACACGAGAGGAAGGCGATAGATTATTTGATATTTTCCTCAATAAAGGAATATCTATCAATGACCAAAAACGTTTAGATATGTCTTGGAACAGACAATACAACGGTTTTGCAAAACTCAATTATAAAAGAGTTCCTATTGGATTAGCTACCTGTGCATTATTTAAAGGAATGCCTTTAACTTTCATGGATGCTCAACGTGAAGCGATTGCATTTATTGATGCAACAGGTTCTGGTTGTTTAGGGTATGATGTAGGTGTTGGTAAAACAATGGCTGCGATTCTTATTGCAGCACAAAATATTCAGAATGGAACGTATTTACGCCCTTTAATCGTAGTTCCTAAGCCTACGTATCAAAAATGGATAAATGAAATTGTTGGATATACTGACAAAAAAGGAAACTTCATTGAGGGCATTCTTTCTCATTTAGACATAAAAATCAATTCACTTGGAAATATGGGAAAAGGATATATCAATCCAAAAACCATAAACAAACAAGTAGAAGAAGGTAGTGTATCAATCGTTACGTATGAAGGACTAGCAAAAATTGGTTTTTCTGAAAGTTTAGAAGAAGAATTATTTAGCTCACTCGCTAAAATTCTACTTCATGTTGATGATAACGATACTGAAACCGAACGAGAAAAAGAAAAACAGTTTGAGAGATTACGTTATCTAATTGGACGTAGTGCAAAAGGTACTATTGCTGATATAGATGTGATGGGTTTTGATTCTATTTTTGTAGATGAAGCACACAATTTCAGAAATGTTTTTGCGTATGTTCCAGCACAGGAAGGAACAAAACGATATAGTGTAAGTGGACAAGTTTCTGGTAGAGCGCAATCCCTTTTTATGATATGTAATTACATACAGAATAAATTTGGTGGAAATGTAATTTTACTTACTGCTACACCATTTAATAACAGTCCTCTTGAAGTGTATAGTATGCTTTCTTTGATTGCTCTTAATAAGATGCAAAAGGCTGGTATAGGTTCTATTACTGAATTTATGGAAACCTTTATTCAAGAAACTAGCGAGTATGTAGTTTCTTCTACAAATAGTTTGAAGCAACGACCTGTTGTAAAATCCTTTCAAAATAAGCGTTCTCTACAATCATTAGTATTCAATTATATCAACTTTAAGACTGGAGAAGATGCAGGTGTTCGTCGTCCTGTTAAAATAAATTTACCTAGACTTTCCTACAAAGATACAAATGGAAATGTAGTTCAGTTAGCACCAAAAGACCAAATAACAACCTATTTGGAAATGACTGAACTTCAAAAGATTTATCAAGAGCAAGCCATAAGAATTGCCGAGAGTGGAAGTGGACTGAAAGAACGTGGTGCAAATACCTTAATTGGAATGAGTTTGAGCCGTAAAAACGCTTTCAGTCCGTTTATGATAAGTAAAGACAAGCCAGAAGATTATCAAGATTTTGTTGATAATAGTCCAAAGATAAAATACACCATGGAGTGTATTAAATCAATCCAAGAGTATCATAAAAAGACAAATACGCCTATGTCTGGTCAAATTATTTATTCCAACATAGGCAAAGATTTTTTCCCTTTTATCAAAGAATATTTAGAGAAAAAATTAGGATTCAAAACTGGTGTTACCTTAAATAACCGAAAATTTGATGAAGTAGAAATAATTACTTCAGACGGAACAGCAGATAGAAAGGAAGCTATAAAAGAAGCCTTTTTAAATGGTACTGTAAAAGTGATTATCGGTTCTGCTACGATTAGAGAAGGGATTGATTTACAAAGAAGAGGAACAACTATATTCAATCTCTATCCAGATTTTAATCCTACCGATTTACGTCAATTAGAAGGTCGTATATGGCGACAAGGTAATGAATTTGGTTATGTTCGTGTTGTTATTCCACTCATTCAGAACTCAATGGACGTGTTTATTTTCCAAAAATTAGAGGAAAAATCGGCTCGTATCAATGACATTTGGTCTAAAGCTGATGACGATAGCAATGTTCTTGACCAAGAGAGCCTAAACCCAAGTGCAATCAAATACGCATTATTCACAGACTTAAAAAAATTGACTGTATTGCGATTAGAAGAAATAGAAAAGGATATATCAAAATCTAAAGTAAAATTAGAAAATGAACTAAGTACCCTTTCTAAAATTGAAGCTGCACAAAAAGTAGCTAACTCTTCTAAAATCAGAGTAATTGACAAGATTGATTCGTTAAAAATAAAATTGTTGGGATTTCTTGAATTACATAAAGATACCAAAAAAGAAGAAAACGAACTCAACAAAAAAATAACAAAATACAAAGGTATTTTAGATTTAATCAATGTTTTTGATAAAGAAGATGATAAAGCTCTTGTAAAGTTGGGTATCAAAATTCAGCAAATGGAAGATTGGTCATACAATTATTTTAGAGAAGACGGCAATGACCAATTAGGTTTGTTTAGGGCATCTTTAACGATTATCTCACAATCTAAGGATATAATTTTGAGATATGAGAGCTTAGAAAAAGCCATTGAAACTATCCAAAAGTCTTTAGATAATCAAAATGAGGAACTTAAAAAACTCAATACGGCTGAATTTAAAAATGAAATTTTGAATGAAATAGTAGAAGAGAAAAAGAAACTCAATATTGAGGGACGTTCCCCACAAGATGCAGCGAAATACTTTGCTAGTCTAAATTACTTGTTAGATTACAAAATGGCTGATGTAAATGATATAAATGGAAACCCACTTCCTACTGACAAACCAAAATCTACTCCTGTAAAATTGCTACACGATGGTAGCAAAGACAAACTAAAAATTAAACTAAAACTTAAAGCAAAAGCACTTCAATTACGTCGCAAACGTGCCTTAGCCTTACTCAAATTTGCAGCCTAATGACTTATCAAAACTACTTAGACAAATATAAAAGTGTCAATTTTAGTACAGCTAATTTTGATAAAGAAATTATAGAGGTGTTCAATGATGGACATGCTATGATTACCGAACTAGCAGAAAATGAATTGTTAGAAGATGAGGAACTTCAACAGGACATCAATGAGCATTATGATTTTTTTAATGAAATGCTTAAAAAAGTAGGTTCTTCTACAAAAACGAAAAAAGAGAATCCACCAAAAAAGACTCCAGTAAAAAAAACACCTGTTCAGAAGGAAAAAAAAGAAAAAAAAGCAACTACTCGTAAACCAAAACAAGAAGCTACACCAAAAAAACAGTTTCCTTCTCCAAAAAATGAATCCGAAAGTCAGCTCGCAATTACATTTGTAAAATCATTTTTATTGATGTTAGGAAAAGAAAAAGAACGTAAAAACGTACAAAATTTACTCAATCGTATTAATAAAGCTGCAAGCTCTCAACAGATACGAGCAAAAAGTGTGCATTCCGAACCTATCAATTATATAGCTAAAAGTTTAGTTGATGCCTTAAATTCTGATTACAACAGGTTTAGATTTTCTTTAGACAAAGTAGGAAGCGAAGTTTTAGAGCCGTATATGAATGCAAAAGAAGCCTTGCCAAATGTTCTACTTCGTTCTTTCTACAACTCTCAAAACAAAAAATTTAGTAAAACACATGCTAATCTTCTAAAACGATTAGAGAAAATTGAGGACACAGAGAATCCGTTTTCGAAAGAAATTGCTGAAGCAATAAAAGTTCTCAAAAAAGCAGAACAAAACAATTCTACTATCCAAGCTACAAAAACTACATTACGAGGTTTAGAAGGCATTTGTAAAAAAAAAGCTAGTCTAAACGGTTTTGAAAAAGTAAGTAGAAAAGCTGTCATTGCAGGAGCAGCTTCTGGAGCAATTGGTGGAATGATAGGAACAGTTTTACAACAGTCTTTAAGTGGTGTCGAACTCTTAGAAGTGGATTATGAAACAATGGATTTGAGTTTTGATTTTTCAAAAATTGGTCTTGATGATATGCCTAAAAACGCATCAATTTTAGTCTATGGAAAACCAAAACATGGCAAATCTACCTTTGCTCTTCAACTAGCCAACGAGCTGTCTAAAAAAGGTTCTTTACTCTATGTAGCAAATGAAGAAATGATGTCAGACGGCAAACCTTCAAAGTCATTACAAGATAGAGTAAAGCGCATCGGTTACACTCATTCAATGCGTTTTTCTAAAAATTTAAATGTTCCATTACAAAACTTTCAATTTATTGTCATTGATTCAATCAATGCGTTAGGTTTGGATATTCATGCATGGAGAGATTTGAGAAACCAATATCCAAATAGTTTTTTTGTTTTAGTCAGTCAAGTTACAAAAAGTGGCGTTTTTAGAGGTTCGCAAGAATGGGCGCATGATGTTGATGTAATCGTTGATGTGAAAAAAGGTAAAGCTGATATTATGGGAAGGTTTGGAAGTGGGGAGTATGAAATTTTTGAGAAAGAACAACCGAATACTAATTCAACTAATATATTTTAAACTATGAAAATCTATCAAAAAAATGGCTTAGTCATCGTAGAAGATAAAGGAAGAATTGTAGATGTTCTTCCAGCAGCCGATATAAGAATGACACCAGCTACAACAGGTATTTTAATTACTTCCGTACAACATAATTTTTACAGAAATGTAGAAAAAGTAAGCGATGAAGAGGGCAACGAATATCCTACCGTTGAATTAGCTATCCAATATCTAACTGAAAATTTAGGACTTTCCAAAACAGAAGAAACTAGAGAATTTTCAGACGAATTCTCTGATGAATTCGCTTAAAAAAACAACTATTAAAAACCACTTACTTAAAAAATATTATGGGACAAATCACAACCCTATCAAACGATTCTCTACTAGATAATGTCAAAAAGAGCGTTACAGCAGCTAAATTAAAAGCTATTCATACGCTTATTGATACTGAAATTACAAATAAAACAACTGAAATTTTACGACCTGTTTCAGTTGTTGGAATTTCTACAAGTTCTATTTTGAATGTTGCTAACCCTTATCCTTCAAATACGCTTTCAAAAATAGCTATCTACAAACAAATCTATGTCAATGGAGTGGACACAGAAATAGGCTATGAAGAAAAAAAACCTACAAAAATCACTAAAAATGTAGCACTTCAAAATGATAGCTATAAAATTGAAGGACTTGATGATGGAAAATATCATGTTGTCTTCAATCCAGCAGCTACATTTATTCCTTATACGGTTTAATTAAACAATAAAGAATAGTCAAAAAACACTTACTTAAAAATAATAGAAACAATGGGAGCGATAAAAGTAATATCCGACCAAGTCATACTTGATAATGACAAAGAACTTATCACACCAGCAGTAGTAAGACAAGTAAATGATGTGATTGATGCACAAGTAGACGCTGCAAATACTTCTATCACTACTATACAAGAAAACATAACAATTTTAGGTAGTGGAGTAATTCCAAATGGTGGAGCAACAGGACAGTTATTAGCAAAGGCATCAAATACGGATAAAGATACAGCTTGGATAGACCCTCCTACTGGTGGTGGAGCTAGTGGCGATTTTCTACCCATAATTGGAGGAGTAATGACTGGAGATATTGACATGAGTGGTAATTATATTTCAAGAGTAAATGGAATCTCAACGAATGATGAAACATCAGATGCCGTAGCTATTAATTTACAACAACGTCTTTTTCATTGTGCCAATGGCGTTCCTTTTGGTTATCACAGTGATTACTCTGCAAATTATACAGCAAGAAGTATTGTTGATAAAGCCTATGTAGATTCAAAAACTAAAACAGTATTTGCAGATATAGTTGATGGAGTAATTGAAGTAGATTGTCCGTTTACTGATTCACAAACAAATATTTCTGCTAACATTGCTCATCTTGATATTTATCTCATGAATTTAGCAGGAAACCAAATTCTTTCACTTTCACATTTGAGTAAGTTTGCTTCTTTTACTCGTTCGGTAGGTCTTAATCCAATTTATACTATTACACTAGAAAATGACCAACCTCAAACTGGAACATGTCAAATTGTATTTACAGCAGCACCTTTCCTAATCATAGATGATTCTGGAGGGAATCAACCTCCACAGGGAGCAGGTTAATTTTAATTCAAATTCAAATCTTTGTGCTTTAGTATTTTATTCACTTATTTATTTCAATCAAAAAAATGACAACAACAACCACAACAACCACAACTATTACTACTGTAGTAGAAGAGTGTTGCAACGAGCAAAACAAAACAGTAATAGGCGAATGTGTAAATAATGTAATTTACTTACCATGCCCTTTCACAGATGAAAATGGAGTATGTGATACTCTTTCTATTATCTCTGTGTATAAACAAAATTATACAGCTCAAAGTCCGAACGCCATGGTCTCCATGACAGAGCAAAAAATCTGTGCAATTGAGCGTGGTGTTGGATTGAATCTTGGTTATCGCATTGAGCTAGAAAATGTAGAAGATGGAAAGTACCAAGTCGTATTTGCTTCAGCTAAATATGTACCTCATGACCCTCCTGCTGGATTTGGAGGAGCGCAACCTGTTGGTGATATAGGTTAGAACGATTAGAACTAAAAAAAGGTAATTATACAAAAAGCTATGTTTGAAAAAATGTAGCTTTTTTTATTGTGTATGTTAAGGGCATACACAAATTAAAAGTTTACTTATTACTTAACTATTTATTTCTGAATACTCTATTAAATTCGTCTTGTACCCCCCAAGTATGAATCATTTTAGCATAAACCTTCTCTGTTGTTTTGATACTACTATGACCTAAAACTTTTGAAACTACATCTAAACGAACACCACTATTTAAGAAAAAAGCTCCAGCTGTATGCTTTCCAAAATGCGAGCGTATGTATTTATCAATATTTGCCCTATACATACAAATACGTATATTTTGATTATATTTATTGTTTACAGTTGGATTAGTTTCATACCCTAGCTTATCAAGTAACTGTATAGCTTGTGGCAATAAAGGTATATAATGAGTTTCTCCTGTCTTACCTCGTTTTTGTAAAATCCATTCCCAGTTATTTTCGACAGTGTGATTTTCTTTTACATCAAAATCTTTAAGTTCTCCATAACTCAAAGAAGTATAACATTGAACTAAAAATAAATCTCTAGCTAATTCTAAATGCTGTTCTCTTTCTGAAAAGGTAAGTTTTGCAAGCCGTTCTAATTCTTCACTTGTCAGATATACATAGTCCCTTTTCTCGTGCTTAATATTTAGTTTATATTTAGCAACGGCATCCTTTTCTATCATGTCCATACTATAACCAAGTTTTACGGCTGCCTTTATTCTAGCTAAAGATTTTTCTAAATATTCGGTGGATTTTATTTTTTTACTCTCCAACATAAATGTTTTTAGCTGTTCTAACTGTTTATAGTTAAAATTTCTAGCTTCCATAAAAGGAGTTTTGATAGATTCAAGATAAGGAATAAGCCAGTTTTCTTTGAAGTCATTATAAATAGATATTGTTCCTTCTGAAACGCTTGATTTTTTCTTTTCTACAAAAAAATCATATAAATCTACCATTGAAATTTGAGGACTTTGTTTTTCTAAATAAAAGTCTGCTATTTCTTGAATATTTGATATTGTACTTCTGTATCTATTGAAAATATCTGTTAGGTCAGCTCTCAAGCTATCCAACACATCATTAACAGGTTTAGCATTTTGTCCAGTTGCATATTTGCGCTTCCAAAACTTTTCATTGACACGTATTCCAGAAGATGCTTTTTTAGAACGCTGTCCTTGATAGGAAACATACCAGTAAATTACTGCTAATCCGTTCTTAGCCTTTTGGTCTTTTCGGAGAGAAAAACAACATTCATAAAGCGATTTTTTTAAACATACTATTTTTGTTTTAATGGTAAATAAATGAGGCGCAAAAGTACAGTAACCTAAATAGTATATATCATACATAGATATATAAAAAATAAAAAAGAGGCTGTCCGAAAAGTACGGATAGCCTTTTTTTTATGGTTAATTTTTTTTATTTTCGAGGTATATATACTTTTATACTAACGTTATATAGCCTATGGCAAAAGTAGTTTTCAAAAACCAAAGTGGTAAGCAGCCCGAACTTTTTCCTGTCAATATATTTGACAAAATTCCAGCTCACCATCCTGTTCGTTTAGTTGAAAAGGTGGTTGATTCATTGGATATTAGCGATTTGATTTCTCAATACAAAGGTGGAGGTTGTTCAGCTTATCATCCAAGAATGCTCGTTAAAGTGCTATTCTATTCTTATTTATCCAATATTTATTCTTGTCGTAAAATAGCTAAAGCTCTTGGGGAGAATATTCATTTTATGTATTTATCAGGCAATTCTACACCAGATTTTAGAACAATTAATGACTTTAGAGGTAAAATTTTGAAGGCACACATTCATCGTTTATTTGGAGAAGTTGTTAAAATGTTGGTTGAAATGGGTTATGTAAGTCTTGATGTTCAATATATTGATGGAACAAAAATAGAGGCTTGTTCTAATCGTTATACTTTTGTTTGGCGTGGTAGTATTGAAAAAAATAAAGAAAAGTTAGAAACTAAAGTAAATAAAATTTTATCTGATATTGAAAGTAGTATTCAATCAGATAATCAAGAAGAAAATAAAGAAGAAGTATCTACTCCATTAGATTCAGAATTATTAAAAGAAAAACTCGCTCAAATCAATAAAAAACTAAAAGAACCGAGTAAACAACAGGCAAGAGAACTAAAAAAAATGCAAGATGAATATCTTCCTAGATTAAGTAAATATGAAGAGTCTCTGAAAATTTTAGGTTGTAGAAACTCGTATAGTAAAACAGATACGGATGCTACTTTTATGCGGATGAAAGAAGATCACATGAAAAATGGACAACTCAAACCTACTTATAATGCTCAAGTGTCCACAGAAAATCAATTTATTACCCACGTTTCTATTCATCAAACGGCAGGAGATACCACCACTTTATCCTCTCATTTAGAAGGATTTGAAAATCAGTACAATAAACAAAGTAAAGAAGTAGTAGCTGATGCAGGTTATGGAAGTGAAGAAAATTATGAATTACTTGAAAAAAAAGAAATTACTGCCTACGTTAAGTACAATTATTTCCATAAAGAGCAAAAAAGGAAAATGAAAAATAATCCTTTTTTAGTTCAGAATTTATTTTACAACAAAGAATTAGATTTTTATGTCTGTCCGATGGGGCAAAGAATGAAGAAAATAAGAGATGGAAAACGTACTTCAAGTAATGGATACGAATCGCAAGTATCTTATTATCAAGCAAAAAGGTGTCAAGATTGTCCTCTTCGCAATTTATGTCATAAAGCTGAAGGCAATAGAATAATACAAGTGAATCATCGTTTAAACCAACTAAAAGAGAAAGCTAGAAATTTACTAACTAGTGAGAAAGGATTAGAGCAGCGCAGTAAACGCCCTATAGAAGTAGAAGCTGTTTTTGGGCATCTCAAATATAATAATAAGTTTAATCGATTTACTTTTAAGGGATTAGTAAAAGTAGAAATGGAGTTTCTATTGATGGCTCTTGGGCATAATTTTAGAAAAATGGTGGCAAAAACTGCCGATAAGCTAAAAAATACTTTCAATTCTAAAAAATCATCTTTTTGCACCTTTTTTTATACTCAAAAAAATCACCAAAAGACAAAATTTGTTTGCATCATCAAAAAAATCAACCAAAAAGAAGAATTACAAAAAATAGCTGCATAAAAAGAGGCTGACCTTTTCGGACAGCCTCTTCTTTGTCGCTTTCAACAGACATATTTACAGACTGAAAAAACATTTAGTGATTCCTTCAGAAGTCGAATGATTCACTCAAATCCATTAAAAAACGACATTTTTAAAACGAGATACCTTATAAGATACCAAATGTATTGCAGCGCAACTATTAGTTTATAGTTGCTGGAGCATAAGCCAAATCAAAACTATTTTTTTTGTAGTTCTGATTTGCTGCATGTTTATGCCCCGATTGCTTTCCCGAGAGCCTATGAATCATAGCTAAAAAGTCTTGTGATTGTTCTTTCATTTCCTTTCTTAGTGCATTTAGTTCATTTTTTAAACTTATGTTCTCTTTCTTCAATTCCTCAACTTCTTTAACAGAAATATTATTTGAAGCCTTTGAACTTAGCATTTCTTCCGAGTTACATATAAGCCATTGAGGGTTTATCCCTTTTTCTGCTAAAAATAAGACATAATGCACATTAGGTTTAGGTACAAATTTAGATTCGTGATGAGAAATAGAAGTCCTACTAAGCCCTATTATGTTTTCTATATCGGTTTGAGTCATATCTGTATAATCCCTAGCTTCTTTGAACCTTATAGGTTGTAATTTTTCTTTATTCATAATGTTATAAAAATTAATTTCACTTTTTTGTGCAAAAAGTTTGCATTATTAAAAATTGTGCGTATATTTGATTATTGAAACGCTATAAAGGCGTACAACTCAATACACAAATATACAAAATTATACGCATTGCAAACCAAAAAGGATATGAAGGAGGCAAAAAAGGAAAATTTACAGGGTAATGTAACACTTTCTAGTGATGAAAATTTGCAAAGTGAATCTACTATTCCAACTATTGTACAAAGAAATATGCAAGTTGAGTTATCAACTTATAATGATGCTTTAGGACAACTAAAAACAGATGGAGTCGATAAAAATATTCTTTTTCAAAGATTCCTTGAGCTTATCTGTGAAATAGAAGGGTTTAGTTATGCTGTATTGAGAAAAAATGTATCTATCACAACTAACAACCAACAAACTAATGGAAGCAGTCAGCGAACAACGAATTATTCTCAAAGAGAGAATCAAGGACTTAGCACGACAGATGAAAAACCATCAATCAGCACGTAGCAAAGCAAAAGGAAAAGGAGACGATGAAAAGTTCAAGTTTGAACAAGAATGCGTAACAGAATGCGAACGAAGAATACAACGAGCGCAGGAGGAGCTGCAATCATTATGAGAACAGAAAATATCAAATACAATCTATTTACAAAAAGTGCAACTAGAGAAACATTGTCTGAATCATATACAGAACCTTTTGAATTTGAGAATGAAGAACAGGCAAAAGAACTTGTAAATAACAAAGCTCAAGAAATCGTTAATTACTTCAATAGAACATTGAGGCAAGGAGAAGAAAGAAGGGAATTTGTAAAATCTGAAATCATAGAGTTTATAAAAATTCCTGAAAGACTTACTTCTAAATTACAACTGTATGCAGATGTTGAGTGTCCGTATTGTTTCGAATATACAGAAGTCAATACAAGTAATGATGCTTCTGTATGTGATGAATGTCTAGAGATTTTTAATTATGAAGTTGATGATGATGGAACGATTGAAACTGAAATGCTATGAAAAAGCTAGAAAAGAAACTTGAGTTTTTAACTTTTGTGAAAAACAAATTTGAAGATTTGGTTACAAAAGAAAGAAACGGCAACAAAAAATATCTTTTGCATAGTGCTTGGATTGCAGATTTAGAAAATAGAATAGTAGAAGTTGAAAAGCAGCTTCTTGAAGTTCAACAGTAGTTAAGTTGTGAAAGCTGGGCAGGGCTTATGGCTCTGTTCACTTCATAGCTACTACAAAGAAAAAAGGTTTTGCACTTGTCCTTTTTTAATCAAGTGTAGGGAGTTGTAGAAATACAATTTCGGATTTACTTCACTTTAATTTACACTGGTAAGAGAGTATTTATTAAAGATAGATAATTAAAGTGAGTGTTTTTTGAATGCTCACTTTATACTCCGAAAAAGAAAATTACGAGTGGTTTAAAGGTTGGTAGAGTTATCCTTTTGTAATCCCACGAAATTTAAAAAGAGCAGTAAAACTCTACAGTCCAAGTACGTAACTACTTGGACTATAAGCAGCAATAGCTCAGTTGGTAGAGCGACAGTTTTCCAAACTGTAGGTCGTAGGTTCGAATCCTACTTGCTGCTCAGTACGTAAGGAGAGCAATGATAGAAAAAGTCTATTATTCTTCACACTACTACTAGCAACGTCAATAAGATAATTTTGGCACGTCTATCTATGTTGCACACGAAAGTTTTAGAAGATAGACATTTTTATTTATCACAACTAAATGTAACAACAAAATGGCAAACGAAGTGAAGGCGTTTTTCAAAGAAGAAGACAGAAAAAAACGTATAGAGTGCTTAGAGTACGCTATCGAAGGAATTAAAAAAGTAAAAAATACTTATGGCTATGTTGGTCAAAAAATTTGTCAAAATAAAATAGACAAACTAAACGGTCAAGTAGACGACTTAAAGAAAAGCAGTTAGGGTTGTATGTTTCAAAAAAGGTAGGTTTCTACCTGCCTTTTTTATCTAAATCTAAATCTAAAAAAAATGATTAAAGGATATCATCAAATGAAAATGCGTAATGACTTGAATTTACGCTTTTTAGATTACAAACAGGATTGGCAAAACAAAGACAAAATCGAAGAAGGAACATTTATTCCTCAAATCGAAATAGATCAGATAGAAACTAGATTGCTTTGTGAAATGTGTGAACATGCTATCAAGTTAAATATTTTTCAACCTGAAAAACTAGAAGAAATTGAGAGTTTGAAAAACCTATTACTTGCAAAACTAGAAAGGTTTCAATCAGAAGAGCTAGAACGCAGAGAAACGATTTTGGAAAGCGAATCACAACTAGAAACGATAATTTTTGTCTTGTTAGCATCAAGAACAGAAATCATCACAAAACAAAAGAATAAAGGGCAAATCACTTTCGGATTTTAATTCACAACTCAAAAACTAACTACGATGGAATACATCAATATCATAATGGAATTTATTGGAATACTTCAGTATCCTTTAGCTTTTGGAAGAAGCTTTATTGAAATATTCATTGTTTTTTTAGGCTTTTGGATGCTAATCGTTTTTGCTGGAAAAATAAGAGGTAAAAAATAAGCATAAAAAAAAGCCTGCCAATAGTGTGAAGCTAGACAGACTTTAATTATTCATCATTGCTCTTATGAGCAAATCCAAATGTAACTCAACAAAGATATGGAAAATTTACAATATATAAAACTCGGATTTATGTTTTTGGGAATGTTTTCTTTTGTGGTTCTCGGAATAACTTATTTCTACTTTAAAGTAGAAAGTTTTATTCTTTGGATTGCCAAAAGAAAAACCCACAAAAAAATCAGTTTTGGCTTTTGGTTAGGTTGCAAACTCACAGCAAAACCTCGTCCAAAAAAGAGAGTACAACGCTCTAAAAATACGACAAAAGTCGTAACGCTTGGGAGGAGCAAAGCAGTATGAACAACCCAAAACCTCAAACTCAAATCCCAGTAGTTCAAAAAATAGAACTAAAAGAAAGTTTTTTAAACAACTGGATAGATTCAATTTCGAACCACGTAGGCACAAACTCGGTGTTACTAGGATTTATAATTAGGCTAATCTTATTTTTTGTTGTCGCAAGTTTGATAATAAAAATCTTTTGGAAAGGTTATCCTTGGCTTGCAGGAGGAATTGTCGCACTTATATTTTTTGCAGATGTAGGATTCACTTTGTCAGCTTTAATGGCTGCCAAATTTTACAACTCAAAAGTAATGCTATACGCTAGAATTTTCTTTGGAATATCTTTATTTGGGTTATTATTTATCTGTTGGAAACTGTACGATTTTACAGATTCATTTTATCCATCAGATAGCAACCCAGAAACAGAATATCTTAAATATTCACTAAATGCGATATTTTTCACATCAGCTATTTTGGCGTTTCTTTTTACAGAAGGAGGAGCTTATATGATTTTCTCTCTGACTTCCAAAGAAGACCGAAACAGCGAAACAACCGAAATCCGAAACAGCGAAACAGGCGAGAAACAAGCCGAAAACGATGTTTCGGATGAGGACGAAGAAAAGACACAGGGAAAAATTGAAGAATTGCCTTTGCCAAAATGTATCAAAAAAACAGGCGAAGACAAGTATTCAATCAACAACGAACTACCAAAAACTTTAGAAGGATTTAGAGGAAATGCTCGTACACACAAATCAAAAAAAATCAAATTTATAGAAGCAGGTAAGTATAGAGCTGCACGAAAATCTGAAGTTTGGGAGAACTACTACAATTACATTGTAGAAATGATAGATTTTCAAAACAAAGATGTAAATGGAGAGCCTTGGACGTTTTTCCCAAATGGCTCATTAGCTGATGATACCCAACCCGAACAAAAAAAACGGACATAAACTAGAACCTGAATTTTTTAAATAATTATGCAAACAACATTCGAACGCCTGAACGAAACAGGTCAAAAAATAGCAGGATTTGCATTTGTATGTGCGCTTCTTTGGTTAGTCTTAATTGCCCAAATATTTTTCTCTTTTGTAGAAGGAGTTTTGAATAGACCAAAAGAACCTGAGACACAAGCAAATGCGAGCTGGGTAAAGCCTATCACAGCACAGGAAGAGAAACAGAAAGTAAAATCTTTCTGGAGTTTGAAACTCACTTTTGAGGAAGGAGGACAAGATGAGTAATCAACAACTCATTGGAACACTAAAGTATGTAGACTCAAAAAAGGGTTTTATTGATGCTATGTTTTGCAAAAACTCTGAACCGAATAGTTCTATTCGTTTAGAGTTTAAAGACAGAGAATTAGAACTTGGAAACGTAGGATTTAAAAATCAATATGCGATTTATAAAAACTACGAAGTACAAAATATAAAAGTAGTTATACAAGCCACACAAATACGAACTACTCAGTCAGGAAAGCCTGTAATGAGAGTAGAATCTATCCAATCTGCTAAAGACTACTATAACAAAATCAAGCAAGAAACAGAAGCTATACAGTCTGTAAAAGACAAACATCTAGCTTGTGTAGAAACTCTACAAAATTCAGTTACTCTTTCTTTTAATGCTCAAAAACAAGCATTAGAAGAAGCTGAGAAAGTAGCAAAATCTTTACAATCTGTAAAAGAGTTTCTAAAAATGGTTTCTTCTGTAGCTCATAAGGGAACGCTTATGATAGAAATTTTGGACGATGGAACGGAAAATTACGGATATATTCTAGATACAGCATATAGTCCACAACCAAAACGTTTTTACGCTAAAGACCTTGCTACTCTAAGTTTTCAAGTAACAGCATTTGGCGAACAGATGCGAAGCAAAAGAAAGGAGCAGCAAGATGAGTGAAGCCGTACAAGCTCCACAGGAGCAGAAGGAAAAAAGAATCTATTATGATGTAGCCAAGAGCTTAACCAAAGTAGAAGAGTATTTACGTGAGTACAATGAAGACAAAGAATCTACATTAATGATACGACTTAATAGAGTCCCTTTGCTCCTTCGTATTTACAGGCTTTGTTTGTCCAAGTATAATGCTAATAAGCATCAGAACATCAAAGTAATAACAGAAACTGTAAGAGATGCCGATACAGGCGAAGCAAAGCAAGTCAAAACACTTGCACTCGTTACGAAAGTGAGCAGTCTAGCTACTCATTTTCAATGCCACAAACGAACTGTTACTAGACAACTAAGCGTAATTAGAGGAGAAGCAGCTAAACGGGCTGACGTAGCACCTCCTCAATTATTAGAAGTATTTGGAACTAGCTGCTACGGACTTACTTTGTCGCTTAATCCTGCGTTTTTAGTGCTTTCAGAGCGTAAAGAACAGGAAGAAGAACAAGTATAAGACTTAATTTGACGTACCACAAACCCCAAAATAGTAGTCCGTATAAAAACGAAAGTTTCAAAAACGGTACTGCTTTACTATGTACTTATGTAAGAGGGTATAAGGACAGAATGACATCCCTTTTACCAGTATTTATATAGCATTTATCTAGACTATTTAAAAGCTATTTAAAAGCTATTTAAATGCTATGTAAATAGCATTTAAATAGCTTTTAAATTTCTGTGTAAATCCCCTTATTTCTCCAAGCCTTTGCAGATAACGAACTTTGTTTTAAAAAGTCCTTTACTTGCAAAGCAAAAGAAATACGGTAAATAGAAATTACTTAGTAAAATAGGCGAGGGGGCGTGGCGCAAAAAAAAATCCTTCAACACGGAAGGATTAAAAATTATTTTTCTGCAATAGGTTGATCGGATTTGACAAAGGGTAAGTCGCACCGACAACACAAACATACAAAAATTATGAATAGTGAGCAAATCAAAGAGCTAGAAAATTTTGAATTTAAAGGAAAAACTAGAAACGCATTTTTAGTAGAAGGTCGTATAGTTTGGTTTTTACAATCGTACCCAGACTTTCTTTCTGTAAATGAGGGTTTTTATGGTGATGACAAAGAAGATAACGCAAAACGTATGTTTTGGCTCAAATGCAAAAAGATACAGCGTGAGAATAACTTCAGATGTGTAATTGGCAAAAACAAAAAGCCAATTTGGAAAAATGGTAAAGCTCAAATTTCTGATATTCCTTGCAAATGGGAAATCATCATATACATTCGTGAGCTTGATTATCCAGTAAAACTTTGTAAAAACTTCTATGACCACGATAGCTTGAGAACAATTCAAGAATTTTTGCTAAAAGAAATATTTGGGCGTATTGATCCAAATGGTCAAATAAAAAGACAGAGACCAGATCAAACATTTGTAAAAGCTTTAATTTTTGACCGAGAAACTGATGAGAATGTTTTTCAATATCCTGCACCTGGTATTATGATTCTTGATGAAGAAGAAAGTAGAAAAGAATTGCTACGAGTTTTTAAGCACTTCAAAGAAAAACAATGCTTCCCTCCACAGGAGCATTACTCGCTGAGTGAGCAGGAATTCAAATCTACTCCTAAAATCATCAAAGAAGATACGAATGATTACAGTCATATTTTCTTGCAGATGAAAGAAGCGATGTATTCAGAACTTGTAAGATTGAATCTTGCTGAATACATTGCAGAAGTCGCAAATATCAAATTTCATAGCTTTCAAAATAACTCTTTGAAATGTTTTATTGACAGCAAAAAGCAATTTGATAAGTTAGAAGAAGATAATTTTTTAGTAGTATTTAGAAAATTTCAAATTCGTTTTTTTGGCGAATCTGTAAAACTTGAGTACGCATTAAAAACACCTATTCAATCAAGCGAAACGCAAGCGAAAACAACCGAAACACAGACAGTTGAAGTTGAAAGGTCAGAAGTTGCAAAAACTCAAAAGCGCATAAAAAGACACACTAACCCAGATGATGTTTTTACAGCTACAATGATTGAATTTAATCGTAACTCAGGTGTGAAACTCATAGAGTTTCAGTCATTAGAATTAAAGTTTCGCAATGATGATGAAGGAATAACTCACATCACTTTGCCAAATGAACATTTGATTGAAACGTTTATGAATAGCGATTACAAAGTTTTTTTTGACAAAGCGCACGAAAAACACTTTGGAGGAACTTATAAAATTGTTCTTCGTCATGAGCCGATTGATACTTCTTTTTTGAATTTAAAACCTAGAAAAATCTATTAAATCACAACAACTATGATAGCATCATTTAAAAAACTTTGGAACAATAACGAAGCTACTTTCTTTGTAGGTAAGATTTGGAGCGCATACTTGCACTATAATCTTGTAGAAAATGCAAATCAAGCATATTTAGAATATGTAAATAGTTATGCTAAAAAATTCCCTAATCAAATCCTAGATGATAAATATGAAAATTGTTATGAAGTATTTGGAGAGTTTGGGCTTAATATTGACGAGCCAAAAGACCTAAAACCAAAACTCCACACAATAAGAGCAGGGAGCAGATGGAGAGCAGAAATGAAAATACACTTCGGTATTAATCCAAGAAGTAAAAATTACTTTCAGTTTGCGCCAGTTATTCCTTGTGTGAGTGTACAGGAAATTGAGATAAGACATAAACTTATAGGAGCTTTTATTGAAAAAGTTTACGTGTTTATTGATGGAATTAAAATTCACGAAGAAAAAATTAAAATCCTTGCAAGAAATGACGGCTTTGAAAATGTAGATGATTTTTTCAAATTCTTTCATCAAGATTTCACAGGTCAAATCGTCCATTGGACTGACCGAAAATATTAATCATTCATAAACTCAAATTAACTTAATTATGGACACAAACTCAAACTATATTCCTTTTGGCGAGGAATGGAAAAAAGAATGTCAGAAATTTTCTAAATCTGATATAATTGAAATGTATGCTACAAGTCAAAGGCATCATAACGAGCTGAAAAACGAGAAAATAGCTCTTGAAAATTGGCTTAAATCTAAAATTAAAGCTGTTCAAGAAGACCTAAATGTTTTAACAAGTAATGGTATAATAATAGAATTAAACACTACTATCGAACATGAAAAAGCAAAAACGCAACTTTCTACTCTAAAAGGAATTTTAAAGATTCTTGAAGTATAAAGTAAATTTAAAAATAATTTTCTCAAACTACTGTTATCAATTTGATAACAGTAGTTTTTTGTTTAAAATAAATTTGTATATTAGTGTTATCAATTTGGTAACATTAACTAATCATAATATTTATGAGTGCAATAGATTTAAAGCAAGCGAAAAAATATTGGCAAGAAAAAACAAAAGGTATTAAACATAAAGATGCTGAAAGAAAAGCAGGGTTTTATTTAAACCTTCATAGAATTGGACATAATCCATACGACACTATTTGGAATCCAAAAATGGAAAGTGGAGAAACTGGCATCTATGAACTCATAGAATATGAAAAATACGATGATCCTGATGATATGATTAAATCGTCCTATTGGAATGCAATTGGTTATGTAGGTAAAAAGACAATGGCTGAATGCACATTTGAAGAATACCTTGATATTTACGTTTACAAAAAGAAGTAATGACAGGAACAGAAGCAAAAAAAATGAGAGAATCTTTCGGATTAAGTCAATCTGATGTAGCTCGTAATTTAGGGTATGCGAATAGATTTTCTATTGCAAGAATAGAAGCCTACAAAGAAGTCCCTTTAAATTATCAAAAACCTTTAGAAAATTTATGTGAGTTGATGCTCCTAAAGAGCAATCAAATAAAGCAAGACTATAAATTTCAATTTTCTAAAAAGAATGAATTAGTATTTGCTCATCAAGTTCTAAGACGTGTTTATTCAAATAACGAAGAAAGTGTACTTCGTTTTTCACAAGAAATAAACAGAGATGTAAAAACTCGTCAAGATAAATTATACAAATACGAAATAATTGTTTTTTGATAATAAAAAAATATTGATATTTGGAAACTAATAACACAACTTAGCTTCCAAAACAATGGCAAAAAGAAAAATAAGAGAAGGAGAAATAATAAATAAAGTAGCAAATGATTACTTTTCAAACTTTGACTGTACAAAATTACTCGGTGATGTAGATTTTTGTGTGTCCCCAAAGTACGGAACTCAAACGCAGGTTTTTGGGGAAGAATCACTCCTTTGGGCAGAAGCCAAAAAAGGAACAGCCGATTATATTACTTCTATTGTACAGCTCATTTTGACCATTGGAAAAGCTCGTACTTTTGACAGTCATTTACCTCCTGCATATTTAGGAGCTTTTGACGCTGAAAAAATAGCTTTCATTCCTTACAATGATATTCAAGATGTTTTTTATGAAAATGATTTTAACTGGAATGTAACGCCTTCCAATTATGAAACAAAAGAATTTAAGCAGCTACAAGAAAGAGTCTCTGAACTCATAGAAAAACAGTCTTTGATATTCTATTACGATAAAGACCCAAAAGATTTAAAGAGCTTCATCAAAACGAATTTTATAGTAGGTAAATCATCTACTTCGAAAATTCAGATTGATAAAAATAACTTTATCGTTATTTACAGTAAATGGCTCATAGCCGTAAAGCCTACGATTGCCGTAAATTGGGAAGTCGCTAAAAAAGGAGGAATCATTGATGGCGATTTTTATTTGGCTGATTTGCTTTCAAAAGAAAATGAAACGCTTAAAGAAAAACTGTATGTTTTGTTACAGAAAGACCATTACAAACTAGATAGAAAACTAGATGATATGGGAATGTTTTCCTCCAAAACAGCCAATTTTACAGACAAACAAAAAGCACATAATCAGTTTTGGAATAAATACGAACGTCCTCCAAAAGAAGAATATTGGGATTATATTGTAGAGCGTAGAGATTTGCTTGTTCCACAGGATATAAGAGAAAGAAAAGGTAGTTTTTTTACACCTCAAATCTGGGTAGAACTCTCTCAAAAATATCTTACTGATGTATTAGGAGAAGACTGGCAAGATGAATATTATATTTGGGATTGTGCAGCAGGAACAGGAAACCTACTTGCAGGACTG
Source organism: Bernardetia sp. Wsw4-3y2 (assembly GCF_037126295.1). NCBI lineage: Bacteria > Pseudomonadati > Bacteroidota > Cytophagia > Cytophagales > Bernardetiaceae > Bernardetia > Bernardetia sp. Wsw4-3y2. The sequence goes on along the minus strand of NZ_CP147017.1, from coordinate 351,653 downwards.
ACCAATAAATACAATATTTTTGCTTCTACACTAGACAAACAAGATGTTGATGTGATACACTCTCGTATCAATACAATGAATAAAAATTCAATAAGTGGACACGGAGCAAATCTTTTGGAAGACCATGTATTTCAGTTTGACTTCCTAAATGATGATTTTGATAAACTTCCCGAACCATTATTGAAGATTATAAATGATCCAGAAAAACGTAAAAAGTTAGTTGTTTATATTAACCCTCCTTATGCTGAGAGTAATGGAAAAATAAGTAATACAAGAAGTAAAGTTCAAGTTTCGAATACACATTCAAACTACTCTGGTCAATTAGGAAAAGCAAGTTCAGAGTTATTTGCTCAATTTCTGATAAGAATCTATAATGACATTCCAGATTGTATAATTGGACAGTTTTCAAAGCTCAAATTAATAAATGCAGGTAATTCAAAAACATTTAGAAATAATTTTTTAGCAAAACTAGAGAACCTTTTTGTTGTTCCTGCTGATACTTTTGATAATGTAAAAGGAAAATTTCCAATTGGTTTTTTTATTTGGAATACAAATAAAAAAGAAAAATTTGAAAGTATAGAAGTAGATGTATTTGATTCAAACAATAATTTCTTAGGTACTAAAAATTTCTATTCTTATGATAAAGATAAAGGGAGAATAAATAATTGGTTGAAAATCTTTAAAAATGACAAAGAACATGTAGGAATATTAATGGCAGATGCACCAGATTTTCAGAACAATAATTATATTTCTATTCAAAACGAAAAAGGAAAAAGACATGGCATTTACTTTTCAATAAATAAAGATAATTTAAAGGAAGCATCTATTTACTTAGCTGTTCGTCAAGCAATAAGTACAACTTGGCTCAATGACCGAGATCAATTTTTATATCCAAATGATAAATACAAAACAGATAAAGAATTTCAAAATGATTGTTTGACTTTTTCTTTATTTGATGGACAAAATAGAATCACATCAGAAGAAGGAATAAACCATTGGATTCCCTTCAAAGAACAGGAAGTAAACTCACGAGGTAAATTTGAGAGTAGTTTTATGACTGATTTTATTGCAGGAAAAATAAAAAAAGAAAGCGATAATAAGCAGACTGTAATGTTTAGTGACAAAAATAAAAATGAACCTTTGGAGTTTTCGGAAGAAGCAAAAGCCGTTTTTGATGCAGGGCGTGAGCTTTGGAAATACTATCACAGTCAGCCGAATGTAAATGTAAATGCTTCTCTGTATGATATTAGGGCGCACTTTCAAGGCAGAAATGCAGCAGGAAGAATGAATAGTAAAAGTGATGATAAAAAATATATGGAGTTGATAGGCAACCTAAGAAATGCCTTAAAAATTCTAGCAAAAAAAATAGAACCAAAAGTATATGAATACGGATTTTTAAAAGAATAATCTTTTGCTCAAAAAGTAAACATATTCTAAAAATATTCGTATTTTTACAGAACACCCCCTATCTGCTTTTTTATTTATTACTTACTTGATTAATAAAATGCAGAATAATATAATAACTATCAATTTAAAGCTCCCCGTTTTCGCAGTAAAGGTACTGGAGAAGTCGGGTTATTTGCCGTTAGAGAAAGGCACAATAGAACATAATACAATTTATTCTATCCTTGTTCTTGGCAGACATATCCCATTTTCGAATAATGTGATTTTCAAACCCTCAACTCTTGTAACTCAAAATGTTGCATTAGGAATTCATATTCCTCATCATTTTTCTTTAGATTATCATCCTGATAAATTAAAAAATATTCAAGCGTTTTTAATTCACACAGCAAAAGAGAAAATTATTGAATTCTGTGATTTTCAAAAAGAACAACTGTCGCTTAGTGTTGTAGATTCTGTTAAAAACCTTATGACTTTTTATGAAATTGATGAAGACACATATTCTCAAGATAGTATAATTACAATGCGTTACGAGCGTAATAAGAAGCGAAATAAAAAAAGCAAATAGGGTAAAAAAAGCTCGTACAACATTCTTTTAAAGACCATTTATAGAAATATTTGTAGCGTACTAATATGCTACAAATATTTTTTTATGTCTTTACACAAAATACTAACTTCAATCAATTCGTCGAAATGGGCGATAACAGCAGCTCACGCAACCGACTACTTGCGTGCGCTTGATAATGCCTTAGATTCTGACATAGACATAACCCCAAAGGCAGCTCTTGCTAACTACGAAAGTACCGACATTGAAAAAAACGAACTAACCGAATATGATGATAAAATTGCCATTCTAAGAATAGAAGGAGCAATTATGAAAAGTGGTTGGTGTTCGTATGGTACAGAAGATTACGCAAATTATATCGAAAATACTTTTGAAAATAATGATAGCATTAAAGGAATGCTACTCATTGTCGATAGTGGAGGAGGACAAGTAGCAGGAACACAAAGACTTTATAAAGCTATCAAAAACGCTCAAAAACCCATTATTGGACTTGCTTCAAGTATTGCAGCAAGTGCTGGATATTGGATTCTTTCAGCTTGTGATGAAGTATTCATAGAAAATGAAACAGACGAAGTAGGCAGCATAGGGGCGTTCGTTTCATTTTCTGATTACTCCGAATATTTCAAAGAGGCAGGTATCAAAAGACACGAGATTTACGCTCGTAAATCAATCAATAAAAATAAAGAAGTAAGAGAAGCAATAAAGGACAACTATGGTCCTATGCTAGATAATATGCTAGATCCTTTAGTTGATATTTTCATACAAGACATCAAAAATGCACGTCCAAATAATTCTGAAGAAGTCTTTTCAGGAGGTATTTATATTGCCGAACGTGCGATTGCAGTCGGATTAGTAGATGGCATTAAATCAGAAAAAGAATCAATGGCGCACCTGCGCTCACTTATATCAAAACCAAATTCTCAACCTCAACAAACTCAAATTTATATGAGCAAATTAAGCGTAGGTGCAAACCTTAAAAAATTTCTAGGATTCGGCGATGCAACCGAAACAGAAACTTCATTAGAAGTCAATCAATCTGGATTAGCTAAAATTGAAGCTGCTCTTCAAGAAGCCGAAAACTCTAACAAAACACTCAATTCTGAAAAAACAGAACTAGAGAAGAAAGTCAAAGACTTAGAAACTCAAAATCTTGTCTTATCAGAAAATGTGAAAGAGCTTAAAGCCAAAAACGAAGAGTATTCAAACGTTGCAGCATCAAGTCCAGCAGCTCCAGTTTCTGCTACTCAAAAAACAGATGCTCCTGATGTAGAGCCAAAAGAAACTGATATTTTCACTGAATTTAATTCACAAATAGAAAGTAATTACGGCTTTTAATAGCCTTTAAACCTTTCAAAAAATAGCCATTTAAAAATTACCAATTTATCGAATCACTTACTTATTTATAAAATAAAATGAGTCAAATTACAATCACTCAAGTAGTTGCAATGTTTGGAGCATACTATGTTCAAAACAGGGCAAATATGAACAATCTGATACAGCAGATTTATCAGGCAGAAAAAACAGCTTCTTTCTTTCGTTTGATGCCTACAATGTCCACTATTTATGAAAGATCTACATCAGAATTAGGAGAGGTACTTCAAAAATATCAACCTGACTTTACTCCTAAAGGAGATGTTACTTTTAAGGGTGAACAATATCTTTTACCTTGGCTCAAGGTAGATGTAGAATATGTACCAGATACATTAGTTCAGTCTTGGCTAGGATTCTTAGCAGGAAGTGGATATGAGAAAGAAAAATATCCCTTCATTAAATGGTTTATGGAAAATCATTTGATTCCAAAAATGAAAGAGGATTTTGAAAAAGCAATTTACATGGGTGTCGATGGAACTGTAACTCCTGGAACTGCTACTACTGCTCTTGCCGTCATGGATGGAATTAGAAAGCAGATAAATGATTATGTTGCAGATGTCAATTCTGGAATAAATATCATTGCTACAGGGGCATTGGACAATGATGACAAAATTTTCGTGAAACAGATAGAAGATTTTTGTGATCAAATTGCTGAAAAGTTTGATGGAATTTCTATGGAACTCTTTATGCGTCCTAGCCGATACAAGTCGTATCGAAGAGGTAGACGTGCACTCTACAATGAAAACTATGCACAAGTTTCAGACTCAGAATTGCTAGATGTAGAAGATACAAATATCAAGGTTGTTAAATCGCCATCTATGGCAACATCAGATAAAATATGGATGTCTCCTGCTAAAAATCGTGCTCGTCCTGTTAGGATGCCAAAAGACAAGCAAATTATAGGAATGGAACGAGTAGTCAGAAAAGTTCAAATGTACACAGACTGGCACGAAGGAGCTTGTTTTGAGACTCCAATCTATATTTGGACAAACGATTTAGATACTACTCCATAGAGTTTTGTTTAAGCTATTGCACTGACAACCTTAAACATATTCAAAATATACCTTAAACAAACCTTGACAAACTCATGACAAAAGAAGAAACCGAAAAAGCACTTGCAGAAGCAAATCAGCAACTCGCTGAAAAAGATGCACAAATCAAGCAAATGCAAGAATATATCGACAATCAAAATGAGCAGTTAGAGAAACACGAAGTTTCTAAATCTGTCAAAAACCCTGTTTACACGTCAAAAGACAAAAAGAGTTATGAAATCGTAATTCCTGTGATGACTGTAAATAGTAAATCGTACACCTCAAAAGTTCTTGCAGAAGATACGAAAAACATAGAAATATGTGAAAACCTTATTGCAGGAGGTTCAGGTGCATTCAAACTTATAGAAAAAACAAAATAGGGCTTATCCCCTATTTCGTTTTTTTCTTTTTATCAAATTAGAAAACTATTTTATTTTATATAAAAATGGATACTCAAGATTTAACAGATGTAGATTATGGTTCAGTCCAAGCAAAAGGGATTGCACCTATTTTCTACATCGCATTGCTAAGTGATGTCCTTACATTACCTGCGCTTCCTGTTGCTCCTACAACATACGCAGAAAGCACTACTATTGTAGGTGATATTGCATTCAAAGTAGGTAAGTGTTTCAAACAAGTACAAGCTCGTATTGACCAATCTTTCCTTGATAGTGAAACAGCAGGAGAAACAGAATCAATGTCTTTCAATACTGATTTTGGTTTTTCTATTCCAACTAATCATCCTTCTGCACTAGGATTTATTAAGCATTTCCTTAATAAGCAGGTTGTTATCGTAGCTGAAGAGCTATGTGAAGGCAATAGATTAATTGGAGGCAAATGTAATTATGCCTATGTAAAAAGCGCAAAAATTATGTCTGGAAAAGGTCAAGATAGCTTCAAGGGAATTGAGGTTGTTGTAGGTATTTCAGGAACATTCCCTATGCGTTACGAAGGAGCAGTTCCTTTAACACCAGCCGTTTAGTTTTTCTCCTAATTATTTTCGCTTATGTGTAATTGTAAAGATTTAAAAACAAATGATCCACTTCCACGCAATATAGATACAACTGTCTTGCGTGAGTGTGTGGAGGAAGAATATGAAGTAATTGGAGTAAAAGTCGGTGTGATTTTATGGCGAGGTTATACAGTAGATTTGTCTCAAATCTGTTGTAAACAAGCCCAAAAACTTATCGATGAAGGCTTTAATTATTTACGTAAAAAAGAAGTAGTAGAAAATGAAAATCCAACAACAGATACAGGAAGTTCTGCGACTGTGGAACTACCAAAAAGCACTCGCAATTCTAAGAAAAACAAAGCCGAATAGCTTTGTCTTGAAACAGTGCGAAAAATCTGAAAGTGATTTTCATAATGACATTCTAAAAAAAGAAATTGAGGCGTTGCAGGATATTCAAGATGAAGAACCTCAACGCCTTAATACTATTGTTGCTAAAGCTCGTCCAAAGAAGTTAGAAGAATTAGAAACTGAATGGAAAGACAAATATAAGATTGCAAATTACAAATTTACCAATCTTGATTTTATGGATGAAGAACAGCGTAGGGTAGCTTGTCATGATATTCTTGATGAATTTGATATTATCAATGAATATCAGCAAATAACCGATACTTGGGAAACCGAAGGAATCGTAAAGCCTAAAAAGTCAGAAATAGAAGCTAAAAAAACAAAAGCAGATATAGAAAATTTGCCTGATGATTTAGCAGAACTTTACAGGATGTTGAATAATAATCGTTCAAATCGTTCGAAACACAAAGGGCGCAAGAAGTACGATTATTATAATGAATTGGTCATTGCAATAGAAAAAAAAATAAATGCTATTCAGTCCGAAGGAAACAAATAAAGAACTTTTAAAAAAAGAAGAAACTACAAGTAGTTGTTCAGGACAATCATTCAAAACTCCAAAAATTCAAGCAAAAGAAATCAAAACTCGTAAAGATTTGAGGGCAACTATCAAAGTTTTAGAGAAAGATTCCTTTTTAGAGTTCTGGACGAATGGAGCTTGGAGTAATGCTGATTTAGTGGAATTTGTTTTGGAGCAGACGGGTAAAGCAAATTTATATATCTGTACATGGTCAATTACAGAAGTTCCCGTCCGAAAGCTATTTCTTCTTAAAGAGAAAGACTTGATAGGGAGCATAAAGGCTTTGTTAGATTATCGTATCGAAACGACAAGTCCAAAGGCTATTCCTTTTTTGAAAACATTTGCTGAAATACACCTTACCAAGGTACATGCAAAGATTACGCTTATAGAAGCTGAAAATGCTTTTGTAACGATTAATAGTAGTGCAAATTTTACTAAAAACCCTCGTTTGGAGAGTGGATATATTTCTACTCATAAACAGAGTTTTGAGTTTTTTAAGAAAATATTTGATGAGTATAAATAATCTGACTCAAGAACAAAAAAAAGATATAGAAGATTTTGCAGCCGTGTATTTTTCTCACGAGCAAATCTGTATTGCCTTAGAATTAGATTTGGATGAATTTCAATCTGATTATGACAATGAAGGCGAAATATATAGAATAGTACAGAAAGGGAAGCTACAAAGACTATATAAACAAAGAAAAATGATATTTGAATTAGCCGAAAATGGAAGTACTCCAGCTCAACAAATGGCTATGAAGATTATAGAAGCTCAATCACTAGAGGAACTAAAGCTATGAATCCAGTAACATTAGATAATCTTGATGTAGAAATTATTATAAAAGCATTACAATCAAATAAAGGTGAATGGTTAGAAAGTCTTACTGATAATCAAAAAGCTTTATACAAAAGATGTGAGCAAGCAAATGAACTTATTCATAAATGGAAAAGTCGTAGCAAGGTTGTACCTATGTTTGTTAAGATGTTTAAAATCACTCCAACAGATGCCTATGTACTCTATAACAATACGCAAATCATTTTTGGAGAACATGTCAAGAATAACAGCAAACCATTTTTTGTAGATATTCTTTTAGAACAAATTTTTGAAGTTTACAGGCTTGCAAGTGAGAAAAATGACTTAAAAGAAATGAATGCTGCAAATAAGCAGCTTCAAGTAGCTATCGAAAAATTCTTTCCTGAAACGGATGCTTTATTGCCAGAAGATATCAATATTCCTGCAATTGTGATGGGATTCTATCCCGAAGAGCTAGGAATGAATTTGCCTACTGAAGTAGAATTACAAAAACGAGTTTCAAGAATACTTGATTTTAAAAAGAAGAAACAAAACGAATATACAGATTTTGAAGAGATAGAAGCTCAAAATAGTGATGATTGAACCTGCAAAACGACATTTCAATAAACCTCAGCTACTTTCTCATTTGATTTTTGCCCAAATAATGATACTTATTTGGGGAAGAGGAACAGGGAAAAGTACAGGAGTTATTGCGCCTTGGACTTTGAGGAATGTTATTGCAATGCCAAGAAGTAACGGCATTTTTGTCGGAAAGACTTATGAGCAGCTTCTCATCAGGACACTTCCTCCTGTAATCGCAGGATTGGAAAAATTAGGCATTTATGAAAACCGTCATTATTTTATTGGCAAATTTGCGCCTAAATCGTGGAAATGGGATAAAGCATACACAAAACCAATCAAAGCTGATCATTATATCCATTTTTGGAATGGTGCAGGAATTTACCTTGTTTCTCAGGATAGGGTAGGTTCTTCAAACTCACTTTCAGTTGATTTTGTCGCAGGTGATGAAGCAAAATTACTTAATAAAGAAAGGTTAGATGAAGAAGTATTATTGACATTGCGTGGAAATGCTCAATATTTTGGTCATTTATCAAATCATTATTCTCAGTTATTTACGACTGACCGTCCAAAAGGAGCTGCTGCAAAGTGGCTTTTGAATTCTGTAAATGAAATGGATGCCGAAGTGATAGAAACTATTTTACAGCTTTCTGCAATCGTAGAACAGCAAAAAATAGAACAATATCATAAACCTAATAAAGGTAGAGCATACAGAATTTCAATAATGGAAGAGCAGCTCCACGCTCTCCGAAAAGGGACTACATTAGTTAGTTTTGCTTCGACCTTGGATAATATTCATGCATTAGGTTTTGATGCGATTTCAAATATGAAACGTAACCTTACTCCTACGGATTTTACGCTTTCTGTTTTGAATAAAGATACTCCGACTGTTGAGGTTGCTTTTTATCCTACTTTTGATATTCAACGATTAGGTTATAATAAGCCTAATTACTCATTTATAGAGTCTTTAGAATATAAAGAACTTAGAAATAAAGAAAGAGATTGTAGGCATGATGGCGACTTATGGAATGCGCCTTTGGATATTGCTTTTGATAATAATAATAAAATTAATAGTCTTGTTATTGGTCAAGCGCACGGAAGATATTATGACATAATAAATGCAATGTTTGTGCTAGGAGAGAATAAAGAGTTCTTAAAAGACTTATGTAAAAAGTTTGATGCTTACTATAAGTATCATAAAATTAAATGTAATAAGATACACTTCTATTATGACCACACAGCAAAGAAAGGGGATGATAGAGGTAACAAGACATCAGCCGAATCTACAGTAGAAGAGCTGCAAAAATTAGGTTGGGAAGTAGAAGAGCATGACACAGGACACGCACCCGACCATACAGTACGTTATCCTTTCTTTATTACAGCATTCAACAATGAAGATAGTAGATTACCTATCTTTCGTATCAATGAAGACAACTGCAAACCTTTGATAACATCATTAGAAGATGCAGGTAGTTACCTAACACTAAAAGGAGAAACAAAGAAGGACAAGAAGACCGAACAGAGTACACTTATACCACCAGAAGAATCTACCCACTTCTCCGAAGCATTTGATATGCTTATCTATCCTAAGTTTGCTCATCTTATCCAAGAGCAGGCGTGGAGAGGTGTACCAGTACCTTAGATTATTATTATATACAATTTCCAAAAGATTGCCACTTGAATTTTTGAAGCTCGCAGCTTAACACAAAAATTCAAGTGGCATTTTGTATAGGAAGCAGTTGAGGTTGTTTTTGCCTTTATTTGCCCTTTATAACGTGTTTGTGTGCATTTCTTTTTGAATACGATTGTGTGTGTAAATCCAAATAAAGTTCAATATACGCATTAAAAAGTGTGTCAAAACAAGCGATACTCAACAGCACAAAAGCAAGTCAAATGCCCTCACATATCGGAAAAAATCACTTTTGGCAATTGCCGTTCTTACTAGTGTGTGTCGGCAGTTTAGAGAGTGATTTTTGATAAAAAATTTTTAAAAAAATGTTATTAAAGTATTGATAATCAGTCTTTTAGCTATTAAAAAACAAATCAAAAAACTTAATTTAATTTGCCTAATATATTAGGCAAATTAAAAATATTTTCGTATCTTTAGGTATTGAAAGAGGGTAGTAATGCATCATCTTTTAATACTCTTTTTATTTTTTTTATACAAAATTAAATTTATTATTATGTCAAATTCAAATGTAACAACCGTAAAAAAAGAAACTCCTAAAAATGCACCTAAAAACGGAGCAAAACAACCCACAGCAGCCGAGTTACAAAAGCAAATAGAAAAGCTAGAAAATGAAAGGCTTGAAATGATTGCAGATTTGAGAGGGTTAGAGGAGGAAAAAACAGACTTAGCGCAAGAAGTTGAAAAAACACTTTTAGAAAATGCTACTTTGAAGGCAAATGCAAAACACGCAAAAGAAGAAACTCAAAAACAAATTTCAGAAGCGCAAAAAAAAGCAGAGCAAGCAGTAAAAGCAGCTATTAACCCAACTCATGCAACAGCTGAAGAAAAACTAAACTCTTTAGGTAAAGCTAATGAAATAAGCGAACTGTTAAAAAGGAAAAAACAAAGTTATGAAGAGTTTACTTTTGCCACAAAAGCAGACGAAAGAGAGTATGTAAGAGTAATTTTTCAGCGTTCAGAAAGTAGTAAGTTTCCATTAGGAAACCCAGAAATTACGAAAACTCTTATAGAAAAAACGAAAGAGTTTATGTTAAAATCTATTGAGGAAACTGAAAAAGAACTTTTAATGTATCAAATTTAATTATTTTTTACTATTATCAAATTGATAACAGTGAAATAAAAAAATCTTATAAACGGCTATTTATAAGGCTTTTTAAAATCAATTTTCAATCTTAAATTAATTATTACAATGACTTATTATAGATATACAGGTGGTTTATTAATTACCGAAGGAATAAAACATTTTGCAGAAACAAATCAATGTTTTTGGCTACTTGATGTTATCGCATCCTATCAAAGACAATGCAACAAAGATGAAATGTTAAGAGAGTTCCAAATATGGACGGTAGAAGCAAAAGCAACACGCACTTACAAAAATCAAGTAAAAGTTATTTGCAGCCGAGATACTGACGATGACGCATTTTTTCAAAAAATACGTTTCTCTGATATTACAGATTATACAGAATTACCTATCAAAATCTATGTAATTGATAATGTTATTTTGTTGCCTTCTGAATATTAATCAATAAAAAAAAGTCTTATAAACGGCTATTTATAAGACTTTTTAAAATCAATTTTCAATCTTAAATTAATTATTACTATGTCAGTAATCGCATTCGAAAAAGAAAAATTTTGTCAAGTATTAGAACATGTTTTAGTAAATAAAAAAGTAAAATCTTTTTTGCTAAATCATATCGAAGAAATAAAAGAAGATATTTATTTCTATAAAAATGACAATGAAAATGAGGTAATTGAGTCTATAATATGTTATTGTTTTTGGTACGCTTACATAGGTAACCAAATGGCATATAACATTAATTATCAAGAAAATAATCCTATTGATTATGAAGATAAAGAGGTCGCAAAAAAAGAGTTTGAAAATGAAGTTCAAGAACTCAAATTTATTGCTTCTAAAATTAGCTCATTTAACTATAATCTTTATACAAATAATGGTAACTGTTTTTACCCCCCTAGTTATTTAAAATACTGGAATATTATATATAATTTCTTCAAACAATTTGATACAGAATTATAATTTCTAATAAAAAAAGCCTTGTCAGACGGCTATCTGCAAGGCTTTTAAATCAATTTTATTTCTAAAATTAATTATTACAATGACAAATATACAAGAAATTACGGAATTTGCAAATCTACATGCAGCCGAATACGGCACAAGCCGAAAAGAAAAATATATTTTTCTCTCAAATCTTAGCAGAAATCTAAACAAAGCAATCGAAGACGATGCACTAACAGCCGAATTTTTTGAAGATTGCGAAAATACAAATGCAATTCTTAGAAAACACTATCAAAACCAGTATAGAGTCGAAAGATTCAACACTTTTCTAGGTTGGAAAGAAGAAGGCTTTAAGGTAAAAAAAGGCTCTAAAGCTTTTCTATTTTGGAGTAAGCCAAAAGTACCAAAAGCGAATGAAGAAGGGAAAAAGATTGTAGAAGATTTTAATATAGATGAAGATGCTGACGAACACAAAAAATATTTTATTTCTCACCTTTTTTCAAATTTGCAAGTTGAAGAAATCCAAAAAAGTAAAGAAGCTAAAAAAGTTCTTGAATTGATGGATAAAGATGTCGACTATCAAAAAGCAGTAAAAATAGTTTTAGTAAATAGTAAAGTTTCAAAAAAGAAACTAGAAAAAGAGTTAAATAATTATATCTAAATAAAATCATTTTTTTATCAAACTTTTCTACTTCCAAAATTCATTTTTTGGAGGTAGATTTTTGTGCTTTATAGTGTACTATTTTTTTGAATTTGGGCGAAGGCATACTCATAATTCTTGATAACTCTAAAAAAAAGGAAACAAAGTAACCAGTTTTTTAGAGTTATCAAGAATTATGACGGCAAAAATTTAAAGCAAAAAGAAAAATCTAGGCTTTTTTGCTTTAAATTTTTACAGGTTATAGCAGTTTTCATGTCTCAGAACTTATAATAGACAAAAATTTATAGTTAGTTAGGGTTAAAAAAATTCGTACAACATTCTTTCATTCGTGTTTTCTTTCCTTTTTTGTATCTAAAAAAAGAATGAACCTACAAGTTATAGAAAATGCTCTCAATGCTTTATTACTGTCTTTTTCAGCCAAATATCTTGTATTTGATACATTAATGAATGTAAGTACAGCTACAGTTACAACAGTTGATTTAGTTGATTTAGCTAGTAAACTATCTGTTGTTGCTCTGCTACTAATTGGTGTATATTTTATCAATAGAGAACGAAACACTCTAACTGATAAAATGGAAAAAGCCTATAAAGAGTTAATTGCTCAAAAAAATGAAGTCATTGATTTAAAAAATAAAAGTATTGAAGAAGCTAATAGTGAAAAAGAGTATTGGAAAGATAAATATCTAGCTCTTTTAGAAAAATGATTTCAACCCAAACAATATTTTTACGAGATGCTCTAAAGCAAATGAATGCTAGAGACGAGGATAATAATTTGATTCCTTTTTCTCTAAGATTGTACACAGCAGATCGAAAAAATAGGACTGGAGGACAATTACTCTATTTTGAAAATTGTGTCATTTCAAAACTGGCAAGACTAACAGAACTTCAAAAAAAATATAGAAGACTTGCTTTAAAGGACAAGACAATAAAAGCAAATCATTGGGAAAACTCTACTAGAAATATTCTTTTACTAAACTCTGGAGAAATCAGAACAGTACATATTCGCCTAATCACTCATTTCAATTCTCAAAAAATAATATGGTAGACAATGTCATTCACGCAGGAAGTACACCGAATGGAGAAGCATTTGTTTTTCCACAATTAGGGCTGCTCACTCATGTATCAACTTCAACATACACAAATGCAAAAAAGCCTTTACCTGCAAATCCAAAAGATTTAGACGCAGAAAGTCAAAGTTCAGAGGTGTTTTATTGGGGAGATGATAATAATTTTCCTGCTCAGTTAATTAAAAGAATTAGAAAAAGCACAGTAATTCCTTCTACTTTAAACTGGAAAGTAAAAGCTTTATATGCTTTAGGTTTAGAATATGGATATTATGAAACACAAGGAAAAGAAAAAATATTTATTCCTTTAGATGATGATGAAATTGAAAATTGGATAGAAGATTCTAAAGTAGTACAGTATTTAGCAAAAGCATTAAAAGACTTTTATACATTTTCTAATGTATTTCCTGAGCTTGTTTTGTCAGTAAATAGAGAAAAAATAAATCTTTTAGTTGCTCAAGAAGCTAGTTTTTGTCGTTGGTCTAAACAAGAAGCTGATGGACGATTCAAATACTGTTATATAAAATCAAATTGGGATTCTGATGAAGTTGAAAAAAAGGCAATAAAACGCCCAGTTTTAGATGCTTATTTTGATAATGTAGAAACTTTAAAAGCTAGAAAAGAATATAATTTTATTTATCCTTTGTCTTATCCGTCCACAGCTTCTATAGGTTATCAAGAACCTGAATGGCAATCTATTGTACGTTCAGGATGGCTAGATTTAGCTGAAGCTATTCCTTTATTCAAAAAGGCGTTACTCAAAAATCAAATTACTGTAAAATATGTAGTAAAAATTCCTAGTTATTTCTGGTTAATGAAATACCCTGACTGGAATAAATATACGCACGAAGAAAAAATAGAAAAACAGAAATTAGTCTTTGATGAGTTTCAAACATTTATGTCTGGAGAAGAAAATGCAGGAAAAGTGTTTTTCTCACATTATGCTTTTGAAGCAAAAGGAGGAGGAATAAAATATCCAGGTTGGGAATTTGAGCCTTTAGATGATAAAATAAAAGATGGCATTTACTTAGAGGATAGCCAAGAAGCAAATAGTAATATGTTATTTGCTTTAGAAGTACCTACTGCTTTAAGAGGAAACTCTCCAAATAATTCTGGACATGGAGCAGGAAGTGGCTCAGATGTTCGTGAACACATGAACTTGTATTGGCTTCTTACAACTCTAGATGAAGATATACTTTTGCAACCTTTTTCATTTATCTCAAAATACAACGGTTGGAATAAAAGGTTAGGAAAGCGCATCAAATGGCGTTTCAAAAAAACAACCATGCAAACCCTCAATCAAGTTTCGCCAAAAGATAGAGAAACAAACCCACAACCTAACTAAAAGCAAAGATGAAATTACTTATAAAAGATACTTTAGAAGTGAAACAATACACAGAAAATGTAGCACTTACAAAAAGTATTAAAAATATTCGTCATTCTCTGAAAACAGCAACGACAAAATTTTTATTTAGATATATTCCTAGAGATTTTTATTCAGATTTCTCTAAAAAGTATGATGAAGGAGAACTGAATGAATTTGAAGAAGAACTATTACCTTATCTGCAAGAAACTATAGTATTATACGCTTTTGCTATTTCAACAGCAAAAAGGCAAGTTATAGAAACAGATTCTGGAATTCATATTGTCAGCACACCAACTCAAAAAACAGCTTTCGAACATCAAATAAAAGCATTAAAAGATTCTTATTTAGAAGACGCAAACTATGCACTAGAAGAACTTTTAGAATTTCTTACAGAGAATGCTGAAAAAAAAGAGCTTTTGAAATGGCGAAAATCTGAATTTTTTACAGATTCTACAGAGTGTTTTGTAAAAAACTCTAAAGAGTGTAACAAAATCGCATCATCTTTAAACATTGAAGCAAGACATTTTATAGAAATGAAGTCTGATTTGAAGAATGTTCAAGAAAAGCAAATCAAAGCTACTTTGACTCCTTCTTTATATGAGCAGCTACTCACACAATACAAAGAAAACAAAGTAAGTGAGTTAAATAAAAAACTCTTACAACCAATCAAAGAGGCTATTTTGTATCTAGGTTATGTAAAATACACCGACTTACAGCAGCTAAAAAATACTACAGATGGAACTACTATTCCAGAAAAATCAAATAATTCTTTGTTTTCAAGAAAACAAGCAACTGGAAAAGTTCTAAACGCTTTTTCTTTCAGATTATACGAAGAAGGAAACGCAGCTCTAGGAGAACTCAAAACTCTCTTAGATGAAAACTACAAAGATTATCCCCTGTACGAAAACTCTAAAAACTTTGGACAACCTAAAGTTATCCAAAATGACAAAAACAATTCTTATTATGTACCTTAAATTTTAAAACAATGGCAACCGTATCAGAAGCAGTTATTACCATAAAAGTAAATCAAGATGAAATTTTTACAGAAGCTAAACTCAACAAAGGCAACGAAACAATTACCATAAAAGATGCCGATGGTTTAGACTTTAGAATAGAAAATTATCCAAAAAACAAGTTAGATGATTTGATTGCTGTTCTTACTGCAATCTCAACATCAGCAACAACAGAATTTGCTGCATAACGGAAATAAATCCACTTACTTACAAACAAAAAAGCCTTTCAAATTAGTTTTTGAAAGGCTTTTTTTTGTGATTTATTTTCCTTCTATCATATCAATACGTCTCTTCATTCGTAAATCTAAGTCGTAAAGTTGTGATAAAAAAGTAGTTATACGAGTAAAATCAATGGTTTTGTGAGCAATATCACTTTGTTCAAATTCATTTTCAGGTAGATAAGAAATCCAATCTGAAAAAACGATATTTAGTGATTTGAGTGGAACAGCTAAACCATCTTGACCAAAATAATCACTGATAGTTTCTAGTAGTTTGTTTTTGTCTTCAATAAGCATTTCTCTTTGCTTACGAATGTGGAGAGGTTCTTCTTTTTCTGCTATCTGAATAGATAGAGATTCTTTCATTTCTGAATTGATAGCCTCATTCGCTTTTGCGTGTACGCTTCCAGTCTGCGTTTGGTTCGCAGTTTCTTTTTCTTTAAATTTGTCTTGCATTTTGTCTTGCAGATTAAAGTGTAATGCCCATTGGTAAAACTTCTCACGGTCGCCAATGGGTTTTTTAATTGATTAAATTTTTAAGTTTTCAATATCCTTTTTCATTTCTTCTTTTAGAAGTTTTAATAAGGTTATTTTTTGATTGTCTGTAAGTTTATCTGCATTATCTTTAGATAACTTATTGTACAATCCCCCAGAGCTTAGTCCAAGTTTTAGAGATAAATTAGTTTTTTTTATTCCCCATTTTTCTAAAAATTCTTCAAGCTCCATATAGTTATTAGTTGTGATTGATATTTCAAATATAGTAAATATATCTTTTAAACAAGAAGTCTTTTATAAATAAAAATTATTTTAAAAAAAATAGCCCTTCAAAAACGAGTTTGAAAGGCTATTTGATAAATTAATTTAACAAAGGTTAACTATTCATAAACTTCAACGGTATTTCCATCTAAATCTATTTTAGCCTTTTTATATTCTACAACCATTCCTCCAAAACTATTTCTAGCCTTGTATTTTGTAATTATGGTCATAAACTGCATATCCTCGCTAAATTCTACTATTTTGGTTTCTATGTGTTCATAACTATCAGAATCTTTCAATAAACCTTTTAAATCATATTCAAAATTGATGTGTGAGCCATCATAAGGACTAAATTGGTCTTTGAAGATTTCTTTGTTTGCTGCTTTTGTAATGTCTTCTTGAGTTGTCATATCTACTTCCCCAGATATATCTACGACTTCTTCAGTCGTTTTATTCTCAGTAGATTGTGTATTTGTACCACAAGAAGATAAAAAACCAAATAATAAAGCAACTATCAAAGATTTATAGCTAAAAAACTTTTTTTTACTGTACATTCTATGATTTGTTAAGTTGTTGATAATGTAGAAATGTTCTACAAAAACAAATTAACAAAAAAGACTTTCAAAACTAAAAGAAATGAAAGCCTTTTTGATTTTATTCAGAAGCTAACTGAATCATTTTTTTTGTGTGATTATCAAAAGCTGAAATGTAATCTTCTTTAGTATTGCATTTATCACTTTTTATATAATCCATCGTGTTTTTTGACACTTCCTTAATTTGTTGAGAATTGTCGTTGAAAGATATTTCTTTCTCATTGCCTTTTTCTTTACTTTTGCTTTGCATAAATTTAGTTTTTGTAAGCACAACATTTATTCTACCCTTCGAAAAGTTGATAAATTGTTGTGCTTTTGTTTATAAAATAATTGAAATCAAAACTACAAATTTTTATTGATTTAGCCTAATATATTAGACAATTGTTTGTATATTTGTTTTATGAATAAACAACCCGAACAACCCGAAAAGCCAAAGATTTTAAAGTTTATAGAAGAGCGTCGACCTTTTTTGAGCATACAAGGCGTTGAAGAAGGCGCACAACTTCCTGATAAGACCTTGCAAAAATATTTGTACGGTATTCGTGCATTCCCAAAAAAGCACATTCCTAAATTAGAAGCTTTTTGTGAAGAATATTTTGGTTATGTAAAAGAGGAATAAATAGGGTAAAAAAGGCTCGTACAACATTCTTTAAGTTCCTCTTTTCAAATAAATTTGAGTCTGTTAATTATTCCAATTACTTACTTTTTACTCAAATTTATTTATTATGTCATTCCTCGTACAAATCGCAGCGAGCCATTTATCGAAGGTTATCTTTCGCAAAGTTCCTGCAAAATTCAAAAAATTTCTTACTTTTCTTGTAGCTATTGTGATTAATTCTGTGTCCATTTTCACAGACAGCAACCCAAATGATGAGGAGCAAATGGAACAAATGCTTGAAGCAAAATCTTCTGAACTTTCTGTTTTCGCAGTCGATGAGCAAGCCCACATTTTGCGTAAACGTGTACAGCGTGGTGAAATCTCCCAAGATGATGCAGATGATACTATTGCAACAGGACAAGCCTACAAACTTATGCTTCTAAATCTGAATACAAAAGGCAATTTAGATATTGTCTTGACAGAAGGGGATGAAAAAAAAAGCCCCGAGTTAGTGAAAACGATAACCTCCCAAGTCCTGACACAAGCCTAGAAAACACACCAGTTCTAAACGAAATAAGTGAGGAAGATTTATTTCTACATTTACATAAACCTGCAAAGCGTATCAAATTTGGCGTTCTGCACACAGGAGCAGGAAACCCAAAAGCAACTGCTCGGTGGGTTTATGAATATCTAAGAAAGCCATTAGCCCAAGGAGGGCGTTGGGAAGATGGTTCTCCAAATGGAGGTTATCATGTTTTTGTTGAACTTGATGGTACAGCAGTTTTCTTAGTAGAGGATGAATTGGTTACTTATGGTGTTGGAACGACTCCTTTTGATGGTATCAAAAATGGCAATACACTACATATTTCGTATGCAGGAGGATTAAACGCAGGTATAATTTCAAGAGCGCAAGTCGAAAGAACAGAAAAACTAGTCAAGCAATACACAGCATTATATCCTGAAATTGAGTGGCTTGGACATAATCAAGTATCAAGAAAACTTTGTCCTTCGTATTCTGCTCCTAAATTCTTGCGTGAAATTGGAATCCAAGAGAAAAATATTTACGATAAAGACCATTACGGCATAGCAGCAACTTTGAAATCGCCTTATGAATACCTTCGAATTAAGGGAGAATAACAAATTACTAAAAACTAAGCTACTCCCATCAACATGGGATGAGCTTAGTTTTTTTCAATTAAAAAAAATTCTTTCTAAGAAAATGAGCAAATGGCAAATTTTCTTTCTCTTTATAAATCTGAAATGGTATCAATTCAGATTACTCTATTTACTACGACAAATAAGAAAAACGGATTTATGGAAAATAGAACATTTTGCAGACTGGGTAGAAGAATCTGAACGTCATATTACAAAACAATTTATTCCTTCTTTCAAAATTCGTTTTACGAAATTCAAAGGAAAAGAGAATTTTGGTAGTCTTAATTTTTGGCAATTTGTACAAGCTGATACATTCTCACAAAAGTACATTCAGACAAAAGACAAAGCTCATTTGATTTCTTTTTTGAATGTTCTTTATACATCAAAATCAAAGAACTCAAAAAAGTTATTAGCCAACTTAAACCCTTTGTATGCCAATATTATACTTCTATGGTTTCAAGGAAACAAAATTGAACTTGTAAAACGATACAAACAAGTTTTTCCTCAAGACACAGAACCGAACGAATATAATTATACAAATTTTGGTTGGGTAGGAATCATAAAAAGCCTTTCTGTTGGTCTTACAGATATGAAAAAAGTAGGAGAAGAACCAGTTCATACAGCTCTAAATTATCTAAATATGGAAATCACACATAGCAAAGAGCGAGAAGCTGAAGCTAAAAGACAAGCAAAAAAATGAAACCAAAAAAACTGATAAGAGAGAAAATCAAAGAGAAATTGAAAGAAGGTAAGTTTGAAAATATTACGGATAAAACCGAATTAAATAAGCTCTATGCCTTAAAAATCAGAGAAGAACTAGCCGAAATTCAAAATTCAGAACATAAAGATATTGATGAATTTGCTGATTTATGTGCTGTTGTTCTAGCATTTGCCTTTCAAAATGGATATTCAGTTCATAAAGTCTTTGCTGCAATGAGTTTAAAATCTTCTCAAAAAGGAATGTATAGCGATTTAGCTCTAACAAACCTAAATCCTAATAATCCAAGTAATAGAATCTATTTTGAACAATCTGAAGTAGAGATTACACCACTTAATCTAAAATTACTTACTGGAATAAGAGCAGAATAATGACAATAGGCGATTACATAACATATTTTGAAGCTATTGCTAAATCTTTAGTTGATATTCTGCACACAGAAGAATCAAAGCGTTTTACTACGCTTGATATTCATGAAGCCTTAAACGGAATGATTTCCGATATGGATTTCAATGAGTTTTGTATGCTCCTTACAACCTACGAAGGACAATTACAGCAGTATGATTATGAAAGTCCTATTTATCATCAATCTGAAGGAGGTTTTATGATAATAAAACATGTTGAACAAAATGATTTTCGCAACCAAGATCAGACTTATAGAGAAGCGGAAATAATAGGCTATAAAATTATAGCTAAGATTTTGGAAGACAAAAAACAGTCTTCTCGTTCGCATAATTGCCCAAAAATGATTACGGATTTTGATGCTAATTCTGTCGAAACGCTTAAAGTAGGTCCTAAATTCGATAATTGTTTTGGTATGCTCTTTACATTTTCAATTACTTCAAATGTATCTGATTATGTCAAATACAGAAAGGAGGATTGGCAAGAATGATAACACGTTACCCAGAAAATGAATGGAATTTTGGAGGTATTTGCGAAATACGAATCTTGAAAAGATGCGATTTTCAAAATAACCAAGTCATAATCGAAAGATATAGAGGTACAGGAACAATCAAAATATCTGCAAATGATGAACTATTAAACGTTTTTGAATTTGCTTATCATACTTATTTATCTGCTCTACACGACCAAAAAGGAAACACATCACAGCATGGTTATTTTGCAGAACAAGGATTTTCTTTTGCAGTTGCTAAAAATCGTCATGAATTGCTCAATTATTTTACACAGTTACAAGATGAACCTCTTACCGTTTTGGTCAAAAGTCAAAATGATACTTGGCGAGTAATTGGAACAGAAGAGGATTGGGCTTTAATTTCGGCTTCAACAAAATCAGGGCAATTAGTAGAAAATGCTAATGAAATGATTTTTGAGGTGCGTTGTGCTTCTCGTTATTTAGCTCCTTTTCTTGAATTTGAAAAAAGAGAAGAAGTAATTGTAGAACCTACTGGTTGTTTTGAAAGTGGAGAAGGATTTTCTCATAACAGAACATACCCGATTGAAAGGCGAATGTTATATAATTATGGTCGCTTTGACCGAGTTGGTACTTATAAGCTATCTTATTCTTTAGACTTAGGAACTAGAATAATTATAAGATATAACTCGGATTCTAGTATAATAGATGATAGAACTGTACAGCCTTCAAATGATGGTTTCTACACATTTACAACAAATGGACAACCATTTCTAGTAATAGTAGAAAAAATGAATGGTCGTAGAGATACTCAACCTTACAATTCAGTTGGCGTAGCTCCTCCTTGTCTTCCTTCTCCTTAGTCTCAAATTATGGGAATTATAATAGAAACTTTCAAATTTGCTCAACAATATTCAGCAAAAACAAATCAATTTTTACGTCAAGAAATGCAAAGACTTGATGTAAAAGATTCAGGGGATTTGGAAAAAACTCTTTCTGAATCTGTAAGACGAAAAGGCGATGAAATAATTATCGATACGATTTTCAAAACTTATGGAAGATATGTCGATATGGGCGTAGGTTTTAAATCTAAAAAACAGCAACGGCAACAAATGGAGGAAGCATTAGGAATAAAAAGAAGAAAGAAAAAAGGCAGAAAAGGCAAAGTTTGGTGGTCAAGTGTATGGTATTCAAGACTCAACTCACTTGCATCAGGAATAAGTTATAAACTAATAGAATCTACAGTAAAAACAGTCAAGAATTTAGAGAAATAATGGCACAAGAAAAAGTACAGGTAACAGCAATAATTGACGGTAAACAAGCTATAAATGAGCTTGGTAAGTTGGAAATTGCACAATCAGAACTAAAGAATGAAATAAAATCTTTAGGAGGTCCTGTACGTCAATATGAAAACGCACTCAAAAAGTTAGAGAAATACAAAGTCGGAAAAGAAAAGTTTGAGTCTGCACAAAAAGAAGTGCAAAGGCTTAACTCTTTTATTTCTAGATATGATAACTTGCTACAATCTGCAAATAATACACTTGCAAAAACAAGTGAAGGGACAGCAGAATATGGAAAAGCAAAAACAAAAGTTGATGCACTTACAAATTCTATTTCTAACTATAAAGCACAGCTACAAGCTGCAAATAAAGAAGTAAAGAAAAATGAAAATGCTGCAAAACAGTTTGATAAGCAAGATAAAGAAGTAAAAAAACTAGAATCTAGTGTAAAAAATTATGATGATGCACTAAAACGTGCAAGTGATAATCAGAAAAAAATAGAAGAAACTACAGCTTCTTTACGAGCGCAAGACATGACAATGCGACAATTACAAAAAGAAGCTAAAAAATTAAAAGTACAGCTAGATAATACAGTGTCTTCAAGCCCAAAATGGGCAGAAATGAAAAAGCGTTTTAATGAGTTGAATACTCAAATTCGTAGTCAAAATGATGAGCTAAACTCTACACAAACAGGTTGGAAAAAATTCACTTCTTCCTTCAAAGGCTTTGGCGTAATGGCTGCTGGAGTAATTGGAGGCGAAATTGTTATGCAGGCATTCCAATGGATTACTTCTTTTGTCATTGGGATTGCCACAGGAGCAGCCAAAATAAGTGATGAGCTTTCTGATATTCAGAAAAGTACAGGAATGACAGCCAAGGAAGTAAAAAGTCTAAACTCTGAATTAGGAAAGATTGATACCAGGTCCTCAAATGCAAGTTTGAGGGAAATTGCAAAAGTTGCAGGGCAGCTTGGAATCAAAAAGGAAGAAATAAAAGGATTTACCGAGCAAGTGGACAAAATGAATGTTGCCCTTGGCGATGAATTTAGTGGAGGAGCTGAAGAAATTACTCGTAAAGTTGGTACACTTCAAACACTTTTCAAAGAAACTAAAAATTTGAAAGCTGATGAAGCGATGAATAGAATAGGTTCATCACTCAATGCACTTGGCGCAGCAGGTAAAGCTCGTGCGCCCGAAGTGTCTGATTTTGCTAATCGATTGGGAGTATTAGGAAAGTTAGCTCCTTCCATTCAAGAAACTTTAGGATTAGGAGCTGCACTAACTGGGGAGTTTGGATTAACAGCAGAACAAGCTGCTGGAGGTGTTAGAGGTATTATTTTAGAAGCAGGTAAAAATATAGGAGCTTTTGCTACACAAATTGGCATTACTCAAGAAGAATTTAAAAACCTCTTGAATAATGATCCAAATGAAATGTTTTTACGTTTAGGGCAAAGTATGCAAGGTTTGAATAATGACCAAATCATCACGGCTCTAACTAATATGAAAGTCGGAACAGATGATGCTATTGCAGTAATGCAGCAGCTCGCAGAAAACACAGATTTAGTTGTAGAAAAACAAGCTCTTGCAGCAAAAGAGTTTGATTTAGCTACTTCTTTACAAGCAGAATTCAACCTAAAAAATGAAAACTTTGCAGCTACTTTAGAAAAAGCAGGCAAAGCGTGGAATTCATTCGTTGCAGGAATTGGCTCAACTTTTCAGCCTATTATGCAGGTTGCTTTACAGTTATTCACAAAACTATTTTCAAAAACGGAGAAAGCACCCGAATCTTTGCAGCCATTAATAAAAGTTTTCTCAAAACTTTGGGATAGCTTAAAAACTATTTTTGGTGCAGTTTGGGACGTAATAAATGCATTTGGGATATTTGATGGCGAGTCTGATTTATGGAGGTCTTCTATCAAAATTTTGGCAGCAGTTGTCGAAGTTTTAGCTTTTCAGTTTAATTATGTTGCAAAAAAAATTAAAGAAGCAAAGAAAGATTTTATAGAGTTTTATAACGAATCTGAAACATTTCGCAGAATTGTAACAGGTTCAGTTGCAGCAGTAAAGCAAGTGTTTCAAAATTTCTTCAAAACAGTTGGAGATGGATTTGAAGCTATTAAAGATTTGCTAGTTGCGATTGCAACAGGCGATTTGAAATTATTTGAATCAGCCCTCTCTAAAACTTGGGAGGTTTTGAAAGATTTAGCGTATGGTAATGCCGTAAAAGTAGGCGAAAAGTTCGCAGAAGGCTACATCAAAGGAGCAGATAAAATAGAAATAAAACCAAAAGTTGATACAGTAGAAGCCGAAAAAAAACTAGAAGATTTCACAAAAAAACAAGAATCCTTAATTGCTAAAGTACAAGGACTTAAAAAACTGTCCAGTTCCGATAAAAATCCAGTTATCCAAGAGTTAGAATTTTATTCGCAATCTACTGAAGAACAGCGTAAAGCAATAGAAGAAAAAGTAAATCAACTTATTGCTACTAATAATCAAAGGCTTTTTGCTTCGAATAATAAAGCGGCAGGCAAAAAAGCTAATAAGGAAACTGATGATTTAATAAAACAATGGCAAGAATTTAACAATAAAATTCAGCAGTATAAAAAAGAAAATTTTGAGAGTACGCTTTCTGAACAGGAAAAAGAAATTTCAGCCGTTGCTGACAAGTATAATGCTATGCTTGCCGAATTGGAAAAATTCCAAAAAGCAAAAGAAATTTCAGAAGCCGAAAAACAGGCTAGAGAAAATGAGCTTACTGAACTCTTCAAGCAAGAAAGACTTGCTATCGAACAAAAATACAAAGAGCAGGAACTAGCAGCCAAAGAAGAAGCTAGAAAACAAATAGACGAATCATTATTAGACGAATTCGACTCTGAGTTGCTTGCAGTAGAAAATAAGTATAACGAGCTTATTCGCCTTGCTGAAGAACATGGTTTAGAAATTACAGCTTTAGAACAAGCTAAAGCAGATGCCATAGATGCGATTTACAACAAACAAACTGAATCACAGACGGCAAAAACAATAGAAGAAAATGAAAAACAAAGACAAGCAAATTTTGAGTTTGCAGGTTCTTTGATGGACATCTTCACAGCTACAAATAACTTGATGGGCGAACAGTCAGCAGGTTATTTAGAGTTTCAAAAAATGATAACCATTGCACAACTCGCAATAGATACAGCAAGTGCAATCTCTTCTATTACCTCCAAAAGTGCAGCTACTTCTATTACTCCAATCGACATGGCTATAAAAATAGCTAGTGGAATTGCAGTAGTAATTGGAAATATCGCAAAAGCAAAACAAGTTTTGAGTACAGCAGAGATGCCAAAAGCACCAAAATTTGATAAATATTCAAAAGGAGGAGGAATTAATATTACTGGAGATAGTCATGCAAATGGAGGAGTTAGTATGATAAATAAAGCAGGTCAGAAAGTCGGAGAAATGGAAGGAGGAGAAAGCTATTTACTTCTTTCTAAAGATACGACTAGAAACAATTCTCCTTTAATAAACGCACTTTTGCAAAGTTCACAGACAAACGGAGCAGCCGTTCAGCCAAATTTTGCAGGAATGCAACAGGCTATCCGAACAAGTAACACAACTATTAATAATACTACAAATCAAAATAGTAATTCAGATGAGCTTTTGATGCGATTGATAGCAGAAACTAGAATGAATAGAGAAGCATTTGAAAATATGAAAAGAGAATCTAAATCTTATGTTGTTTACTCTGAATTTAAAGATGTAGATGATAGAATGAATTCTATAAAAAATTACCAAGGACAATAAAATATGGCAGTAACTCTAAATAGCGCATCCTTTCTAAAACCAGATACTCTAACTCCTCGTTTGGCGTGGGCTAGAAATGTTGTCTTTATAAATCTACAAGCTGATGCAAACTGGCATCTAAATAATTCTTATTATTTAGAACTAGAGATAGGTATTTTTGACATAAATACACTTTCTTTTGCAAAATTAGGCGAATCTTTAATCGAAGAGCCAAGTTCTTCAGGAACTGTAATTTTTGAAATACAGCAAAAAATGCAGGACTACCAAGGCATTAATATTCCTGTTCCTAATTTTAACTCTACACAAATTGTACAACATACAACACCAAAATTTTACATAAAAATATTTGAAGTTGTAAATGGTACAAAAACACAAATTCCACTAGATGGGATGTCAGGTTCTATCGAAAACAGATATTATTTAGTAGAAGCAGTAGATGCAGCTTTAGACAGAGAAAATTTTTCGTATCAACAACAAGAAGATTGGTTTTTTGGAGATATTCTAAATGGGGATAGACGATTTTTAACAAGCGTAGAAGATCCAAAATCTACTACAAAATATGCAAACGAGTTTTTATACTGGTTTGCTTCTCAAGCAAATAGAGATTTGACAGTAGATTGCAAAATCTACTATGATGATGACACTGAAGAAACAGTAAGATTATTTGATTACTTGCCAGGTTATCACATTCAGTGTATTCCAACTCGTTACGATATAATTAAAGCTAAATCTACACAACCTTTTAAAAATATAATTGCGTGGAGTGTATATGCTGCATATAATTCATTCCTGGTATCTCAATACTTCAGGTATGAGATTGCAGATCAACCAAACCGGGAAGCAAAATATTTTCTTGCAAAAAACAGTTTCGGTGTATTTGACACTTTAGTTTGTCAAGGCGATTTCGAAGAGTTTTTAGAAGTAGAAAATGAAACAGCTTCTAAAAGAGATTTTGCTAACTATGCGCTCACAGATGCGCAAAAATTCATTATTTCTCAAAAGGGAACTCGTGGAGGAACAGCAAATACAGCTTTTCTAAATCGATTGCAGTCTGTTGTAAAGCAAGATTTTGTCCTTAGTAGAGAAATGCTCATACAAGCAGAAACAGGATTTATTCCAATCTTTGCAGAAAAAATAAAGCATATTTACAGTCAAAAAAATAACGGATTAATAGGACTATCTTTTGAGTATGAACACGCTCACAATGTCAAACACTATACAAATAAGATATTTAGACCAGTTCTAGGAGAA
The DNA here is from genome assembly GCF_037126295.1 of Bernardetia sp. Wsw4-3y2. NCBI lineage: Bacteria > Pseudomonadati > Bacteroidota > Cytophagia > Cytophagales > Bernardetiaceae > Bernardetia > Bernardetia sp. Wsw4-3y2. The sequence continues at coordinate 325,009 of NZ_CP147017.1, read as the reverse complement.
GTTCCTACACCTCCTACTTTGCCAAAATTTACAATTCGTAACACAGGTGCAGTAAATAGCTACGTAAGAGTAGAATATGATGCAATTACTATAGATGTTGCGCCAAATTCTGAAGAAAGCATAGAAATAGGCGAAAGTGTTTCTATAACAGTTACTTGGGGAATTGTAGACCTAGATTTAGGTTTCTTAGATGACTCTACAATAGACATTTCTTATCCAAATTATTCTTTTCCTAGTCGCATAATAAATGCGACTTTTGATAGTGTTGTACAAGCAGGTAATACAGTGGTATCTATTCCAGATCAGAATTCTGTCAAAAGAGCAAGAAGTTTTACTTTTTCAATGCCAAATAACGATTATTTTGCAGAGATAAAGTTTAGAGAATTAGAATTACTCTTAGACTACAATTTTGAAGATCCTTATTGTGTAGATAGTGTAAATGATGGTCAACAGGTTGTAACACTAAAAGACAGAATTAATAGAATTCCTCAAATAACACAATCTACTCCTACTTTACGAGGAACAAAACAAAACAATTATATAAATCTTTCTGCAAATCAAAAATATCAAATTACTTATCCTTCTATACCTTCTTTAGCAGGAACAAGTGTAACTACTTTAAGTCTATTTTTTGTAGGAAAAGCTACACAATTAGCTAACTCAAACATACTTGAGTTTTGGGATAATACCAGTAATTACCTCTATGGTTCTGCAAGACTTGCATATGGAAGTGGTAAGCTGTTTACTGCATATAACGCAGGAGGAGGGGGGACTTCAAATCTAATACCTAGCTTTTCAAGCTACTTGAATATGCCTTTTTTATTTAGAGATTTACAAGGTTCTGCTTATCAATTTGGCAGTATGAATGCTTTTGTGGATGGACAGTATTTTAGTCATTCTCATCATTCTCATATCAAGGATTTCTTTCCCCTTCAAGGTATTACAGTAGGAGGAGCAGGAGCAACAGATATATATAGAATACTACAAATAAAAGATAGTATTACAACAGAAGAGAGTAATATAATCACAGAAAAGCTTAAAGAAAAATATAGCGTACTATGAAACTAATTTTTAAACAAGATTCTGCTTTAGAAAAAGTACGCATATTAGATAACATGCGAGATGAAATTTCTAAAAAGATTTACCAAGGTGTAGAATTTTCAAACGAAGCTACACTTGCTTTAGCTATTTTTCCTATTTCTGAAGCAGAAACTATTTTTAGTATTGTTGATGACAAAATAGTTAAAGGAGCTTATAATTTTAAAGTAGAAAATCCTAAAAATTGGGGGTATTCTTACGCAGAATTTCACCCAAGTAGGTATTACAATTTAGAACAATACGAAGGACAAGAACTAATAGAAAAAACAGCAGAACAAGAAGAAAAAAAAGACTGGGTTTGCTATTATATTTCTCCAGTAGAATTAGAAAAAATTGGCTGGACTGATGAAAAGCAAGTTCCTTTTTTCGTAACTGAAGTGTTCGAAAAGTTAGATTGTATGCCAGATGAAATTGTAAACGATTAAATAAACCAATATGCTAGAAATAAGCACAGGAAGCGCATCTTTAGACTTACAAAACGATGCAAAAATTACGATAAAACAAAAATCTTCTCTTTTTACAATACTAGAAAAAGAGGATAAACAGTCGTATTCATATCCTTTTACACTTCCTCGTTCTCGTATAAATAACAGCGTTATTTCTAACACTTTAGAAGAACAAAAAGCAGAAACTTTACAGGCTATTCTACGTGCAAATGGTGTTCGTTTGTTTAAAGCAGATTTGATAACAAAAAGAAGTAATACAGGATATGAGGTTAATCTACAATTAAATAAAAAAGTAGATTTATTTAATCGTAAATTAAACACGCTCTTTGATGAATTAGGGACATTTTTTATTACAGAAGATAATCATTTTGTAGATTTAGAATTACGTTCTGTTATTATAAATGCTTTCACTCCTTGGAGCAACTTTACAGGCTCTATTACGGCAGTTGTAACAGGCATATCTTATACCGTAACAAGCACATGGGATAATCTTATGTCCGACTTAGCAAATGCTATTAATGCAGATACTAACAGCAATGCTATTGCTACTCCAAATGGAATAGATAGAATAAAAATAGAACGATTTGATTCAAATTTACCTTTTTACGCATATGCAGATAACACAAAAACAACAAATTCTGTAAACCCTTCTGTTTTAGCTTTTTTACCATATCTAAATGATTCTTTTTATAATAAAACTCTAGCAAAAACACACGCAAATGCAATTTATTCTTTAGTAGATTTTAGAAATTCAGAATACTGTTTTCCTTTTTTTCTTGCAGAAATAGAAACAGATAGTACAAACCCGATTGGCTTTCCTTTCATTGCTATAAATGCAGTAGACCAAAGTACAGCCGAATATGAAGCCTACAACGATGCAGTATTTTTGCCAAATTTTCGCATTACTGCATTAATAGAAAAAATATTAAGTTTGGTAGGATGGAAGTTAGAAAGCGATTTTTTGAAAGATATAGAAGTCGAAAAGTTGTTTCTAACAAATGCTTATGCAGTTGCAGAAAAAAACTCGGGTACTTGGCATATTACACAATATCTACAGTTTTTTGTAGCAGACTGCTTACCAGATATTTCTTTCGCTGAATTAATTACAGAACTTCAAAGCCTTTTTTGCATTAATGCAGATTACGATCATACTCGTAAAATTTTAAAAATAGATACTGCAAATTCTATTATTTCAAATAAACTTGCAAAAGAGTATGAGTGCACAGAGTTTTTTTCAGAGAAAGAAAAAGAAACTGCATCAGGATATATTCTAAAGTACAATTTAGAAGAAAAAATGGAAAAGATAGAAAAGCTAAATACAGGCTTTTTAACTTCAAAAATAATCGGAAATGGAAAACTGCCAATTGTAAGTAATTTTCCTTTTTTGCCACTTTATCAGGCTTTTCCAGATGTTTTTGCGTTTCCTTTTCTAGAAGGAGGTTTGAGGATGCCAAATTCTTTTGCAAAATTTGGGTACGTACAAGGCTTTAATATTTTACAAAAAGAATTTTGGCTCAAAGAAGGTGTAGTAAAATCAATTAATTTTATGTCTTATGTAGATAAGCAAGCAAAATTTCAAACTAATAATTATTCGCTGTTATGGGAGGTCCTATACAATCAATTTTGGAAAAATTATCTTGAGCTCTTAGACAAAAGCGAAGTAGAAAGAGAAATTATTTTTACTTTTTCAGAACTGCAAAGCTTAGATTTATTGAAGCGCATAAGGCTAGAGTACTCTAATTACTACATAAAAGAATTAGAATATACTTTAACTAATAACGAACAATTTCGTATATTGGCGAAAGTAAATTTAATTAAAACTATTTAGAGATGAATGCATTAGTAGAGAATCTAATCAAACAAAAACATCCTAGCGATACCAAAATCAAAATTATAACAAAAGGAAAAGAGTATAATTATGATACATTTGATTTTTCTTTTCATAAAGCAGCAAAAGCTAAAGTTTCTGATACTAGAACAGTACTTATACCAATAGAGATAGATTTTAATGAATCGTATCATTTATTTGGAATATCTTTTTGTATTACAACTGAACAGTTAAAATCACATCCTAATTTTCTTAGTGATTGTGTATTTTTAAACCAGGGTAAACAAGAACACAAAATGATACTGCAAACTAGAAACAACATACTTGAACTGTTTAATTTAAAAATAGAATCACAATATTTTTTTGATGTTACAAGGTTTGTTTTTTTGATTGACCCTAAACAACACGGAAAACTACAAGGATTATGATACCAAATAAAAAAACAAGAGCATATATTTTTATACCAATAGCTATTTTAGTTACTTGGTTGATTGAATTTAAACATTTACAAATATTTGAGCATAGCGTTTTATCTTATTTAGGACAAGGGCTGTTTGTTTGTTTATTTTTTGTATTTTTTTGGCTTGGGCTATGCCATTTTACAAACAAAATATTTTCTTATTTCGGATATGAGGAATAATAACTAAAATTCATAATAAGAGGATAAAATAAGCCCTAAGTTTGATTTAATCTACCAAATGCTTCACATCATCCAAAATCTTTTCTGGAAGAACAGCAGCATAATGTCTTAATGTCGTAACGATACTAGAATGCCCTAATAATTTTGATACAGTGTCAAAGGGAACATTGTCAAAATTCAAAAGAACAGTTGCAAAAGAACGCCTAGCCACGTGTGAAGTAAGCGCAATTCTATCTATTCTAGCTAAAGTTCCTATTTCTTTTAAATATGAATTTCGGTTTCCTAATGCTTTTATAGGAAGCTGATAATTACATTTTTCTAAAATAGTCCTAGCTTTGGTAAAAAAAGGAACTTCTACAAGATTACCGTTTTTGCGTCTTCTCGTACAAATCCACGTTTGACCATTTTTTTTTACAAAATAAGCCTTGGGATTTTTTGCAAAAATTCTCAAATCTATATCCGAAAGTCCAACAGCGCACTGGAATAGAAAAACTGTTTTTTCATCTTCAAGCCGTTGCATAGGCATTTTCTTTTTTTCTATCCTAGAAATTTCATCAGGATAAAGAAAATTTATATTTCGTTGAGGTTTTTTTGTCTTAATTCCAAGATTTTTTAATTTGTTTCTATCTAAAAATTCATCATCCAATGCATTTTCAAATGCAGTTTGAACTTTAGTTACTTTTTTTCGTGCATGAGGCTCTCCATTTCCATTTGTGCGCAAATACAAAAAAAACTTTTTGCCCAATCCTTTATCGAATTGATTTGCAGGTAAATGTTTTGAGCTTTCAAGCTCTAAAAACTTTTCTAAATCTTTGTAAATAGTTTTATAAGATTCTACTGTACGATGTTGAATATCGCCTAAATCAGCTTCAATCTGTCTTTCTTTTAAAAGATTTTCGAATACTTCTAATACAGTGATAGGAGGTTTTGAGTTTCCCTTATAAGTTGTCTTGACAAGGAGCGCAGTTGGATTTGCGCCAGTATTACACAGACGATTAAAACATTCCATCAAATCCGTTTGAATTTGTGTAAGTCTATCGTTGTACTGTTTTGCGAATTTGTGGGAACGAATAACAGGGTTAACCCATTGCTTCGCAGATTCCAAAACAATTCCAGTCGCTATATTTTCTCGTTGTCCATTTATGGAAATCCGAAAGCGAATAGATAACTTGCCGTTTTTTAATTTTTGACTAAAAAGTGAAATATACAACTGATTGAATTTTTTGTAAATCATTTTACGATTTTGAAAGATTAAACAATTATTAAATTGTCTTTCAAAATTTGAAAATGATTTTAGCCTTAAATAAGTTAGAGATACCTTGATGGTTTTAAGATACCTAGCGAGATACTAAATAAAACATATAAGGGATAGCTTTAAATAGAATGCGCTTTAATTAAGTTTTCAATGCTGCAATACATCATTTTTTCTTTTAAAATGCCTTTTTTCCTTTTGAAAAATGCTCTCAGTGATTCCTTCAGGACTCGAACCTGAAACCTACTCCTTAGAAGGGAGTTGCTCTATCCAGTTGAGCTAAGGAACCAATCTATAAAACAAAAAAATTGCTAGATTAAAAATAAATTTATACTAGATAAATTAGTTTTACGACTAACAATTTTTTATATTTTGGTCGGGATAGCAGGATTCGAACCTGCGACCTCCACTTCCCAAAAGTGGCGCGATGACCGGACTACGCTACATCCCGATTGATAATTAATAAAAATAATATTTACTTTTATAGTTAGTTTATTAATTATTGTAGAGAGGAAGGGATTCGAACCCCCGGTACCCTTACGAGTACAACACCTTAGCAAGGTGCCGCTTTCGACCACTCAGCCACCTCTCTATATTTTATTCTTGCTTTTGTTTTCGTATCTGAGTGCAAAACTACAACTAAATTATTTTAATTCCAAATCAAATTAAAAATTTATTTAGAATAATTTAATTCATTATTAATATTGCTATTTCAGTTAAAAACAATTGGTATTTTTATTACCATTTTTCCCTTTTGGTGATGCAAAGTAAGTAACTATTTTTGACATACACAAACAAAAATTATTTTATTTCTAATAAAAAAACCTTATTTGTAATGAAAGATATTAAAAAATGGTTCTAAATTATTCGTTATCAATTTGTTAGAGATTACAATTTATTTTGTTTTTTTTTCTGATTTGCTCAAATATTTTTTTAAAATCAGGCAAAGTTAAATTTAGGGTTTAAAAATAAATTTCAGTTGATTATACCTTATCATAAAATGGTTATGTATATTTGCACCTAAATAGCAATTCAAAATTAGTTTTGCATTGCATGTTTAAATTGGTCTATTCAAATGCAGGTTTAATTAAATCAATAATTCAAAGTCTCATAAAATATATAATATATATTTTATTTAATGAGAAGCTAGAATAAAATAGATACATTTTTTAAAATATATTCAAACTATTTTATATTATAAAAAGCTTGTTTGGGATATATAATTTAAGCCTTTTTCTTTAAAAATACTCTTATGCAAAATATAAAAGACAATTCAGTAGATAATTTTTATGAATCTCCTGCTCCTCATGGTGGAACTTTTGAAGTTCCTATAAATTATGACGCTCAAAATGATGTTTATGATACATTAACTACTCCTGCTATACAAAAAGAATATTACGAAAAAGAGGGGTATCTGATTATTCGCAACCTGATTCCTGAATCACTTTGTGATGCAGCTAAAGAAGCATTTGATAAGGAAGTAAAATCATATCAAGGTTATATTTATAGACAGGCTTCTGCCAATCCAGAAAAACATAAATTGACGGATTATCAGTATATGATTAATTCTATTCTCAATATTCAATCTTTAGATAAAAATAAGTTTCCAGTTTTCAGAGAAAAAGGAATGGAAATATTGACCTGTAAAGAATTCAAATCAGCTTTAAACAATTTAATGTCTGATGATCCAAAATTAGTTCAGAGTATGTATTTTGAAGGAAACCCAGCTACTTGGGCGCATCAAGATAGTTATTACTTAGACTCTTCAGAATTGGGTCGAATGGTGGGAACTTGGATAGCTATTGAAGATATTGCACCAGGAGCAGGGCGTTTTTATGTTTATCCAAAAAGTCATTTGATTGATATGGAAAAAAATGGTGGTGATTTTGATATTGCTTTCAATCATGATAAATACAAAAAATTAGTTGTGGATATTATTCATCAATTCAAATTAGAATGTAGCGCACCTGTTTTGAGAAAAGGGGATGTTCTTTTTTGGCATGGAAAAACAATTCATGGAAGCCTTGCTACTACTCAACCCGAACATTCTCGTTCTTCTTTTACAGGACATTATATTCCTACTTCTACCGATTTTTTACAATACCAATCTCGCATCAAAAAATTGAATCTTAAAAGAGTAAATGGAATTGATGTAAACTTTCCAAAAGATCAAAATGAGAGCCTTAACCGTTTGATTTTGAATGTAGAAACTACATTTCCTACTGCTTTTCAGATGGCTAAAAAATTAGCTATCAAATTAGTTACTAAATAATTCTTTTTACATAAAAATATATTAATGTCTAAGTTTTTATAAGTGTTTTGGTTTTATCAAAACATAGTAAAATACTTAGACTTTTTGCTATTCTTAACTATTCACACATGTACATTTTAGGTCTTAATGCTTATCACGGAGATTCTTCTGCTTGTATTCTTAAAGATGGAAAATTAATCGCTGCTACTGAAGAAGAACGTATCAGACGCATTAAACACTGGGCTGGGTTTCCAACAGAGGCAATTAAATTTTGTCTGAAAGAAGCTGGTATTTCTATTGAAGATGTAGATTATATTACAATTTCTCGTAATCCTTCATCCAATTTATATAAAAAAATTATCTTTGCTGCCAGCAAAATGATTAGTTATGATGCTATAAAAAGTCGTCTTCAAAACTCAAAAAAAATAGGAGGAGTAAAACAAGAATTAGCAAAAGCATTTCAAATAAACGAAAAAAGCATAAAAGCAGAAGTCAAAAATATTGAACATCATCGCTCTCATTTGGCAAGTGCCTTTTTTCCATCAGATTTTGATGAAGCTGCTTTACTTTCTATTGATGCCTTTGGAGATTTTACTTCTACTATGACAGGAACAGGTAAAGGCAACCAAATTACTGTTCTTGACCAAGTCAATTATCCACATTCGATAGGTGAATTTTATACCACACTTACTCGTTATTTAGGTTTTCCAAAATATGGAGACGAATATAAAGTAATGGGACTTGCTCCTTATGGTGAGCCTGTTTATTTAGAACAGTTTAGAGATATAATAAAATTCAAATCCAACGGACTTTTTGAACTCAATTTAGATTATTTCAGACACGATAAAGATGGTGTTACGATGTCTTGGGAAGGTGGCGAACCTCATGTAGATACACCTATATCACCACTTTTAGAAGAAAAGTTTGGTAAAATGCGTACTAAAGATGAACCTCTTACACAGCATCATATCAATTTGGCTACTTCTATTCAACGCATTACAGAAGAAACAATTTTTCATATTCTAAATCATTTGCACAAAAAAACAGGTTTGGATAATTTGTGTGTAGCTGGTGGAGTAGCTCAAAACTCAGTAGCCAATGGAAAAATTTTGCAAAATACGCCTTTCAAAAAAGTGTATGTTCCAAGTGCAGGACATGACGCAGGAACAGCTTTGGGTTCGGCATTGTATTTTTATAATCATGAACTAAAGAAACCTAGAATAGAACCAATTTGGGATGCTTATACAGGAAGTAATTATTCGGATACAGAAATAGAGACAATTCTAAAACACGAAAAATCAACGAAAGAAATAGCAAAAGACATTCAGTATTCAGTTTTGAATGATGAGGAATTATATAAAACAGTTACAGATGCTATTCTTGACGCTGGTGTAATTGGTTGGTTTCAAGGAAGTGCAGAATTTGGACCTAGAGCGTTGGGCAATCGTTCAATTTTGGTCGACCCAAGAAGAACAGATGCAAAAGAATTATTGAACGAAAAAATAAAACGCAGAGAAAGTTTCCGTCCTTTTGCTCCTTCTATTTTAGAAGAATATGTAGAAGAATATTTTGAAGGTGCTGACAAAGTTCCATTTATGGAAAAGGTCTATCCTATCAAAAAAGAAAAACATGAGGTGATTCCTGCTGTTACTCATGTTGATGGAACAGGACGTTTACAAACTGTTAGTGCAAGCACAAATCCACGTTATCATAGACTCATTGATACTTTTAGAGAACAAACAGGTGTTCCAGTTCTTCTAAATACTTCCTTTAATGAAAATGAACCTATTGTAAATACGCCACAAGAAGCATTAGATTGTTTTTTACGTACCAAAATGGATATTCTTGTATTGGGAAATATTGTTGTGAGAAGAAAATAAATCATTCTAATACTTTACAAAATCCTTTATTAGCTATTTTTAATAGTTGATAAAGGATTTTTGTATTATAATTATTAATAAAACTTTCTTAAAACTCCTCAACTTTGAAAACTAACTTTGATTACTTTGTGTTAGCATGTTTTTTTATGTATTGATACTCTTTTTACAAAAGTTTTATACCTGTCTCCTATCACGTTTTGAAAAATAAATCCTTTATACTCTTTTTGCTGGCTGCTGCCAATTTCACTCATATCATGGACATCATGATAATTATGCCATTGAGTGATCGTCTCATGAAACTTTTTGAAATTGTTCCTCAAGAATATGCCCTTTTGGTTTCTGCTTACTCTTCTTGTGCTTTTATTGCTGGGCTTTTAGGAGCTGTTTATTTAGATAAGTTTGATAGAAGAGCAGCTTTTTTGTTTGTATACGCTTGTTTTGGAATGGCTACTTTTGCGTGTTCGTTTGTTCCTAATTTTTATTTTTTCTTGATTTTTAGAGGAATAGCTGGTTTTTTTGGTGGCATAATTGGCGCACTTGTTTTAGCTATGGCTAGTGATTTGTTTGTAGCTGAAGAAAGAGGAAAAGCTGTAGGAATAATTATGATGGCTTTTTCGGTAGCCTCTGTTATTGGGGTTCCGACAGGTTTGTATTTAGCTATAACATTTGATTGGCATGCACCTTTTCAGCTTTTAGGTATTCTGAGTTTTATTATTTGGATTATTTCTTTTAAATATATTCCTTCTTTGCGCTCTCATATAGATGCTAAAAACAAAGCTGATTTGGGAAATGGACACAAGGAAACAAGAAAAGAAGCTCTATTAGAAATCTTAAATTCTAGAAATGCTCGTTTGGCTTTGCTTCTAACTTTTACGCTTGTGCTTGGGCAGTTTATGTTGATTCCTTTCATTACTCCTTATATGATTCGTAATATTGGTTTTTCAGAAGAACAAATCACACTTATTTATTTTATTGGAGGAGGTTTTACTATTTTTACAGCTCCTTTAGTTGGGCGTTATGTAGATCGTTTTGGACCTAGAAAAATGTTTAATATTATCCTTCCTATTTCTTTCATTGCCGTTATTTTACTTACTCATCTGACTGATATTCCTGTTTGGGTTGCTCTCTGTGTAACAACTTTCTTTTTTGTTTTTGGAAGTGGACGTATGGTACCTGCTCAAACGCAGCTTACTATGGCAATTCCGTCCAAACGAAGAGCCAGTTTTATGAGTTTAAATTCTTCTGTTCAACAGCTTGGTTCTGCTTTAGCGTCTATTATTGGTGGTTATATTGTTATTGAATCGGCTAGTGAGACAAAAGAATTAATTCACTACAATTGGGTCGGAATTATAGCAGTTTGTATTGGCTCAATTACTTTGATTATTTTTCCTTTGATAAAATCAGTTAAGGATTAATAAGTCAAAATTTTCTTCTTAACCAATTATTCAAAGGTTCAGAAAAATAATTGAAGATTATTCTACCCAAAAAATAAGAAAGTAAAATTAAGAGCAACGAGTAAGGAATTAAATAATTGCTACTTAATTCAAGATATTTATAAATCTGAACACCAAAAATTACGACAAACATGTGTGTCAGATAAATTTCATAACTATAAACACCCATACTTTTGAGCCATCTAAAAGCTAAGTAATCTTTTTCTTTTCCCATTTTATGATGATTATGAAGCCAAAGTAAAAGAAAAGAAACTCCTACTGAAAGAATTGTGATATTTAGTCCTAAACCTACTAAACCTAAGTCGTAAACAATCTTTTTAAAGTAAATAATAAATAGTATTAGAGATAAACCTACCAAACAAAAAATACGTAAAAGCCACTTCTGAAAGGTGATTTGGTCAGCTATAACAGCAATGAAACAGCCAAAAGTGATAGCATCGAAATAAGCAAAATAGCCTTTAGAAGCTAACTCGTTTCCTTCATAGAAATATATTCTAGCATACGGCGAAAGACACATAAAGAAAATCAAAAGAAAGAAAAGTTGCCATTTATTTCTTATAAAGAAACAAATAATAGGAAAGAGTAGGTAAAATACTTCTTCAATAGAAATAGACCATAATACGTCCCAACTTGCAGGAAGATAGCCTACCTGTATTTCAAGCCAGTTGATATGAAATGTAAGTGCAGCAAATACGGAACGAGCTAGAGACGCTTTTTTAGGATTTATTACAAAACCATCTATTTGAAAAATATGAAAACAGGAAAGAATGAAGATCAATGTAAAAAGCAGAGGAATTATACGGGCAAAGCGAAAAAAATAAAATTTTTTCACATCAATTTGTGAGACTGCTCCCCATTTTGCTATTACCGATTTTGTGATCAAATATCCTGATAGAGTAAAGAAAATAACTACTCCATACATTCCATTCCAAAAAATAAGAGAAAATAGCTTTTTAGGCAAAATTTCTTTTAGAAAAGTGGTAGAATAACCAAAACGAATATTGAGATGCAAGAGAATAACAAACAAAATAGAAAATCCTCTCAAAATATCTATTCCAATATTTCTATTCTTTATAGTAATGGGATTTTTCAAATTTTATTTTTAATAATTATTAAGCATAAAAATATAATTGAGTAAAAATTTATTGAGTATTGACCTATAAAACTAAATTTAAAACTCCTCACTCAGAAACTTTACAACAGCTTTGCTTGTCTGAACAGGAGCTTCTTCCATTGGCAAATGTCCAACACGTTCATAAATTAGCATTCTATTTTGTGGAATCAGCTCATGAAAACGGTGTGCATTACGAACAGGAATCCAACGGTCTTCACGTCCCCACATTATCAAAACAGGCATTGCCAAATTTTTGAGGTTCTTTGTATTTTCTTTGTGTTTGTTATTTACAAGTAATAAAAATGCTTCTGGATTTCCATCTCTAGTAAAAAGTTCGTAGTAACGCTCTATCATTTGAGGCGTAATTTTGGACTGATTATAATATACCTCTCTTACAAACTGCTCCAAAACATTATGTTGAATAACATACTTTATTACACGTCCAAAAAATGGTGTACGAGCCATTTTGAAAGGTAAGGGAATGCTTTGAGCATCCATAAAGCCTGCTGCATCTAAAAGGATTAGTTTCTGCACTTTTTTAGGATAATGAAGCGCATACTCCCAAGCGACCCAACCACCTAAAGAACTACCACCTAAGTAAAATTTCTTTATTCCTAATATCTCTAAGAAACTATTTAGATAATGTAAATGTCTTTTCATTGAATAATCATCATCAGGAACACTTCCTGTAAGGGCAAACCCAGGTAAATCCAAACGAATAATCTGATATTTTTTAGAAAGCCGTTTTGTCCATTCTTCAAAAGTATGTAGAGAAGAAAAAGCACCATGTAGCAAAACAAGAGGTTCGCCTTTGCCCTCAATTCGATAATGAATAAGCGCACCATCAACACTCAAAAAACGTGAATGTTGGTTTGTATATTTTTGTAGAAGATTTTGGAATTCGTTCACAAAGAGCAGGTTGAAGTAAAATGAGTTGTTGTACTAAAATGAAAGTTGAATAATTTGTGTGTTTTTGGTTTTCTTATGATTTTTTGAATGTTTATTTCTCAAAAAATCTTTCCGAATAACGCAAATTTATATCAATTTTCATAATATATCTACCTAAAAAAAGTAAGCATAAGCGCATTTAAATTCACTAAAGAGGTATTTATTACATTTTATCATTGTCAAATTGCACTTTTTATTGTGTTTTCTTCCTAATAACTGCTTGTTTTTTCTAAGTCTAAACCTTGCCATTGGGGAACAGTTCGGAGATAACGATAGGAGTTCAGTCTATAATTACGACTAGTAAAAAGGCTAAAAAATTGTCCTACTACAAGTAAAACTCCCCCACCATATATCATAGTTTCTCCTTTTTCTACATTAAGCAATGTAGCCACTCCTCCCAAAACGCCAAATACAATTCCTGCACCTGTTCCACTTGCATGTGCTGCTCTTGATAATCCTGCAAAATAGCTATCTTTTTCTACATGAATCATTTTAAAATCTTCTAAAGGTATTTTTGCTACTCCATTTATTGTTATAGAGTTCGAATCAATGGCTGTAATAGTAGCTGTTCGTCTAAAATTTTCATCTTTGAGTTTGAATTTTAGCTCCTCCCCTATATAAAAGCGAATACGCTTTTTTCTTCCTGGCTTGTTGAGAGTAAGATAATAATCCTTAGAATTTAGACTGACTTGAGAAAAAACTTCGTTTCCTAAAAAAAAGAAAGTAATACAGAGTAATAAAAATAATAATTTGAATTTCATGGCAATTTATTAGATAGAAAGTAGTAGAAAAAAAAGATTTAAAAAACCATGTTCCTCTATAATTTTGAGTAGTTATGGTTTATCAAATCTAAAAGAATAAAATCTATTCTTCTTCATCCTGTTTTTTATGCTTTTCTTTCAAAGAGCCTGTTTTTGCATCTTGATTTCTTATTTTTTTATCATAGAGTGTTTTATCTAAAAACTTATTTATTTGCTCAGCATCATACGAAGTTATAATTTCGCCAAACTCATTGACATGAACATTCAACCCTTCTAATTCTGGGTTTACTTTCATTTTTTTGTCTTTTTTCTTGCTCATAATTTTATTGTGTTTGATAGAGATTTATGTAAAATGGTTGTTTTTTTTGCTGTACGAAAAAAAACAGAACTAATGTTGCAATTTTATTTCATAATAAATCACAAAGACCATCTATAAAATAGAATAACTACATAAAAGTCAAATACGTTTCAAAAAGAGAAATAAATTTGATTATTATATTAAACGTTATCACGGTTAAATTAGTAATGTTCATTTTTCCATAGCGCAGGGTTTGCAAACCCTGCGCTATGGAAAAATAAGACTGGTTTGTTTTTCTATAACTTGCTAATTATTAGACCTGTAAACAACCGTGATAACGTTTATTTAACAACCCGAACTATACATTACCTTTTCATTTGATTTTGGTTTCTGCTCTCCTTCATATAAAATTGGATTCAAAAACTTTGGAAGACTTGGTTTTTCATCTGTTTCTAAAATCTTTTGCCACTCTTCATCATTTAATCTTGTATTTGGGTCTTTTACAAACTCGTGATAACCAAAAGTTCCTCCACGAGTAAGGTATAAATAACCATCTATTTCTACAATCACAAAAATATCATTTACTTTTCCTACTCCTACGTGCAAAATTCCAGCTTTTTGAGTATCCACATTATTGGTATAAATATCTGCCACAACAGCAATTGATTTGTCAGTTCCTGTTACATTTTCCCAACTATCTAAGTAGGAAAGTTGATTATCAATAATAGAAAGGGTAAACATTTCGACTGCTCCCCCTATATATTCTAACTCTCTGTATTCTTGCTCTGTCACTTTTTGTCCTGCCAATTGCTTTTCAGAAATCTTACCTAGAAATTCTATTTGCTCACGCATTTGAGTGGTTTTACCTTCAAAAGGCTTAAATAAATTGTGTTTTTGCAAAAGTTTTTTGTTCAAATCGACAAGCTCCAAAAGTCGCTTCCAAAAGACGGTATTTGGTTCTACATAAGCAACTGTATAAGGGTTTGGAGGTCCATCACCACCACATTCTGCTGCCATAGGTTGTTCGGCATACAGAATTGCATCGTGTTTGAGTTCTGCCCACGAAGCAAGGCTTGTGTTGAGTGTTTTCAAATCCCACATTTCACTTTTCAAATGAGCAGGTGTACGTTTATCATACTCAAAACTTCCTAAAAGTGTATAAATCCATTTATTATAAACAGCTTCGTCCCATTCGTTATAATCTTTGAGTTTGGTTTGTAAGCCTTCTAGTCTTGGCATATATTCTTTCCAGTTATTTTTTTCGTCATATACTTCCACCAAATTTTTCTGTGCTGCCTGATTTCCAAAAGCTGCAAAAACATCTAACCCTTTTGGAAAAGGACGTTTTGAAGGCTGTCCTTCTTTTATATCTACCAACCTTTGCAAGATTTCATTATCTACTAAATAGCGTTGAGGCATCAGATTGATTTTGTCAGGACAAGTTTTTTCTATTTCAGGTTTTATTTTATTTAAGTTTTTTGCTAATGTTGCTAATTTAGTTCTAAGAGTCTCTAAAGGAGCTTTTTGTGTAAGTGTTTGAGGCGATTGAATACCAATTTCGCCCAAAAGATTGACAATATTGAGAGCTGAAAGATTATCAGGTTCACCAATCAAAAAAGTAGTGGGTTCTAAAATTCCTTTATAAAGTTGAATCAATGATTTTCCTTGTGCTGATTTTTCAGTATTCAAAAAGTGAGCATTGAGAGCCATTCTACGCAAATGTTCATCTTTATCCAAACACTGGGGAACAGTCTGAATCCAAATCATAGCACGAAAATAATTTTGCAATGTTTTTTTGCGTGTATAATGTCCACGAGGTTTGAAAAGACTATATGCAAATTTTGTATCTTGATAATCTAAAAACTCTGATGTCTCATCACTTTCTGCTAGTACGTTTTCAATTTCTTGTTTGTAAAATTCTTTATGTGCTTCAATGACAGGCTTATTTTTTTGGTTTAATAAATGAAGTGCAATAGCAAAATAAGTAGAGTTCCACTCGGCTGCTTTTTTGAGTTCTGGGTCTGTTTCTGATTGTGCTAAATTATAGTTTGCCTTATACAATCCCTCACAAAGATTAGTGAGCATAGGAGCAAAATTTTCTTCTTCTAAGGTTCTCAAAACATACATAAAATACATATGAAAGAGCTGTAAATACATATCATTTGTTACAAAATGTGGGGTTTGACGATAATCATTTTCTTCATATACATGAAAAAACTGAATATTATCATTTGGAACAATTGCAAACCCATTTTGAGCTATTTTATTCAAAAACTGCTCATCTACATTTTCATATTGCCAAAGATTGATAACATTGTTAATATTGGGAACTGTTTTTCCATTTACTTCAATATAATTTTCTTGCTTTTTAGCTTCTTCCAAAACCTTTATTTTTTCTGCAAAAATACTTTCTTCAGCACTTAGTTCAAGGGGCATTACTTTATCATCATATTCTTCGGCTTCCCAACGTTTCATCATCAAGGAATCATACCAACCTTGTGCGCTAAAAAAACCACGTAAATCAGCATTCATAAATAAATAACCTTTCCTTGCTACAAGTGCATTTCTAAGCAAGCGAAGTTCTTCTAACGATTTGGTAGTCAAATCTTGGTTAAGGTCAATATTGTAATAATCACCTTTTAGAAGGTCTTTTTGATAAGAAATCGCATTATTATCTTTATATTGAGTACTATCTGTTTCTAGATCAGGATTAGTTGATACAGAGGTAGTATCAGGAGTATTGTTTTCTTTGATGGGTTTGGTATCGCCACACGAAGAAAAAACAACCACACAAAGACTAAAGACAAAAATTTGCAGGAAAATTATATTTTTTTTCATTAGATAAATAATTTGGTCAAAATTGTTTGTAGTGAAATTGTTTAAATTAAAACGAAAAAATAGTAAAACCTTAAACAACTTCAACGATTTTATTCCAAAAGTTAGATAAAATAATTTAGAAAATGAATTTTTGAGTAGTTTTTTAACTTGAGCAAATTTACTTTTCTAGTAGATTTGAATCCTTAAACTTTGCTTTTTTTGTAAAAAATACAAAATAGTTAGTTTGTCCTTACAAATTTTAAAAATCCTCCTTGTAGGTTACATAAATGAGTTTTTTGCTAATTTCATGGAATATTCTATTTTGTACAAATCTACCTACTCTTTTTCTTAAGGTATTATTCCATCTTTCGACATGGTTAGTTTGTCCCACATCTTTCCCAACACTATGGTGTTTTCCAGTTTTGATTATATTTTTATAGGCTTTCCAAAAGTCGAAACACGTAGTAGATTGTTTATAATTTTCTGAGGAAGCATTTCGTTCATTTTTGAGAACAGTGAAACCTGTCTAGTGCTGAAATAGTGTTACAGGTTTTTAGATAAATTAAATATAGATCAGGCAGTCTTTAGATTTTCTGATTTTTCTCTTTTCAACGCATTGATTTGTAAAGAAAAAGACAAAATTTTGTCAATTCTATCAATTTTTGAATTTTATGCAACTACTCTAAATAGCCTTCAAATGACTTGAAAAGAAAAAATAGGTGTAACCACAAAGCTATATTTGTGAACCATCAAAAATATGCTTTTAACCTTCAAAAGAAATTCTAGTCTTTTGAAGGTATTTTTTTTATGTATATATTTACTCACTATTTACAAAAAAGTGTATTAAAATGAAAAACTCCTTTATTTCCGTATTAGAAAAATATCGTAAAATTTCCTTTTCAGAAAGAGATAAGGGAGATAGATTTGAGAGGTTGATGAAAGGTTATTTGCTTACAGACCCAAAATATGCTCACAAATTTCAATATGTTTGGTTGTGGGAAGAATTTGTAGGCAAAAATGATTTAGGGGGAAAAGATACAGGAATTGATTTAGTAGCTCTTACTCACGAAGGCGATTATTGGGCTATTCAATGTAAATGTTACCAAGAAACAGCTACTATTGATAAACCTTCGGTAGATTCATTTTTATCTACTTCTAGTCGTACTTTTAAAGATGCAGAACTCAAAACTCAATCTTTTTCGCATCGCCTTTGGATTTCTACTACTAATAAATGGGGAGGGAATGCAGAAGAAGCAATCAAAAATCAAACTCCTCCAGTTTCTAGGGTTAATCTTTTTGACCTTATAGATGCGCCTTTAGATTGGGAAGAATTAGAAAAAGGAATTACAGGAGAAAAAGCAAGAACAAATAAAAAAACACTCCGAAAACATCAAACAGAAGCATTAGACAATACAGAACAACATTTCCAAAATCACGACAGAGGAAAATTAATAATGGCGTGTGGAACAGGTAAAACATTTACTTCACTCCGTATTGCAGAAAAACAAACACAAGGAGAAGGACTTATTTTGTTTCTTGTTCCTTCTATTGCACTTTTAGGACAAACTCTAAACGAATGGTATGCTGATGCTTTTGAGCCAATAGATGCAATTTGTATTTGTTCTGACCCAAAAATCACTAAAAAAAGACAAAAAGCTGATGATATAGATACGACTTCTGTACACGATTTGGCTTTACCTGCTTCTACCAATGTAAAGGATATTATAAAACAATTTCAATCTTTTGAAAAGAGTAAAAATAAAGGCTTAAAAGTCGTTTTTTCTACTTATCAATCCATTGATGTAATTATCAAAACACAAAGAGAATTAGAAAAAATAAATTCAAAATATGCTCAATTTGATTTAGTAATTTGTGATGAAGCACACCGAACAACAGGCGTTTCATTAGCACATGAAGATGAATCGGCATTTACAAAAGTCCATAATAATCAGCTAATCAATACTAAAAAAAGAATCTACATGACGGCAACACCACGCCTTTATGACGATACTAGCAAAAGTAAAGCAGCACAAGCAGATGCTATACTTTGTTCTATGGATGATGAAGAACTCTATGGACAAGAAATGTATAGAATTGGATTTGGACAAGCTGTCGAAAAAGGCTTATTAGCTGATTATAAAGTGCTTATTCTTACGCTTAGTGAAGATAATGTTCCCCCAGCAGTTCAGAAAATGATAACCGATAAAGAAAGCGAAATCAATACCGATGACGCTTCAAAACTAATTGGTTGCATCAATGCGCTTTCCAAACAAATGCTAGGAGATGAAGGACTTTTGAAAAAAACTGACCCAGACCCAATGCGAAGAGCTGTTGCATTTTGTCAGAATATCAAAGTTTCAGAAAAGGTAACTTCTAATTTTAATACGGCTTCTGAAACCTATATATCAGAATTACCAACTGAAAAACAAACCATTACTCAACTTGTAAGTTCTAAGCATATTGACGGCTCAATGAATGCAACAGAAAGAAATGATTTGTTAGCGTGGCTTAAAGATGAGCCTAAAGAAAGAGAATGCCGAGTTTTGACTAATGTACGCTGTTTGAGTGAAGGTGTTGATGTGCCTTCTCTTGATGCTGTTTTGTTTCTTTCTGCTCGTAATTCGCAAGTAGATGTAGTACAGTCGGTAGGTAGAGTAATGCGAAAATCAGAAGGCAAAAAGTACGGTTATATAATTATTCCTGTTATTGTGGCTTCTAGTATGGAAGCAAATTTGGCTTTAGATGACAACAAAAATTATAAAGTTGTTTGGACAGTCTTGAATGCACTTAGAGCGCACGATGACCGTTTTGATGCCATTGTAAATAAAATAGAACTCAATAAAAACCGTCCAGAGCAAATACTTGTCGGAACGCCTGAAATTTCTTTTGATAGTGATGGAAATCCTGTCTATGGAAACGAAGGAGATGGAAGTAGTGAAAGAGAAAAAGCAACTCAACTAAATATTCATTTTGAAAACTTGCAACAAATAGTATTTGCAAGAATGGTGGATAAAGTAGGAGATAGAAGATATTGGGAACAATGGGCAAAGGAAGTCGCTCAAATTGCTCAAAGACAACAAGAACGAATTACCAAATTAGTCAAAGACAACCCAAAACACAACGAAGCATTTGAGAGCTTTTTGAAGGGATTGCATCAAAATATTAATCCCTCTATTTCGCAATCAGAAGCTATCGAAATGTTGTCGCAACATATCATTACAAAACCTGTCTTTGATGCTCTTTTTGAAGGCTATTCATTTGTAGAAAATAATCCAATTAGTCAGTCTATGCAAAAAATGCTAGATGTGTTGGAAGGAGAAGTACTTGAAAAAGACGTAGAAAAACTAGAAAAATTCTATGATTCTGTCAAATTACGTGCCTCTGGAATAGACAACGCAGAAGGAAAACAACGCATTATTATCGAACTCTATGATAAGTTTTTCAAAACGGCTTTTCCTAAACTCGTAGAAACATTAGGCATTGTATATAGTCCTGTTGAGGTCGTGGATTTTGTGATTCATTCGGTAAATGATATTCTCAAAAAAGAATTTAATCGTTCTATTTCTGATGAAAATATACATATTCTTGACCCTTTTACAGGAACAGGAACTTTTATTACTCGTCTTTTGCAAAGCAATCTTATCAATAAAGAAGATTTACTGCGAAAATACACACAAGAAATCCATTGCAACGAAATTGTATTACTTGCCTATTATATCGCTGCCGTAAATATTGAAAATGTCTTTCATGATATTCTACAAAAACAAGAGAAAGAGGAAAAAGAAAGCGAATACCAAGCCTTTGAAGGAATATGTTTGACAGATACTTTCCAATTAGGAGAAGCACAAAATAGTGAACATCTTTTTTCTGATATGTTTCCTCAAAACTCAAAACGAGTAGAAAAACAACAAAAAGCACCATTACGAATAATAATTGGAAACCCTCCTTATTTCATAGGACAAAAATCAGCAAATGATAATGCTCAAAATCAAGATTATACAAAGCTAGATAGCCGAGTTGCAGATACATATACAAAATTATCATCAGCAGGATTAAATAAATCTTTGTCTGATTCTTATATAAAGGCTTTTCGCTGGAGTAGTGATAGATTAGATGAAACAGGAGGAATAATTTGTTTTATTTCGAATGGTGCGTGGCTTGATGGAAATAGTACAGATGGTTTTAGAAAATCAATAGAAACAGAATTTACTTCTATTTATGTATTCAATTTGAGAGGAAATCAACGAACAAGTGGAGAACTAAGCAGAAAAGAAGGAGGGAAAATATTTGGTTCTGGGTCAAGAACGCCTATTTCGGTTACTCTTTTAGTTAAAAATCCTGCTGTTGAAACTGAAAAAGCAACTATTTATTATCATGATATTGGAGATTATCTAAATAGAGAAGAAAAATTAGAGATTATTAAAAAATTCAAATCATTTGGAAATGAAGAAATGAAACTCAAAATTTTAAAACCAAATGAATACGGAGATTGGATAAATAAACGAAATGATGCCTTTGATGATTTTATTCCTTTAACACCTAAAAAGAAGTTCAATCTAAAAGCACAATCATTTTTTAATGTTAATGTAATTGGAGTTTCCTCAAATCGTGATGCTTGGGTGTCTAATTTTTCACAAAAAGAATTAATAGAAAATATAACAAATACTTTGAGTTTTTATAATGCTCAAATATTAGAATACAAAGAACTTAGTAAAAAAAATAATCAACTTGATATTGATAAATTATTTTTAGGCAATCAAAATAAAATCAGTTGGACAGTAAATCTCAAAAAGGACTTATTAAAATCAAAAACCCATAAATTAAATACTTCTTCCATAGTTAAAATTTTATATAGACCTTTTTGTAAATTAAATCTTTATTATGATAAATCTCTAATTGAAAGACCTGGATTAAGTAGTAAATTATTCCCAAACAAAATCTTATCTAATAGGATTATTTGTATTACTGGGGTTGGCTCATCAAAACCATTTTCAATTATTGTTTCAGATAATATCGCAAATTTGGATACGCTTGAAAAAGCTCAATGCTTCCCACTTTATTACTACGAAGAAAACGAATTTATCCAAAAAGGAATGTTTGATGATGATAGTAGTCGTTATGTTCGTCGTGATGGAGTAAGTAATTTTATTTTTGAGAGAGCAAAAAAGCAATATGGCAAGAATGTAAGTAAGGAGGATATTTTTTATTATGTCTATGGTTTTCTTCATTCTGTTGATTATAGAGAGGAGTTTGCTAATGATTTGAAAAAAATGCTTCCTCGTTTGCCTTTGGTAGAAGATGTCCGTGATTTTTGGAAATTTAGTAAAGCAGGAAGGCAATTAGCAGACTTGCATCTAAATTATGAAAATGTAGAAGGCTATAAAGGTGTTTTGATTTTGTATAATAGAAAGTCCATACAAGAAACAGTCGCCCAAAATGCCGATGAGATTATAAATTATAAAGTCAAAAAAATGCGTTTTCCTAAAAAAGACAGGAAAGACACCATTATTTATAATTCTCAAATCACGATTGAAAATATTCCATTAGAAGCCTACGACTATGTAGTCAATGGAAAAAGTGCTATTGAATGGATAATGGAACGCTATCAAATCAAGACGCACAAAGATAGTGGCATTGTCAATGACCCAAATGATTGGGCAACCGAAGTAAATAATCCAAAGTATATTTTAGAATTGCTTTTGAGTGTGATTAATGTCAGTATGCAAACGGTAGAAATTGTAAAAGGACTTCCGAAAGTGAGTTTTTAGTTTTTATGAAAAATCCCTATTCAAATTAATGAATAGGGATTTTTATTGATTTTTATATTTCTACTTTGTCTAAATTTTTAGCTTCCAAAAAGTAGGTGTAACCAAAATACACACTTTGGAAAAAACAAAAAACCCTGTTTAGGTAATCTAAACAGGGTTTTGAGTGTATTAAAAAATACTGAAATTGTGAACCCGACAGGAGTCAAACCTGTAACCTCTACAGCCGTAATGTAGTGCTCTATTCAATTGAGCTACGAGTCCATTTTATTTAACTAATTCGTTTACTTAAAAACGAATGCAATTACAATTTGTTATATTTTTTTTATCAATCTGTAACTATTTACAAAACTACTCAAAATAATAAATAGTTCCAAAATAATTTTATGTAGTTGTTGATGTTTCCACCAACAACTAAACATAAACTTGTGAACCCGACAGGAGTCAAACCTGTAACCTCTACAGCCGTAATGTAGTGCTCTATTCAATTGAGCTACGAGTCCAGTACAAATTAATAACATTCTTTTGTTGTTATTGCGAGTGCAAAGGTAAGAATGTTTTTCTAAAATACAAACTAATTTTAGAGATTTATTTGATAAAATAGTGCAAAAAAAGAATATACAAGTTTGAAAAAGAAGTGTTGTGTTCTGTAATACTTTTATAATCAAATGTTTAAGTCGTTTTGCTTTCTAAAATTGACTTTGTTTTTTTTTCTAAAACTTTCAACTCTAGCTATTTTTTACTTCATAAACTAAACCAAATTTTCTGAGTATTTTTAAAACTAAGAGCAAAATTATCAATATATAAAGTCAAGCAACAACTTTTAGATGAGTATTTATTAAAAAAGCTAAATAACTCAACTGTACAGGAATATACATACTGAAAATACAAACTCATGAAACAACAATCACAGAACGTGTTGTAATTACAAAATGATTTTCATAACATAAAAACGACTTTTTTATTGCAGAAAAAAGGATTTGTTAAAAATTATTAATTAAAATAAAAAAACATCTCCAATATAACAGAGTATATGTTCTTGCAAGTAGACAGTATTTTTAATAATTTTTCCAAAAATCACATACTTTTATTACCTACCAAGTTTTTGAAGCCACATTTAAAACAAACAAGTTGAGTAGTAATCATTAGGAGAGTTTAGAAAAACGTGAAAATAAAAAATAAAACAAGAATAATAAATCACTCATTCAAATTATACACCCAAAATGAATATCTTTTTAGTGAAAAAAGTGTAGATGATTTATTTTTTCCAATACATATCAGTTTCAGATTTTATTGGAATAACTCCATTAGAAACATTTGCTAGTTATGATGTTATGAAAAATCCTGAAAATGAAAATGATTTTGTTCATTTTGTAAGGCATTTAGAATAATATTTTTCTGTCTTAGCTATGGAGACGAAAAAATATTGATTTATCTTTGAATAAGAAGTAAAAAATGGCTATCCATCAAAAAAATGAATAGCCATTTTTGTATTAAAATTTGATTGCTACTTATATAGACTCTTTTTTACTCTTTAACGATACGTTTACTGATAGTTTTTTCATTATTCGAAATTTGTAATAAATAGATTCCATTCGAATAATTATTCATATCAATCATTCCTTCCAAAAATGCACCTTCTTTTTCTTGTTGTATTTCCCAAACAATTCTACCCAAAGCATCTATAAGTTGAAGTTGATAACTTTCTTGAATAGCTGTTTTTAGACTGTACGATACTGTTTCAGAAGCAGGATTTGGATAAACAACTAATTGATTTTGCTCAGAAAAAGCAGTTATTGATGGTTTTTTGAATAGCAAAACAAAACGTTTTACATCATTTCCTTTTTCAGCTAAAAATTCATATTCTTTTTCTTCTTTTAGATTGTGCAACGTTTCGGTTAAAGAATCATACAAATATAACTCACTCAAAGAATGAAAATACTTAATTTCTCTAACACCAATGATGTGTTTTCCTGCTTCTACTACATTTATGGCTAAAGGAATTTGTAGAGTTTCATCAAACGCATCTAGTCCATTGATGGCAAAAACTTTATTTTCAGTATTATAAGAATATAAAGTAGCAAAATTACTATTTTGCTTATAGATTTTGAGCGCATCGTATTTGGAATCAAAATTTTGAGTTGCTCCTTCTATAAAATAAATAGCTGTTTCATCTGTTTTATTATCTTTAGTAATGCCTAATTTAATTAATCCTTCTTTTAAGCCTTGTGTTTGAGAAGTTTTGAAGAAACGAGTATCTTGATAAGTAGTCGGACGGTCTTCATTTTTCAATTCTAATGTTCCTGTGGGTGCAGTAGCTTGTACAAAAAATCCTTGTGCTGCTGCAATATCTTTTGTTCCTCCATTTATACCTACACCTGTTCCAGCTACATAATAGGCAAAAGTACCATTGTACTGACTGGTAGGAATGTCCAAATAAATTGTATTTGCAAGATTATTATTTCCTGTATTGTCAGCTATTATTTTTTCCCAATCTAAAGGAGAAGGATAAGGATTTCCTACTAAATTATAACCTTGTTGAGGCAAACTTCCACCACTATTTGTAAGATTAATAGTATAAATACCATTATTAAGATTTCCATTAAATTTTAGAGTTTGCTCAGTAGCAATATTAGCTTGATAGCCTTTTCCAACTTCTAACAAATCAGTAGCAGTAGAGGTAGGAACACGATAATTAGAGATAAACTCATTATAAAACGCACTCGTTGATGCACCTGCATTGGTTTCATCATAGATAAAAAAAGTAGGAAAAGGACGAGTATAAGCAGGTTCGGCAGCCGTATTATAGTTTATATTCAAAATCAAATCCATATAAGGAGCAAATTGATTAATAGCTGCATTAGAGAAAGGAGAAGAAAATAAATGATAGGCTTTTCCATCAAAACCAATTCCCCCAGAAGCAGGAATGGTAGAAGGAGTAGGCAAGTATCTTTCCATAATCACATTTCCTTGAATAGTATTATCATCAGCATCATTAATAACCATGGCTGTTCCTGTGACTGTTGAGCGAAGCGCAAATTCTGTACTTCCATCAATTATCATTTCACTAGTAGCTTCTAAATGAACAAGTTCTAAAACAGACATTTTTCCTGTAATAGTAAGTCTATTTCCATTATTTACTTTGATTTGGTCAATTTCTATTTGATTGTAAGAAGTTGCATCAGAAGTAAGAAACAAGGTTTTATCAATTACTACATCTTCATCATAGCGACGATTAGTAAGAATTTTGAGTACATCGTTGGGATTTGCAGCATCAACAGCAGCTTGAATAGAACTAAAAACAGTAGTTTGATTTACATTCAATACATCATCAGAACAAGATATAGGCGCAGTAAAAAGTCTATTTTCTGTGAAATTACAACTTGCTACTGTTGAAAAAGAAGCAGTTACATCAACTACATTTCCATTAGCATCTAAATTGGTAAGGGTAACGGTTTGAGGACTTGAAGTAATCGGAAAATTTTGTCCATTGACTACCAAAAACCCTGTTGAAGGCGCATCGGTATAAGTAACGATTACTTCTTGATTATATTTATTAGTTGTAATATCACAAGTGGTTTGAGTGGCTGTTGTAATAGCAGAAATAATACAAGAAGTAGGGACAGTTGTGGTACAATTGATTCCTGTTCCATTGTCCCAACCTACTGCTGAGGCACAAACAGCTGTTTGAAGGTTTGGAGTGAAAATGATGGTATAATCGTGAGGTGAACCTCCTGTTCCGATTTGTGTCATACGAGTTCGGTCTATTTTTAATGGACTAAACCACGAATCTGCCCGAACTACTAAATTATTATCTCCATTCAAATACATGTCGTTTACTACTAAAGTATTGGCATTTCCACTACTCAAAACAGATTTTATATAGGTTCCATTATTCAAAATACCTTCTCCTGTTGTTGTATTTATTTTTAAAATAATGGATACTTTTGCCCCTCCTCCTTGTCCATAGCTTGTTAGCCAGCCTGCTGTGGTAAAGCGAGTATAATTAAGTCCAGGTTGTGTTCCTGTCGCTGAAAAAACAGCATATAAATCTGTTCCTGACCAAAAAAGTCCATAGCCTTTTCCGTCGTCATTAGTTGTTTCATAATCTTCTCTACATCAATCCAAAATACCACTTGTATATTTAAGCAAGATAGGGTTTTGATTATTTGCACTTACTTGACGATAACCAATATAATAAGAAGAACCTCCAAAAGTAAGTGTAGCACCTCCAGCAGCAATAGCTTGTGCTTCTGTCATACCACAATTTAGAAGTACACCATTCTCAATATCAGCAGGAAGAGGAGGATCTTCAAATTCTACTGCCCCAATATCACATTGTCCTACTCGTGCAACTCCTCGCTGGTCAGTAGAAGTACATCCTGCACCTGTATCAATAGCTGGACTTGTAGGTTGTAACATCATAGTAGGAGAAATTCCTCCATTATCAGCAATGGCTTCCAATAAAGGGTTTGCAATCGTAACAGAATTAGATACATTATAATCATTAGCATTATTAGTAAACTTATTAGGAAACTGAATATTATTTCCCAAATCATTCATAGCATTAGAAGAATGTTGTTGGATATTCCACGTATTTCCTCCATTTGCAGCAGTATTCTGATAAAAAATGTTATTCTTGATTTTTGTATAAGTAGGTGCTAATAAAGCTCCCCCTACCCAGCCTGCGTGATTATTAGCAAACGTACAGTTGGTAATTCTCAAATCTCTAGCTGCACTCATTTGATAAAAAGCAACTGCTCCACCATTAGCAGAAGTTCCTCCAGTTAGAGTAGTTAGCAATGCCTTATTATTATAAAAAGTACAATTTATGATTTCTGTATCTACAAAATCAGCACGAATAGCTCCTCCAGTAACAGCAGCACGGTTATTAGAAAAAGTGCAATTTTTGACTGTAAAACCTCTGTTGAGAGAATTATTCATGTGTTCTAATGCACCACCTCCACCACCAGTATCGGCACCCATACTATTGGGAAGTCTTCTAGCTTCATTATTATTAAAATAACAATCTTCTACTGTTACTTTATCTGTCTCATCAGCATACAAATGCAAAGCTCCTCCATCGGATTGAGCTATATTATCTTCAAAAATACATCTTCTTATTTCTATATCTCCATTGTCTATATTAGCTGCATTACTTGCTCTATCTGTATAAATACACCCTCCAAATCCTCTCAAAAATGGATTCGGATTTCCATTATCATAAAAAGCATCTTTGGTAGTATTTCCTCTAAAAATGCAATCTTCCACCGTAAGAGAAGAATTCAAGCCATTAATGGCAGCTCCATTTATGCCTTTATTATTTGTAAAAGTACAATTTCTTATTATGTGTGCTTTAGAACCCCACAACATAACCGTCGAACCTCTTTCATTATTAAGCGCAACAGAAGTATTTTGGTCAAAAGTACAGTTGAGTATCGTAGAAGTTCCTTCAAAATGATTAAAGATTGCACTTCCACCTTGGTCTGCACGATTAGTAGAAAAATGACAATCTTCAACTCTCAAAATACCTTGATGTGTAGTTCGAATTGCCCCTCCATATTCTACTGTTCGCCCATTTATGAAGCGTAAATTTTTTATAGTTAGTGAAGTAGGATTAACAGAGGTAGAGTTTAATCTTAAAATACGAACGCTATTATTTCCACTTAAAGTAAGGTTTGGAGCATTTGAACCATCAATAATTAGATTTTTTCCTATCGGAATTTCTAAAGTAGAAGCAAGTGTTATGGTCTGACCTGCTAAGGCAGCATCAAAAGTGATGGTTTCGCCAGAATTAGCACACGAAATAGCCTCTCTTAGAGAACCTGTCCCCAAATCGGCATTTGTACTCACTACAGTAGAACACAAAACACGAGTAGCTTGTGTAGTAGTAGAAATAAAAAAGACGAACAACATAAATAAAATTGAAATATAGTTTTTCATAGAGATGTAGGGAAGGTTTGAAAAATTAGATGAGCTAATAAACATTAATGAAGTTAATTATATTTTTTATTAAATTCAAATTTAGATTCTTTAAATTATCTATTATTTTTTATTTTAAAAAAAACTCTATTATAGCCTTATTTATGAATTTTAAGACGTATAATTCTTAACTAACCTTTGAATAAAATAAGTATAATAAATGGATAATTTAAAAGAAAAACAATGAATAATTATATTTTAATCAAAGAAAGAATAATGGTCTTCTTCCTTTTTATTGTGTAGTTAGCCATGAGGATACTTCACTACGACTACAAAACACTCCTTTGACTTATTTAGGGATTTGTTAAAAAAATTAGGCAGAGAGGAAAATCTAAAAAACTTAGGGTAACTCAAGTTTGAAAGTAAAATAGAGCTAAGGAACAATTACTAATTAAGATTTTAAATTATTGATTATCAATGATTTAGAGTTTGTAAAAAGAGTGCTTTAATTAATTTCTATTCCTAATCAAGAAAAAAACGGCTATCCATAAAAAAATGAATAGCCGTTTTGTATTAAAGTTGAATTTAACTGATAACTGTTTACTGCTGACTGATAACTGAAATACCTTTTTTCCAGTCTTTAAATTCAGAAGTATAATAGAGATAAGCCGAAGAGGCTGCTCCTTCATATTCTCCTGCCAAATCTGCCTTCAAATCAAGATGAATAACTTTTTTCTCGTTTGGAGTCATCTGACGGTAATAAAAAATGACACTATGCTCACGAATTTCATAAAAATCAACTTTGTTTTTTTCTATGAGTTCTTTGAGTTGCCAAGGCTGTGCCGAAAGTCCCCCTGGTAAGCCTACAATTGCTATTGTCATCGGCAAGCCTTCTTTAGTTGTGTTTTCTAAAGTGGTTGTAAGCCTAACTGTTTCGCCTATTTTTACTTTACTTTCAGCCAATGACGTTTCTAATTTTACACTGCATTTATCACTACTTTTTGGTAAATCTGTAAACCATTCTGCCGAAAATGTATAAGGCAAAGGTTCTTTTACACCTACATAATTAATACGAACAGTGTTTTTGCCAGCCTTCAAATGCTTTCCTAAATTATTTACTTCAATAGCATTTTGCTCTCCTGCTTCGTAGTGTGCTGTACTGATTTTTGAGCCATTTACATAGATTTCAATATCGCCACTTTCAGGAGTTCTTTGTGCATATTTTGCATACGTGGTCAAAGATTTGAGAGCCAAAACGGTACTTTGTGTATTTCCAAAACCACCATAAGGCGAACGAGAACCTACTAAATATTTTACACCATTTTGTAAAATAGGCATTCGTTTTTTATCAGACTTCATTAAAGCAAGAAGAGCTAAAGAAGTCGTTTCTGCTGTCAGTCCTTGTCCTGTTGAGCGAGTGATGGAATGTTTTGTTCCTTCCCATTGTCCTTCTTCTTTTTGAAGTAAAATAAGAGTTTCCAAAAGTTTTTCAGAACGATTATCATTCAAATTCTGTAACGTATTTACTACAAGTCCAATCAAATAAGGATCTTCAGATTTAATTGCATTTTGATATGCTGCTTCTGCCTCTGCTTTAATATCCTTAAAGCCAGCTTCTGAAAGGGAATAGGTAATGTAGGCATTCGTAATGTCATCATCTGCACCACCAAAAGCATCTAAAGCTCTTGAATTGCGCTTAAATCCACCTTTTCCATCTTTACGTTCCATCAGCCAGTTGGTCGTTCTGGTTAGCATTTGCTCATCAACTAAATTTCCTGTAACGGCTGCCATGTCTTTAAATTCCATCAAGCCATAAGCTGTTAGAGCTTCATGAGCAGGATTTGCGCCAAACCATTCGTAACCTTTGTCTTTCGATTCGAAAGAAATTAGGCGTTTGTAACCTCTTTCTGTCAAATCTTTTGCTTTATCTAAGGCTGTTTGTTGTTCTGTAGTTAGATTTTTTTGAACAGAAAGATAATCCATTACCAAAAGATTTGGATAAGTAGAAGATGAAGTTTGCTCAAAACAACCATACGGCTCTCTCAAAATAGATTCAATTCCTGCCAAAAGATCATCCAAAACAGAAGGAAAAGCTGTAAAAGTTGCTTTACTTGTTCCCATTACAGGACTTGCAATTTCAAACGAATAGGTTTTATCAACACTTTCTCCAGATAAAGCAATGGCAGCAGGAAATCCTTTTGAAAAGACTTCGACTTCTTGCTCAAAACGGTCTTGAACTCCATTTTGTCCGACAAACTGAACAATAAATTTACCTTTTCCAGCTTCGTTTTCAATCAAGAAATCCATATTGACAACCTTTGTTTCATTGGGTTGTAAAGTGATTCTACTTTTCCATTTGCTTTCAGAAACAGGAATCCAAGAAGAAGGATAATCTGCTGAAATGCTGCCACTCAACTCCTTTTCAGTATTGTTTTGTAACATTAAAGGAATAGAAATTTTATCTCCCATTGACATAAATAAAGGCAATTTTGTATCTAAACTAAAAGGTAATTGTGTATAAAAAACACTTTCAGTTCTTCCAATTCCTCCGTCTGTTGCAATTCCTTCACAGATAGCACGGAAAGCCGTAATTTCATCAGAAGCATAAAATTCTACTTGTGATTTTCCTTTTGCATCAACTTTTATATTTCCACTCCAAAAAATGGTGCTTCTAAAATCAGTTCTTGATTTAGATTTAGTTTCGCCTTCTTTCTCATTATTTTTGGTGGAATAATCTACTTTAGGAAAAACTCTAGCACGATGATAAGTTATGACTGGAAGGTTTGGTTTTTCTTCTTTTGCAATTTTTTTATTCATTTTACCAAAATCCTCTCGTCTTCTGTCCATTATGATGACTTCATTTAATTCCTCTTCTACCTCTGCTACTTCCTCTTTATCAGCTATTTCCACAACAGGAGCATTATCAAGAATTGCAATTTCGTTTTCTAAAATATCTCCTTTTATTTCATTTTTTGGCATTTCTGCCATTACAACTCCATCATCGAATTCTACATCTTTTTCTCCACCACCTGCACGCATTTTTTGCATTGCCATCATAGGAACACCATCATTTAGTGCTGCTCTATTTACAGCACCTGTTTTTCTTTTTAGTCTTCTATAATCATAAAATGTCAAAGTATATGAAGAAGAATATGCTCCAACACTTTGAGTGGCAGTTTCTGAGCTATCAGTTGCTACAAGTGTAATAGGTTCATGAAGTTTATAATTTTGAAATTCAAAATATCCTTTATCATCTGTTTTGGTAGAAATATCTTGTCCTTGAATTTCTACTTTCACATTTTTGGCAGGTTTTCCACTATCATTTTTTACATATCCTGCAATAATACTTTTTTCTGCATTGTATTTCAAAGTGATAGACGATTTTTGAATCTGTTCCCAAGTAAATTTTCTCCAACCGTGAGTAAGCATCAATAAATCTCTAGCTTGTGCAGCTTTCTCTTCCTCCTTATCAAAGTAAAAACGAGGTTCTTTGACTTCTCCTTTCAAATCAGCTTCTAATAAAAGATGCGAAAGAATATGACTAGATTTGTCATCAGCG
The DNA here is from genome assembly GCF_037126295.1 of Bernardetia sp. Wsw4-3y2. Classification (NCBI taxonomy): domain Bacteria; kingdom Pseudomonadati; phylum Bacteroidota; class Cytophagia; order Cytophagales; family Bernardetiaceae; genus Bernardetia; species Bernardetia sp. Wsw4-3y2. Next base: position 292,976 of record NZ_CP147017.1, on the reverse strand, counting down.
AAAGAAAGCAATTTATCATCGACAACAGAAAGGGAAATATTTGCTGGCATCGGAATTCCTCTGTGGTCTGTAACTTTAATATCTAAGGTAACTTTTTCACGAGGTTGGTAATTATCTTTGTCTGATTTTACTTCAATATTAAGCTGTTTTTCTGTATTCAAGAAAACCAAACGCTCTGCTCGTTCTATTTTTTTAGAATCAAAAAGTGTAAAATTAGCTACACCAATAGGCATTTCATCTGTCGGAATGTTGATAGTATTCTCTCCTTTTTTGACAGAAACTTTCTTTGAAAAAATAATCTCTCCACGCAGTGTTCCAACTAAAAATACTTCTTCCATTATAGGAGAGTAGATAGAAAACTTCAAATTTGAAGTATCATACGTCTTTTCTTTATCAGATTTCGAAATAGGAAAGTTTAATTTTAATCCATACCCGATTTCTACTGTTTCGGGTAATTTGTAACTCGTTTCTACTCCTTTTGGACTTGTAATTTGGGCTGTGTAAACTTCTCCTTTTTTAGCTTCAAGCTCAAAATTTCCCATTCCTTTATGAAATGATGAAAAATTACCCACTTCTTTTCCTTTAGAATCTATAATAATTCCTTGAACATCAGCAGGTTTTCCAAATTCGTCTTTACACCAAAAAGCTATATTTGAAGAAGTGTTTGCCAAAATATCTCCTCCTTCTGGAAAAAATTGCAAATCAAAAACGGTATTTGCTAAAGGAATAGAACGAGAAATAGATTCTGTTTGTCCGTTGTGAGAAAGCAAGACATTTAAAAGTCCGTCGGCTGTATCTAGTTTTTTAGGTAGTTCGAAGGAAATAACTGTTTTTCCTGCTGCATCTGTTTTGGCTTTTGATTTTGAAATAACTTGACCTTTCAAACTCACTACAAATTCAACATCTTTATCTGCAAGAGCTTCGTTGGTAAGGCTTTGCAAATCTAAATTTGCCTCTACTTTGTCGCCAGCACCATAGGCATCTTTTTCAAAATCTAGTTTCATTTTTAAGCGAGGCAAAACTACTTTCTGAACAGTTATTTCCTTTTCAAAAATGAGTGGATTGCCGTTTTGATCTTTTTTATCACTTTCTTCTATTACAAAATTTTCTTGCCATTTTGTGTAGGCTTTTATTTTATATAATCCTCCTGCTGCATCTTCTGTCAGGTCAAATTCGCCTGATGCTGTACCATCTTCCAAAATTAATTGAATCTTTTTTGCTACGTTTCCTTTTGGGTCAATAAATTCGACGTGCAAAATATCGCTCCTTTTTGAAGGTTTTAAAGTTGCTTCGTCTTGGACGTAGGCTTGAAACCAAATTGTTTCTGACGGTTTGTAAAATGGTTTGTCTAAATGTAAATAAACTCTTTCAGAGCTATATTTTTCTTGAAAAATGTTATTTATTTCTGTTAGTTTTTTGAGCCATTCGTCACCAGTTTTTGAACGAAAACCCCAAAGAGTAACTGCGCCTGCTGTTAGAGCTGCGCCTGCAAGTAAGTGCCACATACGAAAAAATTTGAGTTGCATAATTGATGTACTAATAATAGGTAAATTAGGAAATTTTTATGAATAATTTGTCACTATTGTCTTATTTTATTGATAAGATGCAAAACAAATAGAAATTCCATAATTTTTAGGAAAATAATTTTGACCTTTTTTTTATTGAAAAATTGTAGTAGGAAAAAGAGAGTTATTAACTCTTTTTATTTTTTTATCAAAATTAACCTTTCATTTTATGTTTCGTTCTCCTTTACAACCAATTGGATACCTGTTTTCTCTTCAAAAAGTTATTTGTGTGTCTTGCTTTGCTTTTTTATTTAACCTCTTATTTTTATCTACTACATTTGGAAATATTTATACTGTAACAAACCTCAACAATACAGGATCAGGTTCTCTGAGAGGATGTTTAGTGATAGCCAACTTTGTTCAGGGTATAGATACAATAAAGTTTGATGTAGAAGGTACAATTTATCTTCAATCTGAATTACTAATTACAGAAGGTGTTTTTATAGATGGTACTTCTTCCCCAACCTACAATTATGCTTTAACACCTCGTGTAACTCTGAATTGGTATGCAGGGAGTATAATAAAAGCCCAAAATTTATCTAATCTTACTATAAAAGGATTAAAAATAATGAGTAATTATCCCTCCTTTCCTAAAGATGGTATAGAGCTTTACAATTGTAAAGCAGTAGTAATAGAAAAAAATAATATTTCAAATAAAAGAAATGCCATTGTGGGAAATAATATTACTGATATTAAAATTGTAAATAATGATTTAAGAAGTTCTGGATTATATTTTAGTAGTGGTTTGTCAGCAGCTATTTATCTTAATAATCTTACAGCTAACAATTTAATAGGAGGAGCGTATATTTCAGGAAATAAATTTGGGTATCTAAATCCAACCAATACTTCTCCAAAAATAGCTCGTTTATTATATTTGGAAAAAGCTAAAAATATTACTATTTCTACTTCAGGAGGAAATATTAATATTACAAACGGAATGAATGTTGAAAATCCTATTTACTTGAAAGACATTGAAAACCTACAAGTTAGTTATCTTAATCTAAGTGCTAATACTGTTCCCTCAACCATTGAAGACTCTCGTTCATGTGGAATAAATATTATAGATAGTAAAAATATTATTTTAAATTATCTAACAATTCGTAACAGAAATAATGGCATCATAGCCCAAAACTGTACAGATATTAGTATTCAATACAATGATTTAAGAGATAGTGGTTTTGATTTAGGAAATCTTGCTATTGATGGAGCTGCAATAAATTTGAATACTATACACAGTAAAAATATCATAGGAGGCTTGTATATTAATGGAAATAGATATGGAAATTATCTTCACGATGTTCAAAATATATTTCGTATCACAAAAGCTAATAACATAAAAATTGATACTAGAAGAAGTTATTATAATAACAATACTAACATTATTATTGATAGAGGTGGTTTGGGAGCTACTAGTCCTTTTATTTTAAGGGAAATCAATAATTTATCTATTAGTAATATAGATGTTACTGCTGATCAGAATAGTATTTTTGAAGGTATTGCTTTTGATATTGCTGATTCTGAAAATATTAGTATTGTAAGGACTAGTGCAAGAAAAAGATTAGCTTCAGTACAAGCTATTAATGTTAGAGATATACAAATCCTAAACAATGATTTTAGAGATGCAGGAGTAGGCTTTTTTATAGGAGGAGCAGCTATTATATTAAAAAATATTAGTTCTAATACTTTGAGAGGTGGTGTTTTTATGAGCGAAAACGATTTTGGAAGTTATCAGCTTTCACCTCCTACAACTATTTTATGGATAAGAAATGCAGAATATATTTCTATATCTAGTCAAAAAGTAGATAATCCTAATATTATTATGAATAATAGTGGATTGGATACAGAACACCCTTTGATGTTTGATAATATAGCCAATCTGTTCATAAAAAAAATAGACTTAAGCACCTCACAAGTGGGTGGAGTAAGTATAAGTATAAACAATTCTCAAAACATAGAAATAAATAAAATCAAAGCTAGAGGTAGAAATATTTCTGTGAATGCTAGTCATATTACTGATATTTCCATTGTATCAAATGATTTTGTAGATAGTGGTTTTATGAGTAATGACAATGGTGTTTTTCCTGCTATTAAGTTGTATAATGTAGAACAAAAGAGATTAGACGGAGGACTTTTTATCGCTGATAATAAATTTGGAAAAAATAACCTTAATCCACAACGTATTCTAGAAATAACAAATGCTGAAAAAGTAATTATTTCTGATCCAATAAATTCTTCTGGAGCTAATGTAATTTTAAATGAAAGTGGGCTAAATCTTGATTATCCTATTGGTTTACATTCTATTAATGAGTTTTTGGAAGTAAGATATCTTAACTTTTTTGCTGATAACCCTCAAAATTCCATGGCTTTACAAATCCATAAAGTGGATAAATCGTTTTTGCACCAAATGAATTTTATAAACTGGGAAAATGCAATAGAGCTTAAAGAAACTAATAACGCTGAAGTTTATTGTAATAACTTTATGAAAAATAATATAGGTGTTAAACTAATCAATGCAGAAGCATTTTTGAAAGAGAATAATTTTGAAAGTAATAATTATGCAATTGATGCAAGTCAAGGAGTTGCTTTTGCCGAACATAATTATTGGGGAGCATCTGATGGATCTATTACTTATGGAGGTTCTGGAGATGCTTTTTTAGGAAATGTAAAAGAAACAGAGTTCTTACAACAACCTAGCAAATGCCAAAAAGGTGAGGTAAAAAATACACCTTACTCCACTACTACTCAACAAAAAAACAAAATGGCAGTACGTAGTCTTGAGAAAGTTGAAATAAAAGCCTTTCCTAATCCTACTTCCTCTAAGTTTACATTACAGATTGATAATATGGGATATCAAGAGAAAGTACAAATTCGAATTATAGATGTTTTGGGAAGAGAATTACATCAAGAAGAGCATTATAATCAAAGAAATAATTTATCTATTAGTATAGATTTGAAAAAACAAAAAACAGGAGTATATTTTATAGAAATATTTACTACTACCAAACGAATAATCAAAGTAGTTAAAGAATAAATTTAGAACTATCTATTTATCAAACATTTCATGTATCAAAACTTGATATAGGAAATGTTTGATAAATCAATGTAAAAAACATCTTAGGGACAAGCTACAATACGTTGTGCCATTCTGAAAAGTCCTACATCCAAACCAAGATTTGATTTTTGAGCAGCTTCAATATTGAGTTCGAAACGGTAGGGTTTCTTATCTACGGTTACAAAATTAATGATTCCACATTGTTCTATAAAGCCTTTTAAATTATCTCCGATAGTAAGTGTTGGGTATCTTCTGAAATAATCTAAAATATCAGTTAGTTTGCTTTGCTCAGATTGACTGATATAAATCACTTGACAGCCCCACAAATCAGAAGCATTTTTCTTTCTGCGAACACGCAAACCACGTCCATTTATTTTGTAGTGCATAAGAAAAGATTCTAATTCGTCACCAAAAGGGTCATCTCCTAAGATTCCGATTTGTATCATTTCTTTTGGACTCTTAAAAGCCTCAGGGGGAAATTTTGTGTGTTCAATAAAATGAACAATCAAAGCAATTTTTACTTTTGTCGCTGAGTATTGTGCTTTAGAAGGCAAAGTAATAAAGCTAAATAAAAGACTCAGTAGAAAGATAAATATAGTTTTTGATAGAAATTTAGTAATCAAATTTGTTTTATGTAGTTTCTGAGAAAGTAATTTTATAAACATCGAATAAACTTAAAAGAGTAGAAATAAACTTAAATAGGCAAAAAATGGACTACTTTTTACACAAAGCATACGACAACAAAAAATGAAGATGGATAGCAAAATTATGCAATTATTTTTAATCTTAGTGCAATCGCTGTGTAATTTAAACTATAAACGCTTCTGCTACAAATAAAATATACAATGACTTAAAAAATTGTGCAATTTTTAATTTTTTTTTAAGTCATCAAGGTTATAATTTTCATATTTAAATTATTCTTTAAATGAGAAAAATTCTACTATTTCACAATTTTATAGATGGAGTTTTCTAAAAATTAACTATTAATATTTCTTACAAAGCAAAAAAGTCATCAACAAAACAAATTTGCTGATGACTTTTTTTATTCTTTTTAAAAATGCTAAAAATTACTTTTTCAAAACTACTTTTTTATAGAAAATTCCTTTTTGAGAAATGATTTTTACAAAATAAATTCCGTTACTCAAGTTATTCAAATCAAGAGTGATTTTATCAGAATTGATGATTTTTGTTGTTTGTAGTTCCATTCCCAAAGCATTTACTAAAGTTACTTCACTTGCATTCAAAATTGTATTCAATTCTATATTCAATAAAGAAGTAGTCGGATTTGGATATATTTTGATGTAATTAGCCTTGATAAAATCATCATTAGATAGAATCCTATCTATTGTAAATGGCTCAGAAGTAATAGAAGTAGCACCACTAGAAATAACGACTGTATAAACTCCTATTCTATTTTGTAGAGTTTCTAAGTTTAATGTTGGGTTTGTTTGCCCAGTTATCAAAACGCCATCTCTGTACCATTGATAAGTAACTTTTCCAGTCGGAACAGATAATATATTTTCATTTTCATCAAAGTTAATATCAAACTTATAATTTGTATTTGTAGACTGTACAACCACAGTATCTTGTTTTGCCTCTCCACAAATTGCTACTCTCCAAATGAGCTTAGTAGGAAAAGGTAAAAGCCCTGTCACTTTACTATTATTTTTAGAAGGATTTTCTACTTCTCCAAAACCAGAAACTAACATCCAAATTCCACTTATTCCCATGTTTTGTGCAGCAAGAGTTACTGCAGAATTTGATGTTTCTATATCTGCTCCTGCATTAGCAACGATTTCAGAGTTAGAGTCTGAACAGTTGAAGACAGGTAAGTTCAAGTTAGAATTTGTAAGTGGAAGAACAGCAACTTTATTAGAAATTGTATTTGTAATAATTGGCGAGTTAAAATCAAAATAAATTGCAGCACGGTTTTTTATGACCGTTCCGATACGGTTATTTGCCTTTTGTTTGATTTTGAACTTAATAAATCCGTGAGAAGCTGGTTCGTTCGAATTACTATCTGGAAGGTTAATATTATCAAACTCAAAACGCAAGACACGAGTATCAGCATCGCCATCAATTATAAAGTTATAATTGTGCGAAACCATTCCCAAACGAATTGTTTCTATGTCTAAAAAATCAGAAAGCGTATCCAAAACTACAATATTTACAGCTTCAATTGTTCCTGTGTTTTGAAAACGAATGGTATAATCTAATTCAGTAGTTTTTTCAATTAAGTTTTGATTTGTCAAGCCAAACGGAACAACTTGTTTGTCATTAGGATCATAACTATCCAAAATTTCAGAACACGAAGTTTCCGAACGCACTCCACCATCATTTTGAGGAAGTGCAACTCCAGATTCTTGAACAGGAGCAACACTTACAATAGGATTAGGGTTTTCAGCTTTTGTCTTGTAAGGAATAGCAACTTGACAGCCTTCCACAAAAGCAGAAATAGGGTCGTGATTTTGAGGAAATAATTCCATTCTCATCGTCATTCCATTGGTAAATACCTCAATTTCTACCTCTCCGTTAGCAGGAAGTAATGTGTTTGCTTCTTTGAAAACTTGTGAGTTGGCATACAAACGATACGGAATAGAATCAGTAGCTGTATTTGTTAGATTTTTGATGGTATAACGAGCAATTCCACCACCAACACAACGTCCAGAAATTTCATATTTGTTTTCATTATCTGTCCAGCTTTGACAACTGTTAGCAGGAGAAATAGTAGCTTTTACGCATTGAGTAAGACCTCTTATTGCTTCAATTCCACAAATAACAGAATCTTGAAAAACAATTTTTTCAGAATTTCTAGCAGCCAAACTACCAATATCGAAGAAATAGCTATTTCCTTCTTTCCTAGTCCAAGTAGGAGAACTAGAAACAGGAAAAATATAATCTGGGTATTCTACTTTTACTTCTACATTTTGTGCAGTTGCAAAACCTTTGTTTTGATATTCTACTGTTGTACTGCTCATAAAACATCTTCTTCGACGTGCATTTGTAATATCAACAGTAAGGTAAGAACATGGTAGAACTTTAAATCCAAAGTTTAAGTCTTCTGGGTTTAATACTCTTCCGTTTTCTATTTCTATCTCTTTTACAGAATCACATTTATTGGTGCTAAAGATTCTATAATATTCTGAGTCAAGAGGTTTTGCTTCTAATACTAAAGCTGTACTGTCTTGTAGTGTCAGCCTATATAATCCATTATTATTTGATACAGTATATTTTCCTTGATTGGATTTAATGAGTATCTTAGGAAAGACAGTTTCGTTACCATCATAATAACAGTTGGCAGCATTTTCAATAAATGTATTTCCTTTTATTTTTGCATAAGGAGCTTTATCTCCAAAAGTTAGCAGCGTACTGGCATCAGAGTTGGAATTTCGTCTTGGAATAAATATTCCATTGATAGTTGTATCTTTTTGCATATTAACTATTGCATATATTTTCCCTTTATTTCCTATAGTTATTTCTCCTTGTCCAACAGCATAACGTTCGAAACCGTTTGAATTTTTAAAATAAAAGAATGGAGTAATTACGCCATTTTCTATTTTTGCTAGATAACGATCAGCATACGTATAAAAATAGTCATACTGTTTGTTGATTACCATTCTTCTAGTAGAATAATTAGCTACTGTATTTCTCAAATCTACTTCAGACTCTAAAAAATTTACCTCTTTATCTAGTTTTAATAAAACAGTTTCTCCTATGACACTAGTATTATTTAGTTCTGAAGACACATCTACCTCTCCGTACATATAGATATTATCTTCTTGATCCAAGTCTACAGTAGTGTGCGTATATACTTTAGTATATAAATGTCCATTGACTCCACCAAAACTTCTATTGCCTGAATATGCTTTCAATATGTCAGGCGTATCTTTAGCAAATAATCTTTGTCCTCGCTTATCAAACTTGACAATAATAATATTAGGATCATATTCTGTAGTCGAAAAATCACTTGTTACTCTAGTGCTTATTACCTCTTTATCAGCGAACTCAAAACTACCACTAGCAGCTAAAGCATAAAGTACATTTCCTTTACTATCTACCCTTACATTGTTTGTGTTGACAGCTTTATGACCACCTCTGCCACTTAATATTCCTTCATCTGGCATCATCGTTCTGTACCATATCAGATTACCAGCTGTACTAAACTTTAGAAACAACATTCCTGTAAGATAATAAATGTTGTTTCCGTTAATAGGTAAATTTATTGTTGTACTTCCTATCTTTATAGGTGGACTAGTGTGCGATACGACGGATATGGCAGTATAAAAATTTCCTTCTTCATCTACTTTAATCATATTATTAGGTGAAGAAGATACCTTTACAACATCAGTTGCTTTAAAATCATATCCTCTTTGCCATATAATTTCTCCTTCAATATTATATTTTATAAATAAATTATCTACACTTTCATAAACTGTTCCCTCAATAGTAAGGGGTTTACCTATTCCAGCAACCCAATTCAAATAAATTTCATTCTGTTTAGAAACATCTATATCTACATATCTTTCTTTATAGTTACTAGGGTTTAGTGTGTCAGTAACTACTGTTTTTATCCAAAGTAGATTGTTATCTTTACTAATTCTTGCCACAAAAAAACCACCTGCTCCTAACTCTTCTTCATAAATAAAGGTGCTACCATATATTTTTCCTGCTTGGTCATTTGGAACAATGTAAGTGCCTGTTATTACTTTGCTATCGTCAGACAAAGGTATTGCTTTAACAATATTCAACTTGCTATTTTGTACTATCTCACCACTTTCACTCCCAATATACATTTCCATTGCACTTTCTAATTCTTGTGCAGATGTTCTTTCTGTAATTGAAAAGAAAGCAAGGATAATTATACATATTACTGTAAAATTCTGTTTCATATAAAATTGTAAATAAGTGAATGAAATAAAATACAAAGGTAAGGTTTGCTATTGATAAAAGAAAATTATTACAAAACAAAAAAGTCATCAACAAAACAGATTTGCTGATGACTTTTGTGTGTCTAATAAACGCTATAATTTATTTTTTCAAAACTACTTTTTTATAAAATATTCCTTTTTGAGAAACAATTTTTACAAAATAAATTCCATTACTCAAGTTATTCAACTCAAGAGTTACTTTATCAGAATTGATGATTTTTGTTGTTTGTAGTTCCATTCCTAAGGCATTTACTAAAATTACTTCACTAGCATTCAAAACCGTATTCAATTCTACATTCAATAAAGAAGTAGTCGGATTTGGATATATTTTGATGTAATTAGCCTTGATAAAATCATCATTAGATAGAATTTTATCTATTGTAAATGGCTCAGAAGTAATAGATGTATCTCCACTAGAAATCACAACAGTATAAACTCCAATTCTATTTTCTAATGTTGATAAGTCTAATTTTGCGCCTGTTTGTCCAGTTATCAAAACGCCATCTCTGTACCATTGATAAGTAACTTTTCCAGTCGGAACAGATAATGTAGCTTCAGTTTCATTAAAATCAATAGTAAATTTGTAGTCTGTGTTTGTAGATTGTACAATAACTGTATCTTGTTTTGCTTCTCCACAAACAGCTACTCTCCAAACTAGTTTTGTAGGGAAAGGTAAAAGTCCAGTAACTTTACTATTATTTTTAGAAGGATTTTCTAGCTCTCCAAAACCTGAAAGTAAAGACCAATTTCCAAATACTTGTGTCGCTTTTGCTGCTAAAGTGGCTGTAGAATTTGAAGTTTCTATATCTGTTCCTGCATTGGCGATAAGCTCAAAATTAGCATCTGAACAATTGAAAACAGGTAAATTCAAATTATCATTTCTGAGTGGTAAAATAGCAACTTTATTAGAAATTGTATTTGTAATAATTGGCGAATTGAAATCAAAATAAATAGCTGCACGGTTTTTTATGACCGTTCCGATAGAGTTATTCGCTTTTTGTTTGATTTTGAATTTGATAAATCCGTGAGAAGCAGGTTCGTTTGAATTACTATCTGGAAGATTAATGTTATCAAACTCAAAACGCAAGACACGAATATCAGCATCGCCATCAATCAATAATTTATAATCATGAGAAACCATTCCCAAACGAATTGTTTCTATATCTAAAAACTCTGAAAGCGTATCTAAAACTACGATATTTACAGCTTCAATGGTACCTGTATTTTGAAAGCGAATAGTGTAATCTAATTCTGTATTTTTTTCTATTAGATTTTCATTTGTCAAGCCAAAAGGCACAACTTGTTTGTCATTAGGGTCATAACTATCCAAAATTTCAGAACACGAAGTTTCCGAACGCTCTCCACCATCATTTTGAGGAAGTGCAACTCCAGATTCTTGAACAGGAGCAACACTTACAATAGGATTAGGGTTTTCAGCTTTTGTCTTGTAAGGAATAGCAACTTGACAGCCTTCTACAAAAGCAGAAATAGGGTCGTGATTTTGTGGAAATAATTCCATTCTCATTGTCATTCCATTGGTAAATACTTCAATTTCCACTTCTCCATTAGCAGAAAGTAATGTATTTGCTTCTCTGAAAACTTGTGAGTTGGCATACAAACGATACGGAATAGAATCAGTAGCTGTATTTGTTAAGTTTTTGATTGTGTAACGAGCAATTCCACCACCGACACAACGTCCAGTAATCTCATATTTATTTTCATTATCCGTCCAATCTTCACAAGAGTTAGCAGGAGAAATAGTAGCTTTTACGCATTGAGTAAGTCCACGTATTTCTTCAATTCCACAAATGACAGAATCTTGAAAAACGATTTTTTCAGCATTTCCAGCAGCCAAACTACCAATATCGAAGAAATAGCTATTTCCTTCTTTTCTACTCCAAGAAGGTGAGCTAGAAACAGGGAAGATATAATCAGGATATTCTACTTTTACCTCTACATTTTGAGCAGTAACAAAACCTTTGTTTTGATATTCTACTGTCGTACTGCTCATAAAACATCTACGACGAGGTTCGTTTATGATGTTAATAGAAAGGTAGGAACAAGGAAGAGTCTGATAACCAAAATGAAGTGAAGTAGGGTCTTGAATTTGTCCTCCATTAATAACTACTTGCTTTACTGTATCACAATTTGGAATAATATATTGAGCTAAATAATTATTAGCAAGAGAACTTCTTAGTGTATAATTTCCTTCTGAAAATGGCATTAAAAAATCTCCATTAAGATTAGACATTGCATAATAACCATCATTTCGTTTTATCAAAATACTTGAAATGGCTTGATCAGTTGGATTTAATTGACAATTTGTATTTAAATCTGCAAACACTTTGCCTTCTCCCCTAAAAGTAGGAAAAACAAAACTATCGTCTTTTATTTTACCGATATATTGTAATAAACCTTCTGTGTTTTGAATAAAGGGTACATTAGGCAAGGTAGTCGTTCCGATAGTGCTATTAGGAACATAAACGCCACTTACATAAATATTTCCTCTATTGTCTACAGCTAAACCTCTTTTATTGTCATTATAAACATCGCCATTTAGTTTGGGAACACCTAAGTTTACTCCCCAGTCTACACCTACAGATTGATTGATTTTTACTAAAAAATGGCTTTCACTTTCGTCAGTCAAAATATGAGAGGTATTACCAAACGTTACATTTGTTCCTCTTCCATCAACTCCCTTTATTGTAAAAGCAACATATATATTTTCAGAATTATCAACTACCATTCCTTGATAATTTGAAAGGTATGTTGCTACTCCATTGTTTGTTGGAAAATCTTGTTGCCAAATTATATTTTGGTTATTATCTGTTTTTACTACATAACAAGTTCTTTCACTTGTTTGCATCTCATTGCTTGATACTCCAAAAATAAAAATATGCTCTCCTACTCTATCAAGTAACAAACGCAAATAAAGCTCTCCAATTTCAGTTTGTACATTATTATGGTATAACAAATTTCCATTTGTATCATACTTTATCAAAAAAGCAGGAAAAATTTTATTTCTCAAATTATTGGTTTCTGAGCTTCCATTGAATACTAAAGTTTCTCCAGTAGCGTGTATTGATATAATAGGATTTCCATTAGAATCTATTATTAAGTCGTCAAAATTCACGTAGCCTAATTCTGATACTATTTGTCTGTTCCAAATATATTGTCCATTACTACTAAATTTTAAAGTTAAAACTTCTGAGCCTTGTCCTCCACCATATATAGGGTCATTAGCAGGGGGATAAGTGTTTTTAGGAATAGTAAATGTAGTTCCATCTATATTAAACTGATAAGGCGTTCCGTCTTTATCTTGTGCTAAAACAGTAAGAGCTAAGAATACGTTATTTTGGTCATCAACAGAGATTTTTGTTCCTTGTCTAACAAAATTCAAGCTTTCACTATGCAGCAATAATGCTTTATGCCAAATTTCATCTCCAGTAGGAGATAGTTTCAATATAAAATTATCGATTTGATTGTATTGATTGTTTGACCATGTAACTCTATCTAAAGTTCTGTTGTAGCCTGAACTAAAAACTACATGAATATTTCCAGAATTGTCAATTTCTATATTTGAAAAATCTAAATCATTGTATGAATTAGCTGTTGGATTAGTAGCAAAATCTGTAAACCATTCACCATTTTTTATCCAAATTACTTCATCAGTAGGAGATATTTTGGCTACAAAAAACTTGTTATTTTGACTTTGCGTAAACGGAACATTATTTCCTTCTACACTTAAAGCATTTCCAATTCCAAAACCAGAGATAATTTTATTATTATCTGCATCTATTTTGATACTTGTTATATCACAATAATGCAATTCTAAAATATCTGTCCAAACCTGTGCAGAGGCTGCATTACTCAAAAGAGTGCAACTAAATAAAAGCACTAAAAAACAGGTAAAAATCCGTTTCATTATCAATTTAATTTTAAGTGAAAATAGCTTTTTAAAATAAAATACAAAGGTAAGGTTTGCTATTGATAAAAGAAAATTCTTATAACTAAAAAAGTCATCAACAAAACAGATTTGCTGATGACTTTTTTGTGCCTAACTAAACGCTAAAAGTTACTTTTTCAAGACTACTTTTTTATAGAATATTCCTTTTGACGAAACAATTTTTACAAAGTAAATTCCATTACTTAGGTTTTCTAAATCAAGAGTAATTTTATTAGAATTTGTAATGAGAGTTTTTTGTAGTTCCATTCCCAAAGCGTTTACTAAAATTACTTCACTAGCATTCAAAACCGTATTCAATTCTACATTTAATAAAGAAGTAGTCGGATTTGGATATATTTTGATGTAATTAGCCTTGATAAAATCATCATTAGATAGAATCCTATCTATTGTAAATGGCTCAGAAGTAATAGATGTATCTCCACTAGAAATAACGACTGTATAAACTCCAATTCTATTTTCTAATGCTTCTAAATTGAGTGTTGGGTCTGTTTGTCCAGTTATCAAAACGCCATCTCTGTACCATTGATAAGTAACTTTTCCAGTTGGAACGGATAATTTAGATTCTGTTTGATTAAAATCAATAGTAAATTTATAATCTGTATTTGTAGACTGTACAATAACTGTATCTTGTTTTGCTTCTCCACAAACGGCAACTCTCCAAACTAGTTTTGTAGGAAAAGGTAAAACTCCATTAACTTTGCTATTGTTTTTAGAAGCATCTTCTAACTCTCCAAAACCTGAAAGTAAAGACCAACTTCCAAATACTTGTGTTGCTTGTGCTGCTAAAGTGGCTGTAGAATTTGAAGTTTCTATATCTGTTCCTGCATTGGCGATAAGCTCAAAATTAGCATCTGAACAATTGAAAACAGGTAAATTCAAATTATCATTTCTGAGTGGTAAAATAGCAACTTTATTAGAAATTGTATTTGTAATAATTGGCGAATTGAAATCAAAATAAATAGCTGCACGGTTTTTTATGACCGTTCCGATAGAGTTATTCGCTTTTTGTTTGATTTTGAATTTGATAAATCCGTGAGAAGCAGGTTCGTTTGAATTACTATCTGGAAGATTAATGTTATCAAACTCAAATCGTAAAACACGAGTATCAGCATCGCCATCAATCAATAATTTATAATCGTGCGAAACCATTCCTAAGCGGATTGTTTCTATATCTAAAAACTCTGAAAGCGTATCCAAAACTACGATATTTACAGCTTCGATAGTTCCTGTATTTTGAAAACGAATGGTATAATCTAATTCTGTTGATGCTTCAATTAAGTTTTGATTTGTCAAGCCAAAAGGCACAACTTGCTTATCATTAGGATCATAGCTATCCAAAATTTCTGAACAAGAAGTTTCTGAACGCTCTCCACCATCATTTTGAGGAAGTGCAACTCCAGATTCTTGAACAGGAGCAACACTTACAGTAGGGTTAGGGTTTTCAGCTTTTGTCTTGTAAGGAATAGCAACTTGACAGCCTTCTACAAAAGCAGAAATAGGGTCGTGATTTTGTGGAAATAATTCCATTCTCATTGTCATTCCATTGGTAAATACTTCAATTTCTACTTCTCCATTAGCAGGAAGTAATGTATTTGCTTCTTTGAAAACTTGTGAATTAGCATACAAACGATACGGAATAGAATCAGTAGCTGTATTTGTTAGGTTTTTGATGGTATAGCGAGCGACTCCACCACCTACACAACGTCCAGAAATTTCGTATTTATTTTCGTTATCTGTCCAATCTTCACACATATTGGCAGGAGAAATGGTAGCTTTTACGCATTGCGTAAGTCCACGTATTGCTTCAATTCCACAAATAACTGAATCTTGAAAAATGATTTTTTCAGCATTTCCAGCAGCTAAACTACCAACATTAAAGAAATAGCTATTTCCTTCTTTCCTAGTCCAAGCAGGCGAACTAGAAACAGGGAATATATAATCAGGGTATTCTACTTTTACTTCTACATTTTGAGCTGTTGCAAAGCCTTGATTTTGGTACTCTACTGTTGTGCTACTCATAAAACATCTTCTGCGACGTTCATTTATTAAATCAATAGTAAGATAAGAACAAGGTTTTACTTTGTAGCCGAAGTTAATAGAGTTTGAATCTTGAAGTTGTAAATCCTTTATTACGACTTGTTTGATAGTATCACAGTTATTTTGGCTAGGAATATACTTGTAGAAATCACTGTTTAGTATTTTACTTTCTAGAACAACTGAGTCATTTTCGTTTGGTATAAAATAGCTTCCTTTTTTATCTGAAATAGTATAATATTGACCATTTTTTAAAATCAATGTATGAGGTAGGC
This sequence comes from Bernardetia sp. Wsw4-3y2, assembly GCF_037126295.1. Classification (NCBI taxonomy): domain Bacteria; kingdom Pseudomonadati; phylum Bacteroidota; class Cytophagia; order Cytophagales; family Bernardetiaceae; genus Bernardetia; species Bernardetia sp. Wsw4-3y2. The sequence continues at coordinate 277,155 of NZ_CP147017.1, read as the reverse complement.
TCATATCACTGCTATTTGGCTCACAGTCAAAATTTCTATCGCTAAATGTTTTTCCTTCAAACCAATGTGGGGAATCTACAAAATCTGTATCACGTATCTTCATTACATAATTAAGCCCACAATTATAGCAAGGTACAAATGGAAGCTGTCCTGCTAATTCTTTGTTTTTTATATATAGACCACTCACATATATATACCCTGTGTCATCTACTGTTAAGCCTGGTCTTTTTGAATGTGACATAACATTTGAATAATTTTCACGTAATCCTAAATTAATGCCCCAGTTTAGCCCCTCAGATTTAGTATGTTTTAATAGAAATATTTGTCCCATAGGTAGCCCAGATTTTGTTTCAAGTGGGTATACCGTATTTCCAAATTTCACATTTTCCGAATAGGGCAAAAAACGAGCTATGATATATTTATTTTCAGCTCTATCTACAACAAAATCCTTTACCTCGAAATATTGATCTACACCACTTCCATTTCGCACATAATCATCTTGATGAACCACGTTACGATAGTTTTCTAGTTCTAAGACTGAAAGGAAAGGAAAGCTTCTTCCCGCAGCAAATAGCTTATTTTTCAAGTAAAATAATTTTAATTGTCCGAAACCTCCATTAGCACCTTCAATTACCCCATAATCTAATACTTCTCCATTAGGATTATAAGTAACTAGACAGCTACCAGCAGAATTGGGGTTATTGAAGTCATCGAATGTATCAAAGTTTTTAAAGGAAATTGTACCACTACCACCATAAGAACTAGTATATAGCGAGATATCATCGTCAGCACTAATTACTATATCTTCTAATATTGTTCCATGGGCTACATCTACTATTCCTCTGCTCCATACATATTTCCCATTTAAATCAAACTTAACCGTAACAACACCTGTATTAGTGTTTGATAATTGCCATTCTTGTATGGTAAAATCTTTATCATCTATTGTAACCCAAAACTCCCCACTAGTAACACTAGGTTTTCTTCCCATTATTGTCTCACACAAAAATGTATTACCTTGACTATCTACTACTATCTTAGCAGTTTCCCTTGAAGGTTTATTGAGGTAAAGAGCTCTGTGCCAAACTTCATTACCTTGTGGATCTAGTTTAAGCAAAAAATTGTCAATATCATCATATGTATTACCTTTCCACTTTAATTCTCTAATTAGGCGATGCTCATTTTGAGAAGACACTACAGGAACCCCTCCAACGCTATATAAAATTGATATATTATTAAAGTTATCAATTTCAACACTGACTTGATCACCCTCATAGGAGCTTTTGTCTGAAAACCAAACTCCGTGTCTAAACCAAATCAGTTGGTCATATTTATCCATTTTTGCTACAAAAAACTTCAAACCTGAATAGTTTGTAATTTTCATATCTATTTCTATAGAGTCACCAATGAAAAACGTAGAACCAGAAGTATAACCTGCAACTATTTTATTTCCCTGTTTATCAATTTTGATAGCCCTGATACTAGATGGTGCCCAAATAGATATGTCTTCAATTTGTTGTGCCAATATTTTTGACGATAGTAAGGAAGAAAAAAGAAATACCAAAAAAACCGTAAAAATCTGTTTCATATAAAATCGTAAATAAGTGAATAAAATAAAATACAAAGGTAAGGTTTGCTAGTAATAAATAGAAATTATTTTTTTAATTATAGATAATTATTTCAGAATGCAGCATTGAGTTATAAAATAACGTAAAGGAAATAAATTTAAAAGTCATAAAACGATATTGAATTAATTATGAAATCTACCTTACTTTATTTGCTTTTTATGGTTGTTATTTTTAGTTCATGCCAACCTAATTATTATGTTCCCAACATGCATACTGTTCCTTTACTTACTCAAAAAGGAGAAGGGTTTTTGTCAGTAGCATCAAGTAATCCTACTTTTGACTCTACAAGTCAAATAAGTGTTCAGACTTCTTATCTAATCACTAATCATTTTGCTGCTCAAACAAATAACGCATTTCATAATCTTATAACGGGTTCAACTAATATAATTAATTCGAATAATACTAATAAAATAGGAACAAAAGGACAAATGCACGAACTAGGTTTTGGCTATTTGTTTTCAGATTCTATAAAAAATCGTTTTCTAAAAAAAAATATTAAAAGGACTAGACATATAGGAATTTGGGGAATAGCAGCAATAGGAAATATAGAAACCTATATTCAAAATCAAGGAAAACTAAATGCTAATATGTTTTTAGTGGGTATAAATCCTACTTTTAGTAAATCAATGAAGTATATTTCTGCCTCTATGTCTTTCAAAACATTTTATTTGAGATACACTAAAGTAGAAGGAGATTTGCTTTTTGGAGGTAAAGAGGAAGTGGAATATTTATCAAATCGCAAACATAATTTTATAATAGAACCAGCCATGACAGCAAGAATAGGACTTGAAAAGTTTAAATTTGTATTTCAGTTTTTGTGTAGTAATAATATTAAATATGGTAATGAAAGACAAACCTCATTGATTTTAAGTTTGGGATTGACCTATAATTTTTATACGCAAAAAAATAGCAAAATCGATTGAGTTTTGAGAAAAACAAACTACTAAAAAAGCGCAGTAACCTGTATTCTACCAATATGAATGGCAGCATTATCTTCTGATTTTCTACCTTCATAAACGACACTTAGCTGCAAACCATTGAAAAGTTTTTGTTGTAGATTCAAATCCCAAGTTAGGTTTTGACCTGCTCGTAAGGCTTCCAAAAGTTCGTAACTGACAGGCGTGTTATTTTCTCCATTATAATCAATATTGAGCGTTCGGAGTCGGACATTAAAAACTCTATCGCCTACTTTTGAATATCTAAGTTCGGTTCTAAATTCATTAATTGTCGCTTTTTCTATGCCTAAAGTATTTTGTTTTTGCTCAAAACGGTAGGCTGTTGTTAGTCTGAATGCTGTTGTGGGTTGCCAAGCGAGTTCTAGTTGTGGACGTAAAAGCTCTAAATTATAGGTTCTGTTTTCCAAAAAATCAGAGGCATTACTTCGTGCTCCTATCAAAAAACTAGATTTTGAAGCAACCGTTTTTGAAAGACTTAATCTAAAAATAGTTTCATATTCTTCTACATTTTTACTTTCAAATCCACCTGCTAAAAGGTTTTTTTGATTCGTTAGTGTATAGCGAAATTCTCCTCCCCATTTTGGATTTGTTCTATTTAAAAATAAGACATTTCGAAGCGAACTTTGCTCACTCAAAACGTTTTCTTGATTGTGCTGCACAAAAGGAAGAAAACGTTTTTCAAAATCACTTTCTGTAGTTTTGACGGAATTTTGAACCGAAAAAACCATCGAAAATAGTTGTAAGGATTTCTTTATAAATTTTGCTTTTTTCCATTTATTAGAAGGAGTAAGTGTGATTTTATAAATAAAATCAGTAGAAAAAGCTGTTAAATACGTACTTGTAGGTGTAAAAACTTTGATATAATTTCGTTCATCTGGATTGATGGCTTCATAAAATTCTCCCAATTGCTGCACACCATCATCGTTATCATCTCGCCACGTATGCGTTCCTTGCGTTCCGTCGACACCAATAAAAGTAAACTCTCGTGCTGGTTCTCGCCCCGTTACCGTCGAATAAGTGAGTTCTTGACGGATAGCACGCTCAAAAAAATCACTTCGCCAATCGATTCTTCCCATTAGCGTTTCGGTGTCGTCTAGTTGTAGCGTATCCAAAAATTGTTGATTGTATTCTAATTTTCTATATGTAGAATTAAAAGTCAGTTTTTGATTTGATTTTTCTCTCTCAAAATCCAAAGACATTTCTGCTCGTGCCGTTTGCGAATTGGTATAAGATTGAATAACTCCATTTTTTGGCAAAAAATCTTCTCTCAAAGCATATTCAACTCTATAATTTGCTTTTTTGCTACTGTCACCTTGAAAAAGATAAAATTTGTGTTGCTCATAATTCATCAACGACGAAGTAACCGAATCTTGTGTTCTAAAAGTCTGTTTATCAACCGAATACGTATAAGCAGGAATAATGTAATTATTTTGATATTGCAAATCAGCATCATAACGCAACCAAGAAACATTTTGAGGGGTTGATAATATAGCAACTTGACTATTTGGAATCGATGAAATAATAGAATTTTGAGAACTAGAATTTGTATTCAAATCTGAAAAAGAACTGGCATTATTATTCTGAAACTGTAATTGATTTTCTCCATTCAAATAAAAACCATTGGTAGAAAGTTGAAATTTACCTACTTTTTTATTGAAAATAATTTTGTGTTGCTGTCCTGTAATGGCATTTTCTCGGTTTCTGTACGTAAAATTATACTCAAATTTGTTGCTTACATTTTGTTCAATAATCGCAAAAGCCTGTAAAATCTGGTCTTGACCTTTTGGCAATGCACCAAAAAAAGTGGGCAGCGTCCAATCTCTATCAAATTCTATATTTCTAAAACGGTCTATCGGTTCAAAGTTTTTATTATCTAATTCATAATCTATTCCGTAACTCAACTTATAATTATTCTTGAAAATAGAATTTTGAAATTTCTTTTCTTTCGTATGAATTCCCACAAAAAAAGCATTTCCTTTGTCGTCTTGGCTATCAATTTCTGAAAAAATATTTTTATCTCGTTTCGAAAAAGCTGCTTCTGCAAAAATACTTGTATTGCTATTTGGAGAAAAACGAACACCAGTATTTGTTAATTGCTTTGAGTTTGGAGCAGGAAGTTGTCTAATTGGCGCAAAGTTTCCTTGATTAATTCCTACAAAAACATATTCTTTTCCATTTGCAACGGCTTCTCCTAAAATATAATCGCCTTTATTCTGTCCTACTTCGGTAAAAGAAACGGTATAAAAAGTTTGATTTTCGTTGTCTTGTGTGGCTCTCTCAAAAATTTGATAAAAGAAATTATTTATCAATGTATCTTTTTTGATATATAGAATTTGATTGACAGAAAAATTTTCTACTTCTTCCGCACTTTCTACAATCGCCAAATTCAAACTATCGCCAATATTTTCTAAAAGTGTTTGTCTTTCTTCTGAAATATCAAAATTAATGGGTTGTTTTTCATTATCGCTTTCAGAATAATTTTCTATAAAAACGTTCCAAGATGATTTTTTTAGTTTTTTCGAATTGCTACTTTTATTCTTACTTGTAAAGTTCACACTTGCACCCAAATTTGAAATCATTCGATTATAAAACTGATTTGTATATTCAAATTCTACACGAACCCTAGAAAATTGCGTAATCACAACGTGAGGATTAAAGGTAATTTCGGCAGTATTGTAGTCGATAATGTAATCATAATTAAAACCACGCTGCAAAAGCTGTCCATCTAAAAATATTTTTTCCGAACCTGCTTGAATGATAATAAAACGTTCATTATTTGCACCTACAAGTCTGTACGCACCTTGTACGCCTTCTTGAACAGGTAATTGATAACTTTGAAATTGTCCTTTTGCAGCAGCTAAACCGATTTTTTGCTGCGTAGAAAAAGTAGAATCTCTTTGAAAATTGGTTTGTAAAACTCCACCCAAAACATTTTTATAAAATCGCATAAAATGAGGCGTATTTTTGCCAATTCCTTGCTGTAACACTACATCGCCTGCTGTAAGCGAAGCATTTTTATGACGAAGTTGTATCTGAATCCTGTCAAATTGCTGAATTTGTTGTGTATTTCCTTCGGGCTGAAAAGGAACATTTTGGTCGGAAATAATGGCTGTCAATTCTATTTCATCGGTTAGTTTTCCTTCTAATTGCAGATTTAGATTCGAATTTACAAAAACGTCTTGTCTATTTCCCACCGAAACACCACGAGTAATACTTCCTGCTTTTTGAAGGTTTGAGCTAAAAAGTTCTTGTCTTTCTTCTGTAATAACAGTATTTTTTTCTGCTTTTCTATCTACTGTATCGATGAAGTTTTGCATAGCAGCTTGTTCGTATTCTTCCTGTGAACGCTTAAAAGTCCAGTTTTTTATCTTGAAAGGAATAGTTTGATACGATATTTGGATAGAATCTAATTGAATATCTTTTAGACTTGAATTTAAATAAAACAAAATAATCTGTTTTTCAAAGTCATAAGTTGCTTTTATTTTATTTATCTCGTTGGTGGACACAGGGGCAACGGCTAATTTTGGTTTTGTTTCTAAAACTTGAATAGAAATAGGAGGAAGAGAATCAATTTCTTTGAGCCAAAATGTGGTGTAATAAATTTTGTCGTTGGTGGAGACACCAACAACGGCAGAGTTTTTATTTACGGCAACCCACTTTGTTTTTTGAGAAAATGAATTTAGAGAATCAGTTTTAGCATCGTTTTTTTGAGTTTGTGCAAAAACGATTTTTGTGGAAATAAACAGGAAAAAAAATGATAGGAAAAAGAGGAAACGCATTTTTCATTTTCTTGATTTGAGAGCTTTTTTACTTATTTTGTTGAGAAATGAAAGGGTGTATTTGAATAAAATTATCTTGCCTACTAAAACCTTGATGATAATATTCTACATCTTTAGGTTTTCTCTTTGTGATTGCTCTGTTTGTTATTTTTCTATCAAAAAGAATATTTATAGCTTCAAATTCCTCTTGAACATCAAAATGAATCTTTAAAATCCCATTTATTAGACTAATAAAAATTTGACTATTTTTGAATTTTTTAGATATATCAGAAGTTTCATTTGACTTTAATTCTATTGAAAAAATATAATTTTTATCTCTTATTCTACAAAAAATAATAGCATCACAAGCCTTATTCAAATCTGTTACCTCATTAAATAATCTTCCTAAAAATTTATTAGTTGGATGGTCTAACTTGAAAGCCAAAAAACATTCATCAATTCCTTTTATAGTAACCGCACGAAGTTGTTTTGAATCTGTATTTTGTTCTTCTTCAATTTTGATTGATTTTTTCTCATTATTAAAGTCAATACAAACTTCCTCACAAATCAGAGCTTGAAGAGCCTTTTTTATATCTTCCATTAGCTAGATTTTAGAGTTGTTTTTTAGATTTTCTTCTTCTTTTTCGGCTGCCTTATTTTCATCAGATTCCAAAAAAGTATAATAAATATTATCCGAACGTTCATTAAGGTCTGTTATGACTTCATTAATCGAATCTATTTCAATTCCACGTTTTAAAAGTGGAACAGAAACGGCTGTATTTTTTCCTTTCTCAAAATAATAAACTCCTACTTGTTCGTTTTTTAAAAGTTCGTTTTCATTATATCTATATGTTTTCATTAATTCTTCTTTTTCTCCAAAAGAATTAGAAAGCATCAATAAATTACTCAATTCTCTAATGACATAATCACTATGCGTACTGGCCACCACTTTAAAACCTTCATTGACAAGACGAGCCAAAAAACGAGCTACCAAAATTTGATTATCTGGGTGTAGATTTAGTTCTGGTTCATCAATAATAATACAATCATTTTTTTCAGCTAAATGACGTAAATAAAATACTATTGGAGAAAGTGATTGAACCAAAGAAGATGCTTGTGCAATTTCTAAGACTATATTTTTAGATGTATTTTGAGGTTGATATTGCAGTCCTCCGTATTGTCCTACACTTATTTTTCCTTCTAAAATATTTTGTTCTAACTCAATAGCTAGAAATTCAAATTCACTAGTAAATTGAGAAAAATGCTTTTGATTTTCTGCTATCTTTATGCTATCTATTATAGGATATGAATGTTTTCTGCTTTCTATTTTATCTTTTTTAGATAATAACTGGCTAGAAGCACTAATTCCTTCTATATCTTCAAAACCTTTCAAAGATAAGTCTTGGCTAAAATTATTTATTGCAGAACGTTCAGATGTAAATATATAAGTATCATTTGAAATTTTTAAATTTTTCGAAAATACCATATCAAATATATGTCCTCTTATTGAAAATTTCTCGTTGTCTTCTGTCCTAAAGTAACTTAGATTAGCTTCATATTCATCAGCATTTTTTTCAGATCTAAAACCATATAACCAAGATTTATTTTTATCTATTTCTTTACTATGTAACCTTTGCTTTATTTCCTCCTTTGAATATTGAGGATATAGGATTGTATTTTCAAAACCTCTATTATGCATAAATTCACTAAATGAAAAAAGATGTCTCTGAACTTCTAAATAATTTTTTTCATAAATAGGAAGTAATACGGGAATAATTTCTTCGTATAAATCCTCTAAATTTACTCTTATTTCGTTTCTTGTTTGTAGTGTTTTAACTATTTTATCTGTATCATTTAGGGCAGGAAAATCTACAGCAATAGCTTTACCTTTTGAATTTGTAGTTGAAACAAATATTAATTTATTATTATCAAGATGAAATAAAGGTGCTATGTTTTTATCCAAAGCATAATAAATCGCATAAGCCACATAAGTTTTCCCAGTATTATTATGTCCACACAGTAAAATTAGGTCTTTGCTAAGGTCTATTTCTGCTTCTTTGAGTGCGCCTAGATTTTTTATATTTAGTTTCATTGCTTTTATTATTTTGCTAGTTTTTCTCACTCTAAAGAATGAGTTATATTTTTATTTTTTTTCGTAAATTTAGGTATATTTAATGCCGTTGTTGGCATTTTAACGAAGCGACACCAACAACCAAATAACTTATCATATTTTTTACACCACCACCAATGAGTTGGTCTTAGTGTTTACAAATGTAAAGAAAAATGAATTATTTTGGATTATAAATTTCTCTACTTTCTTTTACCCTTTTTGTGAAAAATTAAAATATTTATACCTGTGCATCAGTTCAAGTTGAGTGAGGAGCTATTATTTGGTATCCTGCCGTGGTTTTTGTAGTTGGTATTATCTAATTGCAAACCAAAAAAATAGAGTTTCAAAAAATGAAACTCTATTTTTTTACCTCTATGTTTATTGTTGTTCATCGTAACGGCAAGTCGAAACTAAAGACCAACAACAGCACAGGTATTAAACTAATAATTAGGAGCTATTTTTTTATTTTCCTCTTCCTTTTCCTCCAAATTTGGGGTTATTTGTTTTACGTCCTTTTGTTTTTGACTTTAGTTTTCCCAAATTTACAGAATTAGATTTTCCTCTAGAGTCTGAAGTACGGTTTCTTTCTCTATTTCTAGCAAAACCACCTCTTCCACTTCGTTGACGTGCTGCCAATTCTGCTTCTTCGATGTCTTCTTTTGAAGGGGCAGTAGGTTCAAAACCTTCTACTACTTTTTTCTCAATTTTTTCGTTAAGAAGTTTTTCAATATTCTCTACAAATTCAACTTCATCATGAGAAACCAATGAAATAGCATCTCCACCTGCACCTGCACGACCTGTACGACCAATGCGATGTACGTAATCTTCAGCAACGTTAGGTAATTCATAATTAATTACATACGGTAAGAGTGGAATATCTAATCCCCTAGCTGCAATATCTGTAGCTACCAAAACACGAATAGAACCATCTTTAAAGCCTTGTAGAGCTTTTGTACGTGCATTTTGAGTTTTATTTCCATGGATAGCTGCTGCCTGAATCCCTTTTTTTGTCATTTTTTCACTCAAACGGTTTGCACCATGTTTTGTGCGAGTAAAGACTAAAACCTGCTCCCATTCTCCTTCATCAATCAATTTTATAATCAAATCTGATTTTCGTGTTTTATTGACACTATAAACAGTTTGATTGATTTTTTCTACTGTTGTGTTTTCTGGAGTTGCTTCTACAGTAACATGATTATTTAATATTTTTCCTGCTAGAGCTTTTATTTCTTTAGAGAAAGTAGCCGAAAAAAGAAGATTTTGCCTTTTGGTAGGAACAAGTTTGATAACTCGTTTTATGTCATGCAAAAATCCCATGTCTAACATTCTATCAGCCTCATCTAAGACTAAAATCTCTACATCAGCAAGTGAAAGAGCTTTTTGTCCTTCCAAATCTAACAAACGACCAGGAGTAGCTACCAAAACATCAACACCATTCTTTAGCGTTCTGATTTGTGGATTTTGATTTACACCACCAAAAATAACAGCACTTCGAATATCTAAAAATTCACTATATTCTTTTACATTTTCAAAAACCTGTGCTGCTAATTCACGAGTAGGAGTGAGAATAAGACAACGCAAAGTACGTTTTCTAATCTTGGAACGTTGTTTTACATCTTGGGTAAGCAGTTGAAGCATAGGAAGAGTAAAGCCTGCTGTTTTTCCTGTTCCTGTTTGTGCTGAAGCCAAAACATCTTTTCTATCTAAAACAAAAGGAATTACTTTTTCTTGAATAGGCGAAGGCGAACTATAACCTACTTTTTTTACAGCTTGAAGAAGCTCATCTGAAAGACCTAAATCGACAAATGATTTGGTCGTAGTATCTGGCGTATTTTTTTTACTAATTTCTGACATATAAATGGATTGTGAAATGAGCATTTATAAATCACAAACAGAAAGTTTTAAAATAAAAGCAGTATGTTTGTTAAATCTCATTTCGGAATGTAACTACAAAGATACTACTTATTTTTGATTGTTATTAAACATTATACAGCTTTGGAGTAAAATGGTTTGTCTTTTCCATCTATTTCAAAACAATGAAAATATTTTTTGATAAAATGAAATTAAGACAAGAATTTGAACCTAAAATAGAAATGGCGAGAAGAAAATAGTAGAATATATAGGTTATTGTGATGAAAATGGAAATTTATTGAAATATAGAGAATTAGAAGATGAGCTACATAGACTAACAGATGAAAATAGGTCAAAATTTGACTTGTATGAATGGTGGGAAGCTGATGGAGTTGAAAATTTGTTTTCTAGTATCTTATCAAACCATGATAAAACTCAAAAACTATTTAAATCTAATTAAAAATAAATAAATTTGAGCTAAAGCTAAAATAACTCGTTTTTTATACACTTTATGAAACAATGTCTTGATTTGTAGTATAAAAAAATGTGTTTTATAAATTATTTTATAAATTTAGCTTTTAGTACACTGTTTCAAAAGTTTTATTGCATTTTGTTGTGCATTCAGTTCCTCAGAACTGAATGTTTCGCTTCCTCAGAAGCATGATTTATTTGCTTGAATCACGCTTCTGAGGAAGCGTTTCGTTCAACTCTGAGGAGTTGAACACACAAAAAACATTGTAAAATTTTTGAAACAGTGTATTTAGATATTTTTATAAATTGTTTTCATTATAAAATATTCGTAAATTAGAAAATTAATTTAGCCAGCTTATAGGTAAATCTATAAAACTATTTTTTGGCAAAAAACTTATTATAAGTAATTCAAGAAACTGATACATTTAATATTTTACAGAAAAATGTATCATTTTATTATTTATTAAAAATTAAATCAGTAATTATCAGTATGGATTTTAATGCCCTTAACAAAGACCTAGAAACTATCATTCAGCAGAAAAGCATGCTCGCCGATATGGATTATAACGACGAAACGTATGACGATGCAGAAGAAAAATTACACGAATTTGAAGATGATTTCTTAGAAAACTATGGTGAGTATTTAGAAGATATTTTGGAAGATTTGTATGAACAACATAGCCCAAGTTTAGATGTCCTTTCTCCTATTGCTTATATTGCTCGTAATTATTCTCCTTTAGAGGAAACCGAACACGGACAGCAGTATAGCTTTAAGCCACAAGATGCTGTTCAGTTTGAAGTACAAAAAGCTCCAAAAATGGATGCTCGCTTGGTTTTTATTCCTAACCCTGTTCGTCTTTTGCTCGTTTTAGACAAAAAAGAAGTAAGCGAACTTTGGAGACAACCTGAAGAAAGTTCTGTAAAATAATAATTTAATTATGAATTACGGATTATGTTATGTTCTTAAGTTATAAAACATCGTAATTCGTAATTTTTAATTCATAATTGAAAATAGTATGAACGAAAAAAACAATCCTAAAAATCCTGATAATTCCAAAAAAAGACAAGATAATTTTGAAGAAGAAAATGAAAAATTTCCCAATCAAAAATTTGATGAGAAGTTAAATCAACTTCCAAAAAATCTTGTTCCCAAAAGATATACTTCACAATCTTCTACTCAAAATAAAGATAGTGAAGCTAGTGATTTATTGAAAGTTGCTGAAGGATTTAGAGAGGAAATACAGGAAACTCGTTCTTATTTACGTCGTTTTGATAAAGATTATGAAGAAAATGTAAAGAAAGACCCTATTTATCATCATCTTAGTCAGATGAGTGATCTTACCATTGAAGATGATGAGTTGGCGCAACGTATCTATAAAAATAAAATAAAAGAATATAAAGGAACACGAGAAGCACCACGCCAAACAGGCGATATGGTAGGTAGAGGACGAAAAGTATATCTAAAAGTTTTTGGAGAAGATGAAGAAGGAGAGCCACAACAAAGACAAAGTCAGCCTGATTCTCGTTACCAACCTAAAGGAGTCACATTACAAAACCAAACTCGTGCATTAGAAAATATTTATAGCCAAAGTAAGAAAGGGTTAGAAGAATACTTAGGAGAGAATTTACTCAACAAAATAGGTATTGGAATGCTTATTTTGGGTATCATTATGCTTATCAATTTTGGTATTGATGCTGGTTTTATTGGAAATATAGGACAGCTATTTATTGGGTTTTCGGTAGGAGGAATTCTTTTGGCACTTTCACATCGTCAGAGAAATAGCAGTAAAAGTTTGAGTGCAACTTATTTGGTAGGTGGAATGATAATTTTATATTATTCAGCCAGCTTACTTTTTGAATATTATTCGGTTGGTAGTCAGATTTGGGCGTATGCAATAAACTTACTTATCACATTGATAGCTGTAATTTTGGCAATTGCACATAATAGGAAAACACTTGCCTTAATTTCTATTGTTGGTGGGTATGTTACTGCTTTTGTTGTGGTAGGCTTTGAATCGACTAATTATTTTGCCCTTTTTACTTATCTTTTATTATTAAATATCATTGCTCTAGGTATTGCACATCGAAAAGAATGGGGGAATATTAATATTTTTACTTTTATAGCTTCTTTATTTCTTTTTGATATTTGGGTATTTTTGGCTGATTTTAATGTCGGAAATAATGCTCTTACAGCTCTTGTATTTTCTACTCTTTATTATGTTACATTTTTCTTAATGAATGTAGTTTATAGTATGGGTACAAAACAGCGTTTGAAAGGATTTAATTATACCATGCTTTTGGCAAATGTGATTTCTTATGTTATCATTATTTCTTATGTGCTTTATCAAATTGATAGCTTTGGTTATTTAGGAGTGTTTATTTTTGGTCTAGCAGTCTTCAACTCTATTTATTCTTATCTTCTTTACAAGTCAGATAGTGCAGATGTAAAACTTTTTTATACTGTTGTTGGCTATACCATCTTATTTTTTACGATTGCAATTCCACTTATTGTAGATAAAGAATATATCAATATTTGCTTTGTTTTTGAAGGCGTGATATTGATTTGGGTAGGTGTTCGCTCACAAATGAGCGTTTTCAAAACAGCTTCTATGTTTTTGATTGGAGCTTCTATTGTGGTTTGGTTTTTAGATTTATACTGGTCGTATGAAAATGATTTGACAAGGCGATTTTTATTAAATGGTGCAGTTTTGAGCAGTCTTTTAACGATGGTCGGACTTGCATTTTCTATTTATCTATTGAAAGATGAAGACGAAGACGAAGATATTGGATTCATAACAGTAGGAATGTATACCAATTTTTTAGGTGGTTTTATGCTTCTTGTTTTGTTCTTGATAGGAAATTTAGAACTCATTATTCATAAGTCAAATAATTTTGGAAGTAATGATTTTAGACTTATTCTTATCGGACTTTTCAATATTATTTATGCTGTTGGTGTGTGGCAATTTGCCAAAACAGTAAAATGGAATGGAGTAATGCAAATTATGGGAGGAATGGTCTTTCTGATGGCTTTTGTATATTTAGGATTAGTTCAACCTCAAGCTATGGATTTGCTTTTAGAACATATTCGTACAAAATCAGCAGAATCACACTGGTTAACCAATAGCAATGCACTTTCTCAATACTTGGGACATTATCTCAATCTTTTTATTACTCTTTTTGGTTTGCTTTTACTTACTCGTGATGTTTATTATGAAGATGGCGATAAATCAGTTGTTTATGCAACCACAATTTATATTTTATGCTTTGCTGTAGTTGCTTATTTATCTTTAGAGCTTCGCAATACAGTGGTTTGGATTTTCTATGATATTGGTGATGGAATAGAAGGAAAAGATGCTATTTTACAAACCAATAGTCAGTTTGGCTATCCTATTTTATGGGCTTTGTTATCAGTAACAGCAATTACTTTAGGAATGAAATACAAAATAAAAGAAGTGCGTTTGTTTGCCCTTATTTTATTTGTGGTCTTGTTATTAAAGTTTTTTGCTTGGGATTTTTGGCAAATGGGAAGAGTCGAAGGAATTATTACTTTTGTTATTATTGGTGCAATTTTGTTGCGTATTGGCTGGAAATACAATCAACTCAAAAAGATTGTTATGGAAGGAGAATTACAAGAAATTTATCAAAATACTTCTGAAACAGAAACTCCTAGACCAAAACCAACAGGAAGAATTTCTTCTGAGAGACAACCAACCCATGAAACTAAAAATAGAATGAACCCAAATCCAAACAGGAATATTGGTTCAGAAATGGATGCAGAAGACAAGAAAAAGGAAAGAGATGAATTAGCTGATTTGCCTCCACCTCCAACACCTCGTCCGACTTCTCAACAACGCCCTCCTTCTCAAGAGAAAGCTCCCAACAAAATGGAAGATTCACAAAGTGATGAAGAGGAATAACTTATTGTTTCAATTATGATTTTTGAAGAACTAGCAAGCACTTTACAAGAAAAATTTCAAGATTCTATTTCAGTTCAGAATACAGAAACGCTACAACCTCGTATTTTGATAGAAAAAAAAGAATCTCTCTTAGAAATTGCTCATTTTCTATATACTGACGATAGGCTTTATTTTGATAACCTAGTTTGTATTACAGCATTAGATAATGAAAATTCTTTTGAAGTAATTTATCAACTCTATTCCTATCCGTTTGAGCATTCTATTACTTTAGCTATTTTGTTAGCACATGAAGGAGACAAAAATCTTGTTGTAGATTCCCTCACTTCAATTTGGAAGGCTGCTGATTGGCACGAAAGAGAAGCCTTCGATATGATAGGAATTCAGTTTGAGAATCATCCAGACCTTAGAAGGTTATTAATGCCTGCTGATTGGGAAGGTTTTCCATTACGAAAAGACTATAAAACACAAGAAAATTATCATGGAATAAAAGTAGATTATTAGCATAACGATTTCTATTTTAGAAAATATTGCATAAAAAAGAGGCTGTCCGAAAAGTACGGACAGCCTTTTTTTTATGGTTAATTTTTTTTATTTTCGAGGTATATATACTTTTATACTAACGTTATATAGCCTATGGCAAAAGTAGTTTTCAAAAACCAAAGTGGTAAGCAGCCCGAACTTTTTCCTGTCAATATATTTGACAAAATTCCAGCTCACCATCCTGTTCGTTTAGTTGAAAAGGTGGTTGATTCATTGGATATTAGCGATTTGATTTCTCAATACAAAGGTGGAGGTTGTTCAGCTTATCATCCAAGAATGCTCGTTAAAGTGCTATTCTATTCTTATTTATCCAATATTTATTCTTGTCGTAAAATAGCTAAAGCTCTTGGGGAGAATATTCATTTTATGTATTTATCAGGCAATTCTACACCAGATTTTAGAACAATTAATGACTTTAGAGGTAAAATTTTGAAGGCACACATTCATCGTTTATTTGGAGAAGTTGTTAAAATGTTGGTTGAAATGGGTTATGTAAGTCTTGATGTTCAATATATTGATGGAACAAAAATAGAGGCTTGTTCTAATCGTTATACTTTTGTTTGGCGTGGTAGTATTGAAAAAAATAAAGAAAAGTTAGAAACTAAAGTAAATAAAATTTTATCTGATATTGAAAGTAGTATTCAATCAGATAATCAAGAAGAAAATAAAGAAGAAGTATCTACTCCATTAGATTCAGAATTATTAAAAGAAAAACTCGCTCAAATCAATAAAAAACTAAAAGAACCGAGTAAACAACAGGCAAGAGAACTAAAAAAAATGCAAGATGAATATCTTCCTAGATTAAGTAAATATGAAGAGTCTCTGAAAATTTTAGGTTGTAGAAACTCGTATAGTAAAACAGATACGGATGCTACTTTTATGCGGATGAAAGAAGATCACATGAAAAATGGACAACTCAAACCTACTTATAATGCTCAAGTGTCCACAGAAAATCAATTTATTACCCACGTTTCTATTCATCAAACGGCAGGAGATACCACCACTTTATCCTCTCATTTAGAAGGATTTGAAAATCAGTACAATAAACAAAGTAAAGAAGTAGTAGCTGATGCAGGTTATGGAAGTGAAGAAAATTATGAATTACTTGAAAAAAAAGAAATTACTGCCTACGTTAAGTACAATTATTTCCATAAAGAGCAAAAAAGGAAAATGAAAAATAATCCTTTTTTAGTTCAGAATTTATTTTACAACAAAGAATTAGATTTTTATGTCTGTCCGATGGGGCAAAGAATGAAGAAAATAAGAGATGGAAAACGTACTTCAAGTAATGGATACGAATCGCAAGTATCTTATTATCAAGCAAAAAGGTGTCAAGATTGTCCTCTTCGCAATTTATGTCATAAAGCTGAAGGCAATAGAATAATACAAGTGAATCATCGTTTAAACCAACTAAAAGAGAAAGCTAGAAATTTACTAACTAGTGAGAAAGGATTAGAGCAGCGCAGTAAACGCCCTATAGAAGTAGAAGCTGTTTTTGGGCATCTCAAATATAATAATAAGTTTAATCGATTTACTTTTAAGGGATTAGTAAAAGTAGAAATGGAGTTTCTATTGATGGCTCTTGGACATAATTTTAGAAAAATGGTGGCAAAAACTGCCGATAAGCTAAAAAATACTTTCAATTCTAAAAAATCATCTTTTTGCACCTTTTTTTATACTCAAAAAAATCACCAAAAGACAAAATTTGTTTGCATCATCAAAAAAATCAACCAAAAAGAAGAATTACAAAAAATAGCTGCATAAAAAGAGGCTGACCTTTTCGGACAGCCTCTTTTTTGATAATTAAATTTTGAATTTTATTCTATCATAAATTTGAAGTTTTCTGCTCCAAAATCTGTTGCTATATTTAAAATATAAATTCCTTTTGAAAGTGTTTTTGGTAAATTAATAACAACAATTCCGTCAGATGCAGATTTTACTTCTATATTAGAGCTTACTTCTTGTCCTGTAATGCTCATGATTCTGAGTTGTTTTATCATTGAAGCGTCTACAAAACCACGCATATAGAGTTCTCTTCCAGCTTTATTTGGATTTGGATAAAGTGCTGGAGGAAGATTGTTTGTAGTACGTGTAACCGAAACAGCTTTTGTATTAGTCCATTTGCCATTATAATCTACTTGTTTGAGCCTATAATAGGCAGTTCCTAATAATGGTTCATAATCATTAAATAAATAATCGGTGCGCTCATTTCTAGTTCCTTTACCAACTACTTTTCCAATAGCTCTAAACTGTAAATCTTCTCCAGCACGCTCTACTAAGAAATAATCATTATCTAACTCAGTAGCTGTTGCCCAATGAACCACTACTTTTTTAGATAGATTTTCAGCATAGAGAGAAATAAGTTCTACTGGAAGAAGACATTCATCTATAAAAGTTGGTTGTCCATTATCGCTATAATCACACTCTCCATTTTCATATATAGAATTATCTGCTGCTGAATATTGAGGCAACGGATTTGCATTTCCATCGATATTACCCAATACATACATATTAAAATTACCTCCATTTACATTTATTGAGAAAGATAGAGTCTGTGTTGCTCCAGGAGCTAGTACAATACCTAAAGTTAATACATTCAAAATATTTGAATTAGAACTAAATGGATTTTCATCATAAAATGTAATTGGTGTACTTGCAGGCAAGTTTGCATCTCCATCATTGGTTACTGTTACAGAAATGATAATTTCACCAGTAGGGAGACAGTTTGAATAATCTACATCTCCACCTGAACTTGCAGGCGTAGCATCAATAGTTGTTATTACCAAATTTCCTGTTGGTGTAAGCGAATTATTATCTTTATCAAAAGAAGATACTTGTCTGATAAAAGAATTTAGAGGACCTGTTTGAGCAGGCGGACCTGCTATATATCCTGGTTGTATATGATTCTGTTGATTAGAAGGAATAGTAAGATTATCTTCTACATTAGTAATAAGATAAGTATGTTGATTCCACACAGGACGAGAACTAACCCAAGGACTACCCGAACCAGAGGCATACACAGTTACTCTACCAATAGCATTATCATCTGGTCCGTTTTGGTTTTGGGAAGTTACAATAAGTTCAGAAAGTCCATCCTTATCTACATCTGCTACAATTGGATACTCACTACGAGTACCTGATAGAGATACTACTCTCTCAACTACTGCTCCTGTTGCTCCATTAAAGATAATTACATCAGCTTCATCACTATAAATTACTTCTGAAATTCCGTCTCCATTAAAATCAAAGGTAGAGCCACTTGTACGGTCAGAAGTTTCGTCTGTAATTCCTACCCATTTTAAAGCAAGAGCAGGACCAAAAAATCCATCTGCATCCGAATCTGTTTCAATAGCATAAAGGCGATTGCGTCCTCCTACTACGACCTCTAACATTCTATCTCCATCTATATCTGCTAGATTAGGACGACCACCAATAGTTGTAACTTGTCCTCCATTTGTTAATTTAAAAGTTGTACCCATTTGTGCTTGTGTGCGTGGATTCCAAATAAAAATAGCTCCAGCAGCAGTACCTGTATTATCATATCCACAGGTAACCACATCTACACGTCCGTCATTATCCATATCAGCCACACTTGCACGTCCATCAGTAATATTAGCAGGTGCAGAAGAAAGTAAAGTAAGCGTACCTGCAGTTAGGTTTACAGCATATATTCTGTTTCCTGTAACAAGTTCTAAACCCTGACAATCTCCACCACAAGCAACACCAGTAGCAGGAACAATATCAGAAGGAGAAAAGACATCATAAGCTACTGGAAAAGCTGCTGTATTATCATTTGGATGATTCCCTGAACTCAAAGTATTATTTGGTGCAATATAGTTGGCTAATGTAACAGCATTATAAATGGCATTTCCAACATATACCTCTGGCACTCCATTTTGGTCAAAATCTGCTAGAGCAGGAGACATTTCTGAATGTCCTACAAGAACAGAAGATTGTGCTACCCAATTATTAGTAGATTGCGTTCCAACTGCTGGAAGGGCAGCATCGTATAATTGAAGAGTTGGATCAAACTCAAAGCGATATATTCTTCTATCATTACCCGTAACAAATATATCTCCATTACCATCACTATCCACATCAGCTAGAGCAAGCATACTAAATTTATTTGTAACAGGAGTAGGTATTCTCTGAAGTAATCTTCCATCATCTCCTGAATAAATATAAATGTAAGGACTACGAGCCTGTCCATTTTTAGGACCTGCTGTATAAGGTGTATCGTATGGGTTTTTAGCGACCACTTCTGAATGGATAGCATCATCTCCTGTGATTCCATTGGCTGCATATTCAGACCATGTATCAGGAACAACATCTCCAATAAATACGCCTCCACGTTGTTCTACTTCAAAATCTATATCATCAGTTTCAAACTGAATAGTAGTTGTAATATCTGGGTCTGGCGTATTAGGAAGAACACAGTCTGGTGGAACTTGTCCATAATAATAATCATCACAAGTAGAATCTGGAGTAGCAGAATTACCATTACAATCTCCATCATAACAATCTACTAAACCGTCTCCATCATCATCACAACCATTATTACATAAGCCTGCTTCTGAAGTAGGTATAGTAGTATCATTTACACCAATAGTAATTTGTGCGCCATCTATCTCACTAGCAGGAACTATAAAAGTAATTGTTTGAGCTAAGGCATTATATGTACCTGCTCCAAGGCGAGTATTGACTCCATTGATTCGTAAATAATATTCAGCAGCACTATTAACACAAGCAGGTGAAGCAAGACTCAAACCTCCTAGGTCAAAACTTACTTGTAGATCACCATCATTATTATTCACATCAGTAACTTCGACTAACCAAAGACGATTTGAATACTCTCCTGCACCCAAAGGGGTTGTGCCTACACCAGAGTTATGAGCCACAAATACATAATCTCTAATATCTTTGAAAAAATCTACATTTGCAATAAAAAAGCCTCCACTACTTTGTATATTAGAAGAAATTCTATCTCCTGTTAAGTTTGTTGTTTCTTGTCCTATTCCTATCATTTGACTTCTAAAAGAAGGATTTTCAGGAAACATATCATCTGTTGCTAGTGTAAAAGCATACTTAGTAGAAAAATAATTCTCTACTATCTTACGAGCTACATTCGAACCATTATTATAATAAGTAATTTCTCCAATACGACCATCAAAAAAAGTTCCTCCAGAAGTAGTTGGTGTTACATTTGTATTTGTCAAAGAAGCATTAGTAATATCAAATATTTTGGAAGTGCTATTTACTGCTCCAATACCTGTATCATCAGTATGAGCTGAAAAAGTTCCTACAGGTAATGATGTTCTAACGATATTATCACTGACACTCATTTGAGTTCCATTCAAAAAAGCTCTGAATGTATTAGTATAATTATTATCATAAAGTAGAGTTACAAGATAATCTGTATTAGCTGTAATTGTTTGTCTAAAAAAACGATAGCTTTCACCATTAGAAAATAAAGTGCTACCACCTCCCACATTAGGCCAAACAGCTCCATCATTCCAAATGGCTACATAAAGTACATTACCTAATAAATATATTCCCATTCCATTTGTTCCTCCACCTTCTTCATAAATAAATTGTAAAGTAGGAGAAACATCGTTTGCACGAAAAGTCAAAGTCAGTGCTTTTTGGTCATGAGTAGTGCTATTTATAGAATTGTCATCAGCCATTTGTAACCATTCTGTGTTAGCTCTATCAAAACGGACAGAAGCATTTGCATAAACACCTGTATTATTATAGTTTGGACGACGAGCAACAGTAGGCTGTGTAGCATCATTAGAACCTCCTACAACAAGGGCATTATCTATCCAAATCTGCACATCATTTCCGTTAGTTGGTGCTGGGTAGGGAAAAACTCCTGTGGTATAGGCTTGAGAAGGCAAAAACCAAAAAGGCATAGCATCTCCTCCCATGCCTCCAGGATAAAATTGTCCATAGCTCAAAGAGCTAAATCCAAAGTACAGACAAAATAAAATAAATAATAAAATTTTTCTCATGATAAATAATGTTTGTTATAGATTATATAAAAAATAAGAAGCAAAAAAAATATTCTTAAATGACAACAATGATTAAATTTATGCTAGTAGCTTGAAATATAACAAATTAATGAATAAGGATTAGTTTCAAAACCCAATTTATAGACTATTTGTTAAACCCATATATACTCCAAAATTTACGCCACTAATACAAAATAAAAATAATCATGCTGAAACTAGTTATTACAAAATAAGAAAAACATAAAAGTTTTGTAGAAAAAGCCTAAAATAAGGACATGTAAGCTAAGCTATTTTGATTCAAATACTCTTATTTAAATCAAAAATAACCTTTAAGCTAAACAAATAAAACTATCATTATTTTCATGTATTTGCCCTAATTACTAAATCAAATCTATGGTATTGTCTATCTTTTTTAGTAGCTTCGTAGGAACTTGTAGGAGTTATTTTTTAACCCAAACTCTCTTTTATTAAAAATACAAAAAACAATCAATGAAAAGCCGTATTATAGACAAACGTCTTCAAAAATTTCGTCTTCGTTTGGACGAAACAATCAAAAATTTACACAATCTCACTCAAGATATTCAGAGTAAGGAGCTTTCTAGTACGGTTAGTGAACTGCGCCAACGCATCAACGAACCCTATATGTTTGTAGTTGTAGGTGAAGTAAAGGCAGGAAAGAGTAGTTTTGTCAATGCACTTTTAGAAACTGAAAAAGACATTTGTAAGGTAGCACCAAACCCTTGTACGGATACAGTTCAGCAGATTTTATATGGTGAAGAAGAACAGATTATGGTAATGAATCCACACCTGAAAAAGATTCTTTTACCTGTTGAGATTTTAAAGGAGATTGCCATTGTTGATACCCCTGGAACAAATGCCATTTCGGAAGGACACCAAAAAATTACAGAAGATTTTATTCCTTCTTCTGATTTAATAGTTTTTGTCTTTGAGGCTAAAAACCCATATCGACAATCTAGTTGGGACTTTTTTGATTTTATTCATAAAGATTGGAGAAAGAAAATAATTTTTGTTCTTCAACAATCTGATTTATTAAATGAAGCTGATTTAAACACAAACATTGAAGGAGTACGAAAACATGCAGAGAAAAAAGGATTATTAGAACCTCAAATTTTTGCTGTTTCTGCTAAATTAGAACAAGAAGGAAAACATGAAGAAAGTAATTTTGCAGGAATAAGAGAATACATAAAAGACAATATAACAGGAGGACGTGCGCCACTTTTGAAGCTCAAAAATAATATTGATACTTCAAAAACTATTCTTTCAAGAATAAAAGAAGGGGTAAATCTTAGAGAAAAACAGCTTGAAGCAGATAGTAAATTTAGACTAGATGTAAAGAAAACACTCAACGATCAAGAAAAAAAATCCTTGTATCAAGTTGATGTTTTGATAGAAAATATTTTGGGTGCTTATGAAAAT
Organism: Bernardetia sp. Wsw4-3y2; assembly: GCF_037126295.1. Taxonomy (NCBI): domain Bacteria; kingdom Pseudomonadati; phylum Bacteroidota; class Cytophagia; order Cytophagales; family Bernardetiaceae; genus Bernardetia; species Bernardetia sp. Wsw4-3y2. Next base: position 254,476 of record NZ_CP147017.1, on the reverse strand, counting down.
ATCACACGAGAAACCGAACAAGAAATTAGTAAAGGATTAAATCCTATTAATTTGTTGGGAAAATCTTTTAAATCAATGCTTTCAGATAAAGAATCTGTAAAAGTGTGGTTTGAGCGTGTAGCACAAGATTTGGAACGCAATCTTACCAAAACCTTAACAGACAAACTTGGAGAAGGAATTACAGCCATTGCAGATACAATTCAGCAAATGGCAAAAATGATTGACTTACAACTCAATAATAGTCCAAAAATTTTGAAAGAAAATCATGCTATTTTTGGAGATATTGCTGACCGTAGAAGTAGAGTTTTACAAGATTTACAAACTGAATTTCACGAGTTTACCAAAGAAACTGAAAATTTTGTTCATAAAGATTTGTTTCCAAAAGACACCAGTTTTGCAACTGATTTTGCAGCAGGTGGAGGCTTGGCAATTGTAGGTGTTGCCTTGACAGTCTTGACACAAGGTGCAGTTTTTGATATTACAGGTGGAATTATTACGGCTGTTGGTCTACTTTTTACGGGCGTTACAGTAATGGTCAAAAAACAGAAGATTATGCAAAAATATATAGAGCAGATTAGCCAAGGAAAAAAAGCTCTCAAAGAAGAAATTTATCTAAAACTCTCTACTTACATTGCCAATCTAAAAAATCAAATCGACGCTAACTTCAAGGATTTTGATTTATTGATGGAAATGGAACAAAAACAAATCTTAGAACTCAAAAATCAATACGAAACAATTGATAGAGAATTAGAGAAAATTTTAGATGAGTTGATTTAGTTTTATAAAACACTCAATAAAGGTTATCACAGTTATTTTTGTATAACAGTCTTCCAGACTGTTAAATTTGATGAAATACTGTTTTTGATGTTCAGACTGGAAGTCTGAACTACCTTAATACAAACCGTGATAAGGTTTAATGATAATAATTATTCTCTTACAATTATTCAAATCCAAAAATAAAAAAAGAATATGATACTCGTAACTGGTGGAACAAAAGGAATTGGTAAAGCAATTTTAGAAAAATTTATGCAGAATGGGCATGATGTAATCACATGTTCAAGAAATAATGAAGAGCTTTTTGCGCTCAAAGAAGAATTAGAAGGCAACTATTCTACCAAAGAAAATCCTGTTGTTTTATATTATCGACAAGCTGACTTATCTAAAAAAGAAGATATTATTTCTTTTGGAGAATACGCAAAGAAAATCATTTTACTCAACGAGAAGGAAGCAAAAAAGGAAAATAGCACTACCAAAGGCTTTGAAGTAATGGTAAATAATACAGGTGTTTTTATTCCAGGGAAAATCTTAGAAGAAGAAGAAGGTAGTTTTGAAATGCAAATACATACAAATCTTTTTAGTGCTTATCATCTTACTCGTCTGTTAGTTCCTATTTTAGTAGAACGAAAAAGTGGTCATTTATTTAATATTTGTTCGACAGCAAGTATTACAGCTTATCCAAATGGAGGAAGTTATTGTATTTCTAAATTTGCACTTCATGGCATGACCAAAGTATTGCGTGAAGAACTCAAAGAACACAATGTAAAAGTTACTTCAGTTATGCCTGGCCCTACTTATACATCAAGTTGGGAAGGTTCGGGTTTGCCTCAGGAGCGTTTTATGCCTTCAAGTGATATTGCTGAATCTATTTTTTCTGCTTATTCACTTTCAAAACAAACGGTTATAGAAGAAATTATTATGCGTCCACAACTTGGAGATATTTAAAATACCACCTGCTATTTTCTATTATTCTATACCTGTTTTTCCACGATTAAAATCGTGGGTTTCATTTATTTATGCATTTCTTTGCATGTAAAACAGGTTAAAACCCTATTCAATTTATAATTTTGCCATTGTCGGTGTCTTCACCGACGATAGCAAAACATAAATAAGAATCATTTTTTCTATAATTTACGACTTTTTGTTTTGTATACTTAAAATACAACAAAACGTAGCGTCAAGTTTTTACTCAAACAGCTTCTAAAGTTTAATCTACAAGCAAAGACAAAAAACTTTATTTTTCAATTTCCGTATGCAAAAATAGAAATTTAGATTATTCTTTTACTCAAAAATTCACACAATGAACGCTCACTCTACACAAATTTTAGAACCTCATAGAATTACAGAAGCAAAACTTTTTTTACAGACCACTATTCCAGCAGCTACATCAAAACTTTTAGCTACAAAAAAACCTCATTGGGGAAAAATGACTCCTCAACACATGATAGAACATCTTTATACGGCTGTTATTGGCTCAACAATTATTAAAAAAACACCACCCATTCCTCCTAATTCTAATCAAGAAGCATTTAAAAATGCACTAATTTATTCATTAGAACCTATGGGTAGAAATTTAGATAATCCTGCTTTTCGTTTTGGATTACCAGACTATACAAATGCATCATTAGTTGAAGCAAAATCAAAATTATTATCTTCTTTAGAACGTTTTTTTGAAGTGTATCAAGGGAAAGAAGATGCTTACAATTTTAATCCTTTTTTAGGGGATTTACACGCACAAGAAACTTTAATTTTTCATTATAAACATTTTAAGCATCATTATACACAGTTTGGATTGATTTAAGAAAAGCAGGTTTTGAAAAAATCAATAGCAATCAGAATAAACATTCTCAAAATTAATTTAGTACTGTGTAACATAAATTATTTTGTATTTCTTTGCAGGTCAAACAGAGTTAAAACCCTGTTCAATTTATAAATTTTGCCATTTTCGGTGGCAACACCGACGATAGTAAAACACAAATAAATTTATGTAACACGGTATTTAGTAACCATAGAAGTTAGAAATTTTCTAGTATAACATGAACTCAGGATTGAAAACAAAAACAATCTTTTTATTTGTGGCTGCTCTACAAATGAGTTTTATGTTACTCATTTGAGGTGTCTGACAGTGAACAAAAATATCTAATACCGAGGTCACTTTAGTATAGAAAAGTAAGATTATTTTTGATTCCTAACTTTTTGATTATTACTATTTTGAGAAAATTTAATGGCTTTTGAATATAATTTATCTTGATTGAAGTCTAAATTGCTGTCAATCAAGATATTAAAAAAACGCATAGCTATTGTGTTTTTGTGTTTCAAGAAAGTAAAATCATCTAATTTTCGTATATCCATTTTTTTAAACAAATAATCTGTATTTTTGTGTGAATTTATTAAGCCGTTGTTGGTATCATTATCAATAACACAATTTATACAAAATGGCAATTACAGAAAAACCGTTCCGAGTTATCTACGAAGATAATCATTTACTTATCGTTAATAAAGCAGCAGGTTTGCTTTCACAAGGAGATAATACAGGCGATGATTCGTTAGTAGATGTAGCAAAAGAATATATTAGAGTAAAATATGACAAACCAGGAAATATTTTTTGTGGTTTGGTGCATCGTCTTGATCGTCCTGTAAGTGGCGTTGTTGTGCTTGGCAAGACTTCAAAAGGACTAGAACGTATGTCCAAACTTTTTAGAGATAGAGATATTAATAAAGTATATTGGGCAGTTGTCAAACGCAGACCTCCTAATAAAGAAGACAAACTTATCCATTACCTTGAAAAAGATTCAAGAACAAATACAACCCAAGCCTACGACCAGCCTCAAGGAAAAGCACAACGAGCAGAGTTGAAATATAGATATGTTGGAAAACTAAATATGTTTCATTTGTTAGAAGTTACACCTCTTACTGGAAGACCTCATCAAATTCGTGTTCAGTTGGCTGCAATTGGTTGTCCTATTCGTGGCGATGTAAAATATGGCTACAAAAAAGCTAATGAAGATGGGAACATAAATCTTCATGCACGAAGAATTAATTTTATTCATCCTGTCAAAAAAGAACCTTTAATTTGTGTGGCTGCTCTACCTCAAAATCCATTTTGGGAAGAATTCTTAACTTTAGATGATTTTCATATTAAAGACAAACAATTAGCATATTTGCATTCAATGTAGTCTCATCAAAAAAAGCTATTATGGAGAAAGAAAATAACACACAAACACAATCTAAACAACGTATTGCTATCTTTCCAGGTTCTTTTGATCCATTTACAAAGGGACATGAAGATGTTGTAAGACGTGGACTTCATCTTTTTGATAAAATTATTATCTCTATTGGATTTAATAGTACCAAAAAACGTTTTTTTCCTTTAGAAACAATGGAAAAAATGATACACCAAACATTTAAAGATGAAAATAATATTGAGGTACAAGTCTATTCTGAACTAACAGCACTTTTTGCAAAAAAAAATGGCGCAAGGTTTATTCTTCGTGGAATTCGGAATACTACTGATTTTGAGTATGAAACACCCATTTCACAAGCTAATAAACATGTAGATTCAGATATTGAAACTGTATTTCTGATTACTTCTCCTGAATATACCTTTATCAGTTCTTCTATTGTAAGAGAATTATATCGTTACGGACAAGATGTAAGCAAATTTGTGCCTTATCAATTACCTCCTATCAGTAAATAACAATCAACTACTAGTAAACAATTAATTTCTAAATCAGTAGTATTTTATTTCTAGTAGTTCATAATTCACCATTCACCAATTATTTATGCGTTTTACTTTATTTTTGAGTATAATAGCTAGTTTGCTATTTACTTTGCCCTCAGTATCTTCTTTTGCTCAAGTAGATTATAATAGTTATTACCAAAAAGGTAAAACAGAGCTTGCCAATAAAAATTATTCTGCTGCTCGTCAGAGTTTAGTTATGGCAATGCAAGAAAATCCTAGTAATAGTTTTTTCTTTCCAGCAAGTTATCTGTATTCGATGGCAAGCTACAAAGGAGGAGACCTTGCAACAGCTTATACAAAAATTAGTGAACTTTTAGTAAAAGCAAAAGATGCAAGTCTTTCTTCTGACCAGTTTCAAGAGATGCTTTATTTAGGTGGAGTAATTGCCTTCGAAAAAGACCAATCATTACAAGCCATGACGTGGTTAGAAGAAGTAAAAGGTTCAAAACTACGCACTGCTGTACAAAACTTAAAAGCTACTTTTTTACCCAAAAAATCAATTGCAGAACTTAAACTATTATATCAAAAATTCTCAAAAGATCGTACTTTATCAGAAGTTCTAGCTGATAAAATTGCAGATCAAAGAGAACTCTCAGAAGAAGATAAAAAATTATTGAAAGATATTGAGTTTGCTTATGGTTATACCTCACCTTATCAAAAAAAGCAATATTTAACACCTGATAAAATAATAAAAAAGAAAGAATATAATATAGCTGTAATGCTTCCTTTTAGGTTGCAAAATGAAAGTTCGGCTCGTGAAGTACAATCATTTTTAGATTTGTATGAAGGAATGAAAGTAGCACAAGAAGACTTAAAAAATGAAGGAATAACAATTAATTTATTGCCTTTTGATACAGAAAATGATGCAAATAATGTAAGACGTTTAGTAGGACTTCCTGCTATGAAAAATATAGATATGTTTTTTGGACCTTTGTATCCAACTACATTTCCTTTAGTTTCAGATTTTGCACAAACAAATGGTATCAATATGGTAAATCCTCTTTCTTATACTCCTGATGTAATTGAAGGAAAAAGAAACACCTATCTTTTTGAACCAAGTTATCATACACAAGCAAAAGCTGTAGCCAATTATTCTTTTGACTCTCTGAATGCAGATAAAGCATATATTATTTATGGAGATTCTCGTAAAGATTCTACATTAGCTTATGCTTATAAAAGAATAGTAGAAGAAAAAGGAGGAAAAATAATGGCTTTTGAAAAAGTTAGTGCTGGAAAAAGTACATTTAATAAAATAAATTCTATTTTAAAGCCAATAGCTTCCAAGCCTCCAAGATTAAGAGAAGGTGAAACATTCAAAAAACCAGAAGGAGACACAACAGCACATATTTTTGTTGCAAGTTCTGAATTAGCTGTGGCAGGTTCTGTAATCAGTGTTTTGAAAACATCTATGGTAGATATTCCTCTTTTTATAGATAAAGACTGGCTCAAATTTGACCAAATTGATATGAATGATTTTATGGATAGATCAGTATTTTTTATCTATACAGATTATGTCAGTCCTCTAAAAAATAAGGAGTTCGTTACAAAATATATCAACAAAACAAACCTTTTGCCTTCCGAATATGCGTATGTAGGTTACGAATCGCTTTACTTTTTTGGAAAAACGATGTATAAATATGGAGTAAATTTTGAAAGCCAATTACAAAAAGAACGTTTTAGAGATGGAAAAGTAATGATAGGTCAAAATTATTATGAATCAAAGGACAATCAACTTGTTCCTTTACTTCGTTTTGTAAATAATCGTTTAGAAATTGTAAATCATTTTTATAAAGATTAATATAATATACAATTGCTGCTTTACACTTTTCAATATCTTATTTCTTTTTACTTCGCTGTTGTTGGTGTCATGACTAACAACATCAAACTATATTTTTGAATGCAATTTTTTGATTCTCCTTTTAATGATGATAATGCCATACAAGCAGGTTATTTCTTGTTGGCAGAACCTTTACTAGACGACCCAAATTTTGATAGAACTGTAATTTTGGTGTGTCAGCATTCAGAAGAAGGTTCTTTTGGGTTAGTTGTCAATCGTCCGACTGAAATTAGTGTGAGTGAAGCCACCGATTTATTAGAAATTGAAAACAGGCTATTTGTAGGAGGACCTGTCGAACAAAACACGATGCACTTTTTACATACGCTTACTCAGCTTAAAGAATCCCTTATTATTTCAGATGATATTTTTTGGGGAGGAGATTTTGAGGATCTTCAAACACTTGCTTTAAAAGGCAAAATTACAGAACAAAACTGTCGTTTTTTTGTGGGATATAGTGGTTGGTCAGAATTGCAATTGGATGCTGAATTAGAAAATAATACGTGGATTATATCAAAAGTAAATCCTAAAATTATGTTTGAACACGAACCAGAACAGCTTTGGAGTGCAATTTTACAAGAAATGGGAGGTAAATATAAAATCTATTCAAATTATCCAACTGACCCACGTTTGAATTAATAGAAACCAACAAGGCATGTTCATAAAAAATATTTGTGTGTTCGTTTGCTCACAAACGAACTTTACGCTTCCTCAGAAGCGTGATATTTGTATGAATCACGCTTCTGAGGAAGCGTTTTATTCAGTTCTGAGGAACTTAACACACTGTTTTTATTTTTATGAACATGCGCTATAGAAACTGATAGCTTTCAAACTATCAGAAAAAAATAACTTAACATAGACTTGCCGTTGTTGGTGTCTTTACCAACAATATAATTATCAAATTATGATTCGTTCTCTTCTTTCTCGTCCCTTTGCTTCTTATGTTGTAAGTCAGCAAAAAAAATGGATTCAGAATTCGGAAAAAATTCAACATCAATGGTTACAAAAATTGGTTGCAGAAGCTAAAGATACAGCTTTTGGAAAAGACCATAATTTTGGTGACATCAAAAATTATGAAGACTTCAAAAAGAATGTTTCCATAAACGATTATGAAGATTTACGTCCTTATATTGATCGTATTTTGAAAGGAGAACAAAATGTTCTTTGGAAAGGAAAACCTTTGTATTTTGCCAAAACATCAGGAACTACATCAGGAACAAAATATATTCCGATTACAAAAGATTCTATTCCAAATCATATCAATTCGGCTAGAGATGCACTTTTATGTTATATTCATGAAACTGGAAAAAGTCAGTTTTTAGATAAAAGTTTGATTTTTTTGTCTGGAAGTCCTGTTTTGGAAGAAAAAGCAGGCGTTCCGTTGGGAAGGCTTTCAGGAATTGTAAACCATCATGTTCCTTCTTATCTCAGAACAAATCAGAAGCCTTCTTATGAAACAAATTGTATTGAAGATTGGGAGCAAAAATTAGATAAAATCATTGACGAAACTATCAATTCTGATATGTCTTTGATTTCTGGGATTCCACCTTGGGTACAGATGTATTTTGACCGTTTACACGAGCGAACAAATGGAAAACGAATCAAGGATATTTTTCCAAATTTTGATTTATTTGTTTATGGAGGAGTTAATTTTGAACCTTACAGAAATAAAATTTATGAATCTATTGGAGAGAAAATCGATTCTATCGAAACTTTTCCAGCCTCAGAAGGATTTTTTGCGTATCAAAATTCTCAAAACGATAATTCACTTTTGCTACTTTTGAATAGTGGAATTTTCTTTGAATTTGTTCCTGCTGAAAATTTTTATGATGAAAACCCTCCTCGTTTGAGCATTTCGGAAGTAGAATTAGATAAAAATTACGCTTTAATCTTGAATAGCAATGCAGGACTTTGGGGATATAGCATTGGAGATACAATCAAATTTGTAAGTAAAGATCCCTATAAAATAATTTTTTCTGGAAGAATAAAACATTTTATTTCTGCTTTTGGCGAACATGTCATCGGAAGTGAAGTAGAACAGGCTTTGCGTTTTGCGTTAGACAGAAATCCAGAAACAAGGACAACAGAGTTTACGGTTGCGCCACAAGTTACACCAAAAGAAGGTTTGCCCTATCACGAATGGTTTATCGCTTTTGAAAATCAGCCCAATGATTTAGAAAAATTCTCAACCGATTTGGATAATAAACTACAAGAACTCAATTCTTATTACAATGATTTGATAAGAGGTTCGATTTTGAGAAAGTTAGTTATTCGTCCTCTTCCTGCTGATGGTTTCCAAACCTACATGAAATCAATTGGAAAACTAGGAGGACAAAATAAAGTTCCTCGTCTTTCGAATGATAGAAAAATTGCTGATGTGTTGGAGAAAATTATCTAAGAAGAAATAGTTATGGAACAACAATTATAATATTTAAATATTTGTCATTTTTGCTCAAAGGAAATGATTATTCTAAAATACGAAAATATTATATTATTCTAAGTCAAGATTCTATTTTGTAGTGGTTTTTTTTATCAGTAGATGCTGAAAAAATAGTAGGCATAAGTTGGAAATATTGCACCAAATGAGTAAAGTTACTTAACTATAAACAGAGGGGGATGTGTTAAAAGAAATTTTACTAATAAGGGTATATAAAAAACTCAATATGACATTTGTAATACATAATAAGCCTTCTAAAGTTTTCATATTCCTCCAAAGTATAGGTACAAAAAACATATATATACCACCTATTATATAAACCCATGTAGGGAACAATCTCAAATCAATATAATCAAAATACATTTCTATCATAAATATATCTTGTACTAAGATGAATGTACTAGCCTTTAAAAGGCTTATCAATATACTGTTTTTCTTTTGATCAAATTTTACTTTTTCCATTATTCTTCTTTCAAAACTCATAATTCAAAAACTCTCTATCTTCTTGTTTTGCTGTGTAGGTGCTTGTCATAGATTCAGATTTGTGTCGTAGAAAACGCTGAACCATTGGTTTTGGAATTCCTTTATCAAGCATGAGTTGTGCAACAGTATGACGCAAACTGTGTGCAGAAACATTTTCACGTTTCAGTCCTGCTATAGTGAGCCATTTATTTGTGATTTTTCTGATGCTACTTGTTTCCTTAAAATCAAACATACTTCCCTCTGGACGAGTGATAGACATTTGGTAATCAATCAAAATCTTGTGGCATTCTGGTAAAAGTGGAATGAGTTCTTTTTCTTCTCGTCCTTTTCCCCAAACAGCTAAGTAATTTTTTCCTTCTTGCACTTTTATATCTTTCCACGACAAACGCACTACCTCAATCGTTCTCAAACCTTGATATGCCATAAGTCCGATAATTGCTTTATCTTTTGAGTTGGTAATGGTTTTTAATAAATGAGTGCGTTCTTGTTCTGTGAGCGAATCTTTAGCGTATTTTTTGGTTGTTCCTCCTGTTTTCAACACTTTTACATAGGCTACATCACGCATTTGCTCTACTAACTTTTTTTCTATTTTCAAATCTTCTCGCTTCAAAACACAAAACTGTACAAACTGCTTTATGGCTGATAAATAGGTATTTGTGGTATGTGGACTCAGTCCATTATTTTTGCATTGCTGAACAAAGGATAAGACAGTTGTACGATTAGGAGGAAGAGATTTCGCATTCATAAAAGAATAGAATTCTTGCAATGCTCTAGAATAGGTTTCTTTGCTATTTTCACTTAATTGTGCATTGGCAAGGAAAGCCAACACATATCTATTTCCTTTATAATTTGGTGTAGCGTCATCATAAACTCTATGAATATCATTTTTTTGAGCAAATTTCAAGAATTTTCTGCACGCAGTTTTGTAAACGGCTGCTTTTTTTTCCACAAACATGTCTAAGCTCATTTTGTCGATAGCAAAATTAAACTCCATTGTAAAGACTAAATACTGCTTTGCTATTCGGACGTAATTATGAGGTTTTTCAAGAGATTTTTCGAAATAAGTAATGGTTTGGTTGATACCAAAATTGTTTTTTGAAACTGTTCGTAAAGACTGATTTGTGTTTGTATTTTCCACGTATTTTTTGCTGTATAATTGACTTAAAGAAGTTTATACAAAAATACATTTTTGGGATTTGTTATACAAATCTTTTAAGATAAATTTCTACTCAATATTACTCGGTTCATCATAAATAACATTTGTTTCATTTGGATTTATTTCAGTAGGAGTTGGCGAACTAGACAGCCCATTTCTATTTTTACGAACAATATAATTTTCTTGCAAAACGAATGTAGAATCTTTTCCATTTGGAAGCTGAATTTTAACTTTAGCAGTCCATGTTTTGAAAGCAAGTCCACGCTCATCATAATCATCTGCTTGTGCAACAAAAGAAATATTTATGATTCCATTTTTTTCCTGTGTTTTGAGGTCTTGATACATATCTTCATTTTCTACTTCTAATTGAGGTTTGTTAAACGAAGAAACACCCACTACTTTCATTTTGGCTTGATACATATTCCCTTCTGAAAGCACAATTTCACTTGGTGTAACAATACTTATTAAGTTATTTATCTCAAAAACAGGATATTCTATTTTCTGACTGATATAATAAATTGCTTCTGATTCTCGGTTGGCAATTGCTGCATCAATGGAAGTAAGGGTATACAAACGAACAGCAACAGGAAGATTATCAAAATAAGCTGCAAATTCTTCTACTTCGAAAGCATTTTTTCTTACTTGTTCTGACTCATTTTCTGATTCATCATCAGAAATAGAAGAAGAAGTTTTTGTAACATCAGTAAAAAGAGGATTCAAAATTTCAGAATTAGAGATAGAAATTTCTGTAAAGCTCCTTAATTTAGAAATATATTCTTTTTGTGCTTCTGCAAATTTAAGTAACAAATCTGTTGGTTTTTCATCAGGGTTTTGAAGCCATTGCGCTCGTATTTCATTACTTTGTTGCAATAGGTCAGAAGAAAGTGTCTGTACTTGTTTGATTCGTTGCAACGTATTTACACCAATACTTGCCTTTCCATTTTCATCTAAATAATTTTTAAATTTTTCTATAAAAGCATTATTTTTTACTCTTTTTTCTGCCACAAATTGAACAGCAATTCGGTCAGTATCATGAATGACTTTCAAATCTTTCTCTGAAAATTCATAAATATCCGTTCGCATGTAGGCATAAACACCTGATACAATCAATAAAGCTAAAAGAGGAAATAGTATTCTTTTCATTATAAAAAATTATGATTTAAAAACTAAAAATCACGAAAATCTCATTGATAAAATAAACTAATTTATGAAACTGTTTAAGAATGAAAAAATGAAACTTATTTCTTTATTCTCAAACAATTTCTATATAAAAATGAAATTGACTAGTTACTGTTTACTAATTACCACCAACTAAAGAAGATTGATAACTGATAATTGCCTGTTCAATGCTTTTTTCATTCATTAAATCAGGATTTTTGTCTAATTCTTTTCCTGTCAGTAAAAAATAAAGATGACAATAGCGTTGAGAAATTCTTTCAGTAACCTCTGGAGTCATTTCAGGAATTTTTTGTCCTTCTTTTCCCTGAAAACCATTTTCCATGAGCCACTCTCTTACAAATTCTTTAGAAAGTTGATTCTGACGTTCTCCTTTTTCCTGTTTTTCGTGATATTCTTTTGAATAAAAATAACGGGAAGAATCAGGCGTATGAATTTCATCTATTAAAATTACTCTGTCTTCATTATTTTCAGTTTCATCAACATAGACACCAAATTCATATTTTGTATCTACCAAAATAAGACCACGTTCGGCTGCAAGTGCAGTTCCCCTTCTAAAAAGGGAATGTGTATATTCTACCATTTTTTTCCATTGTGCTTCTGTAACTAAGCCCTGTTTCAAAATTTCTGTTTCTGAAATATCTTCATCGTGCGCTCCATTTTCAGCTTTTGTAGAAGGTGTAATGATAGGAGTTGGAAATTTATCATTTTCTTTCATTCCTTCAGGTAATTCTACGCCACAAAGAATTCTTTTTCCTTCTTTGTAAGTTCTCCAAGCGTGTCCAGCCAAATAACCACGAATAACCATTTCGACAGGTAGTGTTTTGGCTTTTTTTCCAATACTGACTTGTGGATGTGGACTTGTTTCGAACCAGTTTGGAACAATATCTTTTGCATTTTCAAGAAAGTAGGCTGCCAGTTGATTCAAAACTTGACCTTTATAAGGAATTGGTTTTGGCAAAACTACATCAAACGCAGAAATACGGTCAGAGGCAACCATTGCTACAAAATTTGGAAAAGAATATACATCTCTTACTTTTCCTTGATAAAAATCAGTTTGGTTTTTAAATTTCATTTTAGAATCTGAATCTAATGTAGAATCTTTTAAAGAAGATTTAGAAGTCATATAGGTATCTTAAAGTTTTGTTCTAACTTATCTAAATTGATAAATCAAGTTGTTTCTAAAAAGAGTGATTTTGTTTATTCAATTAAATTATTCTATTTGAATTTTAAAATCTTTGTTTTTTACAAAAATACATCAAACTTTATAAAGACTTTCAAGTTTATGTAGAAGTTTCTTAGAAATATAATAAATTTTGAAAGAAAATTAGGTAGTAAAATGAAATTTTTTAACAAACTCCTATTTTTGAGTTTTAAAAACTTTAGGCTTTCAAAACATTTTTTTGTAGTTTTGCACGTGATTTTTAGGCATAAATAGCCATATTTTAGATACAATAAAGATAGACAAATCGTATTTTCATAAAGATAATTTTTTATATCACTTCTACACCTCGAACTTGTGAACAAAATTCGCTTACAAATATTAGGACTTTCCTCTAGTCAATCTCAATCCGATTCTTTTGCCTTAATTTTGGAAGAAGAAGAAGGAAATCGCCGTTTACCTATTATTATAGGTAGATTTGAAGCACAGGCAATTGCCATAGAAATAGAAAAAGTTACTTCTACACGTCCTATGACGCACGATTTATTCAAATCTTTAGCAACTCAATTTCAATTTAAACTCAATGAAATCGTAATTTCTGACCTTCGTGAAGGTATTTTTTATGCAGAAATGATTTATGTGGATGAGCGTGAAGGCAAAAAAATAATTGTAGATGCACGTCCTTCTGATGCCATTGCAATCGGTTTGCGTTTTGATGCACCTATCTTTACAACAGACACTATTATGCGTGAAGCAGGAATCACCACTACAAATTCGGAAGAAGGAGAAGCATTAGAACAAGAAGAAAGTGCAAAAGAACCCAAGAAAAAGAAAACAAAGAAAAAAGCTGTTTCTTTAGAAGCTATGTCTGTAACAGAACTAGAAGCTGAAATGGAAAAAGCTGTGGCAGATGAAGATTATGAAAAAGCTGCCAAAATTAGAGATGAAATGAATAAACGAAATTAATTTTTCCAAAAAGAATTTTAAAAAAGTCTATCAAATTATAATTTTTTGATAGACTTTTTTTTGAATAAAAACTAACAAAATAACCTTACTAAATGAATTCTGAACTTAAAATAATTGTAGAGATTTTACACACAAGTCGTTTAAGCGTCGAAGCTTGAACAGTTGTGTATCAAAATTACAAATTTTTCCCTAATAATTTCTTAAAAATAATATTCTACTGGATTTGTATTCGTTTCACAAGCTATAATTTTTATATCAGAAAATTTTTCTTGAAGGAAATCTACTAATAAATCTTTCGTAAAAACTTCACTTTCATAGTGTCCAATATCACAAATCACAATTTTATCTTCAGCATCAAAAAACTCGTGATATTTGTAATCTCCTGTAATAAAAAAATCAGCTTCTTTTTTGAGAGCTTCTTTTAAAAGAAAACTTCCTGCGCCACCACAAATGGCAATTTTTTTAACTTTTCTATCCTTGAAGTTCTTTAAGCTAGTATGTTTTATCAAAGGCAAATTCATTTTTGATTTGAGATTTGCTAGAAAAGCAGTGACAGAAATGGCTTCTGATAATTCCCCAATCATTCCAGAGCCTACGTTTTGAGTTTCATTATTTCCTTTATGAAAAATAGTAGGTTTGGGAGATAAAATTTGTGTATTAATAAGTCCTATTTTTTCGGCTATTTTTGCGTTTACTCCATCTTGAATATTATCCAAATTAGTATGGATGGCATAAATGCCAATACCTTCTTGAATAGCTTTTATGACCGTTCTTTCAATATAATTTTTTCCTGTAATGCTTTTCAACCCTCTAAAAATAATAGGATGATGCGCCACAATCAGATTGCAGTTTTTTGCTTTTGCTTCTTCAATAACGGATTCAATTGTATCTAAAGACACCAAAATACCTGTAATTTCTGTATCAGGGTTTCCTACCAAAAGCCCAGAATTATCATACGATTCTTGGAAATTGAGTGGAGCAATAGATTCTAAGTAAGATGTAATTTGAGAAAATGTATAAGTCATTTTTTTATTTTTATATTAGAATTCAAGCGAAGACGCTTAGATTAGTCGTTTCAATTTTGCTTAAAATACAAACATAAAAAATAATTCTACCATTTTATTAAGAAAAATAGTAACTTTAAAATTCATTCTAATATTTGTATTCCTACTCAAACGTTTTTAAAAAAATATTCCTGTGATAGATAGAATTAATAAAGTAGAATCGCTCAAACAATCTCCTCTTTTTACTTCACTTCCTCAAGAAGCACTAGAAAAAATAGCTGCAAAGGCAAAAATGCGCCAGTTTTTTCCTGATGAAACGGTTGTTTGGCAAGGAAAGGCAAGTGATAGTTTGTATTTGATTATCAATGGAATTGTGGCAGTAAAGAAAATTATTGCAAGTGGAAAAGAACAAATTTTTGCTTATCTGATGGCAGGAAATACATTTGGAGAAGTAGGAATATTAGAAAATCAACCTCGTTCGGCTACCGTTTCGGCATTGAGTGATGTTGATGTGTTGGTTATTCAGCGAGATGATTTTATACAGATGATGTACGATTATCCTCAAATCGGAATTGGTCTTTGTAAAATGTTAGGAAAGTATTTGGTAGAATCAAATAGAAGACAAACAAGAGCATCAAAAAAGGCTCGTTTGATTTTGGTTTTTAGTCTTACACCAAATGCAGGAGGAACAAATATTGGCAACTCTTTGGCTCGTATTTTACACGCACAGACCAAACAAACAACTGTTTATACAGAGTACCCAACACCTCAGAATTTGATTTCGGATTTGAATATTCGTAAAAGAGCAAAGATTTATAACCATAATGCAGGCTATGATATTTTGCTTTCTCAAGATGAAAATACCGATTTGCCACTTTCTGCTCGTCTGACGTTGTTTTTAGATACAATGATGTCAGATTATGAAAATATCATCATTACGCTAAAAAATCAAACCTATATTGATGAGAATTTGGCAATGCTACTAGAATTTGTCAATCAGATTATTATTGTTTCCCCACCTTTGGAGGAAGCGATGCATGTTGTTCCAAAATTACAAAAACAAATTCGTGACCATGTGCGAAGTGATGAGGCTACCATTTTTACTATTATCAATCGTTGTAGTCCAGAACACGAAAAAACAAAAATTAAAGCAGGTTCAGATTTTGATGTTCCTTATATTCCAAATTTGCCTTTACTTGTAGATTCGGAAGATGTAAACTACAAAATTCCTCGTCCAATAGAAGAAATGTTAGGTGCGATTATAGACCGTTTGGAACGAACACATCAAATTGGCGTTTTTATTCCTTCTACTATTTCAGTTGATAAACCAATTGATACAACTAAGTATGTCGAACAAACACTCAAATTTTTGGCAGAACGTTTTGGAGGAGCAACAAGCAAAGAAGCAAAAGGCGTTTGGAATAGCGAAAAAGCAGGTTTGGTAGATGAAAAAGTATATGTAGTTCATACCTACGTTACGCAAAAAGACATGAATAAATACCTTGATGAAGTAGTAGATTATATCAAAATGCTAAAAGTAGAACTCCAACAAGAAGCAATGGCTTTAGAAATTGATAAAAAAATGACGATTATTTAATTGCTCAACAATTCTTATTCTTTACTTATTTCCTCCAATATTACTTCGAACAATCAATAAGAATAAAAGCACAGCTAAATAAATAGCTAATCCATATCCCAAAAGACTTAGATAAGGAATTCCTCCATCTGTTTTGAGGTAATCTGGAAAGTTTGCATTTAGAGCAATTGTAGCCGAAAGAACTAAAGCACAAATGAGCATGGTAAAGGTAAAACGATTAGAAATTGATTCAGCTTTTCTAAGAATAGGCTCATCGGCTTGAATTTTTATATCAAAATTAAATTCTCCTTTTCGGAGTTTTTTGAGAATATAGCGAAGCTCAGAAGGAAAATTGTATAAAAGTCCTCCAAATTCGGTTAATGTATAAGAAAGCTCTGAATTGACATTAGAAACTGAATATTCTTCTGCCAAAATTTTTACACCATAAGGACGAATATATTCTAAACTCTGAAATTCTGGATGTAGCGTATTTCCAATTCCTTCTAAAATAACCAAAGCACGTAAAATCAAAAATACAACTCCTGGCATTTCTAATTTATAATTATAAATAATTTTTTGTAATCTTTCTGTCAAATCTGCCATTCCCATGTCGCCAGCAGCATCTAAGACAACAAACTCTTCTATCAATTCGTGTAAATCATATTCAAAACTTCGCATGTCTTCTATCTCACTATCAATGGCAAGTTTTCGAAGGTTGGAAGCCATTCCCCGAGCATCTTGTTTGGCTAGATTAATAAATACACCTGCAAAAGCAAATTTTTGATGTGTCATGAGTTTTCCTACCATCCCAAAATCTAATAAAACTATCTGACCATTGGGTTTTATCAATATATTACCAGGGTGTGGATCTGCATGAAAAAGTCCGTATTCAAAGATTTGTGTTAGATAAATATCCATTCCTCTCTCAGCAATACGTTTTGGGTCAAGTCCCCACGCTTCAAGTTGTGCTACATCTGTAATTTTGCAACCACTTACATATTCAATTACTAATACTTTTGAGGTAGAAATATCTAAATAAGGCTTTGGAATATGAAACTCGTCTCTTTTTTCTTTATACATTTTTCTGAACTGTTCCATGTGCCTTGCTTCAGTCATGTAATCTAGTTCTTTTTGCATGGTTTTCTCAAAAGCAGTTACTATTTCTAATGGATTTAAGATACCAGCCGAAACAAAAAAACTTTCTGTAAGTCGTACAAACTCTAACAAAAGAGCAAGATCAGTTTTTACTTTTGCACGAACATTCGGACGCTGAACTTTTATTACAACATCTTCTCCTGTATGTAATCTAGCACGATGAACCTGTCCGATGGAAGCTGCACCAATAGGCACTTCATCAAAAAATTGGAACAGTTCGTCAGTCGTTTGTCCTGTTTCTATGAAAATAATTTCTTTAGCAATTGTAGTGTCAAAAGATTGAACACTATTTTGTAATTTCTTAAACTCAACAATTAAATCTTCAGGAATAAAATCTGGACGGTTACTCAATACTTGTGCTAATTTTACAAAAGTAGGACCTAGTTCTTCAATAACCATTCGAAGGCGTTCCGAACGAGTAGAGAAAACCATCAAGGCTTCACTTTCACCATCTTCATTGTTTGTCCAAGTAAGTGTAGTTTTTGGTGGAATCAGTTTTTGAAGAGGTGTATTCATTACAATATCCTCAAAACCGTATTTCAATAAAACTTGAATTAATTGTCTAAGACGGTTTATATTTTTGACGGTATTCTGAAAAAACATATAGTTTATACATTTTTTGCACCTATAAATACTGTGTAGTATAAATTGGTTTGTATGTAAAACAGGGTTAAAACCCTATTCAATTTATAATTCTGCCATTGTCGGAGTTTCCACTGACAATAGTAAAATACAAACAAAATTATGTTACGCTGTAATAAAAGGTACAGTACATTTTGGCATCCTAAAGGATACGTTACATAAAATTACACATTCTGAATCAAAAAAGCCAAATTCTTATTTCTTTGACTTTCTGTATAAATGAATATAAGAAAAAAGAATAAAAATTTGGCTTTATATATTTTAGCTACTTGCTAAATTGTAAAAAAGTAATGCGTTTGTAAATTACTTTGCAGATACAACTTTAGCAGCAGATTTTGCAGGGGCTTTCTTAACTGTTTTTTTCTCGCTTTGTTCTACTTCACCAACAATACCAGCATGAGCTTCTAATGTTTTGATACGATCAGTAAGTTCAGATACTTCTTTGTTTGAAGCAAATTTGAAAGAACGAACAATTTTCTCTACGATAGAAGAAAGTTGAGTTTCGAATTCTTTTTTCTTTTCTTCAGTAGTGTCAAAAAATTCATCTACTAATTTTTTGCCTTCGTCTGCAGACATTTTACGCTCATCAACTAATTTGTCAACAGCTTCTTGTAGTTTCTCAGCAGTCATTGATACTACACCAACACCAGTGTAAACGAGTTTTTTTAATAAATCTTCCATAAGATTGAAATAAAAGGTTTTTGTTTGGAATAAAAAATTGTACTACAAGTCAGTAATTTGTATTTTTTAAGGATAACTAAGTTACTGAAACAATCAAACTTTCTACACACACTAAGAAGAGTTTATTTGTTATGCTTGCATACTAATAACGACACAAAGTAACGATATGTTACAGAGAAATACAACTTTTTTACATAGATACTTAAAAGTTTCGCCTATTTTTATCGAAAACATAATTTTGTTCCAATTTTTTTAATAAAAGAAGTCTTTTTTGGGAAAATTTTAAATGATTGGAAATAAAATGACTATTGGTCATTTATGTATTGTTATTTTCTTTTTTTATCTTTTGTTTTTGGGTATAGGAAGTAACTATATTCTGTCCAACTTTCTAGCTTTGGTTCTGATTTTTCTTCTTCTGATATATGATATTCTTCAAGTGCAATTAAACGATTATAACGATAAAAATATTTATTGATTCTTGTTAGTTTTCCATTTCTAAAATAACTTTTTTCGGTTACTGTATTTTGTAAATATTCTTTATCATCAGAATAGTCAGTAAAATATTTTTGTTCTTGGATATTGCTTAGTGAATCTACCTTTTTATATGAAAAGTGTATTTCAATTTCTGTACTATCAGTAGTATAGATGGAAGTTATTATTTTCTTTGCTATTCTATTTTTAAAGTTCCCTTCTAAAATATAATCATAACTCTCTAAGTTTGCTTGATAAGTTTGTTTAATAGATGAATTGTCAAATTTGAATATTTTTTTAGTTATTAATTGCCCTTCTTGATAAGTTATTTCTGCTTTCTCAATAAGAATCTCTTCATCTCCTAAAAGAACCAAATAACCTATTTTATTTTCATCATTATCATAAGAATATCTAGTTTGGGTTGTTTTTATAGAATTACTAGAGTCTATAAGATTAAAAGTAGAATCATAGGTAATTTCTACATGTATTAAATCTTTATTCTCATAAAATTCAAAATCTAATTTAATATATTTATAATAACCTATTTTATCATGAACTTCTATTTTTTGATTTTGAGAAGGATAGTAATAATTAATTATTCCATTACCAAAACTTTCTCCATAAAGTCCATCAATTTCTATTATTCTATCTAAAGAATCATATTTTAATTCTTCTTGCACATGATAAGGAAAATATTCCCAACGTGTTAGATTTTTTCTTCTATCAAAATTATATTCAAAGAAGTTTTCAGATGTTGTGTCTCCTTCATAAATAGAATATTGAACTGCTGTTATCTTTTGAATACGGGGAGGTAAAGGCTGGAATAACTCTAAATCTTCTTGAGCAAAGGCAGAAAAAGATAAGAATACTAAAAATAGAAAGGTAAAATGTAGTTTTTTCATAAGGTTTTTAATAAAAAATATACTGATAATCTATCCAACTCATTACTTTTCTATCTTGGTTTTTTTGGGGCATAGAAAAATATTTTTTGCGAATGAGTTGATTGTTTTTATAAATTAATTGATAAGTTTCTTTGCTGGTGGGATTTATACGTGTGTTTGTTTGAGTAATTTCTATTTCTAATACATTTTTTTGAGGGTAAATATACTGTTTTGTCTTAGTTTCGGTGGAATAATCTGAAATTAATGTATTATTAATTATAAAAATCTTTGGTTTGGTTTCTCCTTTATGCAAATAACCATAATAGCTATATTTTGTAATTGAAGTGTTAAAATTACCATCATCTTGCTTAGTATTTATTTCTTCTCTTAGAATTTGATTGTACTTGTTGTACATATATTTTGTGGTTTCTGCTGTGGTAAGATTTGGCAAATCAAATCTATTTTTCTCAATCAAATTATCATTTTTGTCATATTTATAGACAGTTACAGAATGATATATTTCGTATTTGTTGCTAGAAGGATTAAAGACTTCATCATAAAGGGAATCATAAACTTCTTCTCGTATCAACTTTCCTTTTGAATTATAAGAAAATTGTTTTTTTATTAATACTGAATAGCCAGATAATCCATGTTTTTCTATAATTGTATTTTTAGATGGGTAGGAAATAGTTATAATTCCATTATCCGAACTTTCACCACAGTATTTTTCTAAACTAATAATTCTATTTTGCTCATCATATTTTTTTTCTATTTGACAATACATCTGCGGCTTAGCCCAAAGAAGTAGATTTTTGTTTTTATCGTACTGCCAATATTCTGATTTTGAAGTTATGGTATCTCCTTTTTCTGTAATTTCAGAATTCCAAGCAGTAATTTTTTTTATATTTGAAGGAACATCATCAATAAAATCAGCAAAACTATAATCCGTCTGAGCAAAACAAGAATAGACACATATAATTAACAATAGAAAGGTGAAAGGCAGTTTTTTCATAAGTAGATTTAATATGACTTGATAAGGTTTAATATTAAGTAACTGAGCAAAATAAAACATATCTAAGAAAATAATTAGAAAGTGTAAGTTTAAACTGCCAAGACCCCTTTAAGATTTCAGATAGGTTTCATTTACATATAAATAATTTTGCTCAGCTCCTTATTTTAGATAGATATGTTCTAGTTGAGTATAAAAATCTTACCTATTTGAATCAAGTTAAGTTAAATGGGTGAAAGAATATAGAGATATTTTTGAATTAAATTTAATCAACCTATTCTAAATTCAATCATTCTTTGCCGTTGTTGGTGTCTCACCGAAGACAAAGAGACTATTTCTAATCCCGAGTTCACATTAAAATTAATTTCTATTTTTTACAAAAAAATGTTACTTTCTTTGAAAATACGGATTATCCAAGAGAAAAGCTCTCATAAAATTTATTGAAGATTTTATCAATAGATTACAAAAGATTGAGAAAGATTTTGAGAAAGACACAAATTTTATTTTCTTATTTGGCTATATTCTGTAAATTTACCATTACAAACGAAATTTAAAACAAAACAGACCTATACACACTAGCTATATTTTCAAAAGATATTAGCTCATACTATAAAAATTTATGCGAGTAATTCAATTTAGAGAAGCCTTACGTGAAGCCATGAACGAAGAAATGCGTCGTGATAAAAGCGTTTTTTTGATGGGAGAAGAAGTAGCAGAATACAATGGAGCTTATAAAGTCAGTCAAGGAATGTTAGAAGAGTTTGGTGAAAAGCGTATCATTGATACACCAATTGCTGAATTAGGCTTTGCAGGAATTGGCGTTGGAGCAGCCATGAACGGCTTACGTCCGATTATCGAATTTATGACTTTTAATTTTTCATTAGTTGCTATTGACCAAGTTATCAACTCGGCAGCCAAAACACTAGCTATGTCAGCAGGACAGTATGGCGCACCGATTGTTTTTCGTGGGCCAACAGGAAATGCAGGTCAGTTAGGTGCACAGCACTCTCAAAACTTTGAAAATTGGTATGCCAATACACCTGGTTTGAAAGTAGTTGTTCCAGCTAATCCGTATGATGCAAAAGGTTTGCTCAAATCATCTATTCGTGATAATGACCCTGTCATTTTTATGGAATCTGAGATGATGTATGGCGACAAAGGCGAAGTTCCAGAAGAAGAATATTTGATTCCTTTGGGCGTAGCTGATGTAAAACGTGAAGGAACAGATGTAACTGTTGTTTCTTTTGGCAAAATTTTGAAAGTAGCTCAACAAGCTGCCGAAGAATTGGAAAAAGAAGGGATTTCAGTTGAGATAATAGATTTAAGAACGGTTCGTCCGATTGATTATGCTGCTATTATTAAGTCTGTAAAAAAGACAAATCGTTTGGTAATTGTGGAAGAGGCTTGGCCATTAGCTTCTATTGCAACTGATATTACTTATAATGTTCAACGCCACGCTTTTGATTATTTAGATGCTCCTATTCGTAGAGTAAATTCTATGGACGTTCCTTTGAGTTATGCACCTACACTTATCGAAGCTGTTTTGCCAAATGTGAAACGTACTATTGAAGCTATCAAAGATGTAACTTATGTTAGCTAATTCTATTCTAAACCTATAAGGTTTGTCAAACCTTATAGGTTTAAACACTAAAATTATTTTGATTTATCAATAAAATAACGAAATTTACAGTCATATACTGAATTTCAAAATTTACTTTTCTTTTAAAACATGAAAAAACGAACCATTTTTACTGTTGTCTTTTGGCTTTGTGCTGCTGTACTTGGATATGCTCTTGTAGATACTATCAAAACAAGTATAGAACAAGAAGCTCTTATTATAGAATCTGAAGCTCGGGTCATCGAACGCCTCAAAATCATTCGTGAAGCTCAAAAAACATATCAATTACGTTATGGAAGATACGCTGCTAGTTGGGATGACTTAGAAAAATTTATGAAAGAAGGTGTCATTTACAACGTCAGTAAAAAAGAAATTGTAATTCCAAAAGACAAAATTCGTACTCTTGAAACGTATTACTTAGGTGATAGTGTTCGTACTATTTATGATACACTTGGTACAGTACCTGCAATTAATAGTGTTTTTGAAGATGGAAGACCTACTTTTAGCTTAGATAGTATGGAATATATCCCAGGAAAAGGTGACAAGCAATTCAAGATGTTTGTAGAGAAAAAACCTACTGGAAAAACAGATATTATGGCTGATTATATCGAAGTAATTGATCCTTTTCCAGTTAATAAAGAACGTTCTGACGAAAGCCTAAACCGTCGTACAAAATTCTTACGTTTTGGCTCTCTAAATGAAGTTTCTACAGTAGGTAACTGGGAAGATAAGTAAACAAAATAAATCTTTCTTGTATAGATATTTTATAAAAACGATTATCAATCTTTAAATTGGTAATCGTTTTTTTATGAAAAAATTAAAAATAATCTAATCTTTAAATGGATTGTTTACGTTCAAACTATAAGAGTTTTTATTGACAAACAAACTTTAAATGACAAAATTATGAATGCTACAATTCTTCAAAATTGGAAAAATAATAAGCAATTTCTGTTACTTTTTATCCCTGTACTTCTTTTAGGAAGTCTTATTTTTT
Source organism: Bernardetia sp. Wsw4-3y2 (assembly GCF_037126295.1). NCBI lineage: Bacteria > Pseudomonadati > Bacteroidota > Cytophagia > Cytophagales > Bernardetiaceae > Bernardetia > Bernardetia sp. Wsw4-3y2. The sequence continues at coordinate 230,712 of NZ_CP147017.1, read as the reverse complement.
TTATTCAATCGCCTTATTTTCTCCCTCAATCAGATAATTTAACTTTAGCTATCAGTATTGATTTTGTTTTGACAATTCCGATTATTTATTTTTTGGCAATTCGAAAAACTAAAATTTCTAATCTGACAGCTATTACTTTGATGATTGCAGGTCTTTTTTTAGGATTATATTTCCTGCCAAAAGAAAACCAAGTTTATCTACAACTTTTCAAAACCTACTTTTTTCCTGTGATTGAACTAAGTGTTTTGAGTGTAGTAATCTGGAAAGTTAGCAGAGCCATTAAAAAATATAGAACTTTGAAGGCAAATTATGAAGTAGACTTAGATAAAAATACCACTGACATTTCTTTTGACTTTTTTACAGTTTTGAGAAACAGTTGTGAGGAAATTTTACCAAAACTACCTGCTTCTTTATTGGCTACAGAAATAGCAGTTGTTTATTATTCAGTTATTAACTGGAGAAAAATCAAAATAAATCCTCTAAAAGAATTTACCTATCACAAAAACAGTGGAACAGTTGGGCTTTTGGGAGCTTTAGTTTTTATTATTGCTATTGAAACGATTGCTATTCATTTATTGCTGACTCAATGGAGCGTTTTAGGAGCTTGGATTCTGACTATTTTAAGTATTTATACAGGGTTTCAACTTCTTGCTTTTGCAAAATCGTTTTCAAAAAGACCAATTTTGATAGAAAATGACACACTTTACTTGCGTTATGGCATAATGAGTGAAACCGAAATTGAAATAAAAAATATTAAATCAATAGAAGTTTCTGAAAAATCACTGGAAGAATTATTAGAAATAGAGGGAATAGAAAGTAAGGATCAAATCAAATTATATCAAAAACTTTCTCCTTTAGGAAATCTTGAACAGCACAATATTATAATTCGTCTTCATGAAAAGGAAAAACTAAATGGTATCTATGGAATAAATAAAGAATTTGAAGTTTTGGCTTTTCATGTCGATGAAAAAGTAGAATTTATGAATCAAATTGAAGAAAAAATGGAATTTTAAAACTAAAAATGCAATGGAACACAGATTTTATAGATTAAACTGATAAGTAGTTGCTTATCACAATTAGATAAATAGCGACGAAGTTCCTGTTTTTGAAAAATACTTAGGGAAACTATAAAACGCCTCAGAAATATAAAATTATGTTTTTTGAAATAAAAAATCCATCTTAACAAGATTGTAGCATATAATTACTTAAATAAACCCTAGATTCTCTAAAAATAGAAAAACTAGGGTTTAAATAATTGTGAAATAATCTTGCTTGCTGTAGTTGGTGTCTACACCATGTCATGTCCGTCAAGTTAAGAAAACTGTACTCTATTTTAACGTCCATTTTGGCTTCGCCGACTTAAAAGTTCTTCGAAAATATACGATTGCTAAGGGAGAAAAGTGCTGATTTTGTTTATTTTACCTTAGCAATCGTCAGTTATCGAAGATAACAAGACGTTGATAATGGTAGAATAAACAATAGCTTGACGGCTATGGTGTCTACACCAGAACCTTACTCCACCAAAATCACTAAATCCTCTTGTTCTACCATTGAGCCACCAGCTAAAACAATCTTTTTGACTTTTCCTGCTTTTGGTGTACTGACAGTAGTTTCCATTTTCATGGCTTCAATCACAAAAAGAGAATCTCCAGCTTTTACAGTGTCGCCTTCTTTTACCAAAACTTCAGCTATTTTTCCTTGCAATGGCGAACCCACTTCTCCATCTTCGGTTGCATTTGCTTTTTGATTAGAAATTTTTGTTATTTTCAAACTCTTATCCAAAACTCTGACACGACGAATTTGTCCGTTCATATCAAAAGTAACTGTTTTCATTCCATCTTCGTCAGGCTGACTGATAGAACGCAGTTTGATAATTAGTGTTTTTCCTTCAGCAATATCGACCATAATTTCTTCGTTAGGCTGAATTCCATAAAAGAAAATTTTGGTAGGCAGAATTGAAACATCGCCAAATTCTTGAGTTGTGTTATAAAAATCTGTAAATACTTTTGGATATAATAAATAAGAAAGCAAATCTAACTCATTTGCATTTTTGAATTCTTTCTTAAATGATTTCCATTCCTTTTCCCAATCAATTGGCTCTAAATGAGCATTCGGACGTTCTGTAAAAGGTTTTTCTTTTTTGAGAATAATCTTCTGAACTTTCTTTGGAAAACCTCCTTGTGGCTGCCCCAAATCTCCACGCATCATTTCTTTTATCGATTCTGGAAAAGACATTGTTTCGCCTTTTTCCAAAATATCAGCTTTTGTATAGCCATTTGCTGTCATAAACAAAGCAAAATCACCAACCACTTTCGAACTAGGAGTTACTTTAATTAAATCTCCAAAAAGCTCATTTGCAATAGCATAATTTTTCTTTATTTCTTGGAATTTGTCTCCCAAACCTAACGATTCTGCTTGTGGACGTAGATTAGAATATTGTCCTCCTGGTATTTCGTGTTCATAAACCTCTGCTGTTCCTGCCTTCAAATCTGACTCAAAAGGATAGTAATATTCTCTTACATCTTCCCAATAGTTTGAAAAAGAATTGAGTTTTGGTAAATATATTTTTTGCTCACGCTCGTGTCCTTCCATAGCTGCCACGACAGAGTTGAAAGAAGGCTGAGAAGTTAAGCCAGACATAGAAGCCAAAGCAACATCGACCACATCAACTCCTGCTTCAATCGCCTTCAAATAGGTTGCAGACTGAATAGAAGAAGTATCATGTGTATGCAAATGGATAGGCAAATGAACCGTTTCTTTGAGTTTGGAAATTAGTAATTCGGCTGCATACGGACGTAGAAGTCCTGCCATATCTTTAATTGCCAAAATATGCGCTCCTTCATCTTCTAGTTTTTTAGCCAAATCTAAATAATACTGCAAATTATACTTTCCTTGTGGATTGGTAATAATATCGCCAGTATAACAAATACAAGCCTCTGCTAGTGAATTAGTGTGTTTTCGAATAGTTTTGATACTTACTTTCATCGCTTCAACCCAGTTTAAGGAATCAAAAACACGGAAAATATCAATACCATTTTCAGATGCTTCTTCAATAAACTTTATGACCAAATTATCAGGATAGGCTTTGTAACCCACAGCATTTGAGCCACGAAGTAACATCTGTAAAAGAATATTTGGTGCAGCTTTACGGATGTTTTTTAGTCTTTCCCAAGGGTCTTCGTGCAAGAAACGCATCGAAACATCAAAAGTAGCTCCTCCCCACATTTCCAAAGAAAATACTTCTGGATGGTTTTTAGCAAAACTTTCTGTAACAGCAAGCATATCGTAGGGACGAACACGAGTAGCCAAAAGAGATTGATGAGCATCTCTTAAAGTTGTATCTGTATAATGAATGGCTTTGTCTTTTTTGAGCCATTTGCAAAACTCTTCTCGTCCTAATTTATTTAATTTATCTTTTGTTCCTTTAGGAAATTTATCTTGATATTTTTTATCAAAATCTGGAATTTTTGGCGTTCTGAATGTTTTTGTTGGGTCTAATTTTTTTACACTCTCATTTCCATTTACAGTAGTTTCGGCAATGTAACGGAGCATTTTTGTTCCTCTATCAAAACGACGAGGCATTTCGAAAAGCTCTGGATAGTTATCAATAAACTTAACTGTGGCTTCTCCTTTTTGAAATTCTGGATGAGAAATTACATTTAAAAGAAAATCAATATTTGTCTTTACACCTCTAATTCTGAATTCTCTCAAAGCACGATGCAAACGAACGGCAGCTCCCCAAAGAGTTCGCCCTTTTGCAGAAACTTTGATGAGCATTGGATCAAAAAATGGAGAAATTCGTGCGCCTGTATAACAGTTTCCTGCATCCAAACGAATTCCATAACCGTCAGCAGAACGGTAAGCGACAATTAACCCAAAATCAGGTTTGAAATTATTAGCTGGGTCTTCGGTTGTGATACGACATTGAATAGCAAAACCATTACAAGGAACATCGGCTTGACTATGAATATAAATTCGCTTATCTGTCAGTGGATAACCTTGAGCAATCAGAATTTGAGTGCGAACAATATCAATTCCTGTAACTTCTTCAGTAATAGTATGCTCTACCTGAACTCTTGGATTTACCTCAATAAAATAGATATTTTCGTCAGCATCTACTAAAAACTCAACCGTTCCAACGTTATTATACTTTACTTCTTTTGCAATTGATAAAGCATAATCATAAAGCGCATATTTTGTAGGCTGAGAAAGTGTCGGACTGGGTGCAATTTCTACTACCTTTTGAAAACGACGTTGTACAGAACAATCACGCTCAAACAAATGAACTGTTCTTCCATAATTATCAGCCATTATCTGTACTTCGATGTGCTTTGGGTTATCGATATATTTTTCTAAGAAAATTCTATCATCATTAAAGGCTTTTTTTGCTTCACTCTTTGCTTCTTTAAATGATTTTACCAAAGTAGGTTCATCATGACAAACACGCATTCCACGTCCACCACCACCACCAGCAGCTTTTATAATTACAGGATAACCAATTCTAGTAGCTTCTTTAACGGCTACTTCGGCAGAACTCAAAGGGTCTTTGCTATCTTCAATTACAGGAACTAGCGCACGACGAGCAATTACTTTTGCAGCTACTTTATCGCCTAATTGATTCATAACTTCTGGCAAAGGACCTACAAAAATAATCCCTTCTTCACGACAACGCTGTGCAAAATTTACATTTTCAGATAAAAAGCCATATCCGGGGTGAATGGCATCAATTTTTTTTGCTTTTGCAAGTGCAATAATTTCTTCAATGTCCAAATAGGGTTTCAAAGGATCGTCTTCTGCTCCAATTTGGTAGGCTTCGTCAGCTTTATAACGGTGTAAAGAATATCTATCTTCATAGGTATAAATTGCTACTGTTCGGATATTTAGTTCAGAAGCTGCACGAAGAATACGAATCGCAATTTCTCCACGATTAGCCACTAGAATACGGTCTAGTTTTTTTATGTTTTCGTTTTGCATATATCAGTTATCAGTAAACAGTTATCAGCTACTAGTAAGAATACAGTAAAATAATAAATGCTAATTGTGTAATAGGAAAGGTAAAGAATGCTTTAGTGTATTGTGTTTGGTGTTAATTTTTTAAAATTAGATAAAAAAAGAGTTTTATCAAATCAAAATCTAAAACTACACAACTATTATTACAGAATTTACTTGATAAAAGAATTTGAGAAATAGTTTTAGGTAGTTAGTAAGACATTCACAAAGGTAAAAAATACTTCTTTTTACAAAGTGTTATTTATAAGCTCTATATTATGAAAAAACAAAAGTTATTTCTCTATTCTTAAATACAGTGTACTATAAATTTTTTGGCTCTTACGACAATTTAGCGAAATTATAAAAGGGTGTGCGTTTGTTTTAGCTTCGCTGAGGGGTACACTGTTCTCAGCGAAGCTAAACTGAACACACAATGTTTCGCTAAAAAGTTGGAAGAGCAAAAAATATTTTCCCACAATTAAAATCGTGGGTTTTGTTTTTTTGCAGAAAATGCTGTGGTTGGTGTTTTAGCGACACCAACAACCATAACTTGAGAACAAAGGTTTAAAGCATAATAAAAGACCTAATAGTTTTTATAAGAAAACCTTGTTTACTTGTATAAAATATTCCAGTTTAATAAAAATAATTGTACTTTTGAAAATGCAAAAAAAATATTTCTTCTACTTATTCTTCAAAAATTATAGAATCTATTATTTCTTCATTTTCGCCTTATCAAAAACGTTTTTTTCAAGATATTCTAACGCTTCATTATGGACAAAATGAAACTCAAAACCGTATTACGAGCAATCTTCTGAACGAATATAAAAACAAAAAAACTAACTTCGGTAGAGAAAAATGGGTTTACTTTTCTTCTTATATTTCGCCTTATTCTATGCGAGATGTTTTGTTATATGCAAAACTGAATGGTTTTGATGAAGTAGTCTTAAGAATAATGGCAATGATAGCTTATTTTCAGAAAAATGAAGAAGGACAAAAAGATTTTTTTATAGAAGTTTTACAGACTCTTCAAGATGTAACTTTTTTCTTTGAGTTTTATACAGAATCTTTTGAAAAACCATTTCCAAACGCTCTCAAAAAATCGATTCGTTTTTGTCTAGAAAATAAACCAAAAAAAGACTTTACTATTTTTTTTAAAGACTTTCCACATAAGAAAATGCTTTTGGCTGACTGTCTGAATATCTGTCGCCCTAGATTACATCAGGAAATTAATGCAGCTTTTTTGAAGAAAAATTTTAAAGCAAAAATTCCTGTAAAAAAATGGAAACAAGAACTTACAAAAGCACATTTAGAAAAAGGTTCATATCAAGAAAAACGAAATAAACAAAGTCAGCTTTGGAAAGATTTTGTTGTGAATGATAGACTTTCTAGCCAAGAAATTTTAGAAGAATTGCCTCTAATTTTTAAAAATTCGCCTAAAACTGTAAAAGTAGCTTTAGAAAAGCTACAAAATAAATTAAACCAAACTACACAAGAAGAAAGTGAAAACATAGAATTAGCTAACAAACTTTCGCCATTTCAGATTCTTGAAAGTTATAATCAAATTCATAAAGCATATGTAAAACGAGTACACAGAATTTTGCATACACAAGAATTTGTAGAAAGTATTGTTGCCGAACAAGAAGAAGAACTTCATCGTTTGCAAGTAGCTTCAAAACGCATTTTCAAAAAGTGGGAAGGTGAGCTTTTTTTTGGTGGCTATCATCGCCTAATGCTTATTTTTCATGAGTTAGACGAACAACAACGCCTATTTTTTACTCAAATCAATAAACCTGATTTGCAACAAGCACCTAAACAGATGGCGCAAATTATGCAAAGAAGCATACAGATTGAAAATTTACTTTCTACTTTTGAAGAAAATTATTTGAGTGAACTTCCTCCCTCTTTGGTTCAGCAAGAAGGATGGAGAAAAATTGAACGACAAGCACTCAAAAATTTACGTCGTAAAGTAGGCTTTTTTGGAGAACTAGCAGACGTTTTTTATTCTGAAAAGATAGAACAAATCAAACGCCTTTATTTTTATTCCCCAGAAGAAATACAAGATGTTTTGAAAGAAATTGCTATTCATTTAGAAGAATTAGAAGATACAATTTTGCACAGAATTCGTGGCAGAATTGCAGCCTTTAAAGATATTCAAGAGCTTTATTTGGAACAAGCACGTCCACCTATGCAGGCAGCTTTACAGGAAATGTTTGAAGTAGCTAAAGGAGTAAGCGAGCATTTGACAAAACAACTAAATCAGGCTCAAAAGCAACAAAAAGAACATTTAGAAAATAACTCAGATTCAGAAAATGATAACTCTTCTAATTTATTGGGGGAAGTAATCGAAAAGAATTTGAGTAAAAAACAGAAGCAAAAGGTGAAAAAAGGAGTTAGCTTAGAAGATTTTCAATCAATTTATGAGAATAAAGTGCGTCAAACCTATTGGGATAAAACGAAAGCAAACCAAAAAGAAGAATTATCTGTGCTAAGAAATGAATTGAGAAATCAGTTAGAAGATGCACGAAAAACTATTCAAAATATCATTCAGGTAACAAAAGAAGATATAGAAAATACACTTTCAAAGGCACGAAAACAACTTGCTTCTATTTACCAACAAACAGCACAAGAAGAACGAGAAATGATTCCTTTTTTTAAAGAAATTAGAGGAAAAGTAGAACGTATTTTCGAACGCAAACCTTTTGAAGAGGATTTCTTAACGCTTTATCCAGACCTTACAAAAGCAAATGATATTCAGAAAGGATTATTAAAAGAAATTTTGCCTCATACTATTCAAAATATTTCAAGGCTCAATAATAAGAAGGATAATAAAAGGTTTTCAAAGACACTGATAATTTTGGACGAAGCTCTGACAACAGAAGCCCAATCATTAGAAAAAGCAAGTTGGCTGAGTGCTTTTATTTTTCAAAATTCTAGTAGAAATTCGGTTAGCTCGTCCGATTTGATTCATCTAAAAATATTGAGTGAAGATGCTTTAAACACTTATTACACTCAAAATCAGAAAGATACAGCAGCATTTCAACACCGTTTGCAAGATGCTATGATGAATTATGCTACTTCTGAAAAAGGAAACCTGTCGGTGGCTCTTCGTCGACTTATTCAAGATAAAGAAGCCTATTCAAGAATTATTCTTTTGAGTAAATGGACAGAAAAACAACCTCCTTTTCCTTTTAAATTACTAAAAGAATATCGACAAAAGCATCGTATTTCGCCTTGTGTTTTTCTAGTAAACCTTCAACCTAACCTCTCACCACAGCTTCGCCTACGTAGAAATGGTGTTTTTGCAGTACAAGGAATTTATGAAAACTTGGTAGACTGGGTTTTAGAAATGGAATGTTTGTAATGAATTGCATTATTTTCTCCAAATCCTAAGCATAAACAGGATTAAAACCCTGTTAATTAAAAAAAAGAGTCGGAATTATAAATTGGACAGGGTTTTAACCCTGTTTTTATTTTTGTAGTACCCAAAAAATGTCTATTAGTAGGGTCTTAAAGATAGTTAGGATATAAAAAAGCAAATAGAAATACAAAAAAAAGACTTGCAAATAAGATAAATTATAAAATTTATAGTATTAACAAGTCCTAATTTATCTTCACTTTGGTTTAACTTTAGTTTATCAAAGTAGTAGAAACACTAGAGTAGTTAGAGTAATTCTTATTTGTGTGTACGTTCGTCAGAAACAGTAAGTTTATGACGTCCTTTTGCACGTCTAGCACGAATTACATTACGTCCTCCTGGAGTTTCTGTACGTGAACGAAAACCATGTTTGTTTTTACGCTTACGTTGCGAAGGTTGAAAAGTACGTTTCATAATGGTATAGATTTAAATAATTTAAGAATATTAGAAATTAGAATCAGAATTTAAAATCAGTAGAGCTAATTATAAATTTTGACAAATTTCAAAAATTATATTTTTATGCTATAAGCATTATTCCTAAATCGCTTTACAAATATTTTAAAATAATGAAGGGCAAAAGTACAAAAAGACTAGCGTATCTACAAGAATTATTTAAAATTATTTAGTTTTATCTTTCTACAAGCATTTTATTAACTTCTGTACGTTGTGCTGAACGAAAATGAACAAAATATTCTCCATTCTGCCAACCATTGATATCAATAATCAGAGGTGATTTATCAGCTTCTACCGAAAAATATAGAACTCCATCAGCATCGTAAATCTGAACTGTTGCATGCAAATCTGTACTTGGCAAATGAATTTTGATATATGAAGTTTCTACTGTAGAAGGCACAAATTGATTAGAAGCCAGTGTAAGAATTACATCAACAGGCATAATATCAGAATAAGTAGTTTTGCCAGCCGTATTAAGAATTTTTAAGCGATAATGCAGACGAGAAGCAAATGCTTTTTTATCTACAAAAGAATAATATTCTATATCGTTGCTCTGAATAGTTTCGATAGTTGTAAAATTACGTCCATCAATACTTCTTTCTACTTCAAAATAAGAAACAGGAACTGTTTCAGCAGCCGATTTTAATTGCCATCGCAAAATAACTGTCTGTGGAGAAGTGGCTTGTGCCTGAATACTCACTTCTTGTGCATAACTATCAGCGTGTGTATGGAAAGCACAAAATAGCAAAATCAGAAAACAGCCTATACTATGTACAAGAGGATTAAAAGAAGAATATATATATTTTTTTCGCATAGCCGTTTGGTAGAATTGAGAAACTAATTGATTTATTAAATTCAAGATAGTTTCAAATAAATAGTATTGAATAAGATAGCATTTTTTGAAGAATAAGTATTCTTACTCTAAACTAAAATAGTCAGAATTTATACCAATAACCCTATAAGTCGGATTATAGTATAGTAAAAAACATATTTTTCGATAAAGCCATCTTACTCAGCTACAAAATAATCGTTTACTTCTGTAAAAAAGGAAACTTTTTTACCTCAGCTTTCATTCTTTTTCCTTCTCTTACTTCTACAAAAATTTCACTTCCTGCTTTTGTAAAATCTTTTTGGAGATATGCCATTCCGATAGACTTACCCAGTGAAGGTGATTTTGTTCCAGAAGTAACTTCTCCAATCTGATTTCCTCCTTCTTCTGTATTAAAAATTTTATGATGTTGTCTTGCAATTCCTTTATCCAAAACTTCAAAACCTACCAGTTTTTTAGTAACTCCTTCTTTCTTTTGAAGCTCTAAGGCTTCACTGTTGATAAACTTTTTATTGAATTTGGTTATCCAACCAAGTCCAGCTTCTAAAGGCGAAGTAGTATCATTTATATCGTTTCCATACAAACAAAAGCCCATTTCCAAACGAAGTGTATCTCTTGCTGCCAATCCAACAGGAATAATTCCGTGTGCTGCTCCACTTTCCAAAATAGCATTCCAAACGGCAACAGCATTTTCATTGCTAACATAAATTTCGAAACCTCCTGCACCTGTATAACCTGTATTTGAAATAATTACATTTGGCACACCTGCAAAAGTATCTTTTACAAAATGATAATACGGAATTTCTTTTAAGTTAGCTTTTGTAAGAGGTTGAAGCGCATCAATAGCCACTGCACCCTGAACAGCAAAAAGACTAATGTTATCTGAAATATTTGTCATTTCTACACTTTCAGGCTTGTGTTTCATAAGCCAGTTCCAATCTTTTTCGATATTAGATGCATTGACAACCAAAAAATAATCATTTTCTGCCATCTTATAAACTAATAAATCATCTACAATTCCACCTTTATCATTCGGAAAACAAGAATACTGAACTCTTCCATCATAAAGTGTAGCCACATCATTTGAAGTTACATATTGTAAAAAAGCCTCAGCTTCTTCACCTTTTACAGAAAACTCGCCCATATGCGAAACATCAAACATACCTACTTTTTCACGAACAGCATGGTGTTCAGTAGTTTGAGAAGCATACCAAACAGGCATTTCATAACCAGCAAAAGGAATCAGTTTTGCACCTAAAGCTGTATGCACATCGTGCAAAGCAACACGTTTTAAGTCTGTTGAAATAGAAGAATCTTGAGCCATTTTAATTATATGTTTATTGTGTTAAAATCAAATGTCTATATATAAACACAAAAATAGGTATTTTTTTGGAATGGTTGATTTTGAAAATACGTTAATTTTGTAAGTCTTTGCTAGAATAAATTAGAATATAATCCTCAAATTAGGTAATCTTTGCTTTTATTCGTTTTTTTGCATTCCATTTAGACCAAAAGCAATTCCCAAAAAGTAAAACTATGCAAACTCCAAGCGACGATAACAACAGAAACGACGATTATAAAGATTCGAAAAGTAATTTTAAAGAAAAAAAAGACTATACTCATTCAAGACAGAATAGAAATCAAAGACAAACTACTTCTAATTTTATTTTTGGCTGGCATCCTGTTTTGGAGGCACTCAGAAGTGATAAAACTATCGATAAAATTTTAGTAGAAAAAGATTTTAAAAGTGAAGAAATGACAGAACTTATGCAGCTTGTAAGAAAGCAAAGCATTTATGTTCAGCGAGTTCCTGTTGAAAAGTTAAATAGAGTTACACGAAAAGCGCATCAAGGTGTAGTTGCTTTTGTTTCTGAAATTGATTTTGTTCCCTTAGAAAATATCGTTGCAGGAGCTTTTGAAGCTGGCAAAAATCCATTGATTTTGATTTTGGATAGAATAACAGATGTTAGAAATTTTGGTGCAATTGTTCGTTCGGCAGAATGTACAGGTGTAGATGGAATTGTAGTTCCGACACGCTTAACAGCTCAAATGGGTGCAGATGCAGTCAAAACTTCAGCAGGCGCACTTATGCACATGCCAATTTGTAGATATAGAAGTTTGGTAGGCGCAGTTAATTTTTTGAAAGAATCAGGTTTGAAAGTAGTTGCCTGTACTGAAAAAACAGACAAACAGATTTATGATTTGGAATTAGATATGCCTTTAGCCATTGTGATGGGTTCAGAAGAAGTAGGAATTTCGGAAGAAGTGCTAGAAGTAGTAGATGAAAGAGCTAGTCTTCCTATGGTGGGAAAAGTAGGTTCGCTCAATGTTTCGGTAGCAACAGGTGTAGCTTTATACGAGGTAGTTCGTCAAAAATCAATTACGAATTAAAAATTACGACCTAAAAAAGCAGCAAAGCTAATTTTCTAAAAAATAAAAATACAGTTACAGTAAATTAGTATTTTACTGGTAACTGTTTACTGATAACTGATAACTGACATGTGGAGTTTTTGGGAAAATAAATCATTTAAAAAGTACGACTATATTATTGTCGGTGCTGGCATCACAGGACTTTCGACGGCTGCTAGTCTCATCGAAAAAAATCCAAAGGCTAAAATTGCTGTTTTGGAAAGAGGTTTTTTGCCTACTGGAGCAAGCACCAAAAATGCAGGTTTTGCTTGTTTTGGAAGTCTTTCAGAAATTGCTTCCGACCTAGAAACAATGAGCGAAACTGAGCTTACAGACCTTGTAACAAACCGTTTGCAAGGACTTGAAAAGCTACGTAATCGTTTGGGAGATAAAAAAATAGGCTATAAAAATTATGGAGGATACGAGCTTATTTTGGATAAACAAATTCCCTACATTAATGAATTAGATAAAGTAAACCACCTTTTACAACCCATTTTTAACGGACAAAATGTATTCAAGACCAAAGACGGCTTAATAGAAGGCTTTGGCTTTAATGCTCGCCACGTCAGAAGGATTGTCTATAATCGCTTTGAGGGACAGATTCATACAGGCAAAATGATGAAGTCGCTTTTAAATTATGTCCAAAAGAGAGGCGTTACTGTTTTTACAGGCTGTGAAGTAACAGATTTTGAAGATGTACAAATAGAAGGAAAAGCAGGAAAAAACAATGTATCTGTAAAAATCAAAAATCCTTTACAAAATGAAGATGCAAATTTTCCAGACATCGAACTTACTGCCTCAAAAGTAGCCATTTGCACAAATGCTTTTTCTAAAAAACTCATTCCAGATTTGGATTTGCAAGCAGGACGAGGACAAGTTTTGGTAACCAAACCCTTAAAATATTTACGTTTTAAAGGTACTTTTCACTTAGATGAAGGTTTTTATTATTTCCGAAATTTTGGTAGAAGAATTATTTTAGGAGGAGGAAGAAATATGGATTTTGAAGGCGAAACAACCACAAAATTGGAAACTACAGAACTAATTCTTGAAGATTTAAAATCAAAACTAAGTGAGATTATTATTCCAAAACACAAATTTGAAATAGATACCACTTGGGCAGGAATTATGGCTTTTACAGAAAGTTCAAAAACAAAAATCCCACTCCTTCAAAATTACTCTAAAAATGTCGTTTTAGGAGTTCGTTTGGGTGGAATGGGAGTCGCTTTGGGAAGCAAACTTGGAGAAGAAATAGCTGAAATGATGGGAAATTAGGACTTAGAACATATGACATGGGAATTGGAAAATACAGAAATTCAACTTCTATTTTAGAAGTAGGGTTTTCTTATAAAAAAAGAAAAATGCCCTTGTTGGTGTTTTAGCGACAGCGACACCAACAACCAAAACTTGACCATAGAGGTTTAAGATATAAAACAGAACTGAATAGTTTTTATAAGAAAACCCTGATTTTAGAAGTTACGCACCTTAAACTTACGTAATTTTTTTTTAACTTTAGAGCCTGTTCGAGTTTAGATACATAAAAAAGAACATCAGATTTTTTTATTAGTTAAGTTATTGATTTTCAGTTACTAATTAAAATATCAATGACTATGTTTACTAATGAATATTTATCTGATGCTCTTTGGCAATATATGAAAAAATTTATACCTTTTTCGTACTTGGAAAGAAAACGCAAACACAGTTTGTATAATATCTTTTCAGGACTATTTTACATCACTCGTTCTGGCAGTAGTTGGCGTTTACTTCCCAGTAGTTATGGTATTCCTTGGAGTAGTTTGTATGACTACTTTAGCAAATGGCAGAAGATGGGTTGGTACAAAAAACTTTTGGACAAGTTGGTCACAAGAGAACGGTTGGCTCAAGGTAGAAATGCTAAACCCTCTTTGGGTTCTATAGACTCTCAAAGTGTACAAAGTGTATATGGAGGGGAAGCTATAGGTGTAGATGGTTACAAGCTCAAAAAAGGACGTAAACGGCATATACTGGTAGATACGCAAGGAAATTTACTAGAATTAGAGATTAGTCCAGCCAATGAAGCTGACGTGAATCAACTTGCTTATCTAGCTTATTTAGCTCAATTTAGAGGAAGAAAATTCTTTAAAATTCTTGCTGATGCAGGCTATAGAAGTGCTAGTTTGGCTGCTGAAATATTTAGTCAAACAGGAGTACAAATTGAGATTGTCAATAGTCCAAGAAGAGAAAAAAAAGAGGATAAAGCATTTGTACCTCAACCCAAAAGGTGGGTAGTAGAAAGAACTTTTGCTTGGCTTAATCAAAACAGAAGACTAAAAGTAGATTATGAGAAAACTGTAGATTCTGCTAAAGCATTTGTGTATTTAGCTATGATTTTAAACCTCATAAATAAAGGGGCTAGAAGAAAGAAAAAATAAAAACTCGAACAGGCTCTTAGGTTGTGTTTTTTTAGTATGTTTTTTTATTACTTAAATTTTACTTTTGATGAGAGTGTTGATACGAAAATCAACTGCATTTTGTAATTTATCTCTTTATAGTAATTATTTATTAGTAAATCCTAGAAATAAAGGATGTACTCAACTAGCTTTTGGAATGAAAAAAATGAGCCATGATAGTGTTCGCAATTTTTTAGTCCGTGAAGATTATACCCCACAGGATTTGTTTGAACATGTTTGTTTACTGATTGTACTAGCAGGAGGCACTTTAAGTATTGATGCTAGTGTTTGGGATAAACCCTATAGTGATGCCAAATTAAATCCTTTTATAGCTCGTCAGTATTCAGGCAAACATCATGGTGTTGTAAAAGGTATCTGTTTAGTTACCTTATTTTATACTGATATAAATGGGGTTCGTCTTCCTGTTAATTATAGAGTATATGAGCCAACTTCAGGGTTACAAAAAATGAACTTTTTCTTAAAATGCTTAGAGAAGTATTGGATTGGGTTTAGCTCCTGCACTTATAACAGGTGATAGTTGGTATTCTTCAAAGGAAAACTTGCGTTTTATTCGTTCTCATAAAATGGATGCTTTTTTTGGCGTCGAAAAAACTCGTACTGTTTCTACTCAAAAAGGAGTGTGTCAAAAGGTAGCTGATATAGAAATTGATGAAAATGGAGTACTTACTCACTTAAAGAATTTTGATTTTGTAACTTTGTTCAGAAAAGAACAGGCAGGTAAAGTTCGTCATTATGTCTATTAAAAATATTACAACCTAAAAGAACAAGAAAAACCTCAAAAAGCTACAAAAGAAGATTTTGAAAAATCACACCAACTACATTGGCACATTGAAGAATTTCATAGAGCTAGAAAGCAGCTTTGTAATGCTGAAAACTTCTTGGTGCGAACAAGAAAAGCTGTACAAAATCATATTTTTTCAGTCTATTGGGCATTTGTTACACTAGAAGAATATGTAATAAATAAAATATATAAAAATTGGTATAAATTTAAAAACAAAATTACATATCAAACTATCAAAACAAACCTTAGAAAGACTAAAAAAATAAATTTACATTTTTAGCTATCTATAAAACAGGGTTTTAACCCTGTTTATTAATGCGTGAATTTTTCAAAGTGTAAATTTATTCATTTTATATTCTTTATGTAGTATTAGGATGCGTAACTTCTATAGAATATAAGAAAAAAATAGCAATTTAGACTTGTGCCTAATCGATAGGGTTTGCAAACCTGTCGCTACGGAAAAATGAACATTACTAAATTAACCGTGATAACCTTTAATAAATAAACTGTAAATAATTTAGCTCAATTACTTATTTTCTTTAGAAGACTAAATACTTACCTAACTTTTATTTTTACGCAGTGTTTATAGAAATTATTTCAAAAATACATAAAAAGGAAAATAAGATAAGGTTTTTAGCTAAAATTTTTAGTATTTTGCATTTTATTTTTACATTTTCACTTGTTTTGTTTTAATTTATGTCTGATAGTCGTCAGTTTCAAGTGGCTTTATCGCTCTTGCCTCATGTGGGTGCAAAGACTGCCAAACTTTTGATTAGTTATTGTGGCTCTGCTCAGGAGGTTTTTAATGCTTCTCCATCCAAACTACTAAAAATTCCTAATGTAGGACAAAAACTTATTGCTTCACTAAAGCAAAATAAAACAGAAGTATTACATAAAGCTGAAAAGCAGTTGGCTATTGCTGAAAAACAAGATGTCAAAATTCTGATTTATACAGACAAAGGTTATCCTCAACGCCTTTTAAGACACGAAGATTCTCCTTATATTTTATACTACAAAGGCAATGCAGATTTGAATGCCCAAAAAACAGTTGGAATAGTGGGAACACGCAAAGCCACTGAGTATGGCAAAGAAATGACACAGAAGATAGTTAGAGATTTAACGAAATATAATCCTTTAATAGTAAGTGGGTTAGCTTATGGAATAGATATTTTTTCACACCGAGCAAGTCTAGAAAGTGGATTAGATACAATTGGTGTGATGGCAAATGGTCTTGATCAAATATATCCTCCAGCACATAAAAATACCGCTTTTGAAATGATTGATCAAGGAGGACTTTTGACTGAAGGTTGTTTTGGCACAATGCCTGATCCTTCTCGTTTTCCACAACGCAACCGAGTAATTGCAGGTCTTTCTGATGTTTTGATTGTAGTAGAAGCTGCTGCAAAGGGAGGCGCACTTATTACAGCTCATATTGCAAATGCCTATAATTGTGAAGTTTTTGCAGTACCAGGTAACTTGGATTCTGCAAGTTCGGCAGGTTGTAATCGTCTTATTCGCAATCATCATGCTCATATTTATACAGCAATAGAAGACATTGAATATATTTTGAAATGGGATTTGGACGAACAAAATATTCCTCCTATCAAAAAATCAAATGGTCAACTAACCATGGAAGAGCAAATTATTATCAATAAATTAGAAGATGTAGGAGGAACAATGGCAATAGATAATCTTTCTATCAAAACTCAAATTCCCCTTGGTCAGCTTGCAGGACAATTATTGATGATGGAAATGAAAGGAATCATAAAGGCTTTACCTGGAAAACAGTTTAAAGTAATTAGTTAAAACAAAACTGACTTATCAAAATTTTGTCAGAGTTATCTCCTAAATCCAAATAACTCTGACAATAGCTTGAAAAAATAGTCATTCTTAAACAACTTCTATATCTAAAAATAGTATTTCAAAAACGTATTTTCATTCTCTGCGTTCTCTGTAACTCTGTGTTTAACAAAACATACGTATAACTACTTATTATCTAGTTATTTCCCTTCTACAATTTCTTCTTTTATTAAAATGCCATTTCTGTCAGTCATTCTAAAATAAAATGTTTGTCCTCTTCCCAAATAATGTTTAAAAACGGTTGGAATAGTTCTATAACCGTGATGCAATCCACTATTTTCTAAAATATTGGCTACTTTATTTCCATATTGGTCATAAACATCAAGATTTACTCCTGACACAGGATCGACAAGGTTTACTTCAAAGTTATGTCTTTGAACAATCATTTCTTTGCGTTCTATCTTATGCCCATCTGTATAAACTCGCTCCCTTCCTACTTCTTTTCCATTTGTGTCTTTAGCTATCAAAAAATATGTTCCACTTTTGGGAATGAAAACATTATGACGAATATTTATGACTGTCTGTGAGCTTTTATTGTATTCTTTATCTGTAAAATAGGATTTAAAAAGATGGTCTTGGTCATCGTATAAGGCTAGATTCAATTTTGTAGGTTCATCCAAAACAAAAACAAATTTATTTTCAGTTTCGATAAGTTTCATATCTTCATTGTGAGCAATGCTATTTTTATTTACTTCTTGCTCTGCCAACGTTCTCTCTTCATTTTCTTTTGCTGGATTAATTAATTTTATTTTGAAAGTTGCATCTTCTCCAATTTGTTGTGTAAACATAAAAGAACGATAAAAAAAACCTGCTTTTGCTGGAAAGTTTTTTACAATGGTTTTAAAAAACTTTCCTTGCGCATCATACACTTCAATATTTACTTTTTGGTCTTGTTCCAAAAAAGTCTGTAAATAACCATTAAATGTATAAGTAGGAATGTATTTTTCTTGTGCTGTGAATTTCATTTTATCAAAATCTTCTCCTTTAGCTTCACAAACTGCCTTTGCTAAATTTTCAAAAACTTCTTTTTTTGGATGAGAAAGATAAGATGTTTCTTTATTATTAGAAACACACCAAACACTAGATTGAGCAAGATATTCTTTTTGATAGTCATGCTTTGCAATCGTTTGAGCTACTTTTGAAAGTCCTTCATTATCTAATCTATCAAACTGATAAAGAGAATTTTTGTAAGGTGAGCCGTTGCTTGCCTGAATACAGGCTGTCATGACTGGTTGAAGTTTGGTAGCTCCTTTTTGAATGGCAAATTGATAATTTTCCAAAATCATTAGGTCTTGAATGCCTTCATCTTCACTTCGAAATATTGTTCCTGCTGAAATCTTTACTAAAAGAGGTTTTGAGTATGTATTATAAATATTTAGCAAAAGACTTTCACCAAAATAACCTCCCAGTCCTCGTGCATTTATTTTGACTTGTTGTTTTTCAATTAGTTCTGCTAGTTCTATATGTGCCATTTGAGCAGAAGAAAAACTAAAGAAGGAAAATAGAATAAATAATGAAATAGATAAAATAGTAGTTTTCATAAAGTTTAAATAGTAAAAGTGGATAATTGGAGTTCTCTAATTTAACGAAAAAAAGTTATTTTATTTTATTAGTCTGTTTTTCAATTATCAAAATTGCTACTGGCTAGTTAATTTATCTATTTTCTAAAGATATAGCTAACAATTATAATTTAAAAAATTCATATATTGTAAATATAATTTTCTGTAAAAAATATTTCAGACTCAAAAAAATTCATGCAAAAGACAATTGAAGGCATTTTATCAATTATAGTGGCTGTTATTCTTCTTCAAACACTTTATTTTAAATTTGGGACAGCACCCGAATCTGTTTGGATTTTTTCTAAACTTAATGCAGAACCTTCAGGTAGATATTTGTCTGGTTTTCTTGAGCTTATTGTAGCTATCTTAATTTTGATTCCAAAAACTCGTCGTGTCGGAGCTGTAGGAGCAATTGTTATTATGTTGGGAGCAATTGCATCTCATATTTTTATTTTAGGTATTCGTATTCAAGATGATAAAGGACTTTTGTTTGCTCTTGCTTGTATTACACTTGCTTGTGCCATTAGTGTGTTGATTATGAGAACGATACGAAAAAGATGATATGAATTTTAAGTATTCTTTTAAGTGAAAGAAAACAGGAAGTATAAACTACTATTTTCACATTTTTAATGCGTTGATTGTCAATGTATTAAATTCGTAATTCCCCCTTAGGGTTTAAATTTAAAAACAAGGAAACTAACCAAACCCATCCATGCTAAAGCAATACCATAAGTAATTAGAAAATAACCTTTTTTCTGGTTTTTATGCCTAATTTGATACATTAAAAATAAAATACTAAATGCCCCTCCTAATAGTTCATAGAAATGTAAAGTACGTTCTTTTATTCTCTTTTTAGATTGTATTGCTTTACGCTTGTCCCACCAAAAAATAATACCTGAAGCAATATTAATCAAAAATAAGTATACAAATAAATAGTTCATTGAGCTATATTTTATAGTAGAAGTTGTTTAAGAATGTTTTTTTCTAGTTCTGGCAAATATTAAAGTAAAGGCTAAATAGTGTAAACTTTGCCACGTATGAATTTTAGTTTCGTACCTCATAATTAAGGCTTTGAAAGCATCTAACCACGCATTAGTTCTTTCAATAACGAATCTCAATTCATACATTTCTTCATCTTTAAATGGTTGATTATCAAGGTCTTTTTTATTTCTTTTATTAAAATCTATATTATCTACAATATCTAAATGATTACAAAAAGAACGAAAGGCTTGTGTATCAAAGGCTGCATCAGCATTGAGAAAAATTCCTCCTTCTCTAATTTGAGAAGCATTCAAATCATCTATCATAGATTGCATATTTTTTTCAAGTTCAAAAGCATCGTGATGATTGCCTGCTCTTGGAACAGACATCGCTACTGGAATACCATTTTTATCCGTTAGAAAAAGTGCATTGGTTGTTTTTCCTGCTTTTCTTTTGGAATATCCAATACCTTCTCCTCCTCGTTTAGCTGAAGTGTGGCTGCCGTCTAGCTGACAAATAGAAAAATCTAATTCTCCACGATAATCTTCTAAATACTTGATCCATAATTTCTTCCAACTTCCTAATTTTGACCATTTATTATAATGGTAATATACTGTATTCCAGCTAATTGATAAGTTTCCGAAAAATTGTTTCATAGGAAGTTCTCGCCATTGACTCCCTGATTTTAAGCGATACACAATGGCTTGGATAATACGCCAAAGAGCTACTTTTATACGACGACCTTTTGTAAATTGATGTAAATAAGGTAAAATATTTTCGGTTATAAATTTTTTTGATAAGTTTACGTACATAGAGGGAAAAATAGTTAGATTGAAAATGTGATGATTTACAAGTATAACTATTTTGACCTCTTTTTAAAAAAATAAATCACCATTCTTAAACAAGTTCAGTAGAGTACTGGACAGTTGTCAAAATAAATCAGATTGTTTTTATAAACCTAAACAAAAAAAACCTATCCAACCAAAAAGATTGAATAGGGTTTTGCTTTTTTAAACTAAACTATTGTTTAATTTATTCTTGTTCTAAAACTGCACTAATTGCTTTGTCAGCTTGGATAAAGTTACCAGCCTTTTCACCAGCTTCTAATTCTTTACCTGTTGATTTCAAGATTTCAAAAGCAGTTTTTGTATCTAGTTCTGGGTTTAATGCTTTCATTACGCCCAAAAGACCAGCTACATAAGGAGTTGCCATTGAAGTACCGTTTAAGAATTTGTATGTTCCTTTAGGATAAGTAGAAAAAATCTGAACTCCAGGGGCTGCAATTCCCATTTTCATATCTTGTACGTGGTTAGAGAAAGGAGCTATACTCAAATCAGGAGAAATAGCTGAAACAGTGATTACACCATCTGCATTAGCTGGAGAAAAATCTTTTGCATTTTTGTTAGAATTTCCTGCTGCTACTACTACAATTGCACCTGCTGCATTTGCGTATTTTACAGCTTCTGAATATGCTTTTTGATGAGCATCATTTGAAGGACCTCCCAAAGAAAGCGAAATTACATCTGCTCCTGCGTCTGCTGCTTTGATAATTCCTGCCAAAACAGTTTCTTGAGAACCAAAACCAGCATCGTTCAATACTTTAATACTAGAAACCGTTACAAATTCAGAATTTGGAGAAAAAGAAGCGATTCCTTTACCATTGTTAGTTACTGCTGCAGCAATTCCTGCACAATGTGTTCCGTGTCCTAGTTTGTCATAATCACTTTTCTTTTCAAGAGAAAGATAATTTGAAGTAATATCTTCGTGGTCAGCTTCTACACCTGTATCTAAAATAACAATTTTAGCTTTTTTCTTAGGCTTTTGTTCTTTCAAAGAAGCATACATTTCTGCTACTCCCATTTTCTCAAATCCCCAAAGGTCTTTTAAGTTAGGGTCATTGATTCCAAAAGAAGGTTTGTTTGGAGCTACATCAAAAGAAGTTGTTGGATTAGTTGGAAGCTCTAAAATTTCGTTGTTTTCTAAATAATCTACTGCACCTGAGTTTTGAAGTTCGCCAATAATTACATCAATATTCTTTAATTGGAAAGTAGGAATATCTAAAATATAATATTCTTCTAATTCAGAATATTCATCATGCTGTAAATCTGGAAATGCTCTACGAATAGACATACTGTATTTTTCCAAAATTGGAACAATAGCATCTTTATTAGCCATGTTCAAATCCAAAAGAAGCTCGCCATTTGCACTAAGGTTTGAAGGCAAAGTAGTAGTTTCTTTACTTCCAATTATAGTTTCAGCTTCATTTGATTCCATTCCACAAGTAAAGCCATTTTCGTAAGCATCTACTACTGCATCTCTACCTGCATCAAAAAAGAATAACTTTAGTCCTGCAATAACTGCAAAAATAGTAAAGTAAAGAACTTTAGGACGAGGTGCAAAACGATTGAAAATCAGAATGACAATAGTAAGAATTGCCAAATCGGGAGCAAGAACACCCAAAAGGTCGTACATTACTCCACCATCATTAAAAAATAATGATAGAATATAAAGGAGTGAAGAAACAAAAAAGCTGTTTCTTGCAAAACCTGCTGCATGTTGGCGTTCTTTCAGGAAGAAGTAAACTGCTGCTGAGAGCAGAATTCCACCATACGCCAAAGGATATAAGAAATTGAAATTTTCCATAAAATTAGAGTTGATTTATTTTTAAAATGAGAATTTATTACAGATTGAGTTAGGTTTGAACTAAATAATTATCAAAATACACTTTTTTTGAGCCATTACAAAATTGATTAACTTTAATTATTTATAATTTACTACTTTGGTTTGTTTTCTTTTATAATATACCGTCAAAACTACCATTAAATAGGCAGTTTAAAAAAACATTTAATTATATAACGGATTTTCTATCTGTTAAGGTTTCAAATCCAAATTCTTTTAATTTCCTTATTTCTTATCTAGTTTAAAAATAAATAACCAAATACGAAACTTTAGTGGTTTAAGTCCTAAACAGACTATTAAAACTTATCACAGTTGGTAGTTCAGACTGCCGTTCTGAACATCACAAACAGTATTTTGTCAAATTCAATAATCTGGAAGACTGTTATACAAAAATAACCGTGATAACCTTTCTTGATAACCTTTATAGTTAAAACGAATTTTTATAAAAAAATAAACAATAATTTTAGCTAAAAAGGATATGTTTTTCTGTTAAACTTCACTAAACAATGTCATTTCGTAAAACGAAATTTCTTTTTTTTCTGTATATTAGATAAACAAATAGAAAAATGGTCATTTATTTGTGCCTATTATTAATTAAGTCAGCATACAATTATCTGAATAAAAATAAAAAAAGAAACTCATCAAAAAACTTTATATATTCTTCCTATGAAATTAAAATTGCCTAAACTAAAGCTTCCAAAGTTAAAAAAACGATTCAAATACGGCATTGCAGGACTTTTAATTGTCTTCATGACAGGTTCTGCGTTCTATAATCCAAGTGAAAAATACTTTGAGATTGCTAAAAACCTAGATATTTTTGCCACTCTTTTTAAGGAAGTGAATACATGGTATGTAGATGATGTAACGCCTTCAAAACTTATGAAAACAGGGATTGATGCCATGCTTGCGTCTCTTGACCCTTACACAAATTATATTTCAGAAGACCAAATTGAAGATTATCGAACCATGACTACTGGTGAGTATAGTGGAATTGGTGCAACTGTAGGAACTAGAGATGGAAGAATACTTATTATGATGCCTTTAGAGGGGTTTGCTGCTGATAAAGCAGGAATAAAAACGGGTGATGAAATTATAGCTATAGATGGAATTTCATTAGATGGAAAAACGTATGATGAAACTAGCCAGCTTTTGAAAGGACAGGCAAAAACAGATGTAATACTTTCTATAAAGCGTTATGGACTAGAACAACCATTAGATATTACAGTCACAAGAGAAAAAATTCAGACTTATAATGTTCCTTATTATGGAATGGTAACCTCAACTATTGGAATGATAAAACTGACTGATTTTACTCGTGATGCTAGTAAAGAAGTAAGGGATGCCTTATTAGATTTAAAATCACAAGGAGCTGAGAAAATTATCTTTGATGTCAGAGGAAATCCAGGTGGACTTTTAGATGAAGCAGTCAAAATTTCTAATATTTTTGTAGAAAAAGGAAAAGAAATTGTAAGTACGAAAGGAAAAGTAAAAGATTGGAACAAAACCTATAACGGTCTTTCAGATGCTACAGACACAGAAATTCCTTTGGTTGTCTTGACAAGTGGTACAAGTGCATCTGCTGCTGAGATTGTATCTGGAGTGATTCAGGATTATGATAGAGGAGTTTTGATTGGAGAAAATACGTATGGAAAAGGACTTGTACAGGCTACTCGCTCACTTTCTTACAATTCAAAATTAAAAGTTACGATAGCAAAATATTATATTCCAAGTGGAAGATGTATTCAAGCAATTGATTATGCCAACAGAAATGAAGATGGAAGTGTGGGCAAAATGCCTGATTCGCTTCGCATGCCTTTTAAAACGGCTGCTGGACGTATAGTGTATGACGGGGGTGGAGTGAAGCCAGATATTGCTATTAGTCATGATTTTTATGCGCCAGTTACACAAACTTTAATTTTGAAAGGACTTTTATTTGACTATGCAAACAAATATTATTTTGAAAATAAGACGATTGCAGAAGCAAAAGAGTTTAATTTGACTAATACTGAATATGATAGTTTTATCAAATGGCTTTCTACTAAAGAATATGATTATACTACTAAAGTAGAAAAAATGATAAAGCATTTGGAAGAAACTGCTCAAAAAGAGGAGTCTTATGAAGCCTTAAAACCTCAAATTGATGAGTTTAAGAAAAGCATTGCTCACAATAAGGAAAATGATTTGCGTAATCATAAAGTTGAAATTATTGAACTTTTAGAGCAAGAAATAGCAAAACGTTATTATTTAGAAAGGGGAGAAATGGAAGCTACTTTTGATGATGATCTAGATTTGAAGGCAGCTATTGAAGTCTTGAATGATGAAGCTAAGTATAAAAAAATATTAAGTAAGTAATAATCAATTCAAGTTACGTATCACAGACTGATAAGTCTGAAATACTTATATCTTTAAAATAAACCCAAAACAAAGACGGTATTTCGAAAGAAATATCGTTTTTTTGTGGAATAAAAATTACCAAAATAATTTAAATAAAATATAATTTGAACCAACTCACAAAAAGTCGCAGTCCTTATTTACTCCAACATGCTCAAAATCCTGTTCATTGGCAGATGTGGAATAATGAAACCTTACAGAAAGCAAAACAAGAAGACAAGCCTATTTTGGTCAGTATTGGTTATTCGGCGTGTCATTGGTGTCATGTGATGGAACACGAAAGTTTTGAAAATGAAGCTGTCGCAAAAGTGATGAATGAGTATTTTGTGTGTATAAAAGTTGATAGAGAAGAACGCCCAGATGTAGATGCAATTTACATGGAAGCTGTACAAATGATGGGTGTTTCGGGTGGTTGGCCTCTGAATGTTTTTTTGACTTCTGATGCAAAACCATTTTGGGGAGGAACTTATTTTCCTGCTAATCAATGGGTTGATATTGTGCAGCAAATAGGAAAAGCCTATCAAAACCAAAGAGAAGAAGTAGAAGAGTCGGCAAATAAAGTAACCAAAGTTTTGTCTATTTCTACATTAGAAAGATATAACTTGAAAGATGTTTCTGAATTTGATATAACTATTTTAGAAAAAGCCTTTGCTAGTTTAGAAAAACGTTTTGATAAAGAGTTTGGTGGAATCGGAGAAGCTCCAAAGTTTCCTATGCCGTCTTATTATTTGTTTTTGCTTCGTTATTATGATTTTCTGAATAGCAAAAGTGAAGAAAATAATAGTATAACAAATCCTATAAAAGAAAAAATACTAAGTCAAGTAAATCTCACTCTCAATAAAATGGCTCAAGGTGGAATGTACGACCAAATTGGAGGTGGTTTTGCTCGTTATTCAGTAGATAAAGAGTGGTTTGCGCCTCACTTTGAAAAAATGCTTTATGATAATGCTCAATTGCTTTCTTTATATGCAGAAGCCTATACAATTACAAAAGATAATACACAAAGAGAAGTCTATAGACAAACAATTGAACAAACAACCGAATTTTTAACACGAGAATTACAAGACAAAAATGGGGGCTTTTATTCGGCTTTAGATGCTGATAGTGAAGGAAAAGAAGGGAAATTTTATACATGGACAATAGACGAAATAGAAAAAGTTTTTACAAATCACACATTTAAAAATTCTACAAACCCAGAACAGGATTTACAGCTTTTTAAAAAATATTATTCCATTACTTCAATAGGAAACTGGGAAAGCCCACACGCAACGGAAGGAGCAAATATTTTATATAGAAAAGATACAGATGAAGTTTTTGCTAACCAAAATGATATTGATTTAAGTATTTTGAAAGGCAAAGTTAATGAGTGGCAAAATTATTTTTTAGAAGTTAGAAAAGAGAAAGTTCGTCCTAGTTTGGATGATAAAATCCTGACTTCGTGGAATGCACTTTTGATAAAAGGTTTTTGTAATGCCTATTCTGCTTTAGGAAATAAAAACGAAAGTGAGAAATATTTAGCTTTAGCTTTACAGACGGCTGAATTTATAGAAAGTAATCTTTTTGATAAAGAAAATAAATCTAAATTATATCATACTTTCAAAAATGAAACTGCTGAAATAGATGGTTTTTTAGAGGATTATGCACTTTTGATTGAATCTTATATTACGTTGTATCAAGTTTGTTTTGAGGAAAAATGGATTCTAAGAGCTGACGAGTTGACAAAATATGTTTTTACTAATTTCTATGATAAGGAAGAAAAATTATTTTACTTTAGCGACCAACTGGGAAGTGAAAAATTAGTAGCTCAGAAGAAAGAAATTTTTGATAATGTAATCTCTTCTTCCAATTCTGTGATGGCGACAAATTTATATTTCTTAGGAATTATCTTAGAAAATAACTTGTATAAAGAAACAAGCAAAGAAATGTTAGGAAAAGTAGCATCTTTGATTGCAGCCGAACCAAGACACGTTTCGAATTGGGCATCATTGTTTACATATTTCTTGACTCCAACTCCAGAAATAGTAATTGTTGGAGAAAATTATAAAGAAGTTTTAAAAGAAATTTCTAGTTTTTATATTCCCAATAAAGTAATTATTGCTGCAAAAAGTGAAGAAGAAGGTCAAAAATCTGCTTTGCCACTTTTGGAAATGCGTCCAGTTATAAATAATCAAACAACGATTTATGTTTGTAAGAATAAAACGTGTCAATTACCTGTCAATAGTGTGGAAGAGGCTTTGAAACAGATTTGATACTTGTGCTATACTATAAATAAGATGTCTTTGTCGGTGTTTTAGCGTAGCGACACTGACAAAGACATCTAAAATCCATTCTTAAACAACTTGAATATTTTAATTTTCAGGTGTTCCATCTGCTACCCAACATTCAATAGCTTTTATTTCTGCATCAGTTAGTTCACGACCAGAAGAAGCTGGAGGCATAGAACGAGCAGAAGCACGAGCAAAAACTCGTGAAGAACTTTGAGAAACGCCTTCAAAAGTAGATAAGTTTGGAGATTGATTACCTGAATGACAGCCTGAAATAGCACAGTTTGTATTGATTATAGAAGCAATATTGTCTGTATAATTTATACCTGTTTTTAGTTTTGTTTTTGCTGTTGCTTCACAGTTTTCTGAATCTTTTACTGTAATTGTATATTCTTTGGCAGTTAAGTTTTCAAAAATATTGCTGTTTTGGAATCCGCTTTCATCAATTTTATATTGTAAATTACCACTTCCACCAGTTGCTGTAACTGTTATTTTTCCATTATCAGAATCACAACCTGTATTTTGAGAAGCCAAAGAAATAGTAGGAGCATCTGCATTTTCGACAGTAGTTTTACTTTCTTTAGTACAACCTTCATTATCTTTTACTGTAACAGTATATTCTCCAGCAGCTAGATTTTCAAAAATATTACTACTTTGAAAATTTCCACTTCCTAGTTTATAAGTCAATGCGCCTGTTCCTCCTGCACCTGTGGCAGTTATTGAGCCTGTATTACTTGAGCAGCCTGTGCTTTCAGAAGTCAATGATAATGTTGGAGGAGAGCTACAAGGAGTTGTATCTACTGGGTCTGGTGTTGGCTCTTCTTCACTACCTCCACAAGAAAAAAGAAGAATACTAGAAAAGAGCGTAAAAAATAGAAGAACAAATAAATAATTAGTTTTCATAAAATGGAATAATTCAGGATAAGTGTAAAAAAGTAATGATTAGAAGGGTATTTTTTTCAATATAATAATTATAATTGATTTATGGTTCTACTTTGTTAATCTCATTTAAGAATGTTACTAATTTTCTTGTTGCGATGGCTCTATGACTAATTTTATTTTTTTCTGATAAGCTCATTTGCGCAAAAGTTTTTTCATAACCATTAGGAATAAAAATAGGGTCATAACCAAAACCATCTTCTCCTGTGGGTTCATTTATAATTTTTCCCTTTATTATTCCCTCAAACTGATGTTTTTTCCCATCTATGACAAGCGTAAAAACAGTTTTAAATTGTGCATTTCGATTTGTATTTCCTTCTGAAGCTTTTTCACTTAGATTTTTCAAAACTAATTTCATATTTTCTTTTGAATCTCTATATGAACCAACAATTTTGTCTGCATACATTGCAGAATCTACCCCCGGTTCTCCGTCTAAAGCTTCAATTTCTAATCCTGTATCATCTGCAAAGCAATTTGTATTATAATTTTGATAGACATACATTGCTTTTTGTTCCGAATTTCCTTCAATAGTTTGTGTAGTCTCTGGAATTTCCTCTGTACAACCAATTTCCTTCAAACTGACTAATTGAATAGCAGAAGGGATGGCAGCCGTTACTTCTTCTATTTTTTTTGCATTATTGGTAGCAAAACATATTTTCATAATTTTGATATTTTTGTTAGATAATTTTTTACAAATCTAATTATTTCTAGCTTAGGTAAAGTTAAAAAAGAAGTAAATGAAAACATATCTTCAGAATTTCGTTAGACTAAATAGTTTTAAAAATCTGTATTAAAAAAGATATGCACATTCACAAAATAAATTCAAACTCACAAGAACACCAAAGTTTCTTATCTCAAAATAGAAAAGACCCAATTACTGGAGATTCTATTTTAGAAAGTGATGAGGTGGTTTTTTGTGCAGGTTGTAAATCTGTATTTTTATGTGATACGTGGGAGTATTTGGGAAAACGACATTGTGGACAGAGTGGAACTTTGATTGATTTTCCTTTACAACAAGCTATTCATATAAAATTAGATAACGAAATTCTATTTTATAAATCATTACTTACAAACGGAGAAAGCCTATTTAACATACCTAGTAAGGCTAAGAAAAAACCTTGGTTGTATGAAGAAAACTTTTTATCAGCTTATGATAAGTTTCAAGAGAGTAATATTAATACAGGTTTATTTATATTTTTAGTTAGTCTTGTTTCTCTAGCTCTATATTTTTTCACAAGTAACTTCTTCATTTTTCTATCAATACTAGTAATATTGTTGTTATTACTAATTGTAGGAAGAATTCACGATTCATATTATATAAAAAAGGTAAATCTAAAGTATAAGAAATTCTATAGTAATACATTTTATATTTCCAAAAAGACAGTAGGTTTTGTAACAAAATATGGTAAAAAGCAATATACTTTACCTGTAAGATATATTGAAAAGGTAGTTTTTCGTCATACAGGACACAAAGCTAAAAACAAATATTTTAAAATTTATTATAAGGTGGAAGGCGTTGAAAAAACTGAACATGTTACTTGCTACTTATCTGATGATACATTTGAAGACCCATTTTCATTATTTGATTCTATACGTTTTTTATCCCAAAACAAAGATATACAAGTTAAGATAGAGAGCATAGAAGAGGATACAATTAATCATCTTAAAAAATTAAATCAAAAATGGAGTACGAACTTTTCTATTTCTTATTTACTTCATAACAATTTATTTTTATAAATGCACATTCACAAAATAAACCCAAACTCACAAGAACATCGAAGTTTCTTATCTCAAAACCGAAAAGACCCAATTACAGGCGATTCTATTTTGGAAGGCGATGAAGTGGTTTTTTGTGCAGGTTGCAAATCTGTTTTTTTAAAAGATACGTGGGAGTATTTGGGGAGTCAGCATTGTGAGCAGAGGGGAACTTTGGTTGATTTTCCTTTTAATTTTACTAACCTAACAATTCAAAAGACAGATCTTATTTTGTTTTATGAACAATTGCCACTAGAAGGACAAAAGAAAGGAAGTAAAATTCCTAGTAGATTAGATCCGACTATATGGAAATATAAAGAAGGAGAGTTAGCTAGTTATGAATATGATTTTTATCTTACTCCTATTTTTTATGCTGTTATTGCCTTTGGATTTGTAATGGGAATTATTGGTTGTATATTATTGGAATCATTTTTTCCTATTGGTGGTTCAGTTATTTTTTCAATATTATTGACGTTAATAGCAGCACAAGAAGAAAATACACAAGCAAAAAAACTCAAAACAGCTCACAAATATTTTTATGATAATGTTTTCTATATTTCTAAAACAGGAATAGGTTTTAGTAGGAGATATGGACGACAAGAATATATTTTATCGATTGCTTATATTCATTCATTAGAATTTCAATTTTCTTATTCTTTTTTTGCTTCTAATTATTGCATCATTGAAGATATAAACGGAAATAAAACAAAGTTTTTGATTACTAACTATTTAGAAGAAAATAAAACCACACAATTTTTAGAAGCACTACACAGTATGAATCAAGAAGCTATTTGTTCTATCAAAATACAGATAGAAGATAATGCGCTGCTTTGTAATATATTAGAAAATGAAATACAACAAAATGGTTATGCTATTTCTATTTTAAGAAAATAAAATGCACATTCATAAAATAAATCCAAACTCACAAGAACATCAAAACTTTTTAGCACAAAACCGAAAAGACCCAATTACAGGCGATTCTATTTTGGAAGGAGATGAGGTAGTTTTTTGTGCAGGTTGCAAA
Source organism: Bernardetia sp. Wsw4-3y2 (assembly GCF_037126295.1). Taxonomy (NCBI): domain Bacteria; kingdom Pseudomonadati; phylum Bacteroidota; class Cytophagia; order Cytophagales; family Bernardetiaceae; genus Bernardetia; species Bernardetia sp. Wsw4-3y2. The sequence goes on along the minus strand of NZ_CP147017.1, from coordinate 199,937 downwards.
TCTGTTTTTTTAAAAGATACGTGGGAGTATTTGGGAAATAGGCATTGTGAGCAGTCTGAAACATTGATTGATTTTCCCGTTCAGGAGTTAATGCAGTTGAAAGCTAAAGAGAGAATTTTATTTTATCAAACTTTAGATACTTACTCAACCCAAATTTCTATTCCAGCAAGAGTAAAAAAAGCTCCTTGGATAACTAAAAAACGACATATATCTCCCTATTATAATTTATTCTACAGTATTATTAAACCAGTAACTATTACTGCTTTTTGGCTTTTGACTTGGTTGATATTTTTTATAGTTTACTTAAATGGCTTTTTAAGTTTTTTCATTTCAATACTCTTGACTTTTCTATTTAATCTTATACATATAGTTGTGAGAAAAATACACGACAAGTATTATGGTAAAAAACAAAAAACACTTTATAAATACTTTAATCACAATACATTTTTCTTAACAAAACACTCCCTCATATTTTCTCATCCTTATGGAGTAAAAGAATATATTTTATCTTTAAAATATATAACTACTTTTGTTTTTCACGAGACAAAATCAACTTTTGATGATAGTTTTTGTACAATTTTTTATAAAAAAGAAGATTTTAATCGTTCTAAAATGTCTCTCAAATTCGTTCTTCCAGATAACACTTTCTACAAAGATTCGTTTTTTGATAGTTTATCTTTGTTATCTTCTTTCTATTCTATTCCAATAATAATTGATGCTCATAAAGAAAATACGATTTTGAAAGTACAAGAAATAATTAATGGAGGTAATACAAATGTATCTTTTTTAAATTAACATGCACATTCACAAAATAAATTCAAACTTACAAGAACACCAAAGTTTCCTAGCTCAAAACCGAAAAGATCCAATTACTGGAGATTCTATTTCAGAAGGCGATGAGGTAGTTTTTTGTGCAGGTTGTAAATCTGTGTTTTTACGTGATACGTGGGAGTATTTGGGAAGTAGGCATTGTGAGCAGAGTGGAACATTGATTGATTTTCCTTTAAATTATAAATTGGATTTAGTGAGTAAAGAAGGTATTTTCTTTCATACTCATTTTTTCGGAGATGATGAATCAAATAGCTTTCTCAATAAACTAAATACTAGCATGTGGAGAGTTAAAAAAAGTGCAGCTTTAGAAAGTTATTATATTCTTAATGGTCTTATAATTACAGTTATTGTTTCAATTTCTGTAACAATTTTCGTCATGTTTATGGCGATTATCTGGGCTTTTTTTATAGGAATTCTATTTTCTTCTGTTACTATAACATTCAGTATTTGGTATTATTTCAAGTATTTTAAACAATCAAGCATAAGCTCTAAAAAAAATAAAGAGGAAAAAGAATTTTTCTTTTCCAAAACAGGAATAGGATTTAGTATTCATTATGGATTGAAAAGGTTTTTTTTAGATGCAGAGTATATTGAATCTTTACAATTTCGTTTTAATACTGGCTTTTTTTCGCCGTCTTATTGTATCATTAACTATTTTAATAAAACACAAAATAAATTCCCAATAACTAATTTCTTTAAACAAAAAAAAGATAAAGAGTTTTTAAATGCCTTAAAAAAGCTTAGTTCTAACCTATCCATTCAAATTTATGTAACCGTAAATCAAAATTCTATTTATCAATCTGCAATAGACTTTTAGAGCCTGTTCGAGTTTTTATTTTTTCTTTCTTCTAGCCCCTTTATTTATGAGGTTTAAAATCATAGCTAAATACACAAATGCTTTAGCAGAATCTACAGTTTTCTCATAATCTACTTTTAGTCTTCTGTTTTGATTAAGCCAAGCAAAAGTTCTTTCTACTACCCACCTTTTGGGTTGAGGTACAAATGCTTTATCCTCTTTTTTTTCTCTTCTTGGACTATTGACAATCTCAATTTGTACTCCTGTTTGACTAAATATTTCAGCAGCCAAACTAGCACTTCTATAGCCTGCATCAGCAAGAATTTTAAAGAATTTTCTTCCTCTAAATTGAGCTAAATAAGCTAGATAAGCAAGTTGATTCACGTCAGCTTCATTGGCTGGACTAATCTCTAATTCTAGTAAATTTCCTTGCGTATCTACCAGTATATGCCGTTTACGTCCTTTTTTGAGCTTGTAACCATCTACACCTATAGCTTCCCCTCCATATACACTTTGTACACTTTGAGAGTCTATAGAACCCAAAGAGGGTTTAGCATTTCTACCTTGAGCCAACCGTTCTCTTGTGACCAACTTGTCCAAAAGTTTTTTGTACCAACCCATCTTCTGCCATTTGCTAAAGTAGTCATACAAACTACTCCAAGGAATACCATAACTACTGGGAAGTAAACGCCAACTACTGCCAGAACGAGTGATGTAAAATAGTCCTGAAAAGATATTATACAAACTGTGTTTGCGTTTTCTTTCCAAGTACGAAAAAGGTATAAATTTTTTCATATATTGCCAAAGAGCATCAGATAAATATTCATTAGTAAACATAGTCATTGATATTTTAATTAGTAACTGAAAATCAATAACTTAACTAATAAAAAAATCTGATGTTCTTTTTTATGTATCTAAACTCGAACAGGCTCTGAGAATGAAAAAGATAGTAAAGTAATAATTGTAGTTTTGTAAAATAAAATATTTTCTTAGCAAATGCACATCCACAAAATAAACCCAAACTCACAAGAACATCGAAGTTTCTTATCTCAAAACCGAAAAGACCCAATTACTGGAGATTCTATTTTAGAAAGTGATGAGGTAGTTTTTTGTGCAGGTTGTAAATCTGTGTTTTTACGTGATACATGGGAGTATTTGGGAAAACAGCATTGTGAGCAGTATGAAACATTAGGCAAATTCCCTATTCAAAAGCAAATTCGCTTAAAGGTAGAAGATACTATTTTGTTTTATACTTCATTACCAAAATCAGGAAAATCTCAAACGAGTATTCCAAGAAAAGCAAAAAAAGAACCTTGGATGAAGAAATCTCAAAATATATCTCCTTACCAAGAGGTTTTGCATCATCCTTTTATGAAGTTTGGTAAAATTGCTGCTTTTTTATTGTTTTACATCCTATTTGTCTCAAAACTAAACTCCTCTTTTTTTCCATTAATTTACGTGCCTTTTATATTAGAAGCTATGATTTGGATACATGATTGGCACTATGGAAAAAAAATAGAATCTGTCTATCAACATTTTAAAAATAATACATTTTATATTACCAAAAAATCAGTCGGTTTTTCAACTCAGTATGGAATAAGTGAGTTTGTATTGCCAGCCGAACAAATAAATGAAATCGTGTTTCATGAGAAAGATAATTTTTTGTCAAATAGCTATTGTCAGATATATTATCAAAAAGATGGAATGATTAAAGATTTAAAATTCAATATAGATAGTGGTATTTTTACTAATTCTAGTACTCTTATTTCAGCTCTCAACTCTTTGTCTATCAATCGTAATGTGCCTGTGCGCATAGAAAGCCAAAGAGAAAATACATTATTTTATGTAAACAAAATGATTGCAAATGGGAATTCTAATTTTCTGATTTCAAATCGATAATCAATTTAATTTGCTATATTCAAACTAAAAAATAATCACAAATTTATCACAACTCATGAAAAAAATAATTTTTCAATTTATATTCATATTTCTTTCTGTTTTTTGTTGCCAAACTGTTTTTGCACAAAATAATTTTCTCTATAAAAGAGAACTAAAAGGAATACAGAAAAGCAATCAGACAGAATGGTACAAAATAAATGTACCTATCGAAGTCATAGAAAAAATAAATACTGATTTTTCAGATATTCGAATTTTTGGTGTAACTAATTCTGATACATTAGAAGCTCCTTTTCTCACTAGAAAAATAATGCAAAAGTCTGAAAATCAAAAAGTTGATTTTAAGATAATTAATTCTTCCAAAAAAGAGAATGCCTATTTTTTTACTTTAGAAAAAGATAACACTACACGTCAAGAAGAAGCAACAAACTTAATAAAACTAGATTTTGAAAATACTAATTTTGACTGGAGAGTAAAATTAGAAGGAAGTCAAAACCAAAACGAATGGTTCGAAATTTTGAATGATTATCGTATTGTTTCTATCCAAAATGAATTTACAGAATACAAATTTACACGCCTTATATTTCCAAACTCAAAATACAAATATTATAGAATTAAATTATCAGATAAATCTGAAAAACAAAGTCAAAATGGTTTTAAGAATAATGAACCAAAGCTGAATTCAGCAAGCGTCTTTTTACAAAAAACAATAGAAGGAAATTTTGAAGGTTTAGAAATTATTTCTAAAAATATTGAAGTAAATAAAGATAAAAAACAAACTATAATTGATATAGAATTAACCCATTCTGTTCCTATTGATTTTCTTTCTTTGGAAGTAAAAAATGATTTTGATTATTACAGAAGTATTCAAATTAAATATTTGTTAGACAGTACCATAACTGAAAAAGGTGTGATTTATAATTTTGTTACGCTTCACACAAGCACTCTTTCATCAATAGAAAAACAAAATGGTAGTTCAAGTTTTTTTATTAATTCTAATGAAAAATCTAAAAAATATCAAATCATTATTGATAATCAAGACAATCAACCATTAGATATTGGACAACTAGAAATCAAGGGTTATATCAATCAGATTTTTACACGAGTGAGCCCGAGTGACAAAGCAATTTCTTATTTTTTAATGTATGGAAATGAAAGATTACAAAAACCTAATTATGATATTGTTCGTTTTCAAAATACAATTCCTACTGATGTCACTTTGTTAGAATTGGATTCGGAACAAAAAATACCACAAAAAGAAGTAGAAAAAGTAACACCACTTTTTGAAAATTCACTTTGGTTGTGGTTACTTATGGGAACAATTATTTTAGTTTTGACAGTCTTTACTTTCAAAATGATGAAAAAATAAACTTTAAATCCTCGTTTGACGGTTATAAACCTCAACGACGGTTACAAATAAAATTATGGAAAAAACACTTAATAAAGTAGTCAATTCGTCAGTCGTTACCTTTGATTTGGAAGATTTATATCCAAAAGGGGAAAGAATTACGTATGATTTGAAAATTAATCTTTTTCAAGAACTTATCTTGAGAGAAAAGGATTTTAGAGAGTTCGTCAAAAATCATGATTGGAAACAATATGAAGGCAAGTTTGTAAATATAATTTGTTCAGTAGATGCGATTGTTCCTATGTGGGCATTTATGGTTGTTGTATCAAATATTCAACCTTATGCCGAAAAAGTAGTTATAGGAACAAGCGAAGAACTGGAAAGCGAACTTTATAGAGATATTTTTCAAACTTTTGATTGGCAACAATTCGAACAATCAAAAGTTGTTATCAAAGGATGCAGCAAAATTCAGATTCCGAATTATGTCTATGGAGAAGTTACTCGCAGACTTGCACCTATTGCAAAACTGATTATGTTTGGTGAGGCGTGTAGTAGTGTTCCTGTTTATAAGAAACCTAAAAAATAATTACGAATTAAAAATTACGAATATTTCAGTTAAAACGAATTGTGTGCCTGTAAATTTATAGTTTTTAAATCGTACAAAGCATTTTTTATTATCTCATTTTTTTAATCATAAATTTCAATTTTTATTATGACACATTTCAAAGGAAAAGTAGTTTATCAAGATTTAGAAGGTGGTTTTTGGGGAATTGTTGCCGAAGACGGCACAGAGTACAAACCTGAAAATTTAGCTCCTGAATTTCAGAAAGAAGGCTTAAAAGTAGAAGTAAAAGCTGAAGAAGCTATGGGTTTTGGTATCTTTATGTGGGGAACACCTATACAAATCAAGGAATGTAAAAAAATATAGATTTTATTTTTCTAAACCCTAAGGCTCTTCAAGAACCTTAGGTTTTTTTTTAGTTGCCATTTCTTGGGTCTCCACAAGCTAAATTATTAATACATAATAATTTATACTTTCAAAGCTCTTTTGTATAGTCCGATTGTGTTTTCTAGTCCTAGATAAAGAGCATCACAAACAAGCGCATGACCAATAGAAACCTCTTGTAAATAAGGTAAATGTTTAGCTAAATAATTTAGATTATCTAAATCCAAATCATGTCCTGCATTGATTCCTAAACCTAACTTGTGAGCAAACTCTGCACATTGAACATATTTTCTGATTGCTTTCTCAGGACTTTCTTGAAAGTTTTTTGCATAACTTTCTGTATAAAACTCTATTCTATCTGCACCTGTTGAGGCAGCAGCTTCAATAAACTGGTCTATTGGGTCGATAAAAATAGAAACCCGAACTCCTAGAGCCTTCAAATCAGTAATTACTTCTTTTAGATAATCTTGGTGTTTTATAGTGTCCCAGCCTGCATTAGAAGTCAAAACTCCATCTGAGTCAGGAACTAAAGTCGCTTGCGTAGGTTTTATTTCTTTTACAATTTCTAAAAAACGTCCTTGTTGTGGATTTCCTTCAATATTAAATTCTGTTTTGACAATTTTTGCAAGTGCAAAAGCATCCTCATAACGAATATGACGCTCGTCTGGACGTGGATGTATTGTAATTCCTTGCGCTCCAAAACGCTCACAATCTTGTGCTACTTGTATCAAATCTGGATTGTTGCCTCCTCTTGCATTTCGCAGGGTTGCAAATTTATTGATATTTACGCTTAATTTAGTTGAGTTCATTTGGCTATATTTTATTGTGATTGATTTGTAGCTTTCTTGATAGAGAGAGATAACTATTCTGAATTATACTGATGTTCAAAATTACTCTTTTTATCTGCATCAAACAATATTTGCATCAGACAAAATACTTGTTCATGAACTATGTAGAGAATTACTAAAAGAGTTAAGACTTTTTTGTATTTTAGAGATTCAAATACTCATCACTTCATAATGCTTAATTCTCTTGTTAAAATACCATATTCGTCTTCATTTTGTAATTTGGCTTTCTAGTCTTGTTCCTTTGGTAGTCAATCAAATTCATTTATCAGCTACTGAACTTGTTTTTTATCGAACTTCAATGGCTGTAGTATTTTTGGCTATTTGGCTTTTAGTTATTAAAAAGTTTAAATGGACAGGTAAAAAGACTTATTTTTTGATGGGAACTGGAATCCTAACTTTTGCTTATTGGACATTAATTGTTCTTTCGGCAAAACTAGCAAATGAAGCTGTTTGTTTGATTGGACTTGCTACAATTCCTCTTTTTGTTAGTATTTTGCGACCCATTTTGGGAAAAGGAGCTTTATCAGTGGGTGAAATAATTACAGGACTAAATGCTATTTTTGGAATCTATATAATTTATAGCTCTGATTTTGATTATGGTTTAGGCTTTTTTTTAGCTCTTTTAGCTGCTTTTTTTGGTGCATTGGTTACTATTTTTAATGCAGATTTAGTAAAGCAAGAAGACTCTTTAGTTATTACCTTCTATCAAATGTTAGGAGCAAGTATTACAGCTTTTCTTCTCTTGCTTTTTTCTACGTTTTGGGGAGGAATAGTAAGTGATTTTATTCCTGTAAAATGGAGTTTGACTTGGCGTGATTTTATATTGATATTTAGTTTAGCATTGGGAGTTTCTGTCTATGCGTATAGCGAATCAGTACGATTGATGAAGTTTTTGAATCCTTTTACAGTGGCTATGGTGGGAAATTTAGTTCCTTTATATGGTATTGTTAGTGTAATTATTTTATCTTACTTTATTAGTTCTGTGGAGGCTTCAAAAATGGATATTTATTTTTATGCAGGTGGCATAATACTGGTTTCGGCTGTTGTAGCTCGTCCTTTGGTTACGTGGTATTTTGAGATATATGATGGTGGTAAAAAAAATAAAATAAGTAAATAATCATTTTTTTAATAAAAAATGAAAGTTTATCTATTTCATAAATCTCATTATAAAACTAGTTTCTTTATCCTGTTTGCTTTCTACCCAAATTTTGCCATATTGTTTTTGAGTTGTCTCATTTTTCTCTTTACTTTCTACAAAATGCGCCTCTACAATTCGTTTAGCGATGCTTAATCCTAAACCTGTTCCTTTGGGTTTTCGATTATTTTTGTCTCTAATTTGATGGAATTTTTCAAAAATAGAAACTTGATTTTCTTTTGAAATTCCTTTTCCATTGTCTTTGATGCTTATTTGCCAAAAGTCAGATTCAATTTGGGTTATTATTTTGATAGTATAAGGAGGAAATGCTATGTTATTTTTTTCATTTACTCTTAAATCTATTCTATCAATAGGAATTTCATTTTCATTAAATTTCATGTGGCTAATTGCATTTGAGACTAAATTAATTAGAGCTTGTTCGATACGCTTTTCGTCTGCTTTTACTGTTGCTTTTTCTTTTAATGAATTTTGTGGCATAAAAATCATTTCTAAATCAATGTTTTTTTCTTTTGCCAAAGGTTGCATTATTGTATAGACACGAGAAATTAGCTTTATCAAATCAAATTCCTTGAGTTCTAAAGGCAACGTATTATTTCTAGCATGATTATCAAAACTTTCTATATCCAAAATTTCATTTATCAAAAGACTAAGCCTTTCACATTCGCCCACTACATTTTCCAAAAAGTTTTGTCTTTCATCTTGTTCTAAATCTGGATTTTGATGAACAATTTCGGAAAGCGCACGAATTGCTGTAATGGGTGTTCTGAGTTCATGCGTAACCGTTGAAATGAAATCATCTTTTATTCTGTCTTGTTCCTTCAATTTTTGATTTGAAGTTTCTAATTCTTGTGTCAATCGTTTGAGTTCGTTTGATTTTTGACGCAATTCTCTATTTGTAGAAAGAACATTTTGAGATTCTTTTAAAATGGTAATTACTTCTTCCATCGCCACCGTTTCTTGTTCTTGTAGAAGCGAAGAAACCAAAATACGAGCTGAAACCGAACCTACAACACTAGAAAGCATACGTTCGGCAAGAGTCAGAAGACGAGAATCTGCCAAAACAATTTGTGCTTCATTTAGAAATTCATCAGTTTTTATTTTTTCTTCTTCTGTATTCGTTTTTTGATAATTTTCTAATAAAAAAGTAGTTCGTTTTTCTCCTAAAAAGCTATTCAATAATTCTTTTACTTCTGAAAAATAGGCTTTTCCTTTCCATAAAACAGCACTTTCAAAACGATTGGAGTATTTAAAAATATCTACAAAAATTTCAGCTTCATTTCGTTCTGTTGCTGATTGGACACTCATGACTGAAACAACAACATAAAAAAAACTATTTAGAAAAAGTGACCAAAACACACTCTGAGAGATAGAATCTAAATAATCCATTCCAAAAAGAGCATTCGGATTTAATAATTTTAGAAAAACAGAATCCGAGTTCCAATAAATAGGAAAATAACCACTTTGTGCAAAAGAAGGTAAAATAAGTGTATATGCCCAAATCAAAAAACCTATAACAATTCCTGCAAAAGCACCGTTTTTAGTTCCTCTTTTCCAAAAAATACCTCCAAAAAAAGCAGGTGCAAGTTGAGCTATGGCAGCAAAAGAAACCATTCCGACCGAAACAAGCGAAGAAAATTCGCCAATTACTCTAAAATAAAAATAGGAAAGAAATAGAATAAATAAAATTCCGAGCCTTCGAAACCATTTTATAGTAGTAATGGCTTTAAAATTAGGATTTTTCCAGTCAAAATCTGAAACCCAGTTTGGAAGCAATAAATTATTTGAAATCATTGTACTCAACGCAGCCGTAGAAACGATAATCATACTTGTTGCAGCCGAAAAACCACCAATATAGGAAAACAAAGCTATTTGTGGAAACTCAGAAGCTAAAGGCAAACTTAGCATAAACATATCCGAATTGAGTACAGAACTTGTTCCTTCAAACCAAATTCTGCCACCTAAAGCAATTGGTAAAACCAAAAAATTGATAACCAAAAGATAAAGTGCAAAAATCCACATAGCAGGAAGAATGTGTTTTTCATTTTCATTTTCTACTACTGAAACTTGAAACTGGCGAGGCAAGAGAAAAATAGCTAAAGCCGATAAGAGTAAATACCAAAACCATTCTCCACTATTTTTTTGATGTTGAATAGTAGTGAGTTTTTGTAAATCTATATGTAGTGCTGTTTTTTCAAAGATATCAATTATTCCGTCAAACATTCCATAGACAATAAAAATACCTACTCCTAAAAAAGTCATTAATTTAATAATAGATTCGAAGGCAATGGCAGCTATCATTCCTCTATTTTTGTTGTCACTTTGTAAGTTGCGAGTAGTAAAAAGCATCGTAAAAAAACCAAGAATAAGGGTGGCATAAAAAGCAGTATCGCTTATCCAAAATTTAGTAGAATTTTGACTAGAAGTGGTAAGAACTTCAATACTCATTGCAATAGCTTGTATTTGAATGGAAATATAAGGAACAATTCCAAACACACACAAAATAGTAATCAGACGACCTAACGCAATACTTTTTCCGTAACGAGCCGAAATAAAATCAGCAAGTGTAGTAATTCCTTTTGCTCTACTAATTCGGATTATTTTACGCAAAACAAGCCACCAAACAGGAATAGTTAGCAAAGGACCTATATAAGTAGTCAGAAAGCCCAGTCCAGAAGTTGCTGCTTGTCCAACACTTCCATAAAATGTCCAAGCCGTACAATAAACACCCATAGAAAGGGCATAAATAATAGGTTTGAAAAAACTACTTCCTAATTTTTGGTCAGAAGTAGAAGTTAATTCTTTATCTTTCTTTGTTGCCATTGTCCAAAAAAATAGACTTCGGTATTCTGTCCAGTAAGCCACACCAAACAAAAGACCTAGATAAGCAATAGAAATAATAAAAAGTAGAAGTTCGGAATACACAATAAAATATAATTTATTTTGCTCAAAATTTAATTATTCATTGAATTGCTATAGTAATACAAACAGTTTTCCAATCAATACGTTTGATTTAGATAGAATTACTATTAAATTGAATATCAATTTATAAAAAAACTCATTAAAATTACTTTAAAACACCAAATTTTCCTAAATCTATGAAACGTATTTTAATTGCTGACGACGAACCTAATATTTTACTGTCTTTAGATTTCTTGATGCGAAAAAGTGGCTATGAAGTTTTTGTAGCACGAGATGGAAAAGAAGCTGTTGAGATTATCAAAAATAAAAAACCTGATGCCGTAATTTTGGATATTATGATGCCTGAAATGGATGGCTATGAAGTTTGTCAGTTTATCAGAACTCATGAAGAATTAAAAACTACAAAAGTAATTTTTCTATCAGCCAAAACCCAACCTGTTGATATTGAAAAAGGACTTAAAATGGCAGATTCGTATATTACAAAACCATTTTCCACGAAAGATATTGTTAATGAAGTGAAGAAATTGGTTTGATTTTGTGTAGTTGGTGAGACACCAACAACGGCAAAAGATTGAAAAAATATCAAATACTAAAAAAGCAAATGCAATCTACGTTTAAAATAGAAGACAAATTTACAGTTAAAAATGATGTTTATATACTTGCAAGTATTGTTGGAGACATTTCAGAGTATAAACTGACGGAAAATTCAACATTAGGAGGTATTCCTATAAAACCCTTTCTTACTATACCAAGAGTAACAGATAAAAATGGAAATCCAAGATTTGATTTATTCGGCTTTTGTCTAAAAAGTAAAAATGATTTAGAAAAAGTAGAAATTGGAAAAGTAGTACAGCTTATTTTCTAAAAAAAGGAAGAACAACTCAAAAAGAGCGTTCTTCCTCAATATCCGACATAACACAGTTTCAGCGTTTCCAATGATAAATAATAAATATCAAAAGAATAACCGAAACAAACCACACACCAAATAGGTAAAAGAAGGCTGTCGGAACTTTCTCCACCCATTTTATCTTATTGAACATTCCCAATAGTGGATAATTGAAAAGAACAACCATTAGTGCAGTCAAAATCAATAAATTGCGTGTTAATTTCATTCAGTTAGCAGTTATCAGTAAACAGTTACCAGTTAAATACAATTTCTTTAACTGCGTAATAAATTTTATTATAAAAACATTCAAATTATCAGTTACCAATAAGCGTATTCAACTGATTACTGGTAACTGATTACTGATAACTGTCTAGTGGTCAACGGCTGCACCAGCACCACGAGGCAAACGAATATCTTCTACAATGTCCTGTACTTCTTGTGGAGGTGGAGGTGTAAATTTACTTACAGCTAGAGATACAATTACATTGAGTATCATTCCAACTGTTCCAATTCCTTCAGGAGAAATTCCGAAAAGCCAATGTTCAGGAATATTTAAGTTAGGGGAAATAAATTTGAAATAAACGATATAAACAATCGTAAAGACAAGTCCTACTACCATTCCTGCAATTGCTCCTTCTTTATTCATTCGTTTGTAGAAAATTCCCATTACAATAACAGGGAAGAATGAAGCTGCTGCTAGTCCAAAGGCAAAGGCGACTACTTGTGCTACAAACCCTGGAGGATAGATTCCGAAAAGACCAGCAATAACAATAGCTACAGCTGCTGCAATACGTGCAGCTACAAGCTCCCCTTTTTCAGAAATATTCGGCATTACTACCTTTTTCAATAAATCATGTGAAACTGAAGAAGAGATTACTAAAAGAAGTCCTGCTGCTGTTGAAAGTGCTGCTGCTAAACCACCTGCTGCTACAAGAGCAATTACCCAGTTTGGAAGATTTGCAATTTCAGGATTAGCAAGAACCATAATATCTCTATCAATTTCCATTTCATTTCCTTTGTATCCTTTTGCAGCGACTTCTGCTAAAAAGGCTTCATCTTTACTTTTGTCATTGTAATATTGAACAATTCCATCACCATTTTTGTCATCGTATTTAATAAGACCAGTCTTTTCCCAGTTTCCTACCCAAGCAGGCATTTCAGAATAGGGTTTATTACTTATCGTATTAATTAGATTTGTACGAGCAAAAGCAGCAATGGCAGGAGCAGTTGTATAAAGGATAGCTATGAAAATAAGGGCATAACCACCTGAAATACGAGCATCTTTTACACGAGGAACAGTAAAGAAACGAACAATTACGTGTGGAAGTCCTGCCGTTCCGACCATTAAGGCTGCTGTAATAAAGAAGACATCTATAGTACTTTTTGAACCATCAGTATAAGCTGCAAATCCAAGTTCTTGATTGAGTCCGTCTAGTTTATCTAAAAGATAGGTGTCTGTTCCTGCTAAAGTCCCTCCAAAACCGAGTTGAGGAATTATAGTATCTGTCATTTGAATTGAAATAAAAATGGCAGGAACCATAAAAGCGAAAATCAAAACACAATATTGGGCTACTTGGGTATAAGTAATTCCTTTCATTCCACCCAAAACAGCATAGAAAAATACAATACACATTCCGATAACTACTCCCCACTCAACAGAAACTTCTAAGAAACGAGAGAATACTACTCCTACTCCACGCATTTGACCAGCTACATAAGTAAAAGAAACAAAAAGCGCACAAATTACGGCTACTAAACGAGCTGTATCTGAATAATACCTATCTCCTACAAAGTCAGGAACAGTAAATTTTCCAAATTTTCGCAAATAAGGGGCAAGTAATAATGCTAACAGCACATAACCTCCTGTCCAGCCCATTAGATAAACTGAACCATCGTAGCCACTAAAGGAAATAATTCCTGCCATAGAGATAAATGAAGCTGCCGACATCCAGTCTGCTGCTGTGGCAATTCCGTTAGCAAGTGGAGAAACTCCTCCTCCTGCTACATAAAACTCTTTTGTCGAACCTGCTCTTGACCAAATGGCAATACCAATATAGAGGGCAAAAGTAATTCCGACGATAATATATGTCCAAACTAGAATACTCATAGTAATTGAAATTTATTTTGTGTGGTGTGTATTTTTTTATAATTAATCTCGTTGGTGGAGAGACCAACAACGGCTAAGAAAATATTGCTTGTGAGGACACGAGCAAAGGATAAAAAGACGACTTGAATCGTAAGTTAAGAATGGTAATTTGTATTTAATTTATAATTTACCATTCATCATTTACAATTATTTCTCATCTACATCAAATTCTTTATCTAGCTTGTTCATCAGCCAAACATAGACAAAAATCAAGACGACAAAAATGTAAATTGAGCCTTGTTGAGCGAACCAAAAACCGAGTTTGAAACCTCCTATTTTTATTCCATTAAGTGCATCGGCAAACATAATTCCTGCACCATAAGAAACTATAAACCATATAATAAGTAGAATAGTCAGATAGGAAAGATTTTTTTTCCAGTATTTATCCATACTTGCTTTGCTGTGGTCTTTGTCATTTTTCATAATTATTTTCAGTTATTAGTAAACAGTTACCAGTCATCAGTGAAATACAAACTGAAACCATTTATTTTTGTGTGTGTGAATTGATTTTTAAAAAATAGAGTTAAGGTAAGTTATAAATTATTAATTGTGAATGGTAAATGAAATATTTTCTTGAATGGTGAATTATAGATAAATTAGTAATTTGTATTCATTCATAATTTACCATTCACAATTTACAATTAGCATTTTATAGCCAAATATGTGTTTGAAGGATAATTTCTCCTCGTGTGGTATCTAAATTTCCTGCTGCATAAACAGGACGTTGAGAATATTGTAGCGTAATTTTGGCGTGATGAGAATTAATGAAATAATTTGCTCCAATATCAAACTGTGAAGAAGGGTCATTTAAGGCTTCAAAGTTTTTATAAGTAAAGGCTGCAAAAGGTTGAAATTGCGCTCCATTTTTAAATTTTGCAAATGCATAACCAGCTTGTGTATAAGAAATTGTACCTGTTCCGATGGTAGGTTGTGTATTTCCTCCCCCTCCAGAAATATTCATAATTCCTACATTGCGAAGATAATTATCACCAAAATCATAGCTATAAAAAGCTGAATACGCTGTAAGTCCACCTTTTCCCATTGGTAATTCTAAGAAAGCATCAACTGCAAAAAGTGAAATGTCTTTTAATTGAGCTTCTGTTTGTCCTGCTTTTTTTACGGCTGTTGCTTCTGGGTGATAATGAAATCCTGCTCCAATATTAAAAATCTTTTTGCTTCCCATATATGTTCCTACAAAATAAGGTAGCTTATTAGATTCTTTATCAAAAAATTGATAATTAAAATATCCTTGTACGGCAGTGTTATCATTCAAAACATTTCTTGCAATGCCATCATCTGCCAAATCATTCGCTGCTCCACCTGATGCAAAAGGTTTATTAAGTGCGATGCGATAGTCAAAACCACCAATTTTTCCTTTTGCATAAATTCCAAACTGACGAGCAAATTGGTCTGTCAATTCAATCGTTGCCCAGTTAAAAATAGGTGCATCAATTGTTAAAAAATTGAGTGTACTGGCATTTGTCATTCTTGAAATGCCATTCCAATAATGAAGTCCTGTTCCAATATAAAGTTGGTCAGCTACTTTGTATTCTGTCCAAGCATCATGCATAAAAATTTGTGGTTTTTTTCCTGTACCTCCTGTAACTCCTCCATTTACAAAGGTTTGATTATTCAGTCCAAAATGAGTAAGTATTAAAAAACGAGGAGAAATTTGAGCATACATCAAGACACGAGAGCGACGAAGACCAATATCAAATGTATTGTCTGAAGGGTTTCCTGCTAAATCCACGCTATTAGGATTATTTTGAGTAGAACGAACCCAGAACTGATGCCAAGTAAGAAAACGAATATATTTATTCCCACTATCATCTAATTTAAGAGTTAGAGGCTTGTAAGAGTGGTCAATTTCTTGTTTTTCTTCTGTTTTTTCTTGAGCGAATAAATTTTGGCTAAAGCAGAATAAAGCCAAACAAAATACAATCAATATTAATTTTAATAGTTTCATTATGTGGTAGGTTTGTGTGTATATGAAATTTTATTTTGTGTTTTGTTCCTCAATGATACACACAAGTCGACCTAATAGCCAAATGGTGGGTTGTTTTCTGTTAAATGAAAGATAGCTTTTTTTGAATTATGAATTGTGAGTGATGAATTATGAATGAATACAAATTAGTATTTCGTCTGACATTTATAATTTGTTTAAGTTTCTTTTTGTTGTCTTTATAATGCTTGTGATGATACTCATTATTTCATCTGCATCTTTGTATAGGCTTTCAAATTGTTGTTGAGTTAAATAATCTGTTTCTTTCAGTAATTCTAGCCAATATAGTGTTTCATTACTTTCTTTTTGAGCTATTGACATTTTGTGTACAAAATCCTTTTTACTTTCTGCGTGTACAGCTTCTCTTATCATTGCTCCTATACTTGTTCCACTTCTTAATAACTGTTTTGACAAGGTATATTCTTTTTTCTCTTTTTCTAAAAACCTATATAACTTGACTATTCGGACAGCTAAATTGAAACTTTTTTCTTTAACAGGATTAGAGTGCATAATGAATGGAATTGTGAGTGATAAGTTGTGAATGATGAATGAATACAAATTACTAATTAATTTTAATTCATAATTCACCATTTCAAAAAAGTATTTTCATTCATAATTCACCATTAATAATTCACAATTTCATAAACGTTCCCACTTGATTATCATAAACTTATCTCCCAAAGGCGTTATCAAAATACTAGAGTCTTCTAACGCATTTTCTTCGGCTAGAAATTCTAATAATTCGCTGTGTTTCAATATTTTATAAGTAGGACGGTATTCTCTCATTTTTGGACGAGAAATTTTATATTCTTTCACCCAGTTCATTACAGATACATGGCTTACTCCAATAATTCGTTCTATTTCTCTGTATGAAAGTCCTTCTAAATAAAGCTGTAAAGCCTTGACTACATAGTAATTATCGATACGTTTGCCGTCCTTCTGAACGGTAAAATAATAAGTACATGATTTACATAAAAAACGCTGTTTTTTGCGTATTGTGCCACTTTTTATAACTTGATTGCTTTGGCAGCGTGGGCAATCTGGAACTTTGAAAGTATTCATAATATAGTATTTAAACCCTAAGGGCTTTTAAAAACCCTTAGGGTTTAGTACAATTTTATACAATTTAATCAAAAAAAAAGAACTATCTAAAATTTACTTTGCATAGCTATATCAATTTTGCATAGCTATATCATTTTAGCAGAGTATGTTTTGTGGCTTTTAAGAAAAACTATACTTTGCTAAAATACTATATTTTTTTAGGGAAACCGTTTTTATTTTTTTAGATTGTGTAATAATTTGTATTACAGGCTTAACCAAGTCTGTGATAAAGTAAAAAATAATTTCAACTCACAGACTAGAAATCTGTGCAATATAAACCACACACAATCATGAGAATTAGAACATTAGAAGATTATAGCACAGCCTATCGCAAAAGTGTAGAAAATCCTGAACGTTTTTGGGAAGATGTAGCAGAAACTTTTTCTTGGCACAAACGCTGGGACAAAGTTTTGGATTATAGTTTTGAAGATTATTATGTAAAATGGTTTGAAGGTGCAAAATTCAATATTACGGAAAATTGCTTAGACAGACATTTACTCACAAAGGGCGATAAAGTAGCCTTAATATGGGAACCAAATAGTCCAGATGAAGACGAGATAGAATTTACTTATAAACAGTTACACGAAAAAGTATGTCAGTTTGCCAATGTTTTGAAAAATAATGGAGTTGAAAAAGGAGATAGAGTAGTTTTATATATGCCAATGGTGCCAGAGTTAGCAATTGGTGTTTTGGCTTGCGCTCGTTTGGGTGCTGTTCATTCAGTTGTTTTTGCAGGATTTTCTTCTTCTGCTTTGGCTGATAGAATTAATGATGCACAAGCAAAAATAGTTTTGAGTTCGGATGGAAATTTCAGAGGAAATAGAGTATTTGAAGTAAAAAATGTAGTAGATGAAGCTCTTTCAACCTGTCCTTCTATCGAAAAGCAAATTGTTTTGAAACGCACCAATTCAGATGTAACTATGAAAGAAGGTAGAGATATTTGGTGGCACGAACAAACAGAAAAAGCTGACCCATTTTGTCCTGCAACTATTATTGATGCCGAAGATCCTTTATTTATTCTTTATACTTCAGGTTCGACAGGAAAACCAAAAGGAGTTGTTCATCATGCAGGTGGCTATATGGTTTATGCAAAATACAGTTTTGAGAATGTTTTTCAGCTTCAAGACGATGATGTTTATTGGTGTACAGCTGACATTGGTTGGATTACTGGTCATTCCTATATTGTTTATGCACCTCTTTTGGCTGGCTCAACCACAATGATGTTTGAAGGAACGCCTACTTTTCCAGATGCAGGTCGTTTTTGGGAAATTGTAGATAAATATAAAGTTTCTATTTTTTATACTGCTCCAACAGCTATTCGTGCACTACAAGCAAAAGGGCTTGAATTTGTCAATAAATATGATTTGTCTTCTTTGCGTGTTTTGGGGACAGTTGGCGAACCTATCAATGAAGAAGCGTGGCATTGGTATCATCAGCATATTGGAAAGGGAAATTGTCCGATTGTAGATACGTGGTGGCAAACTGAAACAGGTGGAATGATGATTTCTAACATGGCAGGAGTAACACCAAACAAACCGACTTGTGCAACACTTCCACTTCCAGGTATTCAGCCTGTTTTATTAGATTCAGAAGGAAATGAAATTGAAGGAAATAACGTAGAAGGAAATTTATGTATAAAATATCCTTGGCCTAGCATTTTGAGAACCACTTATGGCGACCACGAACGCTGTAAACAAACTTATTTTTCTACTTACAGAGGTTATTATTTCACAGGAGATGGTTGTAAAAGAGACCACGACGGAATGTACAGAATTTTGGGAAGGGTAGATGATGTAATCAATGTTTCTGGACATAGAATGGGAACGGCAGAAGTAGAAGATGCCATCAATCAACACGAAGATGTCATTGAATCAGCAGTTGTGGGTTATCCTCATGACATAAAAGGACAAGGAATTTATGCTTTTGTGATTTGTGATATAAATTCTAGTAAATCTCATGAAGAACTTCAAAATGAAATTTTGAAAACAGTTTCGCAAGAAATTGGAGCGATTGCCAAACCTGAAAAAATTCAAATCGTTTCTGGACTTCCAAAAACTCGTTCTGGAAAAATTATGCGTAGAATTTTGAGGAAAATTGCAGAAGGAGATGTTTCTAATTTGGGAGATACTTCTACACTTCTTGACCCAGAAGTTGTGAACGAAATAAAAGAAGGCGCAGGATTAGCTGTATAGGCATTTATAACTTACAACTCATAAAAAAAGCAACTTCTAAAAGAGGTTGCTTTTTTTGTTCCAACAATTAAAAAAGTAATTAGAATTACTAATTTAGAAACTAGATGAGAAAAATGTATTTTAGGTTGCTTTTATAACTTAAATAAAATTATTTCTAAAATAAAGATAATATTTAGTATATTTATGCTATACTTACTACTATAAAAAAATGAAATTTTATCTTTCCAGTTTTTATAAAATATTTTTATTCTTTTTACCTATTTTTTTCTGTTGTGTTCCGACAACTATTTTTGCTCAAACAATAGTTTTAGAAGATGAAAAAGAAATTTCTAGCCTAGCAAGTTCACTTTCGTATTATGTTGAAGGACAGAATGAAAACTATACAATACAGGAGGTGTCAAGTCAAAGTTTTAATCAAAAATGGCTTCAAAATCCTGCTGAACATCTCAATTTGGGTTATAATTCTAAAGTAATTTGGCTCAAAATAGAAATAGAAAATCAAAGTAAACAAGAAGATTGGAATCTTATATTGGACTTACCTTATATTGATAGTATTTATTTTTATGAGCCAGTTATTAAATCTGATACTAAAGTAGAGAATAACACTTCTAATTCTAAAAGGAAAATTATACAGACAGGTTGGCATTACCCTTATAATACCCGTACTAATTTAGAATCTAACGGTTTCGTATTTCCTTTATATCTTTCTCAAAATCAGAGTGGAATTTATTATTTGCGAACTCAGTCTACCAATCCTGTTCTTTTCCCCATTTCTATTACCAAACAGAAGCAAGCAATCCAACAAAGCCAAGATAATCATATTGGATATGGTATCTATTTTGGAATCTTGTTAGTTATTTGTTTGTATAATCTAATTATTTTCATAATGGTTAGAGATATAAGTTATTTATATTACGTAGCTTCTATTGTATTTACTTTTCTTATATTTGGTGGAGTGAGTGGTTATTTGTTTAAGTATATTTATCCTAATTATCCAGAAGTAAATGTCTATTTAGTGCGTCTTGCTATGATAGGAATCGTTTATGCGACAGGCTTATTTGTACTCAAGTTTTTAGAAGTTAAAAAATATAGTGTGCTATTTTACAGGTATTTTCTATTCATTTTTGTACTTGCTTTTGTAGCTCTTATCTTAGATTTTTCAGGATATAGTTCTTCTATCAATAATATAGTCAAATTACATTCTTTTTCTTTGTTAGTTGTCGGTATTTATTGTTGGGTAAAAGGAAATAAAGTGGCTTATATCTATACTTTTGCTTGGATAGGATACACAACAGGAGGGTTAATGATTACACTCCGAAATAGTGGTTCATTACCTATTAATTTTTGGACGACACATGGTGCTGAAATAGGTTCAGCTTTAGAAGTGGTTTTGCTTTCAATTGCACTTGCAGAACGCTACCGAATTATGAAGAGAGAAAAAGAAATTGCTACCAAAAAAGCATTGGCATTAGAACAAAGAACAACTCAAGAATTAGAAGAAAAAGTAAATGAACGCACCTTAAAACTCAATGAAAGTAATGAAGAATTAGCACAAATCAATGAAGAATTATCTATAAACATTGAAACTGTTGAAAAACAAAAAACAGAAATTGAATCCAAAAATCAAGATATTACAGCCAGTATAAATTATGCTAAACGTATTCAAGATGCTATTTTACCTTCCCAAAGTTCTATTCAATCAGCTTTTACAGATTCTTTTACACTTTATTTGCCCAAAGATGTAGTAAGTGGAGATTTTTATTTTTTCTTTAAGAATCCAAAACATATTTTTTTAGCTGTGGCTGACTGTACTGGACATGGCGTTCCAGGGTCTTTAATGGCAATGATTGGAACAAATCTTTTGAGAGAAAGCATTGTAGAAAAACAAATGATTTTACCCTCTGAAATTTTGATGAATTTACACGAGGAAATAGTATCTACACTAAAACAAAAAGAAACAGGAAATCGTGATGGAATGGATATTTCTCTTTGTGTGATTAATAAAATGGAAAACAAAATCTATTTTTCAGGAGCTAAAAATCCACTCATAAGTATAAAAAATGAGGAAATTACGGAACATAAAGGAAGCCGATTTAGTATTGGAGGTTCTATCAAAACAGAAGGAATTAATTTTGAAGATAAAATAATAGAAATTGATAATCAAACTTCTTATTATATGTATTCTGATGGATATCAAGATCAGTTTGGAGGAGAAAGTAATAAAAAATTTATGCGAAAAAATCTTAAAAACCTTTTGCAAACCATTCACAAATTACCTTTTCAAGAACAAAATAATATTTTAGAAACGACACTTTCTAAATGGAAAGAAATTGCTCAAGCTCCCCAAATTGACGATATTTTAGTAATGGGATTCAAAATCTAATGTAAAATGCTATATGGTAGAATCTGCAATAAATTGTAATGCTAAATCTCTTCCTTTTTTAATACAATCACTTACCGAAACACCTCCAAACCAGTTTGCACAAATATAAATATCTGATTTTTTGAGTCGTTTTAGTTGTTTTTCTACTTTTAAAAGCTGTTCATCATATTGTGGTACAGATTTATCCCAGCGTGTAAATTGCTGAATAATAGGGTCATTTTTTATTCCATAAATCTGTTTTAATTCTTCTGTATGTAGTTTCAAAATTTCCTGTTTGGGTAATTCTGCATTTTCTTGCCACTGTCTTCCCCCCACAAAACCAGTAAATAAAACTTCATCTTTGGGCGCACGCCCCTCAAAAACACTACTACTCCAAATTGTTCCTGCCGAAAAAAGGTCTTCTACTTTTGGATGTAAAGCTCCAAAACCATCTAAATCAAAATCTACATCTTCTTTTTTGAAAATACTATGAATCAAACACATAGTCGGATAATGAATATCTCTAATAGTAAGAGCAAGTTTTTCAAAATGAGGTTCTAACAAATTAGCTGTTATTGAGGGAGGAGTCGTTATAAAAACTTTATCAAATTCTAGACTTTCAATTTCTCTTTTCCCTCTTTTTTCGCTTTCTATTTCTAAAACCCAACGTCTATTTCTGCGTTCTATAAAATCACTATTTTTGATTGAAACAACAGTATGATTGAGTTGAACATTCAGATTCTTAGCTATATGTTTTGCCAATGATTGCATTCCATTTTTGAAAGAAACGGATTGTTTTCTGCTTCCAGATTTATTTTTTATGAATCCTTTCAATACTGAACCGTGGTTTTGAGCATATTCTGTTAGTTGAGGAAAAGTATATTTGAGCAAAAGTTGATAAGCATCAGCTGCATAAATACCTGTTACAAAAGGACTGACAGCATAATCGACAACTTCTTTTCCAAAATGATTTTCTAAAAATTCGCCTACTGTTGTTTTTTCATCTAATTCCTCTTTTTTATAGGATAGTTCTTTAAAAATTTTAGCTTTTGTCTTTGTAGAAAAAAAAGAGCCAAATAACAATCCTTGTGGAGAAGTAGGTAATTTTTTTGGTTTTCCATCACGCACAATAAAGCGGCTTTTACTTACTTTATTTGCATAAACAAGTTCGTTTGCAAAACCTGAATTTTTGATAAACTCAAAAATTTCATCATCCATAAGCAACGAGTTTGCTCCTCTTTCAAGCAAATAGGCTTTATTTTTTCCCATCTGTATAGTTTTCAAATACCCTCCTACTTCGTTGCTAGATTCAAAAATTTGATAAGGGATATTTTTTTGATGTAAATGCCAAGCTAATGAAAGTCCTGAAATACCTGCGCCAACGATTGCTATCATTTTAAAAAGTGGAAAAAATGAAAATTATTAGGATAGAATTAAAATTAACCTACGAAAATAAAGAGTTATTTTCTAAGAAACAAAATTAGTAAATTTATAGCCTCAAAAGCTATTATATTATAATACAAAAAAAGCAATAAATAATGACAAAACAGCGCAAACTTTTATCTCAATATCATCCAGTTTTATATTTTATATCAGTTTGGGAAAAAAGAATACGAAGACAAATAAGTTGGTTAGTAGATTCGAAAATATATACTCAAGAAAAGCAAAGTGAAAAATTAGCTTTCAGAGTGAAAAAGCATCAATCTAAGTTACTTAAAAAACTAGGCGACTCAGATATGCAGTTACAATATAATAAAGTAAAAAATTTAGAAATTGTTGTAGAAAAAATCAATGGAACACTCATAAAACCCAATGAAACTTTTTCTTTTTGTAAAACAGTAGGATTACCAACCAAAAAGAAAGGCTATAAATTGGGAATGGAACTCTCTTTTGGCGAAGCAAAAACAGGAATTGGAGGTGGAATTTGTCAAAGCTCAAATTTATTGCATTGGTTGGCTTTGCATTCTCCTCTTACAATAAATGAAAGACATCATCACAGTTTTGATCCGTTTCCTGATGATGGGCGTGTGTTACCTTTTGCAAGTGGTGCAACTGTTTTTTATAATTACCTAGATTTCCAGCTTACTAATACGACAGATTATACCTTTCAAATCAATCTTTGGCTAACTGATAAACTTTTAGAAGGTGAAATACGAATTAATGAAGAATTAGATTTTGCTTATCATGTCTTTGAGAAAAATCATAAGTTTTTAGAGCAAAAAGGAGACTTTTTTAGAACAAATGAAATATGGAGAAATAAAATATTAAAGTTTCAAAGTGGAAAAATAGTTGATACAGAATTGATTACAAAGAATTTTGGACGTGTAAAGTACAAACCTCAAGAGTACGAAAGTGTAGAATGAGCTAACAAAATCAACATAAACAGTTCTCTTGTAAGTAAAAATTGTATTTAAGTGGTATATAATTTAATTATTTATAATAAAAATTACTTGTAGTTATTAATATGAAATAAAATTTTGCTTTTTTAAATTAATTCAAAATATTGTGCTGTGAGTTACTAAATTATTTGTGCAATAGAATGATTAATTTAGTAAATTATTTGTGTTTTTCACGTAAAAAATAGTTAATTAATTTACATGATTAATTTAATTAACTATGTAAGTTTATTTATATCTTCAAAATGTACCTAAATTTGCAATCTTATTTCTTTAAATGAAAAAATATCCCCTTAGATTAAAGAATTAATAAAAATTTATGTACATGTTCCCCTTTTCAAACCTAAGCACTATCGATTATGACAATGAAAATGATTTTCTTTTACTTACCATGAAAGGAAATATGAATTTTGAAGGATACAAAAATTATTTTTTTGATATTCTTAAAGCTGCTAAAGAATATAATTGTAGGTATTGGATTTATGATTTATCAGAGTTTGAATATGACTCTTTACAAGCTAGAATATGGCAAGTTTCTGTTTTTTTACCAAAATGTTTTAGAGAATTAAATCAAGAAATAATAATAGCTATGATTCCCCCTCCTAATCCTATACATAGAATGGGAATTAAGACAGCTCTAAAAGCAACTGATATGATGAACTATCCTTATCAACTAAGTTATTTCTCTACTCTTGAAAAAGCTAAAGACTGGACTTTGAGTAAAAAATAAGCAGTAAAATTAGTTGTTTTTATCATATTTTTTTGGCGCATACAAAAAACCGTATGCTTCTGAGTCATTTTTTTTATGAGAACGATGATGAACACCATGCGCCCTAACAATGCGCTTGAGATATGCGCTTTTGACTTTAATTTTTATAAACGGAATTCTGTTATGTGTCAAAATGTCATGAAAAATAGCGTACATTATTCCATAAAGTGAAATTCCTATTCCCAAAGCTAATAAAATATTCCATTTGGGATAGGTAATTCCTACAATAATCATTACCATAGATTGAACTGAAAAAATAACAGCAAAAATATCATTTACTTCTAGAGTATGATTATGATTGGTATGATGAGATTTGTGTAAAAACCACAAAAAACCGTGCATAATATATTTGTGTGTAAACCAAGCCACACCTTCCATAAAAATAGCTGTAAGAATACTAACGCAGATAATTTGCCAAAGAGATAACATCAGATAAGTTGTGAGTTATAAATTGTGAGTTCTGAATTGAAATGCAATTTCATTTTTGAAATTACTAGAAATACCATGTAACATAAATTATTTTGCGTAAAACAGGGTTAAAACCCTGTTCAATTTATAATTCTGCCATTGTCAGTAAAATACAAACAAACTTATGTTACAAGGTATTAATAACTTTTGTTTTAAAAAGAAGGTTTTCATTAATTTCAATTTTGTGATTTCTCATTGCATTTACATCTAAATTGCTTTCTGATGTATAGTAACTTCATCAATTCTACCTTCTAAAATCAGACTTTTAAATTGGTTTTAGCGTCTATCTCTCCAGTTATTTCTACGGTTAAGTTTCAAATCCTGTAATAAACTAGATTTTACACGCAAATCAAGAGAGTAACCACGACGGAAACCAACTGGTGTCCAACTTACACGAAGCTCCCAGCAATGTAAATCTCTATGAATATTAAAAGTAGCATCTGAAAATGTATTGAGTTCTAAATCATAACTAGCATTATAGGCTACCTTCCATTTTGGTGTAACACTCACATCTCCATTAAAAGATAAGTTTTGGCTGGCATTTCCTTCTATCAATCCTGTACGAGAATAATTCCAATTATAACTTACACTTATTGTCCAAGGGACATCAAAATCTACATACAAATTTCTATTCTGATTAATAAAATCTAAATCGGCTTGCGAAATAGCCTGACTACTTGCCTCCTCTTCATTATCACTCTTAAAACCATCTGCTGATAAAGAAGTATTCAAAGAAATAGCTAATGTACTCAGTGTTCCTATACTTGCGCCTTCTGTCCAAGCATAGCTATCTATTTTTCTTTGTGTCAAGACTAAATTGGTTAGTGTATCTCTCGTTAAAGCTTGATAGGTATAAGGATCAATTGCACCTCTAACATTGATACCAATCTTGTTTTTGAATAACGATGTTCTTAGATTGACATTGATGTTACCTAAATTAAAAGAATCTGCTGCTAAATTATAAGACGATGAAAAGTCAAAGCTATCTAATAACTTACGTTTTTCATCTTTTCCTTCTTTGGTTTCTACTTTTGCTTCTAAAGTATTACGCAATGAAAAAGAAACTGTTCCAGATTCTCCAGTTGAAGGAGAGCCATAAAGACCAGTCATACGAGCAATACGCTGTGTACGTCCATCTTCACTTACTTGTACCTCTTGATAAAAACCAAAACGAGGGTCGCTAAAATCAGGTTGATAACTCAGTGAAATAGTTGGAATCATAGTGTGACGCAATGCTTTAAACTTTTGACTTTTAAATAAAAAAGTAGAGTAAAAAGTAGTTGTGAAATCTACTGAGGCATTGTAAGAATAAAACTGTGAAATTCCTTGATTAACAATTGTTCTGACAGTATCTTTTTGTGTCCATTCATAGGAATTGCGACTTCCATAAATAACTTGAGTAAAGTTAGCACTAGGATTCATTTTGAAATAACGTAGAAAAGTAACCGAAGTAGAAAGAGGAACTGAATGTTTTAATCCCCATTGCAAATTATCTAGTATTTCAGGCAAATTATCCATATCAAAAGCAAGAGTATCAGATGCTTTACGTTGGTCTGAAGGAATTTTGAAATTGCCTTTTATATTGTTTGTAAGTAAATTAGAAATCTTTGCTTGCCCATCCAAACGATAAGAAAAACCAAGTTGAGCTAATGGAGATTGAGAGTTTTTGACCAACTTTCGAAGTGGAAAAATACGATTCATACTTAAGTTAGCTTGTGGCGAAACATTTGTAATCTTGGACTGTAAGTTTTGGTCATGTCTTAGACTTCCTGAAAATACAAACGGTGTTCCTGTAAATGTTTTATTATAGTTGATGCCTGAATTTACAGAAGCCTGTGTATAATCATTTGGGTTAAATGAGTTTCGCTCATTAAATTGAGAAGTCATAATATTGACATTAGCAGAAAAAGAAGAAGAACCTCTTGATTTTGGATTGTGTGACCAAGTAAGACGAAAATCATTACTACTACTCTCATCAATTCCTCGTTCTTGCGCTCTAATAGTATTCATTCTAAAGTCAAAATTACCAGTATAATAATAGCGTTTTGCATAACGACTACGAAGAGAAGCACCATAAACACCCTTTGAATAGGCTTCTCCCAAGAAAGTAAGGTCAATATGGTCGCTAATGGCCCAATAATATCCACCATCTCTCAAATAAAAACCACGCTCTTGTGTTTCTCCATAACTAGGAATAATTATTCCCGAACTACGAGTTTTTGGAATAGGTAAAAGTCCAAATGGAAAACCAACTGGCGTTGGAATATCCATTATTTCTAGCTGAAAAGGACCTGTAATGATTTGTTTGTTTTCTATCACCTTTAATTTTTTCGAACGAATACGAAAGTGAGGATGAGAAGTATTAGTACAGGTTGTATACGAGCCTTCAACGCCATTAAAATTACCTTCAGCATCACGCTTTCCAGTTTCTAAAAGCAAGAAACCTTCTCCTTCTTTTTTTACAATATCAGTTACAATAGCTCTTTCGCTCACAAAATTATACCTTATTTTTTTTGCTTTATATTCGTCATCTCCTTGTTTGAAAATAGGTGTTTCGGTTAAACCTCCCAATGAATCTTTTAATCCTATGGCTGTCAGTTCGTTTGTATTCCAGTCTAAAGTAATATTATCTGATTTTAAATTAATGTTGGTATAATCAATTTCAGATTTTGTATAAAGAATAATTTTTTGGGTTTTGAAGTCATATTTTATCGAATCAGTAGCCGAATAAGTTACAATATCGGTAAAGTCTCCACTTGCAGCAGGACGATTTACTGTATCACTTTCTTCTAAGTCAATAGAATCAAGAGCAGCTTGTTGTTTCAATTCATTGAGTTTGTTTAAGCTATCCAATGAGATAGTAAGAGGTTTTATATCTTGACCATAAGCTGATGAGCCAAAAAATAAGGCAAGAAGGCAACAGAAAATAAATAAAATTCTAAAACGCATAAAACTGTAAAATAGATAAATCAGAAAGGAAAAAGATAATTTCTTTTGTTGTGTGAGTTTGAGTATGTAAAAATACATCAAAAAGACGGTGCAAAGGTAGCAAATGCAATCCTTTTACTCTATTTTAACTGCAATTTAATAGTATTTAATTCTTTAAAATTTATCCTTTTAGCTTTTTTAGATAAAAAAGCCTTTTATTTAAAAAATTTAAGGGGAAATCAACTCTATTTTCTTTGTGATTATTCATATCAAAATTACGATATAACATAGATGTAAAACAATTTACTTCAAAAACCCTTTATAAACTGTAAAATATATTTTCATAATTTAACTGTTCATTCATTTTTTAATCTTACCCTATTACTTTATGCTCTTACAATTTTTATTACAAGTTCAAGATACAACAGCTACAACTGCAAAAGGACAAATTGATTTATTGACAAAAGGTTATAACACACTTGTTGATAAACTTATAGGTTGGTTTGAAGCTCTTGCTGCTGCACTTCCAAATTTTATATTGGCAATTGTTGTTTTATTGGCTTTTTATTTTTTAGCTAAAGGGGCAAAATCATTAATCAATAAAGTACTTTCAAAATGGGTAGATAATAAAAATTTACTTGATTTAGCCTCACAGATTTTATTTACAATTATTATTTTAGTAGGAATGTTCTTTGCTTTGGGCGTTCTTAATCTTGATAAAACAGTTACTTCACTTTTGGCTGGTGCTGGTGTAATTGGTCTTGCGCTTAGTTTTGCTTTTCAAGATTTGGCTACTAATTTTGTTTCAGGTGTTTTTATCACAATTCAAAAACCATTGCGTGTTGGAGACTTGGTAGAAACAAATGATTATACAGGAATTGTAAAGAGAATTGGTTTGAGAGCGATTGATATTGAAGATTTTAATGGACGTTATATTATTATCCCTTCAAAAGAAGTTTTTCAAAATCCATTAGTCAATTATAACGAAACAAAATATAGAAGAATTAATCTTTCTGTAGGAGTATCGTATGGAGACAATATGAAGGAAGTCAGAAAACTTTTATATAACACTGTAAAAGCTGTAAAAGAAGTAAGTACCTCTCACGCTGATGTTAGAATTGATTTTGATGGTTTTGGAGATAGTTCTATCAATTTTATAGCTCGTTTTTTTATTGATAAAAGTGATGAAAAATCATATAAAATAGCTGAAGTAGAAGTTGCAACTGCCATAAAAGAAGCCTTTGATGCAAATGATATCATGATTCCATTTCCTATTCGTACATTGGATTTTGGAATACGTGGAGGCGAAAAGCTCAATGAAGTTTTTACACTCAATGATGAAAATAAAGAAAATGGCAAAGAACAGAAACAGAACGAGAATGAAAAACAAGCAAATAATAAAAATCAAAATTAATTTTTGATAAGTATAATAAAGTAATAATAGTTTATTTAGTTTTTGAGTTTATGCCATTGGTGACACACCAAAAATGGCAAGATGACTTCATAGATAAATTGAATTAATTCAAAAATAGTGTAAGCTCATCAATAAGTAATTCAATAGCGCATTAATTATTGAGCAACTGTAATTAAGTTCTCAAAACTACCCTAATTGACTATATAAAATGTTGATTAGGGTAGTTTTTTTCTAAAAAAATCAATCTAAACGTGTAAAAATATTTTTCCTTTTTTTTCGTGATTTAAAAGTTTTTTTGTTCAAAACATTTTCTACATTTGCAGCGTATTTATGATGTCTTTGAAGTTTTGAAGTTCTGAAAAGAATGATTGATTTGTATTTTTTCAAAATTTGTTTCCTTGTGCTTTATGCTTGTATAAAATGAAAAATAAGTATAGAATTTTAGGGGCAACATTTTTAGCAATCCTTTACAGCTTTGTACTTGGGTTTGTTGCTACTTCTACTATTGAGTACAATGTTCAGAGCAAAAAAACAACTGAACGAGAAAAGTATTTTTCAAGTATTTCGACAAATTATGCTTTTAGTTATGCTCCAGAATCGACAACTTCAGTAGATAGCATCACTACTTTTTCTGTTTTGAGCTTAAAAAACCTATTGCATCAACTTTGGGTAATCAGCAAGGCAACAGAACAACTTCTTGAAACTGAGTTTTCTCAATATACCAGTTTCTCTATAAATTTTCTGATTCACCATCGGAAAAAAGATATTATTTTTCCCTTCCATTATTTTTGGTAGTTCATTTTTTTAAGTTCTCAAAGTCATTTTTTAATAAACTGACTTTAACCTTTAACTTATTGGGTTTTGTTCTATTGAAGTTTTTTAAACTTTGTCAATAGTCTGTAATCAGACTTTGACAATAGTTTTGAGTACAAAAAAACAACTTCAATATACCTTGACCTAATCTAATAATTTATGGATTTTAAATAAACTAAAAATATGGAATTAGATTTTGGAACTATTGCGATTGGTGTTTTTTCATTACTTGCTTGTATATTGCCTTTTATTTTGGATTATAGAAGC
This sequence comes from Bernardetia sp. Wsw4-3y2, assembly GCF_037126295.1. Classification (NCBI taxonomy): domain Bacteria; kingdom Pseudomonadati; phylum Bacteroidota; class Cytophagia; order Cytophagales; family Bernardetiaceae; genus Bernardetia; species Bernardetia sp. Wsw4-3y2. Next base: position 169,453 of record NZ_CP147017.1, on the reverse strand, counting down.
CGAAAAAAGAAAGAAAATAAGTTGTTAGAACCTTTAAAAAAGATAGCTCAACAACAAAATTGTCAGATAAATGAGTACGAAGTAGGTAGAAATTTTGTCATTGGAATAGATAATATAGAGAAAAGTGTCTTTTTCTATAAGGAAGAACAAGGCAAAGTAATTTCGCAAGTTATTGACCTTGATATTATTCAGACTTGTAAAGTAATTACTTCGCATAAAACAATGAGCCATGCAAAGGGTAACTATAAAGTAGTTATTAAACTGGAATTGAGTTTTATTTCAAACACCAAAACAGAGCAAACATGGGAGTTTTACAATGCTGATGTTTTGCCTCAATTAAATGGAGAAGTTCAATTAACTGAAAAATGGTCTAAGCTCATCAATAAGCAACTTAATAATTCATTAGTTACTGAACACGACGTATAAGTAAGTCCTCAAAACTACCCTAATTGACTAGAAAAATGTTGATTAGGGGAGTTTTTTTAAGTAGAAATGACTGTCAAAAAGACCAAAAAATATCTACTTTTTTTTCTAAATTTTATTTACTGTTACTAACATCAAACTAGAGATAGTTATTTATCTGACATGCATCAACTCTCCTAAAACATACAAATCAGAAATAGATATTTCTTTTGTTGGTTGAGTAGATTTTACTAATTTAATTTCTATTATTTTGAAAAAAGTGTTATAATTTACACTTAGACCATCATACATACGAGAATAAAAAAAACTATATTTAGTTGGGCTTTCTAAAACTTCATAAATATCATTGCCTTCTAAAAAATAGTGTGAAGGAGGTAGATTCAATAATTTGCGATAAATACGTAATGTATCATTTTTCAAAAAACTGTTTGGTTCTTTGATTTGTATGTTATTAGCTTTCATATACATTGACTTTATTTTTCCACTTTCTTCAAATGCCTCTTTGGAAGAATAATCTCCGTTTAGAAAAACCACACCATTAGGAATAACATAATAACGATTATCTCTAACAAACCTTTTTTTAGTAAAAATTTTTATCCAATCTCCTTCTTTGCCTTTCCAAACTGTATTTGGGTCATTATCTATCAAATAATTTGTATTCGGAGCAGATGAAGCTATAGAATCTATTCCTGCTGTACCATAATGGTCCTTCCAAAAACGGACAATAAATCGACTAGTATTATCATAAGTAACTCCAATATAAGAGCGTTTTTTTAAATCAAAATTAGTTTGCTCAAAACTATAAATTTCATTTTCATTCTTATCAAGATTTTCTAAACCTTCTATTTTATATTCGCAATCATGTTTTTTGAGGTCTGATAAGTCAAGCTCTAAAGAAAATTTTCCCACAATTCCGTCTGACCAACTGCTTGAAGGAAATAAATCATAAACAAAATATCGTTTTGTAGTGGTAGGAACAAATCCCATTTGTCCTCCATAACTTCCTCTTTTTCTATTCAAAACAGCATATTTTATGGTTAGTTCCTGTATGCTATTTTTTTCAAAATCTAACTTCAAAACATACCATAACCTATCTACAGAAACGTCTTTTTCTATACTGTTTTTGTGTAGATACGTTTCATTGTAAATATTCGCTGTATATGCTTTTTCTTGTTTCCAAAAAACAATTTCTTTTTTCTCTCCATTTAGGTAAGGTTCAAAATAAGGAACATATTTTCTGAAATCATAATAAGGGACAATCTCAAATGGAACTCCATAATCATCTGCCCCCCAAGTACCATCATATAAGTCAATCGGAAATCCATAATGTACTTTTTGAGTTTTGCCTTTGTTTTTTAGAAAATAATGTACTTCTATATAGGTTGTATCATCAACTACTTTTATAAATAATTTTTCTTCTAAAAGCTCAATGTCAGCATTTTGTAATAATCTGATATTTCCTGTTTTTTTAAATCTACTTCCATCAATAGGTCCTCCATTTGCTAATGCAAAATTAGATATAGCCATAAAAAAAATGGATAAAATGATACGAATCATAGAATATAATTTTTGGTAACGTTACTAATAATTATTTTTTCTAAAAAAGCATTTCCAAACTAGTTTGCAAAACACTTCCCATGTTTCTTGCTTTCAAAAACTTATCATTTTTATAAAAATCGGCTAACTCTTCTCTAAGCTGAATTACGTTTTCTTTTGGCGAAATGGGTTCTTTTCGCATCGCTTTCAATAAATCTTTTACTGAATGTAACGATGCTTTTATTCGTTGTGCCATAAGCGAACGCTCTTCTTTTTGGTATTGCTGAACGGTAGCAGGTGTCATCATATCAATTCCCAACTGAATAATCGGATTATTTTCTTTGAAATATTGAGGCATATAGACAATTCTACGTCCTTCGAAAGACTGCTGGTCAAAATCTATGGCACGGATTCGATAATGTACTTCCTCAAAATCAGGTGTAATATCAATCACAAAATTATTGGAGTGCATATCTCCCAAAAGACGAACAAAACAACGCTCATTAAACTTTACAAACTCTTTTGCTAAACGAATTTTATTGAGTTCTGGGTCTTTTAATCCTTCTCTAATAAACTGATACCCAGGGATTCCTGCAATATGTTCTTCTATAAGTGTTTGATTATGAACCAAATAATTGATTCTATTTGGCGAAATCATATCTTCCAATTCCAATCCATACACACGAGAAGCATCAGCTTGTTTGATATAATAATAATCAAAATTATCATTGATTTGATTTACAATTCGGACACGAAATGGCTTTGTATTTCCATACGAACACAAATCTACTCTATCGATATACAAATGTTCCATAACCGAAAGGTCGCCATCTGCTTTGAGCATCGCATATATTTTCTTTAAGCCGTTATAAATTTCCTTCATGTCTTCAGAAGCATAAAAAATAGTTAGCCATAAAGTATCCTCACCTTTTTTGTCGTACAAATTTATCGAACTTGTAAAACGGGTAAGGTCAGAATAAGAAACAGGAATATCAATTTCTTTTTTATACTCTATCAAAAATTTACGCAACGGTTCATTGATAGGATAAATTATTTTTTTCTTTTTAATCAGAGTCATATAAATAAATTTAGAAGTCAGATTTTAGAAGGTAGAATGAATACAAATTTAGAGTCATTGAAATTTAATGCTCACTGGTTACTGATTCAATCCTCTTCAAATATTTCTTTCAGAACAGTCAGCGAACGAATATATCCAAAATCTTCTAAATGATTTCTGTAAAAAGCCAAAATCCAATATAAGAACATTCGACGCATTTTTCCATTCATGGGTAAATAATCGCTGTATTCTAGTTTCATAAGTGCATTTACATAATCAGTTGTCATTTTATTGACTTCAAATTGAGGAGGTTCTAATTCAAAAAATGCTTCTGCTGAATCCATTCCAAAACCCAAAAAAGGAATTAATTTTAATAAAAATTGAATGTGGAAATTTTCGTATTCTGTTTCTACATCATCTAAAAAAATCATGCTTTTTAATAGAAAATTAAACAGTTCTTCATTTGCTCCTTCTTCTTGTAAGGCTTTTCTAAGAATTTCTGTCAAAAATAAAGCAATACTAGATTTTTTTGGTTCAAAGGGAAGGCTTCTAAAAGGATAATCAATGGAAGAATCTGAAATACGCAATAATCCTTTATTTTCTTTGTAATAAATTACTAAATCTAAAATAGTGAGAGGTTGATAAAGAGCCATTTTTCGTGCGCTTGTTTTGCTTTTTTGTCGCACTCCATTTATGATATAAGAATTTAAGCCGAATTTTTTGGTGAATATTCGGCAAATGATAGAAGTTTCGCTATATCTTGTAAATCCTAAAACGATTCCTTGTGTTTTTTCTAACATGAAGCAAAATTATAAAATGATTTTTCTGATTTAATTATTCGCTATTTGGTAATTATTTGTAAGTTACGTTTTGTTTTATGAGAAAAAAATGCGTTTTTAGTAAAGCTAATAGCAAAACTACTACTTTTTCTATTTTAGTAAAATCTATTTTCTTTAAAATATCCTACACACAAATAATTTCTATTTTTACTCCTACTGTGCAAAAACTTGAATATAAATTTTTATTTTTTATTCCTCTCTTGTCTTTCTTATTTTTTATAGGAAATTCGACTCTTGTTTTTGCGCAAAATGATATTTATCAGCACCATACACATCAAGAAGGAGAACGAATTCATTTAGAGTTTTTAGAAAATACACAGTCAAAAACTAGCTTTGATGAGCTTACTATTTATGAAATAGAAAAACTAACTACTTATTTTGTTCCTATCCAATCTATGTATTTGAATCTTGGCTTTGAAGAAAATGCACAATGGATTCGTGTCAAGATTCCTCCTCATGTAGAGAATAAAATTTTTTATTTAGAACTAGAATATCCATTATTAGATAGTGTTTCACTTTTTTATAAAGATACTATTTCTGATTCTTGGCATGTTAAACACAGTGGCGATATGTTGCCATTCTATCAAAGAGATATTAATTATCACAATCTAATTTTCAAGATTCCTGTTTCGAAGGATAGTGTTTCGTACTATTTTCGTGTCAAAACAAAAGGTAGTTTGCAAGTTTCGGTAAAGCTGTGGAATGAGAGTAATTTATTTGAGGAAATATTAGGTGAACAATTTATTTTTGGAGGTCTTTTTGGCATTTTTATGGTTTTGGCAGCTTATGGATTTCTGATTGGAAGCCTTCTCAAAACTCGTTCTTATTTATACTATGCTATGTTAGTGCTTTCAGCAGCTCTTTTTTTGTCCGTTTTTAATGGTTATGCATTTCAATATTTGTGGGCAACTGCACCTGATTGGGGAAATCAAGCTTTGCCTTTTAGCATTGGGGTTCTTACTGTTTCAGCACTTAATTTTACACAGCTTTTTCTACTTACACGAAAACATGCTCCTGTTTTACAGAAACTAATGCAATTTTCTTCTCTCATTGGGGGTATTGTAGCAAGTATTGTGTTTATAGGATATTATAATCTTCTTACTCAAATTGTAGTTGGCAATGCTGTTTTTGCTGCTAGCTTAGTTCTTTATACGGCTGTTATTACTCGTGCTAGAGGTTTTGCTTATTCTCGTTTTGTAGTTTCAGGTTCGTATCTTTTTTCTATTGGGATTTTACTTGCTGTTTTGAAATCTTTCGGAATTGTAGATACTACTTTTATTACTAAACACGGAATAGAACTCGGTACAGTTTTTTATCTTTTATTATGTGCTGTTTCCTTAAATGACCGTTATACACTTCAAAAAAATACTAAAAAGGAAGAGACAGAAGACACAGAACAAGAATATAAAAAATAGTAAAAAGAAAAATCAGATAACCTCACGATTATCTGATTTTATTATATAACTTATAAATTGCTTACCAATTATTTTGCAGTTACACCTTGATACATAGTCTTACGAAGTTCTTTTATAGATTCGTCTGTGATGTATTCGTCATAGGTCATCATTCTGTCAATGAGTCCGTTTGGAGTAATTTCAATAATACGATTAGCAACAGTTTCTGTAAACTCGTGGTCATGAGAAGTAAAAAGAACGCTTCCTTTAAAACTCTTCAAACCATTATTGAAAGCTGTAATAGATTCCAAATCTAAGTGGTTGGTAGGCTCATCTAAAACCAAGGCATTTCCACGCTGTAACATCATTCTTGAAAGCATACAACGTACTTTTTCACCACCTGAAAGTACATTTGAAGATTTTAAGGCTTCTTCTCCTGAGAAAAGCATTCTACCCAAAAATCCACGTACAAAAGTTTCATCTCTTTCTTCTTCTGTCTTTGTATATTGACGAAGCCAATCTACAAGATTGAGATTATCTGTAAAATAATCATGATTTTCATTTGGCAAATAAGTTGGTGTAATGGTTACACCCCATTTTACAGTTCCTTCATCAGCTTTTAGTTCGCCCATCAAAACTTGAAAAAATGCAGTAACAGCCAAACTATTTTTTGACAAAACAGCTACTTTATCATGTTTGTTGATAGAAAGATTGATGTCGTGAAAAAGACGATCACCATCAGCAGAAGTTTTGGATAACTTTTCTATTTCTAGGATAATATCTCCAGCTTCACGTTCTTGGTCAAAAATAATCGCAGGATATTTACGTGTAGAAGGCTGAATATCTTCAATATTGAGTTTTTCCAACATTTTCTTACGGCTAGTTGCTTGTTTCGATTTGGCAACATTGGCAGAAAAACGAGCGATAAACTCTTGTAATTCTTTCTTTTTATCTTCTGCTTTCTTGTTTCTATCATTTCTCTGACGAAGTGCAAGCTGACTTGATTCGTACCAGAATGTATAGTTTCCTGTGTGCATTTGAATTTTTGCAAAATCAATATCAACGATATGCGTACAAACTGTATCTAAAAAGTGTCTATCGTGAGAAACTACAATAACTGTATTTTTGAAATTTGCTAGGAAATCTTCCAACCACATAACTGTTTCAATATCCAAGTCGTTGGTAGGCTCATCTAGTAAGAGTACATCAGGATTTCCAAAAAGAGCTTGCGCCAAAAGAACACGTACTTTTTCTGTTCCGTCAAGTTCATTGACTAATTTGTAATGCTTATCTTCCGTAATTCCTAAGCCACTCAAAAGATTGGCTGCGTCACTTTCAGCATTCCAACCATCCATTTCTGCAAATTTTGCTTCTAATTCAGCAGCTTTATTTCCATCTTCTTCTGAAAAATCAGGCTTTTGATAAATAGCATCTTTTGCTTGCATAATATCCCACAAAGGACGGTGTCCCATCAAAACAGTATGCAAAACAGGAATCTCATCATATTCGAAGTGATTCTGTTTCAAAACTGCCATACGTGCCCCTGGTTGCATAGAATAGCTACCACGAGTAGGGTCAATTTCTCCAGAAATAATCTTCAAGAAAGTTGATTTTCCTGCACCATTTGCACCAATGACACCATAACAATTGCCATTTGTGAACTTTAAATTTACTTCATCAAATAAAACACGCTTACCAAACTGTAAGCCTAAATTTGAAACATCTAACATAGAAGGAATTTATGATTATATAAAATGCTTTAATTACAATTATGAAATAATTTGATATAAAACATTTTTTGCGAATAATTCGATTGATTAAACTATTGAATATGAATAACTTACCACTGAAAGTAAGTCGTTTTTTCAAAGCACAAAGGTACAAAATTATTTTGATTTTTTTATTTTAGACGCTTACAATTTTATTACCCAACTTAGAAAGTTTATGATAACCCTTATTTGCTATTTTCTAAAATTCTGAAATGAAAATAATTTGGGGTTTCTACTACTGTTTTATGAGGGTAGTTTTATTTTCTTGTCGAAGCTCATTTTCAGAAGGAATATTTGCCATACCAATCATAAATACAATTTCTTTATTCAATTCCAAACGAGTAACATTTGCTAAAAGAGAAAGTTCTTTTTTACCTCTTGTAGTCGCTTTATAGACATGATACATTACTTTTTCGCTGTCTCTTTTGGCATGTTTATTAAGTCCACGCAAATCAGGCACAAATTTACTAATTGGATTTCCTAACAATTCTTCTTTATTAAACTCTAAAAGTTGTGCAAAAGAATAGTTAATTCTTAAAAGTCTTCCAGAAGGATCAACAAAAGCAAATGCTTGATTACTATTTTCAAAAATATGATCTTTTTCTTCTACTTGTGACTTTATTTCTACTAATTGTCTCTCCAACTCTTCACGAGTTGCCATTAGCTCCTCTGTGTTTTGGCGAAGCTCTTCCTCTTGTGCGCTCATTTGTTGTGCTGAATAATTACTCTTTTCTAGCAAATTTTTCATTTTTTCAGCATTTGCTACACTTGAAATAGAAGCCGCTAATATTTCAGCCGTACGTTCAACTAATCTAATTTCTACTTCTGTCAATGTATTAAAAGCAGCTATTTCTAATACCCCTAATACTTTTTCTTGAGCTTTTAATGGCACAACCAATACACTATTTGGCTTTGCTTCTCCTAAACCAGCACTAATTTGAGTATAATTATCTGGAATATCTGTCATAAATATTCGTTCTGCATCTTGAAAAACTTCTCCTAAAATTCCTTCATCACTTCTGACTTCTTTCTCTATAAATTTTTTCCTTCCATACGCATAAGCAGAACGCAAGATTAATGTTTTTTCTTGATTTGAAGGAAGAAATATTGCTCCTTGTTGTGCATCTATATATTTTACTAAATTGGAAAGAAGTTCATCACAAAGTACCTGCATATTTTCAGTGTGTTTTCGAATTACTTGCCCCATTTCTACAACACCTTGATTTTGCCAATTTCTTTCATATTCAGTTTTGGCTACTTCTTCCAAGCTAAGTTTCATTTTATGTAAGGCCTCGCCTAGTTCTGAATCAATTGGAAAAATGTCAATTTTCTTCTTAAAATTTCGTTTTCCCACCTCTTGAGCAAAGTCTTTTACTTCTTCTAGTCCTTGTGTCAGTTTTCGAATGTCAGTTAAAGTCTGTCCAAATTCGGTAGGGAGTATAATAACAGAAGAAGGTATTTGTCCTATTGAAAGTGAATGTATGTATTTGTGGGTTAGGTTTAAACCTTCCAATACCTTTTTTAAGGCTCTTCTACCCAAAAAATAAGTGGTAATGATAATAATAAGAAAAAGAGGAATAGCAAAGTAATTATTTTTTATAATTTTATTATTCAAAACTTCTCTTGCTTCAATTTCTTTATTTTTTTCATCTAAAATTAGTAGTTCTATACTCTTATTGATAGTTTTGATTAAACCTATCATATCTATCCGAAGATAATTTTTGAGAGGATCTCCTTTTTCTGAAAATTTTCTTAGGTGATCATACTTCGTATTGAGCTGATTCATTATAGGTTTGATTTCCAATACTGTTTCTACTTCTCCTTTTGATAATGTTTGGATAGAGTCAAAATGAACTACTGCATTATCAAAAACATCTAAAGCTGTCCGATAATACAACTCCTCATTATTTGGAACTGTATCATATTGTGCATAAAGTTGCAACAACATAAAAGAATAATTGATAGAATTTCGTAACTCACTAGCATGATATTTCATACTTCGCATTTTATACAAATCTTCATGCTCTTTAAAAAGAGAATTTCCTCTCCAAATGACAAGCAAAAGAGTACAGGCTAACATAATTATAATTAGTATGTACGAAAATTGAATAGTTCCTGAAAGTGATGAGAGTGAAAAGCGTTTTTGCATTAGTATATTAAATCACAAAAATTGAGACATGCATTTGCTACTAGTAAAAATTAAAAATAGAGCAAATTTCAAAAATATTTATCCAAATACACTACAATATACAATTAGTTTTTTAAAGTGCCTAAAATAATTTGTCTATCTTGCTATCTAAAATAAGCTGTTTTTAACTCCTTCAAAACAGTATCAACTAAAAATAGCATTTTAATAAAACTGATTGTAAATACAATTTCTAAATTAATTTTATTCTGAACTTATGCCAAATTTGCCACAAACCAACGATTTAAAAGATTTTCAAACTTATATAAAAGAACTTTGTGTTGAAAGAGGGTGGGACAAAAATTCGCCTTCACAGCTTTTTTTACTCTTGACAGAAGAAATTGGAGAAGTAGCAAAAGCAATTCGAAATCATACCAATTTGCATACTCAAAAAACACAAGACACAGAAGAAAAACAACAAAAAACAAAAGTAGAACTAGCTTCCGAACTTGCTGATGTTCTCAATTATCTTTTAGATATTTCAAATCATTTTGATATAGATTTAGCACAGGCTTTTTTAGATAAAAATAAAGAAAATGAAAATAGAGAATGGAATTCCTGACTTTGTTTATTTTTAGAACTGAATTCCTATGCCAGAGGTAACTTCATAATTCCATTTTTCGATAGGAATGACAGGTGCAGCATCGTAATAAGGAATAAAATGAAGGTTAAACGAAATATGTTTTGAAATTTTTGCTCTAAAATTAGCATCGCCAATAATACGGGGATGAAAAAATCTATCAAAACGAGCTTGATAATAAGCAATAAACATTAGCTCTGAATTTTTATTAAATTTTGCATGCAAATTTATATAATTGGTAGACTTTACAAGGCGAGTAAGTGCATAACTTTCTTTCAAATTCCATTCTTCCCATTCATACATTGCACCTGTTCCAATGGCAATATCTAAATTTTCTGAAGCTTTCAGAGACAAACGTGGCGTTGCGCCTAAAAGTCCACGATTTATAAGTCCTCTTGTTTCATTGTACTGATACTGTGTAAAAACCTCAGCCGAAAGTTTATTTTTTCTCCAAAAATTGGTTCTATGATGAAAATAACCTTCACTAATCACATTTTTGCCTTCTGATTTGATAAGATTAATATGTCCTATCCAAATATAAGCATGTTTTGGTGTCATTAAAAGTAAATAGTCATCATTATCAATTTGTAAAACGGTATTTTGTTGGCGTGTCAAATCAAAACCAAAAATAAAATTCCCTCTCCAAACTGTCGAATCAGTGGTCTTTATTTCTTGTCTTTCTTTTTCTATATTCAATATTTGTGCAGAAAGACTTGTTTGTAGTAGAATAAAGAAACAGACTGTAAAAACTATTTTTTTTAAGAAACTCATATACTAATTGTTTTTAACAGACACGAATGCCTGTTTTATTAAATTAAATAGAAAAAAGGCTTCTATTTCTCAACTTAGCAAGTAAGTTAAAAAATAAAAGCCTTTTTATATAAATTTATAATAGAACTTTTTATCATTTAGAATGATAGCTCTAAAAGAAATCTACATTTCTTCGTCTTGCATTTGCATTTTCTGACGATAAGCTGCACGGATTTTTTCAGTACGACGGCTAATTGATGGTTTTTCGAAGTAGTTACGGCTACGAACTGTACGTAATACACCTGCTTTTTCGAATTTCTTTTTGAAACGTTTTAGAGCCTTGTCAATAGACTCGTTGTCTTTTACATTGATAGATAACATATAAAATGAGTTTTATTAAATGAAATAAATGAGTTTTAAATTTTTTCTATAATTAATTATGCTTAATTAAGTAGAGAAAAATAATATTTTTTATTCTAATAATTCTAAAATAATTAGAATTAAATAGAATTTATAAAGTTTTATAGTTGTGTAATTATCTCCTAATAACTACTTTTTAAGTTGTTTTCTGTATTAAAACTTTTCATTAAAATAACTTGCAAATTTTATGCAATTATTATTTTAACGGATTGCAAAGGTAGTTTTTATCTCTCTTTTTTACAAATTTGTTGTGCTATAATTTTGTGTTTTTTTGCAAAAAAATAAGAGTGGAATTTTTAGTTCTATTCTTTTGCTAGAAATAGGATTTTCCTTACAGTTAATTGTTCTCTAAACCTGAATTTTTATTAAAAATTTCTTCTTTACCTAATTGATTCTTAAAAAATAGATTAGAAAGTAGATAAGTAGTAGATTTTATCGCATTTTTGTAAAAAATTACTTCAAACTATTTTACATGAAATCATTTCCTTTATTCGTTATTTTTCTATTGATTAGTATTTCTGTATTTTCTTCTTGTGGAAAGAAAAATAAAAGTACAGATTATTCTTTTGTGTCTTCAACTGTTCCTGACAGTATCTTGCCTAGAGAAACATTTGTACAAATAATTGCTGATATTCTAACAGCTGAATCTGCCGTAGTACAGCAATATGATCCTAATGAGTCCAAACTTATGCGTTTTGAAAAATATAGATATAATATCTATAAAAAATACGATTTAGATTCAATCTCTTTTAGGAGAAATTACAATTATTATATGAAAGTACCCAAACGTTCTGAACTTTTTTTGTTTATTGTAGAGGATACTTTAGAAGCTCGTAAAGCATCTTTGAGCGATTCTCTAAAATTGAAATAATGTTTTTTTTAAGCAGAACAATCAAATTTGGCTAAATTAAACCACAACATATACCATTTTCCGTTAATAGAAGTAAATCCAATTTCTAGATAATCATCTGTCAATACAACTACATGACTCACTTTTTTATCTGTTTGTTTAGCAAATTCTTTTTCTTTTTCTGAGTGGACTTTTTCAATGATATTCTCATTGATTTCTATACCTTTTTCTATTTCATTAAATGAAACTGTTTTTTGATAAAATGTTCCTTCTTTTGAAAAAACTTCACAGTCAAACTTTGGACTTTCTTCATTCTTTGGTTTTTTTCCATTAAATTGTTTGAAATAAGGTTCTAAGTGAGGAAGTTGTTCATATACTTCATCTAAATCTGTAAAATGTTCGACAAGAGAAATTGCCCCTGGTTTGTGATTAACATAAAAACCTAACTGGGGATGAATATATTCTTTAAGTTCGTTGTCTGATGAAATGGCTAAAAATTTTTCAAGCACTTGCTCAAATTCATTTTTTTTTACAGAAGTATTAGAAGAAGCTGCTAATAATACTTTTTCAGAATTTATCTGTTCCCAGCTATCATTTGTATCCGAACAGCTAGAAAAAGGAAGTATAGTTAGAATACAAAAAACAGAAAGAAAAAATCTAAATCTTCCCCTTATACCAAGGGAGTAAAATTTATACACAGGTTTGTGAAGAATATTCATAATTGTTTATTTAGGATAGGTTTTTTTCTACTGAACGTATATTACAAAAAAAAGTTTATAGGATTTTACAAAGCAAAAAAATATTAATACTTTTTTATTTATAAAAAGTGTAAAAAAATAAAAATAGAACTCTACTTACTAGGCAAATGGTTTTTAAAATACTGCATTTATTATAATTTGAATTGTGGTTTGCTTTTTTTGAAAAAAACTTTTTAAAAATTATCAAATTTTAATCCAGCCACTTAATTCTAAAATTGCTTTGACTTTTAATAAGTACTTCATAAAATATTTTCAACTATTTTCGAACTCTAATTACCAAATTAGAGTTTATTTGTTTTTAGATACTACAATCACAGATTAAAAAGGTAATTTTACAATAAATTATAAAACCCTTGCCGTTGTCGGTATTTCTACCGACTATTTTCAACAAAAAATTTATGAAAGGACTCATTTTGCGCTCAACAGGTTTATGGTACGATGTTTTGGCAGACGATAATCACAGATATAGAGGTCGTTTGCGAGGAAAGTTAAGATTAAATAATGATAGAGTAACCAATCCGATAGCTGTTGGCGATAGAGTACAAATCGTGTTGGAAGACAAAGATGAAAACACTGTTTTGATAGAAAAAATAGATAAAAGAACAAATTATATCAACCGTCAATCTCCTAAAAAAGATGGATTTGCTCATACCATTGCAGCCAATCTTGACCAAGCAATTGTAGTTGTTACCCTCGCTATGCCTCGTACTTCACCTGGATTTATAGACCGTTTTTTAGTGGCAGCAGAAGCATTTCGAATTCCGGGAGTTTTGATTTTTAATAAAATAGATTTACTTTCAGAAGAAGAATTATTTGTTCAATCCAAAATGATGCAGCGTTATGAGCAAATCGGATATACTTGTATGGCTATTTCTGCGACAGAAGATGAAGATATTACAAAAATTGAAAACATTTTGAAAGACAAAGTGTCTTTGGTTTCAGGGCATTCAGGAGTAGGGAAATCAACACTTTTAAATCGTCTTTCTCCAGAAATTACTCAAACCACCCAAGAAGTTTCGGATTATACAGAAAAAGGTCTTCACACCACTACTTTTTCAGAAATGTTTGAAATCTTTGAAAATACCTTTGTTATCGATACCCCAGGTATAAAAGAATTAGGTCTTATGAATATGGAAAAAGCAGAAATCAGCCATTATTTTCCAGAGATGAGAGAGCTTTTAAATCAATGTAAATATGACAATTGTCTTCATTTGAGAGAACCACAATGTGCTGTTATTGCAGCCGTAGAAAGTGGTGATATTGCAAAAAGTAGATACAATAGTTATCTTTCTATGATGGAAAATGATGATAACAGAAGGTAATTAAATCATTATGCTTAATCACAACGGAAAAATTTATCAAGACAAAAACACACTTCTTTTTTCTGCACAAAATAGAGCTTTTAGTTATGCTGACGCACTTTTTGAAACGATTCGAATTGTGAAAAGTATAGAAAATGAATCAATAAATTATTCTATTCCATTATGGGACTATCATTTCGAACGCCTTTCGAAAGGAATGGAAGCATTTGGATATGATAAATTAGAAAGTGATTTTTTGAAAGATGAGATTCTGAAAACTGCGACTTTAACAATTCCTATAAATACAGGTGAAAACAGAGTTGCTGATTTTAAAGCTCGTTTGACCGTTTTTAGAAGTGAAGGTGGACTGTATACACCAACAAGTTCAACACCTGAGTTTGTAATTGTATTACAAGAAATTCCTAAAATAAATTTTTTAAGTAAAAACAATAATGACTTAGAAACACTACAAAGAAGCTACGTTTTTTTTGATGAGTTACCACTTTTTCCTTCTACTTTTTCTCCTTTTAAAAAAACAGATGCACTTCCTTATGTTTTGGCAGGAAAATACAGAAAAGAGCAACAGGCAGATGAAGTTTTTTTATTAAATAATCAAAATAGAATTGCAGAAGTAGGAGCTGCAAATGTTTTTGTTTTGGATAGAAAGTTATCTAATGAAAGAAACAAGGAAAATAATAAACTTCATTTTATCACTCCTCCGTCTTCTGAAGGGGGCGTAATGGGAACAATGAGAAATTATATAGTAGATAGAGAATTAAAGAATTATAGTAAGACAAAATTTGAAATTTCTATTGAAGAAAAACCAATTACAAAGCAAGAATTAAATCAAGCAAAAATTATCTTTACTACAAATGCTGTTCAATCTATTCAAATTATCAAGATTACAACTCAAAAGCAGCTTGAAATAATGATTGATTGGATAAATGAAGTAAATCATATTTTTGAAATCTAGTTGAGTAAAAGTATCATGCAGTTTCTAATAGTATATTTTATTATAAATTTCCCAAAAAGCTACTCAAAACCTGCCAAGTCAGATAAACACTTCCTCCTACAAACCCAGCTAACAGCACTAAAAAGCCTATTGCAGCAAACCAAACCACATATTTACTAGATTCGGTATGTTTTCCAGAAGTATAATATTCTTTCAAAATATCTACATTTCTTCTGTTAGATTTGAAAGCAACATCAAGAAAATCTCCTAGAAAAGGAAACAAACCTACTAAATAATCAAAGGTAATATTTCCCAAAATCTTAGTCAAAACAGGTAAACTTACGCCATGACGAACAATCGCCAAAACCATAGAAACAGAAATAGCAAAACCCAAAAAATCTCCTACCACAGGCACAAGTCCTATAAGTGGATCAAGTCCAAAGCGAAAATTTGTCGCAGGAATTTTGAAAATATCATCTAAAGCTGTCGAAGTTTTATCTATCCAAGCAAGTTCTTTCGGAAGTTCTTTCTCCATTTTTGTCTGACTAAGCTGAGTTTGTTTTTTCATAAAAATTAGAAAATGATATAATTTGATTTTGAACAAATCTTTGTTAGAATAGATTTATCTTTATTAGATATTTTTCTAAAAATAACAAAAACTATTCAAATAGTAGTATTCATTATGAAGACCAAATCAAACTTTTTAATATACGGTGCTTACGGTTATACAGGTGAGCTTATTTCAGAATTAGCTGTCAAAAACGGACTCAAACCTATTTTAGCAGGAAGAAATGTGGAAAAAACACAAGCCTTAGCCAACAAATTAGGTTTAAAATGGATTGCTTTCGAAGCTAAAGACAAAACGGCTGTCAAACTTGCACTGCAAAATGTAGATGTCTTGCTCAACTGTGCAGGTCCTTTTACACAAACAGTAAAAGAATTTGTTCCTGCTTGTATTGCTACAAAAACACATTATTTAGATATTACAGGTGAAATTGATGTTTTTGAGTATGTCAAAACACAAGACCAAGCAGCCAAAGAAGCAGGAATTATGATTATGTCAGGAGTTGGTTTTGATGTTGTTCCATCAGATTGTTTGTCTAAATTTTTGAAAGATGAATTGCCAACAGCTACACATTTAGAGCTTGCCTTTATGGGCTTAGGAGGCGTTTCACAAGGAACAGCACTTACCATGGTAGAAAATGCAGGTGAAGGAGGAATGATTCGTGAAAAGGGAAAAATCAAAAAAGTAAAAACAGCTTATGAGGTCAGAACAATAGATTATGGAGTTAAAAAAATGACTTCCGTCACTATCCCCTGGGGTGATGTTTCGACAGCTTTTCATTCCACAGAAATTCCAAATATAAAAGTCTTTATGGCACAACCTCCAAAGGCTATCAAAGCAATGGAAGTAAGTGGTTATTTTTCGTTGGTGCTAAAAAATGATTTTGTGAAAAGTTTTATTAAAAAGAAAATCAAAGCAGGAGAAAAAGGACCTAATGAAGAAAAAAGAAACTCTAATAATAGTTATTTGTGGGGCAAAGTAATGGATGGGATAAATACGGTGGAAGCTAGGTTAATTACACCAGAAGGTTATAAACTCACTTCGATTACTTCTTTATTAATTACTGAAAAGATTTTGAATGGAGATTTTAAAATAGGTTATCAAACTCCGTCTAGTGCATATAGCAAGAATTTAATTTTGGAAGTAGAAGACACAGAAATGACTGTTGTTTAGAGATTGTATTTTTTTTGTCTGTCATAAAATAGAACAGAAATTCATAAGGAGAGACTGATTAGAAGCATAATAGTTGCATTTGGAAAAAACATAGTATGTTCAGTTTAGCTTTGCTGAGGGCTACGTCGTTCTCAGCGAAGCTAAAACGAACGCACACTATTTTAATAATTTCGCTAAATTGTCGGAAGAGCCATAAATTTTAACCTATCTTGATTCGCTTTTAGTGTACTTGAAAGCCAATAGTTTCCTTATTTTTATTTTTTCAAAAAACTATTTTGAGTTACTTCATTAATAATTTCTTGCGTATTTTTTCTACTGATTGCTATTTTCTTGTCTTTGATTATTATTTGATTACCTTCGATACTCTCAACAGCATTTTTGGAAATAATAAATGACTTTTGAACACGTAAAAAATCTTTTTTGGGAAGCTCTTCTTCTGCTTTTTGTAATGTTAGATAAGTCACAAACACTCCTCTTTTTTCTGTCTGAATTTCTATATAATTACGTTTTGATTCAATAAAAAGAATTTCCTCAAAATTAATTTTCTCTAATCGATTATCTATTTTGATAAAGAAAAAAGTAGCTAATTTTTGATTTTCTATTTTATAAGCATCATCAATTCGTTTTTGTAACTTGTGAGCAGATTTCAAAAAACGTGAAAACGAAATAGGTTTAACTAAATAATCTAACACATCAAGCTGATAACCTTCTAATGCATATTCAGAATAAGCTGTGTTCAGAATTACAAAAGGACGTTTTTCAGTAGGCACAGAGCGTAAAAAATCAATTCCTGAAAGTTCTGGCATATTTATATCCAAAAAGATAACATTTACAGAAAGAGAATTTAATTTTTCTATTAATTCTAAAGCAGATTCACACATTCCAACAAGTTCTAAAAACGGAGTTCTTTTTATATATTCTGCTAGTCCTTCTCGTGCTAAAGGCTCATCATCTACGACTAAACAAGTGATTTTTTTATTCATTTTTGAGTAAGTTGAAAGTGTTCAATGGGGACATCACATCGACAAGAGTAAGATAAGAATTTTGTTATAAAAGTTTTTAAATACCGTTGTTGGTATTTTAGTGAAGCGACACCAACAACAGCATTCGATAATTTGCTATACATCTTAATACCATTATCTGTTTAAAAGTTATTTTCCAAATCCAATTCCAAAATTGAAATATAGGTATTTGAATTTTGTTGAAAAGAAAGACAGTGTTTTTTTGGATAAAGTAATTCTAATCTTCGTGCTAAATTTTGTTGCCCTATTCCTCCCTTCTTTGAAATTTCATTTTGTGTTTCTAATTTATACTCATCCGTAATTAGATTTCAAAAATATCTAAATTTTGATTATTTTTAGCTTATGAATTTTCAACTTAGTATTTCTGAACGAGATATTTTAAAAGATTATCGTAAAAGTTCTTCAGGAAAGAAGGACTATATTCGTTGTACTGTTCTTTTAGGTCTTGACCAAGGTAAGTCAGCAAAGGAGTTGTCAGAGCTTTTAGGTGTTGATTTAAGTAGTGTTTATAATTATGTAAAAAGTTATAATTCCTGTGGTCTTTCTAGTTTTATTTCTTCTAATTATTTAGGTTTTTGGGGTAAGTTGGATAGTTTTGATTTGGCAGCTTTAGATAAAGAACTTCGTTCTCACTTGCATAAAAACTGCCAGTCTATTGCTTATTGGATAAAAGAAAATTTAGGTATTGATTACGCTATTAAAAGTCTTCCTAGTTTGATGAAACGTCTAGGTTTTTCTTATAAAAAGACAAAAACAGTTCCTGCTAAAGCTGATAAAGAACTTCAAACTCACTTTATAGAAGATATAGAGGCTTTGATAGAGCGTTTAGATTCAGAAAATGCTGTTCTACTCTACGCAGATGCTGTTCATCCTCAATGGAATACCCGAAGTAATTATGCTTGGATTCCAATAGGAGAGGAAAGAGAAATTAAAAGTAGTAGTGGTAGAAAGCGCATAAATTTGACAGGTACAGTAAACATTCAAAATCCAAGCGATATACTCATTAGTGAATCAGAAACAGTTGATTCAGAGAGTGTAAGAGAATTTTTAGATAAAGTAGAAGCAGCGTATTTAGATAAAAGCAAGGTGTATATGGTCTTAGACCAAGCCTCCTATTTCAAATCTTATTTGGTGCAAGACTGGGTATATGGCTCTAAAATAGAACTCATTTACTTGCCTGCCTACTCGCCTAATTTAAACTTAATTGAAAGACTTTGGAAGTTGATGAGAAAGAAAATAATTGATTATGAATACTACAATACATTTGAAAAATTTAGGACTAATGTCCTTGCATTTTTTGAATATATCGTTGATTATAAAGATGAGCTAGAAACACTTTTAGCCCCTAATTTTCACGTCCAATTTTCGAAAACCAATTTCTATTGAGTATAACATCTGAACGGCTATTTTCTACTGAAAAGAATAAATTATTTTCTTTGATTTTTAAAATAATAGTAATGAAATTTTGTTTTTCCTTTTCCATCGAAACCCACTTACATGCATTTTCAACCAAAGGCAAAAAAAGTAATGGCGCAACTAAAATGCTTTTATTTTTTACATCTAAGTGAGTTTGAATTTTGACTCTTTTGCCTTTTCTTAAACTTTCCATAGCTAGATAATTTTTGAGATAATGTATCTCTTGCTTTAGTTCTACCTTTTCAGTTATGCAGTCATAAAGTTGATAGCGCAACATTTCAGAAAAGATAAGTAATGATTCTTGAGCTTCTTCTTGTGATTTTGTTACTTGAAAATAAATACTATTGAGAGCATTAAATAAAAAATGAGGATTAAGTTGAGCCTTTAGAAAATGAACTTCGTTTTGTAGTTTTTCTTTTTCTAATTCTGTGTTTCGTTTTTCTGCTTTTCGTCGTTCTTGTAAACCTTTCCACGCCATAAAAATAGCCATAATCCAAAAAGTAGAAAGAAAAAATTGTTTAAACCAATTTCTAGGAAGCCAAATCCAACTATAATTTTCTTGGTTAAATTTTAAAGCCAAAAACATTCCTAAAGAAATTATACTACTAAAAAATAACAAATTAACGAGCGATAAAAAAAATAGTAAAACATACTTTTTAGTCTTAAAATAACGAGGTAACAAAACATAAATTCCTATGTATGAAGCTGCTGCATGTCCAATTAAAAAAGAAAAATTTATCAAAAATAATTGCCAAAAAGGAGCTTCTTTTTCATAACTAACTATCGCCCAAAAGACAGAATACACTACCCAAAAAAGAATATGCCCTTTGTGTTTTTTTAGAAAATTGATAGTCTTTTGATTCATTTTTTAAAATTTTTTTATAAAATTCTTTGCATTTTTTTCTATTAAATAGCCTCCTACTATAGAAACGAGTAGTGTTCCAATCATTACAACTACCCAAAAAAACTCAAAACGGATAAAACGAGTAAAAACTTCTGCCACAAAAGCAGCATAAAGTCCCACAACTGACCAGCTCATAAAACGATAATGAAAACGTATTTTGTTAGACCATTTCAAAATCATGGGCAACATTCCAAATGTTAGACTCATTAAACTGATTACAGAAAAGAAATGAAACATAGAAAAAGAACCAAAATTATAAATTCCAAAAGCAGTTCCGTTGAGAAAAAGCATAGCAACTACATAAATGTAACCGATTTTTTTATGAGAGGTATTTCCTTTATGTCCTTTCAAAATAACAAAAAGTCCTGTTATCATAGCGATAATAGCAGCAATTAAATGAACTGTTCCTACTGGACTATGAATAATATTTGTAAAAATCATACTATGTAAAGTTTAAATGTTATTATTTTTATCAACTGTGAGACTTCATTTCTCCTATTCCAAACCAAAACTAAATTGTAAAAATAAGTTAGAAAGGGTAGAAGAAGGAGCATTCTCAAACGAACGATTAGCAATTTGCCATTTTTGAGAAGGAGCATATTGATAACCAACTTGAAAACCCATGACACTTCTTTGTGCTTTGTATTCAAATTGTAAGACCGTTTTGAGATAAAAACTACCTGTCTTTAGTTGTAGCGTTTGAGGTTGTTCTAGTGCTTGTGAAAAATTTGTAGCTACTAAATTATTTCTATTTGATGATAAAATAACTGATTCTCCTCCTAATCCTATTAAAGGCAAAATATGTATTTTAGAGTTTGGATTGAGTAAATAACTTGTATAAATATTTCCTCCAAAGCCTTTTAAATCAGTATTTTTGTTATTATCTGCATTTGAGTTTTGGATATAATTTCCTTCCCCTCCTACTTTAAAACGACCAAACCAACCATAACCACCTGCTCCAAAAACGTGTGTTATTTCTTTGGAAGAAGCAAAATCAGAAAAATTAAGTTGGGAGTTTATTTGAGAAAAATTTTGATTTCTAAAACCTTGCAATAGATACAAACCTCCTGCTCTTTTTCTATTAATTGATGTAGCATTTTGAGAAAATGAAATTGTTATACACATTCCATAAAAAACTAAGGTAAGAACATACCAAATAGTAAATTTTAGTTTTTTCATTATTGTCTGTTTTTTTAGAGTGATTGAATAACTTACTCTAAATTCTGACTTTCTATTTACTTAGACTAATATTTTATACCAAAAGCTATTTTGAGAGGACGAAAAGTAAAATACTAACCCAAATCAGTTATTTTCCGTTATATTGCTTAAATAATAAATCAAAATTACCTTTTACTAAAAAACACCTTAATATATATGGCTAATTCAAGAAATAAATCCTCAATATCTCCCAAAACAGTCTTTTTTGGAATCGGAACTTTTGTTGTTATTATAGTTGCTCTCGTGTTTTTATTCAGAACTTTTGTAGTTGTTGAATCTGGACAAATTGGTGTAGTGGCTAATTTTGGGGCAGTTCAAGATATTTTACTTCCCGAAGGAATGCATGCTGTGAATCCTTTCGTTTCGACGGTTATTCAGCTTGATGTACGTGTTCAGAAAATGGAAGCATCTGCATCTGCTTCTTCTAAAGATTTGCAACCTGTTACTTCTAAAGTAGCACTTAATTTCTTTTTATCTAAAGAAAAAGCAAATGTTATTTATAGAGATTTAGGACTAGATTATAAGCGAACCATTATTGAACCCGTTATCCAAGAATCTATAAAATCGGCTGCTGCTCGTTATACAGCTGAGGAATTGATTACAAAAAGACCTGCTGTAAAAGAAGATGTATATGAGTATATCAAAAAACGTCTTGCTCAAAATAATATTATTGTTACTGATTTTTCAATTATAGATTTTAATTTTTCACCAGAATTTAACTCGGCTATTGAATTAAAACAAATTGCAGAACAAAAAGCATTAACTGCTCTCAATGATTTGGAGCGTATTCGTACAGAAGGAGAACAAGAACGAGTTAGAGCGCAAGCACAATCTGACGCACAAAAATTACTTCAATTATCATTAGATGACGAACTTTTGAGATTGAAAGCTATCGAAAAATGGGATGGAAAACTGCCTGTTATTTCGGGTGGTGGAGAAACTTTTGTAGATGTCGCAGATATTTTGAAGTCGAATCGTAAATAAATAGAGTTTATAAAATAGTATGTTCAGTTTAGCTTCGCTGAGGACTACGTCGTTCACAGAACTGAATAAAATGTTTCCTCATAAGTCTAATGTTTTTATAAATAATACTTATGAGGAAATGAATAAACAAAGACGAATTCATATTTTTTTGTGAAAATGCCCTGTTTCAATATAATAAGTTCAGAACAATTTTATTGTAAAGAATTATTTTATCAGATTATATATTTACTCTATTATTTTGAATTATTAATCAATAAATATAAATTTAATACTATTTATTTGTGTTTTTTGATTAAAAAAGTGAGTTTAACAATTATTTAACATTGAATTTGTAGATTTATTTGGATAATAAAAAAACTCATCGTATCATTGTATCACACTTCAACTACACTTAGTCAAATCAGACTTATATGATTTACCAAAGTGTATGAGATTTATAAAGAAGTACAGAGAGAACAGGCTCAATGATGTACTGGCAACCTGCTAACAGCAAGGTGCTAATTCCTGCCTAAATCAAATTTTTTCTTTTTGAAATTAAGATTAATTCAAAAAGAATTTAGGACATATAAATTCTAACTATCATGTTTATACAGATTCTACAAAATGCCTTCTCAAGTTCACTACTTGAGCAAACCAATACCACAACATCATTAAATGCAAAGGTAATTTCTATTGCCTCTAATTTTCTTACTTATTCTTTTTCTCATATAGCCACTCCAAAGGTTATGTGCTGTTGTTGTTGCTGTTAATTTCTTCCTTAGGTTCTATTAATTTTCTTGTTTTTTGTACTTTCCCTAAAAGGAGAATGTTTTTTGCAACTCTGCAAAACTAAATTATTTTATTTTAGCTTGAAATTTTACAAAATCTATTAAAAAAATAATTGTACCTACAATTTTTATTAAAATATACTTATTTATACAAAAAAAGAATAAGTATATTTTATACTACTTAATCTAATCTTTATTTTTCTATAAAGCGATAATATTACAAATTGTCACTCTAAAATCTACAAACTATGTCAAACAAACCATTGCATTTCGATACACTACAACTTCATGCAGGACAAGAAGTTGATCCAACAACAGGCTCTCGTGCCGTTCCAATTTATCAAACTACTTCTTACGTTTTTAATAACGCAGAACACGGAGCTAATCTGTTTGCTCTCAAAGAGTTTGGTAATATTTACACCCGTATAATGAATCCTACAACAGATGTTTTTGAGAAGCGAATTGCTGCCCTTGAAGGTGGTGTTGCTGCTCTTGCTGTTGCATCTGGACAAGCTGCACAATTTACAGCACTCAATAATATTTTGGAAGTTGGAGATAATTTTGTTTCTACTTCTTACTTATATGGTGGTAGCTACAATCAATTTAAAGTAGCTTTCAAACGCATCGGAATTGAAGCTCGTTTTGCAGAAGGTAGCGAAGTTTCTGCATTTGAAAAACTTATTGACGAAAACACAAAAGCTATTTATTTAGAAACTATCGGAAATCCAGAGTTTAATATTCCAGATTTTGAAGCAATTGCAGCTTTAGCAAAAAAATATGATATTCCATTAGTTGTCGATAATACATTTGGTGCAGCAGGTTATCTTTTCCGTCCTTTAGAGCATGGCGCAAACGTAGTAACAGCATCAGCTACAAAATGGATTGGTGGACACGGAACAAGTATTGGAGGAGTTATCATTGATGGAGGAAATTATAATTGGGGCAACGGTAAATTCAAACAATTCTCTGAGCCATCAGAAGGTTATCACGGACTTAATTTTTGGGAAACTTTTGGAGAAGGAAACCCACTAGGATTGCCAAATATTGCCTTTGCTATTCGTGCTAGAGTAGAAGGTTTAAGAGATTTTGGTGCAGCAATTAGTCCTTTTAATTCATTTTTATTACTTCAAGGTTTAGAAACTCTTTCACTTCGTGTTCAACGCCACGTTGAAAATGCTCTTGCGCTTGCAAAATGGTTAGAAAACCACGAATTAGTAGAAAAAGTAAATTACCCAGGATTGGAAAGTAGTCCATATAACGAATTAGCAAAAAAATATTTGAAAAATGGTTTTGGTGGAGTTTTATCTTTCCAAATCAAAGGAGGAAAAGAAAATGCTGAAAAATTTGTAAATAGCTTAGAGCTTGTTAGTCATTTGGCAAATGTAGGTGATGCAAAAACGCTTATTATTCATCCAGCTTCAACTACACATCAGCAACTTTCCGATTCAGACCAATTAAAAGCAGGTGTACATCCAACTTTATTGAGAGTTTCGGTAGGTATTGAATACATTGACGACATCAAAGGCGATTTTATCAATGCGTTTGAAAAAGTGTTTGCTCCTGTTTTGGCTTAGTTCAAGCCGTTCAAACCTATAAGGTTTTTGAAAACCTTATAGGTTTGCATAAAAAAACCTTGTTTTGGCTAGAAAACAAGGTTCTGATTATCATTTGCATAAAACGAGGTTGCAGCCTCTTGTGTTTTACTTATTTCAATCTTTCAAATTTACGAAAAAATGTCTATACTTTCTTTCTCATTTCAAGGAGTCAATAAAAGCTCAGCAAAATTCACAGGAAAAAGCCGAGAATTCGAACTCACCATCGACGAGCCTATTGAATTAGGTGGAACAAATGAATACCCAAACCCTGTCGAATATATTTTGGCTGGCTATGCAGGTTGTCTGAATGTGGTAGCTCATATAGTAGCTCAAGAACTTAATATTGTACTCAAAAAACTAGAAATAAATGTTTCTGGAGAGCTTAATCCTTCTAAACTTTTAGGAGAAAATACAACAGAACGAGCAGGCTTTCATCGCATTGAAGTTAGTCTGAAACCTCAAACTACTGCTACTGAAACTGAATTATTAGGATGGTTATACGAAATTGAAAGACGTTGCCCAGTAGGAGATAATTTGCAAAATCAAACGCCTGTTTCTTTGCAGATTGAAAAAAATCTTTTTGTAGCTTCTTTGAATTAAAAAATTGCACAGACTAGGAAGTCTGTGATACAAAAACAATCAACCAGCTATCAGAAAAATAGTGTTAAGTGTCAGATAATCTATCTGACTTTGACTTCTATTTTCTAACCTCAAAAAACTTTCAATCCATCATTTTAGAAAAAGCAAAAATTACAAAAGGATTTTCAAGAATCTTCTTTTGTTGAGGCTCTTTACTACTGCCTTTATTGAACTTTTTTCTAAAAAATAATTCAAAAATAATCAGAAAAACTATGATTAAAGGATACGTAACTCTAGCAGGAGCAGGTTCGGGAGACCCTGAACTCATCACACTAAAAGCTCTAAAAGCACTACAAAAGGCAGACATAATCTTGACAGACCGTTTGGTTTCACCTTTTTTGATTGAAAAAGAAGCACGAAAAGATGCTCAAATTATTTATGTAGGAAAGCAGTGCAGCAAAGGAATTCATACACCACAAGAGGAAATTAATTTATTGATGGTAGAATATGCCTTGCAAGGAAAACAGGTTTTGAGATTAAAAGGAGGAGATGCTTCTTTGTTTTCTAATATTTTAGATGAACTCAAAATATTGAAAAAAAATGACATTCCCTATCAAATTATTCCGGGTGTTTCGGCTGCTTTTGGAGCTGCTGCTTATTCGGCTATTCCTCTGACAGCTCGCAATCATTCAAGAGGTGTTCGGTTTCTGACTTTGTATAATCTCAATCATATTACGCAAAAAGAATGGACGGATTGGGCAGAAACAAAGGACACACTTGTCTTTTATATGAGTGGTTTGAAATTGGAAAAGCTCACAAATCAGTTTTTGAAAAACGGAATTGATACATCAAAAGGCATAGCCATTATTCAGCAAGCTACTACGCCAGAGCAAAAAACAACGGTCTTTTCTTTTGAAGAATTGAAGTACAAAACGCTACCAGAATTTGAGCATGTTCCTACTCTAATTATTGTAGGAAAAGTAGTGAATTTGCATCACGAATTTGCTTGGTTAGAAGAAAAACAAACGCCTTTTCCTGCTTCTTCTTTTGTAGAATCTTATTTTGACAATCACAAAAACACTTATAAATATGCTGTCTGAATCTAAATTATCGGTATTACAAGAATTTGTGCAAAATGTTTCTCATGAGGAACTGATTTGGACAAAAGGATATTTGGCAGGTTTTTCAGACCGTCAGAATGTTTCTCAAAATACCATTGAAAATAAACCAAATTCACTTCCTGTCAAAACACTAAAACCATTAATTCTATATGGAACAGAAACAGGAAATGCCAAAAAAGTGGCTACTGGGTTACTTACTTCTTTCAAAAAGTCAAAAATTAAAGCCAAAGTGGCTGACGTATTTGGCTACGATATAAAAAAACTAGCAAAAGAAGATTTTGTTTTGTTTGTCATCAGCACACAAGGTGAAGGCGAATTACCACAAAATGCAAAGGCTTTTTATGACAAATTGAATAGTTCAAAAGAAAATTTTTCTCATCTAAATTACGCTGTTTTTGCGTTGGGAGATTCTTCGTATCCTCTTTTTTGTGAAGCTGGAAATTTGATAGATACACTTTTTGAAAAAAAACAAGCTCAAAGAATTTTATCTCTAGTAAAGTCAGATGTAGATTTTGTGCCAGTTGCTAAAAAGTGGGAACAAGACTTACAATTTTTTTTTCAGAAGTGGCAAAATAATTCAGTTGTAGAAAATGAGATTTTATCTGTTCCCTCAACAGCAGTTTCATCAGTTAAGAAGAATTATAAAGGCAAAATTTTTCATAAAGTAATTTTAAATGATAGAGGTTCGAACAAAGAAACGTATCATATCGAAATTGCAACTAATGAAAGAGTTGCCTATCAATCTGGAGATGCTTTGGGAATTATTGCCAAAAATAGTAAAACAGATATTGATAAAATCCTTACTTATTTTCAAGAAGATGCAAATCATTTTTTGACTCTTAAAGGAGAAAACAAAACACTTTACGACTGGCTCAAAATCAGAAATATAAAAGGATTGAGTAAAAATTCTATTACCAAAATTTTGAAATTAATAAATGTAGATAATTTTGAAATGCAAAGTGATAAAACGGATTTGATTGATATTTTGACACAAATTCCTGCTTTTTCAAGTCTCAAAATTGATTCAATATTAGAAATTTTATTGCCGATTGCACCTCGTTTGTATTCTATTTCTTCTTCTTCAGAAGCACATCAAGATGACGACGATGATATTAATAAGGGGGAAGTTCATTTGACAGTTACTTTAGATAAATTCAAGGTAGAAAATGACTTCAAAACAGGTTTAACTTCGCAATTTTTGGCAGATTTTCCACTAGAAACTGAATTTGATTTTTACGTTCATTCCAATTCTAATTTCCGTCTTCCAACCAAAAATACACCCATTATTATGATTGGTGCAGGAACAGGAATTGCTCCTTTTCGCAGTTTTTTAGCTCAAAGAGATGCAACAGGAGATGAAGGCAAAAACTGGTTATTCTTTGGAGAACAGTATTTTACATTAGATTTTTATTATCAAACCGAAATTCAAGAATGGATTGCAACAGGTTTGCTTACAAAGTTTGATGCAGCTTTTTCAAGAGACCAAGCCGAAAAAATTTATGTACAACATCGCTTACAAGAAAAGGCAAAGGAAGTCAATCAATGGCTAGAAGAAGGAGCAGTTTTGTATGTATGTGGACAAAAAAATCCGATGAGTCAAGATGTAGAAAATACATTGATTCAGATTATTTCTGAGCAAAGAAATGTAGATACACAAACAGCAAAACAGATTTTGCAAGATTTGGAAGAGCAAGGCAAGTATCAAAAAGATGTGTATTGAGTGCGTTCAGTTCCTCAGAACTGAATGAAACGCTTCCTCAGAAGCGTGATTTGACTAACACAAGCATGACGCTTCTGAGAAAGCGTATATGTTCGTTTCTGAGGAAACGAACACACTGCACATTAAATCACTAAAACAATAATCAAAAATGAGCAATAAATTATCTCCATTAGAAACCATAAAGACGGGTAGCGACGGACTTCGTGGAACAATAAAAGAAAGTTTGAAAGACAATTTTACTGGAAATGTTCGTCCAGATGACGAAGGTTTAGTAAAGTTTCATGGAATGTATGTCCAAGACGACCGAGACCGTCGTGTCGAACGAGCAGCTAAAAAACTAGACAAACTCTATTCGTTTATGATTCGCTTGCGTATTCCAGGGGGAGCAATTGATTCAAAAAAATGGCTTGCTATTCACGAAATTTCGGAGCAATATGGAACAGGCGTTCTCAAAATTACAACTCGCCAAACATTGCAATTACATGGTGTTTTGAAAAATCAATTACAGCCAACTCTCCAAGCCTTTAATTTGGCAAAATTAGATTCTATTGCAGCTTGTGGCGATGTAAATCGTAATGTGATGGTCAGCGCACATCCAAAAGTTTCTCCTTTGCATCAAGAAATATATGAATATGGTAATAAAATTTCTACGTTATTATTGCCAAAAACACAATCGTATTATGAGGTTTGGATAGATGATGAAAAAGTCTATGAGCGTTCTAAAGAAGCTGACCCTTTGTATGAAGACCGTTATTTGCCTAGAAAATTCAAGATTGCGATTGCCATTCCTCCTTCAAATGATGTAGATGTTTTTTCGAATGATTTGGGACTGATTGCACACATTGAAGACAATGAATTGAAAGGATTTAATGTGGCAGTTGGTGGTGGTTTGTCGGCTACTTTTGGAAATCCAAATACGTATTCTCGTTTGGGAACTGTTTTAGGATTTTTGGATAGCGAAGAAAAAATATTGAAAGCTACTTATGAAGTGCTAACGATTCAGAGAGATTTTGGTAATCGTTCGGATAGAAAACAAGCTCGTTTGAAATATACGATTGACAAAATGGGAGTAGAAAATTTCAAAAAAGAACTTGAAAAGCGTATCGGTTTTGAATTTCTACCAGCAAAAGAATACAAATTTACAGAACGTTCAGATTTGTATGGTTGGCAGCAAAATCATGAAGGTAAATGGTTTTATACACTTTTCGTAGAAAATGGAGGAGTAAAATCGTATCAAAAAGAATTTTTGCATCAAGTGGCTCAATTAGATATTTCGAATTTCATTTTTACGTGTAATCAAAATTTGATTTTGGGAGAAATAAGTGAAGCAAACAAATCTAAAGTTGAAAATCTAATCGAAAAGTTTGCAATAGAAAAGCAAGATAGTGTTTTGCGTAAAAATTCTATGGCGTGTGTTGCCTTGCCTACTTGTCCTTTGGCTTTGGCAGAAGCACAGCGTTATTTGCCAAAATTAGTTTCGAAAATAGAACCTTTATTGGAAAAATATGGACTTCAAGAAGAGGAGGTAAGTATCAGAATGACAGGTTGTCCAAATGGTTGTGGGCGTTCGTATGTTTCCGAATTAGGTTTTATCGGAACTGCTCCAGAACAGTATAATTTTATGCTTGGAGGCGACCGTTACGGGGAAAGATTAAATCAACTCTACAAAGAAAAATTGAGTGAATCTGAAATTCTTACCGAAATAGACAGCCTATTTTCTCAATATGTAAACGAAAGAAAACCAAATGAAAATTTTGGAGATTTCAGTTACAGAAAATTCTTTTCTGCTAATTAATTGTTTTTTCAACCGTCAACGAGGCTTTGCCGTCGTTGAGGTAGCTAAAATTAAAATCTCGTTGACGGCGAAGCCTCAACGACGGTTAAATCAGACGATTTTTGATTCCAATTATCCTATCATTTTTACCATCTATGTCAAATACACTTTTTCCTATTTTCTTGAAAACAGAACGCTTACGATTTTTGCTTGTTGGTGGTGGAAATGTTGGTATTGAGAAAATAAGGACACTTCTCAAACAGAATCCAACAGCACATATTAAGCTCATAGCTACTGAAATTTTTCCAGAAATGTATGAAATATTGGCAGCTTATCCACACATTGAATATGCAGAAAGAGCATTCGAACCGAGTGATTTGGATGATGTTGAGCTAGTTATTTCTGCTACAAACGATTCAAAAATTAATGCACATATAAAATCCTTAGCCAATGAGCGAAAACTTTTAGGAAATGCAGCCGACCAGCCAAATTTATGTGATTTTTATTTGGGTTCGATTATCCAAAAAGGAAATCTAAAAATTGCCATTTCTACCAATGGAAAATCGCCTATTCTTGCTCGTCGAATGAGAGAATATTTTGAGGAAGCACTTCCAGAAACGATTGATGAAACAATTTTGGAATTGCACGACTACCGAAATACACTCAAAGGAGACTTTCAAAATAAACTCTTCCAACTTAGCAAAATAACAAAATCTTTGAATGCACTTCCTGCTCAAAGTGAAATAGAACCAAACAATCCAAAAATAGAAACAGTAGAACCTATTGAAACGCTTGAAATAACTCCTCAGTCAAAAAAATATATACGACTCACTTGGGTAATTTCTATTGCTTTTCTGACTTTTTTTATTGGCTATGGACTTTCAGTTTTTGTGTCTGCGAATGAGTTACAAACTTTTGTTTTTCAGATTCCGACAGAGTTTTTTGAGATGATAGCGATTGGATTTTTGGCGCAACTTGTCAATGGAAGTCTTGGAATGGGTTATTGTGTGGTTTGTGCTACGGCTATGATGTGGGGAGGAATTGCCCTTCCAGCCATTAGTAGTAGTGTAAATATGTCGGGCGTGTTTTCGAATGCCATCAGTGGATATTCGCATTATCGTTTCGGGAATGTCAATAAGAAAATGCTCTACTGGCTTGTTGGTTTTGGAATGATAGGAGCGATTAGTGGCGCACTTTTACTCATTTATTTGGGAGATAAATACAATCAACTGGCTTATTTGCTATTGGCAATTTATACTTTATTTGTGGGTTTGCGCTTGTTAGTTGTTTCTTTTAGGTCGGATTCTACAACTAAAAAATCCAAACATTTAGGGCTTTTAGGTTTAGTAGGAGGATTTGCAGCAGCTTTTTCTGGAAGTGGTTGGGGACCAATTGTAACATCTTCCTTAATGAGTAAAAGAAAAGGAGTGAGTTATGTTGTCGGAACATCTAGTTTAGCTAAGTTTTTTATCAATTTTATTTCTTCGACAGTGCTTTTTTTCAGTATTGGAGTGAGTCATTGGTACGTCATTGCAGGTCTGATTTTGGGAGGTGTTGTGGCTGCACCACTAGGAAGTAAGCTCACTAAAAAAATCCCTCGCAAACCTATGATGATACTTGTAGCCCTATTAGTGATTTTATCAAGCATCAAAATCTTGATGAAATATGTATAGCGTTTTTAAAGTCCTCAACGACGGCAACGCCTCGTTGACGGTTAAAAAGTAAATAAATAAACCGTCGTTGAGGCTCAAATGCAGCCATCAACGAGGAAAAAAATAATCTTTCAAAATTATGACAAAAAAAGAAATTTTAGCTTTTGCAGAATCTGAGCTTCATAGAGAATTATTTCCTTTAGAACTACTTGAAATTCTAGCCGAAAAGTTTCCTCAAAAAGTATGTTTTTCGACAAGTTTGGGAATTGAAGACCAACTAATCACTCATTTTATATTTAAAAATGAAATTCCGATTGATATTTTCACACTTCAAACAGGAAGATTATTTGAAGAAACAGAACAGCTTTTAGAACAAACTCAAAATAAGTACAACCAAAAAATAACTGTTTTTGAGCCTAATCAAACTAAAGTTGAAGAATTAGAAAACGAAAAAGGCAAGTTTAGTTTTTATGAATCTGTCGAAAATAGAAAAGAATGTTGTTTTATCCGAAAAGTAGAACCTCTCAATCGTGCTTTAGAAAATTATACGATTTGGGTAACAGGAATTCGGGCAGAACATTCAGAAAATAGACAAAACATGCCTCTTTTTGAATGGGACGAAGCGCATCAAATGCTTAAAGTTCATCCTTTGCTACATTGGAATTTTGAAGATGTAGAAAAACGAATTAATATCTATCAAATACCTTACAACCCTCTGCATGATAAAGGTTTTGTAAGTATTGGTTGTAAACCCTGTACTCGTGCCATTAAAGAAGGCGAAGATTTTCGTGCTGGGCGTTGGTGGTGGGAAAACAGCTCTAAAAAAGAATGTGGATTGCATCAATAAAATTACGAATGTAATACACTTATGGTAGAAGATTACAATTCGGGATATTCGTTTTAATCATTTAATAACATTTTCGGTAAGGACAACTATACTAGTTGGGAATGAGAATTAGATAAACTATTACTTTTTTAATTGATTGATAGTCAATGAATTAAAATTGTAATTTTTAATTCGTAATTGTTCCTTAACTATTTAAATAAAAAAATAATGCCGTTGTCGGTGTCCTCACCGACGACAACTATACCATTTAATCAAAAAATAAAATGAATTATTTAGATCAATTAGAATCCGAAGCGATTCATATTTTGCGTGAAACAGCAGGACAATTTGAAAAACCTGCTTTATTATTTAGTGGTGGAAAAGACTCTATTGTCTTGGTACATTTGGCTCTTAAAGCCTTTCGTCCTGCTAAATTTCCTTTTCCTTTAGTCCATATTGATACAGGACATAATTTTCCAGAGGCACTTGCTTTTAGAGATGCTTTTGCAAAAGAAATAGGAGAAAAACTTATTGTTAGGAATGTAGCTGATACTATCAAAGCTCAAAATTTAGCCGAACCAAAAGGCAAATTTGCAAGCAGAAACGGCTTACAAACTTATACTCTCTTAGAAACGATTGAAGAATTTGGTTTTGATGCGTGTATTGGAGGAGCAAGGCGAGATGAAGAAAAAGCTCGTGCAAAAGAACGTGTTTTTTCAGTAAGAGATGAGTTTGGACAATGGGAACCCAAATTGCAACGCCCAGAACTTTGGAATACCTATAATGGAAAAATTAGTAAAGGCGAAAATGTACGTGTTTTTCCGATTAGTAATTGGACAGAATTAGATATTTGGAATTATATCAAAAGAGAAAATATTGCTCTACCTCCAATTTATTTTTCACATTTGCGTGAGTGTGTTTTTACATCAGAAAAGCAGTTAGTAGCCGTTTCGGATTTTATTCAGATTGATGAAAATGACGTGATTGTTACAGAAAAAGTCCGTTATCGTACCGTAGGAGATATGACTTGTACGGCTGCCGTTCCTTCAGAGGCTGTAACACTAGATGATGTAATTAATGAAATTATCGCTTCAAGAATTAGTGAAAGAGGCGAAACACGTATTGATGACAAAGTTTCAGAAGCTGCGATGGAAGACAGAAAGAAAAATGGGTATTTCTAAAAATGTTATGCTTTACCGAACTGTTCCCTCAAAGGGAACAGTTCGGTGTAAATGAAGAATTACTAAAAAAATTACAATTATCTAAATTCAAAAAAACTATGGATATTTTACGATTTATTACGGCAGGAAGCGTAGATGATGGAAAAAGTACACTTATAGGTCGCCTTTTATACGATTCAAAATCTATTCTGACAGACCAATTAGAAGCCATTAGCAAACAATCCAAAAACAAAGAAAATGGAGAAATAGATTTAGCAATTCTTACGGATGGTTTGCGTGCCGAGCGTGAACAAGGAATTACGATAGATGTAGCTTACAAATATTTCTCAACTCCAAAACGCAAATTTATTATTGCTGATGCCCCTGGTCATGTGCAGTACACACGCAATATGGTTACAGGAGCTTCCAACTCTGACCTTGCTATCATTCTGATTGATGCACGCAAAGGTGTTATCGAACAAACTCGTCGTCATTCTTTGATTGCTTCCCTTTTGAATATTCCTCATGTGGTTGTAGCTATCAATAAAATGGATTTAGTGGGTTTTAGCGAAACTGTTTTCAATCAAATAAAAGAAGATTATCAAGCCATACAGGAATCTTTAGGACTTTCAAATGTAGAATTTATTCCTATTTCTGCGCTGAGTGGAGAAAATATTGTTGATAGAAGTGCTGTGGTTATGAATTGGTATCAAGGCGACACATTGCTAGAGTATCTTGAAAATGTAGAAATTAAGCAAAACAAAAATCTTACTCATCCTCGTTTGTCAGTTCAATATGTTTTGCGTCCTCAAAGTGAAGAATTTCATGATTATAGAGGCTATGCAGGAAAAGTAGGAAGTGGAATTTTCAAAAAAGGAGATACTGTTTTGATACAACCTTCTGGAATTCGTACCAAAATAAAAGCAATTGAGCATAACTTAAAGGAAGTACAAGAAGTTTCGGCAGGGCAAAGTGTTGTTTTACATCTTGAAGATGAGATTGATATTAGTAGAGGAGATACGATTGTAGGAGAACAAAATGCTCCAACTGTTACTCAAAATATAGAAAGTCTTTTTTGCTGGATGGATACCAAAGACTTACAAGTTGGAGGGAAATATTTATTACAACACAATAGCCGAACGGTACGTTGTGTAATAAAAAATATTGATTATAAGCTCAATATCAATACATTAGAGAAAGAAACAGGCGCAAAAACAATTCAATTAAATGAAATTGGAAAGTTAGAAATCAAAACAGCGTCGCCTTTAGTTTTTGATTCATACAAAGAATTAAGAACCAATGGAGGAGCAATTTTGATTGATGAAACTACAAATCTAACGGCTGCTGCATTGATTTTACAATAAAAATTACTGTATTCGTAGGGCAAAGGTTTGCCTTTGACTGTATTGATATTCTTGTAAACAACTCAAAATCAAGCCTTTAACCTGCTTTTGAAAATTCTGTCTTTTGTTTTTATAAAATTATTCTATGCTAAATTATTTTGATTCTGATTCTGAATTTGCCTTAGAAAGTGGGCAATCTTTGCCTTTGCTTCGGCTTGCTTATCATACTTTTGGAAAGCTCAATGATAAAAAAGACAATGTCGTTTGGATTTGTCATGCGCTGACGGCAAATAGTAATCCGTTGGAATGGTGGGATATTTTAGTAGGAGAAAACAAGACAATTAACAAAGAAGAACATTTTATTATCTGTGTCAATATTTTGGGTTCGTGTTATGGTTCTACCAATGCACTTTCAGAAAATCCAAAAACAGGACAACGGTTTTATCATGATTTTCCTTTTTTTACCATTCGTGATATTGTAAATGGTATAGATTTACTTAGAAAAGAATTGCAGTCAAAATTAGGGTTTGATAAAATTTGGCTCTGTATCGGTGGTTCTATGGGAGGACAACAAGCGATGGAATGGGCAATAAAAGAACCCAATTTAATCGAAAATTTGGCTCTCATTGCTACCAGTGCAAAACATTCAGCGTGGGGAATTGCCTTTAATTCTACTCAACGTCAAGCAATAGAAAATGATGTTACTTGGGCAGCATCAAATCCAAAAGCAGGATTAAACGGAATGAAAGTCGCCCGAAGCATTGCACTTTTATCGTATCGAAATTATGAAGCCTACAATTTGACGCAAACAAATGATGATGGCAGAACGCAAAATTTTAGTTCAGAATCCTATCAAAAGTATCAAGGCGAAAAATTAGCCCAGCGTTTTGATGCTTTTGCCTATTACAATCTTTCCAAGGCAATGGATTCGCATGATGTTGGAAGAAATAGAGGAGGAGTTGAAAAAGCTCTTTCAAAAATTCAAGCAAAAACAGTTGTGGTAAGCATTACAAATGATGTTTTGTTTCCTTCTGAAGACCAACAACTTTTGGCAAAATATATTCCTAACTCAAGCTATTTTGAAATAAAATCTCCTTACGGACATGATGGTTTTTTGTTGGAAGGAGAAAAACTAGGTGAAATTTTATTAGATAATATTATTCTCAATAAAACCCTAAGAGGCTTCAACACCCTTAGGTTTTAAAAAATACTAATATGAAAAAAACATTAAAAATTGGTTTGTTTGGATTTGGTTGTGTCGGAAAAGGACTCTATGACATTCTTCAAAACAACACCGAAAATACAGGATTTGAAGCACAGATTTTGAAAATTTGTGTAAAAAATAAAGAAAAAAAACGTGAGATAGATTCATCTTTCTTTACCTTCGATAAAAATGAAATTCTAGAAAATGATGAAATAAATCTTGTTGTAGAGCTTATTTCTGATGCAGAAGAGGCCTATCAAATTGTCAGAAAAGCATTGCTAAGTGGTAAAAATGTAGTTACAGCAAACAAAAAAATGCTTGCTCTGCATTTGGAAGAATTAGTAAAGATTCAAAAAGAAACAGGAACTTCTCTTTTGTATGAAGCTGCTGCTTGTGGAAGTATTCCTATTGTCAGAACGTTGGCTGAATATTATGATAATGAGCTTCTATATTCTGTAAGTGGAATTTTTAATGGTTCTTCGAATTATATTTTATCAAAAATTGCTAATGAAAATCTGACTTATGATGTCGCTCTGAGACAAGCACAAGGTTTAGGTTTTGCCGAAGCTGACCCAACACTTGATGTAGCAGGTTTTGACCCAACCTATAAACTTTGTCTTTTGGCTGCACAAGCGTATGGAATTTTTGTAAATCCAGATGAAATACTTAGAATCGGAATTAATAATCTCAAGAAAGAAGATATTGATTTTGCTGCAAATTATAGTAGAAGTAATGATAATAATCAAAAAACTACGAATTTCAAAGTAAAATTAGTAGCTAATATTTTACGTATTCAATCATCAAAAAATAGGAAGATTGAAAATAACCAACTTTTACTTTATGTTTTGCCTACTTTTATTGATGCTGAAAATCCCCTCTATAATGTAGAAAATGAAAATAATGCTGTTTTGGTAGAAGCTGCATTTTCTGATAAACAAACTTTTATAGGAAAAGGAGCAGGAGGACATCCAACAGGCTCAGCAGTTCTTTCAGATATTTCTGCGCTGCGTTATGAGTATCAATATGAATATAGAAAAGTAAAAAATGTCGCTGGCGAGACACCAACAACGACTGAATTTTCATCAACTAGAAAAGCTTTAGCAGAGGTTTATTTGCGTTTTGATGAAAACTTGAGTAAAAAAGAACTTCTTCAAAATATTGATTTTAAAGAAATTTTGATAGAAAATGAAAATTATATTATTGGCAAAATTCTTTTATCAGAACTTTTTGAAAAACGTAATTTTATAGAAGAAAATCAAATTTTTGTGGCAATTAGTGGAAATGTAGAAGCTACCAATGAAGAAAAACAAGAAAAAGAAACAACAATTTCTGAGAGTTATTGAAAATAATTTACCAAAAAAAATAGCCATTTTGTTATAAACAAAATGGCTATTTTTTGTACAAAAACTTGAGAATTATTTTATTCCTATAATCAATTTTTCTCCTTCATAGACCAAATCGCCTTGACGATTATTCCATTCTCTTACTTGTGCCGTTGAAAGATTGTATTTCTGAGCAATAGAAAAAAGTGTTTCTCCTTTTGCTACACTATGATAATCATAATTTACTCTCGTTGTAGCATCAGTAGTTATATTTTGTTTTGTCTGTGAAGAAATTGCAGTATCGTTATTTGCCATTTGCAAAACTCCCTCATTCACAATCATTTTCTTGCCCACAGGAAGGTCAATTACAGTTGTTTCTAACTTATTCCACTTCCAAATATTAGCCACAGGAACACCATATTTTTCACTCAAATTATATACATTTTCATTTGGCTGAACAGCATGAAAACCTGCACCATAATACTCTACTGGATAGACTGTTGCTGTTGCTTGATTTTTTGTTTCTTCTACAACAGTTACAGTAGTTTTTGGCTTCGAAACAAAAAGTGTATCCCCTTTATAAATTGTTCCATTTGCAGGAATTTTTGGATTCCACGCCATCATTTCTTTTGTAGTTATATTAAATTTTTGAGCAATTTTGCCAAGCATATCTTGTGGCTTTACCACATAAATTTCTGCTTTTGTTTCTATCTCTTCAATTTTGGTTTTTATTGTGTCTGTATTTACCATTGCAACCTCAAATCCCATAGCATCATAACCTTTTGTGCCTGCCTTGTCAGGATTTCCTCCAATCTTTATAATTTCTTCTCTAGTAAGTGTAGAAGGGTTTGTTTTAACTTGACTAGAACCAGTATTTACTTGATTGACTCCATTACTAATTGCAGGGTCAATCAAAGTAGGGTCTTTAAATTCTGAGCCTCCTGCTGCTGTTGCATTATTTCCACTAGAATTATTAGTAGAATTATTTTTTTCTATTTCAACTCTAGAACCTGCTGGAACTGCCAAACTAGATTTAAGAATAATCTTATCTCCTACATCAATATTATCTCCTACAATAAATCCATTCCAACGAATTACATCTTTTGGATTCAAATTATATTTTCTTGCAATCGACCAAAGAGTTTCATCTTTTTCTACAATATGATAATCTGAATTTTTAGTAGTGAGAGAAGGCTCAACTGGACGAAAATCTTGCTGAGGAGTAGGCAAGAGTACACCTGAAGAATCTAAAAAAGTTACAAATTCTCCATTTGCATTTTGCTTGACGACTACTTTCTTGTCTGATGAATTAGTTGTTTTTGTATCTGTTTTTTCGGTAACTAAACTTCCCTCATAGACTTTATCTTCTTTGCTGATATTTGGCTGACTAACAATAAGTTTTTGCCCAGTATAAGTAGTATAATCAGGTAAATTATTCCATTCTTTTAGTTTTGACATTACTACATTATATTTTTTAGAGATGTCATACAAACTTTCTGCTTCTGCTACAGTATGATACTTCACAACATTAGTAGTAGTGGTTTCTGCATTTTTCTTAGCGTCTGTTTTTTCTGTAATAATAACTCCGTCTGTGCCTTTATCATTATCAAATTCAGCGAAAGAACCTTGCTCTGAAGTAGTGGTTTTAGTTGGATTATTATTTTCAGTTTTTACAACTGTTGTAGTGGTTGCATTATTTTTCTCATTATTATCTACTCCAGCTAATTCTGTCTTTTTGAGTTCTTCCCATTCTGCCATTAGTTCTGGGTCTGCTGCTGTTTCTTCTTCCTCGCTTTCATCAAAACTTGCCACAATTGGAGTAACATCTCTTACTTCGACAGGAATTCTTTTAGGTCTTTTAGTCTGAATCCATAGAACTCGTCCTACTTTTACTTTATCATCTTCATCCAAACGATTATATTTCAATAAATATTTGTAACGCATTGCATATTTTTGAGAAACATCCCAAAGAGTTTCTTTATCCATCAATACATGTGTAGCAACATCTTTAGCTCTATTTCCTTTTTCTTGAAGATAATAAACTTGTCCTGTTTTGATGGCATCAGTAGGTTTCATGTCATTCCAATCCAAAAAGTCAGTAACCTCTATGCCAGCAGCATGAGCCATTTCACTTAAAAAATTACCTGAAAGAGCTACCATTCCTTTACGTTCATTAATGGTTGCAAAAACATATTTCTTGCCTTCAATAAGACGTTCTTGTCTGTCTACTATTTTTGGATAAATATCTTTCTCAATAACTAAAGTAGTATCTAAAGGAGAAGAAGCCCAAGAAAAAACAGGAAAACTGCTACCTACAAAAATAATCAAAAACAAAATAATTAGAGTTTGATGTCTATAGGGATTTTTTAAAAAATAGTTTGAAAAATAATACTGCATAAGACTTAAATTTATAGTTTTATTTAGTGAATGGCTAAGGAGCAAACTAATACTGTAAGTAAAAACTATCAGTTTGGCTTTTTGTTAATTTGGTTTTACTCTTTAAAAAAAGATGATTTTTTGAGAAAAATCCATAAAAATAATTTAGTATTTTTATTGAGATTCAATTTGGTTATAAACTCAATAAAATAAAAATAGATTCAACAATTTACATGAAAGATAATCAATTTAAACAAAAAAGTACAACAATTACTAGACCTAGTAACGAAAATCCTAAAAGTATAGTTGTTTTTGGGGCAGAATCTTCTGGAAAATCTACATTGACAAAAGAACTAGAAAACTATTATGGGGTATTTTCAAATCCTGAATTTTCAAGATTATATTTAGATATAAAAATGAAATATGCAAAGTATGAGGATACAAATTCACTTACTTTTGATGATGTAGAGCCGATTGCAATAGGGCAGCTTTGTAGTGAAAATCAAATAAAAAATCTAGCTATTTCGCACAACAATTCTTTCTATTTTTTAGATACAAATTTGCTAACTACTTATGTATATTCAAAATATATTTACAAAAGAGTTCCTTTTTGGTTAGATAAAGCTATTCAAAATCAACTCTATTCACACTATCTTTTATTAAAACCCAACACAAAGTGGGAGTTTGATAAACAAAGAGCAAACGAAGAAGGAAGGCAGTTTTTTTATAAAAAAATGAAGCAAGAATTAGAAAAAAGAAACATTGAGTACTCTGAAATTGGAGAACTTAATGATAAAAGACTTGAAGAAGCTATTAAAATTATTGATTACTATAATAAATAACATAATTTAATACCTAATTTTTAGTAGAGATAAAAATAGAAAATACTAGTTTTATTGGTTTATAGTATATATATCAAATGACCAGTAAAAGCAATATTTTTTTTAAAACAATGTATCTGATATACAGATTTATGCGTTATTTTACTATTACTCTTACTTTTATGTAAATCTGCATATCTTTGTAACTTAGAATAATTCAAAAAACTATATTTAATTAATTAAGTTAATTAAAATACCATTCCAACTATGAAACTATTTTACTACTTATTACTTTTTATTCCTTTATCTTTAATTTCTTCACAAGTTTCTGCTCAATGCACAGGTTGTGATAGAATCATTTCAACAAATGTTAGTTTTTCGGTTGCTTCTGGTGAAAAAGTTTGTCTTACTTTTACTGGTACTTTTACTGGAAATATTGATTTTTCTGGGAACGGAACTCTTTGTGTCTCTTCAAATACAACAGTTTCTAATTCAATAAATATGAATTTGAATGGAACTAACAATAGTTTTGAAAATTATGGAACTTGGAATAAAAATTTAAACCTAGGTAATAATAATAGTTTTAATAATTTTGGGAATTTTTCAGTAGGCTCACTTACTGTTGGAAACAACAGTGTTTTTACAAGTACAACTGATGTAACAGTTACAGGAAATACACAAAATGATAATAATGGAACTATCAATATAACAGGAGATTTCTCTACTGGTAATTATACAGGAGGAAATAATTCAGTTTTGAATGTAGGTGGAGATATGGATGCCATAAATATAACGACAGGTGGAGATGTCGTAATAGGAGGAACAACTTCTGCTGTAAATGTAACTAATAATAGTGGTGGCTCTATTGTATTTGGTTCTGGAGGAACAATTTCTGGAGCCGTACAAAATAATGGAGATATGGAGTTTGGTGGAGATACTACTATTGGAGGAAGTTTTACTAATAATGGTAATGGCAATATAACGGTTGACAACTCAGTTGTGTCAGTAGGAGGAGCTTTTGCAAATAATGGTGATATAGTAGCTCTAGGAAGTTGTGGTAGAATCAATATTGCAGGTTCTTCAGTAAATAATGGCAGTGGAAATGTAGGCACAGATGGTAGTAATGTAGATATTTGTGATACTTCATCTAGCAATGGAGGAAGTTTTGATTCAAATGGAGGAAATATAGGACCAAATGTATCTAACTGTACTTGTGTGCCAACAATTTTACCAATTACACTTAGCTCATTTACAGCTAATAAAGAAACTAATAACAGTATTTACATAAACTGGGAAACAGTGTTTGAATTGGATAATCAATATTTTCAGATAGAACGCTCATTTTCGGGAACTGATTTTAAAATAATTACTCAAGTTTCATCTCAAAACAATAATCAAGAACCCAACAAAGAGAGGAAATATTCTTTTATAGATAATCTTACAGATAATACTTTAAGTATAATCTCATCAAATAAAAATATTTATTATCGTTTGAAACAAATAGATAGAAATGGCAATTTTACTTATTCTCCTGTCGTGGTTGTACAGGTAGAAAAGAATGATACTAAAGAAATAAAACTTGTGTCTTTTCATAATGAATGGAAATTTGTCTTACAAAATCCAGTTCAAGTAAAAATTTATTCTAGTATAGGTGTTTTGAAGGGAATACATAATTTGAATCAAAATCAGAATATAATTTCAGTTTCTAGTCTTTCAAAAGGAATGTATATTTTGCATATTCAAGATAGTAAAACAAGTAAAATGACTG
The DNA here is from genome assembly GCF_037126295.1 of Bernardetia sp. Wsw4-3y2. Classification (NCBI taxonomy): domain Bacteria; kingdom Pseudomonadati; phylum Bacteroidota; class Cytophagia; order Cytophagales; family Bernardetiaceae; genus Bernardetia; species Bernardetia sp. Wsw4-3y2. The sequence continues at coordinate 127,329 of NZ_CP147017.1, read as the reverse complement.
TTTTGAAAGTAGTTAGATAAAAATTAATAATCTAATAAATCAAGATTATATCTCTTGATAATTTTCTTCAAAAGCTCACCATAAATAGGAGAGGTTGCATAACCTACACCCCCATATTTGGTAGAACCAATTTTGTCAGCCCAATCTTCATAGTTTTTTCCTTTTGTAAATAAGGGAGAATAACGTTTGCTTTCATTCAAAAAAATGGAATGCGCTCTAAATGATTCCCAAGGCGAAGTATAATCAGCAAAGCTATCTTTTATCAGACATTTATAAAGTGTTTTTCCATCTTTCTGAATAATTTTCGAACTTACTATCTTACTTTTATTGGCTTTATATTCTGCTGCTGTATAATATTCTGTTGTAGTTATAGCTTTTGTTTTTCCTCTTTTATCTTTTATTCCAAAATAATTATTATTCACAATTCGCTGTCCATAAGCTGTTTCTAAGGCAGATTGAGCCAATTTTATAGAAGCAGGAACGTGGTATTTTGCTTGTTCCATGAGTGCTGTTTCAAATTTTTTAAGATCTTTTGTTCCTGTAAAGTATGCCATTACATGAGGCTCTACCTTGGTTTGATTAAAAACAACAGTAATAAATGCTTCACTCAGTTTCTGATTTAATTCTATCATTTTTTTATCACTAAGTTGTTCTAAGCGAGATACTTGATTGTCTATAAGTGCTTCACTAATTAGGGTGTGTTTTACCTTCAAAAAATTCTTTCGTTTGTCTTCTGTTTCTGTTTTTGAAATAGAATTACTTTTTGATAAATGCTTATAGCCATAATCTACAACATCATTATATTCTACATCATCATTGTCTATATTATCAGTATTTGTATCTGAACTAGTCTCTTTATTTAATCCTTCTCCTTCTAAATATTCTTTTGTAGCATTTTCTGTAAGTGTGCTAGTCTGAGCAAGTTGTGTGTCATCTTTTCCTGACATCAGAATAGAAACTTGTAAAACAGCTATAATACTAAAAATACCAATTAATGCAAATACTAGTCTATTGTTTAATTGAATAACAAGTGTAAGTATATTATTTTCCTTTTTAAATGGAATTTTTATTTGAATGGATTTAGAGTAAACAGGACGAGTAGCCCATTTTTTAAAAGGTGTTGGTAACATTTTGATATAATTTTTAAGCTATTGGTTGAATTTGGTTTTTAACTATTACTATTGGTGTAGAAGAAATATACTTTCATACTTTCAGGTACTCTATAATTATCATAGTAATCATAAATATCACTTGCTAATCAAACATATAATAATCAATTAGACTGTAAATTTAACGAAAAGATGTTAGTTTTTCGTTCCTTTCTAAAAGACAAAGAAAGATGAACAAAACTAAATCTCTGATAAGACTTCAATTACTTTTAACAAAAAAAAGCCTTTCGTATCTTTGGAAGAGTTATTTTTTTCTAAAAAAAATACGTATTTTTCATATTCTTGCCAAACTAATAATTACAAATCCAAATCTATGCTAATTTTAAAAAAATTACTACTACGAGCTGAATCAAACAATAGAATGCGAAAACCAGTCAGTTTGTCTGTTTTTCTGCTTCTGACAATCATTTCTTTTGCAAGTCAGGCACAAAGACATTTTAATGATGAGAAGAATTTTGTGCAAGACATGCGACAAGTTATTGAAAGAAAATCCCAACCTACTACTTTAGAAATTGCTGATGGAGTGGCTGCGCTTTGGGAGAGTGGAATGTCAGAAGAACAAAAAAATTTGTTATTCAAAGTGGCAAAAGATATGTATAAACGAAATTATCCTACAAACCCAACTTCAGAAGATTTCTATGCCTGTATTGTGTATGGAAGAAAAAATGGAAGACTGACTGATGAGCTTCTGACTTCTTTTTTGAAAGTTGCTGACACAACTGTTTTGGAAGCTTCGATAGGTGTAGCAACTAATTTTTATAGAATAACACGTCTTTATCTAACAGAAAATAAATTATATAAATATAGAGAAACAAGTGGAGTAACTGTAGAAGGAAATAATAATTTTTCTTTTGGATATGGAAGAGAAGCTGCTGTTCCTGAAAGTGCCGTCGAACTGCCTGCTGATATAACAGAAATTATTGAAAGTAAAACAGACACAGAAACAAAACAAGAAGAGAAAAAAGAAACAGCAGAAGATTTAGGTTGGGGGGAAACTGAAACCAAGACAGATAATGATGGTTGGGCAAATGATGGTTGGGATACAAGTTGGGAAGAAGAAAATACAGGAGATGTAAAACCTGACCCAAATGTTTGGGGAAGTCCTGATGAATGGGGTTCTGGAGGAGATTGGGGAGATACAGGAAGTGAAACCGACCAAACAAAGAAAAAAAATGATATAAAACTTGAAGCAGCTGTAAAACCTAATGTGGTTTATGATTATAATGCTGTTTCTGAAAAACTCCCTCTTGCAGGTCCTTATATGAATTTGGATAACATTACTTTTACTATCCAAACGCCAAATGATACAGTACAAATAAAAAATACAACAGGACAGGTAGTGTTTGCAGAAGCAGCTTTTACAGGTGAAGGAGGACGTTTTGATTGGGGCGTTTTGCCTGATGTTTATGGAGAATTTACTAAGTTTAGTTTTGTAGTACAAAAACCAGAAATAAAAGCAGAAGAATTCAAATTACATTATGGAAGCTATGTCGATTCTGCCGTGGTAGGACAGTTTGATTATTTTGCTTCTCGTACAAACAACAAGGAAAATCCATTATATCCAAGGTTCACATCTTATAAGAGTGATATTGAAGTAAAAGGATTTTTGAAAGATATTATTTATCAAGGAGGCTTTTCACTAATAGGAAAAAAAATAATTTCTAAATCGCTAGGTGGAGGAGCATCTTCTATACGATTAGAACAAGAGGGAAAAGTGCGTTTCAAATCTACTTCAAGAGAAAGTTATGTTTTTAGTGAACACGCTGTTACAAATCGTCTTTCTCAATTAGTCATTTATACAACAGACAAAGACTCCTTAGCACACCAAGGTGTAAAGCTACGTTATGATGATGAAAGCGAACAGCTTTTAGCTCGTAGAGATAGACAACTTTTCAAATATGCTCCTTTTATAGATTCTTATCATGATGTGAGTATTTCGGCTGATTATGCAAGTTGGGATATAAAATCAGATACCATGAATATGTATAGTTTGGCAGGTCGTGGTGCTGTTATGTCAGCTTATGAAGCTGCTAGTAGAAATGTATCCAAGAGAGATTCTATTCTCAAACAGATTGATTTTGTAACCGTTACTTCAAATGCTTATTTCAATGAATATGAGCTTAGGTCTGTTCAGGGAATGTATCCTTTCAACCCTTTAGTGATGGCTTGGGCATATATTACACAGAGAAAACCATTTGGACTTTCTTTTACAAGTGCAGATTTGGCAAATCATTTTAAACAAAAACCTGTGCATGTAAAAAGTTCAATGCGTGATATGGCAGGTGCTGGTTTTGTAGAATATGATGAAGCTGCCGATTGGGTTACCATGACTCAAAAAGGAGTGCTATACGCAAGAGCTAATTTGCCAACAACTAGCCGATTACGTTCTGATTATGACCAAATTAGGCTCTCTTCTTTAGGTACAAATAGTGATAACCTCACCTATTATTTTGAAAATAATGAACTTAAAGTAAGAGGGGTAGAAGAGGTATTATACAGTAATGCAAAGGTAGATTCAGTAAATTACTACGCTGTAAAAGCAAAACCTGTTGATAAGCAAGTAATTATTAAAGAAAATAGAAATATGACTGTCAATGGACAAGTGGCAGCTAAAAACTTTATCTTTAATGGAGAAGGATTCGAATTTGATTATAAAGATTTTAAGTTTGATATGGAAAAAATTGACTCTATGCAGTTTTTTGTTGATGGAGATACCATGCCAAATAGTTTTAAAGATGTATCAGGAACATTTTCGATCAACCTTCCTTACAACAAAGCAGGAGTATATGACCAACAACGATTTAAAGATTCTCAGCGTTATCCTCTTTTTAATACTACTTCTGGAGGAACAGTTCGTTTTGGTGGAAGTGAAGTAATGGGAGGAGCATATAGCGATTCGACAGTTCGTTTTGATGTAGATAACTTTACGTTAGATAGTTTGGCAAAAAGAAAACCAGAAGATTTACGCTTTGGTGGAACATTCAATACACCAATTTTTGATAAATTCAAAGAACCAATACGAGTAATGCCTGACAAATCACTTGGTTTTACACACAATGTAAATGACCCACAACATGCAGATGGAATGTCTTTGTATGGAGGAAAAGGAAAGTTGCTTACAGGAAAGGTAGTAGTCAGTAATAGTGGTATTCGTGCAGGTAGTGAGCGATATATTCAAGATATTGAAGAAAACTCTAAGAAAAATGTCAAGACAAAAGACTTAACAGAAGAAGAAACAATAGATAATACACCAGCCAAAATAACATATCTAGCTGCCGAGCTAAACTCAAATGATTTTATCTTTTTTGCTGATTCTGCTACTTCAAAAGGAGAGTTTGCAGCAAAATTAGCTACTTCAAAAGGTAAAATAAATGCTGTTACTATTGATGATGCTATGTTTCCACAAGTAGAATTAGAAAATTATCGAATGAAATGGCTACCAAAACAAGATAGTATGATGCTTTCTACAACAGACCAACCTTTCCGAATGTATAAAGGAGAAAGTGGAACGCTAAAAGAAGCAAATTATACAGGAACATTAGCTCTTACTCCATTAGGCTTGAAGGGATATGGAACAGTAGAAACACAAGATGCCATCATTGAATCCGAATTATTTGCTTTTGAAACCACTCGTGTTTTTGGACGTGAATCAGATTTTCAGATTAAATCTTTAACTGATACAACCATGCCAGCAGTTGCAGCAAAAAATGTGAAATTTGAGTATGATATTTTAGCTACTCCTCGTACTGCTACCATTACTTCTGAAGTTTTGGGTGAGCAAGTTTTTGATTTTCCAAGCTTAAAATACAAAACTTCACTGGCAACAGGATATTGGAATGCAGATGCTCAAACAGTAGCTTTTCGCTTAGACGAAACAGGAGATATTAGCAAACAATATTTTGTTTCTACTGCTCCAGAGCAAGACAGTTTGAATTTTAGAGCTGCTTTTGCTAATTATCATATTCCTAGTGGTAACTTAACGATTGGTGGAGTACCTTATATTTTGGTAGTAGATACAGAAATTTATCCAAGAGAAGGAAATGTTACCATTCGTGAAAATGCTAAAATGGATAAGCTAGAAGATGCCGAACTCGTAATTAATTATATCAATAAATACCACAAACTGACAGAAGGTAATGTAGATATTCTTTCTAAAAATGAGTATCAAGGTGAAGCTATTCTAAACTATGACAACGGAACAGATAAAATTCAATATCTACGACTGAATAATTATGGTAAACAAGTAATTAAAGAAGAAGATTTGCCTGATAGCTTACGCAAAACAGATATTGCAGAAAAACTTATTGGTACAGAAGGAACTATCTCAGTTACAACTATCGAAGAACAAGATGATGTCATTGATGATACTGATTTTATCTATTCAGAAGGTAAGCAGTTTAGAGGAGAAGTAACTCTAAAGGCTTGGCTTTCAGAATTAGAATTCAATGGACAAGCAAGACTTGTAATTGATGGTGTGCCTCAAACAGGTTGGTTTCCTTTGGTAAGTGCAGCTTATGTAGATGCAAAATCTAAGAAAGCACAAAAAATTGCAGCAGCAGGTTCATCAGAACTAATTAAAGACCAAAAAATTGGAGGTCAGCCTGCATTTACAGGAATTTATTTGAGCGAAGAAGGTTTATTTGTTCCTGTAATGCAGGAAGATATTCCTAAATCAGAACCTATACTATTAGGAGAAGGACAAGTAAAAGTAAAACCTGAAGAAAAATCAATTTTGATTATTTCTGAAGAAAGAGCCAAATCATCTGAAATTGAAGATGGAAACTCTTTTAAAGCCAGCAAAACATTAGGAACAGCTGAGTTTGATGGAAAACTATTGTTGTTTAAAAGCAATCAAAGAGCGCAAGTAGATGTTTCAGGTGTTGGAAAAGCAAACTTCCAAAACAAACAATATACAATTGATGCAATGGCAAGTATTAATATAGAATCAAAAGGAGATGCACTTTCATTTATGAGAGATGATTTAAATTCGTTTGTAGAGGAAAATAGAGAACGCCTAAAACTTGAGCCTACTGTAAACAAATCAAAAAACACGCTTCTCAAAATTGCAGGACAAGCAGGCGCAAAAGAAGCTCAAAACTTCCAAAAACGATTTGCTCCAAATGATTATGGTATTGCAGACGTAATCAGTAAAACAATTGTTCTCTCAGATGTAACAATGAACTGGTCGCCTGATGAACAGACTTTTTATAGTGTAGGTGATATTGGTTTGGCTGCCATCTTAAAAGAAGAAATTGATGTCAAAACAACAGGTTATTTTGAAATTCCACAGACAGGCAGTAGAGATGAGTTTACACTTTATTTTGAACTTGACCCAGATAAATGGTATTACTTTCAGTTTGACGGACGTACACTCAAAACACTTTCTTCAAATGAAGAATATAATACTCTAATTACAGATCCAAAAGCAAAAGATAAATTTGATTTGGCTGATAGAGCAGAAGTAGATGAGTTTATGGCTCGTTTTAGAGGTGTTTATCCAGCAACACCTTCTATTCCTCTAAAATAGATTTTAAATAACTTCTTTGATAAATAAAGCAAAAAAAGAGGCTGTCCGAAAAGGTCAGCCTCTTTTTATGCAGCTATTTTTTGTAATTCTTCTTTTTGGTTGATTTTTTTGATGATGCAAACAAATTTTGTCTTTTGGTGATTTTTTTGAGTATAAAAAAAGGTGCAAAAAGATGATTTTTTAGAATTGAAAGTATTTTTTAGCTTATCGGCAGTTTTTGCCACCATTTTTCTAAAATTATGTCCAAGAGCCATCAATAGAAACTCCATTTCTACTTTTACTAATCCCTTAAAAGTAAATCGATTAAACTTATTATTATATTTGAGATGCCCAAAAACAGCTTCTACTTCTATAGGGCGTTTACTGCGCTGCTCTAATCCTTTCTCACTAGTTAGTAAATTTCTAGCTTTCTCTTTTAGTTGGTTTAAACGATGATTCACTTGTATTATTCTATTGCCTTCAGCTTTATGACATAAATTGCGAAGAGGACAATCTTGACACCTTTTTGCTTGATAATAAGATACTTGCGATTCGTATCCATTACTTGAAGTACGTTTTCCATCTCTTATTTTCTTCATTCTTTGCCCCATCGGACAGACATAAAAATCTAATTCTTTGTTGTAAAATAAATTCTGAACTAAAAAAGGATTATTTTTCATTTTCCTTTTTTGCTCTTTATGGAAATAATTGTACTTAACGTAGGCAGTAATTTCTTTTTTTTCAAGTAATTCATAATTTTCTTCACTTCCATAACCTGCATCAGCTACTACTTCTTTACTTTGTTTATTGTACTGATTTTCAAATCCTTCTAAATGAGAGGATAAAGTGGTGGTATCTCCTGCCGTTTGATGAATAGAAACGTGGGTAATAAATTGATTTTCTGTGGACACTTGAGCATTATAAGTAGGTTTGAGTTGTCCATTTTTCATGTGATCTTCTTTCATCCGCATAAAAGTAGCATCCGTATCTGTTTTACTATACGAGTTTCTACAACCTAAAATTTTCAGAGACTCTTCATATTTACTTAATCTAGGAAGATATTCATCTTGCATTTTTTTTAGTTCTCTTGCCTGTTGTTTACTCGGTTCTTTTAGTTTTTTATTGATTTGAGCGAGTTTTTCTTTTAATAATTCTGAATCTAATGGAGTAGATACTTCTTCTTTATTTTCTTCTTGATTATCTGATTGAATACTACTTTCAATATCAGATAAAATTTTATTTACTTTAGTTTCTAACTTTTCTTTATTTTTTTCAATACTACCACGCCAAACAAAAGTATAACGATTAGAACAAGCCTCTATTTTTGTTCCATCAATATATTGAACATCAAGACTTACATAACCCATTTCAACCAACATTTTAACAACTTCTCCAAATAAACGATGAATGTGTGCCTTCAAAATTTTACCTCTAAAGTCATTAATTGTTCTAAAATCTGGTGTAGAATTGCCTGATAAATACATAAAATGAATATTCTCCCCAAGAGCTTTAGCTATTTTACGACAAGAATAAATATTGGATAAATAAGAATAGAATAGCACTTTAACGAGCATTCTTGGATGATAAGCTGAACAACCTCCACCTTTGTATTGAGAAATCAAATCGCTAATATCCAATGAATCAACCACCTTTTCAACTAAACGAACAGGATGGTGAGCTGGAATTTTGTCAAATATATTGACAGGAAAAAGTTCGGGCTGCTTACCACTTTGGTTTTTGAAAACTACTTTTGCCATAGGCTATATAACGTTAGTATAAAAGTATATATACCTCGAAAATAAAAAAAATTAACCATAAAAAAAAGGCTGTCCGTACTTTTCGGACAGCCTCTTTTTTTATTATTAAAAATTTATTCAAAATCTTTTACTTTTATTTTACACATCTGACCGTTTTTTAGATTGTGCCAAACAATTCCTTCAATTCCTGTATCATTTTTTTGATTACCGAATTTAGTTTTTTGATTAGGAAGCCATTTTTTTAACTCTTCAAAAGAAGTTGGAGCATCTTTATAGACCACTTTTTCTAGCCAATTTTCTAAGGAAAAAATAAATAAAGTATGCCCTTCCAAATTCAACGGATTGCCTTGTATTTTTTCTCCTAGTGCTTCTGCACTCCATTCTCCATCAGGAACAACTGAAAAATCAGTATTTTCTACAGCTTCAAAAATATATTTATCAGCTTTATCTTCTTTGCTTGCATCTACATACCAAGGGTCTTTTATTCCATTTGTTTTTTGTTTTTTGTCTGGATTTCTGCGCTTTTCTACTCTCACAACTGTATTATTTCTGACAGTTACACGCACATTTGTTCCATCCAACTTTTCGGTAGCAATAGCATTTTCAAAATCAAAATCTGTAACAACGAGTTTATTGTTTACTTTTCGGTCAGTTTCCCAGTTTCGGTCGAAAATGGTTGGTATTTTTTCCATGTTTTTTAGGGTTTATAAAAATAGTATTCTTTATCTAACTTATATAATTTTATTTTTGTTCTTTAAAACAATACACAAAATATTTTGTAAAAGCATTTTTTAACAATTTGTTTGTTTTGTAGGTTTCGGTCTTTGTAATATGAATCTTCCAATACGATTAGTCATTCACAATTATTTCCTTTTCTCTACTAATTCTATTCTCAATATTCTATCAAAAATGTGAGTTTGATTGGCAAGAACGATAATCACATGGACAATATTTGCAATCAACAGCCCAAAGCCTAACAGACTTCCTATAACTCCACTTGCTCCTGTAACTGCTTCTAAAAAAACTACAAGACTAATTGCAGCAAAAAGACAAATCCAATAAAATACATTTCTAAATAGAAGAACAAAAGGAGAAGCCTTTTTTTGAGTTTGTGTATGTATAAAATAAAGTCCCATTATTCTTTTTCCTATACTAGATTTGATACCTATAATATCCCTAAAGAGCATATAGGCAATTCCTATCAAAAAAGGCAAAACATCAAAAAAGTTATTATTAAATCCCATAAAAGCAAAAAAAGAAATTGTTGCTAAAACAATAGCTACTAAATTATCTATCAAATAAGCAAAAATACGATTATTAGTGTCAGCCTTTCTAAAGTCATAAACAATAGGCTTAGAAAGTTTTAGTTTGGATTGAACAGGAAATTTTTTGAGTGTAAATGTCTGTCCACAATGTTTTGAGTTCATGTATTCCCAGCTTTCTTTCAAAAAAGCAGATTTACAAGAAGCACAAAAAACTATTTCATCTCCTACACTAAATTCATCTCCTGTCACTGGGTCTTGACGGTTTTCTTTTAGAAAAAAAGTTTCTTTTTCGGTAAGTGTTAAAGCATTTTTCATTTTAAAGAGGACGGTTATAGCAAACTTTTAATATTCTTTTACTATTTCTTACTCTAAAAATAAGAATTTGGTTGTAAAAATAGTAAACAAATATTCTTAAAATTGATTTTAAAAACTCATTCACTAAATCATTTGATTCTATATGCTTAACTTTGTAAAAAAATACAAATCAATTAAAAACAATGACACAAGAAGAAATCATAAAAGCTATCAATGAAAAGTATCACAATTTAGGTGAAAATCCAGATACGTATTTAAAGGGATTGTTACAAGCCAAACCAATTAATTACTGGGATTATATTGAAGTTGATACATTACTTTCCCTTCAAAAACCTCGTACCGACTTTAAAGATGAAGAAATATTTATTATTTATCATCAAATTACTGAGCTTACTTTAAAGTTGATGGTTCATGAATTAGAACAAATTATTGAAGAAGAAAACATTACAGAAGAATTTATTAGTACCAAAATTCATCGTCTGAATCGTTATACTTCTATGCTTATTAATTCTTTTTCAGTAATGAGTGAAGGAATGGATTATGATGATTACAATACATTTAGAAGTACTCTGACTCCTGCTAGTGGTTTTCAGAGCGCACAATTTCGTTTTATTGAAATTTATTGTACTAGGGTAAAAAACTTAATTAATCAAAAAGGAATAGAGCGTTTGTCTGAAGTTGAGAGTCCAAAAATTGAAGATTATTTTGAGCATATCTATTGGAAAGATGCAGGACAAAACCGAAAAACAGGAGGTAAAACTCTTACTTTAAGACAGTTTGAGGAAAAATATTTAGATAAATTCATTCTTCTTGCCAAAGAGTTAGAAGGAAATACAGTAGAAGATAAATTGATAAAATTAAATAAAATTTCGCCTATTTCGGCAGAGTTACAAAAGCTATTGAGAGAATTTGATACGCTTTATAATGTTACTTTTCCACTTGTTCATCTCAATACAGCAAAGCATTATTTGGATAGTAAAGGCGAAAATAAAGCAGCTACTGGAGGCTCTGCATGGAAAAAATATCTACATCCAAAATTCCAACAACGTAAATTTTTCCCTACGCTTTGGACAGAGGAAGAAAAAGAACATTGGGCAGAAACAGAAAAAGAGTAGAAAAAAAATGTGGTACAGAAGTATATAAATAAATTATATGCTCTGTACCACAAAATATTTTAGTTTCTAAAAACCATTTTTATTCTCCCACAAATCCTCCTTCAATCTCATCATCATCCTCTACATTATCTATAAAAACATCATCAGGATTGAAAGCTGATTTTGCTTCTACAAAAATCCGTTTTACTTCTGGATGGGCTGTTCTGATTGTAGATTCTAATCGCACAATAGCCTTCGAAAGTTGAGCAACAGTAAGGCTAGGACTAAATTTTACATCTAAAGCCAAAAATACTTCTTCAGGACCTAAGTGCATAGTAAGAGGTTTTGCACAATCTTTTACTTCTCTATCTGAATTGACAATAGCATGAATTTTTTTAACTAAACGAGGGTCTGCACCTTCTCCTACCAAAAGCCCTTTACTTTCATACGCCAACATAACAGAAACAATTGATAAGACAACACCAATAAGAACAGAAGCAGCACCATCAAAACGAGGCTCATCAAATGTATGACTCAAGAAAACACCAATAAATGCGATTATCAGACCTAAAATAGCAGCCGTATCTTCAAACAAAACAGCAAAAGTAGCTGGGTCTTTACTGTCTTTTACAGTCTGCCAAAGACTTTTCTTTCCTCTTCCCATATTGATTTTGCGATATGCTAAAAACCACGCAGCACCCTCAAAAATTGCTGCAATGATCAAAACAATGTAGTTTACAGTTGGGTCAGAAGACTCAGTAGGATTTTTTAGGTGAGCTATTCCTTCATAAATAGACATTCCTCCACCAATCGCAAAAATTAATATGGCTACAATAAGTGTCCAAAAATAAAGCTCTTTACCATACCCAAAAGGATGTTCTTCATCAGCTGGTTTCTGACTCCATTTCATTCCTAAGAGAATTAAAATTGCATTTCCAGAATCGACTACAGAATGAATTCCTTCTGAAATCATTGCCGAACTTGCTGTAAAATATGCAGCAATAAATTTTGTGATTGCAATTCCTAAATTAGCTGCTAAGGAAGCATAAACAGCCGTTTTTGATGATGAAGCCATAATTTTTGATAGAATAATAAAATGTATAACAGACTTCGTAGTCCGTTTGAAAAATAGACGTTTAATAAAAAATTCTTTCTAAGAATGTTCAAAGATAGACACAAACTCAAAAACATCAAAAGAGAAATTAAATTTTAAATTTTAATCAAATTAAACCATTCTCATAAAAAAATAGTCTAATAGTCAGAATTTTGTTTTATTCAGATAACAAAACGACTATTTTTATGAAATCAACTCCTCAAAAGATACAGCATTTATATTGGCGTGCCGAATTTGGTATTTTACCAAAAGATATAGAAATGCTAAATACTACAAAAAATATAGAATCTGCCGTCAAACAGATTTTTCAGCGTGCAAAATCTATTCATAAATTTTCTAATGATTTTGATATGCCTTCGCTTTCTGAAATGAAAGACATGGATAAAAAAGACAAAAAAGAACTTCGAAAAGCAGCAAGACAAGATGTAAGAGAACTTAATGTAGAATGGATAGAACAAATGGCAAATCCACAAAAAGGAACATTACGTGAAAAAATGACTTTCTTCTGGCACGGACATTTTGCTTGTGAACTCAAAAATCCACTTTTTGCTGTTCAGCAAATCAATACTATCAAAAAACATGCACTAGGAAACTTTAAAGACCTTGTTTTGGCAATCGCTAAAGATGCTGCTATGATTTTGTATTTGAATAATCAACAAAATAAAAAACAAAGCCCAAATGAAAATTTTGCTCGTGAACTTATGGAACTCTTTACCATTGGAAGAGGAAATTATACCGAAAATGATGTAAAAGAAGGTGCGAGAGCATTTACAGGTTGGTCTACAAATCGTCTGACAGGAGAATTCCAGTTTAGAGAGCGACAGCACGACGAAGGAAAGAAAACATTTATGGGAAAAACAGGGAATTTTGATGGAACTGATATTATCGATATTATTCTTTCCAAAAAAGAAACAGCTCATTTTATTGCAACCAAAATCTATCACTTTTTTGTCAATGAAAACAATATCAATTCTAAACAAGTAGATGAATTAACAGATGTTTTTTTCAATTCAGAATACGATATTGAAAAAACAATGAAGCATTTGTTTTCTCAAGATTGGTTTTATGATGATAAGCATATTGGCTCAAAAATAAAATCACCTGTTGAGTTTTTGGTAGGAATAATGAGAACTTTAGACCTTGATTTTAAGAATGAAGATGGAATTTTGTTTACTCAGAAAGCACTTGGACAAATTCTTTTCCGTCCTCCCAATGTAGCTGGTTGGCAAGGTGGAAAAGCATGGATTGACAATGCAACTTTGCTAGTTCGTCTCAACTATGCAGGTTACATTTTTAATCAAGCCGAAGTAGAAATTGATATAAAAGATGAACCTGAAACAAGAAAAATAAGGGTAGGAAGAAAAATTGATGTTTCGGCAAATCTAAATCCACTTATCAAATCATTTCAAAAAATAGATTCAAAAGATTTAGCAAAAGAACTCTCTGATTTTTTGATACAAATTCCTTCTGACTCCAAAAAGGAATTAGATAAAATATTACAAAAAACAGCTTTTGAAAAGTATGCGAATGCAGCAACTAATCAGAACGAAAAAATAAAAGCATGGACAGTTTCAATTCTTAGTTTACCAGAATATCAAATGTGTTAGAGTATTATCTAAACAGGGTTAAAACCCTATTCAATTGAAAAACTACTTTTCAATTTTTAGAAGAATATTTTTTCAAAATCCACTATGAATTATAAATTGGACAGGGTTTTAACCCTGTTTTTAATAGATTACAACAATGAAAACAACTAGAAGAAAATTTATCGGTCAAATGGGACTTGCTACGGCAGGAACTCTTTTTGTTCCTTTATTTTTAAAAGGATTTGATTCTGTGGCTGCAAATTCTATCAAAAATTCAAATAAAAAACTCATTATCATTCAATTTTCAGGAGGCAATGATGGACTCAATACAGTTGTTCCATTCAGGAATGATATTTATTACAAAAAACGTCCACAAATTGCCATTTCAAAAGATGAAGTTATTAAACTTTCTGATGAACAAGGACTCAATCCTGCCCTTTTGCCACTCAAAAAACTTTATGAAGAGGGAGAATTTACAATTATAAATAATGTAGGTTATCCAAACCCTGATCGTTCGCATTTTCGTTCTATGGATATTTGGCAGACAGGAAGTAGTTCGGATGAATATCTTTCAACAGGTTGGTTGGGGCGTTATTTGGATAAAATTTATACAGAAAATAAAAATGCTCATTTTGCTTTAGAAATGGATGACACACTTAGTTTAGCTCTTAAAGGAATCAAAAAGAGTGGTTTTGCTGCTCAAGATTTGAATAGACTCAAAAGAACTACAAGTACGCCTATTGTAAAAGCTCTTTTAGAAAATCAAAATAATATTCTAAAATCTAACCTCAAACCTCACCATGACCATTCTCATGACGAACAAGTAAGTTATTTATATCAAACACTTTCCAATACAGCAGCGAGTTCAGAGTATTTATTTGAGAAAAACAAAGTAGGAAAAGCTTCAGCTAATTATCCTAATGACCGTTTTGGAAAAGCTTTACAACAAGTTTCTAAACTCATTAGTGCAGGTTCAGATTCTCAAATTTATTATGTTTCTTTGAATGGTTTTGATACGCATGCCAATCAAAAAAATCAACAAGAAAGACTTTTTAAAAGTTATGCAGAAGGTATTGAAGCACTTCGTAAAGATTTAAAGAAAACTAATGATTGGAACGATACTTTAATTATGACTTTTTCAGAATTTGGAAGAAGAGTAGGTGAAAATGCAAGTCGTGGAACAGACCACGGAACAGCAAACGTAGTTTTTTTAGCAGGTGGAAACCTAAAAAAGAAACAATTTGTAGGACAAGCCCCAAATTTAACTGATTTGGATAATGGAGATTTGAAATTTAAAATAGATTTTCGCCAAATTTACAGTGATATTCTCAAAAATTGGCTCAAAACTGATTCTAGAAGTATCTTGAATGCAGATTTTGAAAATTTGGGGTTGGTTTAAATTGTAGAACGAGATTTTGTGCAAAATATTGTTGTTAGTCTTTTCTACTTTGATATGGGTAGAGGATAAAGTTTCCATAAAGGATGCTACACCTCTATTCCCAATTCATAACTTCATTAAACCAATTTTATTTTTCCCATTCCACCATCAACTCCTAGTATTTGTCCTGTTATCCAAGTGCTTTCATCGGATAATAAAAAAGCAGCAGCAGAAGCCAAATCTTCGGCTGTTCCTACTCTTCCTAATGGGTGGCGTTTGTTGGATGCTTCTTTTTTGTCTTCTGTAGATAATAAGGATTTTGCCAGTGGTGTATCCGTGAGCGAAGGAGCAAGCACGTTTACTCGTGTGTTTTGTGAAGCCAATTCGGCAGCTAATGACTGTGCCAAACCTTCGACAGCCGATTTTGCTGTGGCGATACTAGCGTGAAAATTCATTCCTACTTTCGAAGCAACGGTACTAAAAAGAACAATACTACTTGTATCAGCTTTCTTTAAAGCCTTTAAACTGTGCTGAATTACCTTTACTGCACCGAGTACATTTACCTGAAAATCATTTTCAAAATCCTTTATTTTCAGACGTGCAAAAGGCTTTAAATTTATACTTCCTGCACAATACACCAATCCATGAAGCTCATCAGGAATTTGTAAACTATCAATTTCTCCTGTTATGTCCAGTTCTGTATGTGTCGAATTTATTCCCTCTGGTTTGGTGCGTGAAGCTGTAAAAAGTGTAGCTCCTTGATTTTCAAGTTGTTTGGCAAGTGCATGTCCGATGCCAGAACTTGCTCCAATGATTAATATATTTTTGCCTTCAAAGTTAGAATTGCTTGTGTTCATTATCTATAAAAAAATAAGTTTGAAAAATGTATTTTTAATTTTCCTTTGTAATGAAATGTAGCAAGGAATTGTTTTTGAATTCGTATTTTTACAAAAAAAGAACATCAAAAAATGAAAATCAATCCTAATATACCACCTTTACTTTTTGTACTATTCTTTATTTCATCTTTTGTATTCTTAGTCAACACCTGTTCTAATAATTCTCGTAAAAAGAATTTAGAAGAGTATGCAAGAGTAGTAAGAGATGGAAAAAAAACTGTAGGAACAGTTATATCAGTATATAAAAACTGTACACTTTCATTCGAAGTAAACAGCATAAGATATACAACTTCACGACACAGTAAAAAATATATTAAAAGCCTAGAGCAATTTGAAGTTGTTTATGATTCTCTTGACCCCAATATTTCATATCCTTTATTCTATAGACCTATAACTTTATTTGAAAGTAATTTTGAAAAAACTAAAAGTATTGAAATAATAGATTTAAATCAATCATCTACTATTGAATTTTCTTACAAAGTAGAAGATGAAATTCTGTATCGTTATGCAGAAGTACCACCTGAATTGAGAAAACTAGATATATATGATAAAACAAAAAACTACTTAGTAAAATATTATAAAGATAGACCTAGTATAGCTTACATATATTTAGATAGTGTTGTTAATTCAAAATAATTTGTACAATATCTTGCCCTTGTCAGTATCCTCACCATAGCCGTAAAGGCATTAAGAAATTTTGTCTTCTACTCCTTTAGGAGTTGTATATTGGTCACATTTTGCTCTTTCTCTATTATTTTTTACTACCAATATAAAGTTCCTACGGAACAGAAAGACAAATAAATTTTTAACCTTACGTCTATGGTATCCTCATAGACGACTAATACATCAAAACCCTTTAATTTCTTAAAATAGAAACAATCAGAAAAGGAAAATAGTAATTTAGAAGGATTTTAAATAACTTTTCAATACCTTTGCAAAAACTCAAAAGAATAGAATTGTCAAGATATTTCAAGAAGTAGCACACAAATCAAAACTTTGAAAACAAATCAAATTAACATTCAATTATGAATATTCTAAAAAACCAAAAACTCATTATTATTGGTGCAACTCTAGGCGCAATTGTTGGCTTTTTCTATTGGAAAGAAGTCGGCTGCCTTACTGGAAGTTGTGCAATAAAATCAGTTTGGTATAACATGACAGCTTATGGACTCCTTTTAGGTGGACTTTTTGGCTCAATTATTCAAGGACAATTTCAAAAGAAAAAGTAAAATTTTTAATTGATTTAATCATTATATATAAAGAAGAAGAATTTTTAATTAAGAATGTAATTAGGGTGCATAACAAGTCTTTTTGACTTTGACAATGGTAATTTTTAGAAAGAAAAATAAGACCTTGGCTAAAAAGAAAATAGGCAATAGTTTATTATGTTCCCTATAATTAGAAATTGATTTATTCAATTCGTAATTCATAATTGATAATTCGTAATTAAATAAAGTATGGCAATTATAGGACTTTTTTACGGAACAGATACAGGAAATACCGAAACGGTATCGATGCAAATTAGAGAAATGCTAGGAGGGGAAGAAGTTGTCGATTTGTATAACTTCGGCGAACACGATGCACAAGCAGTTATTCCTTATGAATACTTAATTTTGGGCGCACCAACTTGGTATGATGGCGAACTTCAAAGCGACTGGGAAGAGATTTTGCCTGAATTTGAAAACATCGATTTTACAGGAAAAAAAGTAGCTATCTTTGGTCTTGGTGACCAATGGGGTTATGGCGAGTGGTTTTGTGATGCAATCGGAATGATTGGCGAAGTTATCGAAAGTAAAGGAGGCGAACTGGTGGGTTTTTGGTCTAAAGAAGGCTATGACTACGAAAACTCAAAAGGTGAAAGAGATGGAGTATTTATGGGACTTGCCATAGATGAAGATAATCAACCTGAAATGACTCAAGAACGTCTGAATACTTGGCTTCCACAAATTTTACAAGAATTTGGATTAGAAGTAGAAACAGAGTAAATAAAGTTAGAAGTATGATTTTAGAAGTTAGAACTGAAAGTCGGCGTAGCCAATTGAATTTCTATTAGCTCAATTTTTAAATTTACAGACTTTATGAAACGGTGTCAAAACTAAACCCACGAATTTATTCGTGGAAAAACTTGTTGGTGTTCCACCGATGACTTCCAAATTGTCAGATAACCATAAGCTACAACCATCTTTTAACAAAGATTTTTCTTCTAACGTTACTATTTTCATTATTTTTAGGCGAGAGTAATCTACTTTCGCCTATTTTTTTGCTATTTCGTATCAAGTTTTCACAACTTTTTGCAATGTTTAGCATTTATATAACGTAAAGACTTTTATACTAATTAAACCCTAAGGGTCTTCAAGACCCTTAGGGTTTGGAGAATAACATTTTATGAAAAAAAATATTTTTTTAGCTGCCTTATCATTTTTAGTAATTCTAACTTTAGAATTTTCTAATACAATTTTTGCACAACAGTTTCCAACCGAAGTAGATCAATTTGGTAAAAATCGTGTTCAATATCAAAACTTTGATTGGAAGTACGTCACCTCTGATAATTTTGAAATTTATTATTATGAAGGAGGATATGAAATGGCTCTTCTTACGGCTCGTTATGCTGAATCAGATTTTGGTAGAATGACGCAGTTTTTGGGTTTTGCTCCTTATAATAAGACTAAGATTTTTGTCTATCGCTCTATTGGCGAGCTTCAACAGAGTAATATTGGTATCAACGATCAAGATTTTAGTATTGGGGGACAAACCAATTTAGGAAAATCAGTGGTAGAGATTGCCTTTTCGGATTATAGAGAAGCCTATCGAAAAGAACTTTTAAGAGAAATTGCAGCTTCACTATTGTCTGAAATGATGTATGGAGGAAATTTGAAAGAAACATTACAAAGTTCATTTTTATTAAGTTTGCCAGACTGGTTGATGTCAGGTGCTGCTGCCTATACGGCTGAAGGTTGGAATACAGAAATGGATAACTTTGTAAGAAGTAATTTAATGGCAAAGAAGTTTCCTTATCCTGAGAGTTTTAGAGGTAAAAATGCACAACTTGTTGGGCAATCGCTATGGAACTTTATTGTAGAAGAGTACGGACAAACAACAGTTTCGAATATTTTAAATCTGACACGAATTGTGAGAAGTGAAAAACAAGGTATTCAAGGAACTTTAGGAATTGAATATGAAACTTTCTTAAAAAGATGGGAAGCCTTTTATCGCAATCAATACAAAGACATAAATAATTATTCCAATTTTGGAAAAACTAATTTGATAGCTACTTCAGCCGAATCGCAATATATTCATCACCCTCGTTTCAGCCCCGATGGAAATCTTTTGGTATATGCAGAAAATAATCAAGGAAAGTTCAGAATTTATGTGAAAGATATAAATGATAATTCTACAAACAAGAAAAATAAGAAATTTACTAAGGGAGGACTCTTTGTAATCAATCAGCGTTATGATGAGAATTCGCCTCTAATATCTTGGAAAAATAATAATGAATTAGGTATTTTATCGTATTCAAAAAATAAATATTTTCTCAAAATATATAATTTGAATGGAAAAGAAATAAAAAACTATCAAATCAAGACACTAGAAAACATACAAAGTTTTAGTTTTGATGAGAAAGGGCAAAAAATTGTTTTGAGTGGTACACAACGAGGTAAGTCAGATATTTTTACTTTTGATTTAGGTTCTGCTCGCCTTTCCAAAATTACAGATGATACAAATGATGATATTGATCCTTACTTTTTAAAAGGAAATAATAATCAAATTGTCTTTAGTTCTAATCGTACAAGTGATTCTCTAAAAACTTCTCCTTCTGTTGAACAGTCACCTTATTTCAATTTGTTTATTTATAATCCTATTGAAAAGGATATTTTAAAGCAACTAACTAATCAAAATAGTAGTGCCACAAAACCCATTTCTATTGATGAAAATCGCATTTTATACATAACAGAAGAATTAGGAATCCGTCATCTGTTTTTACATACTTTGTCAAAAGAAAAAATTGGAGTTAATGCTCAACTATCTACATTCTTTGTTGGAATAGAAAGTTATGATTATGATTTAAAATCAGAAAAAATAGCCTTTGTTGCTCGTCAGCAAGATCAATTAGAATTATTGACAACTACACTTATTCCAAAACACGAAATATTTACAGGCAAAACTTATAGAAGTCAGCTTTTAGATGCTCGTTTTTTGAAAGAATTAAGAAATCAAAGTGAGAGAGAAGAGAAAGAAGAAAAAAATAACTCAAATGAAAATATAGACTTGGGTAATGATAATTCTGAAACTTCTCCTGCTGATACAACAAAAATAAAAGAGAAAGATGATTATGAATTTGATACGTATGGAAATAATAAAGATGAACCTACACGCAAAAAACGTCTCTTAAAAGACTATGATTATTTTGCACAACGAGCAAAAGACAAACAAAATCAAAAGATTACTGTAAAAGGCCCTTTAGAATATCATAATAAATTTGCTTTCGAAAGAAGTGTAACAACAATTGCACTTGACCCACTTCGTAACTTTGGTGTTCTCTTAGAAGTTTCGATGAGTGATGCTCTTGAAAATCATAAACTAGAAGCAGGATTATTCAATCGTGGATTTTTTGATATTCAGAGTGGAATGCTCTTCGCTGAATATAAATACTTGAAAAATAGAATTGATTATGGTGCAAGATTCGACCGTCAGGGCTATGAGCTTTTGACAGACTTTTTTATTCATAGATATTATTTGAGCAAACTATCAGGGACAATTTCATATCCATTCAATGTAACAACACGAATTGTTTTATCGCCTTTTGTAGCACAAAAACAGTTTTTTGCTACAAGTGAAATTGACCCTGCGATACAGGCTTTTCCAGACAAAATTACTCGTTATGCTGGTTCAAGCCTAGAGTTTGTATTTGATAATAGTATTATTACAGGACCAAATACATTAGAAGGTTCAAAGTTTAGAGCAACCATTGACCATTATCAGGGTTTGAATTATGGTAACGAAACTTTTACTAATATTTCTATTGATGCTCGTCATTATATTCCACTAGGACGAAAAGTAACTTTAGCTGCTCGTGTTGCTTATGGAAAATCATTTGGAAATTCTCCTAAAAACTTTAGATTAGGAGGCGTTGATAATTGGATTTTTCAACGACAACCTAATCCAACCGAACTTTCTCAAGATGATCCTTTTTACCTGAATCCAGATGTATATGATTCATATAAAAATGACTATAGTGATTATTTGTTTTTGCGTTATGCTACCCCAATGCGTGGTTTTGATTATAACAAACTCTCTGGAAGCAATTTTGTCCTGACCAATATAGAGCTTCGTGTTCCTGTTGCTCAGCTTTTATATAGAGGAACAATACGTTCTACATTCTTCCAAAACCTACAACTTATAGCCTTTAATGATATTGGCTCAGCTTGGACAGGAATTAGCCCTTTCAATAGAGAAAACGCACTCAACACAGTAGAAGTGGGAGGGCAACCAGGAACACCATTTTATGCAAAAGTATCTAACTTCAAAGATCCTTTCTTGTGGGGATACGGAATTGGAGTACGTACCAAAATCTTTAATTACTTTACTCGTTTTGATACAGCATGGGGTGTAGAAGATGACGTAACAGGAGGAGCAAAATTCTATTTAAGTATTGGA
This sequence comes from Bernardetia sp. Wsw4-3y2, assembly GCF_037126295.1. Classification (NCBI taxonomy): domain Bacteria; kingdom Pseudomonadati; phylum Bacteroidota; class Cytophagia; order Cytophagales; family Bernardetiaceae; genus Bernardetia; species Bernardetia sp. Wsw4-3y2. The sequence goes on along the minus strand of NZ_CP147017.1, from coordinate 105,594 downwards.
TATGATTTTTAAATAAGACGTTTCCAATTTTTATTAAAATATGATTGAAATTAAACGTTATCACGGTTATTTACAGGTCTAATAATCAATTAGTTAGAGAAAATAAAAACACTCTTGTTTTTCCATAGCGACAGGTTTGCAAACCTGTCGCTATGGAAAAATGAACATTACTAAATTAACCGTGATAATGTTTATTGATAAGAAAATATATTTTTCATTTTCTGTAGATAAATACTTTTACTTGGATTCTATTCAAGAGTCAATTCATGAGATTACAAAAGAAGAATATTGTGAGATTATATTTGGTATTTATAATTTCAATTTATTCAAACTACTAGGGTATAGCTATTGTGTCACGCCAAATAAAATAATTGCTGCATTCTATCAGCAAAATGATTTGAAAATATTCGATAGAAAAGGAGTTTTGATAGAAGTAAAAAAAGACTTTTTTGAAGGTTTTACGCCATATCAAATTCAATTAGATGACTCTTTGGAAAACTTATGGATAGCAACAGGAGCAGGACAGGTTGTTCTTTGTAAAAATATAAATACAGGTGATACTATATTTGAGCTGGGAATTCCTTATGAGGAATATAGTCCATTGAGTTTTCCAGAGGAAATTAAGAGCCTGTTCGAGTTTTTATTTTTTCTTTCTTCTAGCCCCTTTATTTATGAGGTTTAAAATCATAGCTAAATACACAAATGCTTTAGCAGAATCTACAGTTTTCTCATAATCTACTTTTAGTCTTCTGTTTTGATTAAGCCAAGCAAAAGTTCTTTCTACTACCCACCTTTTGGGTTGAGGTACAAATGCTTTATCCTCTTTTTTTTCTCTTCTTGGACTATTGACAATCTCAATTTGTACTCCTGTTTGACTAAATATTTCAGCAGCCAAACTAGCACTTCTATAGCCTGCATCAGCAAGAATTTTAAAGAATTTTCTTCCTCTAAATTGAGCTAAATAAGCTAGATAAGCAAGTTGATTCACGTCAGCTTCATTGGCTGGACTAATCTCTAATTCTAGTAAATTTCCTTGCGTATCTACCAGTATATGCCGTTTACGTCCTTTTTTGAGCTTGTAACCATCTACACCTATAGCTTCCCCTCCATATACACTTTGTACACTTTGAGAGTCTATAGAACCCAAAGAGGGTTTAGCATTTCTACCTTGAGCCAACCGTTCTCTTGTGACCAACTTGTCCAAAAGTTTTTTGTACCAACCCATCTTCTGCCATTTGCTAAAGTAGTCATACAAACTACTCCAAGGAATACCATAACTACTGGGAAGTAAACGCCAACTACTGCCAGAACGAGTGATGTAAAATAGTCCTGAAAAGATATTATACAAACTGTGTTTGCGTTTTCTTTCCAAGTACGAAAAAGGTATAAATTTTTTCATATATTGCCAAAGAGCATCAGATAAATATTCATTAGTAAACATAGTCATTGATATTTTAATTAGTAACTGAAAATCAATAACTTAACTAATAAAAAAATCTGATGTTCTTTTTTATGTATCTAAACTCGAACAGGCTCTAATAGAGTTGAAAACAAACTTTATATCGCTGAAATGGGTAATAGATGTGTTTCTGTTCTTAACTTAATTACTAAAAAACGAACTATTTACTCAAAATTTAATGAACCTGTTTGGGGTTTTTCTAAGTTTTCAACTCACGAAATAATACGGTTAGACTCTGGGGTTTATTATAGAAGAAGTAATTCAAAAATGGATTTTCATAAAATTGTAACCTAAAAAATTACAGGTTTTTTGTTCTTTTATGAGTATGGGTTTTCAATTCTTTGTAAAATAGAACACTTTATTGTAATTTCGTTCTAAATTTCATAATTTCTTATTCAATAAGAAATTCAAGAGTATAAGACTAGTAAAAAACTAGAAAAAGAGTGTCTAATAAATGCTTTTTTTATAAATATAACCCAAAAAAATGGACAAACTCTCATACCTTTCCAATGCCGAAAACTCGTATATCGAAGGATTGTATCAAGATTATCAAAAAGATGCAAATTCGGTAGATGCTAGTTGGCAACGATTTTTTGAAGGCTTTGAATTTTCAATGTCAGAGTATGACACTGAAACAGGAGAAGTTACCAAAACAAATAAAAATGGCTCAAACGGACATGTTGTTGGTACAGAAACCGTAAATCAAAAAAGTTTTGCCGACTCACTTCCTGCTGGTCTTGATGAAGACAAACTAAAACAAGAAATTTCTGTCAAAAAACTAATTGATGGTTATCGTTTGCGTGGACACTTGCAAGCCAAAACAAACCCAGTTCGTCCTCGTAGAGACCGACATGCACGTTTGAAATTAGAAGATTTTGGTTTTACAGAAGCAGATTTAAGCAAAAAATTTAGAGCAGGAAACGAAATTGGAATTGGGGAAGCAACCCTTCAAGAAATCATTGATCGTTTGAAAATGATTTATGAGAGTGGAATTGGTTTTGAGTTTATGTCTATCCGTGAACCTGATGTAAAATATTGGTTCAGAAAAAAAGTAGAAGTAGATTATCCAAAATTCAAATTAGACCATCAACAGAAAGAACGTATTTTACAGAAACTCAATGAAGCATCTGTATTCGAAAACTTTTTGCATACTAAATATTTAGGTCAAAAACGTTTCTCTTTAGAAGGTGGAGAATCAACTATTCCAGCTTTGGATGCTATTATCAATGAAGGAGCAAAACTAGGAGTAGAAGAAGTAGTAATTGGAATGGCTCACCGTGGTCGTCTCAATGTTTTGGTAAATATTATGGGCAAAACCTATGCTCAAGTATTTAACGAATTTGAAGGAAATGTTTCTGACGAACTTTTAGGTTTGGGAGATGGCGATGTGAAATATCACATGGGTTATTCTTCACAAGTAGAAACTCCAAATGGAGAAAAAGTGTATTTACGTCTTGCTCCAAATCCTTCTCACTTAGAAGCTGTTGCACCAGTAGTGCAGGGTTATACTCGTGCAAAATTAGATTATTTGCATGGAAGAGATAAAAAGAAAGCTCTACCAATTATTATTCATGGCGATGCAGCTCTTGCAGGACAAGGAATTGTCTATGAAGTAGCTCAAATGTCTGAATTAGAAGGCTATACAGTAGGTGGAACAATCCATTTTGTAATCAATAATCAAGTTGGTTTTACAACAGATTTTTATGATGGTCGTTCTTCAAACTATTGTACAGATATTTCACAACTTACAGAAACTCCTGAGATTCATGTAAATGGGGATGATCCTGAAGCTGTTGTTTTTGCTGTAAAATTAGCAACTGAATACCGTCAGAAATTCCATAAAGATGTGTATGTAGATATGGTTTGTTATCGTCGTTATGGTCATAATGAAGCAGATGAACCAAAATTTACACAACCTCATTTATATAATTTGATAGGAAAACATCCAAATCCTAGAAAATTATATATAGAAAAATTGACAAAAGAAGGAGATATTACTAGCAAACTTGCGAAAGACATGGAAAAATCTTTCAAAAAAATGCTGCAAGAACGCTTAGATGATGTTAGACAAAAACCACTTCCTTACGAATATCAAGAATTAGAACAAGTTTGGAAAAACATGCGTCGCTCTGAAGCAGAAGATTTTGATGTTTCTCCAAAAACTTCAATTACACAAGAACATATTGATAAAGTTGGTAAAGCACTTACAACTATTCCAGAAGGTTTTAATCCTTTAAAACAGATTGATAAATTACTTTCTGAAAGAAATAGAATGTTCTTTGAAGATAAAGTTTTAGATTGGGCAAGTGCCGAACTTTTGGCGTATGGTTCTGTTATTTTGGATGGTCATACTGTCCGTTTTACAGGACAAGATGTTCGTAGAGGTACGTTTTCACATCGTCATGCTGTTTTGAGCGATGCAGAAACAAACGAAACTTACAACAATCTTAATCACTTAGAAGGAAAAGATGGAGAAGATTTACCTCCTTTTGATATTTATAATTCTCTTCTCTCTGAATATGGCGTTTTAGGTTTTGAGTTTGGTTATGCTATGGCAAATCCGAATGCTCTCACAATTTGGGAAGCTCAGTTTGGAGATTTTGCCAACGGAGCGCAAATCATGATTGACCAATTCATTACGAGTAGTGAAACAAAATGGCAACGTACAACTGGTTTGGTTCTTTTGCTTCCTCACGGTTACGAAGGGCAAGGGCCTGAACACTCAAATGCTCGTCCTGAACGTTTCTTGCAACTTTCAGCAGAATACAATATTATTGTTGCTAATGTAACAAAACCTGCAAATTTCTTCCACTTGATGCGTCGTCAAATGGCTTGGGATTTCCGTAAACCTTGTGTTTTGATGTCTCCAAAATCTCTTTTAAGACATCCAAAAGTAGTTTCTCCAATTGAAGATTTTACAGATGGAAAATTTGAAGAAGTATATGGAGATGAGTATGCAGATAAGAAAAAAGTAAAACGAGTTCTTCTTTGTTCTGGTAAAGTATATTATGATTTATTAGACAGACAAGAAAAAGAAGAACGCAAAGATGTTGCAATTGTACGAGTAGAGCAGCTTCATCCTTTCCCTAAAAAGCGTATTTATGAAGAAATTAATAAATATGGTAAGAAAGTAGAAGTTGTTTGGGTACAAGAAGAACCTGAAAATATGGGAGCATGGCTTTTTGTTTTGCGTATGCTTTATAAAGAATGGATTGAAGAAAAACGTCCGACATTGAATGTTATTTCAAGAAAAGCAAGTGCTTCTCCAGCAACAGGTTATTCAAAAGTTCATGCCAAAACACAACAAGCTATCGTTGATGAGGCTTTTGATGTGAAGTAAGAATTTATTTGTAGGTCAAAAGACTTGCCTTTGACTAATATAAAATAACTACAAAGACCATTTTTCATTTTTTGAAAAATGGTCTTTTTTTTATGAAAATAATAAGGTTGTGCGACATTTTATATTAATTCTTCGTAAAGTGATAAACTATTTTTAATTTAACTATATTATTTTACTATGAAAAAATACAATTTTTTACTTACTTCTGTCAAAGTTAGTTTTCTTTTCCTTTTAGCACTCAATCTTTCTAGTTGTGATAACTGCACTGATACAGATTGTTTTACTCCAGCTGAGCCATTTTATTTTCAACTTATAGATAAAGAAACCAATCAAAATCTAATTGATAATGGAACATATTCTCTTTCTGATATTAAAATAAAATCTGTTTTAGAAAACAAATTTTATACACCACAACTAGATTCGGTGTTAATAGAAGGACAAAAACAAACTATTTTGGTAGACCAACAAATGGGCTGGAAAACCGAAAGTAAAGAATATATATTAATCGTAAATGACTCTATAGAATTTGATTTTATTTATCAAACAAGAGAAAAAAGTGAAGATTGCTGTACATTTTATGAAGTGGAAGAAGTCAGCTCTTCCGAAATAGAAATTACCAAAACTATCTTAAGTAATGGTTTTTTGTATAAACTTGCATTATAGGCAAATTATATCTCAAAATTTACGATATTTGTTGCTTGTACACTTTTACACTTGTGCAAAATTTTATACATTCTTTATCCTAAAAACTGAATGTGTAATAAGAAAATAAGTAGAACTGCTTTTTCATAAAGGGCAGTTCTCTGTTTTTATATTTTTATTTTGCTATTTTTTATTATAACCAAGCCATGAAAAAAATATTATCTCTATTTTCTATTATTCTATTTTTAACTTCTACTTTTATTTTCAGTAGTTGTAACTCTAAAAAAGAAAACGATATGAAACTTCCAAGTGGAATTTGGCGAGCTACCTTACAACAACAAGAAGGTGCAGTCCTTCCTTTCAATTTTGAAGTAAACTATTCAGAAAATGAAAACGATACCATTCCCACTTTTACACTTATTAATGGTGAGGAAAAAATCCTCTTAGATAATGTAGTAAAAAAGGGAAATGTATTTACAATTCCGATGCACATTTTTGAAGGCGAAATAGTAGCAGAATGGAATGCAGTCAATCAAAAATTAGTTGGAAAATGGAATCGTAGAAGTTTTACCAATGCTAGTTCATTAGATTTTTCGGCTACTCCAAACACAAAAACTCGTTTTGAAGCCAATCAAACAGCAAAATTTGATTTGAGTGGGAAATGGGAAACTTATTTTTTATCAGAAGGAGATTCTAGTGCAGCTTTAGGCGTGTTTGAAAAGATAGAAACAGCAGATGTAAAAGGAAATTTGAAAGGAACATTTTTGACAACAACAGGCGATTATCGCTATCTTTTTGGAAGCGTTTCGAATGATTCTTTGTATTTATCTTGTTTTGATGGTTCTCATGCATTTTTATTTGTAGCAAAAGCAGAAAACGAGAATACACTAAAAGGAAAGTTTTGGTCTGGAAAAGGACAACCTGTAGATTTTGTTGCTACTCGTAACCCTAATTTTACACTTCCAAAAGCTGACACACTTACTTATCTGAAAGAAGGATATGAAACAATTACTTTTGAGTTTCCAAACTTAGAAGGAACACTTATTTCTTTAGACAATCCAAAATACGATGGAAAAGTACGTATTGTACAACTTTTAGGTTCTTGGTGTCCGAATTGTATGGATGAGACCAATTTTTTAACAGAACTATATTCTACTTATAATCCAAAAGGATTAGAAATAATTGGACTTGCTTACGAACAAACAGAAGATTTTGAAGATGCAAAAAAACGTTTGGAAAGAATGAAAAAACGCTTGAATGTAGAGTATGAAATTCTTTTTGCTGGACGTGCAGATAAACAGTTTGCAGCACAAACATTGCCTATGTTAAATCATGTGATGTCTTTTCCAACAACTATCTTCATTGATAAAACAGGAAAAGTAAGAAAAATACATACAGGTTTTTCAGGAAAAGGAACAGGAGAATATTATGACAATTATGTAGAATCAACTACTAATTTTGTGGAGAAACTTTTGAGTGAATAATCAGAGAGTGTAATCTACTGAGTGGTTTGTTATCTTTGTTTTATTTCCTAGTTTTTACTTTTTCATTTTTTACAGATGATTACTACACTTACTTTTTAGTATACTCCTCAAAAAAAATACTCTTACAAATAAATGTAAGAGTATTTTTGAATTTTTTTTAAATAACAAATTAGTCATTTGCTTCTTCTGCATGTTCGATAGTTTCCATTCGTTTCCAAATAGTATAACGAGCATCTTGTAATACTTGAACAGATGAAATTGGCATTTCAGTTTTGTTTTTCAAAACATCATCCATTTCGTCCAAGATATATTTTTCACCACGTTTACATTCTTCTAAAATTGATTCTGTGTTGTCAGAAGATAAAGCTGCTTTAAAATCTAACCACGCTTTGTGAATAGAACCCAAAGCTGTTCCGTCAGTTCTACCTCGTGTTACAGCAGGCGCACCTAAAGTAGCTAATTCTTGATTTATGGCATTCAAAATACCTTCACGTTCTTTAGCAAATGTTGTAAATAATGATGTTAAATAAGGAGTATCAACTTTTTCGGCTGCGTCTTTATAACCTTGCACGCCATCGATACATAATTCTGCAATGTCTTTAAGATATTCTCTTGTTTTGTCGGTATTCATAATGAATTAAAAATTTAGATAAAAAAATAATATTATTTAAAATATTGTAATAAAAAATGTAATTTTCAGATTTATAAATTTATTTTTAGTAAATAGGGAGATTACATTATAAGAACACTCATAACAAAAAAATGTTTGATATAATTTGTATTTTATTTTTCAAACCTACTTTTTTAACATCTTCAAAACTTCATCTGCCATAAGATCTACCCATTCTTTATACATTTGAGCTGAAGGATGTAATCCATCATTTGCAATTAGATTTTTATCAGAAATTGCTTTTCTAGAAATAGGAGTAATATCAAAATAAGTAACTTTATATTTCAATGCTACTTGTTTATTTATCTTGTTATAATAATCAATTTCTTGTGCTATCTTTTGTTCGTCCATTTTTTTGCTTTTTGCATAATCAGTCATTCCATAATCAGGAATTGAAATTACAAAAACCTTAGAAGCATCTTTTTGAGCTAGACTAATTGCTTTTTGCAACAGTTTTTCAAAACGTGCTTCATATTTTAGACTGTCTTCTTTGTCATATTGGTCATTTACTCCAATTAGAAGAGAAACTATATCATATTTTTGTTTGAGTTCATTTTTTTGTTCTCCCAAACGAATAGCTGTCAGAAGTTGCTCACATGTCCAGCCTGTTTTAGCTATAATTTTAGGTTCTTCAAAATAAATTCTTTTATCATTTTCATTATTCTTTGATAGAAATTCTATTTTTTCAGCAAGTTGAACAGGATAGCGTTCTCTTATTTTTACACTTTCTCCTATTGTATAAGAATCACCTAAGGCTAAATAAGTGGTTTTTAAATCAGAATTATTTGAAGTATCAGTATTCTGATAGTTTGCTTGTGGTGATTTGCAAGAAATAAATGATAAAATAATGAGGAAAGCAAATCCAGTTATAATAGAGTTTTTTAGGAGCATTTCTTATTTTTTTTAAAGGGATTTTTTTTTATTTGAAGTCTAAAACTACTAAAAAAAAATGTTTTTCTGCTGTTTGAAAAATAGTATATTATTTTTCAAACAAAAAATTAGATTTTACGTTAATAGGCTGATTTTATTTGATAATAATCTCCTTTTTTGTAAAAAATAGTCTGAAATTTGTTTGTACAATTAATAATTCTACATACATTTGCGACACAATGAAACAGCTTTTCAAAATATCGTTTGTGCTACTCTACCTTTTCCTGTTAAACGGAAATGGTTTTTTGTATGCCCATACAAATCAAGCAAACGAAAAGACATCTTTAGAAAAGTTTTTTTCTACTATTGAAAATACCAGTGAATCGCTAGATGCTGATTTTGATAATCAGTATGTTATTCCTATACTAGAAGCAGATTCATTTCCTAGTGGTAAAAAGAAAAGTAAACGCTTTAAATTTCGTTTTTTTGAAAAAGAAGAGAAAGAAAAAGAAGACAAACTACATTCTTTAGAAATATCTTCACAAGGTAGTTTTACTTTTGCTTCTATTTTTAATACTCCTCTATTCGCTAGATTCTATAATTATAATAGAAACTATCTTTATGTAAGCGAAAACCTCAATTATTTCTTATTTCATAAATGTTATATTCTGTTCCAAGTGTTCAGGTTATGATGCCTTGTCTTTCCTCATTTTAGGTTTTTCAAATTTTTGAAATAACCTATCTCTGTATCTCAGCTTTATCTATACTTTTTGCACGTACTAGAATCAATATTTTTTATACAAATATTTGATTGTCAAGTAGTTGTTTATATGTTTTGCTGTTTATACTATTTTAAGGTATCTAAATTAATATTTATTAAAGAAATAATCATGAACAAGATATTACTTGGACTTATGAGCTTGTGCTTAATTTTGCTTTATACAAGCTGTGAGTCCCACCACGAAAAAGAAGAAGAAGAAGTAACTTTTTTGGTTACAAATCCTATCAAAATGGATACTTCAGTTATCAAAAATTATGTTTGTCAAATCCACGCTATACGACATATTGAGCTTAGAGCTTTAGAAAGAGGCTATCTACAAAATACGTATGTTGATGAGGGACAGAAAATAAATGAAGGACAAGCCATGTTCCAAATTATGCCAATGCTCTATGAAGCTGAAACTCAAAAAGCTCAAGCTGAAGTAGATTTTGTAGAAATTGAATATAAAAACACTAAAAAGTTGGCTGATAGTTCTATCGTTTCTCCCAATGAATTAGCACTTGCAAAAGCAAAACTAGACAAAGCAAAAGCTGAGTTATCGCTTACCAAAGTGCACTTGGGCTTTACAAAAATTAGTGCGCCTTTTAGTGGTATCATGGACAGGCTGCAAGTAAGACAAGGAAGTCTTTTAGAGGAAGGCGAATTACTGACTACACTTTCAGACAATAGCACTATGTGGGTATATTTTAATGTTCCTGAATACGAATATTTAGAATACAAAGCCAATGAGAAAAAGGATAGTTTGATGAAAGTAAATCTATTAATGGCAAACAATAAGCTATTTAGTGAAGTAGGTTATGTAAAGGCAATAGAAGCTGATTTTAATAATGAAACTGGAAATATTGCTTTTAGAGCTACTTTTCCAAATCCAAATGGTCTTTTAAGACATGGAGAAACAGGAAATGTTCAAATGACTGTTCCTTTCAAAAACGCTATTATTATTCCACAAAAAGCAACATTTGAGATTTTAGAGAAAAAATATGTCTTTGTAGTAGATAAAGAAAATGTAGTACATCAAAGAGAAATTGTAGTGGCTGGAGAACTTCCAGATTTATATGTCGTTCAGGCAGGTTTGAAAGAAGACGAAAAAATCCTACTTGAAGGAATTCGAAAAGTGAGGAATAATGATAAGATAGCATTTGAATACAAAGACCCTAAAGAAGTGCTAGACACTTTAGAGGTCTATGTAGAGTAAAATAAACAATTATAAATTACGAATTACGAATTACGAATGTAATCTTGTAATAAGTGATTTATAATTTAAACGATTTTACAAACTCTTATCAAAAAATATCGCATTAGGAATAGAATTAAATAAAGGAAGCAGTTTTAAATCCTAAACTGTTCATTATGAATATATCATGTTCGTAATTTTTAATTCGTAATTCGTAATTGCTTCTTAAATCATTCATTTTTCAAATTCCAATTACCATGTTCGAACAATTCTTAAAACGACCTGTACTAGCTATAGTATTGTCGTTAGTAATTATATTCTTGGGTGTAATGTCCATTTATACCCTCCCAACTTCTCAATTTCCATCTATTGCACCTCCAATGGTAATGGTTTCGGCTTCTTACCCTGGGGCAAGTGCCAAAACGCTAACCGAATCAGTTATCATTCCTTTAGAACAAGCCATTAATGGTGCTTGGGGAATGCGTTATATGAAATCTGATGCAACTAGCGCAGGGGAAGCAAATATTCAAATTGTTTTCGAACCAGGAAGCGATCCCAATCAAGCCTTAGTTCAAATTTCTAACCGTGTAGAGCAAGTCAGAAACCGACTTCCTGAGCTTGTTCAGCGTGAAGGTGTAATTATTACACCAATGATGCCGAGTATGTTGATGTACGTAAACCTTTACAGTACAGACAAAAATGCAAACATGAAATTTCTTTTCAACTTTGCAGGTGTAAATATGTTGCCTGAATTGCAACGTATTAACGGTATTGGTCAAGCAAGGATATTAGGTAGCCGTCAGTATGCAATGCGTATTTGGTTAAATCCTGAACGCATGAGAGCTTATAAAATTTCGCCAGATGAAGTAATGAAAGCTCTTGAAGAACAAAGTGTTATTGGTAAAGCTGGTCGTATTGGTCGTGGAGATGGTCAGCGTGCAGAAGCTCTTGAATATGTTTTGGCGTATTCAGATAGGCTCAATGATGAAAAAGAATATGGCGATGTGATAATAAAAGCCAATTCTGAGGGCGAAATTTTGCGATTAAAAGATATTGCTACAGTAGCCTTAGGAAGTGAATATTACGATATTTATTCTAATATTAATGGTTATCCTTCGGCTGCAATTGTGTTGAAGCAAACATACGGAAGTAACGCAAGTGCAGTTATTGAAGACGTGAAAATTCAATTAGAAGAACTCAAAAAAACATTTCCACCTGGAATGGAATACGAAATTAGTTATGACGTTTCTAGTTTCTTAGATGCTTCTACTGAAAACGTAGTTCATACGCTTAGAGATGCTTTTATTTTGGTGGCATTGGTAGTATTTATATTTTTGGGCGACTGGCGTTCGACGCTTATTCCTACTTTGGCTGTGCCTATTTCACTTATTGGTGCATTTATTTTTATGCAACTTTTTGGTCTGACCATCAACATGATTACCCTATTTGCACTTGTTTTGGCTATTGGTATTGTTGTCGATGATGCCATTGTCGTGGTGGAAGCCGTTCATGCCAAAATGGAAGAGGAAAATTGTTCCCCTTACGTAGCTGTACAAAAAGTGTTGAAAGAAATTAGTGGTGCAGTTATCGCCATTACGCTACTTATGACGGCTGTATTTGTTCCTATTGCATTCATGACGGGTCCTGTGGGAGTATTTTATAGACAGTTTTCTATTACCATGGCAAGTTCAATTGTACTTTCTGGACTTGTAGCCCTTACACTTACACCAGTTTTGTGTGCTATGATTTTGAAAAATAATCACGGCAAAAAACGCAAGAGAACATGGCTAAATAGAGGTTTGGATGGCTTTAACAGAGGTTTTGAAAAATTGACTAATGTATATGTAGGTCTATTGAAAAGAATTGCTCATAGAAGATTAGTTACGGCTATTTTGTGGATTGCTTTTGCTGGTGGTATTTACGGAATTGCAACAAACTTACCTTCTGGATTTATTCCTAGTGAAGACCAAGGAATGGTTTATGCCATTATCCAAACACCTCCAGGTTCTACTTTGGAGCGTACTAATGATATTGCACGTCAGTTACAAGAACTCATGAAAGAAGTAGATGCAATTCAATCTGTTTCTACAATTGCAGGGTATGAAGTTTTGACAGAAGGACGTGGCTCAAATGCTGCAACTTGTCTAATTAACTTAAAACCGTGGTCGGAAAGACACCATACTGTTACTGAAGTTATTCACGAATTAGAAGAACTATCGACAGCCATACCAGGGGCAACGATTGAATTTTTTGACCCTCCAGCCGTTCCAGGGTATGGTGCAGCAGGTGGTTTTGCACTTCAACTTTTGGATAAAGCAAATACAGGAGATTATGAATTACTTGAAAAAGTAACAAATGATTTTATGGAAAGACTAGAAAAACGCAAAGAACTATCAGGTGTGTTTACATTTTACAGTGCCAATTATCCACAATACGAAATCGAAATTGATAATCAATTAGCTATGCAAAAAGGCGTTTCTATTGGAAATGCTATGAATACACTTTCTGTTTTTGTAGGTAGTACGTATGAACAAGGTTTTATCAAATACCAACGTTTCTTTAAAGTATTTGTACAGGCTTCGCCAGAATTTAGAAAACTACCAGAAGATGTTTTGAATTTGTGGGTAAAAAATGATGTAGGTGAAATGGTTCCGATGTCTGCTTTTATGAAAATTCATAAAACACAGGGAGCAAACGAAATCAACCGTTATAATATGTACACTTCATCAGGTTTTAGTGGTGTGCCAGCAAAAGGATATAGTAGTGGAGAGGCTATTGATGCCATACGAGAAGAAGCCAAATCATTACCAAATGGTTTTGATATTGACTGGGCAGCTCTTTCTTATGATGAAGCAAGACGTGGAAACGAAGCTATTTATGTTTTTATCGTTGTTTTGGTTTTTGTTTATTTTGTTTTAGCAGCACAATATGAGAGTTTCATTATTCCATTAGCTGTTATTTTCTCACTTCCTGCTGGAGTCTTTGGGTCGTTTTTACTTGTAAAATCAATGGGACTAGCCAATGATATTTATGCACAAGTAGGATTGGTTATGCTAGTCGGACTCTTGGGTAAGAATGCCGTTTTGATTGTGGAATTTGCCGTACAAAAGCAACAGCAAGGGTTTACTGTATTGGAAGCTGCCATTGAAGGAGCAAAAGTACGTTTCAGACCTATTTTGATGACTTCTTTTGCCTTTATTGCAGGTCTTATTCCTCTTATTTTAGCTCATGGTGCTGGTGCAATTGGTAACAAAACCATTGGTGCTTCTGCACTTGGGGGTATGCTTTTCGGTACTGTCTTCGGAGTAATTATCGTTCCAGGATTATATTATATTTTTGGAACAATAGCAGAAGGCAAACACCTTATTAAAGGAGAAGATGAAACGCCTTTGACAGAAGATAAACATGCCATGGATAATCCTCATGTTTTATAATTTATTCTTTTTTTGGTTCAAGCGTCGACGCTTGAACCAAAAAAATATAACATATTTTATCCAAAAAATAAAAACATAAAAAAATCATGTTCAAAATAAAAAAATACAAACTCTATAATTATTTGGTCTTTCTATTTATTTCTTCGTTTGTTACGGCTTGTTCTGTTCCTACGTTGGTAAATAAAAATGCAAATCCACAAACGCCTACTAATTATACAAATCAAACTGACTCTACTAATTCGGCTAAAATGAATTGGAAGCAGTATTTTAATGATGAAAATTTAGTTGCTCTAATTGATACAGCACTCAAAAATAATCAAGAATTAAATATTACACTTCAAGAAATTCAGATTGCAAATAATGAAGTAAGAATTAGAAAAGGAGAATATCTACCTTTTGTAGATATTGCTACAGGTGCAGGAGTTGAAAAACCTAGTCGTTATACCAGTAAAGGAGCAAGCGATGCGATGAGTGAAATTGAAGATGGCAGAAAGACACCTGACCCTTTACAAGATTATATGATAGGAGCATATGCAAGTTGGGAAGTCGATATTTGGAAGAAACTTAGAAATGCTAAAAAATCAGCTTATCTCAATTATTTATCTTCTATTGAAGGTAGAAATTTCTTAGTAACTAATATTATTGCAGAAATTGCTAATTCGTATTACGAACTTTTAGCTTTGGATAATCAGTTAGATATCATCAATAAAAATATTGAAATTCAAACGAACGCATTACGAATTGTTCGCCTTCAAAAACAAGCTGGTAAGGTTACCGAGCTGGCAGTCAAGCGTTTTGAAGCTCAGCTTTTAAATACAAAAAGTTTGCAGTTTGATATTCTTCAAGATATTACGGTTACAGAAAATAAAATTAATTTTTTATTAGGTCGTTATCCTCAACCAATTGAAAGAAATTCTACTGATTTTATGGCTTCTGTTCCAAATACAATTTCGGCAGGAATTCCTTCACAACTTTTGAGCAATCGTCCAGATATTAAACAGGCAGAATTGAAATTGGCAGCTACAAAACTAGATATTGCTGTAGCAAAAGCTAATTTTTATCCTTCTTTGCGTCTTACGGCTGGTTTGGGACTGCGTGCTTTCAATCCTACATTCTTAGTAAAAGCTCCTGAATCTATTTTATATTCATTGGCTGGAGATTTGGCTGCGCCTCTTATCAATAGAAATGCCATTAAAGCAAATTATTTGACTGCCAATTCAAAGCAAATTCAAGCTATTTATGATTATGAAAGAACGATTTTGAACGGTTATTTAGAAGTTACAAATCAGTTATCTTATATCGATAATTTACAACAAAAATATGATTTGGAAACTCAACAAGTAGAAGCTCTTAATCAGGCAACTACAATTTCAAATGATCTTTTTCAAGCTACAAGAGCCGATTATATGGAAGTTTTACTGACTCAACGTGATGTTTTGGAAGCAAAAGTAGAACTTATAAATACTAAAATGCAACAAATGAATGCCATTGTAAATGTATATCGTGCCTTAGGTGGTGGTTGGAATTAGAAATTAGACAAGAACAAGGTCTTAACTAGCTTAATTTAAACATAAAAAAAAGCTATCCATATTTTTTGGATAGCTTTTTTCAGTTGTATTTTTGATATATAATCAATTTTTATAAAATTTCAGATGTTATTTTACATCGCATATTCTGATAAAAACTTAATACGCATCAGTCGTAATTCATCTTCTCCATATTCATCTTCTTCAAATTCATCTAAAGCATCTTGAATACTATCTGTTTCAGCATTCATAAAATAATCATAGATTTCATCCTGACGATCATAATCCATTATTTTATCAATATAATAGTCAAGGTTAAGTTTTGTTCCTGAATAACAAATATGTTCTATTTCAGAAATCAAATCACTTACTTTTATTCCTTTTGCATCAGCAATTTCTTCTAAGTCAATCATTCTATCAATCTGTTGAATGATAAAAATTTTGACTTTTGATTTATTAGCCGTTTGTTTTACTAATACTTCTGCATCGGTTTCAATATCATTCTCCTCCACATATTTGTTGATGGCATCTAAAAATACTTTACCAAACTTATCTACCTTTGCCATCCCAACACCATTTATTTGTGCTAGTTCGTCATTGGTGGTAGGATAAACAGTTGCCATTTCTTCCAAAGAAGGATCTTGAAAGATTACATAAGGAGGAAACCCTTTTTCTTTTGCTAATTTTTTACGTAATTTTTTAAGTAAATCAAATAAAACAGGGTCATGTCCTCTGTCTACTGTTGTTCCTCCAATATCTTTTTCTTCGTCTTCTGCTGTGATTTTACTAAAGTCGTGATCTTCTGTCAGCATTACTTTATGCGCCTTTGGATTTTCCAAAAATTTTCTTCCTTTATCATTTAATTTTACAACACCATGATTGTCAAAATCTTTGTTGAGATAATTAAATAATAAAACTTGACGAATTACAGAACGCCAATATTGAACAGTTTGATCTTTTCCATTACCAAAAACACTTACTTTATTATGACTATAACTTTTGACATAGTCAGTTTCTTTTCCTATCAATACATCAGCGATATGACTAATCGTAAAACGTTCTTCTGTTTCTTTGACAGCTTTCAAAACCCACTCTGTGTGTTCATTAGCTTCAAATTTTGGTTTTGGTTTGTCTGTATTGTCATTAAAACCTCCATCTTTATCTACATTTTCTCCAAAATAATGAAGTAATTGTCTTCTTCTACAAACTCCAGAAGTAGCATAATCCATCATTTCTTGTAACAAGTGACGTGCATTGTCTCGTTCTGTAACTGGTTTGTCTTTATTGAATTTTTCTAATTTATGAATATCTTCTGGACTATAAAACATAATACAGTCAGCATTTAATCCATCTCTTCCTGCTCTTCCTGTTTCTTGATAATAGCCTTCTAAAGACTTTGGTGCATCATAATGAATTACACAACGAACATCTGGCTTGTCAATTCCCATTCCGAAGGCAATAGTAGCAACAATTATGTCTACTTCTTCATTTAGGAAAGCATCTTGATTTTGCATTCGGATACTAGAATCCAACCCTGCATGATAAGGACGTGATTTTATATCATTGACTTTCAAAAATTCGTGAATTTCTTCTACCTTTTTTCTACTCAAACAATAAATGATACCTGATTGTCCTTTTTTTCCTTTTAAATATTTTATTAGCTGTTTTTTTACATTTTTCTTTGGACGAACTTCATAATATAAATTCTGACGATTAAATGAAGTTTTGAAGACATTTGCATCTTCCATGTGAAGATTCTTTTGAATGTCTTGTTGTACCTTTGGTGTTGCTGTTGCTGTAAGCGCAATAATAGGCAAATTTCCAAGTGAATCTACAATGAAACGGATACGACGATATTCTGGACGAAAATCGTGTCCCCATTCCGAAATACAGTGAGCTTCATCAATAGCAATAAAAGAAAGATTTGCTTTAGATAAAAAATCTAAATTTTCTGGCTTGGTAAGAGATTCAGGAGCAACATAAAGCAGTTTTGTATTTCCTGCCAGTACTGATTTTTTGACTTTATTACTTTCTGATTTTGAGAGCGTGGAGTTGAGAAAAGAAGCATTGATTCCGACAGCATTGAGCTGATCAACTTGATTTTTCATAAGAGCTATCAAAGGCGAAATTACGATTGCTGTTCCCTCCCTTACAATAGCAGGAAGTTGGTAACAAAGTGATTTTCCTGCTCCTGTGGGCATAATTACAAATGTATTTTTGCCATCAAGAAGGTTTTGAATAATTGTTTCTTGATTTCCTCTAAATTGATTATATCCAAAAACTTCTTTTAGTGTTTTTTTGAGATTTATTTTTTGCTCTACCATTTTAAAACCTTTTGTAAGATAGGGTACGACTTGTGAAATAGTATTAATACGAAGTTGTTTAGAGAGTTTATAATTCTGCTTGAATTACATTCATCTAATCTTTTGTTTTCTACTATATTTGATTATTTCGTGCTAGTTAAAACTTTAATTTTCTAATTCTATATAATAAAGTTAGCACAAAACTTTTAGAAAACAAGCCTATTTTTTTGTTTTATAGAAAAATAATTTACAATAAAGTACCTTTCTATTCACAATTTAGTTACAGATTCTTCATGAAACATTTATAAATCTGTTTTTGATAAGCATTTTTATTTACGTATTTATCTATTACCAATATACTCAATTACTGTAAAAAAACAACTATCTTTAAGGGTGATTTTTTCAATTTATAAAATTATTAGAGGGTATGTTTGAAGATTTTACCATTTTCAAAATGATCTATTGTTTTGATAGGACTAAAATCTTGTAATGAAATTTGTGTTCCTTTTTTATCCAAAATTCGTAAAGGTGTTTTTCCATAAAAAGAAGCCCACATAGAATACGAACTCGGCACACCTAAAATATAATCACAGGCAGCTAAACAATACATATCTTCTAAGAAATGATTGGTAGAAAAACAAATATCTAAATTTTGTTCTTTAAAAGGCTTTGTTTCAATTTTATCATTCGAACAAAGTAAAAAACGAACTTTTTGATTTAGATTTCTAACATCATTCTCTACCTCTGCTTTAATCTGAACTAAAAAATTAGCATATTCTTCCCATTCAAAATAATATTTCCCTCCAAAAAAATCTTTATAATCGCCTCTTCGTATATGTACACCTACCAAAATATCAGTGTCCTGTCTTCTTTTTTCTATTAATTTATTGACATTATCTATATGTTCTTGTTGAGGTGTAAAAATGGTTCGAAGTTTATTCGCATGTTTTTCAAAGTTTTGATAATCTCTAAAATTCCACCCCTGCACGAAAAGAATTTTCTTTGTTTTTTCTAAAAACTCTTGACTATTCAAATCATATTTCCGTTCGTCTTTATCATAATCTGAAATATTTAGTGTTTCTATCCATCTTTTATTTTTATCAATTTTGGGCAAACGATAACGTAAACGTTCTAAATTTTGTCGCAAAAATTTATCGATAGATTCATTTTCTGAAAGACGAGTTTTGATAGAATAATTTAGAAATTTATTTTGAGCTACAGCAGGAAAATACTCTTCATATTCATCAAAATTGGGATTATAAAGTGTGTATCTATATTCGATTACATTGGCTATAAAAAAAGCAAAAGAAAAAATTCGATTGGCAAGTTGTCCAGATTTTCCGTCTATAATGACCATTTTTATAAAATAAAATTAAGGAATATTGTAAGTTATATCTCTGTCGTGGTGTGTAAAAAAGTACGCATAATTTGAGCGTAATTCTTCCCATCCTTTTTCAGTTTTGAATTTTTCATTCATTACATCCTCCCAAGCTATTCGCATACTTCTAGCACAAAGCAATGCTGGGACTTGTCCAACACCAGTTCCCAAGCCTGAAAGAGCAACCGTTTTGATTCTATCTTTTATAAGCTCTCCATTTTCAAATTTTCCATACTTAAGAAGTGTCAAAATTGCCTTCATACTTAAATATACGTTCGGACTTCTATGAATTGTCATGGGAGTTCGCATAGTTGGAGCAGAAATCAAATAAGGAAAATCGGTATGGTCTGTGGGAATAATTTCAGCTTGACCAACTAATAGTTCTCCAAAATATTTTTCTCTAATTATTTTTTGAAGTCTTTTTTCAATATGCCAACCCAAATTCTTAGAAATAGCAAAATCAATTCCTCCATTCATAAATCCAAAACTATTCGCTGGACTCACAATAACATCAGAGGGATAATTAAAAATCGAATCGTTCTTAACTATTACATTTTCTACATCTTGGAACACTTTTTCCCAAGCAGCAGTAACTTTCTCGTTTGTATCTACAAAATAAAATTTCATTTTGTAAAGATAAAAAAGAATTTTTATAAAACAGACTGGGAAGTCTGTCATACATTTTTTTCTTGAATACTCTCTGTCATGAGTTTATAAATTTGAGTAAAATTATCATCCAAATTCATTTCCTTATTCATTGTTTTGAGCATTTCTAAATGCTTTTCAATTACCTTTTCGTCCTTTCTAACAGCAGGACCTGTTTGAGCATTGGAAGGATTTATTTCTAATGCTTTTTGAAGTGTTTCCTCCAAGAGAGGTTTTAACATATCAAAGGGAAGATTTTTTTCTTTCAAAATCTGCTCGCTGATTGTCCACAAATAATTAGAAAAATTACATGCAAAGACAGCAGCAACATGCAAAATACTTCTATCTTTTGAAGAAACTTGAAATACTTTTGTTGAAAACTGTTTGGCTAAATTTGTAAGTTTTTCTTCAATTTCTTTCTCATTTGCTTCTATACAAAATGGAATAGAACTAAAATCAACTTCTTTTGCCTTGCTAAAAGTCTGTAAAGGATAAAAAACGCCAATTTTTTCTATTTTTTCTCCTAACACATTTTGATTAGCTAGTTTTAGCATTTCCATCGGTTGCGCTCCCGAAGTATGCACCAAAATACAGTTCTTTGGAAGAATAAGTTTTGATAAAACACTTTCAAAAGCTCCATCTGCAATAGACAAAATAGCTAAATCTGCATCTATTTTAGAAAAGTCTAATTGTTGAACAGAATGACTAATTTCTATATCTTTATTCAGATTATCTATTTCTGTCAGTTTTTGCTTTAATGATTCTGCATTTTCTTTGTTTCTACTCCAAATATGAGTGATTTTTATGTCTTGTTTTTTAGAAAATAACGAAGCTAAATGCCAAGCTACATTTCCAGCACCTATGAAGATAGTTTTCAAATTTCTTTTAGGGAATGGGAATTAGATAATAGGAATTGAAAAATACTTTTTTTAACCCAGACTTTACAGAGAAACATAGAGAATGAGAATACAAATACTTTTGAAATACATTTTAACCACAGAGAATAAAGAGAATGAAAATACATTTAGTTTTATTAATTCTAATTTCTGAAATCTGAATTCTCAATTTGTTTTTATTACTAACTAAATAACTTCTTTTTATCTCCAGTCAGCTCATAATATTTATGTTTTCCTTCTGTATCTTGAACTGCCACGACATGCAAAATAGGAACACCTAGTTCTGTTAGTGAAAAATTAAGTAGTCTTTCTTCTGTTGTTTCTAAATTGAACTGTCCAATAGTTTGTTTTGGTGCAGGAGTTTGTTTGTCTTCTTCATTTTTTCCTTCACTTCTACACTCTTCGCAATGACTTTCGTAATCAAAAATACGGAAAGAAGGACGGTAAAATTCAATTTGTTTTTGGCAAGTTCGGCACGACATATTCTTTACAAATGTTCTATCTCCTCTAAAATCTAATGTTGCTCCTTCGCCTGAATTTTCTGGTTTAGAAATTTCTTTTAAGAAATCTTTAAGTAAAATATCTGTATTCAAATCTAAAGAAATAATTTCATCATAACTCGCTTGATGCGCCCAACAATCTGGATTATCTGGCATATCAAAAACATCAAAATCATTTGTTTTTCCTTGATAATAGATTTGTTTTCCGACAGGAACTTCTTGTCCACAAAGGAATTTTATCGCTTCCTGCACTTGCAACGCACCCACCAAAGCAGAGGCAATCTGAACTGTAGGGATTTTTCCTTCACTAACTACTTGTTTTTTAAAATCATCACACGAATAACGCTCTCTAGCAGCCTGCCATTGATTGGGTGACAAACTACACTGATAACAAGGCGCATGAGGAGGTTTATAAAAATTAATTCTCAAACCTAATTCATAAATTCCTGCATCAATCCAAGGCGTGCCTGCCAAATAACATTGTTTGTTTACAGCAATTCTGGTTTCGATATTATCCAAACAACCCAAAACTATATCTACGTGTCTATAAACGCCAGTTCCAAGTTCCCAAACAACATCACCCTCAAAATAATTTACTTTAAAATCATCTGAAAGAGCCATGTCTTTAATTCTTTCAGCTGCTGTTTGTGCTTTTCGTTTTCCTTGGTCTCCTTTTCTGAATAAAACTGTTCGACTTAAATTAGACTTTGAAATATCATCAAAATCGGTAATCAGAATATTTCCAACTCCTAAAAGAGCCAAATTTTTGAGTGTTTCGTTACCGATTGCACCAGCACCCACTACCAAAACAGTAGCATTTTTTAGTTTATCTTGTTCCCACCAATCTATTCTTTCTTGACGGTCAAAAAAGCTGTCTTCTGTTGATGAGATGTTGGTTACTTCAAATTTTGCCATAATTTCTGGTATATTTCTTTTTTGATTTATCTTTTTAATTATGATTTATAAAATAAATTCAGATTTCCGTTTTCTATTTTTTTGGTCGAATAGGCTTTTGTATCATTTTTCTGAATTACATTTTCTATTCTTTGATTTGCTAATAAAGTATAATTTTTATCGATTTCAAAACCAATAAAGTTTCTATTTAATTTTTTGGCTGCTACTGCTGTTGTTCCACTTCCCATAAAAGGGTCAAGAACAATTTGATTTTCTGTCGTTGTAAGTGTTATCAAAAACTCTAGTAAAGCAACAGGTTTTTGTGCTTCATGAAATTTATTTTCATCGTAAACAGACTCAAAGCCAAATTCTAACAAATTTGTCGGACTTGTTCCATTTATTTTGCATTCTGCAATATTTAAAGCTCCGACGTCATTTTTTAGAATATTATCTGTAATTGTAATTTTATAAGGCTTAAAAAACCACGCAATAGGTTCATAAATAGGCGCAAGATTTCCCAAACGCCACCCTTTCCATTTTTCTGCATCTTCTTTTAAACCACGTTTCTCCAAAATTCCTGAAAGACGTTGCGCTCTATGATGAGCTGAAGGCTTTTTCCAAGCCAAAACATCTTTCAATAAAAAACCACTATCTTCAAAGGCATTTATAGCTCGGTGTAATGTTCTTCTTGCACCAAAAACAAAAACTGATGCCCCTTCTTTCATAATGGGGAAAATAAGTGATGACCAGCTTTCACACCATTCTTGATATTCTTTTCCACTATTTCTGTCTGCTGAACTCCAACCGTTTATTGGTTTTCCTCTACGTTTAAATCCTGTTTTTCCTTTTTGTGCTGGCGACTCTCCTAAAAGTGCCGAATTTGTATTTTTATGTAAAACGTCCCATTCATCTAAATTTATTCCATACGGAATATCCGAAAGAAACAAATCTATACTTTCAGTTTCTAAATGCTTTAAATGTTCTATACAATCCCCATTTGTAATTGTATTTAGATAATCTTTATTCATAATTAAATACCTTCTATATTAATAGTTTTTTGTATTGTTTTAATTTTATTCTCTATTTTTTCAGACTTGATTAATAATTTTATCGCATCTTCTTTTGATAAATTTTGAAAAGATTTTATTTTCTCATTCCAATAATTAATTCCTTCTAATCCAATTTGTTTAGTTTTTTGGATTTCTAAATTTCTATACTGTTTTATTTTTTCAATAGGTTGATTTACTGAATTAGCGATAGTTCTATCAATAAATTCCCAGTACTGAATAGCATCTTGAAGTTTCAAATCAGAATTTTCAGAAAGTCTTTTTCCTGTTTCTAAGACAGACTTTAAAGATTTTTGATTAGAAAAATCAAGTAAAAAATGTAAATGAGTATATGAAAGTAAGGTTACATTTTTAGAAACAGCTTGAGAATATATTTGGCTTTTTCGGCTTGGATATTGAGCCAAAGGAGCAACTAATAAAGCATAGTTATTTGTTTGTCGCCAAGTATCTAAAGCATTCACTTTAAAATCTTTTTGATTTTTGGCAGTTCTACTTAATCTAAATGTTTTTGCATCTGCTACTAATGTATACTCTTTAGTTCTTCCTAAAACATCAGCCGAATTTCCTCTTGCACCCAAAACTTCAGATTTTACTCCTAAATAATTGAGTGATTGAGCCAAGAAAATATCTGAAAGTTTAGCCCAAATTTTCTCTTCTGAACTATCATGGTCAAACATTTCTGGTAATATTCCAACATCAATAATATTTTCAATTAGTTTTTTCTTGCTAATAGTAGCTACATAATTTTCTAACTGCTCAAAAGCATTCTTTTCTTTAGCAACTTTGAAAACTAACTCTATTAATTCTTTACGCATGTTTTTTATTTAAAAGTAAACTGTCTAAACCGTTTTGACATAATACAAACTAAACAAATCAAAATCTTCGTGACTTTCTAGTTGATCAAATTGATACCCAAAACTAAGATGTGCAGGACGCTCAGCAAACTTTACATAGGCGTATCTATCTAAAAGCTGAAAAATCTTTCCTTCTTTATTACTTTGTCCATAAAGAACAACTTCTAGTTTTTGAGAGTTTATTTTTATATCATCACTTACAGCTAAAATAAAATAAGCAACTTCTTCAGCATTTTTAAACTCAAAACGATTTAAGAAAAGTAAACTTTGTTCCTCTAAAACAGCTACAAAAAGTTGATTTCCTTCTATAAGTGCATGAACTTGATTCGCTTTATTTTCTTGTAATAAAAGTCCTTCCAAAAAAGCAGCCGTTTGATGCACATACGTAATTCCTGTTTTTTGATGAGGATATTTTTCTTCTATCCAATCTGAAACTGTTTTGGGCATCGAAAAAAGACAATTTGTAGAGGCAAGCTGATGCTCACTAAACTGTACATACGTTTTTGAGGTATCCAAAGTAGTATTGAAACGCAAATAAGAAAGGGCATATTCTGTTCTGAAATATTCATCTGGAACAAAGGTAAATTCTTGTCCTCCCATCATAAGTGTAATTTTCTGCCAGTATCCAGCCGAAGCAAAACTATGTGTATCTACCAAACTGCTAAAGGCTTCTAAAAACTGCTCATCGGTTTCTAAATAAAAATCAGATGTATATCGTTCGTAACACAGGCAACGATCTGATTTTGTATCAAAAACCACTAAACGACATTGTGTAGGCGTAAGGGCAAAACAAAGTTTGTATCTACCTATTTGATCGACTTCAAACTTTTCATCTCTTATAATTAAATCTTCTTGGAACACGCTATATTTTTGTGTTAATGTGATGCGATTAATTTTTTATTCTAACCAATCGAATAGCTAAGAAAGTAAAAAAAGTGCATTCTTACAAATCAATTATTAATTATGAATCGAAAAGGGAATAAAGTCAATTAAAATTACCTTCTTTTAAGGTAGGGAAGCTAATTAAATTTATGACTAACTATTTCTTGGGAATAAATTATTGTCAGTGGAGATACCAATAGTAGTAAAAAAATAGGTATTATTGGTGTCTCCATCAAGGACAAAAACGTAACATGCTTTTTACAACATCTCAAAAAAAAATATAGCACAAATTAAAATTGGTTTCTTTTCTCTTTTTGAGAAAATATAAATTACAAATAAATCAGTAAGTAAAAAACGTAAAAAAATACTTTCTAAAACAATTATTTAGAAACATTCATTTCTTCCAAGTGGCTTTTATCATTAGCTAGTTGTAGTTCAAAACTATGCGTATCATAATGATAATGCAAAATGTACAAACCTAGGTTGGAGTGTTCGAAGTCATCCATATTCGAAATAGGTTGTCGCATAAGTTGGCAGAGTAATATTCTCATTGCTCTTCCGTGCATACAAACCAAAACTTGTTTTTCGTGTGGACGGGAAAGAATTACCTCTAGGGCTTCTCTTTGTCTTTCTGCTACTTCAAGAGGACTTTCTCCTTTTGGTACTTTTAGATGTAGCTCTCCATTACGCCAGCCTTTCAGCATTTCAAAATAGGCATCATTTTCTTCTTTTGTAACAGGTCTTCCTTCTTTATCGCCCCAACTCACCTCATTGAGACCGATAAGTTTTTCCCAAGCTATTTCTAAATTTAAAAAATCTTGTACACTTTGATGTGTTCGTTTGAGCATTGAAGTATAGACTTTATCAAATTTTGTATGTCCATGTTTTTGAAAAAATAGTTCAGCTTGTTGTCTTCCGACATCATTCAAATCTGAATCTATGCCACAACCTTGTACTAAACCTAATCGGTTGTATTCAGTTTGTCCGTGCCTAATGATATAAATAATTTTATCTGGAGTAGAGGTTTTCATAATGAATTGTGTTTTAGTGAATTGAGTATTGATTTTTATAAATCTTTGTTAGATAATTTAGTTTTGTAGGAGTTTTTTTTTTGTTTATAAGTCAAATATAGATACAATTTACCCAAACAAAACTAAATAGATAACGTCTGTATTAAATAAAATAGTTTCAAGAATTGTACTAATTTTATGTTACAGATTGATAAATAAGTAGAATTACAGACTAAATATAAAGTATAGAAAATGAATGTTCATAAAATAGACCCTCATTTACATCAATCTTTTTTAGAAGAAAAACGAAAAGATGCCATTACAGGAGACTTAATTCAAGCAAATGATGAGGTTGTTTTTTGTGGAGTTTGTAAATCTGCTTTTTTGAAAGATTCTTGGGAGTATATTGGTGGAAAACATTGTAATGAGTCTAAAACGCTTGATTCTGTTCCTATTTCTCAGCCTTTATCGCTTAGTGTTTTCAAAATTATTCCTACATTTATTACGCTCATAAATTCAGATATTTCTTTTAAAGAGTGTCAAAATTTTCTTTCTACTTTCAAGCCAAGTGATAAAAAAACAGTTATTTATTTGAAAGAAAACTTTAAGAAAGGAACGTCAAAATATAATGAGTTATCAGACCAATATAAAAGAATAGAAAGTAAGCGCATAGGAGATGAGATGAGAGAAAATTACAAGCCTATTGAAATAATAGATGAAAATCTATTTAACACTTGGGTTGGCACTTTAGGAATATTGCTTGTTGCTCTACCACTGATATTACTTAAACTAAATAATTTTATAAAACTAGATTGGACAAAAGGAATAATTTTTTCTTTAATAATCATACTAATAACTTATTTTTCTGTTAGGAAACTCTTGAAAAATAGTCTGTTTAAAGAAGACCAAAATGAAGACGAGCAAAATAAAAAACAGACAGAAATAAACAATAAAATAGAGTATAAATTTCCATCAAAAAGCATGCATTCTTCAGACAATCATGATACTGTTACTTTTGGAATCTTCGATAATAGTTTATTTTTTTATTTTGAAGAAGCACAACAAGCTATTTTTGTAAAATTTACACGAATTGATCAAATTAGAATTAATTATCAATCTGATACCTATTGGTACATTACACTAATAAAACACAAAAAAAAAGATGTTGAGGTAATTATTCCGTTAGTCTTTTTGAATATAGAAGACGTGAATTTATTTTTATCAGAATTGATAAAATTGCAAAAAGAGTTTTATAAAACAGGAAATATCACATTAATAGATTTTCCTTCTTATCGTAAGACATTATAAAGAAAGATGAATATTCATAAAATAGATCCTCATTTACACCACTCTTTTTTAGAAGAAGAACGAAAAGATGCTATTACAGGAGATTTGATTCAAGCAAATGACGAGGTTGTTTTTTGTGGAGTTTGTAAGTCTGCTTTTCAAAAGGATTCTTGGGAGTATATGGACAGAAAGCATTGTGGACAGACCAAAACACTTAAAAATGTTCCTATTTCTATGCCTTTGTTATTGAATGTTAGAACTATAAATCCTCACTTTATTACGCTTACAAATTCTTCTACTTCCTTTAAAAAGTGTTTGAAACTACTTTCATCTTTTAAAGCAAAAGATAAAAAAGTAGATATTGCATTAAATTCTATTTTAAAGAGAGGAACAGAAGAATACGAAAAGCTGACAAAAAGAGCAATAAAGAAAATTGACAGAAAAATAGGACAAGAGAGAAAAATAAAAGAAAGTAGAAATTGTTTATACCCTAATAAAGAGGAAGAGGAAAATATTGGAGATTTAATTAGAACCCGTACCATTCTAATTTCGTCTCTTGTATCAACTATTTTTATATTTTTGATTCCTGATGCATATGCTTTTGCTAGATTTCCATTTCTTATTTCTATATTTATTCTTATACTTTTGTCTTTTGAAAAAATTAAAAGTTTAATAAAGAAAGAGATTAAGAAAAGAAAAGAAATAACAAGAAAAAAGCAAATATCTTTGGGAAACTTTGAAAGCATGTTTGAGTTCAAATACTCAATTACTTTCGGCATTTTTAATCACAACCTATTCCTTTATTTCGAAGAATTAAAACAAGCAATCTTTGTAGAATTGACAAGAGTATCTAAAATAGAAATTAGATATAAATCCCATTGTTATATACTTTTGACCTTGAAAAGCTACAAAAGAGCTAAAAAGGAAATAGAAATACCTTTAGTTTTCTCAAAAAATTCAGAAGTAACAGAGTTTCTAGTAAAATTAGCTTCATCTAACAAAGAAATTGCGAACCCTTC
Organism: Bernardetia sp. Wsw4-3y2; assembly: GCF_037126295.1. Taxonomy (NCBI): domain Bacteria; kingdom Pseudomonadati; phylum Bacteroidota; class Cytophagia; order Cytophagales; family Bernardetiaceae; genus Bernardetia; species Bernardetia sp. Wsw4-3y2. Next base: position 77,479 of record NZ_CP147017.1, on the reverse strand, counting down.
AAATATAATGATTACTAGTTTTCCTGCTAATCAAAAAAAAACGTTACAAAGTAGCCTAAAATTCTATCCAAATATTACTTTTATAGAAAATGAATATTCACAAAATAAATAGCCATTTACATCACTCTTTTTTAGAAGAAGAACGCAAAGATGGCATTACAGGAGATTTGATTCAAGCAAATGACGAGGTTGTTTTTTGTGGAGTTTGTAAGTCTTCTTTTCAGAAGGATTCATGGGAATACATGGACAGGAAACATTGTGGGCAGACCAAAACGCTTAATTCTGTTCCTGTTTCTAAACCATTATTGTTGAATGTTTCGATTATACAACCTTATTTTATTACGCTGACAAATTCTTTGGTTTCGTTTGAAAACTGTTTGGAAATGCTTTCTGACTTTAATCCAATAGATAAAAAAATAGAAATTCGATTAGACCCAGTTTTCAAAAAAGGAACAGAACAATATATTGATTTATTAGAAAAAATAAAAGAGCCTACTGAAGGAGAATTACAAGTTCAAGAAACAGAAACAGAACAAGGTTGGTTATCGAATGTCATGATATTTATCATAATAACTATAATAATTTCAGTCATTGTAGGGCTTTTTGCTATTCCTTTTTTAGATACAGTTTCGTCAAAACTTATCTTCTTTTCTTGTACTGCTTTGATGGCTTATATTTTTGTTTTCAGTAATACTAAATATTCACTTAAAAAGCCTGTCAAAAAGGAAAAATATCAATTTCCGATAAGAAATGTAGATGTTTTAGAAAGCGAAGAATCTGTTACTTTTGGTATTTTCAATCACAATTTATTTCTTTATTTTGAAAGTATTCAACAAGGGGTTTTTATCGAACTTGCACGAGTAAGCGAAATCGAAATTCATTATCAATCTAGTTGTTATGTTCATTTGGTTTTGAAAAAGCAAGACAAAACACATAAGGAAGTTAGTATTCCTTTACTTTTTTCAAAAAAAGAACGAATCACTGCTTTTTTATTGCGTTTAGCCAAAACAAAAAAAGATATTTCAAATCAAGCCAAAATCAAACTTGTTGATTTTCCTGAAAGAAGAGTTCGTTTACTCAAGAAAAAGCTACGATTTTATACAGATTTTATTTTTCCTGTAAAAATTGAAAAAAAGCAGGGCACTAAAACAGAAAAATATATTTTAAGACAAGTAGATGGACAAAAAAGGGCAAAAACTGCTAGAGTAAAAGAGTTTTTAGAAGATACTACTCGTTATAAAAACAGAAATCAACATCATCAAAATAGACATCAGACACAGTACAAAAACTACAAACGAAGATAAAAGATAGGCTATTTTAACTCCACTTAAACCCTAAAATAAGTTGGTCATCAATTTGTTCTTCATTTCCTTCTTCTTGCCATTTTTCCATAAAATCAGCAAAATATTCTTTCTGTTTGTCTAAAGGTTGAGAAGCTACTTCTTTAATCATTTCATAAAAATCGTGTCTTCCTATTTTTTTATTCTCTTTTCCTCCAAATTGGTCTTGATAGCCATCAGAAGTAAGATAAAAAGTTGTATCCGAATTTGAAAGCAAAGTATGCAATGTAAACTCTATGTCTTCTTCTTTTCCTCCAATAGAATGACGGTCGCCTTTTACAGAATACAGTTTTTTATCTTGAACATAAATAAAAGGACGTTTTGCACCTGCAAAATAAACTTGTTTGTTTTCAACTTCATCACTATCAAAAGCACACAAAATAATATCCATTCCATCTTTGATATTACTTTCAGATTGTGATAAATTCTGACGAATAAGGGTATGTAATCTACTCAAAACTTTGTGAGGTTGCCATTCTCCCTCTGCTTCAATGATTTGAGTGAGTGCAGAGTTGGCTGCCATTGCCATAATTGCCCCTGGAACGCCGTGTCCTGTACAGTCAATCCCTGCAATAAGTATCTTGTCTTTTGTTTTTCCTATCCAATACGAATCACCACTCACAACATCTTTTGGCTGATAATACACAAAATGATTGGGTAAAAGACGCAACAAAGTTTTTTCAGAAGGCAACATTGCTTGTTGGATTCGCTTTGCATAACGAATACTCTGACTAATTTTTTTATTCTGTTTATCAGCTTCTAAATAAATGAATGAAAGCTGTTCAGCTTGTAAACTAATATCATCTCGTTGCGCCAAAATTTCTTCTTTTTGCTGCATAATTTCAGCATTTCTTTCTACTAAAGAATCATTATAAGATACAATTTCTTCTTTTTGAGCATTGATTTCTTCGGTACGAATTTCTACAATTTTTTCTAAATGCAGTTTGTCATTCTGAATTTTTCGCATACGCAAATTATGACCTCCCCAAACTAAAAAACAAATACAAACTCCAGCTAAAATCTGAAACCACAGGCGATTCCAAAAAGCAGGACTGATTACAAATGAAGTAGTTGCCAGCTCTTTAGAAACTACACCATCAGCATTGATGGCACGAACTTCAAAGTTATATTTTCCATAGGGAAGGCTTGTATAAGTAGCCAAATTTGCGTTTGTTGGAGGCGACCATTCTGTATCTAATCCAGTCAAACGATATTGATAACGCAAATCAGTTGGATTCTTGTAGCTAATTCCTATAAAATTAAAAGTCAGATAATTTTTATCATGAGGTAATTCTTGATTACTAATTTGAATGGTATCTCTCAAAAATAACTGTGTGTTTTCTAAAAAAATAGGTGGAGGAGTTTCATTTTTTTCAAATAAAGTAGGATTACATTTCATAAGTCCATTGATTGTTCCAAACCAAAGATTATCATTTTTATCTCTAAAAACTGAATTCTGATTCGTTTCCATTCCTGTAAAACCTTCCTTAAAGCTATATTTTTTTACTTCATTTGTTTTTGGGTTCAAGCGATTTAAGCCATCATTTGTTCCTATCCAAATATTTCCCAAAGCATCTCCTTGAATTAAATAAGGATTATCTGAACCAATACCTTCTTTAGTTGTATAAACTTTAAAATCTTTTCCATCGTACTTGAAAATTCCACCTCCAATACTTCCAAACCACAAATTACCATCTGCATCTTCAGTAATGGCAGCAGGACGATTGTGTGGTAAACCTTCTTTTTTGGTAAGGGAATGAAATTTTGTCCCATCATAGCGAGAAAGTCCATTATCATTACTTCCAAACCATAAATTACCTTTTTTATCTTTATACAAAGTCCAAATTACATTACTGACAAGTCCTTCATTGATTGTAAAATCTTGAGTAGAAACAGCTTTTTGTCCTTGCATAGTTAAACGAACACATTTTTGTCTAAAAACTGAAATCCAAATCTGATTCGTTTTGTCTTCATTGATTGAAATAATAGGCGCATTTGGATTGCCATTTATCAATTTTGAATAATCTGAAATTTGTTTGGTTTGAGGATTGTAACTCGCCAATTTTCCTCTTGCACCTATCCAAACCAAACCTCTTGAATCGGTATAAAGTGATGTAATTGAAGTGTTGGGGAAAATATTTATCTGTTCTATAGTAGCAATATTACTTTGAGCTTCATTTGTAAATGTATAGCGATATAAACCTGAAAGTGTTCCTGTCCAAACTCCTCCTTGATTATCTGTTGTGGTTGCAAAAACGATTTCGTCTTCAGCTTGCTTGATTTGTTCGAAGTAACGTCCTAGAAAAAGTGAAAGTCCTTTTCCCATGTGTGTGCCTATCCAAATTTGTCCCTCGTGGTCTTGTTCGATAGTGGTTACTTGCGACCCTGCAATTCCATTTTGAGTAGTAAAAGTTTCTATTTTTTTGTCTTTTATATGAATAGCACCTCCATTTGTAGCTACCCAAATACTTTTATCATTTGAGATTTTAAGTAAATTTATTCCATTCAAAAGAGGAATTTCATTGACAGTATATTTTTCTAAAACAGTAGCTTTCTGCGCTTTTTCTAATGAAATTTTGAACAATTCATTCCCTGTGGCTACCCAAAACGTATTTTTATCTATAAATTTGACATCTGAAAAACCTGCTGCTTGTGAGTTGAGATTGAAGGGAGAAAGAAGATAATCAAGTGTTGGTATTTGGTTAGTGGTATTTAATTTATGTAATCCATTTGTTCCCACAACAAAAATTTCATCATTTTCTATAAAAATTTGACTAATAAAATTAGCTTTGAAATGATGAGAAAGTAGTTTTCCAGTAATTGCATCTACCAAAAAAAGACCTGTATTTGTGGCTACCCAAAGTTTTTTATTTTGCGTTTGTAGGATAGAATTTACAGCTTTTATAGTATCGGCTGCAAAATTGATAAATGTATTACCCTTTTTGAGAGAAATTCCTGTGTAGCGATGTCCTACCCAAATCTGATTTTGATTATCTTGATAAATTGTGGTTACATGATTGTCTCCTAAACCTTCTTTTTGTGTGTAGGTAGTAAAATTTTGTCCATTGAAAGAAGCAACGCCTCCTTGTGTTCCTACCCAAAGTTTAGACTGATTATCTAAAAGAAGAGAATAAACAGAGCTTTGTGGTAATCCTTCTTGTATAGTATAAGTACGAAAATGAGGACTTTGAGCCTGTGAGAAAGAAATACAGGGTAAATAAATAAAAATAAAACTACTGAAAAATAGCAGTGTTTTTGATAAAAAAGAATTCATAAATGCAATTATTAGGTAAAGTTTGGTACTCTAATTTACAAACTATTTCAAAACAATTGCATTTCTTTTCGATAAATTACCTAATTTTTCAATCTATTAAGTTCACACTACCTTATTTTTTTACAAAAATGAGTGTATTGATAAAGCCATGACTAGAAATACGTTTGCCATTGTTGGTGTCTCACCGACAAGATTCAACTAACAAAAAAAAAGGAACTTGACATTAATCAAGTTCCTTTTCTGAATATCTTATAAAGAGGTAGGTCGTCGATCTAGAAGTTTTTCTTTACTTTTTGCATGTTTGGAAACCTTTGTACGATGTCCATAAAAACGAGCATATACTTTTGTAAATTCTGCTCCAAAAAACAGAATTAAACAAGCGTAAGAAACCCAAAGCAAAATTAAGACAACTGAACCAGCTACGCCATATGTAGAAGCAGGCTCTGCAATTCCAAAATAAAGACTTAATCCTTCTTTACCCAATGTAAATAAAACTGCTGTAACAATTCCACCAATGCCGACAGTTTTCCACTGAATTTCTCTATCAGGAAGTGTTTTGAACATAAAAGCAAATAAAATTCCTATTATAATAAGTGAGATTACTATTTCAATAGCACTCATGGCATAAATCATAAAATCAGGTAGGTAATTCATCATCCAATCTGAAAGTGTAGAAATAAGCGTAGAGACGATAAGTGAAATCAATAATAAAAAAGCAATTACCATAATAAGTCCAAAAGAAGTAGCCCGATCTGTAACCAGTTTCATTATTCCACTGCCACTTGTATCAGGTTCTACTTCCCAAATATTATTAAATGACTTTTGCAGTTGAACAAAAACTCCTGTTGCACCAAAAAGGAGTGAACCAATTCCCACTACTAAAGCAAAAGTAGAATCTTGATTACTAAGTGCATTTTTTATCATTTCTTGTACAGCTTCGGCTGCTTCTTGTCCTATCATTCCAGAAATTTGTCCTGTAATTTCTCCTCTGACAGCTTCTTCTCCAAAAAGTGCACCTGCTGATTTTATTACCATAATCAGAAGACCAGGTAAAGAAAAAACCGTATAATACGCAATTACAGCACTTTCACGAAAAGGGTCAAGGGCATTCCATTCTTTAAAGGTTTCTTTGAGAAGTTTTCCTAAATCTTTGAATTTGAATTTGTGAGCCATAAAATAAGTAGGTATATAAAAATAAAAAAATCAAGTTAAAAAAATGAAAAGCAATGAAAAATGGCTTTTGTATGAAATAAACTAAAATTATAACATAGAAAAAATAAATTTGTTATTGAGTTTCCAAAATTTATTCTCCCAATTCTTTTGCTCTTTTCTGTGCTGCTTGCAATCCTTGTCCTATCTTATAGGATACTTCTTGTTTAGAAAAAATGTTTAGTGCAGCTTCTGTTGTTCCTCCTTTTGAAGAAACTCGTTTTATCCATTCTTCACACGAATAATTACTTCGGTTTTCTAGATGAACAGCTCCCATAAATGTTTGTGTAACCAATAGTTCGGCTTCGGAATGTGAAAAACCCATTTTTTGAGCTTCTTTTATCATGGCTTCCATAAAAAAATAAACATACGCAGGACCACTTCCTGAGATTGCTGTTACAGCATCTATTTTTTCTTCTTCTGAAAAATAAAGCGATTTTCCTGTTGTATTAAGAAGGTTTTGAACAAAAAATAATTCATCTCTAGTTACCGATTCGTCAGCTGTAAAACCTGTCATTCCCATTCCAATTTGAGAAGGAAGGTTTGGCATAGCACGAATAACTTTTGTAGTTCCCAAACTCTTTTTTAAAGTTTCAATCTTAACCCCTGCCATTATAGAAAGAACAGTTTGAGAAGGCAAAATATAGCTATTGAGCGTTTCAAATAATACTTTTGTGTCTTGGGGTTTTACAGCTAAAATAATTAATTGAACTTTTGAAACTCGTTCATCAGGAGCAGAAATAACATAAGAGTAGCCTTTTTCTCTCAAAAAGTCAGCTTTTTCAGGTGTTTTTTCTAAAATCAATAAATCATCTTTTGTAATGGAATGAGAAAGCAAAAAGCTCTCTGCATACGTTGTTCCCATATTTCCAGCACCCACAATTAGAATTTTCATTTTTGAATTATGTTGAATTATTCGAATAAGAAAAAGTATTTTAGAAAAAAATAAAGAAATTTTGAAGTTTTTTTTACTCCTCATATAGGTTACGTTCTGCACCCCTAAATTTGTAGTATAAACCAAAGAGAAAAAGGGTTTATATTATTGATAACAGGGTTAAAACCCTGTCCAATTCAATAAATATAAATTACATTTTGTATATCATATTAAAAATGTTTAAAGTAGTTTTAATATAGAACAGAATCTAATTTTCAATCAATTGAACAGGGTTGTAACCCTAATTTTTCACCAAATTTACCTATTTATTTATTATGGACAAGAATCAAATTAAAAATGACTTTTCTTCACTTCTCAAAAACTATTATCATCAGCGTCATGAAGTGATTACCAAAGAAGAATCAGTTGCCAAAGTAAAAGAAATTACACTTTTGCAAACTGCTCGCACCTATACACCTGATAATATTATTAAAGGACTTGGAACGCTTCAACTTACCTTTGCTGATACGCTTACTCAATGGTCTAAAAAACTACAAGATGAGTCTGAAAAACGTTCGCAGATTGAGGAGGCTATCGAAATAGAAAAGAAAAGACTCAAAAACTTACACCAAGTAAAATTAGCTGCTGATGCGTTGTATTTATTAAAACAAGAACACGAATCAAAGTTGGCTGAACTTACTGAAGCACATCAAAAAAGAATGGAATTGATGGCAAATTCTCGCAAGGAAGATGAGGCATTTTGGAAAAAGGAAACAGAGCTTTTTGAAAAAGAAGTAAAAGAATCAGAAGAGCGCACAAAGAAAACTCGTTTGCAAGAAGAAGAACGATTTGCATATGATTTAGAACGTAACACACAATTGGCAACAGATGCGTTTGAAGCTCAGAAAAAACAATCACATCGTAAACTAGAGCAACAAAAAGCTGAAAAAGAAAAAGCATGGACGTTGCGTGAAGAAGTTTTGGCAGAGAAAGATGAAAAACACCAAAAAAATCTTGTTTTGATTGCCGAATTTGATGAAAAACTTAAAGAAGAAGTCAAAAAAGCAAGAGAAAAAGGAGCTAATGAAGCTACAAAAGAAGGAAAAGCAGTTGCTGAATTAATGGAAAAAGAAGAAGCTGCCAACGAACAAATCTTTGCCGAACAGATAGAAGATTTGAAATTGAATGTAGAGACTGGAAAAGTAGAAGTTGATAATCTGACAATTCAACTCAAACATGCTTTAGAGCAAGTACAATCACTTTCTTTGAGAGCATTTGATAACCCAACTTCTAAATAAATTTATTCATCTAACCTTTTTGATAAATAAAAAATCTGCTCAAAATCCGTAGGAATCTACTTTATCAAATTTTTTATTTAAAAATCCTTTCAAAACCTTCTAAAAAAAATAGCATTATGGCAGTTTCAATGAAAAGCACTAAAAAAGAGATTCTTGATGCATATCAAGACCTTATAAGAGAAAATAAATCACTTCAAGCAGAAGTAACCAAACTAAAAGTAGAAAATAAAACGCTGCAAAGCAATTTGGAGAATAATATAACTTCTCAAAAATCTGCACCAAAAACTCAAAGTTTTGCTAAAGCAGAACCAAAACAAATTTCAACTACTAATTTGGGTGGTGGTTATCAGTCTGTAGAAAGTGTTGTTACAGCATTTGAGCATATTAAAGGAAATGTAGGTATTGCAATTAGTGGGCTTTCAGATAATCTGACAAAAGAGGCTGCAAACTTAGCCGTTTTGCAAGATGAAAGCAACCAAATCGAAACGCAACTTTTAGAGCTTCATCAGATTGAGGAAGCAGAAGAAAACACGCTTTCAAAACTTATTCAAGAATATATTGAAAAGTCAGAATCTTTCGAAAAAATCATCACTCAAACGGGAAAAGAACAGTTACAAGCTGAAGAAGAAGCTAAAAAAGCTTATGAAGAAGCTGAAGATTTGCACAACTCAACACTTAGTGAGCGTAAAAAAGAATGGCAAACTAAGCTGGATAGAGAAGAAGAAACCTATCATTATGAAAAGAATTTGGCTCGTCAGCAAATAAAAGATGAAGCTATGCAGCTTGCTAAATCTCGTACTGAAGAATTGGAAAATCTTAAAGAAGAACAAGAAAAAGAGTGGACATTGCGTGAAAAACTTTTAGCCGAAAAAGAAGAGAGTTACGAAAAGGCAACTGAAAAAGCTGAAGAACTTCCTAAGAAGTTGGATAGCGAAACTAAGCGAGCTTATGAAAGTACAAAAGCAGCTATTCAGAGAGATAATAAAGCAAAATCTGATTTGTTGGCAAAAGAAAACGAAGGCAAAAAGCGTATTGCAGAACGTCAAATCAATGCTCTTTCTAGCAAAATTACGCAGCAAAATGAGCAAATCAAGTCATTAAATACTCAATTGACAGGTGCATTGAAAGAAGCAAAAGAATTAGCTATCAAAGCTATAGATGGAGCTTCGGGTGCAAAATCATTGGCTGCTTTGCGTGAAGTTGCTTTTGAGCAATCCAAACAAAATGGTAAAAAGTAAGAAGTAAGTTTTTTATCTACTAAACAGAAAAGCCTATCTAATTCTTCACTCAATAGAAAAATTAGGTAGGTTTTTTTGAATTTGTAATTATCTATCAAAACTATTATGAGTTATTTTGTTTATATTAGAAGATAATATTTTTTTTTATTGTTGCTGATTTGTAATTTATAAAACTTTTATATGAATTTTTTAGCTCACTTTTTTCTATCTAATAGAATAGAAAACATAATCATAGGTAATTTTTTGGGTGATTTTGTGAGAGGAAATAAATATAAAGAATATCCTAATGAAATAGCAAAAGGAATTATGTTGCATCGCAACATTGATACTTTTACAGATAAGCATCCTATTATTTTACAAACCAATAAACGTTTGCATGCTGACTTTGGAAAATACGCACCTGTGATTACAGACATTTATTACGACCATTTTCTAGGATTACATTTCAATAAATATAAATTTGAAAATCAAAGTGAAATCTATAATTTAACGGATTTTTCAACGTTTATATATCAGGTTTTAGAGAAAAATTATGATATTTTACCATCTTTAGCACAGCAAGTGTTTTTGAAAATGAAAGAGCAAGATTGGCTCACACATTATGCAACTTTATATGGAATGGAGCAATCGCTCAATGGACTTTCCCACAGAGCAAAATATGCCACCAATTTATATGAGTCGTATAATTTTTTGAAACAGAATTATTCTGATATTGAAAAAGATTTTTTATTGTTTTTTCCAGATATTATGCAATTTGTTCATGAAAAATTAAATGAATAAATTTGCAAATGAATGAGTTTTTGTATTTTTACTTTTAGAATTTTTGTTATTTTATCAAATAGCTTATCTTTTTCTATATGAGCTTTTAGTTGTTTGTTATTTTATTTATATGAATCGTCTTAATCCATATTATTTTTTTTACTCTAGTAAGATGAAAAATTATTTTTCTTTTTTGAAAAATGGATTAAATTGTATTTCTTTTTTTGAAAAAAATAGGTATAGCTGTTTGAAATTAACTTTATTCTTTATTCTTTTCTCTTTTTTTCCTTTTATAGCTCATTCTTATAATCAAAATATCAAAGAGTTAGATAGTTTGATTCAAGCATTAGAATTACGCCAAAAAGAAGATACAGTCAAACTTTTTCTTTACAATTCTATTGTTAGTAGGGCAATAAAAAATGATAATGAAACAGCCTATAAATATGCTCAAAAGGGATATGACTTAGGACAAAAAATTCATCCTACTCGTTTAGTTGCCATTTCTTCTTATCAATATGCTAAAGTTTTGCAAATCAATGGAGAACACTTAAAAGCAGTACAGATAATAGAAGATCAAATTTCTACCTTTCAAAATTTTAAGGAAACTCCTCCTCCTTTTTTGTATCATCAGCTAGGAAAAATATATGATGAAACTGGAAATAAAGTAGAGGCCTTAAATAGTTATTTGAGAGCTTTTGAGCTTTGGAGAAGCTATAAAAATCCATTATTGACAAAAGAAGATTTTTATCAAAGTATTGCCACTCTTTATCTTGAAAGTGAGCAGTATAAAGAGGCTCAATATTACTATGAAGAATTATTAAAATGGACTATTAAAGAAAGCAGCAATAAGAACGAAGATATAAATGAAAACAAAAAAATACAAGCGATTGCTTCTCAAGGGCTTGTGCGAGTGTTTATAGCCAAGAAAGAATATGATGATGCTTTATTTTATCTACAAAAATCAGAAGAGTTTTGTATAGGAAAATCTAAAAGAAAATGTTTATTAGCTACTTACGATTTGTATTCAGAGTTATACTTTACAAGGTTTGATTATAATTTAGCTAAAAAATATGCTTTTGATGCTCTACAAATTGCTGAACAGTTAGGAGAACAACAACAAGCAATTTTGCTTTCTATTCGTTTGGGAGATATTTATAGAGCGGAAGGTTCTTACGATAAAGCAGAATTATTTTTGAGACGAGCTGAAAAAACAGCTTTATCTTTAGATAATAATTTGTTGTACAAGCAGCTTTATTTTTCATTTGCTAGTTTGTATGAAAAAAGCCAAAAAGATAAAATGGCACTAAATTATTACAGAAAGTATTTGGTATATAAGGACTCTGTAAATAATGAGGTTTCTATTCGTAAAATAAATAGTCTTCAAATGCAGTTTGAGCAAGAACGACACCGACAAGAGATAGACGTTTTGCAACTCAATCAACGTGAAAAACAACTTCAACAAGAGGCAGAAGTAGAAATAGCACAAATGTTTAATATTATCGCATTAATTGTTGTTATTGCGTTGGGTATATTTATATTTCTGATTTATAATCGCTATCGTTTTGGGGAACGAACACAGAAAATGCTCAAAAATCAAAGTCATTCTATTCAAAAACAAAATCAGGAGTTACAGTCTATGAACGAACAACTTGTAGAGTCAAAGAAAGAACTAAATGCTATCAATAAAACCAAAGATCGTTTTTTCTCTATTGTTGCCCATGACCTCAAAGGACCTCTAAATTCTCTAAAAGGATATTCTCACCTTATTTCTACGTTTGGCGATAAACTTCCAAAAGAAGAAATAATTAGCATGGCAGCCGACCAAGAACGAACACTAGATAATTTGTATAAATTTTTAGAAGATTTACTTTCTTGGTCAAGAATTCAGATGAAAGCAGTAGCCTCAGAACCTCAAAATATAGAATTAAAGAATGTCGTTGATAAAATGTGTGAAATATTAATGCCTTTAATAGAAGAGAAAGAAATTGATGCAAAGTGTATTGATGTAGAGGGAAAACAGGTTTTTGCAGATGAAAATGCTGTATTTACGGTTATGAGAAATTTAGTTTCTAATGCTGTTAAGTTTACACCTAGAAAAGGAATAATACGAGTAAAAGCAGAAATAGAAAAAAATAAGGAAGGAAAGGATACAGGTTTTACCAAAATATCAATAATAGATACAGGTGTTGGAATGCCAAAATCAGTTTCTCAGAAACTCTTCAAATTAGATAATAAATATTCTACAAAAGGAACAGAAGGAGAAAAAGGAACAGGTTTAGGACTAATAATTTGTAAAGAATTTGTAGAACAAAATGGAGGGGAAATAGGTGTAGAAAGCATAGAAGGAGAAGGAACAACATTTTGGTTTACGCTTCCAAGTTTTGATTCATCACAAGAAAAAGTAATTATAAAAAAAGAGATTCCAATTGAAACAATAGATTAAAATTAGATGAAATACCCATTTTTATTTATCTTATCATTATTCCATTTTTACTCTATTCTAGCTCAAAATGATACCTTGCTTTTGCAAAAAGAAGTAGTATTTGAAAGTGAAATTATTTTGAGTAATATTGATACGTATGGACGTATTTATATTTGTGATAAGAAAGGAGTGATTAAACGTTTGGATACATTGGGAAATACAGAATTAGTTTTCTCACCCTCTTCTTCTATTGCTCCAACTCATTTTAATGTAAAAAATCCAAATCAAATTTTTGTTTTTTATCAAGAACTACAAGAGTGGGTAATCTTAAATCGTTTTCTTACAGAAATAGAGCGTTACAAAATTTCTGAAAAAATAGAAAGTAATCAGTATGGTGAAATTGGTTTTGTAAGGCTACTATCTCCTTCACCAAATAATACGCTTTGGTTTTTTGATGAGTCAGATTTTAGCTTGAAAAACTATGATATTTTGAATAAACAAATTTTATCTCAAACACCTTTAGGATTACTATTGAAAAATGAAGATTATCCTATTTCACATTTAGAATTTTATCAAGGACAAATTTTTTTGGGTGTAAAAGAACAAGGTATATTAGTTTTTGATAGCTTTGGAAACTATAAAACAGTATTAGATTTTCCAAAATGGAATACTATTACTTTTGCAAAAGAGTTTATTCTAATTACAGAAAAAGAAAAAGTTATCAAAAAGGGACTTTATGATGAAAGTATAGAAGAAATAGCTATTTTAAATATAAATAAAGATAGCAAAACAGAGAACCCAATAAATTACTTTTTTGAGTGTAATCTAAAACACTATCAAATTACTAATGACAGAATGTATATCTCTACTATTTCTATAAAATGATAACAAAATAAGATGTTCATTCAATTTTTTTAAGATTTTCTCGTTAAATTAAGTAGTATTGTTTATTTTTGAACTTATATTAGTATAACTAGATTTTTACATTAAGTAAATTTCAAATGTTTTTTATAAAAAATATCAATTACAGACTCAAAAAAGAAATCTTCAAATCCTATACATTAATAAGTATTTTAGTTATGACCACTATTATGAAAAAAACATTTTTTCTATCTCTGCTTTTCTGCTTAGCTATTACCTATCAATTACAAGCACAAAACTTCTCTTACTCAGGCTTTAAGACAGGCTTATCAGTTGGACGTGCGCCTATTTCCTTTGAGAAAGTAAAGATACCAGAAGTTATGGATATTATAGATATAGATACTATACCAATTGTACCTGTTTTAAATTTGTTAGAAGTAGAGAATGAAAAAAGCAATGGCAAATTCAATGTGGGTTTGCAGTTTGGTGTTTTTGCAGGAAAAGAATTTACCAAAACTATCGGAATGCGTATGGAGCTAAACTATGTTCAGATGGGACGAGTTGATACAATTAATTATAATCAACGTCAGAAATATAGCCTAAGTTATTTTTCATTTGACCCTATGTTACAACTTCGTATAGCTCCAAAAAGTCGTAATCATTTCTATATTTTGGCAGGTCCTTCAGCTCGTCTTTTGGTAGGAAATAAGGCATCAGGAATAGAAGGAGTAGCACCTTTAGATGTTCGTCAGACTGATTTGGGAGCTAATCTAGGGTTTAGTTATTTAGTAGGACTTACTCCTTATCTCTATTTAACTCTTGAGGCTCGTGCTTATTATGGACTTATGAATATCGCACAAAAACCGAAAGAAAATTCAGTTCCTATATCTAAATATGTAAATGCTCAAAATTCTGTGTTGACAGCATTGTTCTCAGATCCTCCAGGAGAAATAAGTCCAGAAACAGCTCAAACACTTGTAGATGTTCAAGAACACGGATTAAATAATAATTATAAAATATCAAATCAAGGAGCTACTTTCAGTATTGGTTTCTGTGTTCCTTTGCGTCCAAAAGCAGACAAATTGATTAAAATGAAGAAACAATAATTCTTTTTAGAAAAAGTATAAAAAGTAAAAGCCAGACAATTCTTAAAAATTGTCTGGCTTTTTTTGTTGAAATCAGAGTAAGTTTTAAACTGAAAAACTTTCTCCACATCCACACGTACGTGAAGCATTTGGATTTACAAATTGAAATCCTTTTCCGTTTAATCCATCTGTAAAATCAAGTGAAGTACCTAAAAGATACAACAAACTCTTTTTATCGACTAATATTTTGATGCCTTTATCTTCAAATACTTGATCTGAATCTTGAATAGAAGCATCAAAAGCTAGGTCATACATAAGTCCTGAACACCCTCCTCCTTGTACGGACACACGGATATTACTATCAGGAGCATGATTTTCTTGTTGTTTGAGCTGACCAATTTGAGTCGCTGCTTTGTCTGTAATTGTAATCATAACGTTTCGTTTACTAGCGTATATATTTTATTCTAGCCAGAATTGAAAGTTCTGTGAACTCTTTATTGATGAAAAATAAATAATTGTCTTTTAAAAATTAACTGATTTTCTGTAAAATCAACTTATATTTTAAAACGTCTTTTGAAGGAATAAAGTTTTAAATTCTAAATTTTGTTTAGAATCATTCAAAATTACACAATTCCTCTGACATACATAAATGCTTCTGCAAAATGTTTTCCAACAGCTACTCCATGGCGTTGTGCCTGTATGCGTAATGCTTCTGGAGAGCGAGGGTGAGGATAAGCACGTTTTTCAAATTCATAACTTTCCATTCCTTTTATTTTTGCATTTACACTTTCTTCTTTTATACTAACAAAAAAGTTAGGGTGAAAAGGATTAGGATAATTAAAGGCTTGCCATTCAGTAGAGGACGGAGTTTCGAAAGTAAAAATATGCTGAACATTTTCATGTTCCATTGGACGTATAGCCGTCATGACAGCTTCAAAAGTACAGCGATGGTCAATATTCAAATCTCCTCCATGATGTGTGAAAATAATAGTAGGCTCAAATTCTTTTTTTTCTTTCTCTATTACTTTTACTAAGTCTAATAAAGCTACAGAATCAAAACGATTATCAGCAAAATCATAAATTCCTACACTTTGATAACCAATACATTTTTGAGCAGAATAAATATTATTTCTGTGGGTTTGAAGCTCTTGTTCCCATTTTTCTCTATCTCTATTATCCGAACGAGAAGTAATTCCTTCTCCCAAAATAATAGCTCTTACCTGACAATTATAGTTTTTGATAAGGTGGTGCATGGTTGCACCAACTCCTAAAAGCTCATCGTCTGGGTGAGCTACTACTACTAATATTTTTTTATTTTGAAAGTTTATCATTTTTTTATTTTGATAGAGTAAGATACATGACTCAATTAATATACATCATTATCTCCTAATGTAATATGCCAATTATGAATATTATCATAATTAATTTGGTCTGAGTAATTAATAAAGTAATTGAAATTTTCTGTTTTACGAAAACCTATACTTACTATGCAATTGTATTCTGTACTTTCTTCTGTTAAATGCCACATATTTAATAAATGACTTTTTTCTTGTTTAGAGTAATATATTGAAGTATTCAAAAGTTTTTTTAGATGATGTATTTGATTATAGCCAAAATCTACAATATGAGTTTTGAGAATAGATTGTTCTTCATCAAGAAATTTTTTTAATACAATATATCCTTCTACTTTTTCATATTCTTCTAAAATAAATATTTTATATGACTTATTAGGGCGTTCAAGAAATCTCCATTTTATAAACTCTTTATTCCTAACTATACTATAGTTATATTTTTCAAAAAAAGAACTAATATTTTCTAATTGTTTGTAATTTGTAAGCTCTTTTATTCCTGATTCTAATGGCTTATCTTCACACAAAAATGGGTTTATATTTAAAAAGTATAAGTTATCTAATTGATTCCATCCTACTTTCAAATGTCCACGAATTGCATTTTCATTAGGAATACCAATTACTATTTTATTACCTTTTTTAGAGCTATCTTTTAAAGCAAACAAACCTGTTTCCACAAACAAACCATATCCTCTATAATCAGGATGTACCATAACATTTGTACATAAAGCAGCAGGATATAATTTTTGATTGTAATTGACTTGATAGGGTAATAATCCATAAGCACTAACTAATTGATTACTTTCCAAATCTTTTACTAAAAAAATATCATTTTTGCCAAATGGAGAAGCCAAATTAAACCAATTGTACCATTCTCTATTTAGACCTTCTCTTTTTCCAAAACAACTTTCGAACAATTCAAAGTAAGAGATTATAAATTCTTCATTTTCTACTTGAGCTTTGAAAAACTCGAACTCTCTATTCTTTATTTTTTTTATCATAATTTTAATTAAAGGTTATTCCAAGAAAGTGCTGTGCCTTTGGAAATGTCTTGTTTTGATGTTTTTCCTATTATATTATTGTAAAACTTAGGCAAAAGTCCTTTACCTGGACGTATTACTCTTATATTTGTTGAAGTAAATACTTCTCCTTCTTTTATATCTTCCACAACATAAATAGAACGTCTAAAAGTGATTGACTTTTGTTCTGCAGTAGTAATACCATAAGTTACTTTTCCTAAGGCATCAAATGCCTTTTCAGTTTCTTCTACTAAACTTTTAAACTCATGAGGCTCTAATGAAAAAGAAGCATCTAGCCCTCCATCTTTTCTATTTAAAGTAAAATGCTTTTCAATTACTCTAGCTCCTAATGCTGTTGCAGCGACAGCTACTCCTATTCCTAAAGTATGATCAGACAATCCTATTATACAATCAAACATACTTTCCATATGTGGAATAGTTAGGAGGTTAGAATCTACAGCTGAAGCAGGATAGGTACTCGTACATTTTAGTAAGATAAGATTAGGATTATTCACTCTTGCAAATAAATCAATAATATCTTGTAGAGTTTCTAAATTAGCCATACCTGTTGATATTATTACAGGTTTTCCTGTTAGAGCTACTTTCTCTATTAATTGGATAAAATTATTTTCAAAAGAAGCTATTTTGTACATTGGACAATCTAATGTTTCTAAAAAATCTACTGCTTCTAACCCAAAAGGAGAACTAAAGGCAATTATATTCTTTTCCTTTGCTCGTTTAAATATTGCTTCATGCCATTCGAAGGGTGTATATACTTCTTGATAGAGATTATACAATGTTTTAGCTTCCCAGTCTGGGTTTGAACCTCTAACAATAAAGTCTTCGTTTGAGGAGTCTATTGTAAGCATATCTGGTGAACTTGTTTGTATTTTTATAGCATGTCCTCCTGCTGCTGCTGCTGCATCAATAATTTCTAAAGCTCTTTCAAGCGATTGATTATGATTACCAGACATTTCAGCAATGATAAAAGGCTTATTTTCCGAACTAATTGTAAAGTCTTGTACTTGTATTTTTTTCATGATTTAATTTGCTTTATTTATTTTGATATAATATTTTACTCCATTTTTATAAAAAAAAGCAGGATATTTTTCATTATCACAGACTCTCAATAAATTAAATTGTTCATCAATAGTCTTATAAATATTCAACTCACTATCCTTAGGACTTCTTTTAGGATAAAATGACTCTAAACCCTCTTGTTTTTTCTTTGAGTTATTTGGATAATTAGTAATAAATTTTATCACTAATTCAATCGTTTTTTCTCCTTGAAAAACACGTAATTCTTCTACTAGCTCTGTTCCATTTAAGGAAATACTATCTTGCTCATAAATTAGACCTGCATCTACTTTTTGAGTAGCTTCAAATAATGTGATAGGTATTTGGCTTTTTCCTTCTAAAACTTGCCAAGTCAGTGGCGACCAACCTTTTCCTTGTGGTAAGGCACTTTCATGAATGACCAAATTGTGCGTGTTCAAATTTAAGTTTTTTAAAATTTGTTCACAAGATAATAAAACTAACACATCACCTTTTTGTATATCCTCATGAGAATGAATTAATTCAACATTATGATTTAATTCTAGAAGCAAACTTTGTAACTTTTTAGCATAAGGAATAATCCAAGAGCCAATATTATCGACTAATAATTGTATTTTCATAAATTTTTAAATAATTCTAAAAGTCGTTTAGATGAATACCCATCAATAGCTTTAGCAGTTGCGAAAGAAGAAAGTAAAAATAATTTATCAAATCCATTTATGATTTTGTTTTCCAAGTCTATTTTTAAATCTTGTAAATCAATGGTTAGATTATTTTCAAAACCTCTGTAAATAGATAGTTGATTATCTACATAATAACCCCCCAACCAAATTAAGCCAGTTGAAAGAATTTCATAAGAAATACTACTAGCAGGTGCAATGGCTATATCAGATTGTTTCATTAATTTACACATCTGTTGAGCAGAAAGGTTTTGATGAAGAATTATTTTATCATTTTGTTTGCACAGCTCTAGAATTTCTTGATAAAATAATGAGGCACTGCCTAAAACTACATTAATTTGTTTTAATTTATCTACATTTAGACAACTGTCTATCGCTGTCTTTGTAAGATTGTAAATATCTGAACCTCCAAAACAAATGAAAGCATTCTCTATTTTATTTATTTCTCTTTTTTGTTTGGCAGTTTCTAAAAATGGTTTTCGAAGTAAAGCATATTCTGCTCCTAGACATAATTTTGTATAGGGTTCACAAGAATAATCAGTTTTCTTCAGCCCTCCTGCATGATTAATCACTACATCAGCCACAAAATGCCAATCATGCATATCATCAATACAAACTATTTTTGAATTGCTATTTTGTTTAATAATTCTTTGATAATCTGTCTGTATTTGATAATGGTCTAATACGATAATAGAATTATCTTGTAAATAAGATTTGGTAATAAAATGAGCTTCTTCTAAAAAATTAGTAGATTCTTGCAAAATAATTAATTCAAATTTTTCTTTGATTTGATTTTGAAGAACTAAAGAAGGATTCTGAACCAAAAAAACGCATTCAAACACAGAGTTTTTATCTTCTATTAGCATATCAGCTAAAGCCATACTGCGTACAATATGTCCCCAACCAATTTGAGAGTTGGCATCTGCTCTGAAAAACACCTTAGTTTTCGAGATATTTAGCTTTGTTGTTTGATCCATTGGTATTTGAATTCTGCCATTTTCCAATCTTCTATGTTATCAATATCTTGAACTTGTAAAGTAGATAAGGTAATTACCCCTGTATTATCTGTCCAAAGCCGTTTTTTTTCTAGTAATGTATCTGTCTTACACATATAAAACTGACCTGCATCAAAATAAGCTTTTTCCAAATCTTGTGAGCGTTTCATTAGATTACTAGGCTCAAACATGCTTACCTTATTTTCAATATTTTTTTTTAAAGCTCTTTGAATAGGCGAAGAAAATTCGCCCACTGGAAAGACAACATCAAGTTTCTTTAAAGTTAATAATTCCAATGCTTTTTCTAGTATTTCAATAGTAATAAAAGGAGCTGTAGGATAAATACCACAACAAATATCAAATTCTTTTCCTTGTCTTCGATATTCATTGATTACCTCTATTAATACATCAGCTGTGCCTGAAAAATCATCGGCATTTTTATTACTGCGTAAAAAAGGAATAACTGCACCATACTGTTGAGCAATTTGAGCGATTTCTTCATCTTCTGTCGAAACCATTACCTCATCAAATAATTCAGATTTTAAAGCTGTCTCAATAGAATAAGCAATGATAGGTTTTCCTAAGAAATCTTTTATATTTTTTCTAGGAATTCGTTTACTTCCTCCTCGTGCTGTGATGATAGCTAGTTTTTTCATTTTTACATTATTTACTGACAAACTCTAGTATTTTTTCTATTACAAAATTTTGTTCCTCCTCTGTAAGAGTTGGGTAGATCGGAATACTCAAACAAGATTGATAATATTCTTCTGAGTTAGGAAAGTCCCCATTTTTGTATCCCAAAGATTTATAATAGGGCATTGTATGTACAGGAATATAATGTACTTGAGCAAAGATATTATTTTCTCTTAGGAAATCATAGAGTTCTTTTCGGTTTTCTACTTGAATGACATACAGATGATAAGCATGGAAAATTTTATTTTTACCTTCAATATCTCCATTTTTAGGATACTGAAAAAAGCAAACCTTCGTGTTTTTGAATGCGTCATCATAACGTTCTGCAATTTCTTGACGTTTTTGCATCATTTCATCAGCTCTTGAGAGTTGAGAAATTCCTAAAGCAGCCAAAATATCAGGAATACGATAATTATATCCTAAGTCTTGCATTTCATAATACCAACCTCCATGATTTTCCTGCAATAAATCTGGATTTTTGGTAATTCCATGGGTACGAAGTTTGATTAATTTATCATACAAATCTTTGTCATTTGTGGTAATCATTCCACCTTCCCCAGAAGCAATATGTTTGACAGGGTGGAATGAAAAAATAGCTAAATCGGCATAATTACCACTACCACAATTTTGCTTTTTATTTTGAGAATCGATAAAATATCCACCAGGTGCATGACAAGCATCTTCAATAATCCATAACCCATATTTATCTGCTAGTTTTCTAACTTTTTCCAAATCTACAGGCAAACCCATAAAATCCACAGGAATAATCCCATCGAATGTTCCTTGTGGATTTGATTTTAATAACTCTTCTAATTTATCTAAATCAATAAGAGAAGTTTTTGGGTCAATATCTACAAAGACAACTTCCCCACCACAATATTTAATACAATTTGCTGAAGCTGCAAAAGTGATAGGAGTTGTAATTACCTTACTTTTTTCATTTACATTCAGTGCTAAAGCACATAAATGCAATGCTGCTGTTCCATTCGAAACTGCCACAGCATATTTTGAACCTACATAGTTAGCAAACTTATATTCAAATTCATCAATCTTAGGTCCTTGTGTTAGAAAATCAGCTTGTAGAGTTTCTACAACAGCATTGATATCATCTTGAGTAATGTTCTGTTTCCCATAAGGAATAGAGAAAGTGGTGGTAGTCATAGAATTTAATTTTTTTCTAATTTTATTTCGCAAGAAATTTCTTTTTTTGCTTGATTTGAAGGATAATAAATAATGAGTTTTTCTACTATAGGAATATATTTTTGAGCTTTTATACACATTTGAGAATAAGAAAGTGTATCAGAACTGTTCTTTCTTTCAACAAAATCAGCAAAACCATAATTATTTATTTCTTCTCCATACAAAGGCATTCCATCAATTTGCATAATTCCACTAATAGCAGGAACAACAAAAGAAATTGACTTGGCAGCTCTTTTTGTGTTCATGTGTTTCCAAAATAATGTATCTGATTGCGAAATATGGATGACTAGTTTTCTTTTTTGTTCTATTGGTAGATTCCCTAAACTATCTAACTGTTTGGTAATATATACAGCCCAGTTTCTATCGATTGGTGTAGAATTAATTTGCGAATTTTCTAGTTGTTTATAATCCTGTACTAAATTTTTATGATTTGAATATGCAGCTCTCAAGTCAGCTTGAAACTTCCAAGCTATTCCACCAAAAATAGTTATTGCCATAAAAACCGAAAAAATTAAACCAAAGGAAATATCATTTTTTGTAAATATATATGTTTTGAAAAAATAATATATATGTTCTTGATGCAAAACTATATAAGCTAAAAACAAAATCATTCCCAGTTGTCTTGCAACAAGAGTAAAATAGATGGCACTTCCATCTGGAATTGCTATCAGCATTCCTGGTAAACTACTTGCTATCATCAATACAATAAGTAATTCGATATCTATTAGTACAAAATTAGTATGTTTTAAAAGGTTTTTTAAAGTATAAATTTTTGAATCTCTTATGCGTAGAATACAATAGGCAATGCCCCAAAAAAAGTGAATGAGGTAAAAGTAGAGTTTCTGAGATAGATAATTGATATGTTCTTTTATAAAATTAAACAAACTAATATTCATAATATCTGAATTAGTATTAGAATGATTAATCTTATAGCCAAAATAAAAAGTAATAAATAAGACCCCTATGAATAGCACTAATTTTATTCTCAAGTAAGTATTTTTATTTAACAAGAAAAATCTGAAACAGAGATAAATTACTGCTACCCAAAATAAAAACCCAACTGATATTTTTAATGACAAACTAGCAAGTAAAAAAAATACAGTAGCTACAATAAACAAAATAGATTGTTTTTTATCTGAAATAAATTTTTTATCCTCTTCTATAAATAAAATAATAAATAAGCAGAATAAAATGAAAGCAAAATTATAGGATTCGGATAAGATATGAAATAAAAATACATCTTTTCCAAATTTACCTAAATCTGATAGTAGTGAGAAAGTTACAATGATAAAGGCAATCCAAAATATAAAATTAAATTTTTGTTTGATGTTAAATTTTTCAGAAACACTTCTAATGGTAGAAAGATAAATATAGATAAACAAAGGAATAAAGACTATAATAAAGACAAAGTTATAACCTAGTAAGCTACTCTCTTTGAGTATTTTAGAAAAATGAGCAAGATAGTAATGACTACCTACATGATAGTTTAAAGGGACTAAGCCATCTACACCCGTTGAAGTTGTATTATAAGTCTGAATCATATTAGCAATACTACTGTGAAAAAGAGTGTCTATATGAACTTTTCCTAGTTGTAAAGCCTCAAAAAATAAAGGATTAATATAATTTATATCATTATTCAGTAGTGAAGGAATAATATGAAAAAAAGTTGCTCCTAAGGCAAATAATAAAAATAAAAATGACCAAAAACGAACTCTAAAACTTTTCCAAATAGTAAGTGCAAAAAGAATATAACCAATTAAAAAAACATACCTACAATAATATTGATCTATCCAACTAATTAATAAAGGTAAAGTCAGACAAATAAATAGAGAGCTAACTTGTGATCTATTAAAAGATAACTTAGAAAAAAAATGTAAAGAAGAAATATTGATGCAAAGTAAACCAAAGCCTAAAATAAGTAGTATATTTTCATAATCTGTAGCAAATTCTTTTCTCATATACAGACATAAAGCACTTAAACCTATGGCGAGTAAGGAAGAAAATAAAGCAATGCTTGTATTATTATGATTTTTGGAAAGTATAATCATATAGAGTTATAATTGAATAAAGGTTATCACGGTTATTTTTGTATAACAATCTTCCAAAATGTTAAATTTGATAAAATACTGTTTTTGATGTTCAGAGGAAGTCTGAACTACCTTAATACAAACCGTGATAAGGTTTATTTAAGACTTTCATTATGTTGAGGATTTCCTAACTGTAAGTGAAAGTCTTAATTATAAGCACAAAAAGTAGAATGTAAATTAACTAGTAGCTTCGAAAGCTTCAAAGTTAGAGTCAACATGAGTTTTGATAAGCTCACGCAACTGCTCAATAGTAAGCCAGTCAGTATTTTCTCCAGAGCTATAAGAAAAACCATCTTCAACTACTTTTCCTCCATGATAACCTAAATATTTATTGACTTGCTCTTCGTAACTTGCAAAAGGAGCATTAGGAACAATAATAAAATGGTTTTCTAGTTCGATTGTATTCATCGAATCACTTTCTGTAATCATTTCTTCGTGAATTTTTTCTCCAGGACGAACACCTACAATTTCTTTCTCACATTCGGGAGCGATTGCTTCAGCAACATCAAGAATACGATAAGAAGGGATTTTTGGAACAAATATTTCTCCTCCTTTAGCATTTTCTAAAGCAAAAAGCACAAGATCTACTCCTTCTTCCAAAGAAATATTAAAACGTGTCATTCCTTCATGCGTAATTGGTAATTTACCTTCAGCCCTTTTATTCATAAAAAATGGAATAACCGAACCACGAGAACCCATTACATTTCCATACCGAACCACAGAAAAACTAATTTCATTGCTTCCTGCGATATTATTAGCAGCAACAAAAAGTTTGTCTGAACAAAGCTTTGTTGCTCCATACAAATTAATAGGAGCTGCAGCTTTATCAGTAGAAAGAGCAACTACTTGTTTTACACCTGAATCAATAGAGGCTTCAATCAAATTTTGAGCACCCAAAACATTAGTCTTGATACATTCAAAAGGATTGTATTCAGCAGTAGGAACTTGTTTTAGAGCTGCTGCATGAATAACAATATCTACTCCGTGTAAAGCACGCATCAAACGTTCTTTATCACGAATATCTCCAATAAAATAACGAATGGCTGGGTGTTTTTCTGGAGAAAAAGTTTGTGCCATTTCAAATTGTTTGAGCTCATCTCTAGAAAAAATAATCAAACGCTTTACCTTTGGGTATTTTTCCAAAATTGTCTTCACGAATTTTTTACCAAAAGAACCTGTACCACCTGTAATAAAGATGGATTTATGATTTAAGTCTAACATACGTATCAGTTATATAATTTGCATATATAGAATGCAAAATTGATTAGTTGAGTTTGATTGAAATACAGTATTGATTTTGTGTGAATAACTTATACTGTATCCATAAATGTTCTTTCTGTTTTATTGAAGAGAATAATTCCAATAATAAATACAACAACAGATAAGATTCCTAAGTAAGCAATATCTATCATAGTAATACTTCCTACTCCCAAAAATGCCATTCTATAACCTTCCATCAAAGTAACTAATGGATTGTATTTGGCAGCCCATTCATATTTTTCAGGTATTTGAGATAGAGGATATAATACAGCAGAGAAAAACATTAATAATTGAACGCCAAAACCAATAAAAATAGTCAAATCTCTATATTTTGAAGTCAGTGAAGATATAATAATTCCTAAGCCTAAAGCTAATGTTCCACTTATAGCCATGAGTAAAGGTAGGGTTAAGATCCAAACAGATAAAATTAATTTTTCATCTGTAAAGAAATAAAAATAAGCTAACGAGCCAATAAGCAAAAGCAAGCTAATCCCAAAGCCAAGTAAAGCTGAAAAAATAGTAGAGATAGGAGTAACCAAACGAGGAAAATAAACTTTTCCAAAAATACTTTGATTGGCTGAAAAAGTAACAGCTGTGCCTTGTAAACATTTTGCAAAAAATGACCAAGATAAAGTGCTAACTAGATAAAATAAAAAAGGATGAACTCCATTTGTGGTAACATTCATAATATTTCCAAATACAATCACATACAAAATAGTGGTCATGAAAGGAACAATAAAATGCCACATCGGGCCTAAAATAGTTTGTTTGTATTGGGCAACAAAATCACGCTTTACAAAAAGATATATCAAATCTCTGTATCTCCAAACTTCTTTTAACTTTAAATCAAATAAACTACCAGTAGGAACAATTTCCTCTGTCCAATACTCATCTTGTAACTTTGTATTATCTTTATTAATTTCTTGAGTCATTCTGTTTTTATTAAATTTAGAATAGAGGTTTTTTGAGTGTAAATTATTTTATGAACCACAAAATTAAAAATTTTTAGCTCATTTCTTATATCTATTTCATTTATATTTTGCCCCTTGATTGATAGGAATTAAAAAAATAGAGTAGAAAATGATTATTTTTTCGTAATTTTGTATGTAAACACTTGCAAAGAAAGTCAAAACTGTATCATTAAAAATCAGTTATAACTAGGTAAGCAATTACTTTACAACCATCTATGAGCCAAAAATTAATTATTTTTTCTGCCCCTTCTGGAGCTGGCAAAACTACCATCGTCAAACATCTACTAGGTGTTTATCCTGAAATTCTGAGTTTTTCAATCTCTGCTACTACTCGCTCACCTCGTTCTTATGAAAAACCAAATAAAGACTATTATTTTATTTCTGTTAATGAATTCATAAAAAAAATGACAAATAATGAGTTTATAGAACACGAACAAGTTTATGAAGGACTTTATTATGGAACATTACGAAGCGAGGTCGAACGCCTTTGGAGTCAAGGACAAGTTGTCGTTTTTGATGTAGATGTAAAAGGAGGAGTTGCTCTCAAACAAGAATTTGGAGATGCTGCATTAGCCGTTTTTGTAAAACCACCTTCTATCAAAGAACTTAGAAAGAGATTATTGTCTCGCAAAACAGAAACCGATGAAACCCTCAAAGCACGAGTAGAAAAAGCTGAAATAGAAATGGAGTTTGCTCCTTTTTTTGATGAAGTTGTTATTAATGATTCACTTAGTGAAGCCTTAGATTTTAGTGAAAAAATAGTAGAAGAGTTTATCTTAAAAAAGCCAAACCACAATCATCACCAACATCATAAAAATACAACTCTATGAAAATAGGTCTTTATTTTGGTTCATTCAATCCCATTCATGTTGGTCATTTAATTACTGCTAACACAATGGCAGAAAATACAGATTTAGATCAAGTTTGGTTTGTTGTTTCGCCTCATAATCCACATAAAAAAAAATCTTCACTTCTTCATGAGTTTGATAGGTATGATATGGTGCGCTTGGCAATAGCTGATAATGAAAAATTAAGTGTAAGTGATATAGAGTTTAGTTTGCCCAAGCCAAGTTATACTATAGATACATTGACATATATTCAAGAAAAATACCCCAATCATCATTTTCAAATTTTGATAGGAGAGGATAATCTGACACATTTTCATAAATGGAAAAATCATGAGCAGATTTTGGAATATTATGGAGTTTTGGTTTATCCAAGAGATGGAACTCCAAAAACAGAGTTTCATAACCATCCAAAAATAAAATTTGTAGAAGCTCCTTTATTAAATATTTCGGCTACTTATATTAGAGAACTTATCAAGACTGAAAAATCTATTCGCTATCTTGTTCCAGAAGAAGTAGAAGTTTTGATTCGTTCAAAGAAATTTTATTTATAGAATGTAGCCTTAAACTTTGGTAAGAGTTAAAATGTGCTGTAAATTTCAGTTTCTGAAAAAAAAAAAACGTAAAAATTTTAGCAAATGTTTTGCAGGTTAGAAATTTATTCTTACCTTTGAAGCATAGAAACACAAAAGGCTGTTTCTAATAAAAATACAGTAGTTATAAATACCTTGCTTTCTAACTTCATTGTTAGAACGAATGATGTTTCGTCATTCAAGAACTTTTACATAGCATACATCACTACATACTATCTTTATGATGACTAACTACTACCTATACGCCATTTACGGTTTGAGTGCGTTGCACTTAAATAGCGTATAGGTAGTGTTAGTCTGGAGTTGATAGATATAGTCCTCAGATAATACGAAGATTTTATAACTGTATTTTTATAATTTCATTAAAAAAAAATAAAATAGTAGCTCATAGTAGCTTTAATAATAGCAATGAATACCTTGCTTTCTAAGTTTCATTCTTAGAACGAATGATGTTTCGTCATTCAAGAACTTTTACACAACATACATCACTACATACTATCTTTAAGATGACTAACTAACTACTAGTAGTCATTTACGGTATAAGTGCGCTGCACTTAAATAACTACTAGTAGTTGTTAGTCTGGAGTTGATAGATATAGTCCTCAGATAATACGAAGGTTTTCAAAACTATTTTCAAATATATAAAAAAAAAGAGAGTTTAACTACTCAAATCTTTATGCACTTCTATGTGCAACTCATCTGTCATTGTTTGAGATTCTCACCAATGATAGATAATAACAAACAAACAAATAGAAATTAATTAGTCTTTTTTAGCTTTTACACCTTAGTAAATTACCATTTTTTTTATTTAGATTAGCATTTAATCTAGTAAAAATGTTTTTTTGCTATGTCATTTTTTGCTGAATAATTTTTAATTCAAGCAATTTCATTTTCTTATATTTTTATTTTTTATAAGAAATTGGAAAAAGTTGCCAAATTAACCTATTTGTTTATGTCAATGACCCGTCAACAACTCTACGACCGAATTCGTGCTACCTCAAAAGAAGACTACATTTTAACAGAAATGAAGCGATTAGGATTTTGGGGAGATTCTGAAAAACCAACTCTTGCTGAAGAACTTATCAATAGACAAGCAAGTCTTCGAAAAGAACTCGCAGAACTCACTCAAAAACAAAGACAATACGACAGCAGAGAAGCCATGCTAAAACAAATGCGTCTTGAACGCATGAAATCTTCCAAAGAAAAACAACAAGAAACAAAAGCCAAAAACGAAGAAAAACGAAGAATAAAAGCTGAAAAATGGGCAGAAACCCAAAAATCAAATATTATTTATTTGGGTGGAGAAGTTTCTAAAGGTCTTAATAATACTCTTTCAGATAAAGAGAAGTTAGAAAAACACAACCTTCCTTATTTTGAGAATATTGTAGAATTTTCTTCAATAATAAATAAGCCTATTTCAGAACTTCGCTTCTTAGCTTTTCAACGCTCAGTTTCTAAAGTTAATCAATATCATAATTATTACGTTCCAAAAAAATCAGGTGGAAAACGCCTTATTTCTGCACCAAAGCCAAAACTAAAAGCCACTCAAAATTGGATTAAAGCAAACATTTTAGATAAAATTGAAGCTAATTCAACTGTTCATGGTTTTGTAAAAGAACGTTCTATTCTGACAAATGCAGAGCCACATCAAAATAAAAACTTAGTCATTAGTTTAGATTTAAAAGATTTTTTTCCTTCTATTTCCTACAAAAGAGTAAAAGGACTTTTTCTCAAATTTGGTTATTCCGAACAATTATCGACACTTTTTGCACTTCTGACTACCCACAACGAAACTGATAAATTAAGTGTCGATGGGGAGGTTTATTATGCTCAAAAGGTAGATAAAGAAACAGGAAAAACAAATCGTTTTCTTCCTCAAGGTTCGCCTGCCAGTCCTGCCATTACTACGCTGATTGCCTACAAAATGGATAAACGTTTGGAAGGACTCGCCAAAAAAATGGGTTTTACTTATACTCGTTATGCTGATGATTTGACTTTTTCTTCTGACTTAGATTTAAAAAAGGATGCAAAAAATGTAAATAAAATCATTGGTTCATTGCTTTATTTTGTCAAAAAAGTAGTAAACAGCGAAGGTTTTGAAGTTCATTCAGACAAAACGCACATTATGCGAAAAGGAAATCAGCAAAAAGTTACAGGAATTATTGTCAATGAAAATGCTGATAATAAATTAGGAATTGACAGAAAAACAATCCGAAAATTCAGAGCTTTTTTACATCAAACTTCTAAAACAGGTTGGAAAATAGATAAGTATGCAAAAGATAAGAAGTGGGGAATTCATTCTGATCCAAAACAAGCAGCTCTAGGTTTTGCCTCTTTTATTAAAATGGTAGATACCAAAAAAGGAGAGAAATTTATAGAACAAATAAACTCTATTCCTAATGCAGAAAATTATGTTGAAAATGCTGTTTTAGAAAATCCTACTCGTGCATTCGTTTCTGAGGAAAAAAATGATAAACAAGCTATTGGGTTAAATCAAAATCAAACAGAAGAACAAAATCAAGAAATAGAAAATCAATCAAATGAATCGGATTGGTGGGATATTTTTTAAGGAACATTATTTTTTAAACTAAATTATTTCTCGTTTTACAAATCATTCTTATCTAAAAATAAAGAGTTATTTCGTAATTCGTAATTTTTAATTCGTAATTGAAATAATATGAAATTAATAGAACAAAGCAAACTCTTTTTTAAGCAAGGAAATTCGGATAAAGTCTATGAAATCGACCTTTGTGAAGTCGGAACAGATTTGTATGTAGTCAATTTCAGGTTTGGAAAACGAGGTGCAAATCTAAAGGACGGAACAAAAACGCCTTCTCCAGTAGGAAAAATAAAAGCACAAGCCGTTTTTACATCCTTAGAAACTGAAAAAACGAAAAAAGGCTACAAAAAAGAAAGTCAGTCAAAAGAGAAAAAAGAAAAAGTTTTTCCATCTTCAATTTCTTCAAAAGAAGAAGCTATTTTGCAGCGTTTGAAAGAAGCTGTAAATAAAATAAATAGTCCAAATGAAGAACAAAAAAGTATTTTTAAATCAGAATGGAAAACGGGTAGAGTAGCTTGGCAAGTTGGTGAGCTAAAACTAAAATCAGCTATTCCTTTTTTAGTTGAATTAATTGAAAAAGATAATAGTTTGGAAACGGTAGAGATTTATTCTATTCTTTGGGCATTGGTGCGCTGTCAAGATGCACAAGCAATTTCAATTTTTGAAACTTATGCCAATGCTACTAACCATCCTGACCATATCAAAAAGATAGCGAAAGAGGGGTTGATGAGTGTAAATTTTGATGAAAAAATAGAAGCTCAATCACAAGCTAAAATTAATACAATTGCGAATTTAGTGCAGAGTTTGCCTCCAATTATTCAAGAATATACATTAAATCAAGATACAAAAGGGTTACAAAAAGAAATTCAGTTAAGAATAAATGAAAAACAAAAAGATTTTCAATTCTTAGAAACACTTTATTTGCTCGTTCATGTGTATCCATTTTTACAAAAAGTAGTTCTGAATTCACTTTCAAAAATAGCTGTTCGTCCTCCATTTTTTAAGTATATCCGTTCAATTTACAAACTGGCAGAACTGCGTGATGATACTAGAATTTTGGGTTTGCTCTCTTATCGTTTTGAGAAATCGACAGGAATGTATAAAAGTACGACCATTTCAGAAGGTGAAGATACAAGTCATTGGCGTTATAGTTATAAAGTGAGAAGGTATATTTTTGAACTCAGCGAACAAGTAGCAGATATTACAAAAGAAGTAAAAAAGAAAGATTCAAAAATTGGATTCTCAGAGCAAACTAGAGCGTATCTTCAGCGTAGAGATTTGAGAAGATTGAAAGATTTTGCATTAGAAACAGGAAATCACAATTATGTAAAATTGGCTACTTCTATTCTGCTTTCTTATCAAAAAGAAGATTATCAAGCCCATTCTGTGAGTAGTTTCGGTTATGCGTCTTGGAATAGAACTACTAGAAAATATACGCATAATTTTACAGTTTTTCCTGATAATGCGTCTTCTTTATTATTGAATTTAATTTTGAATGGAAATAATAAAGAATTAGAATTGGTAGCTAATAAATGGCGTAAAAAAGAAAAAATTACGATAGTTTCAGATAGTTGGTATGCACAACCAACTGTTCAAAATGAGCAACCTTCTAGTTTGCAACGAATAATGTTTTTTAACAGAAAAACCCTTCAAGAACAAAAAGAATTTCACAAAGAAGACAAAAGAACAGAGTTTTTTCCTCAAAAATGGGATGCTCTGCCACAGGCTTACGTTCAACTTTTAGCAGAAGCAAAACTAGATAGTATACATGAGTTTGCCTATAAAAATCTCAAAGTACATTCAGAGTATGAAAATATAATTGCAAAATTTGATGTAAAACTTTTGAAAAAACTGATTTCTTCTGATTTTGAAATTCCTGCACTTTTTGGAGTAGAAATATGTAAGGATAAATTAAATGAAAATTTTGATAAAGAATTGACTTTAATTCTCTTAAACTCAAAACTAGAAGAAGGACGAAGATTAGCAAAAGAAATCATAGAAAAGAACAGCCAAGAATTTACAAAAGATGTAAACTTTACACTTTTTGTCTCTGAGCTTATTTTTAATCAATATATAGATATCCGAAGCTGGATAAATCAGTTTTTACAAACTATTCCTTTATCAACTGAGAAATGGCAGATTATTGTAGGAAAAGCAATTTCTGAGATGCTTAGTACAGATAAAAATTATTCTACTCTATTACTTAAAGATGCTCAAAACATATTGAAAGCAAACGCAAAACCTGTTTTAGAAAATGTAGGTTGGAATATTGTTTTGGAGCTTTTGGAAGACACAAACCTTCAAAATCAAGTTTTTGCGAGTGATATTTTGCTTATTAAATCCAAACTGATAAAAGCAACTGATATTCCTTTTTCTATTTTGAATGGGTTTTTTGAGAGTAAATCAGAAGAGATACGAGCAAATGGAATGGAAATTTTTGCAGATTATCCTGAAAGCGCACTTTTAGAAGCGCATCAACTTTTAGGAAATATGCTTATTTCTCCTTATCAAAATTTGAGAAGTTCGGCAAAAGAAATTATAATAAAACTTACTCAAAATAAAGTCAATCAGCAATCAAAAGAAGGAAAAGAGTTTTCTGAATCTATTGTAACAAAATTAGTTTTGGCTCTTCGTAAAAAAGACCCAGAAGAAATAAAACGAGAAGAAGCTGCAAAAATAAAAGCAGAACAAGAAAAACAGAACAAAGAAAGTGGAAATAATTCTGAAAATCAAAGTGAAAATGATTCTTCCGAACAGTTCAGTGTTCATAAAGAAATTGCAGATCTTTTAATCAATCATTTTGACTCTTATTTATCAAATGTTACACTCAAAACTACGCTTAATCTTCTTCATGGAAATTATAGAGAAGGACAGTTTGTAGGTTTTCATATTCTCAAAAATCATATTGTTGCTAATCAAACTAATAAAGAAGAAGTTTCTATTCGTCAGATTGTTGCCTTAGCAGCTCACGAACTTTTAGAAATTCGTAGTTGGACATTAGAATATTATCAAAATAATGTTGCTCGCATTCGTTACGAACGTGATGAAGCCTTACGAATTTTGGATGCTAAATGGGATGATGTTCGCCAAAAAGCAATGGCATTTTTTAGAGAAAACTTCACAGAAAACGATTGGGATGTAGATAGTCTGGTTTCTATTGCTGATTCAGTTCGTCCAGATATAGAAGCATTTGGAAAAGAACTTATTACCAAATTCTTTGAAGAAAAAGATGGCGAAAAATACTTGACTATGCTCAGTCAGCATCCTAGCAATTCGATGCAGCTTTTTGCAACCAATTATTTAGAACGTTTTGCAACTGGGAATCTTGAACGCTTGAAAGAAATGGAATTTTATTTCCGTTGTGTTTTGATGCAAGTCAATAAAGGCAGAATTGCAAAAGATAGAGTTCTTGATTTCTTAGAAAAAGAGGCTTTATCTTCAAAAGAAACTGCTTTTTGGGTTGTTCCATTGTTTAATGATTTGGTGGCTACAAGTGCCGTTCAAGACAAAGAGCGATTTATTCAGATTCTTCAAAAACTAAAAGTGAAATATGAGAATTTGAAAGTGGCT
The DNA here is from genome assembly GCF_037126295.1 of Bernardetia sp. Wsw4-3y2. Classification (NCBI taxonomy): domain Bacteria; kingdom Pseudomonadati; phylum Bacteroidota; class Cytophagia; order Cytophagales; family Bernardetiaceae; genus Bernardetia; species Bernardetia sp. Wsw4-3y2. Next base: position 44,241 of record NZ_CP147017.1, on the reverse strand, counting down.
TTGGTTTTTGAATAAAGTTTTAACCGTCAACGAGACTTCGTCGTCGTTGAGGATTATAGATTCAAAACCTCGTTGACGGTCTTGACCTCAACGACGGTTAAACAAGAATACAAAAAAATAAAATTATGCTTTTCGAATATAAATACGGTGGCAACACCAACATCATAAATAACTCAGAGCAGACTTCTATGTCTTTTGCTCCTGATGCGCTGCGTGAACCTACTTTTTTCGTAGGAAAATTAGATAAAAAAATAAATTTTCGTGAAGCTATTTCTGCGCTTCATCATGTGGTAGTTTCAGATTTGCGTTTCAAACCCAAAGACAAAACAGAATATAAGGCGTGGGCAGAAAAACAAGAACAAATTTGGCTTGCTGAGTATATGGAATCCTTTCAGATTGAAGAAGTAAAAGCCAAAACTGAAAAAGTCAGAAAGGAATTAAACGAATCCTATAAAGAAAGTGGGAAGATTTTAGAGCCTTACTACAAAGCACAACGTGAATATTTCAAATATCTCTATGAAAAAGATAAAGATGCTTGGTTTGTCCTTGACCCTGTAATTACAGTTCATCCAGACGAGGTGTTTTTTGAATGTTTTAGTCAAGATGAATCTACTTATGGCAAGCTAAGTTGTAGTTATAATGTATTCAAAGAAATAAATGAGTTTGAATGTGGAACTACAAATGTAGATTATTCAGCTACTTTATATAATGAGTTTCAAAAGATTCGTAACTATAAAGAAACAGATTTTAAGATTGACCCAAGTGGTTTTGAGGTTCAGACGACCAATGAAGACAGCTATAAAGAGGTTAAAATTGATTTGCCTGATACGTGGGTACGAGGGTTTTTGCAAGTTAGTTCTGCTATGACCCTTCCTTCGACTACACTAGATTTACATCCAATGGATATTTTTAGTCTGTGTCAGTTTTTGAGAAGATTTAAGGAGAAAAAAAGTCCTCGTTCGTTGCGTTTTGTGTTAGAACCAAATCAACCTATCAAAATAATTATTGAGCCTTGGAATAAGGAACTCATTTTTAACCGTTCTATTTATACAGGACATGAGTCTAAAGAAATTCGTATTTGGGGAAGAAGACGTATTTTGATTTTGGAAAGATTGATTCCAGTAGCCAAAAATTTCAAACTTGTTTTGCTTGGTTCTGGATTACCTTCATTTTTTATAGCTGAATTAGAATCAGATATGACTTTTACGCTTGGTCTTTCGGGTTGGACTTCTAATGATTGGTCAAGAGCAGGAAATTTTGATTTGATGGCACCAAGAAGTGAAGTAGATGATTTTACTAAAAAAACCGTCTTCAATGCTTTGAAACAAAACTGGTTTGAGAGTTCGGCATCATTGGCTCGTCGTCTAAACTTAGATACAAAAACAGTTTCTTCTGCTTTGGCTGCCTATACACAAGCAGGACGAGTAATTTATGATTTGAAAATGGGCGTTTATCGTGTTCGTGAGCTTTCGAAAGACCCTTTGCCAATGGATAAATTGCGTTTTGCTAGTGAAGAAGAAGAAAAAGCAACACGTTTTATTAAAAATAATGGCGTACAAGTAGAAGTTGATACGACAAATGTTGTCAATAAAGATGGCGAAAAAGGTGAACGAATTGTTTTGAAAGGCAGAGTAAGAGATAGAAATACAACCTATCCAACACTTGTTCAAATAGATAACGATGAGCGAATTGTAGATGCTAGTTGTGAATGTAATTTTTACAAAATGAATAATCTTCGAAAAGGAGCTTGTGAACACATGTTGGCTACACGAATGTATTTTAATGAAGTAAAAATGGAGAAGGTTTGAGTTTTTTAGAATCAGATATGATTTGCTGAATTTTTAAAAAGTCTAATTACTCAGAAATTCTTTTGATTAATTAGACTTTTTGTAGTTTATAAGGATTTTTTTTACTGAAAAAGCAGGGTTTTTAAAAAATACCTTTAATTAGGTGAAATTTTTGTTTATTTTTAATAACTTTAAAGTTAAACAAAATATTTTGCTAACATTATTTATAATCTATTCATTATTTAGTTTAGCTTTCTGCTAAGGTTTCATCTTATCCACTTTTTACTTATTTATTCTTATGCAAAAATCTACATTCTCAAAATCACCTCCTTTTTTGAAATCAAAAGATATGATTCGTTTGATAGCTCCTTCTGGAATTGTTGAACCTAATAATATAGAATATGCTGTAGAGTGGATAATTGAAAATGGTTTTACACCAAAAGTGGGAATTCATCTGACAGATAATTTTTTTCGATTTGCTGCAACGGACGAACATCGTCTGTTTGATCTTCAAAAAGCCTTAGATTGTAAGGAAACAAAAGCGATTTGGTGTATTCGTGGTGGATATGGAATGGGACGTATTTTGGACAAACTCAACTGGGATAAATTTTTAGAAAATCCGAAATGGCTCATCGGTTTTAGTGATATTACAGCTATTCATTTGAAAATAAATCAATTGGGTTTTCAAAGTATGCATGGTTTTATGCCTGTTCAGTTTAAGTATTTATACCAACCTCAAACTAATGTAGAAACTCAAAAAGCATTTACAGATTCTCAGAAAGTACAAATTCAACAGAGTAAAAAAGGCGAAAAAGGAGTGAGAAATACCCTAAAGCAAGATACAAGTGAAATTTCTGATAAAATTCAGATTGAAAAATCTATACAAAGTTTTTTACAGGCTCTATTAGGCAAATCATATCAAATTAATTCAACACCTCATCCAAAAAATAAATTAGGAGAAACAGAAGGAGAAATAATAGGAGGAAATCTGAGTATGATAATCAACAGCCTTGCTACTCCCACAGAAATAAATACAGATAATAAAATTCTTTTTTTAGAAGAAGTAGGTGAAAATCTTTATGCTGTTGATAGAATGCTTTGGCAACTTTACCGAGCAGGAAAATTTAAAAACTTAAAAGGAATTGTTGTAGGAAGTTTTTCAGGTTCAAAGCAAACTGCCCAGCAATTTGGTTTTTCAGTCGAAGAAATGATTATTGATTTAGTAAAAGAATATAATTATCCTGTTGCTTTTAATTTTCCAATCGGACATACTGCTCAGAATGAAACTGTTATCTGTGGTGCAAACGTAGCCTTTGAAGTAAGTAATAAAGGAGGAGTTTTAAAATTTTTACAAAATCCTGTATAATTTGTTTTTTGTAGGTAAAAGGTTCTCCTTTTACTAGATTAGAATTTTGTCTAATTTTGTACTTTACAAAAAAAATAAACAGAACAAGACACACAAAAATTAATGCGTTTCTACATCATTGCTGGCGAAAAGTCAGGCGATTTACATGCTTCTAATCTTGTAAATGCTTTAAAGAAAGAATATCCAACAGCTATTTTTAGAGGTTTTGGAGGCGATTTAATGGAAAATAATGGTGTAACTCTTGCCAAACATTACCGAGAAACAGCTTTTATGGGTTTCTTTGAAGTTGTTCAAAATTTGGGAACAATTCAAAAACTACTTTCATTCTGCAAAAAAGATATTTTAGAGTTTAAGCCTGATGCAGTTATTTTTGTAGATTATCCAGGGTTTAATTTGCGAATTGCAAAGTATTTAAGAAGTTATTATAACAAAAACTCAACTCTCAAAACGCCAAAATTATTTTATTATATTTCTCCGAAACTTTGGGCGTGGAATCAATCAAGAGCCAAGCAAATCAAAAAAAACATCGATTATATGTTTTCTATTTTGCCTTTTGAAATTGAGTTTTATAAGAAATTTGATTTTGATAGAATAACGTATGTTGGAAATCCTCTTTTTGATGCAATAGAAAATTATAAACCAAATGACAGTTTTTTATTAGAAAATAATTTGAAAGACAAAGTTAAAGCTATAGATGGCGAATTAAATAAAGAAAATTCTAATCAAAAAAATATTGCTTTTTTGGCAGGAAGTAGAAAGCAGGAAGTAAAGTCACTTTTGCCTGTCATGATAGAAGTTGTAAATAAATTTAAGCAAAAATCAGATGCTGCAAACTATAAATTTATTTTGGCTGGTGTTTCTAGCTTAGATGAGAGCTTGTATGATGAGGCAAAAGCAAATGGAATTGATGTGATTTTTGAGCAAACTTATGATTTGCTTTCTCACGCAGATGCTGCCATTGTTGCTTCTGGAACAGCAACTTTAGAAACAGCTCTTTTTGAAGTTCCTCAGGTGGTAATTTATAAAGTAAATGCAATTACCTATCAGATTGCAAAACTAGTAATTAAAGTAAAGTGGGTTTCGCTGGTCAATCTTATTGCAAATAAGGAAATTGTAAAAGAACTTTTACAACATGATGCAAATGTAGAAACTATTAGCCAAGAATTAGAATTACTTTTAGATAAAGAAGGTGATAGATATGATTTTATGAGAAAAGAATATATTGCGCTCAAAAATCAAATTCAGACGGAAGGAGTTTCTATCCGAACAGCTAAAAAAATAAAGGAGCTTTTGGGTTGATAATTATTTTGATGGTATTATTCTGTAACTTTAAATGAGAAAAGCCTATTAGCTTATAAAAATCTAATAGGCTTTTTCTATTTATAAATCTTCTATTTTATGGCTTAAAAGTAATTTTTCCTACTTTAAAAGTATCATATCCTTCTGCATAGATAAGAGCTTCTGTTTCTGATATTTTAGCCATCTTGTGAGGTATTATCCACTCCTTATCTTTTTTTGGCAAAAAGCCGTAAATTTTTTCTTTTTTAGCCTCTCCTGTCTTTAAGTCTATTGCTACAACGGCTAACATAGCTACTTTAGCGTTGATAGCATAATATTGGATTTTATCTTCTGCTGATTCTACAGATTTATTATCAGCATGGTCTGGAAAAATAAGATATAACTTATCGCCTACTTTCTGTTGATAGAACGATATATATTGATCTCCTATTGTTTGGTTAGACAATTCGTCTTGAAACTGTCTCTTTGATATAACAGTAGACCAGTTTATAATAGCATCTTTATTTAAACTAAACACAATTACATCTTTATATCGGTAAGTGTATTTCGATAGAGAATTATTGATACTATTATCACTATATCTTATATCTTTATTTTCTACACTCATTAGAATACTACCATCTTTGTTTTTTATGAAAAACACAATATTAGCTCTATCACTAAGAATTTTTTGAAATCTATCTTCAAAAGGTATAGAGTTATTCTTTTCTATCTCTCCAGATTCTCGGTTTATAGATATATGAAAAATTCCCTTTTCAGTATCCTTGAGATTTAAATATTTACTATAAACTCCATATATCTTAATTGCATTTTTTTCATCAAATACATAATCAAAACTTTTGTATTCTTTCGTAAATGGAAACGAGTATTCTTTGAAATCTGATAAATTATTAGAAATACTAAAAATCTTTCCAGTTTCTTTCTTAGTATCTATACCCTTTATATATGTCGTTCCTTCTTCATCTAAATCGTAACCTAATATATCAAATTCTTTCTCACTATAAGGTAAACTATTTACTTTTTGAGCTTTTAATTCTAAGTTTTTATCAAAAAGAGCTATATGAATTTTTTGATAATCTTTTATCTTTACAGGTAATTTATAAGTAACTACTACATTAGAAGAGTCATTAGTACGCTTTATTTTAAAAATGTATCCCACTCGTCTAGCTAATTCTTCCTTGCTAGTAGTGGTATTACCCCCACCTAGACGCATTAACATTGAGTATTTAGAAGGGAGAGGGTTTTCTGAAAGATCAACTTCTACTATTCTCTTCTTTTCTCCAATAAAAGCAAGGGTTGATTTATTAAACTCTTGCATATACAAAAAATCTTTTTCCCCCTTCTTACTTTTAGAACTCGTAAATAAAAGTAACTTATCATTATGTAAAAGTAGGTCATTATAACTTTCTTTTTCATCATCTATTTGTAGTTCCTGTATTTTTATTTTTCCAAATTCACTATTATAACTTTCTATAAAATACTTTGTTTCTTTCTCTCCACGTTTGAATTTATCCTCTTTTCTCATTATAATAGAAATTCCACTCTTTGAAGTTCCTACTACTTCTATATCTCCAAATACGTTTGTATAGCCTTTCGATTCTGCTATTTTAGCTCGTGGCTTATGCCAAGTAACTTCTGCATATTGACTTTGAGCAAAGCCAAAAACAGGAGTGAATAATAAGAAAATAACAAAGACAAAGATTCCTAATAATTTATTCATAGTTTTAAATTCTACTTATTTTAATGACTATTGATGTATTGTTTTTTAAAGTTCAAATGTACCATTTATAAATTTAAAAAACTAAATAAGAGTTGTTTTTATATAAACAAACTTTAGTTATAAATAACAAAAAAGCCTATCAGATTATAAAAATCTAATAGGCTTTTTCTATTTCAAACTATTGTCAGAGTTGTTTCGGATTACCAAAAAACTTAGCCGTTGTCGATGTCCTCACCGACGACAAACATACATTTATCTATTTAAATAAACCATCAACACCGAAATATCAGAAGGACTAATCCCACTAATTCGTGATGCTTGTCCTAATGTACGAGGCTGAATTTGAGTTAGTTTTTTACGTGCTTCCATAGAAAGCGAAGGCATAGAATGATAATCAAGACCATCAAATAAATGAAGTCCTTCCAAACGGTGCATTTTCTCAACTAACTTTTGTTCTTTCTCCACATATTCAGAATACTTGATTTGAATTTCGGCTTGTTCCAAAATCTCTTCATTATTCCTATTGTTTGTGCTACTTCCATTTTCTGAATCAGAAACAGAATATTTTTCTAAAAGATTAGCGATTTCACTATCCATTTTACCCAAATCAGAAAGCTGAACTTGTGGACGCTTCAAAACATCAATCGATTTTACTTTTTGCTTAAGTTCTGACGTTCCTAATGCTGCCAAAACAGGATTTGCATCCTCTAATTCAAGACTTCTTTTAGACAAAACTTTAATTACTTCTTTTACCTCTTCTTCTTTTTGTTTCATTTTTTGAAGGCGAGTTTCAGAAGCCAAACCTAAATCAAAACCTTTCTGCGTAAGACGAACATCAGCATTATCTTGACGGAGCAAAATACGATATTCGGCTCTTGAAGTAAACATTCTGTACGGCTCATCTGTGCCTTTATGAATCAAATCATCAATCAAAACACCAATATAGGCATCAGAACGAGAAAGCGTAAAGGCTTCTTTTTCATGTGCTTTTTGGTGGGCGTTTATTCCTGCCATAAGTCCCTGACAAGCAGCTTCTTCATAGCCAGTTGTGCCATTTATCTGACCAGCAAAATACAGATTTTCAATACGTTTTGTTTCTAATGTTTCCTTTAATTGTGTCGGCTGGAAAAAGTCATATTCAATCGCATATCCTGGGCGAAACATTTTTGCTTTCTCAAAACCTACAATTTGATTCAATGCTTTTTGCTGAACTTCATACGGAAGCGAAGTTGAAAAACCATTTACATACACTTCTACGGTATCCCAACCTTCGGGTTCTACAAAAATTTGGTGTCTATCACGCTCTGAAAAACGAACAATTTTATCCTCAATAGAAGGACAATATCTTGGCCCTAGTCCTTTTATACGTCCTGCAAACATAGGCGATTTCTCAAACCCAGTTTGCAAAATCTCATGAACTTTAGGATTGGTATAAGTAATATAACAACTTCTTTGATTTACTAAAGAGGTAGTTTCATCAGAATACGAAAATTTTGAAGGATTTTCGTCGCCCTTTTGTTCTTCGATGGCTTCGTAATTGATAGTTCTGCCATCTACTCGTGGTGGCGTTCCTGTTTTCATTCTGCCAGCCTCAAAACCTAATTCTACTAATTGTCCTGTAATTCCTGTGGCTGCTCGCTCGCCTGCACGTCCTCCTCCAAATTGTTTTTCGCCAATATGAATAAGTCCGTTTAGGAAAGTTCCGTTGGTAAGGATTACTGTTTTTCCTTCAAACTCAATTCCTAATTGCGTTCTTACTCCACAAACTCGTCCATCACGCACCACCAAACCTTCGACCATTTCTTGCCAAAGGTCAATATTTTTATTGTTTTCTAAAGCTGTTCGCCATTCTTCTGCAAAACGCATTCGGTCGCTCTGACAACGTGGACTCCACATCGCAGCACCTTTCGAACGGTTGAGCATTCGGAATTGTATCATTGTTTTGTCTGTAATAATTCCAGACATTCCACCTAACGCATCTATTTCTCGCACGATTTGCCCCTTTGCAACGCCTCCCATAGCAGGGTTACAACTCATTTGAGCAATCGTGTGCATATTCATTGTTACTAACAAAACTTTTGAGCCTAATGTGGCTGCTGTGTGGGCTGCTTCACAACCTGCGTGTCCTGCGCCCACTATTATTACATCATACATAAACAGTTACCAGTTATCAGTGAACAGTTATCAGTTAATTTCTTAGTTTCTTCTGCGAAGAAATAGGATTTCTGTTTCTGTGTTTTTAAATTCTTTTTATTTTAGAATAATTCTACAAAATTACACTATTCTAGCGTTTTTTACTAATTTTTAGTTCCTTGATTTTTAGGGTTTTATATTCAGTTATAATCCTCAACGACGGCAAAGCCTCGTTGACGGTTGAAATTAACTCTTCAATCAAACTCAATTATCAAATCTTTTATTTTATCATAATCTTGTTCTTGGCTATGAAATTTTTGAAGCTCATTTCTCCCTCCAAACCATTCTAAAACATATTCTCTATCTAATTTTGTATTTTTTTCTGATAAATGACTGTGATACGAAGAATAAGGATAATCTGTAAAATCGTTTGTAAATCTGTGTTTGACTGGGTTTTATGAATATAATCTATCAACGTAGTCAAGTAAGAATCAGAAGTTACTTTTTTGCGTTCGAAGGCTTCTTCAAAAAGTGAGCCTGTGCGTTTATACTTCTTATTGATGGCATTAGCATACGTATTAAAAAAATGACCCAACTGTCGGCTAGGATTCAGCGTAATATGCGTTTCTTTAGGCGAAGGTTTTTCTCTAAGTTGTGTACGCTGTTAAATAGTAAGCAAAAGTATCCATTACAGGAGAAACATATTTAGCGTATTTTTCTAAGAAGAAAGTATAATTCTGTTGTTCATAGAACAAATTACAACCATCAATACCACGGTTATAGATGTGATATATTTCATCAGATTCTAAAGGTATTTTGTATGCCATAATTTTAATCCTCATTGACGGCGTAGCCTCAACAACGGTTTATAATGAATGATAAATTAGGTTATCAAGATACAATAAAATCTAAAATAATCAACACAACAGAATCGTAAAAATATAATTCAATACAACCGTCAAACGAGGCGTTGCCGTCGTTGAGGATTATAATTTTAAAACCTCGTTTGACGGCGAAGCCTCAACGACGGTTATTTTCCCCAAAAACCATTTTGTTTTTATAGAAAAAATATTGTTCTTGTTAGGCTAATAAAAAATCTAAAAACAAAGAAAAATGGATAAAGAAGAAGGAAAGAAACCAAAGGAAATATTAGAGTTAGAAAAAAAGTTTTCTGTTAAGTTAACAAAGAGATATAGTTTACAAGTAATACGAGAGATAGTAGGTATAAATAGTTATATGTTAGATAAAAAAAATAAAATCATCGGTCTTAATATTCGTAACACTACTTTCAGCGACTTTTCATTAGTAGAAGAGTTAAAGAACTTGATAGTGTTAAACCTAAGTGAAAATAAAATAGAGAAAATAAACTTGAAAAAGTTAAAGCATCTTAGGTTTGTGGACTTAAGAAATAACAAAATTAAATATATATCATTTGACAATCCTAATTTAGAAGGAATTGTCATTAACCAAACACCATTAGAAAGGCTAGAAATACTAAATGGAGAAAATGTTAAAAGAATTAATTTGGCTGAGACAAATCTCAATGATATTTCTTTACTAAAAGAGATAATTAATTATCCTCAAATTGAGAACCTTATATTATACAACAGTTTTAAGCAAACTTTAATACCTAGAGAACTCTTTGGAGAGTGGCTTAGCTTGAGAGATCTCAAAGATGGTTGTTTAAATGACTTAAAAAATTATTTCCAAAACCAAGATTTTGTCCCAAACAAAGAAATAAAAGTAGTCATTTTAGGTAATGGAATGGTAGGAAAAAGCACGCTTTTGAATCGTTTTTTGAATCCTACTGGCGATTGGGAAAAAGAAATACAAATAGATGTTAGCGATCGTACAGAAGGAGTTGCAATAGAAAGAAAGGAAGATTTCAAGTTAGAAGGAAATGAAAAAGTAAATTTAAATATTTGGGACTTTGGAGGACAAGAAGTGTATCATGGAACGCATCGTCTTTTTTTAGACAAAGATGCTGTTTACATTATCGTTTGGACATTAGAAACAGATGAGAAAGAATACGAAATTCGTCAAGATCTTGATTATTGGTTAGATTATGCACAAGATTTGGCTATTGATAGTCCTATAATTTTGGTGCATAGTCAGTGCGAAAAAGACAGCGATGAAAAAAGACAGAGAATAAATAAACAAATAGATATTAGCGAAGAATCAAAGTACAAAGAAAATATAGTAGAAAATTATTTACCATTTTCAGCTAAGAAAAAAATAGGAGTTGAAGAGTTAGATGAAGCTATTAAAAAAGCCATAACAGAAACAAATCTTTCTACAAGAATAAAAACAAAAATTCCTAAAAAATGGTCAGATTTGCGTGATGAATTGAGAAAATTAAGTAAAGGAGTGAAAAATAAAAAAGCCAAAGTAAATGAAATTTCAAAACAGAATTACCAAGATTTTTGTGATAAATATAAAATAGGCGAATCAGAAGCCGAAACGGTACTTACTTTTTTGCATCGAACAGGCTTTTTGTATTATGATACACAATTATCTAACAATATTATTCTCAATCAGACCTGGGCAATCGAAGCCATTTATGAAGCCTTAAAACCGAGTGGTTTAGTAAAAGATAAAAATGGAAAAATAAGTTCTGAAAGATTAAAAAGACTTTGGATAGAAAAAGGATATTCAGAAGAAGAAGCCAAAACGTTTATTAATTTTATGGTTAATTCTGAAATTTGTTTTTGTAAAGAGCAGCAATATTATTGGAAATTAGAAAATCCTACTTTTATTGTTCCTCATTATTTAGAAGAGCCTAATCCTTTACTTATAGAGTGGGATAAGCCAAATAGTTTTTATATGATTTACAAACCTCAATTTTTTCATAAAGGAATTGCAGAGCGTTTTTTAAGTCGTTTAGGGCGTTTGAGTGGACAAAATGCGTTATGGAAAGATGGAATACTTTTGAAAAGTGATATTTTTTCAAGTAAAGCATTAATTACTTTTGATAGAGAAAAGAAAGAAGTCAATATTTCTACTGAAAACTATGAGCTTTTGGAAGCAATACTAAAAGAACTCAATAAAATTTTAGATGAAGGTTCACAAACTAATCCTTCTGAAAAGGTAACGTTTTTTTATTCGCTTGATGGAAAGGAGTTTGTGGAAAAGAAAAAACTGATGACACAGATTGAAGATGATAATCAGTTTGTAAGAACAGTAAACAACAAAAAAGTAGAAGTAAAAGACTTTGCAGAAAAATATAGATTAAAAGAAACTCAAAAAACTATTTCTGAAAAATCTCATTTTGAAGAGGAAGGAAAACAAGCTAAAAATCCACTTATTGAGGAAGCTAATAATAAAGTTATCTCTAGTGAAAATTCAAAATCTCAAACCACAAATCAAAATACATATTTTATGACTCTCAAAGACGACGAACAGAACAAAGGAATTCATCTTACAGTAAATGTAGATGCAGGAATTAAGGATAGTTTCAAAGATTTTGGAAAATCACAACAAAATCAAAACCAATCACAACAAATTGATTTCAAAGCTTTTGAAAATAGTTTGGTTGATTTGCAGCGTAATCTAGGTTATGCAAAACAAGAAATAGAGGAAAAAATAAATAAAGAATGCGAAAACTCTCAACTCATTGAAGCAAGACAAACCATAGAAAAGACAATAGATGCAGCCGAACAAATTGAAGAAGATGCAGAAAAAGCTGTCGAAGGAGATAAAAAAGCAGAGAAAAATATCAAAAAAGATAAATCTGGATTTTTTAAACTTGTCGAAAATTGTTCTTCATACATTCCTAAACTAGCAGGAAAAGCAATAAATCCAAAAACATGGGAAAATGCTCAAAAAAGTTTAGAGGCAGCAGGAAAATTTGGCGAACAGTTAGGAAATATGATGTAGTTTGTTGCGATTTTGTTCCGTAGGAACTATATATTGGTAAAAATTTCAAATCCTCGTTGGTAGCAACGCCTCAACGACAGTTAGTTCAATAAACAAAAAAACTCCCAAAACTACAAACGTAGTTCTAAGAGTAGAAAAAATGAGTGTTAATGAATTGTAGTTAAATTTGTGGATTATAAACAATTTAAAAGAAGCTGTTTATAAATTCCGAGTTACTGCTATTTCGCATCTGCATTTTTTTGCATATAAATTTTATATTCTTTTTCTGCTAACTCAATCATTGTATCAAATAAAATAGCTTTTTCATCTAAAGCAGATAATTTTTCTTTTAAAGTTGTGTTTTGTTTTCTAAGATTACGAATTTCTTGTTCTTGCTCTAATAAGCGTTGTTCTGCTGTTTTCATGGAATGGTTTATTTTTTTTTAATGAAAATTTAAAATTATTTGGTATAGATAACTTCAAAAGTATTTTGTAATACCTAACTATTAACGTGAACTTGTAATTATATTTTAAATTATAATTATTTTTTTTATATCAGTATTTACTTGTCAGTCTGATTTTATTAAGCTAAAGTCAAACCTTGTTAGAACAAACTGAAAAGTTTATCTAATCTGTTAAGTAACTGTAAATACTGTTTTATAATTCCGAGTTCACGTTAATTAGTTTAAATAAAAACTAAAGTTTATAGGTATTCAACATCAGCAGCCGAATCGTCTTCTTTTTTGGCTTCTTCTTTCGCTTTTTCAGCTTCATTAAAGTTTTCAATGAAATTAAGCAATTTTTCGCCTCCTGGGATGCTGCTTACCATTTCCAAAACATCGCCATATTCATTATCTGATTTTATGGTCTTGACAACTTCTTTGAGCATCGGAACTGCCATTCCAACTCCCATAACCGTTCCCATAATACTTTGCATTGGCGAAGAACCATTTCCACCAAAACCTCCTATACCAGAGCCACTTGTAGTTCCATTTTGTCCTGTTCCTTGCATTCCATTGATATTCAAGAACTTGATACTATCAATTTTCTCAGCAGGAGCCATAAGTTTCTCCATAATTGTAGGCAATAAAGGAATAAGTTCTTTGATTGCATCTGCAAGAATAAGGTTTTTACCCACTTTATTTTGAGCCTCAATTTTAAGCATAAGTGCGTGTGCTTCTGCTTCTCCAATTTGTTTGATGGTTTGCGATTGCAACTCAGCAGCTTTGCTTTCCAACTCAGCAGCTTCTAATTTTGCTTGTGCAACTGTTCTCAAACGGTATGCCTCTGCATCTACATCTACATTGAAAGCAATCAATTCTTTCTTCGCTTCTTTGTCTGCTTCAATGACTTCAATTTGAGCTTGTTTATCAGCCGTTTTCAAATCCAGATCTGCTGCTTCCTGTTTTGATTGTGCATTCTTAATCAAGTTATAGGCTTTAATATCAGCTTCTACACGTTGGTTTGTAACCTGTGTTTGTGCTTGTTGTTCTGCTCTAATTACTTCGATTTCTTTATCACGATTTGCTATCTCAACAGCTTGAACAGTTTTTGCTTGCTCTTCTGCTCTAATTTTTTCGGCTTCTTGTTTTGCCGTTTCTTCTAGCATTTTGAGTTTTTCACGCAACTGCTCAGCTACTTCACTTTCTCTACGAATACGAGCCAGTTCAATCTCTTTTTCTTTGGTTTCATCAGCGACACTAATTGTTTGCTCTTTTAACTTTTGAGCGACAGTCGATTCTTGTTCTCTTTGCTGATTTGCCAAACTGATTGCTAATTCTCTAGCAATACTCGCTTGCTGTTCGATAGATTCTTGCTCTTGTTTTGTTTTTTCAGCTAAAGCATTTTCTCTAGATCTCGTTTCAGCGATTTCACGTTTTTGTCTTTCACCTTTAAATTCCAAATCTTGCGTAATCTCTAACTGACGAGTTTCGGCAGCTTGATTTTGCTCTGCGATACGAACTTCTTTTTCACGTAAGCGAAGGTTGGCAGCCTCTGCTTGTGATGCCGTTCTTTGTGCAATTTCCTTGATACCCTGAGAATCCAAAACATTTTGGTCATCGTGTTGAGAAAGAGGAAGCTGCTCCAAATACTGAATAGCCACATCGTCTAGCTTATATCCATTTAAAATTACATCAGAATCTTCATCTTCTCCTAGAGCTTTCATGATTTCCTTTTTGAATTCTGTACGGTTTTGGTACAACGAATCAAAAGTTAATTTCGAACCTGCCGTTTTCAAAGCATCTGAAAATTTCGCTTCAAAAAGTTCTCTAAGAATACTAATATCAGAAGCTCTTCCACACCCTACAGCACTTGCCACACGACGAATATCTTCGTCCATTGCATTAATTTTGATATAAAAATCAACTTCAACTTCTGCACGGATACCATCTTTACAAGAAAGACTTTCATGTTCACGTCTTCTGATTCTAACTGTTTTGACAGTCAAATCAATTGTTTCAATTTTGTGAAGAAGTGGTATAACAATTGCAGAACTAGTAGAAATAGATGCCTGTTGAAGTCCAAAACCTGTTTTTACAAGTGCCGTACCAGGACTTGCTTTCTTTAGAAATGCTCTAAGCAAACCTACTATAAAAACGAGAAATAGAATAACACCAGCAGCAACAAAGACAAAAGTAGGCATACCATTTATGCCATTTGATTGCAAAATAATTGCGTTCATATTTTTTAAAATTAAAAGTAGATAAATAAGTTTGATTGCTTTTCATTGAATAGACTCCTTTACAAGAAAAGAATTTTTATTAATTTTTGCTAAATTTTATGTAGTATTGGCAAAAGAAAAGCAGTACGAAAACAAGTTTCGCAAAAACGAAGGCATATAAAGTTCACATGGGAGTAAAATGTATAACAGACATTCTTGTCTGTTGAAGGTTTGAAATAACAACTGAAATATTATCATTTACACAGACTAGAAGTCTGTGATACATTTAGTTTAGCATCACGAAGTATAAATTTTTTTCTTGATCAAAATCTACAATGACTACTTCTTGCTTCTTTACGAATACAGAGCCTTTTTCAGCTACACGGATAGAAATATCGACAATATCTCCTCCATCTAATTTAAAGATAGCAGTTCCAAACTTGTCTGTAACTTCTGAAGAAGAAACAATGGCTACTTTTCCTACTAAGCTATTTGCAGTTCTGACAATTCCGTAATCTCTAAAGAAAGGTTTTATGGGTTTTAATAAAAAACCTGCAATAAAAACAGCTACAAAAAAAGAGATTCCAAAATTGACAAAAAACATTGTCCAAAGCTGCCAAGATATAGATAATTCTAACTGATTGATAGCAAACTGATTGAGCCAAACTCCAATAATTGCTTGTATAAAAAACAAGATGGTAAGTATTATTGAAATGGGAACTTGTCCGACACTCAAAAAAGCAAGAAAACCATCGCCTAAAGAAAATCCGTCTGCATCTACATCCATGTCTATATCTACATCAATATCAACATGAGGATGAGGAAAAAATCCTTCTATTGCACTATGACTAAACAATCCAATTGCTGACATAAGCCAAATTCCGATAGAAATTGCACCCAATACTCCATAAACTAAATTATAGGGAGCTTCTAAAAGTGTGATTAATTCGTTCATGGCTTTGTTATTTTATTATTGTAGTAAGTCGTAAATAGATGCAAATATGCAAAACTTATTTTAAAGTAGGTTTAATCTTTAAGTAAAGTAGTTTTAGTTTTTAAAATTTATGACTTAAAGTGTTTGTGGTTATATTTACGTAAAGTATCAAAAGAAGGTTTTGTTTTGCAATAACTATTCCAATTATAATTTTGCTAATACGCTCATTTAGAGCAGATTATTTTGTTAAAATATTTTTAACAATTTGATTTTATCAGTGTTTTCTTCTGTAAAAAAGCAATCTATTATGAAGAAATTTGATTATTCACGCAATTATAAAGAGCTTGATTTACGTAAAAATCCAGAGTTGTATGCTGTCGGTAAAGGAGAACAAGGTGTTTTGTTGGTAGAGCCTTATAAATCTGAAATATTACCTTATTGGAGATTCAAGACTCCCGAAATAGCAAAAGAATCTTCTGAAAAGATTTATCAATTATTTTTGTCATATTTGAAAGAAAAAGATTTTGTAGGCGCAGATATGGCTCGCAAATTTTTACAGATGGGCTATACTCGTTCACGAAGATATGCCAATTATAAAGGAGGAAGAAAATACAAAGGAGAAGTTCCTAAAGATAAAAAAGGACAAAGTGGTTCGCATGGAAGACCTCAATTAGAACGTCAAGAAGAAGACCCTGTAAAAGCCGAATCTGCTAGAATTTTTAAAGAAAAATGGTTTTTAGCAAAAGACAATGAAGAGTATTTAAAACAAAAGAAAATATTTCAAGAAAATTATTCAATGTAATTCAAGTTGTTGGTAGCTTCTAAGGTCAGGTATATCAATAAAATAAGTCGCAGAGACCAAAAAAAAGTACGAAACCAGTTTCTAAAAACAAGTTTTTCGATAGTTTTTATATCGTAGCCTTTGCTTAGTTTTCCATGTAGAGGAACAAAAATCCAAGCTGTCAGAATCCAAAGTAGAAGAGTAAAGACTAAAGCAATACTAGAAAAAGAATAAAAATTACTCATTCTGTTTCTTATACTTTCGCCTACATAATTGTTTTGAAGAGTATAATCTACTTCATATCCTTCCCAAACGAGCCAAAAGGATAATCCAAGTTCTATGAGCATAGGTAAAATTACTATTTTTCCTGTCAGTGTAGTATGCACAGAATGGAAGTTTTGAAAGTTCTGTTTGCCTACTTCTTTAAAGATAGGATAATGAACTACTTGCACAAACCAAATAAGTCCAACTAAAAAGCTAGTAATCAGTAGGTTTGAAAGTAAAATAGGAGACATAATTGAATATTGAAAATTAAGTAATTTTTTTAAGATAGGATTAATTTATGATTTTGTGCAACCAAATTTAGGAATTAGCATCTCAAATATAAATTTATCTCAAATTAATT
This sequence comes from Bernardetia sp. Wsw4-3y2, assembly GCF_037126295.1. NCBI lineage: Bacteria > Pseudomonadati > Bacteroidota > Cytophagia > Cytophagales > Bernardetiaceae > Bernardetia > Bernardetia sp. Wsw4-3y2. The sequence continues at coordinate 27,079 of NZ_CP147017.1, read as the reverse complement.
ACTAAATCTATCGTTTATGAACTTTGTTAAAATATCTGCTTCTTTTTTTATTTTTATTTCCATTTATTTTTTTTCTTCCATTTCTACATTTGCTCAATTAGATAAAAATTCGTGTCAAGAAATTTTAGGTGGTTTAAAAACAAAAGACTTTGAGGGATTATCGCTCATTACACACATACTAACAACAGATTCTCTTGTACAAAAGCCTTCTATTTATGTTTCTGCTCCTTTATTACTTGTTTTTAAGGAAAACTATCTTATAATAGAAGGTAATAGTGAAAAAAATCAAAGAAGTGTATATTTGCCTTACAACAGAATTAAATTTATTACAACTTACAACTGGAAACGTATCTTTTCTAGTGGCAAAACAATAGAGATTCATTTAATGGATTGATGAGAAACAAATAAATATTTGCTTTTATCTTAGCCAATTTGTGACAAAACTTTCAAACAAAGTTTTTACCTTTGCATCAAATACCAAAAATCACAGTTATTAATTTATAAAAATGCAATCGGAACAAACAACTGCACATTGGCTTCCAAAAGTAAGAATCATTAACTCAGAATATGATTCGAAAAAAGAATTTTGTATTGGAATAGCAGATGGAAAAATTACCCATCTAGTAGAATACAATCCCTCTATAACAATTCCTATAAATTATAAAAAAATAGATTGTGAAGATGCTTTTGTTTCAGTTGGTTGGTGCGATATGCGTGCTTTAGTGACCGAACCAGGGATGGAGCATAGAGAAACGCTAAACACAGCAGGTAAAGCTGCAAGTTTGGGAGGTTTTACACAAGTTGCTATTTTGCCAAATACGAAACCAACTTTAGAAAATAAAGAAAATGTTTATTTTTTAGAACAAGAAAATAAAAAATCTAATTCAAGAGTAGAATTTTTAGCAATTGCAGCCCTTACACATAAAGCAGAGGGACAAGAAATGACGCAAATGTATGACCTTCATAAAGCTGGTGCAGTTGCTTTTTCGGATGGCTTGAAAAATGTGTCTCATACAGGCGTTTTGATGCGAGCTTTACAGTATGCACAGGCTTTTGATGGACTTGTTATGCAACTTCCTTCTGATAAAAATCTTGCTAATGGACACATGCATGAAGGAATTACATCGACAAAATTAGGTTTGAAAGGTTTGCCATCTATTGCTGAGGAAATGATGATTCAAAGAGATTTGGAAATTTTGCGTTATACAGGTGGAAAAATTCATTTTTCTACTATTTCGACGGCTCGTAGTGTAGAACTTATCCGAAAAGCAAAACAAGAAGGATTAAACGTAACATGTGATATAGCAGCCTATCAACTCTCTTTTTTAGATGAATATTTGGCTAAAAATTCATTTATTTTTGATACATTTTTGAAAACTTTTCCTCCTTTCCGTACTCAAAATGATGCGACGGCAATTTTGGAAGGCTTGAAAGATAATACAATTGATGTTATTGTTTCGAATCATAATCCACACGATGAAGAAACTAAAAAACTAGAATTTGATTTGGCAGAATTTGGAATAATTAGTTTTCAAACAGCTTTTGCAGCTATCAGAAAGCAAACTGAACATATTTTGAGTATAGAAGAATTAATAGAAAAATTTACTACCAATCCAAGAAAGTTACTAAAACTAGAGCAACCTCAAATTAAAGAAGGACAAAAGGCTAATTTGACAGTCTTTTATCCTGACCAAGAGTGGGAATTTAGAAAAGAAGCAAATGTATCAAAGTCTAAAAATTCTCCATTTTTTGAATTAAAAAATAATTTGAAAGGCAAAGTTTTAATGACATTTTGAAAATTAAACTTATCAGTATATCTCAAAGATGTCTGACAGTTAAAACACAAACTTCTAAATTACATGAAAAACATTCTTATTTTATTTTTGCTTTTTTCTCTTTCGATAACCTCTTTTGCTCAAACTGTGAAATCAAAAGATGTAGCTCAGATTATGCAAACTTTTCAGAATCAACAAAAGGCGTGGAATAACGGCGACTTAGAAGGATTTATGAATGGATATTGGCAATCTGATTCTTTAAAATTTATTGGAAAGAATGAAATTACGTATGGATATGAAGCTACTTTGAATCGTTATAAAAAATCATATCCTGATACAGCAACAATGGGAAAACTTCAATTTGATATTTTATCCTTTAAAAAATTAGATAAAAAACATGTTTTTGTAATTGGAAAATGGCATCTTAAAAGAGATGAGAAAGAAGATTTAGAAGGTCATTTTACGTTGATTTGGGAGAAAATCAATAAAAAATGGGTGATTATTGCAGATCATTCTAGCTAGAAATAAATTAAAAAGTCAGATTTTAGAAGTAAGAAGTAAAAGCCAATAAAAAAGAGTTCAAATATTAATTTTTGAACTCTTTTTTGATTTTTATACTGTCTCGTCCTAACATAGTGTTACACAACCAATTTTATTATGGAACGTACCTATGTAAAACGTACACAGAAAGACTATACCATGCAGTTCAAACTTCAAGTAGTTAAGGAAATAGAACAAGGTCTTTTTACAATAACTCAAGCACAACGGAATTATGGTATTCAATGTCGTCATACTGTTGTGAACTGGTTAAAAAAATACGGTAATTTTGATCATTCTTATAAAGTAATTCGTCCTATGAAAACAGCAGAACAACGTTTAATGGAACAAGAGCAGGAAATTCGTCTTCTTAAAAAACAAAATGCCACTCTACAAGAAGAATTATCTACCTTAGATAAGAAAGCCATTTTGTTTGACATGATGATTGACTTAGCCGAAAAAGAATATAAAATTTCTATACGAAAAAACTCCAACCCCAAGTAGTTAGTTCATTTAGTGAACAGCCTGCAACCAGTATTGAAAAGACCTGTAAATTGCTTGGGATATCTAGACGGGTATATTATTATTCTTTATTTCGGACAGATAAATACAAAGAATTAGCTCAAAAAGTAGTTGATTTAGTCAAAGAAGTTAGACATCGAATGCCACGAGTGGGTACTCGTAAACTTTACCACATTTTAAAAATTCCTTTAAAGGCTTTAAAAGTGGGACGAGATAAACTATTTCGTATTTTGGAAGCTAATCATCTTCTTATTTTACCTAAACGGAGGTATCATGTTACTACAGACTCCTTTCATCGTTTCAAAAAGCATAAAAATTTAATTGCAAACTTGAAGGTAGATGGAGCAGAACAAGTTTGGGTAAGTGATATTACCTATATTGGAACACGAGAAAATCCGATGTATTTGGCATTGGTTACTGATGCGTATTCAAAGAAAATAGTTGGTTTTGATGTTTCTAATAGCTTAGAGACTGTTGGTTGTTCAAATGCTTTAAAAATGGCATTGAAAAACAGAAATTATCCGTTACGAGAATTGATTCATCATTCAGATAGAGGTGTCCAATATTGTAGTGATGAATATCAGACGATTTTAACTAAAAATCGTATTCGTTGTAGTATGACAGAATGTTATGACCCTTACGAAAATGCAGTAGCAGAACGTGTCAATGGTATTCTCAAACAAGAGTTTTTACTAGAAACTCAACAATCGTATTTGACTTGGATGAAACAATTAGTACAACAAAGTGTACAAATATATAATCAAGAAAGACCTCATTTTTCTTTATATATGCAAACACCAGAGCAAACACATCAAAAGGAAAATATTGAAATAAGAACCTATAAAAAAGAAAAATCAGACAATCTTAAGACTGCCTGATATATATTTAATCTATCTAAAAAACTGTAACACTATTTCAGGACTAGACATACCGTTTCTGTTTTTAATAAATTTTCTTTTACCAAATATTCAGCAATCTGAATAGCATTTGTGGCAGCTCCTTTACGAAGATTATCAGCCACAACCCACATATTGAGCGTGTTTTTCTGACTTTCATCTCTTCTGAGTCTTCCTACAAAAACTTCATCTTTTCCTTCTGAATTAATTGGCATTGGATATTCAAATTTGCTTACATCGTCCTGTAAAATAATTCCTTCTGAGTTTTTCAAGATTTCTCGTACTTCATTCAAATCAAAATCATTCTCAAACTCTACATTGATTGCTTCTGAATGTCCTCCCATAGTTGGAATACGAACAGCAGTAGCTGTCACCTGAATAGAGTCATCACTCATAATTTTTTTGGTTTCCAAAACCATTTTCATTTCCTCTTTTGTATAGCCATTTTCTAAGAAAACATCAATATGAGGAAGTACATTTAAATCAATAGGATGTGGATATACTTTATTTCCTGTTTCGCCTTTTCGTTCGCTCATAAGCTGATCAACGGCAGCTTTTCCAGTTCCAGTTACAGACTGATAGGTAGAAACAACTACACGCTTAATTTTATATTTCTTATGTAATGGATTGAGAGCCACTACCATCTGAATTGTTGAACAGTTTGGATTGGCAATTATTTTATCATTTTCATTTAGGTCGTGAAGCTCATGAGAGTTTACTTCTGGTACAACTAATTTGTAGTTTGGATTCATTCTCCAAGCCGAAGAATTATCGATTACAATTGTTCCTTTTTCTGCAAACTTTGGAGCAAACTCTAAAGAAACAGAACCTCCAGCTGAAAAAATAGCAATATCTGGAACAGCATCGATAGCTTCTTGCATGCTATGTACACGATATGATTTTCCATCAAATTCAATTTTATTTCCTACTGAACGCTCCGAAGCAACAGCAATAAGCTCAGAAACAGGAAATTTACGATTTTTCAAAACTTGTAACATTTGAGTTCCTACAAGTCCAGTAGCTCCTACAACAGCAATTTTCATTTTTTATGGTAGTTTAGATATATTTTCAATACTGATAAAATAAATTATACTCAAACTCATTAAGATTTAGAAAATTGAGCTACTTATCAGTACACCTCAAAGGTGTCAGACACTTTTTAACTGTACTGACACCTTTGAGGTGTCTGACAGTTCAAGCATATACTTCTAAAACTGATTTTGATTGAGTATAGAACAAAAATAAGACTTTATGAATTAATTTGTTTCAAAATCTGAATTATGAGATTCAATTTTTGATAATTTAGTAAAATAGATAAAAAAAACGCTTCTCTATTACTAGAAAAGCGTTTTTTGTATTTTTATTAAAAATACCATCAAAAACAGTATTTTATCAAATTCAACAGTCTTGAAGGCTGTTATACAAAAATAACCATGATAAACTTTAATTTATTATCAAGCAAAATAATCTATTTTTGTAATACTACTTTTTGTACATATAATTTGTTGTTATGTATAGCTTTCAAAATATAAGTACCACCTACAAATTTTTGAATATTCAGTTCTACATTTCCACCACCTTTACTAGAAGTACGTACTACTTCTTGTCCTGTGATTGTATAAACACGAATATCATAATTACCTGTTATTTTAGGTAATTCAAAACGTACTTTGTCTTGTGTAGGATTTGGATACACTTTTAGACTAATTGCATCAGTAGGATTTAAAATGCCTGTAATTCTATCATATTTGATTCCTATGTCAGAAGACCAAATACCACGTCCGTGCGTACCAATTACAAGTTGCCCATCATTTTCTTTTACCACAAGGCTAAAGACAGCTACTGCTGGGAAGTTAGGAACAAGTGACCAAGAGGCTGCATCATCATAAGAAGCCATAATACCAATTTCTGTTCCGACTAAAAGAGTATCTCCTTTTACAACCATTGAAAAAGGTACTACATCAGGAAATCCTTTACTACTTGTTGTATTTTGACCAAATCCAGAAATATCTTCCCAAGATTGCCCTAAATTTTTTGTACGCCATATTTTTCCTACACCTGCCTGTCCAAATAACATATAGGCTTCATTTCTATTTTCAGGGTTTGTTGCAAAGCCAGAAGATACACCAATATTTATTGAATTCGGTACTGGAGAAAATGTTTCTCCTCCATCTTTTGAAAGGAACATAGTACGATTTTGTGACATTCCACTACCTGCCCAAACAATATTTTGGTCACATAATGAAGGAAATATATTTGTAGTAGAACCATTGTAATTCCAAATTTCATCACCTATAGGTTTTGCTTTCCAAGTCTGTCCAAAATTAGTAGATTTGAACACACCACTTTTTCCTACTGCAAATACGACATCAGGAGCTACAGGAGAATATCCTAAACGAGTAACAAAAGGAGCGTTGTCATCATCTTTATCGCTAATTCCTGTTGATGAGAATGATACACTATTTCCTCCATCAGTAGAACGACCAATATCGTTGTTTACATAAGAAACAAGCATTAAATTTGGATTCGTTGCATGCCAAACACATTCCATTCCATCTCCACCATATACCTCTTTATAATCTGTTGAAGCATCTCCATCTTGACTAATTGAGAGTAAAGAGCCATTGTCTTGTGTTCCTCCTAAGTATTTGTCTTGTGTAGGATGTCTGTCTGCTCTATAAAACTGTGCAGTAGTTACATTATTAGTACCCTTATTGTCAATTTCTTTCCAAGAATTTCCGAAATTATCAGAGTACCCCAATCCACCATCATTAACAGAAATCAAGCGAGAACCTGCAAAAGTTAACATATGATGATCTACATGAAGCTGATCACCACTAACAGGACCAGGGGTTTCTCCTTGTGATACACGCCCATGTGTCATACGTGTAATTTGGCTATCTTGATAAGTAACATCTCCATAGTTAAGACGCAAAACAGATGAGGCAGTAGGAGAAAATGAAGAGTTTGGAGTCAAGAAAGGCCATAAGAAATAAATTTGATCTACTTCATGTCCTGCATTTACTGTAATTCTATCACTAGGAGTTGTTTCATAAGGAATAGCATGCACAAACATATATTCACGAGTATTTACATAAGTTGGATCATTTGCTTCATCTCTTTCCGTAAAACTAAATTCTCCATCTCCTACATTATCACGAAAAGAAAACATAAGTTGCCTATTGTTTTCTATATCCCAAACTTCAAAAGGCACATCTACATAATCTTGATATACATATTCAGAAGCTGCAACACCTGAAGTAGCTCCTCCTCCTGCAGCTAAAAAACGGTGTGCTTTCTGTGACTTTCCAGGTCCAAAACGAAACTCTACAGTTACAGACTTACTAGGATTTTTTATTTCTACTCTGCCACCCCACTCAACAAAACCAGTAACACTTGTAAAACTAAGAAAATCTAAGTTTTCTTTCTCTCCACCCAAGAATTTACGAACTTTTCGGGTAGTTGCTGTATTTATTGTAGCTTTCCACAAATCTACGCCACCCCAATATACTGTGTTCTCATCTGTTGGATTTACGACAATAGCATTATCATAGAAGCCTTGTTGTAAATAATCTTCTCTTTTCTGAGTACGATTTTCTTCAACTATTTTCCAAGAAATACCTCTATCAGATGAAACTAAAAGACGAGATACAGCACCTGCAATATCTACAGAAGCATATATAATAGCTGGGTTTGTAGGAGAAATAGCTAGTTCAGAACGTCCTACACCACCACTTGCTGTTGCTTGAGTTTCTGCTACAGAAGTCATTGGAGTATCTTGCCAAGTAAGTCCTGCATCAGTAGAACGAATTAATTGACCTCCTTCACCTCCAGTACCGACAGCATACATGTTATTGAAGTTACCTGGTTCTGCAATTATTTGTTGTAATCTTTGAGTGTTATTATAGACACTTGTCCAAGATGTTCCTCCATTTGTAGAACGGAATATATTAGATGTAAAGCTATCCTCAGGATCAGTTCCTTTACTTTCAAAAGGGTTGTAAGAAGAGGTTACCAAAACTAAATTTGGATCAGTAGGAGAAACAATAACACGAGTTCCATGTAAAAAGTCGGTTATACGAGGCACTGTAGTATTTATACGATTCCAAGTATCTCCTCCATCAGTAGATTTAAAAACACCTCCACCATTAATACCAGCATTACCAAAAGGTGTTTCTCCTGTGGTGGCATACATAATATTTGGACTAGATTGTGCTTGTGCAATGGAAGTGATACCTAAGTGAGACATATTTCCTGATTTGTCTGTCCAAGTGTTTCCTCCGTCGGTAGTTTTCCAAATACCACCACCAGCAGTACCTATAAACCAAGTATTATTAGAAGTATCTCGTACGTCCACAACAATACAACGAGTACGTCCAGCTACGTTACCAGGACCTCGCTCATCAAATACAAACTCTTCTTCAGTACGAGCATTACGAGTAGCTTCTAGGCTACTTTCTAAAGCTAATTGACGATACCCTATTTTATAGTTAGGATGTTTTTCTCCTTCCTTGGTACGAATATCATTCATATATTTTAAGTAACCCGAGATTTCCATTGTCTTTACATATCCCTCTCTGTTACGTATAGCAGCTTTTTTTGCAGCTTGCTTTTCTTTCCAGTCTTTTATATTTATACTTGATTCTTGTTTTTGTGATAAATCAACAGAAGTAGTATTTAGTTGAAAGTATCCAAAAATACCTGTACTAATTCCTAGGACTGTTACTCCAGTTAATAGGTATTTTTTATTCATTTTTTTTAAATTTTAAAAGTAAATCAGTTTATTATTTTGTTTTCAAATAAATTATTAGCAATCAATCCCCAAAAATATCTTCTTGATTAAAATAATGTTATAATATGTAAAGATACTAACCACCTTGTCTTTTAACAAATAGATTCATCATAATTCAATTAATAAAAAAATCTTCTTAGCGTTTACTAAGAAGATTAATAATTTTTGAATCAAGAGAATATAACTACAAAAAGCTAAATTTTTATCAATTATTAAAACTCATCATCTTCTGAAATATAATCATCATATTCATCGAAATCAGTATCAAATTCGTCAAAATCTGGATCTAAATCAAGGTCTGAAAAATCATCCTCTAAATTAAATGTAGTATCGTCGTCATCATCTAGATTTTTCACATTCCAAGTAGTTGAAGAAGCTTGATTAGAAAAAGAAGATGGTTCTTCGATAGAAATTAAGCTTTCTTGAGAGGTGTAATTATTTAATAACATAAAAGCAGGATTTTTAGGTGAAATATATAAGGTAAAAATCATTAGCAAGTAATCAGAACTTGATAATGGTTTGGGAAATAGAATAAATGAGGTGATTTTGATACAAGATTATTAAACAAATTTCAATTTACAAAGACGAATTCCAAATTAAGATATAATTTTTGTTGAAAAATAATTTAGTGAACCTAAATTTAGGTTTTTATTTGTATTTTACCCTCTATATTTACTTTTTACTTTTTTTATTGTTCATAACGAATTTTTATTATCGTGATTTTTGAACTTACTATATTAGGTGCAAATGCTGCTATTCCTGCACACGGACGTTTTCCTACTTCTCAGGTTTTGTGTATCAATCATAGATATTATATGATTGACTGTGGAGAAGGTGCACAAATACAGTTATTTAGAAATAAAATAAAAATTAATAAAATACATGCCATTTTTATAAGTCATCTTCATGGCGACCATTATTTAGGACTTATGGGACTTCTAAACACCATGAATTTGCGTGGAAGAACCGAACCTCTCTATTTGTGTGCACCCAAAGGTTTACAAGAAATAATTATTTTGCAGCTCAAATATTCTTATGCAGTTCTTAATTATTCGCTTCATTTTGTGGAAACGAATCAAGAAGAATCTGTATTTTTATTTGAAGACGAAAAAGTAAGAGTTCATACAATTCCTTTATTGCATAGAATTCCGTGTTGTGGTTTTTTATTTAGAGAAAAAGAAAAAGATAAAAATCTAATCAAAGAAAAAATTCCAACTGATTTGCCTGTTGCTGGAAGAATTGCTCTTAAAAAGGGAGAAAGTTTTGAGTATAATAATCAAATTTTGAAAAATGAAGAGTACACTTATGCACCAAATAAGAGACGAAGTTATGCTTTTTGTTCGGATACTGTTTATTTGCCTTCTTCACCTTTGATAGAAATTATTCAAAATGTAGATTTGTTGTATCATGAAGCTACTTTTACACAAGTACATGAAAAACGGGCTGCACAAACTTTTCATTCTACTGGTCAGCAAGCTGCTTTGATTGCTAAAGAAGCAAATGTAGATAAACTCATTTTAGGACATTTCTCTACTCGTTATTACGATTTATTACCTGTTTTGGAAGAGGCACAAGCTGTTTTTCCCAATTCTGCTTTAGCGATTGAAGGCGAAACATTTCCTGTAAACGAATAGATTTTGATTGAATAATAATTACAGAAAGAATAATTTGAATCATCTCAAATGAAAAAAATAGAAACAAATCAAAAGAAACAAAATTTATATATCTTCTTGAGTGGATTGTTTTTGACAAATGCACTTATTGCTGAAGTAGTCGGAACAAAAATATTTTCATTAGAAAAAACTCTTGGTGTTCATCCTGCTCAAATAAAATTACCTATTTGGGATTCTCCCCTTGACTTTAATCTGACAGCTGGTGTGATGCTTTGGCCTGTTGTCTTTGTGATGACAGATATTATAAATGAATATTATGGTAAAAAGGGAGTTCGCAAAATATCTTTCCTTACAGCTGGTTTTATTGCTTATGCTTTTTTTATGATTTGGGTAGTTACTGGACTTTCTCCAGCAGCTTTTTGGGTAGAAATTAATAATCCATTGGATATAAATACGGCTTTTAATCGTATTTTTCTACAAAGCATGGGAATTATTATTGGTTCATTAACAGCTTTTTTATTAGGACAAATTATTGATGTAGTAACTTTTCAATGGCTACGAAAGTTTACAGGAAACAAAAACCTTTGGCTTCGTGCAACAGGCTCTACACTTATTTCTCAATTTATTGATAGTTTTGTAGTTTTGTTTATCGCTTTTTATTTTTTTGGAAATCCGAAGTGGAGTTTTAATCAAGTTGTTTCAGTCGGAATAATCAATTATATCTATAAGTTTTCTATTGCTATTTTACTTACTCCGACGCTTTACATTGTCCATTATTTAATAGACTCTTATTTGGGCAAACAAACAGCCAAAGAAATGATAGAGGAAGCAAGTGAGTCAGAATTGTTTTAAGATAAAAACTGGTTTAAGCAAGAACACTTAAACCAGTTTTATAATACTTGATTTACTGATTACGTAACTTGAATTATTTGATAGCCTTCCTCAAAGCCAACGCATAACCATAATGCACACCTTCATGTGTATTATTAAAATTTATTGCATCTTCAATACTTTTCAAAGTATAATTATAACTTGTTGGATATTCAGAATAAGAATCAAACATAGATTTACTTTCTGAATAATCTTTCTCAAATTTATCAATTAAATCGAAAGCTAGTTTTTTGAGTTCATCTACTTCTGCTTGACTGGCATCAGCTTCTGGTTTTGAGCCTTTTCTGTATTTATTAATGAGTTCATCACTAATATACATTTCATTTCCAGAAAGTTTGTAACACAAAAGCTGCTGTGTAACGACAAGATGTCCAAAATTCCAAACTAGATTATTAGAAAATCCTTCTGGAATTTGATTGATTTGCTCTAATGAAAATTCATTCAATAGATTTAAAAAGTTTGTGCGAGTGGTTTTTAGGAGTTGCATTTTTTTGATTACGAATTAAAAATTACGATTAGAAAATTTTAAATTAAAATAATAGAATAGAAAGTCATTCCACATAATGACCAAAATAAAATAGACGAGAATATAAATAAAGAGATTTTCTGTATCAGAATATAACTGTTAAATTTCTCTATTGCACGTTTATGTCTATTATTTTTTGTGTATAACTTCATAAAATAATAACTAGGAACAACTAAAAGAATATACAATACAAGCAACATGTGACCTATTTCAAAAGAAAATAATGAAAGAAATAAATTTAGGATAATTAGATTCATCATAATAATTACTCCACTCATAGGTCTTTCACTAGAAGTAATTGTTTGTTCAAAACTTGGAGTTGCCATCTCAACGGCTGCTTTATGGTTCTTTCCATATACCCTCTTTACTATCTTAATATTTAAAATACTTAACAAGAATTTGCTTATTATATAAAGCCAAATATTTGTTACTACATATAGCGAATAAAATATTATATCTAAAAGTAAAATCATAAATCATAAAAACTAGTTATGATAAAATGTAATTCGTAATTAAATGCTTACTTCCCCTTCAAAATAGTATGTCCTAATTTATCTCTTTTTGTAGTAAGATATTTTTCATTGTGAGGATTAGCTTTTATTTCAATGGCTACATTTTCGACTATTTCTAATCCATAACCAATAAGACCTACACGTTTTTTAGGATTATTAGAGATTAGTTTTATTTTGCTTACTCCTAAATCTCTCAAAATTTGCGCTCCTACTCCGTAATCTCTAGCATCCATTTTGAAGCCGAGCTTCTCATTTGCTTCTACGGTATCATAACCTTGTTCTTGTAGTTTATAGGCTTTGAGTTTGTTTACAAGTCCGATTCCTCGCCCTTCTTGATTCATATACAAAACAACTCCTTTGCCTTCTTGTTCTACAAATTTCATGGCTTGTTGGAGTTGGTCGCCACAATCACAGCGTAAAGAACCCAAAATATCGCCAGTTACACATGAAGAGTGAACCCGAACCAAAACAGGTTCATCTTTTTCCCATTCTCCTTTTACAAGTGCCAAGTGTGTATCGCCTGTGTCTTTTTGAGTATAGGCGTGAAGCTGAAAATCGCCCCATTTAGTAGGCATTTTGACATCAACTTCTTTGTCTATAAGTGAATCATTTGCAAGACGATACTCAATCAAATCTTTGATAGTGATGAGTTTCATATCAAATTTATCAGCAACTTCTCTAAGTTTAGGAAGGCGAGCCATTGAGCCATCATCATCCATTACTTCTATCAAAACACCAATGGGCTTAAAGCCTGCTAATTTTGCCAAATCCACAGCAGCTTCCGTATGCCCTGCACGACGCAAAACACCACCTTCTCTAGCTTTGAGAGGATTAATATGCCCAGGTCTGCCGAAATCTTCGGGTTTCATGTTTGGGTCTGTGATAGCTTTTATGGTTGCTGCTCTGTCGTGTGTCGAAACGCCTGTTGTACAGCCGTGTCCTAATAAATCAACTGTAACAGTAAATGCTGTTTGTTTTGGGTCAGTATTTTTACCAACCATCAAATTAATTCCAAGTTCATCACAACGCTCTTGTGTAAGTGCCATACAAAGAACTCCACGAGCTTCTTTTAAAACAAAATTGACCATTTCAGGTGTGATACATTCGGCAGCACAAATAAAATCGCCTTCATTTTCTCTATCTTCATCATCTACTACGATTACAAATTTGCCAGCTTTTAGGTCAGCAATTGCTTCTTCGATAGTATCTAATTTTATCTCTGAATTGTTAGTTTTCATAGCTTGTTATTTTGGTATTGCTTGTGGGGACACAAGCAATGGTTAGATTTACCCATACAAGTAAGATTTTATTTTTCTGTTGCTCGTGTCCCCACGAGCGACATCGAACTATTTTTTCTTTTTAAAAGAACGAATAATTGCTTTTTGACTTAGCACAATACTCCATATCCCTTCAAATTTATTTTCCATAGAATTAAAACTTGGGTAATTATAAAGTATTTTTTCTTTTCCGTGAAGGAGTTGTAAGTTTTCTTGGTAGAGTGTAGTATCTGTGATATTTTGATAGGCTTCAAAAATCTGTTTTTCTTTGTCGTATTCTATTGCAGAAATTTCTTTATAGTAAGTTATTTTTTCAATAACCTCTATTTCTGTGCTGTCTAACTCTAAAAGCTGATATAATTCTTTCTGTTTTCCTTCTTTATTTACTTCTAAAAACTGTACTATTTGTGATTTCTTATCTTCTATTTTTTTATAAATCTGTTGCGCTTTCGGAGTTGCACTTTCTAGTATTTGTCCTTCTGTTACTTTTGTGATGGTTACATTATCTTTCATTTCATAAAACTCTTCTTTTGTAACAGCTCGTTTGTCTGTAAAGGCATCACAACTTTGAAGTAATAAGGCAAGAGCAAGGAGAGAAAAAAATAATTTCATTTTGGAATAATTACGAATTACGATAATTAAATATAGCTTTAAGTACAGAAGTAACACAGATACAAGTAAATTTTAATAGCATTGAATTTGAAATTAACTGATAACTATTTACTAGTAACTGGTCGCTGATTTATCGGTTTAGTTCTACAAATTTCTCTACATCATTTGATTTTCCTAGAACAATCAAAACGTCAGATTGTTCTATGGCAATGTCATTTGTTGGTCTATTGATAAGATGTTCGGCAAAAAACTTTCTTCCGTCGTGGTATTCTTCATACACTCGTTTGATTGTAATAAGGTCTAATGCATAGTTATCTTTGAAGCGAACTTGACCTATTTTTCTATTTACAATTCTTCTAGGTGCTTGTATTTCTACAATGGAAAAATTATCAGGTAAAGGCAAAAAAGCCTTCATGTTTGGATTTAATAACTTTTCAGCAACGAGCTTTCCTACTTCATCTTCTGGAGAAAGAATTTCCTTTACACCTAGCTTTTCCAAAATCAAACGCTGCTGGTCTGCCATAGCACGAGCAATAATTCGTTTTACATTTAGTTCTAAAAGCTGAACGGTTGTAAGTAAAAGACCTTCTATATTTTCTCCAATGGCTACCAAAACAGCATCCATATCAGCTACATTTTGAGAACTAAGTGCTTTTATATCTGTTGCATCAAGTGCCACAGCATAAGCTACATCATCTTTTATGGATTCTACCCGTTCAATATCTCTATCAATGGCAAGCACTTCTGCACCTCTTGCTGCTAGATTTCGTGCTACTGCATAGCCAAAATGTCCAAGTCCGATAACTGCAAATTTGTCTGCCATTTAATTTAAAATTACTTGATTTGAGATTTTGTTTTTATAATTGATTGAGATTTTGAAGGAATATGTAATTTCTTTTTAAGATGATTAATTACTACTTCAAGTGCAATATCGCAAGTATGATTATTAGGAACAATAATATCTGTATTTTCTTTGTATGGACGGACATAACGTTCGTAAGCAGGCGAAACATGCATCACATATCTATAAAGAACATCTTCTAAATCATAACCACGTTCTTTATTATCTCTCATAATACGCCTTTTTATCTTTACTGGGTCAGTTGCTTCTACAAACAATTTCAAATCTAATAAATCAGAAATTGTTTTGTGATAGAATACAAAAAGTCCCTCTACAATGATAATTGGCTTGGGTTCAAATACTAATTGTTTCGGTACTATGT
This sequence comes from Bernardetia sp. Wsw4-3y2, assembly GCF_037126295.1. NCBI lineage: Bacteria > Pseudomonadati > Bacteroidota > Cytophagia > Cytophagales > Bernardetiaceae > Bernardetia > Bernardetia sp. Wsw4-3y2. Next base: position 11,903 of record NZ_CP147017.1, on the reverse strand, counting down.
TTGGATTATTGAACGTATATTCTTCTTTATAGACAGTTTTGCCTGCACAAAGTTCTGCAATGTCTTTGCTAAACTGTTGGTGGTCAATAGATTGTGGGGTGTCAAAATTAGACACTCCATTTTCATCTATAGGTTGTTCTTCTCTAGGGCGATAATAATTGTCTTGTGAAATCAAGCATACATCATTTGGATTGATGCTTTTCATTAAACGACTCAAAAAGTAGGTTTTCCCAGAACCACTTCCTCCTGTAATGCCAACTAAATACGGTTTCTTCATAGCTTGCAAAGGTACAGATTTTTAAGATATTTGAGAAAAGATATTTAACAAAAATGACATACTAATCAGTTTATTTTTCTGCATAATCTTCCAAAAGAGCTTGCAAATAACTTTTAGCAAAGGGTAATTCTTCTAAAAGTACATTTTTATTTATGCCTTCTGTTTTAGTTATTATTTGTGCATCTTTTGTAGTTTCTACATAACGCAATGACCCATTTGGAGTAATCCAAGTCATTCCCTCATCATAACAATAAAAAGCAAACTGCTTTGAAGATGGGTTTAATAAATCTTTTCCCCATTCAAACTGTGAAGTTTCTACTCCTAATTGTCCTAGAAGGGTAGTAGCAATATCAGTTTGAGAACCTATCCTTGAATTTCTTGTAGCTAAAAACTCTTCTGAAATAGCATTTCCATAGAAAAGCAATGGAATTCTGTATTTTTCACTTCGGTGAGTATCTTTATACATTTTTGGAAGTCGGTGTCCGTGGTCTGCAACAAAAACAAATAAAGTTTGGTCATACCAAGGTTGTTTTTTTGCTGCTTCCATAAACTTATTTACACTCCAATCGGCATAATAGGCAGCTTTTCTAAATAAATTAGCCTCTTTTTTATCTTTGTCTGTTTCTGTTTTGGCAATTTCATCATAAGGAGTATCTATAGGTGTTTCGAAAGGCTCATGGCAGCTTAAAGTCAAGACAGTTGTAAAAAAAGGAGCTTTTTGAGTATTCAAATCTTTGATTACTTTTTCAAAGACAACATGGTCATGTGCCCCCCATTTAGAGTTTTTATCTTTTTCTTCAAACTCATTCTCATCAATAATTTTATCAAAACCTGCCTGATGCCAGTATGCTTTAAAGTTGGCGTACTCCGATTCTCCCCCATAATAAACAGAAGTAGAATATCCTTTTTCTTTAAAAACAGAAGGTAAAGCAGGAAGTTTTTCAAATTTTTGTGGTTCTTTGATAATAGAAGAAAGTTTTTGAGCAGGATAGCCACTCAAAACTCCTACTACACCTTTATCAGTTCGGTCAGCAGTAGAATAAATACTATCAAATAATATCCCTTCTTGGGTCAATTTAGAAAAATGAGGTGCAATTCCTTTTTCTCCTCCCAGTGTTTCAACGACATCAGAAGTATAACTTTCTAAGATTACCAAAACTACATTAGGACGAGTATAACGAAGAATTTTTTCTTGTTCTTTCGGATTTGATTTATAAATTTCTTTTAAATTTTCTTGAATCGTTTTTTCATCAAAATAAGTAATTCCTGCTTGTTTGCTGGCTTTATTACTTTTCAAAATATTGAATAATAAATTCCAAGAAGTGTTGGTAGCAAGATGATTGAGAGGAGCATGAACAGAATAATAAGCCGAACTTTGATTGATAGGTGCAAGTCCCAAACTTCCACGAATAGCCAAAAACGTAAGTGCTGCCACCAAAAGCCAAACCATTCCATAACCTACTGAATACATGATGCTCTTATTGAAATTAAATTTTTCAAACTGTTTTGGTGTATCTACTCCTAATTTTAATATAAATCTATACATTAAAATGCCAAAACTAATCAGACTAACTTCCAAAACAATAGAAAGCAGTAGCTGTGAAGTAGTAATAGATGCCATCATTTGGGTAGGATAAAGCAAAAAGGAAAGCGCATAGGCATTGAGTTTATAGCCCCATTCATGATAAAGCAATGTATCAGTAACATTAATTATTCCTATTAAAATAATTAGTAAATAATTAAACCTATTAATAAATTTTACAGAAAAAATATATCCAATTAATAGAAGTGTTGGAATGGTAATTAAATAACCTGCTGTAGAAAAATCCAAATGAATAGCTTCCCAAAATGCTTGTAACTGCTCTGAAAATGGATATTCATCAAAAACAGAGTGATTATAAATAAAAAATACAGTACGATGAAGGGCAAAATAAAGCAACCAAAATATCCAAAGACGTAACCAAAAAGAAAGACGATAATTCTTTAACATAACCAATTCTATATAAAACAAATAAGTAAAAGTAATTTTTCACAAAAATACAAAACAATGAATAGACTATTACAAAACCATTACGATAAGAATAGTTAATTAATATTGAAATGTATACATTAGATTACCTTTGATTTATTTTCTTCTAAAACTTTTTGCTCACAAAACCGTATATATAGGTACGGATTTTGCAGCCTATGCAAATTCTCATTTTTTTATCTAGTAATTTTTCAACCTTATTTTCTATGAACTACGCTTTATTTTATAAAAAAAGCCATAACTATGCTTTTTTATTCATTATTTCTTTACTCTTCTTTTCTTCTTGTAAGCGAGACAAATTTGGACATAGCACAGAAGAAATTGATATTGCTTATCTAATTCCAGAAACAGAAATTGATGCAGAAGAAGCTCAAATTTGGGTAAAGCAATTAGTAAATGCTAAACAAAGTCAACTTTATTTTCCTGATTCTTTTGCTAGACAATTTTTACAAGAACAAATTTACTTATTTTATCAAAAAAATAATTTTCAACCTGCTTGGTATTCTGCCACAACAGTTTTACCTCATACACAATCCTTAATGGGTTATCTCAAAAATGCAGGTTCAGAAGGATTGAATGAAGATGCCTATTCGCTTGCTGATATAGACAAAATACAAAACTCACTGTTGGGAACAGAAGGAGAATATGATTTACCAAAACTGATGAAACTAGATGTTTTTACAACAGCAATGGCTCTGACTTATCTTAATCATACCCATGCAGGACGAATAAAACCAAATGAAGTAGATGGAGAAGTAAATACGTGGGTAGAAAAATATGAACCTGCCGACTTAGTAGATGAACTTTATAGTGCTGTCCAAAACAATACTATTGATGATATTATCAAAAAAGCAGAGCCTCAATATGAACTTTATGATAAACTCAAAAATGCTAGAGAAGAATATAAAAAAATAGTAAAAGAAGGAGGATGGGAAAAAATTAATTTGGAAGATTATCAAAAATTAAAAATAGATAGTACAGAAGAATTTAATCATCATGTACTTGTGCCTACAATTAGAAATATTTTGAGTAAAACAGGAGATTTGAAACTTTCTGAGAATCAAGTTGCAGATACTTCACAAATCTATGATGACAAACTTCGTGAAGCTGTAAAGAATTTTCAAGAACGTCATACTTTAGAAAGAGATGGAGTAGTAGGAATGAATTTACTCAGAGAAATGGCTACCTCAGCAGAGGAACGATTATTACAAATCGAACTCAATATGGAGCGTTTAAGATGGTTGAGTGATTCGTTGGGAGATAATTATATAATTGTCAATGTTCCTTCTTATTGGATGCGTTTGTATGATTATGGGAAACGTAATTTCGAAACTAAAGTAATGGTAGGACAATCTTTCCATGAAACTCCTTTGTTTATGGATACTATGAAATATATTGTTTTGAGTCCCAAATGGCATGTTCCTGTAAGTATTATGACAAATGAGATGTTACCAAAACTTCGTCGTGGAGGAAGTTATTTTACAAGAAATAATTTTAGTATATACCAACGTACAAGCAGTGGAGTAAAAGAAATTAGTCCAAGTTCAGTAAACTGGAGTAATGTAAGAAACATGGGGAATTATTCTATTGTTCAAAATTCAGGAGCAGGAAATGCACTAGGAAGAGTAAAATTTATTTTTCCAAATGCAAACAATGTATATATGCACGATACACCTTCTACTCGTTTTGGAGAAGCAAACAGAGCCTTGAGTCATGGATGTATTCGTCTTTTTGAGCCTGAAAAATTAGCTAATTATTTACTTAAAGAAAAAGCTGAAAAATGGACACCTGAAAAAATACATGAAACGATGTATAGTGGCAATACAACAAATGTATATTTAGATAGACAATGGGTAGTTCATATTGTTTATTGGACTACTTGGGTAGATGATGATGGAAGAGTTCATTTTGCAAAAGATGTTTATGGTTATGATAAAACACAAGAGGAAATTATTGCTAAACGTGACGCTAATCTGAAAGAGTGGATGCAAAAACGTACTAAGGAATTTGATAATCTTAAAAGAAAAGAAATTGCTTTAAAATAAAATAACTCAAAGGGTGTAGTAACAAACCTTAAGAATAATTACGAATTTAATTTATTGATTACCAGTTAATTAAATGTTTGAAAATAGTAGTTTATTTAATCCTCAAACCTTATAAAAGCTTTTTAAACTTTTATAAGGTTTGTTTTTTTTGTTGTAAAGCGTATTAAAACCTAACTTTGTAATTACAGAAATAAAGAGCAAACTTTAGTTTGCCTTGTTGCTTTAGACTTCTTAGTTCTTAGTATTATTAAATAAATAAAAAATGAATAAACTACTTATACTCTTATTGTTATCTACTTTTCTGTTTTCGTGTGCTGAAAAAACACCATTTGATAAAGGTGAGCCTGCACCAAGTTTTGTAACAACAGATGTAGAAGGAAACTCTCAAACAATAGAAAAACACACTAAAAATGGTAAAGTAGTGATGCTTTATTTTTGGGCTGATTGGTGTCCAACTTGTAAACAGGAGTTTCCAGAAACACAAGATTATTACCAGAAACTTCAAAAAGAAGGCTTAGAAATTTTGGCAATCAATGTAAAACAACCCAAGGAAGCCTCTGAAAAATTTAAAGAACAATTTGGAGCTACTTTTCCAATGCTTATCGATGCAGATGGAAAAATTTCAGATTTGTATAAAGTAGAAGAGCTGCCAACTAATTTTTTTATAGATGAAGAAGGAAAGATTATTCGTAAAATTGTTGGTTGGGTAAGTGAACAGCAAGCAGAAGTGATTTTGAAACAACAGAAATGAAAATTAATTACGGATTAAAAATTACGAATTACGATTTTTTAAATCATTGATTTGTAATTTTTTGTAATCCGTAATCCGTAATTGAGTAAATATGAATATCCTAAACTATGCTGTTTTGTCTTTGCTTCGAAGCTGGAAAAAACAAATTGCCTTAATTGTTATTTATGCTTTGGTAGTAGGTTTTTATGCTTCAGTAGTTTTTTTTACAAGTAGTCTGAAAACTGAAACCTCACAGACTTTACAAGATTTGCCTCCTTTATGGGTACAGCAGTTGCAAGGTGGACGGCTTGTTCCGATGTCAGTAGATTTGCAAGATTCTATTTCAAAAATTAGAGGAGTCAAAAGAGTTTTTCCAAGATATTGGGGATATTTCTTTGATGATGCAACAGGCGCAGTCTTGACAGTTATGGGAAGTGATTTTCCAAATGAAGAAATAGGTTTTTTAGATTTCAATTCTAATATTAAAAATGAAATTGGAAATAATCTGAAAAGCAAAGTCAAAAGTATAGATAAAAATATATTCCAAAATGGCGTTTTAGTAGGCACAGGGATTTTGGAAACTCGCCAACTTCAATTAGGCGATTTTCTTTCCTTGAATGATGCCAATGGAAAAAAAGTGAGTTATGAAATTGTAGGTACTTTTGGAGCAAAATCAGATTTACTGACTAAAGATTTGATTATTTTACCCATAAAAGAAACTCAAAAAATAATAGGACTAAAAGATTCTCTTTGTACAGATATTGCTGTCGAAATTTATAATCCAGAAGAAATAGAGAATATTGGAAAAAAAATAGATGCTCGTTTTCCATCTTTACGTGTCGTTACATTGGCTCAACTTTCTTCTACTTATCAAACACTTTTTAGCTGGCGAGGAGGAATTTTTATTTATGGCTCTTTGCTTTCTGTTTTGGCTTTTTTGCTCTTAATGTGGGAACGAGCTTCAGGACTAAGTAGCAATGAAAAAAAAGAACTAGGTATTTTGAAGGCTATCGGCTGGCAAATCAATGATGTTTTGTTTTTGAAACTTACTGAAGGCATGATTTTGTCAGTTACAGCGACTTTAGTAGGAATTATTTTAGCTTATATTCATGTTTTTGTTTTTAATTCCCCTATTTTGAAGCCTTTTTTGGTGGGCTGGTCAGTGCTTTATCCTGCTTATGATTTGCAACCTTTTGTTAGTTTGGGAGATATTTTAAGTATTTTTTCGCTTTCTGTTGTGCCTTATTTGGCTGCAACTCTTTTTCCTGCTTGGCGTGGAGCAACTACCGAAGCTGCTGATGCGATGAGATAAAATCTGTAATCTGAATAGAAAAATATTCGTAAAATAAAGCTATTTTTTTATATCTTTAGGTTAAAACATACACAGCTTTTTATTTCAAAATTTATGTTTTAAAATAAATGTATTATTTTAATAGCGTCTAAAGAAATATTCTTATCCTAATGTTTGAAAAAGAGCAACATATTGCAGAGCAAGCCCAATTACTTCTCAATAAAGAATTAACTTCTGAAGAGTGGAAAACAGCTTATGCACATCTTGCTTTAGATTATGCTGATATGTTAGCTGATATGAAATTTCTGACAAAAATTAGTGATAGGTTACACAATAAATTATCGCTGATAAATGAAGAGGTAATTAAGCATTCGACAGAGTTAGAAAATGCTAAAAGATTGATTTCTATTCAAAATAAAAAACTTGAAAAAAAGATAGATCAACGTACTACAGATGTCAGAAATGCCTATTCACAACTTTTAGCTACTCACTCTGAACTAGATCAGTTTGTATATAGAGCTTCTCATGATTTGAAAGGTTCTATTGTACGACTTTTAGGTTTGTGTCAAGTTGCCAATTTAGAAGTAAAAGACCCAGTAGCTATAGAATATTTACAAAGAATAGGAAAGACTTCTTCTGAAATGAATAATATTTTGGAGAATCTCTTATATATAAATATGCTCAAAAATGAAGTTGCTCAACCTGCTGAGTTTAATATTATATATGAAATCGAACGGGTCTATAAAACATTAGGCTTTCTTTCTAATTACTCAAAAACAGAATTTATTATAGAATCTGAAACAAAAGAAGTTAAATTTTATACCGATATAGCCATTTTCAAAACAATCTTAAAAAACTTGTTTGAGTTTTCAATTAAACATATAGATAGTAAAGAAAATAAAAAATCATATATTCAACTACAAATTTTTCAAAAATCAACTGATTTAGAAATTATTATTACTTACAATGGAATAGAAATTCCAACATCTAATTATCATCTGATTTTTAATTTGTTTCACAAAGTAGCTAATCTTGATGAATCGACAGGAACAGAACTTTATACTACACAACTGGCTGCTTACAAACTACATGGCTCTGTAATTTTGTTAGAATCAACTAGAGATAAAACTACTTTTAGTCTTCATTTGCCTTCTTTTGATAAAAAAATAGTTCCAAATCAAAATCACTAAAACTATCTCTACTTTATGGAATTGCATTTGAAACGCTTACAAACTCAACTCAAAAAATGTTATCCATTTATAGAAAATTGGGGCAGAAAACAAAATAATATTTGGGATAAGCAAACTAATTTTATTTACAAAGTAAGACATTTCCAAACTTTAGAAAATCAAATCAAAGATAAATTTTACACAGAGTCAAATTTTGATGATTTGCGTATTTATGCGCTTAATCGCTGGTATAATTTCTGGTCTGCAAAGGGAATTGAATATATTTTTTGCAACTATCCAAATGTAAAACCTCATTCAGATCCTTATCATCACTATATAGATTTTTGGATTGATGAAATTGCTTTCGACCATAAAACAAGCGTTTTTCCAAAAAAATACAATCAAACTATAGAATTTGCTAAAGAAAATCCAACTGATTTACTGAAATGGCTTTATGAAAATCAGTCGAAACAAAAACGATTTCATTTACAAAACCGTTTGTTTTTAATTTTATGTGAAAAAGAAGGAAATCATCAAAAACTAAAATCTGAAATTGATTTTATTCAGCCTATTATTGAAGATTATTTACAACACTTTGATTTTGAAAAACTCCAAAAACTAGAATTTGATACTGAAAAAGGAATAAAAACAGCTTATTCAGATTGTATTTTCATTGAAATATAGTTTTGTAATACTATGAATAATAAATTTTATTTTGAAAAACAGTTTGGTCTTTTTTATGGAAAATTGAATGACAATAAATTGCATCGTCATTATGCTCTACAAATCAGTTTGTCGATTCATGATGAGATAATTTTGAAAACAGAGCAAAAGACTTACGAACAAACCAATTTTTTTATTCCTTCAAGAGTGAAACATCAAATTAGTAATTCAGAAAAACAGCTTATTATTTTAATAAATCCATTGAGCTGTTTAGGACATCAATTTTATATAAAGTATGATACATCTAAAGTTAGTTTTTTGTCAGAAAATCTACGAAATAGCTTATTTAAAATTTTGAAAAACTATGAAGATGAGCAAATTACATTTGATAATTTTTGTAAAGAAATAAAAAAGAGTTTATTAGAATATCAATGCAATTGTGAAAATAATAACCATTTGGAAGATGACAGAATAAAAAAAGCAATTGACTTTATGGATAAAAATTTTGAGAAAATCCTTTCAATGGAACAAATGGCTGATTTTTGTGCGCTCTCTTCTACTCGTTTTTTGCATTTATTCAAAGAGAAAACAAGATTGAATTTTAGGAGATACCAGCTTTGGAACAAACTTATTTTTTCACTTCCTTACCTTTCTTCTCATTCAATTACTGAAACAGCCCATACTTTTGGTTTTACGGATAGTTCACATTATACACGAACTTTCAATGAAACCTTTGGTGTCACACCTAAATTTTTCAAATTATTTTCAAATCAATTAAAAGCAAAATAAAACTTAGCCAGTTTATACAATTTTAGCGTCAAGATATACTGCAATTTTGTAAGGATAAACAAAGAGAATAGGTTTTATTTCTGTTCTCTCAATTTTTATAAAATTACAATTCTAAAGCTATGGATACTAACATAAAAGAAATTGAAATATCTCATTCTTTAAATCTCTCAGAAAATTATCTCAAAGAAACAGCTATTTTAAATTACTCAGCCAAAAACATTCAGAATTTAGTTAAAGAAAGAAATTGGCTAAAGATAAATTCTATCAATCAAGTCAAATCTATTTATAATTATGTTCGTGATGAAATTAAATTTGGTTACAATAAAGCTGATGATATTTCGGCTTCACAGATTTTGAAAGAGGGTTATGGACAATGCAATACAAAGGCAACTTTACTTATGGCTTTACTTAGAGCGTGTAAAATCCCAAACAGAATTCACGGTTTTACAATTGATAAAGCATTACAAAAAGGAGCAATTACAGGAATTTGGTATCAATTATCGCCAAAAAATATTTTACATAGTTGGGTAGAAGTCTATGTAAATGATAATTGGTATTTTTTGGAAGGAGTGATTTTAGACAAAGAATATTTGTCTCAGTTACAAAAGGAAAATGCAACCTGCAAAACTACTTTTTGTGGATATGGAGCTTATACAGATAATTTTGAGAACCCAGAAATTGAATGGAATTTAAATCACACTTACATTCAAGATAAGGGAATTAATCAAGATTTTGGTTTATTCGACACGCCTGATGAGTTTTACAAAAAACATCAACAAAACTTAGGTTTCTTTAAGAAATTTATTTTTCAAAAAATAGTCAGACATAAAATGAACAAGAATGTAGAAAAAATAAGAAAGGGGAACTAACTATTTTAAATCTAATTTTGTCAGAATACATCTTTTGTATTCTGACAAAATCAATTAATTTACACTTTTATATCAGCTAAAACATTTTTATAAACTTTATTAATTCCTTCTTCTAAAGAAATTTTGTGTTTCCAGCCCAAACCATTGAGTTTATCCACACTCATTAATTTTCTTGGTGTTCCGTCAGGTTTTGAAGTATCAAAAACTAATTCTCCTTCAAAATTTACGATTTTCTTTACCAGCAAAGCCAAATCTTTGATACTCAAATCCTCACCAGTTCCAATATTTACAAGACTTGGGTCGTCATAATTGTGCATCAAATAAACACAGGCTTCTGCCAAATCATCAGCGTGAAGAAATTCTCGTTTTGGAGAACCTGTTCCCCAAACTTCAACCTCAATTTCTTTTCCGTCTTTTGATTTACGAATGCCATATTTATTCAAAACTTCAAAAATGTCATTTTCAGGAAGCTCACTCATATCTTTTCCTTCTACCAAAAAATGACGTAAATTATTTCTAATTCCTTCCCAGTTATTTTGCTCCAAACATTTTCCTAAATGAAATTTTCGGATAAGAGCAGGTAAAACATGAGAGTTCATCAAATCATAATTATCACCTTCTCCAAATAAATTAGTAGGCATAACCGAAATAAAATTGCAATCATACTGACTTCTGTATGCTTCACAGAGTTTTATTCCTGCAATTTTGGCAATGGCATAAGGTTCATTTGTTGCCTCTAAAAGTCCTGTCAAAAGATACTCTTCTTTGAGAGGCTGAGGAGCTAATTTTGGATAAATACACGAAGAACCCAAAAACATCAGTTTTTTGACATTTGTTTTTCGTGCTGCTTCAATGATATTTGCTTCTATCATCAAATTATCATAAATAAACTCGCCTCTATAGGTATTATTTGCCCAAATTCCACCTACTTTAGCTGCTGCCAAAAACACCCACTCAGGCTTTTCAGCTTCAAAAAAATCGTTTACAGCTTGTTGGTTTCGAAGGTCAAGTTGTTTTGAAGTACGTTCTATAAAATTTGAATACCCTTGTTTTTCAAGCTCTTTTTTGATAGCCGAACCGACCATTCCACGATGTCCTGCAATGTATATTTTCATTTTTTTATTGGTTTGTTCGTTGGTGGGGACACCAACAACGGCAAAAGAATTACGAATTACTAAGTAATATGACTTAATAAAATTTCATTCTGTATTTAACTGATTACTGGTAACTACTCACTGATAACTGACTATTCATAGTAATTCATAATTCTATGTCCACCTTCTTGTAGATATTTATCTTTCTTAAATAAGGCAACATCTGACAAAATCATATCTGTAACAAGTTGTTGCAAATTGTATTTTGGTTTCCAACCTAGTTTTTGTTGTGCTTTTGTAGGGTCTCCAATGAGTAAATCTACTTCGGTTGGACGGAAATAACGAGAATCGACAGCAATTACTTCTGTTCCTACTTGCACTTGATAGTCTGGATTCGAACACGATTTTACAATTCCTTTTTCTTCTTCGTTTTCGCCTACAAATTCTAGTTCAATACCAAGTTCTGCAAAGGCTAATCTACAAAAATCTCTTACTGTGGTTGTGATTCCTGTTGCAATTACAAAATCTTCAGCTTTATCTTGTTGCAAAATCAAATACATGGCTTCTACATAATCTTTTGCGTGTCCCCAATCTCGTTTTGCATTTAGATTTCCTAAAAATACTTTGTCTTGTAATCCAAGGGCAATCCTTGCTGTTGCACGAGTAATTTTACGAGTTACAAAAGTTTCTCCTCTAATTGGACTTTCATGGTTGAACAAAATTCCATTACAAGCATACATTCCGTAGGCTTCTCTATAGTTTACTGTAATCCAATAGCCATACATTTTGGCTACTGCATACGGAGAGCGAGGATAAAAAGGCGTTTTTTCAGACTGAGGAACTTCCTGTACCAAACCATATAGTTCAGAAGTTGAGGCTTGATAAATACGAGTTTTTTCTGTCAAATTTAGAATACGAACAGCTTCCAAGATACGCAAAGTACCCAT